>CBDBEZ010000035.1:0-25407 GCA_965204485.1 Verrucomicrobiales bacterium
AAGAAGCCTCTGTTGAATTTCCCATCGGCAGAAACTCAAGGCGTCGGATTCCCTCAACTTCCTCATCAGGCATCTAGGAATAATACAAATTTTTCAAGGAGTGAGTCAGACCTTTCCTTGGCCTCCACGCTCCCGCCCTCTGGTGGGAGAAATGACCGGAAGTTGTGGATGAGGGCGGTCGGGGCATCATGAAGAGTTCAACCATTTACCAAAACAACTGAACTCCAATGAAAACCACCAACCACCCCACCGAATCCGCATCTATCCTCGGCCAGGAAGGAGCAAGCACCGTCTGCCAGAACGCCCTTGAGGCCACCCTGCGACAAGGAGCCCAAGTGCTTCTTCAGGCCGCCATCGACAACGAAGTCTCCGACTACATTCAAGCCCATCAACATCAGCGTGATGACCAGGGTCATCGCCAAGTCGTTCGCAACGGCCATCTTCCTCAGCGACAACTTCAGACTGGAATAGGAAACGTTTCTGTTCGGCAGCCCAGGATCAATGATCGCCGATCAGGCCAGCGGTTCACCAGCGCCATCCTTCCGCCGTACCTACGCCGAGTCGCTTCACTGGACAACCTCATCCCGGCACTCTACCTGCGAGGAATCTCAACCTCCGAGATGAGTCGAGCCTTAGAGCCGATCCTCGGTGAGAACGCATCGGGTCTTTCTGCAGCCAACATCGTTCGACGAGGAAGAGCAATGGGAGAAAGAACGCGAGCAATGGAGCGAGCGTGACCTCAGCGACAAGGAATACGTCTATCTCTGGGCCGACGGGATCTACTTCCATGTCAGGCTCAATGACGACCGCCCATGTGTTCTCGTAATCGTCGGCTCCTTACCCGATGGAACCAAGGAATTGGTAACCATCAGCGATGGAGAACGAGAGAGCAAACTGTCCTGGAAAAATGTGCTCAGAGACCTCGAGAAACGAGGATTGAAGATCCCTCCGAAACTGAGTATCGCCGATGGAGCTCTCGGGTTCTGGAGCGCCTTGGAAGAGGAATATCCGACAAGCAAACAGCAACGATGTTGGGTGCACAAGACAGCCAACATCCTCGACAAGCTGCCGAAGAAAGCGCAGCCCCTTGCCAAGGAACGCATCCATGAAATCTACATGGCGGAAACAAAGAAGGCCGCCTTGGAGGCCTATGACGAGTTCTTCACGCTCTACGAAGCCAAGTATCCGAAAGCGTGCGCCTGCCTGAAGAAAGACAAGGAAACTCTACTAACGTTCTACGATTTTCCAGCCGAGCACTGGAGACACATCCGGACGACAAACCCGATTGAGTCGACGTTTGCCACGGTCCGCCATCGGACTCGACAAACCAAAGGGTGCGGATCGAGGAAAGCAACCCTTTCAATGGTCTACAAGCTCGGCCTGGAAGCCGAGAAAGGCTGGCGTCAACTGAACGGATATCGTCAACTTGACAAAGTCGTGCAAGGAATCATCTTCGTGGACGGCATCGAGCAGCAAACCGCTGCCTAACCCATGATCGAACTTCGAATGGTGTTCCGACCGCCCTCATCCACAACTTCCGGTCATTTCTCCTCCACGAGCGCGCACATCTCTATTTTCGCAGGGTCTTCAGCAGAATCTGTGGGTGAAATTCCGGATTTGCTCCGGGAACGCTGGACGCCGGGTCCCGCTGCCCCTGGACCCCAGAACTGCTGAAACTACTTGTTTCATGGGCTGAGCCCTACCAGGGGCAGCCCCGGCGCAAGCGTTGTCCTCGCAAATCCGAGGTTTGGATGGGCAGCTGGCTTGTTGCCACAACTTTGATGCCCATTAAGATTGGATATAACTTGTTGCTGGTCAGGATTCTAGGTGAATCGCGCCGCCTGGGCACCCACAGATTCTGCTGAAGAGGCTTTTCGCAAAGGCGGCGGTCATTCTCCTGGAGGCCGCCTTGCTCATGGCAGCCAGAACCTGCGGCGTGTTCGTGACGCTCCATTTCGAGCCATCGATCCCGCACAGGCGCAGCCCCTTGTAGAAACATCCCTTGTGTACGCGCCCATCGGCGAGGGGCTTTAACACCTGCTTCATGAGCCAAGCGAATGGCTCAAGCCCCATCCTCTGGCGCCGTTCCGAGAGCGAACTATCCTTGATCACCACCTCGAACAACTGGAACACATGGGCCGAGAAATGGCCAGCATCACTGATCACGTGATAGACCAGGGAGGCGAGAAGATCCCAGGCCGGCAGCTTGGGGTTGGAGCCGCGGCCTGGGTTCTGCAAGCGTTCGAAGCGATCGCGAACGAATCCGAAAAAATGTTCGAACTGACCAAGGAAACCGCTAACTTGATTGGGATGGGAGTGAGGCATCCACCCCAATTATAACTATTATGGTAAAATGCAAAATTTATCTAAAATATTTTGGATCTTTCCCTAAAGGCATTGGCTCTAAGGCCCGACTCATCTCGGAGGTTGAGATTCCTCGCAGGTAGAGTGCTGGGATGAGGTTGTCTAGTGAAGCGACTCGGCGTAGGTACGGCGGAAGGATGGCGCTGGTGAACCGCTGGCCTGATCGGCGATCATTGATCCTGGGCTGCCGAACAGGAACGTTCCCTATTCCAGTCTGAAGTTGCCGCTTCAGGAAGGTGGCCGTTGCGGACGACTTGGCGATGACCCTGGTCATCACGCTGATGTTGATGGGCTTGAATGTAGTCGGAGACTTCGTTGTCGATGGCGGCCTGAAGAAGCATTTGGGCTCCTTGTCGCAGGGTGGCCTCAAGGGCGTTCTGGCAGACGGTGCTTGCTCCTTCCTGGCCAAGGATAGATGCTGATTCGGTGGGGTGGTTGGTGGTTTTCATTGGAGTTCAGTTGTTTTGGTAAATGGTTGAACTCTTCATGATGCCCCGACCGCCCTCATCCACAACTTCCGGTCATTTCTGTTCCACGTAACTGATTAGCGCATCTAACAAGCTCTTGACAGCTTCGATAATTAAGACGTCTTAACCATTGATGTCGTCCGATTCTCTTGAATCGCTCCTCACGAGAGAACTGATCCGGCTCGTCCGCGATCTACGGGAGCGGTTTGCTCAGTTGGAGGCGGAGAATCTCAAGCTTCGCGAGGAAGATCGAAGACTGCGCAAAGAATTGGATGAGTTGAAGCGCAAGCAGAACAGATCGGCGGCTCCGTTCTCGAAGGGAAAACCCGAGGCCAACCCGAAAAGACCGGGACGCAAGCCGGGCCAAGGGTCCTTCCGGCGGCGGGAGGAACCGGAGATTGGGCCGGATGACAATGTTCGAAGCATGGAAGCCCGATTGCCCAAGGGGCGGTCGTCAAATTGTCCTCGATGCGGAGGCAGGCTTGGAACTCGTCTGGAGACGGCAAGCACGGTCGATGTGCCGGAAAAGATTGCCCGAGACATATCGATCTGGAAAGTGGAAGTCGAAGAATGCAGTTGTGGCTACTGCGCGAGAGGAACTCACCGGGACTTGCCGCTCGACCCACACGGGGCCACCGCTCACCGTGTGGGTCCCAGGGTTCGGTCGTTTGGACTGGCTCTGCACTATCACTTCGGGGTGACTCTACGCAAAATTCCTCCGATTGTTCGCGAGATTTGCGGCATTGATCTCAGCCAGAGCGCCCTGACACAAGACGCCCTGAAATTGGGAAACGGCGATGGAGCGATCAGCCAAGAAGCGGAGCGAATCAAAGCAGCCATCCAGCCATCCGATGACGTCAACACGGATGATACGGGATGGCGAACGGGGGGCAAGACGAGTTACCCCCAGCGTTTCATAAAATGGCCAGTCAGGCCATCATGTAGTAGGCGATTTCTTCTTCGACGGCCTGATTGTCTCCGAGTGTCAATGTGAGTCGACCTTGAGGGCGAATCCGACGTCCGGCACGCTGGATGATTTTGCGGCGAATCGTGCCGAGTCCTTCAAAGATCCACTCCGCAGCCCTTTTGGGGGACGATTTGCGTGACCGCTCCGCAGATCGCATCTGCATTTCGCGTGTGAGATTGTGGGTGAGGATACTGGCCAAAAGGAAAGCTTCGTTGGCGGCACGTCGCTTGGCCGGAATATAGTCCATCTGGGCCTGGCTCTTGGCTTCGCCAAAAATCTTCTCCTGAGAGCCACGCCCTTCATGAAATTTCACCACATGAGCGGCCGTGTTTGTCTTGTTGGTGATGATCGCCTCGTATTCATAGTTCTCCTCGACTGGTTCGAAAAGATCCAGTTGGAGCGATCCTTTGCGCTGAGTGCGCCTCATGGTTCGAATGCACAAAATGCGCGCTTTGCGCGCCCAACTTTTTGGCTTCCAGCGGATTTCGAAGTGATGAGTTTTTCCCTCTCCGCCTCGGGTTCGGGACCAGCGACGGCGCTTCTCGATGATGCCCTTGAGTTCCACGAGCCGCTCGAAAGGCACCGAGAACGTATATTCCAGGCCCAGGGTCTTTGCCTCTGAAACCATCTGATCGCTGAAAAACGCGCTGTCGGCGCGCAACTCGATCTGCACATCAGGCAGCACCTTGCGAATCTTCTCCACGCAGGAACGGAGGAACTCCACTGCGCCATTGGAGTCATGGACGTTGCCACTTCGATGAAGGAAGTCGAAGATTTGTCCGGTTTGAGCGATCGTCGCGAGCAGTGGATAATAACTGCGCTCGCTTTTTTTCTTCTTGTTAAATCCCACAGCCGTCCCTTCCGCATGGCGACAAGTGCATGAGCCATATTGTGAAGAATCTCTCTGAAGTTCTGGAGAAGAAGCGAGGGCGGGCACGAAATTTCTGCGAGGGACTGAAGAATTCGCTCCGACAGTGTCTGAGGCTTTGGCAGCAGTACCACAACGGCGAGTCGACTTTAAACCAATACGAGGAAGAGAGCTTGAAAAAGATCTATGAACTCGATCATTACCTGCGGGACCGGACGCTCAAAGATCCCGACAACCAACGCATGCGCAATGAGCTTGGCCGGCACTTTGACCAAGGGAATTTAACGATGTTCCTGGAGGATCCGGAGGTAGAGCCGACCAACAACATCGCCGAGCGGATGCTCAGGCCGGCGATCGTCGCCCGCAAGGTGTCGCAATGTTCCAAGACGGAGCGGGGAGCCAATGCCTACGCGGCATTCGAGAGTGTGCTCTCGACTCTCTCGCTGCGAGGAGCGAGTTCCGTATTCAAGTCGCTTGCCAAAATCATCGCAGGCGAGCGTACCCTTGCATGAGATGCCTGTGGCGTTTGCTGGTTAGGAGCGCTAATCAGTTACCACCTCTCCATCGGAGGCAGCAGCAGCGGCGGTCTTCTCACCGCCGCCTGCATGAATCAGCGGCCGGAACTCTTCGCAGCGATTCCGTAAGATAGGCGGCTGAGGCGGCTCAAGCCCTGTATTTTTGGGTAATTCGGATCGGCGGCGCCCATTTTTGACCCCATGGCAAATTCGCATTCGTTATTTCATCTTTTTTAAGCTTGTTTCTGTAATAGTCTTATATTACAGTGCGCCGAACGAGCCGACCTTCATGCCAAGCAGAAACTCCCTGCCCCCCACCGAACGCCAGATTCGCAGCCGCCTCCGCCAGCTCCTCGACCAGGCCGAAGGCTTCCTTCACGGCTCGCCCATCGAACTCTCTCGTAAATGCGGCAAGCCCACTTGCCGTTGCGCTTCCGACGACTCCTTGCGCCATCGCTCCTTGGCCATCGGTCAGACTCGCAAGGGCAAGACCACCATGCTGCACGTCCCCAGACCGTTGGAAGCTCAGGCGAGACGCTGGATCGATGATTTCCAGAAGGCGAATGCTCTGCTGGAAGCCCTCGACGAGCGGGGCGCCTCCGACTCGAGGAGGCAAAAACCAAGGCCAGAGCGGCGAGTAGCTCCGCCAAGAAGAAAGGCAAGACCGGTAAGAAATCAGCCGGCAAAGCCAAGTCCGGGCGCAATTCTCCACCAAAAAAGAAGCGACCATTCTCACGCGACTACTAACTTACTCGGACAAGATTTTCAGCCTCCGCCAACAGTGGAGGCTGCGGGTGCGTGACTCTCGTCCCAAACCACAGATTCCCACTCGAGTTTTCCCGGCAGCATTCTTCGCCATGTTCTGCTGCCGGTTACCAAGCTTCAACGAACTCGAGCAACACCGGAACAAGAGCAGCTGGACCCGTTGGCTCGGTAATCACCGTTTGCCCAGCGCCGACGAACTGGCGTATGTCTCCGAGCGCATCGAGCCTGACAGTGTGCGAGGGTGTCTCGGACACATTTACTTCTGCCTCAAACGCAACAAAATCCTTGCCCCACAGCGCGGTTGGATGCTTGCCGCCGTCGATGGTCACGAAACTCACTGTAGCTACAAACGTTGTTGTCCAACGTGTCTCCAACGCCGGATCGCCGTCGGAGACGAGGTCAAAACACAGTTCTACCACCGCTTGGTCGCGTTTCAGATTATCTGTGAGGATTTTCAATTGCTTCTCGACGTGGAAATGCTTGAGCCTGGTGAAGACGGAGATCCTGGAGACGACGAAGTCGCTGCGGCTATACGGCTGATAACTCGCGTCCTTAAGGACCACCCACGCTGCTTTGACGTGCTCACTGCCGATGCGCTCTACCTGCGTCCCTCCGTGATCAATCTTCTTGAAGACCACGGCAAATACCTTGTTGCCGTACTCAAGGATAATCAGCCTGAGCTATTGTCCGAAGCCCGCACGCTCCTGCCCCTTGAGGAGCAAGAGCCAGAATCATTTGAGACTCCGGCTGCACCGGGCAAGCCCGCGCGGCACGTTCATTTACAAGAGGCTGAGGGCTTCTGCACTGAATCCATTCACACTCCTCTTCGCGTTGTTCATTCCCATGAGACTGGCATCCGTCGCGAGCGCGTCGCTGGGGATTGGGTCGAGACTCCCATCGATAGCCACTGGTGGTGGGCGACGACCATGCCCCGCTCAATGGCCGATGCCAAGACCATCTTCCATTTCGGGCACGACCGTTGGAAGGTCGAAAACGAAGGCTTTAACGAACTCTGCTCCCGCTGGCATTCCGGTCATTGCTATCATCATCATCCCAATTCCATTCTCGTTCTGTGGCTGATCATGTTCGTGGCCCACGCCGTGTTCCACTGCTTCCACAAGCGCAACTTGAAGCCAGAGATACGCCGTGGACACACGGCCATCTATTTTGCCCGTCAAATCGCCGCCTCCATGCGAGAGGATCGATGGTGGCCGCCACCGGCTCCGGGCTGAGGAACGCCCGCCCCGCGCTCTCGGTAACCTTGGGTTCGCGTCCGCCATCGGAGCGGTCTGGCTCCCTGTTGCCTATTGCCGACAGGGGGATCCATTTCGCGGCTCGAGCCCTCCGAAATTCGCCCGAGAACCGCCACACGAAACTGTTCGCCCTCCTAGCGCCAGCTTCAACACGCTCAACACCCACCAATTCAGGCCATTACGACTCTTTCCGACGCCGTCTTACGGAATCGCTGAACTCTTCGGCGCCTGCTGGACGGCAGTGGGCGTCCAGGACATGCTTCGCTTTCACAAATTCACCATCGGCTGGGCCTGGCAGGACGAATACGGCGACGTGGAAAAGGAGCCCGACTTCAAGAACCTTCTCTCTTACTCACCTTATCACAACGTCAAGAAAGGAACTCATTACCCCCCCCACCTTGATCACCACGGCCGACCACGATGACCGCGTCTTTCCCGCCCACAGCTTCAAATATGGCGCGGCATTGCAGCACGCCCAGGGCGGCGAGGCGCCCATCATCCTGCGCATCGAGACCAAGGCCGGGCACGGCGCGGGGAAACCAACCGCCAAGGTGATCGAGGAAGTCGCCGACCGATGGGCCTTTCTCGGCAACGCGGTCGGCCTGCCGGTCGACCCGTAGACCCCACAGCAGTCCGGGGGTGCCTTGGCCTGCCTCGCTCGGATGCTGAGGGAGCCTCCGGACGGACTCGCGGGGTCCCGCTATTCCGCCTGCGCATCCGTTTCCGAATCCGGATCCGGATCGGTCGTCAATTCGCCGTCGGTTTCTTGCACGGGTTCGGGTTCCGGCACGGGCGTGAAATCGAGCGCGGGAGCGACCACATGATAGCGATCGATCTCGGGAGCCACGATGACCTGTTGGTGGCCGTTGGACCATCGCACGACCAGGTGATTCACCGCGTCATGTTTACCCAGGCCGAAGAGTGCACAAGACGGTCCCTGCGCGTTGCCCGCCAATTCCAGCCAGATCGGCTTTTCCCGCGTTCCGAAGGCGCCGTGAACGCTCACAAGGGCGCCGGCCTCCCGGTATCCCGGCGCGTTGGGAGCCAGATGCACGCCTAACCAGTGTCCACTGTCCGGCAAGACATTCTCGAACACGACCAGGCTCTGTTCCACCGCCAGACGATCTTGCTGGACAAAGGTTCGCTGAACCACCGTCACCAAATCTTGACGCCCGTCCAGATTGAGGTCCGCCACCACCGCCACCGGCGAATCCTGGCTCAGAGCCACGCCGTGCAAGTAGCCCAAGTCCACGAAGCCACGATCTCCATTCACCTGGAGACGATTGGGCTCATAACCGTACCAGGAGATCTCGCCCTTTCGCAATTGGGTGAGCCGCGGCGTCAAGGATTCCGAGCGGAAATAAGTTTCCAAGACCTCCCGCGACACGCCGTCCGAAAGGAAGACATCATGGCGCCAAAATTGGCTGTCGAACTCCGCCACGGAGCGGCCCGTCATGTGCCCGGTGGACAGATAGAGGTCGTCATCGCCATCGTTGTCGAAATCAGCGGCCGACACGCCATTGGTCCAACCCGTGTTCTTCGCCTCAGGATTGAACGGTCCCGTTTCGTAGTCCCGCTGCGAAAGAAACAGCTGATTCCCGGAGGCCATCTGCAAGGCATTGGTACGGAGATCCGGGAAATCTGCGCGTTCCAGCTGAAGATCGTTGATCCGGTGCATCGCGGTCGACCAGCGACCGCCCACGAATACATCGAGCTGCTCATCCATGTCGAATTTTCCGACCGCCGCGCTCAGGCCGAACAGGCGCCACTGCCCGAAGGTCTCGTCCGTCACGTTGGTGAAAACGCCCCTTCCATCGTTCATGTGGAGTTCCAGGCCCGCGTAGTCGCTGGCCGCCAAGAGGTCGAGATCTCCATCGCCATCGAAATCCAAAAACCCCGCGGCCCGGTTTCGCCGCAACCGCAAAGCCTCCAGATTCGCTTCGCCAGTGATCTCACGGAAGGATCCGCTTCCGTCGTTTTGATAGAGCCGGGAGGGGAAGCCATCACGAGCATCGGTGAGAGATTCGGGCACCGCCCCGCCGTGATAGGTCGGACGACGCTGAGCGATCCAGACATCGAGATCTCCATCCCCGTCCACGTCTCCCACCGCCAGACTGCTCGGAAACGGCACCCGCTCCGTCCACGGACGTCGCGACTGATGGGTCATCGTTCCGCCCGCGCCACCTTCCACCAGAATGGGAAATCCATCTGACATGATTCCCAAGAGATCCTCCTGACCATCACCGCTGAAATCAGCCAAGGCCGCCACACGGCTGAGATGGACGTCTTCTCCTAACAATTTTTCATCCCGAAATTGAAAGTTGCCCTCGTTTCGCAAGAGGAGGTTCACCCCCCCGAGGATGATTTCCGGCCGACGGTCACCATCCAGGTCGCGCAACAGCATCGGGGTGATTCTCACCGGCTCCCGGTTTTCCGGCATTCCCACCGCGTAACGGCGGACCTCCCGAAAACCCTGTTCACCTTCGGAACGCCGCCACCGCAGATCTTCAACCGAAAGCCCCACGAGGGGCCCGATCCTCTCCTCACTCGTCCGCGGACGCCCCCAGCTCATCGTGATTTCTCCGGTCAATGTATGATGTTCGACCTTCGCGGCGGGTTCCTCGCCCTTCAGCGTCCTTTTGGCGTGGACTTCGAGGGCCGCCACTCCCGCCGCCACCCCATCAGAGGCGGGGGTCGGCGGCGAAAACGATTTCAAACGCAAAGAAAAATAATCGATCGACCATCCCGCCTCGCTCAGTTCGTCGATCCACTGTCGCCAGGAGTGGACATCCCAGCGAGTCCACCCGCCACCGAGAAGCCGTTCCTCGACACCCCAGGGCAAGGGCGCCGCTCGTCCCGGCTGCTGGAAATTCAAAGAATCAAAGGCGATCGTTTTGAGAACCGCCCACCGATCCCGGGAGTAACGCAACCGGTCCACCAAAATCCAGAAGCCCGCCTCATGCCCCAGGGCCTCGATTTCATGCAGCCAGATACGCTGATCGTTTTGCTGCTGATCCTGAAGGAGTTGCTCGGCGCGACGCGCCACCACGTCCACCATTTCCTCGCGGCGCTCTTTTTCCGAGTCGCGACGACAGGCCGCGGGGAAAACGAGGACGCCCACGAGAACGAGAATCACCCAAGCCCCGATCCGAAGTGCTTGCCATTTCCGAGAATCCACAATGCACCCTTCCGACAAGCCCGAGCCATGGCCAAGCAGAAAAAAGGGCCGGCTTGGCCATGGCTCCCCGTTTTTCCCTTTCCTTCTCCAGGGCGGGCCACCACTTCACCCGGTCGGTTCCATGGCTCAGGGCACCACTGGGGACTCGGAAGCGGGGCGATAATGCCAGACCCAATCCCCATCCTCCAGCGATTCCGCCACCAGGCCGCCATCATCGACCCCATTAGAATCCAACTCCATAGATCACCGGCCATTCACCCGTTTCCAGCCGATAGCGATAGGATCCCTTCGAGATCCGGTCGCGCGGGAATTCGCCGCCTCGCCAGTCGGCGCGAAGATCCTCCAGGGTTTCCGCGAAGGCGCCCAGCCGCAGCCGGCGCCTCTCATTGGCCATGGCGAGCCGAGCCAGATCGAGGTAAACTTGTTCCCTCAAGAACATCCGGATCACTCCACCGAAGGCCGGCACCACCACGACCGTCAGGGCAGACCTGGGATCGGGAAGACCGGTTCTTCCAAACCACCGGCTCTGTTCGACCGCGTCGTCCAATCCCTCCAGGGCACTCAGTTCGATCCGCGAGACGGGCACTCCTTCCAGGGCGAGAGCGTACTCCTGCATCCAATGACAGTACCGGATCAAGTTCCGGTAGAGCCACCCGCTCAGCCTCCATCGCTGGAGATCTCCCAGGCCCACGAAGGGATCCGCAAAGCCTGCGGACAAGGGGCGTCCCCCGATGAGACACTCCTCAACCAGAAAGACGACACCCGCGCGTTCCTCCCGGAGCTGGCGAAGAAGCGCTTGGTCGAGGCGCCTATGCGCCAGCCAATCATCCATTCGTTCCAGCTGAAACGTCTCGAACCGGCGCATTCTCAAACCCTCCCATAGCAATTGCATGCTCACGCAATGGCCCACCATGGCATAGAGCAGCCCCGGTCCTCGACTGACATGTCGACCCAGGTGATGGGCGGATTCCCAGTCCAGCCAGGCTTGATGAGCGGCGCCTCGGTGGAGAGCCTCCAGGCCGCGCCAGGTGAAAAACGAGGCGCCCCGACGGCAAACCAGCGCAAGATTGGAGGGATCTTCACCGAAAAATCCGCCCCTTTCGTAGTCGAAGAGGAAACGGCACCGGGGGCGCCGCGCCGCCTCCGCCAGCTGAGCCAACACGTCCTCACGTTCGTCGAGAAACGCACGCACGAGCGATCGCGCCGCCTCTTCCTCCAGGGGATCTCCCCCAGCGTCGAAGAGCTCCGAGAATGTGGCCGGGACACCTAACAGCCAGGAATCCGCACCTGGCTTCCCCGGAGCCCCTTCGAAAAGCGCGGACGGACCGAGCTTTTCCTCAAGCGCCACAAGGTCATCGAAGACCGGATGCTTCACAAAATTTTCAGGATCCGGCACTTCCGGCGGGATGGCGGCGCGCCAATCCATCGACTCGCCCTTGGCCGCCCATTCCGCCTTGAAGCTCTCCCACGCCGTCTTGCCGTGCCCCTCCGAGGTTGAACAGTCCCAAAATGGCCGTCAACACGACGAGAAAAAAGCCCACGGCGCCAAAGATGCACAAGCGGGAGAGGCAACCCCGCGGACGGGCGCTCCCGGAATCGGAGGAGGCTTCGGACATCCCCGCCAGCTTAACGTCAACACCCACCCGAAGGCAAACGGCAATTCCATCCCCCAGCGATTCCGTAAGACGGCGTCGGAAAGAGTCGTAATGGCCTGAATTGGTGGGTGTTGAGCGTGTTGAAGCTGGCGCTAAGAGGGCGAACAGTTTCGTGTGGCGGTTCTCGGGCGAATTTCGGAGGGCTCGAGCCGCGAAATGGATCCCCCTGTTGGCAATAGGCAACAGGAAGCCAGACCGCTCCGATGGCGGACGTGAACCCAAGGTTACCGAGAGCGCGGGGCGGGCGTTCCTCAGCCCGGAGCCGGTGGCGGCGATTTGACGGGCAAAATAGATGGCCGTGTGTCCACGGCGTATCTCTGGCTTCAAGTTGCGCTTGTGGAAGCAGTGGAACACGGCGTGGGCCATGAACATGATCAGCCACAGAACGAGAATGGAATTGGGATGATGGTGATAGCAATGACCGGAATGCCAGCGGGAGCAGAGTTCGTTAAAGCCTTCGTTTTCGACCTTCCAACGGTCGTGCCCGAAATGGAAGATGGTCTTGGCATCGGCCATTGAGCGGGGCATGGTCGTCGCCCACCACCAGTGGCTATCGATGGGAGTCTCGACCCAATCCCCAGCGACGCGCTCGCGACGGATGCCAGTCTCATGGGAATGAACAACGCGAAGAGGAGTGTGAATGGATTCAGTGCAGAAGCCCTCAGCCTCTTGTAAATGAACGTGCCGCGCGGGCTTGCCCGGTGCAGCCGGAGTCTCAAATGATTCTGGCTCTTGCTCCTCAAGGGGCAGGAGCGTGCGGGCTTCGGACAATAGCTCAGGCTGATTATCCTTGAGTACGGCAACAAGGTATTTGCCGTGGTCTTCAAGAAGATTGATCACGGAGGGACGCAGGTAGAGCGCATCGGCAGTGAGCACGTCAAAGCAGCGTGGGTGGTCCTTAAGGACGTGAGTTATCAGCCGTATAGCCGCAGCGACTTCGTCGTCTCCAGGATCTCCGTCTTCACCAGGCTCAAGCATTTCCACGTCGAGAAGCAATTGAAAATCCTCACAGATAATCTGAAACGCAACCAAGCGGTGGTAGAACTGTGTTTTGACCTCGTCTCCGACGGCGATCCGGCGTTGGAGACACTTTGGACAACAACGTTTGTAGCTACAGTGAGTTTCGTGACCATCGACGGCGGCAAGCATCCAACCGCGCTGTGGGGCAAGGATTTTGTTGCGTTTGAGGCAGAAGTAAATGTGTCCGAGACACCCTCGCACACTGTCAGGCTCGATGCGCTCGGAGACATACGCCAGTTCGTCGGCGCTGGGCAAACGGTGATTACCGAGCCAACGGGTCCAGCTGCTCTTGTTCCGGTGTTGCTCGAGTTCGTTGAAGCTTGGTAACCGGCAGCAGAACATGGCGAAGAATGCTGCCGGGAAAACTCGAGTGGGAATCTGTGGTTTGGGACGAGAGTCACGCACCCGCAGCCTCCACTGTTGGCAGAGGCTGAAAATCTTGTCCGCGTAAGTTAGTAGTCGCGTGAGAATGGTCGCTTCTTTTTTGGTGGAGAATTGCGCCCGGACTTGGCTTTGCCGGCTGATTTCTTACCGGTCTTGCCCTTCTTCTTGGCGGAGCTACTCGCCGCTCTGGCCTTGGTTTTTGCCTCCTCGAGTCGGAGGCGCCCCTGCTCGTCGAGGGCTTCCAGCAGAGCATTCGCTTTCTGGAAATCATCGATCCAGCGTCTCGCCTGAGCTTCCAACGGTCTGGGGACGTGCAGCATGGTGGGCTTGCCCTTGCGAGTCTGACCGATGGCCAAGGAGCGATGGCGCAAGGAGCGATGGCGCAAGGAGTCGTCGGAAGCGCAACGGCAAGTGGGCTTGCCGCATTTACGAGAGAGTTCGATGGGCGAGCCGTGAAGGAAGCCTTCGGCCTGGTCGAGGAGCTGGCGGAGGCGGCTGCGAATCTGGCGTTCGGTGGGGGGCAGGGAGTTTCTGCTTGGCATGAAGGTCGGCTCGTTCAGCGCACTGTAATATAAGACTATTACAGAAACAAGCTTAAAAAAGATGAAATAACGAATGCGAATTTGCCATGGGGTCAAAAATGGGCGCTGCCGATCCGAATTACCCAAAAATACAGGGCTTGAGCCGCCTCAGCCGCCTATCTTACGGAATCGCTGAGGTCACGAGAAATGACACGCCGTCCGTCGTCACGAAAGGAGCGGTCTCGGTGCTCCCCTCCGTCACGCCGGCGGCAAGGCCCTCGGGGTCGAGGACCTCGCCCCCGAGAGACACGCGCGCGCCGTATATGTCGTCTTCGCGCCCAAACTGTGGGGAGTTTCGCCCATCCTGCCACACCACGAAATAGCCACCGGGATGACCACTCACCGCCGGACCCACCTAATCCTTCGGCGCGGCGCCGATGGGAATCCCGTCCGGCTCGAGCACCGTGCCGTCGGACGCCCTGACACGACTACCATAGACGTCGAAATCATCGATGAAGCCAAATTCCGGCTGTCCGGGAAACCGCTCCATTCGGTTCCGGTTGTCCGCCCACACGACCAGGTAATCGGTCCCATCACTGGCCACGCCCGCGAACACCTGAGGACTCGGTCCCGCGCCAATCGCAAGCGCCTCCAAATCCAGGGGGTCCCCCTCCAAATCCAATCGCACCCCCAACACGTCACTGGCCCCTCCCGCCTCGTTCCGGTCGTCATCCCAGACGACGAGGAAATCCTCGCCGTTGCTCGCGATCTCCGGCTGGATTTGTGAATTGCGGGTCAGGACAATGGGAATCTCACCGGGCGATTCCAGCCGACTCTCGTCGTCGAGAAGCGCCACAAAAAGAGTCGATAGGATCCCGTCGGCGGCATAGCGAACATCGCTCCAGACCACCAGAGTCCAATCGTGGCGCCGACACCACCTTCCTGGTGACCGCTGGCAAGCTCAGAATCTCCCCTTCCGTGCCCGACACTTGCCCATTAGCCAGGACGCAGGCCCCTCTCAGGACGCCACCAGCCACCCACTGGACCAGAAACCCGCCCCCGCTGCCGCTCACCGCCATCGAACTGTCCACGAAATCGACGTCCTCGCCGATCACTCGCCCCTCCGGGACACCGACCTCGCCCTCCGGAGAGACGAGCGTCCCGTAGACGTCTTGCCCGCCCGGCACCTGTTGCCGCCAGACCACCAGAAAGCCACTCCCATTGGCTCCGACCTGTGGAAAGGCGAGATTGCGCTGGTCGGGCCCCACGGCGAACGCTTCCCCGATCGGGTCTCCCGCGCGGTCGACCAAGATCGCTCCCGGAAAGTTGGCCCCAATTCCCCACACCACCAGGAAGATTCCACGGGTGTAGGCGACACGGGGATGGACTTGAGTCCCCAAAAGACCCAACTCCACGCCGGGTTGGGAGGGGTCCGACACCGTCCCGTCGGCTCCCACCGTCTTCGCGCGTATCTTGGTGAATTCGCCAGGGACTCCGTGTTCCCAGACCACCAGATAATCCTGACCGTCCGACGCCACATCAGGGAAGAGATGCCGCTCGTCGACATTTGTGATGACGAAACCCTCGGGGTCCATCACGGCACCCCGTCCATCGACCCGAGCGCCCATGAGATCATCCGGAGGCGGGCGGCAGTTGCAGGGACGCCGGGAACGATTGTCGGACCACACCACCAGATAGTCCGTCCCGTTGCTCGCGACCGCTGGCAGGATCGCCCGATACGAACCAGATTCCACCGTCTCCAGACCGCCTATTTTGAAGTGCTTGATCACCGTGCCGTCGCGGGACAGCAGCGTCCCCCGGATCTGACGGAGAATCTGAACACCATCCACGACTTCCGCCTCGGAAACGACCAGATAACTCTCACCGTTTGTCGCCACCTCCGGCGCCGCGGCCGGCGCCAGTTCGCCCGCCGCCCCATCGATCCCGAACTCCGGTCCGATGGCCGGATCGATCGCCAGAGGGTAGACCGCCTGGCCTAACACCTTTTCCGGAATTTCGATCACAAGTCGCCCAAGCCTTTCGTCATAGCGCGTGTCCACTGCCCGGGTCTTCCCGGCGGTATCCACCAAAAGCACGGAACCGACCCTCACGCGGGCCAATCCGTCAGCCCCCGCGAAATGATGTCCCGAGGCCGTGCCGCCTGTGTGAGACAAACCGGCGACTTCCAGCTCCACACGGAAGTGTCGTCTCTCCCCTGGCAAAGCGCTCGGGAGAATCCAGGTGAGCGCCATTCCCTCGCCGCGAGCTTCCAAATGCTCGATCAATCCACTTTCCGCGCCGATCACGCGCTGGGCAACGTTGCCCGCGATCACCCATTCCGAATCCAGCACGGCTTCGTCCGGCAGATGCGTCCGAACCACGGCGCCAACCGATCGCGGCGCCTCGGTGTCGAGTCGAAAGCCGCCGGACACCAGCGCGGCTCGGTAGCCTGCTCCGCGCACGCGGCGGTCCTTCCAAGCATGGCATGCCCGTTCGATCACGCTCGTCAAATCGACCGGCGTGCCCAGTCCCGGATTCGCAGCTCCCGCACTCACGCCGCCCTCGTCTTCGTCGGAGAGAACGCGTTTCCAAAACTCCCCGCCATATGGCACCGACTCCCCCCGCTCCTCTTTCTCCACGCCTACCGGCAACACCGCCCGGCCCGGAGAGGCTTAAAGCCACGACAACGATCCATAAGCCGCGAAGACTATCACTCATCTGAAGAGAAATGCTCCTTTGAAGAGCCGGGGTAACAGAGGCACGAAACTAGCGGATGGCACGGACACGGAGCAAGGAAAAACGCTCGCCTCGATCCGGCTCAACCGGCCCACTCGCAGAGGTCCCAACCGCCCCCCCACGGCGCCCGCTCAACGCCTCCCTTGTCTGGAGCGACGACCCGGGCCAGCAGCCCGCCGTCGAAATCAAACATTTCAGTTGCCCAGCCGCCCCAAGCAAGACTTGGTGAGAGACCCATGGGCAGCGGATTCGGACAGGTCACGACGAGATTCTTCGAGCACCCTGAGCCCTTCCGGCTCAGTGGCGGCATGACTTTGCCCCGCTTCACCCTCGCTTACCAGATCTACGGCGAGATGAACGCCGCCAAGGACAACGTGGTCCTCCTCTTTCACGCGCTCTCCGGCAGCCAGCACGCTGCCGGGATCAATACCGACCCCGACGGCATTCTCGGCCCTCTCTGGACCGGCGAGTGCCAGAAGGGCTGGTGGGACGCCTTCATTGGGCCCAAGCGAGCCGTGGATACCAACCGTTTCTGCGTCGTTTGCGTGAACTACCTGGGTGGCTGCTACGGATCGACGGGACCGGCCTCCACCAACCCGGAGGACGGCAAACCCTACGGCGCTCAGTTTCCCCAGGTCAACGCCTCGGACATCGTCGACAGCCAGCTGGCTTTGTTAGACCACCTCGGAGTCGAACGCCTGCACGCGGTCATTGGCAACTCGGTCGGCGGCCTGCTGGCGCTGAACCTGGCCACGCGCTATCCGGAGCGAGTGAGTATCGTCATTCCCGTGGCCACCGCCATCCAGGTGAGCCATCTGCAACACCTCCTCGTCCTGGAACAGATCCTGGCCATTGAAAACGATCCCGATTTCCACGGCGGCGACTACTACGAGGGGCGCACGCCGGACCGCGGCCTGGCCCTCGCTCGCATGATCAGCCACAAGACCTTCATCTCGCTGCGCACCATCCAGCGACGGGCGCGCCGCGAGGTGGTCCGCCCCGACGACCAACTCTCCTGGTACAAAGTGGAGAGTCCTCTGGAGTCCTACATGCTGCACCAGGGCAACAAATTCGTGACCCGCTTCGACGCCAACACCTACCTGCGCATCCTCGATGTCTGGCAGAAGTTCGATCTTCTCAAACAGGCGGGCGGCGAGAGCTTCAAAGAGATCTTCCAACGCTGTCGTCATCAGCGTTACCTGGTCTTCAGCATCAGTAGCGACGTCTGCTTCTACCCCGATCAACAGCAGGCGCTCGTCGCCGAACTGCAGGCCGCCGGCGTTCCCAAGATGTACATCACGGTGCACTCGGAGAAGGGACACGATTCCTTCCTCCTCGAACCGGAACTCTACATGCCTCACTTGAACTACACCCTCAATGGTGTTTGATCGCCAAACCGTGGCCGGGACGATCGAGGCGCTGGCCAAGCGCCAAATCTACCTCGGAACCTCGTCATGGAAATACCCCGGCTGGTTAGGCCAGCTGTATGACGAAGAACGCTATCTCTACCGCGGCAAGGTCGCCAAGTCGCGCTTTGAGCGCGGCTGTTTGGAAGAGTATGCGACCGTCTTCAAATCGGTTTGCGTCGACGCAGGATACTATCAATTCCCCCAGCCCAAGACGATCGAAGCCATCACTCAACAGGTTCCCGACGATTTTCTGTTCTCTTTCAAGGTCACTGAAGAGATCACCATCAAACACTTCACCAAACTCCCCCGTTACGGGAAACGGGCCAGCCAGGAGAACCCCCACTTCCTCAATGCCGAGTTGTTTCAAAATGCCTTTTTAGCACCTCTCGAGGCACACCGGACCAAGATCGGCGTGCTCATCTTTGAGTTCTCACAGTTTTATTCGCGCAACTTCGAACGAGGACGGGATTTCGTGGAGGCGCTCGACGCCTTCTTCGGGCGGTTGCCCACCGACTGGCAATACGGCGTCGAGATCCGCAACCAGAACTTCCTGGCCGACCCCTATTTCGAAATGCTCGAGCGGCATGGAGTGGCGCACGTCTACAATCAATGGCAGCGGATGCCCCCCGTGAGCGCTCAGATGACGCTTCCCCGAAGTCAGACCGCCGATTTCTTTGGGGCCCGTTTTCTCCTCACGCCAGGCCGACGCTACCAGGAAGCCGTCGACGAGTTCAGTCCCTACGAGAGTGTCCAGGTCACCGACGAAGACGCGCGAGGCGCGGCCGCTCGTTTGGTGGAGCGTCAACTCACCCGTGCGGCGGCCCGGCCCTCCGTGCTCTACGTGAACGATCGCCTCGAAGGCAACGCACTGGGAACGATCGTCAGCGTGCTCAAGTTGGCGGGCCTTCTTCCCGAAACACCAGAAAATCCGCCTCCTTAAAAGCAGAAATTGACCCAATAAGCTTGATAATTATTGTTTTTATGGATAGTAATCTGTATATCCATTCAAACCATGGCTCGATTAGTCGCAGGCGGTTTTTCCACTCCACTCCGGCCCGGCAAGGTGATTCTTGGGGAAGGTCCGGGCGTCGACATCCCCTTCTGCCGGGGGCTAGGCCTGGCGCCTCGTCACGCACAACTGCATCCGTTCCTGGGCGGTTACGTCCTCGAGCACTTGGCCGGAACCCACGAGACCACGGTCAACGGGCAGCGCGTTGACCATCTGACGAACCTGGCGCACGGGGACCGGCTTCGGCTCGGGCAGGTTGAATTGACTTTCGTCATGGAGACGCCGTCCTCGCCGACCCATCCATCCCCGATCAACCACCCTGCTTCACCCGCCGACGCTCGCCACCTCGGCGGGGGCGCCAGTGGCGAATTCTCGCTCCGCCCCCATGCTGTCGCAGTGGACTCCCGTCGACGGAAACGCCCTCTTCTGCTCCATTTCGCGCTACCCGGAATGATGAGTTTGCTCGCCCTCGCCGCCGGTCTCCTCTTTCTTCACCAGCGCGAGACCAAGCTGGCGCAACTCCCCTATACACCCGAGGCGACGCAAACGGAGGCCGTCGCCAAAGCCGTCACCGATGCGCCGAGCGCCCCGAGTACCGCTTTCCCAAAAGGACCGGCCACGCTCGATGCTCTCAAGACGATCCAGGCCATGAGCGGGGCCCCGGGACCCGGGTCAAGGATCCCAGCCGCTTCCAGTTCCAGTTCTCTCCCCGGAGCCGAGCCGTCTCCTTCACCGCTCAAACTCCTCCAACAGCTAGTGCCGGGCGGCATCGCTTCGGATGCTCTATCAAAGGGCTCGACGGGTTCGAAGCAAGCTCCCGGAGCGTCGGCCGAAGAGAGGCTGAAACAGATTCAACGCCTCGAAAACCAGGCCTTCGGAGCCCTCCGCCCCTAAGGGCCTGACCTTTAGTTTCGTGGGTCCACTCTTGACGCGCCGCCCCGGCACGCTATGAGGCGGGAGGCTTGTTTCCAAAGCCCAAGATTTTTATCCCTTTTCACCATGTTCCAGTGGATCACGAAGAAACTGATTGGCTCCAAGAACCAACGCATCCTCAAGCGGATGTGGCCGACTGTTCAAAAGATCAATCAGCTGGAGGAGGAGTTCCAAAGCCTCCCCGATGAGGCCCTCAAGGAAAAGACGGTCGTTTGGCGAGAACGCCTGTCCGCCATCGAGGATTACAACGAACTCCAGGCGGCTCTCCTGGAACTCCTGCCCGAGGCCTTCGCCGTGGTCAAGAACGCCGCTCGACGACTCATGGGAACGGAATTCGTCGTGTGCGATCAGCCCATGACTTGGGAGATGATCCACTTCGATGTTCAGCTCATCGGCGGGATGTCGCTCCACTCCGGCAGCATCGCCGAGATGGCCACGGGCGAAGGAAAAACTCTGGTCGCCACCTTGCCCGTCTACCTCAACGCCCTCACCGGACGCGGGGTCCACGTGGTGACGGTGAACGACTACCTCGCCAAACGCGACTCCGAGTGGATGGGGCTTCTCTACGCGTTCCTCGGTCTCTCCGTGGGCTGCATCCAGAACAGCCAGCCACCCCATGTGCGTCGGGAGATGTACGCCCGGGACATCACCTTTGGCACCAACGCCGAGTTCGGCTTCGACTACCTGCGGGACAACGGCATGGCCCGGGCCAAGGAGGAACAAGTTCAGCGCGGACACTACTTCGCCATCGTCGACGAGGTCGACTCGGTGCTCATCGACGAGGCCCGGACGCCGCTCATCATCAGCGGCCCGGTCACGGTTTCCACTCACCAGTTCGATCGCTTCAAACCGCTGGTGGAACAGCTGGTGCGCAAGCAGGGTCTCCTCTGCAACGAACTGATTTCCGAGGGCAAAGCGCTCATCGAAAAGGGTGAAATTGAAGAGGCCGGCGTCTGTCTCTTCAAGGTCAAACTGAGCCAGCCGCGCAACCGCGGCCTGATGCGCCTCATGGAAAACCCCGAGGTTCGCCGAAACCTCGAGAAAACCGAACTGAGCTACTATCAAGACACCCAAAAGACGGCGCTCTTCGCTCTCAAAGAAGAACTCTACTACAGCATCGACGAGCGCACGCACGACGCGGACCTTTCCGACAAGGGGCGCGCTTTTCTCAACCCCGACGATCCGGACGCCTTCGTCCTGACCGACATTGCCAGCGCCTTCAGTGAGATCGATGGCGACGAGAGCCTGAGCAAGGAGGAAGCGGCGCGCAAGAAGGAGATGATTCAGCGCGATCTCGATTTCCAGAGCGAGCGCATTCACAACATCGCCCAACTGCTCAAGGCCTATTGTCTTTACGAAAAAGACCGCGAGTACGTCGTGGAGGAAAACAAGGTCGTCATCGTCGACGAACACACGGGCCGCAAGATGCCCGGCCGCCGCTGGAGCGACGGTCTTCACCAGGCCGTGGAAGCCAAGGAAGGGGTCAAGATCGATCGGGAAACGCAGACGCTCGCGACCATCACCATTCAAAACTACTTCCGGCTCTACGACAAACTTTCCGGCATGACCGGCACCGCGGAGACGGAGGCGGCCGAGTTTCACGACATTTACGGACTCGATCTCTTGGTCGTTCCCACCAACCGTCCGGTCCGGCGCGACGACGAGAACGACCACATCTACAAGACCGAGCGAGAGAAGCTCAACGCGGTCATTCAACGCATCCAGGAAGCCCACGCCGAGGGCCAGCCCATCCTCGTGGGAACGGCCAGCGTCGACAACTCGGAAAAAGTGGCCCGGCTTCTCAAGCGCGCCAAGATTCCTCACAATGTCCTTAACGCCAAGCATCACCGGGCCGAGGCCGAAATCGTGACTCGGGCCGGCCAGCGCGGCGCGGTCACCGTGTCCACCAACATGGCCGGCCGGGGAACGGACATCAAGCTCGGGGAAGGCATCGCCGATCTGGGAGGGCTCATGGTTCTCGGCACGGAACGTCACGAGTCGCGCCGGATCGACCGCCAGCTGCGCGGACGCTGCGCCCGCCAGGGAGACCCCGGCCAAACGATCTTCTTCATCAGCTTCGAGGATCATCTGATGCGGAATTTCGGCGCCTCGGAGCGCATGACGAAAATGATGGAGCGCTTCGGCCTCGAGGAAGGACAGGAACTCGCCCACCCATGGCTGAACAAGAGTGTCGAGACCGCCCAGAAGCGGGTGGAGGCCCGCAACTATCAGATCCGCAAACACATCCTCGAGTATGACAATGTGATGAACCAGCAGCGGGACGTCGTTTACGGTTTCCGCAACGAGGTCCTCGAGGCGGAGGAACCTCACTCCCTCATTCTGGAGGTCATCGAAGACGCGCTCCCCAACAAGACGGAGGAGTTCTTCGAGGCCGAAGCGGTCAGCGAAGAGGGCGAGCCCCTCGGGGACGATCTCACAGGACTGCTAAACTGGCTGAACTCCACTTTCCCTCTCGGCATCAAAGACGAATCCGACTTCCAAGGCAAATCGAAGGAGGAGGTCGACGCCTTTCTGATCAAGAAAGTGCGGGAAGCCTACTCGCTCAAATCAGAGCACGAGGATCCCGAGGGCCGGTCCATGCTCGAACGGCACATCATGCTCAACGCCGTCGACCGTCTCTGGCAGGAGCATCTCTACGCCATGGATTCACTTCGCGATTCGGTGAGACTGCGTTCTTACGGGCAAAAAGATCCCCTCGTCGAATACAAGAACGAGGCCTACGCCATTTTCGTCGAATTGATGGACAACATCCGGGCAGAGATCCTATCCAATCTCTTTCGCAGCACGACGAGCATCGAGGGATTCAAGAGGTTTCTGGCCAACTTGCACGAGAACGCGCGGGAAGCCGATCCCAATGCCGTCCCCGCCGGGCTCCAGCTTCAGGGTGGCGGTGCGACCAGCACTAGCAGCAGCACGGGCATGCCTCCCGGCGTGACCGCCAGCCGACCGGGGACGGACGAAGAGGAGAATGACCGGCCCAAGGTCCGCCTGCCCATCAAGCGATCCGTGCCCAAGGTCGGTCGCAACGAGCCCTGTCCCTGCGGCAGCGGCAAGAAATTCAAGCAGTGCTGCGGGCGCTGAGCTGAACTCAGCTCTGCTGAGGAAAGGATCTGCCGACAGGGCGGTGATCGATTCGCGCATTCTGAGGTCGGCCGTCGGGATCTTCTCGATACCGGCCACCATGTGGTCACCGCAGCCATCTTCTCCGCGGAGATCCGGAAAATCCTTCCATGCCATGCCACCCAGAGACCCCGGTAAGCCCGACGCGTGACGTTGCGTTTCGCCTGGTATGGTGGAAGATGGTCATGGCACAGAGACACCTCCGAATGGCGATCCGACGTGACATCCACGACGAGCGACGGCGGGAGAACACGCTGCACACGATCATTGTCGTGGCGACTCTCGGGCTCCTCCTCGTCTTCACCGGTTGGATCACCGCTGGACTTTTCGGCATTCTGATCGCTCTGGGGGCCTTCGTCGTCGCGGTCGCACTCACTCCGCGCATGGCTCCCGCACTTCTCTTCCGCCTCTATCGCGCCCGCCCGCTTTCTCCCGCCACCAACCCGGGACTGACGGAATGGCTACAGGTCCTCGCGCAGCGCGCCGGCCTGCCCAGCGTCCCACGACTCTACCTGATTCCCAGCCCGATTCACAATGCCTTCGCCACTGGCCTCGGGGATCCCGCCGCCATCGGTCTGACGGCGGGAATTCTCAACGACTTCTCGTCCCGCGAGGTGGCCGGCATCCTGGCCCACGAGATCAGCCACATCAAACATCAGGACACCCGGGTGATGGCCTTGGCCGATACCATGAACCGGCTCACCGCCCTGGCGTCTCAAATGGCCGTTCTCCTCATCTTCCTCAGCCTGCCACTGATCGCCCTCGGCCTCTTCCAGGTCTCCTGGATACCGCTCTTCCTCCTCATTCTCGCTCCCTCGGCCGCCAATCTCCTCCAACTGAGTCTATCGCGAACCCGGGAATACGCTGCCGACCTCGAAGCCGCACGTCTCACCGGCGATCCGCGGGGCCTGGCCTCAGCTCTCTTGCGTCTGGACAGGCTCTCGGCCAGTCACTGGGAAATGATCATGCTCCCCGGTCGGCGGCTACCAGAGCCATCCGTCCTGCGCACGCACCCTCCCACCGAAGAGCGGGTCCGCCGCCTCCTGGAACTTCGCTCCGATCCTCTAACGCACACCTGGCAGGCACTCCCGGCAAATCCACTCCAGATCATTCCTCTGACCACCCGGGCGGCCCAAGCCAACATCCGGCGGCCAAGCTGGCACTTAAGCGGCCTCTGGTATTGATTAAATGATCTCCGCGACATCAAAGCTCTCCCCCGCCCAGCGCCCTTTCTCGATTCCACCTCAACTTCGAAATCAACCGCCGGCTCCACGATGATCAGCACTCCGCCCTCCTCCTCGTCCACCCCCCTTGGGCAAGCCATTCATCCGGGATCCATCGACGCCGGCCTGAGTGCTCTCTGGCAACAAGAGAAAACCGCGACCCGCGCTTCTCTCATGAATCTCGCCATCTTCAGCGAGACCCCGGGTTCCCTCGAGACCAATACGCAACTCGTCCAGCCCCTCACCTTCGAACACGCCTGCCGCGTGCTTCTCATCGAGGCCAACGGAATGGAGACTCGTTCCGGCCCCGGCGCGCCCACCAACGCCTGGATCACCGCGCACTGTTCCTTGGATACGGAGGGCCGGAAATCCGTCTGCTGCGAGCAAATCGCCTTTCACATGTCCCGCTTCTCACCTGCGGGCCTCACCAATCTGCTCTTTGCCAATCTCGAGTCGGATCTCCCGCTGATCCTCTGGTGGCAGGCGCCCATGAGCGATCATTTCGACCCGCGCATTCACTCACGCATCGACCGGCTCATCATCGACTCCTCGCAATGGAACGATCCCCATCGGTCCTTCGAGCACCTGCTCGCCGTACTCAAGAATGGCCCGGGATCCTTCGTCGTCCACGATCTGAGTTACACACGGACCTTTCATCTGCGCCTGGCCATCGCCGCGGCCTTTGAGGAACCGCGGGCCACCGCTTTGCTTCCCAGCCTCGAATCCATCCACATCCACCATGCCCCCGGTCACGCCACCACCGCTCGATTGCTCGGCGGCTGGATGCTGGAACGTCTGCACGGCGCCAAGAGCCATCCGCCCGCCGTTCATCTTACCGAGTCCGACGCTTTCGCCTGGCCCATCAGCCGGGTCGCCTTCCGGGCGGGCGACACCGAAGTTCTCCTGGAACGCACCGAATCGGGTTGCTACCGGGGCACGATCGGAAAGACCGAAAAGCTCCGCCTCCTCGTCGCGGACCCCATCGAGCTGTCGGATCTC
>CBDBEZ010000036.1:0-15916 GCA_965204485.1 Verrucomicrobiales bacterium
GGATCGTTCGGGGAGCGGGTGAAGGCGGTCGACGAAAGGTCCGTCCAGGCGAGCGAGGTCAGAAGTCGACGAGAATGGTTGTTGCCCGTTCTCACCATGAAGCTCACGGGCGTCTCCGACGTTTGTTTGGAGACAGTGCGCCGGATGACCCTTGTGCAGAGGGTGATTGCCGTCGAGCGCTATCGGCTACATCACGGAAAGTTGCCAGAAGATTTGGAGCGGCTTTCAGAGGGTCTCAGCCATTCCGAAAACGGAGGCCTTTTCACCTACCGCCCGTTGGGGGCGACGCCTACGTCCTTGAGATTCCCGATCCGTACAATGAGCCTGAGAACGCCTCCAACTTCGACGATCTCGTGTTTCGTTCACGAAGCGGCGATCCCGCCGATTCGTCTCCCTGACGAAAGTCTCCATCGAATTCCGTGACGGTGGGTGAGTGACCTGGTGAGCCTCTGAAGGACCTCGCTGCCACTGGCAGGCCTGGTCTCAGGCTAACAGATCGTGCATCACCCTGCCGTGAACATCCGTCAGGCGAAAGTCGCGTCCGGCGTGGCGGTAGGTGAGCCGCTCGTGATCCAATCCCATGAGATGCAGCAAGGTGGCGTGGAGATCGTGCATGTGGACCGGATTCTCCACGGGTTGGTAGCCGAAGTCATCCGTCGTCCCGTAGGTCAGGCCCGGACGCACGCCGCCACCGGCCATCCACACGCTGAAGACTTGGGGATGATGATTGCGTCCGTCGCCGTTCTCGGCCATGGGCGTGCGTCCGAATTCGCCGCCCCACAGGACGAGGGTGTCTTCTAACATTCCGCGACGCTCGAGGTCTTCCAGAAGGCCGGCGATGGGCCGGTCGACCTTGGCCGTTTCCTCGATGAGTCCTTTCTCCACTTTCTGATGGTGATCCCAGGTGTAGTCGGTGGAGACCTGAATGTAGCGCACGCCCCGCTCCGCGAATTTGCGTGCCAGAAGACATTGCCGGCCGAAGTTGTCGGTCGGTTCCGAGCCGATTCCGTAGAGCGCCTGGGTGCCGGGCGATTCGTCGTCCAGGCTCATGATCTGGGGAACGGTGGATTGCATCCGGAACGCGAGTTCGTAGCTTTCGATGACGCCTTCAATGGCGGGGTCTCCCTGAGTCTCGCGCAGGTGTTCCCGATTGAGCGACTGGACGAAGTCGAGCTGGTGACGCTGCCGGGTCCGGGTGAGGCGGTCGTTGCCGAGATTGGGAATGCGAGCCTGGGCGATGGGGATCTCGGCGGAGCCGATGGCGGTTCCCTGGTGGATGGCGGGGAGGAAGGCGTTGCCGTAGTTTTGCACGCCGCCGTGGCCTCTCGGTGGGGAAATGGTGAGGAAGGCGGGAAGGTTGTCGCTCTCCGAGCCGAGACCGTAACTCACCCAGGCGCCGACGCTGGGCCGCACCAGATTGGCCTGGCCGGTGTGCAGGCGAAGTAGCGCCTCGCCGTGGGCCGTGCCGTTGGTGTGAAGCGAACGCAAGACGCAGAGCTTGTCGGCATGCCGCGCGAGCTGCGGCATGAGTTCACTCATCCAGATCCCGCCGGCACCATGTTGCCGGAAGGCGAAAGGTGAGCCGAGCAGAGTGCCTAACTGATCGCGCTCGCTGCCAACGTCCTTTCCGCTCAGAGGCTGACCGGCGTGCCGGTTGAGCCGGGGTTTGGGATCGAAGAGATCCACCTGGCTCGGCCCGCCCCACATGAAGAGAAAAATGACGCGTTTGGCGCGGGGCGCGAAATGCGTGCGTGCGGCATCCGCAATGCCTGACCTGGCCGCGGTGGTCGCGCCTCCGGCCATCGCGGAGAACATGAGATGACCAAAACCGCAGGCGCTGGCTTGAAGCAATTCACGGCGCGTTCCCGAGAGGGTGAAGTGATGGCATTTCATGGCGTGACGAGGCGGGCAGTGGCGTGGCGTGAAAGAGAGCGGGGCTATTCGAGAAACTGGAAGCGGCTGAGGGCGAAGAGGGCGTGGCAAGCCAGCGCCCAGGCCTCTTCGCTCGGCTGTTCGTGCCCGTCTTGCGCCAGCTGAGTCTCCTGAGTTTCGATAAAGGTGAGGAAATCGCGGCGCTCGTCGTCCGTAGGAGGCGATTGCAGCGCCCACGCGAACATCCGTCCAATCCGTTTGAGAGGGTCTGACTGGCTCGGCGGGTCCTTTTCGAGGCGTCGAACCATCGCGCGGGCGGCGTCCATGACGCTGGGATCGTTCAAGAGAAACAATCCCTGGGTGGCGGCGGTCGTTCGGGCTCGGGCACCGGTGGTGGCGTGCGGATCGGCAAAGTTGAAGACCTCGAAGATCTCCGGGAGGTCGTTGCGGATGATGGGTAAATAGACGCTGCGACAGGGAAAATCGGTGCGGCGCCGGTTCTCGTTCTTCCCCACGGCGGTGGCTTGATCCCCCAGGTAGTTGACGGTGGAGTCTGTCCAGGCGAGATCGAGAGCGCCGGCGGCCATGAGCATGGCGTCGCGGAGGGATTCCGGATCCAGCCGACGCCGGTGAGCGCGCCAGAGAAGTTCGTTGTCAGGATCGATTTCATGGGCGTCGGCGTCGTGGGGGCTGCTCATGGCGAAGGTGCGGCTCAGCACGATGCGCCGGATGAGAGCCTTGAGCGACCAACCGGAATCGATGAGTTCACGGGCCAGGTGATCGAGCAGTTCGGGATGACTGGGAGTCTCGCCCGTGCGGCCAAAGTTGTCGACGGTCCTGACGAGGCCGCGTCCAATGAGATGATGCCAGACGCGATTGGCGAGCACGCGAGCCGCCAGGTGTCCGGCGCCCTCGCGAGTGTCGGTCAGCCAACGAGCCAGTGCTTCCCGGCCGCTTTGGCTGGGAGGGATGGCCGGCCGCTGCGCGGAGTCTGGTGAGGAAACGACCTGGAGAAAGCCTCGGGGCACGACTTCGCCCCGTTGATCGAATCGCCCCGCCTGGCGAATGGCCTCGTCCCTGGGTTCTTCGAGATCCCGCGGAATCATGGCGCGTGGCGGAATGGGAGGCGCCTGCGCGATCTCCTTTTCCAGTGAGGCCACCTTGTCTCGTTGCCGGGAGAGGCGCTCCTCGAGATCGAGTGAAAGCGTCTCGTCTGCGAGGTCCTTGGCGAGGGCGCCGGGATGCTTCTCCGCGTGCTTTTGGAAAGTTTCGAGATCCTTTTTTTCTAACAAATCGAGAGCGGGCTTGGCTCGCTCCAGGGTCTGTCGTTTTCCGGGAAGTTCGCGCCAGTAGTTCTCATAGGCGGCGTCGAGATCGTCGCCCTCGGGACCGAGTCCGACCAGGCGTTCCATCACGCGCTGCTGACCCAGCATGTGGCGCCGCTCCATCACCTCGGTGGAGGTGAAGATGCCGGCGAGGGCGTAGTAGTCCGCCGTCGGGATCGGTTCGAATTTGTGATCGTGGCAGCGGGCGCAGCCGAGGGTGAGTCCCAGCAGGGCGCGGCCGAGGGTGTCGATCTGTTCGCCGGCCACCTCCATCCGCTGGTTTTCGGGGTTGTTGCCTAACAAGACCTTGGGACCCATGACGAGAAATCCGGCGGCGATGCGCTGGGCATCGCGCTGCTCGATGGAATTGTGGGGAAGGAGGTCTCCGGCGAGTTGCTCGAGCAGGAACCGGTCATAGGGCACGTCGCCGTTGATGGCGTCGATGACCCAGTTGCGATAGCGCCAGGCTTCGCGGAAAAGGAAGTTTTCGTCCAGGCCGTTGGAGTCGGCGTAACGAGCGAGATCGAGCCAATGCCGGCCCCAGCGTTCGCCAAAGCGGGGGGAATTAAGGAGGTCATCGACGAGACGCTCGCGAGCATTGGGCCGGGAGTCGTTGAGGAAGGCCTCGACCTGGGCTGGGCTGGGCGGGAGTCCGGTGAGTTGGAAGGTGACCCGGCGAAGGAAATCCCGCGGTGAAGCGTTGGGCGCCGCTTCGAGGCCGGCGGCTTCCCGGCGAGCGACGATGAAGTCGTCGAGGTTTCCCGTTGACCAAGGGTGCCGGTCGGAAGGAGCGGCGTCGCTGAGGGGCTGGAAGGCCCAGTGGGTCCGCCCCGCGACGGGGTCGGAGGGATGGGGCGTGGCCGTCTCCGATGCCTGCAGATCGGGTGGCGAAGCAAGGCCGGTGATCCCGCAAACCAAGGCCGCGCCCAGGAAGCGGAGCGCTTTGAGGAGCGGGAGGGCGTGGGACCTGGGTGTTTGTCGCATGGGGCCGGGAAAGAACTCGCGGGTGGGTTAGGGGTCAAAACCCCTTTGGGGCGCTGGTGTTGTGAGATTGGATCAGTCGAGCGGGGGGCCCGATGAGGGAAACCATCACAACAGTTGATGAAACCGTTCCCGAATTTGGGAGCGCCATTTCTCGAGATAGAGCAGTTCCCGGCAACAACGGCTGGCGGCTTCCAGACCAGCGGGATCTTTCAGGGAGCGTTCGATCTCGGGTAGCCTCGCCGCGAGGGCATCCTGACGTTCATCGAGGCGGGTTTGCGCCGTGGAGAGACCACGCTGAACCTCGAGCAGTTGAGGCGCCAGCAAGGCCTGGGAGATCTCGGTGGTGGCCTGGGATTTCTTTTTCACGTAGGCGTCGGCATCCTGAAGCGTGGCGCCGATGTCCGAAAAGAGGGTCAAGAGTGCATCGGGCACGGCTCTCTTCACGGCGAAAGCGTCAGGGAAACGGAGTTGCAGCAGGGCCTTGAGACGACCTCCCGGCGTGCGCAGTTGGCGGTGGGCCTCGTTGATTTCGGTGAAGCGCTGGCGGTCGTCGGGATTGGCCTCCATGCGGTCGGGATGACAGGCGGCGCTCAGTTGAACGAAGCGCTCTTGCACTTCCGCGTCGTCCAGAGCTGCCGATTCCGGAAGATCGAGAATGGCGAAGAGATTTGGATTCATGCGCCCGGACGGGTGGCCGGCGACGGTGCGAGATCCGTCCCGCCTAGGCGGCGAAGCTCTCGCCGCAGGAACAGGTGACGATCGCGTTCGGATTGCTCACTTTGAATCCGCCGGCCTGGAGATCGTCGCTGAAATCGAGTTCCGAGCCGCTGACGAAAAGGGCGCTCTTGGGATCGATCACCACCCGGACGCCGCCCGACTCCACCATGATGTCGCGATTCGCGGGGCCGTCGACCAGATCCATTTTGTACTGCAGGCCCGAACAACCGCCCCCGACGACCGCCACGCGGAGCGCGCCGTGCTCGGCGCGTCCCTGCTTCTTGAGAAGACCCGTGAGCCGCCCGGCCGCGCCGGGCAAGATCTTGATCAGTTTCTCGTTTCCAACCTTGTAGTTCACCTCGATCATGTGCGTGGAAAAGCAAAGGCAACCCAAGCGCAGGGCTTGTCAATGTTTGTTGCTCGTCGTGGGCTTGCACCGGTCGCCACAGCCGGACCCGCCTCCACAACCTCCGGAGGGAGTGGGGCGGCGGGAGCGTCGCCACGCCAGAAAGGTAAGGTAGGACACGGCCGTCACGAGACAGCCGCCGACGATCAGATATTCGAAGATTCCCGGCATGGGCTACGATAGCATGGAGCCGATTTGAAAACAAAGGACCGCGGCCACCCAGGCCAAGAGGGTCATGTAGACGAATGAGAACACCGCCCAGCCAGTGCTGGCCTCCTTCTTGATGATGGCCAGGGTGGCGCCGCATTGCGAACAGAGGGCGAAGAAGAACATGATCCCCAGCACGACCGGGATGGTGAAGACCGGCTGCCCCTTGTGGGACCCCTCTCGCCATTGCGACTTGGTGAGAGCCTCTTGAAGATTGTGGCTCTCCTCGTCCACCTCGCCTCCCAGACTGTAGGTGACGCCCAGGGTGGAAATGATGACCTCGCGCGCAGGGAAGCTGGCCAGGACTCCGATGGTGATGCGCCAGTCAAATCCGGCCAATGCGAAAACCGGTTGGACCGTCCGGCCCATGCGCCCCATCCAGCTCTGTTCCAGGTAGGCGCTGGCCACCCGTTTTTCCATCGTTTCCGAGGCATCTTCGTCCTCGGCAATCTGTTCCATCGTCAGCCCACTTTCGGCCGCGAAGTCGGTCCGGGTGTTCTCGCCCACTGCTTCGGGCCTGGGAAAATAGAGGAGTGCCCAAATCACGATGGTGATGGCGAAAATGATGGTGCCGGCACGCTTGACGAACTCCACGCCGCTCTCCCACATGCGCCAGGCGATGTCGGCGAGTCGCGGCACGTGGTAACGCGGCATCTCGAGGACAAAAGGCTGGGGCTGGGTCCTGAGGAGGAACCGATTGAAAACGAGTACCACCGGCAGGGCGACGGCGAGTCCCACGAAGTGCATCCCGAAAAGGGTGAGGCTGGCAATGAAAGGGCCGTGGCGAGGCTCGATGAAGGCGCCAATCAAGAGGACATAGACCGGCAGGCGCGCCGAACAGCTCATCAGAGGGGCGACGAGGATGGTGGCCAGACGGGCCTTGGGATCCTCGATCGTCCGGGTGGCCATGATTCCGGGGACGGCACAGGCGTAGCTGGAGAGGAGAGGCACGAAGCTCTTTCCATTGAGCCCGCACCAGCTGAACATCTTGTCCATGAGAAAGGCGGCCCGAGCCATGTAGCCGGTGTCCTCGAGCAGGGCGATGAAGAAAAAGAGGATGAGGATCTGTGGCAGAAAGACCAGAAAGGCCCCGACGCCCTCGATGGCGGCATCCGCGACGAGACTTTGCAGCATCGGGGTGGATTCCAGGAGCGGGGAAACCGCGTCTTGGAGCGATCCCTTGGCCCATTCGACAGCATCCATCATGGGGCCCGCCCAGGTGTAGACGGAGAGAAAGACGACATACATGATGGCCACGAAGATGGCCAAACCCCAGCCGCGGTGGACGAGCAGTCGGTCGATGGATTCCGTCTGACCCGAGGGAAGTTCACCGGCCCGATTGACGACGCCGTCGAGAAGGGTGTTGAGGTGGTCGTACTGGAGGAGGGCCTCTGCCGCCATGGGGTTGCAGCCGCTCGTCCGCACGCATTGGCGCGCCTCCTCCACCGCGGCGCGGCGGTGGTCGTCGGGCCAGTCCAATCGCTCCGCCATGGCGGAGTTGGCATCGAACAACAGGCGATGAACCTCGGTGTCTTCCAAGGTTTCGCTCACACGCTCGGGCATCGCCTCGCGCAGGGTTCGGGTGGCCTCGTGAATTGCCTCGGGCCAGGCGATCGTCTTCATGCGGCGCGGAGCCTTGAGGGCGTCGGCGATCGCATCGGCGACGTGCTGGCAGCCGTATTTTTGCGTGGCGACGCAGGTGACCACGGGGGCGCCCAGACGTTCCTCAAGGAGCGCGGTGTCGATCTGAAGACCTTGTTTGACCGCCTGGTCCCACTGATTGAGCACGATGAGCGTCGGCAGGCCCAGCTCGGCGATTTGAACTGCCAGAAAGAGATTTCGCGTCAGGTTGGTGGCGTCGACGACGCAGAGGACGAGGTCCGGCTTGTTGACGCCGGGGACGTGACCCGAGAGGACATCGACGACGACCCGCTCGTCCAGGGAGGTGGCGGCGAGGCTGTAGGTGCCGGGCAGATCGATGAGATCCGCGCTTTGCCCATGGCCCAGGGGAAGGGTGCCGGCTTTCTTCGAAACGGTGACCCCTGGGTAATTGCCGACTCGCTGCCGGAGGCCCGTGAGGAGGTTGAACAGGGTCGTCTTGCCGATGTTCGGATTGCCCGTGAGAGCCACGGTGGGCGTTTTGGTCGCGCAGGAATCGCCGGTTGGAGGCGAAGAGCCTGGCCGGGGGAGAGGAGAGGCGGTGGACGCGGACACGGGGAAGAACGGAGACGATAGCGCGAGGCAGAAGGTCGGGGAAGCGGATGGCTCGACCCAAAACCCGCCCCGGTGGCCTGAAACTCGATGGCGTTTAGCGCGCCATTTCTTCCAAGAGAACTCCGTGGGCTTCCGCGCGGCGGAGGCTGAGGCAGCGTCCGTCGAATTCGATGGCGATGGGGTCGCCGAGCGGGGCCACCCGCAGTTTGCGGACCTTGACGCCCGGGATCAGGCCCATGACCATCAGGCGTTGATCGGTGGCGTTGCACTGATCGTAGGCCTTGATTTTGGCGGTGTGTCCGAGGGGAAGATCGCTCAGGGTCGTGCTCATGGATGCCGCATTGCTATTGAGACTCATTCTCATCAACGGACGTCCAGAGATGGAAAGGACGCAAGTATAAAGCTGCTCCTGACTCGCGAAAAATGCCCTTGAGGCCAAGAGATGCCGAAAACTGGGCACGGAATGCGTGCCTCGAAGAAGCTTCGGCGGGCCACGGCGCTACCGGGCCGGAAAAGGGCCGGTAGCTTCCCGTGATTTGTTAAAATTTAGGTGGATGGTTACCGGCTCCGCTCGATGAGAAGAGTCGGATTAATACAAAACCAGGAACCAGCAACCATCCATGAAACACCTTGAGATCATCCATCAACTCGGTCAAGCCGATTCAAGAGAAGCCGCCGTGGCCTTCGACGAATTCCCGCGCGGGGCCGTCCGCCAATCACTGGTCAGCGTCATGGCCGAGGAAGTCACCAGCCTCTGTGGAGCCGCGTATGGGCGAGACACCGAGAGCCCGTCTCGTCGGGCCGGGAGCGCTCCGTCGAGCCTTGAAGGGAGAGAAGATCAGCCGTCCCAGGGTGAGAAATGACCGGAAGTTGTGGATGAGGGCGGTCGGGGCATCATGAAGAGTTCAACCATTTACCAAAACAACTGAACTCCAATGAAAACCACCAACCACCCTACCGAATCCGCATCTATCCTTCGCCAGGAAGGAGCAAGCACCGTCTGCCAGAACGCCCTTGAGGCCACCCTGCGACAAGGAGCCCAAGTGCTTCTTCAGGCCGCCATCGACAACGAAGTCTCCGACTACATTCAAGCCCATCAACATCAGCGTGATGACCAGGGTCATCGCCAAGTCGTCCGCAACGGCCATCTTCCTCAGCGACAACTTCAGACTGGAATAGGAAACGTTTCTGTTCGGCAGCCCAGGATCAATGATCGCCGATCAGGCCAGCGGTTCACCAGCGCCATCCTTCCGCCGTACCTACGCCGAGTCGCTTCACTGGACAACCTCATCCCGGCACTCTACCTGCGAGGAATCTCAACCTCCGAGATGAGTCGAGCCTTAGGAATGGCGCAAAAATAAAATGAACAATTTAAGGTTTCTCAACCTTATTTCTATGCTACTGTCAGTGCCATGCCTGACAGTTCCGTTGTCGAAAGCATTCGCCGGAAGTTCGATTCCCTGAGCCACCTCATGGACGAGCGGGCCCGGAGGTGTTGGGCGGCGGCGGCGGCCATGGAATTGGGTTGGGGCGGCGTATCCGCAGTTTCTCTTGCGACATCGATGTCGCGGACGACGATCACTGAGGGCATCAAGCAGTTACGGCGCGGCGACTACACGGCACCCCAAGCCGACGGACGCATCCGTCGGCTTGGGGGCGGGCGCAAGCCGGTGACCGAGACCGATCCGGAACTGCTTGGGGCTCTTGAGCGGCTAGTTGATCCTCTCAGTAGAGGCGACCCTCAATCCCCATTGCGCTGGACATTGAAGAGCACTCAGAGGCTTGCCAGGGAACTCACATCTCAGAACCACCCGGTCGGTGCGCGTACTGTTGCCGCGTTGCTGCGCAAGGCCGGCTATAGTCTGCTGGCAAATCGCAAGACCCGCGAAGGGGCACAGCACCCGGACCGCAACAGGCAGTTCGAATACATCAACGATCAGGTGCGTCGCTTCCAACATTGCGGCCAGCCAGCAATCTCAGTGGACACCAAGAAGAAGGAGTTGGTGGGCGATTTCAAGAACGCCGGGAGGCAGTGGAGGCCGAAAGACAACCCTGAGCAAGTCCGCGTGCATGACTTCAAGGACAAGGACCTGGGCAAGGCAATCCCCTACGGCGTTTACGATATGCTCAACAACCAGGGCTGGGTTAGCGTCGGAATCGACCATGATACGGCCCAATTCGCGACCCGCAGCATCCTGTTGTGGTGGACGGAAATGGGCTCTGCGCGGTTCCCCCACGAGAAATGACCGGAAGTTGTGGATGAGGGCGGTCGGGGCATCATGAAGAGTTCAACCATTTACCAAAACAACTGAACTCCAATGAAAACCACCAACCACCCCACCGAATCCGCATCTATCCTCGGCCAGGAAGGAGCAAGCACCGTCTGCCAGAACGCCCTTGAGGCCACCCTGCGACAAGGAGCCCAAGTGCTTCTTCAGGCCGCCATCGACAACGAAGTCTCCGACTACATTCAAGCCCATCAACATCAGCGTGATGACCAGGGTCATCGCCAAGTCGTTCGCAACGGCCATCTTCCTCAGCGACAACTTCAGACTGGAATAGGAAACGTTTCTGTTCGGCAGCCCAGGATCAATGATCGCCGATCAGGCCAGCGGTTCACCAGCGCCATCCTTCCGCCGTACCTACGCCGAGTCGCTTCACTGGACAACCTCATCCCGGCACTCTACCTGCGAGGAATCTCAACCTCCGAGATGAGTCGAGCCTTAGAGCCGATCCTCGGTGAGAACGCATCGGGTCTTTCTGCAGCCAACATCGTTCGACGAGGAAGAGCAATGGGAGAAAGAACGCGAGCAATGGAGCAAGCGTGACCTCAGCGACAAGGAATACGTCTATCTCTGGGCCGACGGGATCTACTTCCATGTCAGGCTCAATGACGACCGCCCATGTGTTCTCGTAATCGTCGGCTCCTTACCCGATGGAACCAAGGAATTGGTAACCATCAGCGATGGAGAACGAGAGAGCAAACTGTCCTGGAAAAATGTGCTCAGAGACCTCAAGAAACGAGGATTGAAAATCCCTCCGAAACTGAGTATCGCCGATGGAGCTCTCGGGTTCTGGAGCGCCTTGGAAGAGGAATATCCGACAAGCAAACAGCAACGATGTTGGGTGCACAAGACAGCCAACATCCTCGACAAGCTGCCGAAGAAAGCGCAGCCCCTTGCCAAGGAACGCATCCATGAAATCTACATGGCGGAAACAAAGAAGGCCGCCTTGGAGGCCTATGACGAGTTCTTCACGCTCTACGAAGCCAAGTATCCGAAAGCGTGCGCCTGCCTGAAGAAAGACAAGGAAACTCTACTAACGTTCTACGATTTTCCAGCCGAGCACTGGAGACACATCCGGACGACAAACCCGATTGAGTCGACGTTTGCCACGGTCCGCCATCGGACTCGACAAACCAAAGGGTGCGGATCGAGGAAAGCAACCCTTTCAATGGTCTACAAGCTCGGCCTGGAAGCCGAGAAAGGCTGGCGTCGACTGAACGGATATCGTCAACTTGACAAAGTCGTGCAAGGAATCATCTTCGTGGACGGCATCGAGCAGCAAACCGCTGCCTAACCCATGATCGAACTTCGAATGGTGTTCCGACCGCCCTCATCCACAACTTCCGGTCATTTCTCTTCCCCCACGCCCGTCGGCTGCTAATCACCGCCGATGGCGGTGGGAGCAACAGCCACCGCTCGCGGCTTTGGAAGCTTTCGCTCCAGGAGTTGGCGAACGAGACCGGGCTGAAGTTGGTCGTCTGCCACTTCCCGCCGGGGACAAGCAAGTGGAACAAGATCGAGCACCGTCTCTTCAGCTACATCACCCAGAACTGGCAAGGCGAGCCACTGGCAACCCTGCAGACGATCGTCGAGTTGATTGGAAGCACAACGACGAAGGGAGGCATGAAGGTCAGGGCCAGGCTCGATACCAAAAGCTACGAGACGGGGATCAAAGTGACGGACGAGGAACTGGCCGCCGTAAAACTGGAAAGGCACGAAACACACGGCTCATGGAATTACACAATCAAACCCTTGACGTAAATGTTCACCTTATTTTTGCGCAGTTCCTTAGAGCCGATCCTCGGTGAGAACGCATCGGGTCTTTCTGCAGCCAACATCGTTCGACGAGGAAGAGCAATGGGAGAAAGAACGCGAGCAATGGAGCAAGCGTGACCTCAGCGACAAGGAATACGTCTATCTCTGGGCCGACGGGATCTACTTCAATGTCAGGCTCAATGACGACCGCCCATGTGTTCTCGTAATCGTCGGCTCCTTACCCGATGGAACCAAGGAATTGTAACCATCAGCGATGGAGAACGAGAGAGCAAACTGTCCTGGAAAAATGTGCTCAGAGACCTCAAGAAACGAGGATTGAAAATCCCTCCGAAACTGAGTATCGCCGATGGAGCTCTCGGGTTCTGGAGCGCCTTGGAAGAGGAATATCCGACAAGCAAACAGCAACGATGTTGGGTGCACAAGACAGCCAACATCCTCGACAAGCTGCCGAAGAAAGCGCAGCCCCTTGCCAAGGAACGCATCGCATGAAATCTACATGGCGGAAACAAAGAAGGCCGCCTTGGAGGCCTATGACGAGTTCTTCACGCTCTCGAAGCCAAGTATCCGAAAGCGTGCGCCTGCCTGAAGAAAGACAAGGAAACTCTACTAACGTTCTACGACTTTCCAGCCGAGCACTGGAGACACATCCGGACGACAAACCCGATTGAGTCGACGTTTGCCACGGTCCGCCATCGGACTCGACAAACCAAAGGGTGCGGATCGAGGAAAGCAACCCTTTCAATGGTCTACAAGCTCGGCCTGGAAGCCGAGAAAGGCTGGGTCGACTGACGGATATCGTCCTTGACAAAGTCGTGCAAGGAATCATCTTCGTGGACGGCATCGAGCAGCAAACCGCTGCCTAACCCAATCGAACTTCGAATGGTGTTCCGACCGCCCTCATCCACAACTTCCGGTCATTTCTCCCCTCCGCCGCGAACTCTGACGGCACGAAGAGCGAGGTGAAACTTGCCAGCTCGAAGCAGCCGCTACGAGAAAAACAAGATTCGAGACGCCATCTTCGCCCCTACACCCACGGAGTTTCCACCAATGAGCTGCAGGCCGATCGACTGGACCAAGGGAGCCAGCCTCTGAAGTCAGCCGAGTTTGGGACGAAGCCGCACGATTGCTCGCCGAGCCACCAGAGATCAGACATGGGTCGCGCTCATGTTGGACGGTATCCAGGAGCGGTGAACTCACGGCCGTGGTCGCGCTGGGGTTCACGGCATCCGGACAGAAGGTCATCCTCGACCTTGAGATCGGAGCGAGCGAGAACGAAACAGTTTGTCGCGGACTGGTTGTCCGGATCACTGAGCGTGGATTTGGGCCCGAAAGGGCACCGTCTCTTGGCCGTGCTCGATGGCGCCAAAGCGCTCAAGCGCTGTCTGAAAGTCTGGGACGACGCGGTGATTCAACTGCCTGGTTCACAAAGAGCGCAATATCCGGGGAAAACTCTCCAGCAGCATCACGGAAAGTTGGCCGAGCATTTCGCCGCGTTGCGAAATCGCGCAGGGGCCCGAGCAAGCACATTTGAGAATGCCTTCCGCAAACTCGCCGGAAGATTGGCCGGGTGACTCGCTGGCGGGAAGAAACGAACCAGGCTTCGAAATGGCTGGCCGCGCTAACGAAGGCAGAGGAAGGTTTCCGGCTCAAAGGCTTCCAGGAAATGGGAAAGCTCCACGCAGTCTTGAAGCGGGAAAAAGTCAGCGCCTGACGGCGGACCTCTGGAAAGGTTTTCAAGGCATGGGTTCCCTCAAAACGATGGACATCGAAAAAAACCCAAACTCTCGAATTAATCTAAGCCCCAGCCGTCTTTCAAAGTTTAACAATCCCAGGGCCATGTCCCATGTCGTGGTCTAAGGGCTTCATGCTCACCCATTTTAGTCATTTTATTCATTTTAGTCATTTTAAAAGTATTTTCTAGAAAATCCAGAAGAGAGCAGGCAGATGTTGCCAGGATCCGCGATTTCACCCGTTGAGGGGATTTTCGGATAAAGGTGCTCGGCCAAGCTCATCTGTAGTTTTCATAAAATGGGAAAGAAATTAAAAATTTAGGATTCTTAACCTTTTTTCGGGCTGTTCATCCGTAAGTGCTTGCTCACGTTGCGTAAAATCGAATTGACTTGCATGCTTTCAATTCTGAATTCTCTCTCTTAATTAAACTCCTCATGCTATGAACTCGTGAGTGAGAAGTTCTGTAACTGGATCATCATGCGGCGAAGCGTGAACCTTCGGAGCGAGTGAAGTCTATTTTATCAAGGATGAATTTTCGGAACGCTGAACCTTTTCCGCCGTGGTGCAAAAATCCAGGCAGCGTGTTTTTCAAGGCGGCTGAGACAATCATTTCCGAAGGCAGCACGTCTGGGCGGATGGTTCGGATCCAGGTTCCAAAGTGTTTCCAGACCAGACCGTCACATGTCATGGCAAGGTACTGTAACATGCCCTGAGCGATCATGCCGGTCTGCACAAACACATGATATGCGTGCATCTTTCTCTGCACCTGTCTGCGATATTTCTCGGTAGTCCGGTGGAGGTATTGGTTACCATTGCGACGCTTGAGCGGTCGCATAGCGGCCATCCAGAAATGGTATCCGAATGAGCCGACCGAATGCACCGCTTGCTTGAAAGCGACTTCGATCTTGAAACGCAAACTGTAGAGCAAGATGATCTCCTGAGCTTCCATGGTGAGGTCGGTAGACAAGAGGATGATCCGCCCTCTCGTGGGATGATCGACGAGAATGAAGCGGACCATCGCCCCGGCGGGCTTCCACAACAGATCCACCGACTTGAACCGGACAGAGATGTTTCTCTCCCCATATACGGGACTGGGAACGGAACTGAAGCCGCCCGTTCCAAAGACATTCTGGAGCTTCACCGCAGCGCCATACTTTTTCGGTCGTCCGCGTTTGCGTTTGCGTGGCACTGCCGCAGGCCGAAAGCCGGTTGTCGTGCGTCGAACCCTCGTGACCAGCACACCGGAACGCCCCTTGGTGCTCCGGATCACCTTTCCGTTGGCGTAGTAGGCGTCGGCCAGCAAGACGAACTCCTGACCTCTACAGACGGATGCGAGCATCTCGTTGGCCTTGTCGATCAAGGTTCTCCTGTCGCGGTTTGAAGTGACGATACCTTCGTGAATGCGTGCACAGACCGGAACGCAGAAGAAGTATCCGCCAACCTGACAGAGCACGCCGAAGGCCTGAAAGGAATGGCTCATGATGAAGTGAGGCTTGGAATTGGACTCGGACTGTTGATGCAGATACTTCACCGCAGGCATCTTGCGGCCCTCCTTGGACTTCTTGATGCCGTCGAGAACCAGGACGGGGCGACAACCGATCTTGTAGACAGGGAAGTGCTTGATCACGATGGCGAACCAAAGTTCTGCAAGCCGGTCCGTCTTCACGGCATTGCTGTGGAAGAAATGGAGTAAGTGCTCATAGAAGTGTTCTGACAAACCGAGAGCGCGGACGAAACTGGAAACCCCGAGGAGGTCATTGCGCACGGAGAAAGCGGCCAAGACGAGCAGAAACCAGAGAAAGGTGCGGGCTCTCGAGAAAGCGGGTCGCAGAAGACAGACGATATTCCACCAAGAAATCCAGAGATCCATAACAAATGATTTGATTTTCCTAGACATTCGCATATATAAGCTAATGACCATGAAAAAGATCAGATCACTGAAAAAAGAGTCCAGAAACTTGCGGCAAAGTTAGCTGCAATCGGGCCAATGCGGCCTGGGAGCATCAGCAAGCAATACCGAGATCGACAACGCCAGCGCGGCGTGTATTACCAACTGAGCTACACGCATGAGATGAGGAGCCGGACTGAACACGTCTGGCCAGACCACGTGAAGGGACTACGAAAAGAAACAGAGGAGTACAAGAAATTCAAGAAACTGACCACCGAACTGATCGATCTGAGCATTGAACTATCCAAGGCGAAGATCGCTCTATTACGCAGTCAGACAGACACGCCAGGCAAAGAGAAACCGGTCTGAGAACTTCCCACTCACGAGAGACACGCCAGGCAAAGAGAAACCGGTCTGAGAACTTCCCACTCACGAGCTATGAAATACTGTGTTTGGTGCACACTTGCTGTAGTCATTGGTTTAAGCTTCTGGGTTGTTGCGAACGAGCGCC
>CBDBEZ010000037.1:0-52124 GCA_965204485.1 Verrucomicrobiales bacterium
AATCTACTCCCTCGCGGTGAGCCGCGACGAGAGTCTGGTGGTCACGGGGGAGGGGTGACGGTGTGGGAGACGGCATGCCTTCACCGCGGGCGGCTACACGACCGGAGTGGATCTGAGCGCGGATGATCAAGCGATCGCGGCCGGGGGGAGTGATGGCATGATTCACCTGTGGGCCGTGAGCGACGGACAGGCCATTTGGGACTCTCCGGTGTCACTGGGATCGCCGGTTTATCGGGTGAGGATTGCCGGTGATGGCCATCGCTTGACCGAAACCGGGCCTTCGAACGAGGTTTCGGTGATCTTGACTGGCCCCTTTCGCATTTTCACTGGCCGGCGGAGGCCGAATTCTCCAGCTGTTCCTCGATGTCTCCCTCGCGGTGTTCCCCTTGTTGGTTGGCTTGCCAGTATTTTCCGGAATCGACGTCCAGGCAGGTCAGCCAGCCACCATCGCCGTAGACGAAGGTGTCGATGCAGATGGCGTGGCCGACGTTCTTGGGGAGGCCCGAGCGCTGAGAGCTGTGACCGCAGATCATGGTCTTTCCCGAGACGTGCGGGGTGGGATTTCCGAAGGGTCGCCAGAACAAGTCGTCCTCGTTCTGTTTCTCCAGCGGTCGCTTGGGATGCGCGTTGGCGTGGACGAAGAAGTGGGCTTCCGTTTCGTGGAAGGCCTTGGAGGACTTGATGAAGTCCCAGTGTTCTTCCGGGACGTCGCTGAGAGAGGAGCCATACGATTCGACCGTTTCGGCGCCGCCGACCATGAGCCAGCCGGAAATCGAGAAGGCGGCCTTGCGGGCGTCGAGCATCATCAGTTCGTGATTGCCCCCGAGCGGGATGAGGTGGCAGCGCTGGCGTAGATCGATGAGGAAGTCGATGACGCCCTTGCTGTCCGGGCCGCGGTCGACGTAGTCGCCGAGAGTGATGACGGTGTCCTCCGGCTGGAAAACGACCTGGTCCGCGAGCGTTCGCAAAGCTGTCAGGCAGCCATGCAAGTCGCCGATTGCCAGGATACGCATGCGTGAGTGATCGTGTGAAATGGTCGGTTGGCGAGAGGGTGGTGGTTTCGGGACGTTGAGCGGAGCTCCGCCTCGGTGAATAGGCAGCTCAAATTGTCTTGGATTTTCTTAATTCAACTCAGCTCTCAAGAAAAGAAAAGGGTGATGATGAGGATGGCCACGATGTTGACGACCTTGATCATCGGATTGATGGCGGGACCCGAGGTGTCTTTGTAGGGGTCGCCCACGGTGTCCCCGGTGACGGAAGCGGAATGGGCTTCCGAGCCCTTGCCACCGTAATGACCGTCCTCGATCAGCTTCTTGGCGTTGTCCCAGGCGCCGCCACTGCTGGTCATGGAGATGGCCACGAAGAGACCCGTGACGATGGTGCCGACCAGGACGCCTCCCAGCGCTTCGTAACTCAGGGCGGGGATGGCGGCCACGGCCACGACGACAATCACCGGCAGGAGGGCGGGAAGGATCATTTCGCGCAGGGCGGAGCGGGTGACGATGTCCACGCAGCGGGCGTACTCCGGTTCGTCTTTGCCCTCGATGATGCCGGGTTTCTCGCGCATTTGGCGGCGAACCTCGATGACCACGGCGCCCGCCGCCTTTCCGACGGCACCCATACTCAGTGCGGTGAAGACGAAAGGCAGGAGACCGCCGATGAACATGCCGATGATGACCGTGGGTTCCTTGAGAGAGAAGATAACGGGCCGCCCGAGATGCTCCTCGAGTTCGAGGAAGTAGGAGCCGAACAAGACGAGCGCGGCCACGCCGGCGGAGGCGATGGCGTAGCCCTTGGTCACGGCCTTCATGGTGTTTCCCACGGCATCCAGTTTGTCCGTGACCTGGCGCACTTCGTAGGGCATCTCGGCCATGACGGCGATGCCTCCGGCGTTGTCGGTGATGGGCCCGAAGGCGTCGAGTGAGACGATGATGCCGGCCATGGAGAGCATGCTCATCACCGCGATGGCCACGCCGTAGAGTCCGCCGCAATCATAACTGAAATAGATGGCGATGCTGATGAGCACGACCGGCAGCGCGGTGGCCATGTTACCCATCCCGAGACCAGCGATGATGTTGGTGGCGTGGCCGGTTTGAGAGGCCTGGGCGATCTTATTGACCGGCTTGTATTCGGTCGAGGTGTAGTAGTTGGTGATGATCACCACGGCCAGGGTCATGAGCAGACCGATGAGGGTGGCCAGATAGATCTGAACCGCCGAGTAGGAGATTTCTTTCACCACGATGCCCTCGGGGAACAGGGCCTGGGTGACTGGCCAGAAGGCGATCGCGCTGAGAATGGCGGCGATGGCCACGCCCTCGACCAGCACGCGGGTGGGCGATCCCTTGCGGAAGTTGATGACGAGGATGCCGATGATGGAGGCAATGATGGCCACGCCGCCGAGCAGGAAGGGGTAGGTGAGAGCCGTGCTTTGAAGGTCACCCTGGATCTGCAGGGCAGCGATCAGCAGGGCGCCGATGAGGCTCACGGCGTAGGTTTCGAAAACGTCGGCCGCCATGCCAGCGCAGTCGCCCACGTTGTCGCCCACGTTGTCGGCGATGGTGGCTGGGTTGCGGGGATCGTCCTCGTCGAGGTGCTGTTCGATTTTGCCGACGAGATCGGCGCCGACGTCGGCCGCCTTGGTGTAGATGCCGCCTCCCAGTCGGGCGAAGACGCTGATGAGACTCGCCCCGAGAGCCAGACCGACGAGGCTGTCCACGGATCTTTTGGCTTCTTCGACGTCGCGGGTGAGGAGAAAGAAGGTGCCGACGGAGAGGAGGGCGAGTCCGACCACGAGGAGCCCGGTGACGGCGCCGCCATTGAACGCGACATGGAGGGCGCGGTCACTGCTCTCGCTGGCGGCCTGGGTGGTGCGCACGTTCGCCAGGACGGCGATTTTCATGCCAATGTAGCCTGCGGCGAGCGAGCAAACGGCGCCGACGAGGAAACCCACCGGAGTCTCCCAGCTCTGTTTCCACAGCAAGAGGAGAACGAAGAGAATGCCCGCGATGACCCCAATGGTGGCGACCTGACGATTGAGATAGGCCTGGGCGCCCCGCTGAATGGCTCCGGCGACTTTCTGCATCGCTTCAAGGCTCACCTCGACCCGGGTGATTTGCCGGATGAGAACGATCGCCGTGATCAGCCCCAAGAGCGCCATGCCCATTCCCCAGACGATTCCGTCGTCCGCCAGCGTGTTTCCAAGAAAGAAGCTTCTCATCGGTAGATGCACCTCAAGCGACAGATCCCCAAGAGTCTCGTCTTGGGAGAGAATCCCAAGTTGTGAAGCGTGCGGTTCGCGCTGGTGTCTTTAGCGGCCATTGTGAACGCGGGTGGCCGAAAAAGACAATGGTAATTGCGCTCGATTGAAGGCGTGAACGAAGCGCTCACGGCCGCACCAACGGCACAAGATCGTTAGGATCGGACAGACTGCCACAATCGGGATTTTCCCGTCGTCGGAGAGAAGCGACGTCTTGGAGGGAACGGGCGGAGGCATGGCGCCTTGGCTGTCGCTCTCGCGATCGATTTTCCGAGAGCCACTTGCCACTGCCTGCCCGCCTGCCTACTCCTTGGCGAAGGCATCCTTGGCGTCTTCGGGCCGCTCCTCCTGATTGCCCTTCCAGCCGCCGAAGTCCGCTCCTTCTTGGATCCACTTGGCGAGGATCTCTTTCTGCTCCGCCGTCAGCACGTCCCCTTTGGGAGGCATGAAATCATCGTGATCCTCGTCCAGAAGTGTGCGCTGGAGCATTGGGCTCTCGTCGGGTTTGCCGGGGACCACGACCGGTCCAGTGTCTCCCCCGGCGACGATGCCGAAGGACGAGTCGAAACGCAGATCGGCCTTGGGCTTGGTCGGGCGGGTACGACCTTCTTTCAAGTAGGGAGCCTTGTGGCAGTCCACACAGCTGTTCTTGAGGAAGGGATAGACGTCTTTCTCAAAATTGACTTTCCCCGCCTCATCCTGGGCGTGAACGGAGAGGAGAGAACCGGAGAGAATCAGCAGTTTTCCTGTAGCAACCAATTTGTTCATGGCCACCTACTTAGAACAGAGATTTGGGGCGGACAAGCGAAGTTCCCGGGGGGCGGTCTCGTGAGGTGAAATGACTTGCGCATCCAATCCTGGCGTGAGTGCCTGGACACGCAATCCTTTCGCCGTGAAGCCGAAACGCGCCCCAACCATCCTGATCCTGACCGGTAGCTTTGGCCAGGGTCACCACACGGCGGCGTCCAATCTCAAGGCCGCTTTTGATGAGGCGCTCCCCAGCGAGGGCAGCGCGGTGGTGGGGGATTTCTTCAGACAGGCTTATCCGCGGACCAACGCCCTCATGTCGCGCGGCTATGGCTTCGCCATCAACGGGGCCCCCGGGCTCTGGAAGCAACTGTATCGCCTGGCGGATCGCGGCGGGAAGAACGTCCTGCCGCTTGGTCGCGTGCACCGGCGTTTCAAGGCGTTTCTCGAGCGTGAACAGCCCAGCGCGGTGGTGGCCACCTTTCCCGGCTATCCGCTTTTGTTTGAGTGGCTGTTTCCCGATCGCTCGTCGCGGTCCTGCCCACTTTTTACGGTGGTGACGGACGCCATCAGCATCAACGCCGTCTGGTGCCGGGGCGATTCGGATCTGCTTTTCGTGGCGGACGACGATTCCAAGCGCGTGGTTTCCGAAGAACTCGGCTTCCCCGCCGGCCGCGTGAGGGCCCATGGATTTCCCTTGTCCCCGCTGCCTCCCGGCGCGGCTCATGAAGACGTGAAATGTCTTCCGGACGCGCGGCCCAGAATTCTCTATCTTCCCACCACCAAGACTCGCCATGTGGCGGCGACCTTGCGGGCGATTCGTCCCTGGTGTGCCGAGTACCGGGCGGATCTCGCGGTAGTATTGGGAAAACACGAAACCCGTCTGCGTCCGGTGGTGGAGGGGCTCTGTGCGGGGGCGCTGGAGAAAGAGCGCTTCGCCATCCACGGCTGGCGAAGCGACGTGCCGGTGCTCATGCGCCGGCACCACCTGACGCTCACCAAGGCCGGAGGCGCGACGGTGAGTGAAACCCTGGGAGCCCGATGTCCGGTGCTCATCACCTACGTGGTCCCGGGTCAGGAAGAAGGGAACGCGGAATTGGTGAGGCGGAGTGAGTGTGGACGGCTGGTCGAGGATCCCGCGCTCTTGCCGGCGGCGCTCCACGAAATTCTGATCGCCGATGGGGCGGCCTGCTGGCACCGTTACCGGCGCCAGCTCGAGGCGCTCGATCGCGAACGGGCCTCGGAGCGCATTGTCGCCGACGTGTTAGGAGAGATCAGGGAATGATCCGGTCCGGGTGCGCGTAGAGATTCATGGTTTCACCGCGCAGGAAGCCGATCAGGCATTGCCTGCCTTTCTCCGCGGCGTCGATGGCCAAGGTGCTCGGCGCGGAGATGCCGGCCACGATGGGGAGGCCGGCGCAGAGCGCCTTCTGCATGAGTTCGAAGGAAATCCGCCCGGACAGAAGGAGAAGGTTTTCTGATAGAGGCAGATTCCCGGCTTGCCATTGGTGGCCGATGAGCTTGTCGAGAGCGTTGTGGCGGCCCACGTCCTCGCGGATGCATAGGAGATTGCCCTCGGCGTCGAAGAGGGCACTGGCGTGCAATCCTCCTGTGCTTTCGAAAGTGGGTTGCGCCCCGCGCAGGCGTTGTGGCAGTGTTTCGAGCATTGAGAGAGTGACCTTCAGCGAGCTCTGCACGGGCTGGAAATGTTGAAACACGCTCTCCAGGGTGGCGCGTCCGCAGATTCCACACGAGCTGCTGGTGAACACGTGACGGGAGAGGGCGTGTGGATCGAAGCGTGCCGGCTGGGTCAGCAGCACATCCACGATGTTGCCGGATTCAGTCTCGTCCTCCTCGTCTGTGCACTGGGAGATCTCGAAGATGTCGGACGGTCGTTCCAGGAGCCCTTCGGTGAGCAGAAACCCGCGGGCCAGGTCGAGGTCGTCCCCGGGGGTTCGCATCACGACGGCCACACTGTGCCCCTCCACCCGGATTTCCAGGGGTTCCTCGATCGTCACCGGATCGTTCTTCTCGCGAAGCTGGCGACGCCGGACGCGATGGATGAGGCGGCCTTCTGCGCGAGGATCGGGCGTCATGCGTCTGGTTCGGGATGAGTGAGCGTTTGGTAGTCCCTCGAATCGTTGATATTGAGATAACAGCGTTTGAAATGGCGGGGCAAGTCCATGACTTCGAGCTGGCCTCCAGCGACTCGGCCTTGGACCCAGCTTTGCACGCGCCGACCGCCCTGGTGGAGAAAAGCGCTGGCGCTGCCGGCGGCTTCCTTTGGGTAGAGTGCGGCGAGGGGTTCGTAGTGGGAGCCATGCCGGAAAATCACTCCCTTTCCCGGCTGGGCCACATCGATCAGCGCCTGCAGCGGAGTGGCCTCCATTTGGATCAGGTCCACGGCGAGCACGAGAACGTGATTCGAGAGCGCGGCGCTCAGACAGGCCGCGATGCCGCCGAGAGGCCCGGCGTTTTCAACGGGGTCGACGACGGCCTTCCAGATTCCGTCCAGATGGGGCGATGGCTGATGGTGACGCAGTGAAAACAGCCGTTCGCGGGGCTCGAGCAATTCCAGCAAGCGGGTGAGGTGTTCCCAACTCGGCCTGCCCGACACCGGGTGGCGCAGGTAGGCCTTGTCACGTCCCATTCGGCGAGACTGTCCTCCCATCAAGAGCGCCGCGGTGAAGCTTGTTGGGGCGGTCATTCTTGACGGAGCTTTCCATTTGAAAGGATGCGTGGGCGGAGTCTGACGTTTCCGGCCACGGCGCTGGCACCGACGGAGACAAGGCCTCGCCTCGGCGCCTCCGCCGACCCCTGGCCGTGTTGGCCGAAGAGCTGGTGTTCGGGTGGGACGCAGATGCCATGGACGCGCATGAAAACAGCCTAGCGCCAATCGGGTGGTCCGCAAATGGCGTGGTGGGCGGGACATCGAATCGGACTGAGGAAAAGAAATGAGCGCGAGGCAAGGGTGTCCGAAAGCAATGGAGGGCCACCGCGTTTGCTCCGGATCGCTTCGCGAGTTGGGGTGGGTTTTTGGAGCAACTCTGTTTTTTTGGAAATGAATAACTCACATCTGACCGATAAATCAGCTCAGTTTTCTTGCCCAAAGTGTTAGTTTATGTTGCGTTATATGCCGCCTGCCCTTAAGGTCTTGTGTGAAAAAGAAACACAAAAAGACAGGCGGCAAATCCAGCAAAAAAAAACGCTTCTCGGAGCTATCAACCGATCTCTCAGGCCCTGAGCGACCCCAGAGTCTCTGCTGATACCGAACTCGGAAATGGTATTCGCGCTCATGGGATGGTCAACCTTTTTCGAGCCGTCTTCGGTAAGGCACGCCGCATCGATGGCGAATGCCCAGGGGCCATCCTCGCCGCCCTGCTGGTATGGCCCATCCTCAAACTCGAGAATTCCAGTATTCATGCTTTCTGTTCGGAGCTTTGGAACTGCGCAAAAATAAGGTGAACATTTACTTCGAGGGTTTGATTGTGTAATTCCATGAGCCGTGTGTTTCGTGCCTTTCCAGTTTTACGGCGGCCAGTTCCTCGTCCGTCACTTTGATCCCCGTCTCGTAGCTTTTGGTATCGAGCCTGGCCCTGACCTTCAGGCCTCCCTTCGTCGTTGTGCTTCCAATCAACTCGACGATCGTCTGCAGGGTTGCCAGTGGCTCGCCTTGCCAGTTCTGGGTGACGTAGCTGAAGAGACGGTGCTCGATCTTGTTCCACTTGCTTGTCCCCGGCGGGAAGTGGCAGACGACCAACTTCAGCCCGGTCTCGTTCGCCAACTCCTGGAGCGAAAGCTTCCAAAGCCGCGAGCGGTGGCTGTTGCTCCCACCGCCATCGGCGGTGATTAGCAGCCGACGGGCGTGGGGGAACCGCGCAGAGCCCATTTCCGTCCACCACAACAGGATGCTGCGGGTCGCGAATTGGGCCGTATCATGGTCGATTCCGACGCTAACCCAGCCCTGGCGCGTCTGGCGGCTCCTCTTCCGCCGCGGCATCAGGTATCATGGTCGATTCCGACGCTAACCCAGCCCTGGTTGTTGAGCATATCGTAAACGCCGTAGGGGATTGCCTTGCCCAGGTCCTTGTCCTTGAAGTCATGCACGCGGACTTGCTCAGGGTTGTCTTTCGGCCTCCACTGCCTCCCGGCGTTCTTGAAATCGCCCACCAACTCCTTCTTCTTGGTGTCCACTGAGATTGCTGGCTGGCCGCAATGTTGGAAGCGACGCACCTGATCGTTGATGTATTCGAACTGCCTGTTGCGGTCCGGGTGCTGTGCCCCTTCGCGGGTCTTGCGATTTGCCAGCAGACTATAGCCGGCCTTGCGCAGCAACGCGGCAACAGTACGCGCACCGACCGGGTGGTTCTGAGATGTGAGTTCCCTGGCAAGCCTCTGAGTGCTCTTCAATGTCCAGGGCAATGGGGATTGAGGGTCGCCTCTACCCCAGCGTTTCATAAAATGGCCAGTCAGGCCATCATGTAGCAGCGATTCCGTAAGACGGCGTCGGAAAGAGTCGTAATGGCCTGAATTGGTGGGTGTTGAGCGTGTTGAAGCTGGCGCTAAGAGGGCGAACAGTTTCGTGTGGCGGTTCTCGGGCGAATTTCGGAGGGCTCGAGCCGCGAAATGGATCCCCCTGTCGGCAATAGGCAACAGGAAGCCAGACCGCTCCGATGGCGGACGTGAACCCAAGGTTACCGAGAGCGCAGGGCGGGCGTTCCTCAGCCCGGAGCCGGTGGCGGCCACCATCGATCCTCTCGCATGGAGGCGGCGATTTGACGGGCAAAATAGATGGCCGTGTGTCCACGGCGTATCTCTGGCTTCAAGTTGCGCTTGTGGAAGCAGTGGAACACGGCGTGGGCCATGAACATGATCAGCCACAGAACGAGAATGGAATTGGGATGATGATGATAGCAATGACCGGAATGCCAGCGGGAGCAGAGTTCGTTAAAGCCTTCGTTTTCGACCTTCCAACGGTCGTGCCCGAAATGGAAGATGGTCTTGGCATCGGCCATTGAGCGGGGCATGGTCGTCGCCCACCACCAGTGGCTATCGATGGGAGTCTCGACCCAATCCCCAGCGACGCGCTCGCGACGGATGCCAGTCTCATGGGAATGAACAACGCGAAGAGGAGTGTGAATGGATTCAGTGCAGAAGCCCTCAGCCTCTTGTAAATGAACGTGCCGCGCGGGCTTGCCCGGTGCAGCCGGAGTCTCAAATGATTCTGGCTCTTGCTCCTCAAGGGGCAGGAGCGTGCGGGCTTCGGACAATAGCTCAGGCTGATTATCCTTGAGTACGGCAACAAGGTATTTGCCGTGGTCTTCAAGAAGATTGATCACGGAGGGACGCAGGTAGAGCGCATCGGCAGTGAGCACGTCAAAGCAGCGTGGGTGGTCCTTAAGGACGCGAGTTATCAGCCGTATAGCCGCAGCGACTTCGTCGTCTCCAGGATCTCCGTCTTCACCAGGCTCAAGCATTTCCACGTCGAGAAGCAATTGAAAAGCCTCACAGATAATCTGAAACGCGACCAAGCGGTGGTAGAACTGTGTTTTGACCTCGTCTCCGACGGCGATCCGGCGTTGGAGACACTTTGGACAACAACGTTTGTAGCTACAGTGAGTTTCGTGACCATCGACGGCGGCAAGCATCCAACCGCGCTGTGGGGCAAGGATTTTGTTGCGTTTGAGGCAGAAGTAAATGTGTCCGAGACACCCTCGCACACTGTCAGGCTCGATGCGCTCGGAGACATACGCCAGTTCGTCGGCGCTGGGCAAACGGTGATTACCGAGCCAACGGGTCCAGCTGCTCTTGTTCCGGTGTTGCTCGAGTTCGTTGAAGCTTGGTAACCGGCAGCAGAACATGGCGAAGAATGCTGCCGGGAAAACTCGAGTGGGAATCTGTGGTTTGGGACGAGAGTCACGCACCCGCAGCCTCCACTGTTGGCGGAGGCTGAAAATCTTGTCCGCGTAAGTTAGTAGTCGCGTGAGAATGGTCGCTTCTTTTTTGGTGGAGAATTGCGCCCGGACTTGGCTTTGCCGGCTGATTTCTTACCGGTCTTGCCCTTCTTCTTGGCGGAGCTACTCGCTGCTCTGGCCTTGGTTTTTGCCTCCTCGAGTCGGAGGCGCCCCTGCTCGTCGAGGGCTTCCAGCAGAGCATTCGCCTTCTGGAAATCATCGATCCAGCGTCTCGCCTGAGCTTCCAACGGTCTGGGGACGTGCAGCATGGTGGTCTTGCCCTTGCGAGTCTGACCGATGGCCAAGGAGCGATGGCGCAAGGAGTCGTCGGAAGCGCAACGGCAAGTGGGCTTGCCGCATTTACGAGAGAGTTCGATGGGCGAGCCGTGAAGGAAGCCTTCGGCCTGGTCGAGGAGCTGGCGGAGGCGGCTGCGAATCTGGCGTTCGGTGGGGGGCAGGGAGTTTCTGCTTGGCATGAAGGTCGGCTCGTTCGGCGCACTGTAATATAATACTATTACAGAAACAAGCTTAAAAAAGATGAAATAACGAATGCGAATTTGCCATGGGGTCAAAAATGGGCGCTGCCGATCCGAATTACCCAAAAATACAGGGCTTGAGCCGCCTCAGCCGCCTATCTTACGGAATCGCTGATCATGTAGTAGGCGATTTCTTCTTCGACGGCCTGATTGTCTCCGAGTGTCAATGTGAGTCGACCTCGAGGGCGAGTCAGACGTCCGGCACGTTGGATGATTTTGCGGCGAATCGTGCCGAGTCCTTCAAAGATCCACTCCGCAGCCCTTTTGGGGGACGATTTGCGTGACCGCTCCGCAGATCGCATCTGCATTTCGCGTGTGAGATTGTGGGTGAGGATACTGGCCAAAAGGAAAGCTTCGTTGGCGGCACGTCGCTTGGCCGGAATATAGTCCATCTGGGCCTGGCTCTTGGCTTCGCCAAAAATCTTCTCCTGAGAGCCACGCCCTTCATGAAATTTCACCACATGAGCGGCCGTGTTTGTCTTGTTGGTGATGATCGCCTCGTATTCATAGTTCTCCTCGACTGGTTCGAAAAGATCCAGTTGGAGCGGTCCTTTGCGCTGAGTGCGCCTCATGGTTCGAATGCACAAAATGCGCGCTTTGCGCGCCCAACTTTTTGGCTTCCAGCGGATTTCGAAGTGATGAGTTTTTCCCTCTCCGCCTCGGGTTCGGGACCAGCGACGGCGCTTCTCGATGATGCCCTTGAGTTCCACAAGCCGCTCGAAAGGCACCGAGAACGTATATTCCAGGCCCAGGGTCTTTGCCTCTGAAACCATCTGATCGCTGAAAAACGCGCTGTCGGCGCGCAACTCGATCTGCACATCAGGCAGCACCTTGCGAATCTTCTCCACGCAGGAACGGAGGAACTCCACCGCGCCATTGGAGTCATGGACGTTGCCACTTCGATGAAGGAAGTCGAAGATTTGTCCGGTTTGAGCGATCGTCGCGAGCAGTGGATAATAACTGCGCTCGCCTTTTTTCTTCTTGTTAAATCCCACCGCCGTCCCTTCCGCATGGCGACTCGTGCTCTGCACGCTTCCGTCCAAATCAAGCGTGATGCGTTTGATTCCCTCCTCCTGAAGTCGCGACAGGCAAACGAAATGATTCATCTCCCTCATCCTCTCAAGGCTTTGACAATCGACCTCTCCCAACATCCGGCTCATCGTTGGGACACTGGGCAATTGGTGCATCCCCAAAACCTGTCGTACAAGGGGATCATCTCGGTAGTAGTCCAAATCGCGAAGCATCCGGTAGCCCAGTATAAGATGCACGATAAGACACATGAAAACCTTGTGGAACTTGTAGAAGCGGGACATGCGCCGATCCAGTGGATCAAAGCACTGCTGAAGCTTCCCCTCCAGATCCAATTCCTGAAAGAGCTTCTGAAAGATAACGAGACCGCCGAAAGAGGTCAGTTCTTGATCTTCAAATTTGATCGCCGGAATCGTTCTGGATTTTGCATGGGTCTTCAGCAGAATCTGTGGGTGAAATTCCGGATTTGCTCCGGGAACGCTGGACGCCGGGTCCCGCTGCCCCTGGACCCCAGAACTGCTGAAACTACTTGTTTCATGGGCTGAGCCCCACCAGGGGCAGCCCCGGCGCAAGCGTTCCCGGAGCAAATCCGAGGTTTGGATGGGCAGCTGGCTTGTTGCCACAATTTTGATGCCCATTAAGATTGGATATAACTTGTTGCTGGTCAGGATTCTAGGTGAATCGCGCCGCCTGGGCACCCACAGATTCTGCTGAAGAGGCTTTTGCATTAATCGTACGTCGTGCTACTCTCACTGTAGGTGGCTTTTGGGTTGAAGTGTTTGGTGTTTTGGTAGATTCCAAATCAACCTTATCCCAAAGGCCCCTGCCACTATTTTCTTGGGATTCTTGCCCCGATTTATGAAACTATGGGGTGTACTGCTCGAGTTCGGTGGCTCGAGTTACCGGGCGACGAAAGGAGAGAAAAGCGAAAAGGCGGCGCTGTGACGGGCGATGTCGCTGGCGCCGCAAATCAAAGGCACACGATTCCGCGAACCTCCCGCGAGGTGGCGCCCGAGAGTGCAAGCAGGGCTGGAAGCTGTCCTCGGCGCCCTTGCGGGAACGCTGGATCATGGGCCCCGATCCCCCTGGACCCCCGGACAGGGCGGCCGGGGGTGGAGGGGAGGCCGTCTCAAAATGGCCCAGGACCGCCTCACAAAATATGAGAATTTTAGTTTCGATGATGGTTGATCTCACATTCCGGCGGAATTCCGCGGTGCCCTCTCGACCGAGCTTCGTCTATCGCGACGCGGTAGGGCGCGAATAGCGCATCTACCTCGGCTACCTCGGCTCCAGCGCGACTTCAGGCCGCTTTGGCTTGCTTTCCTGTTCCGTCGATTGGCGCGTTCTGGGCGGCCATCCAGTGCCGATACATCACTTTCAAGTTCCAACTCGTACAGAGCATCATCCACTGCGTCCTCACTTTCTCCAATCCCTTGAATGTCCAGCGCCAGAACTCTCCGTTCTTTTTGATCTGGCCGAATACCGGCTCCACGATTCCTGCCCGTTGCTTGAGAAGCTCCTTGTTTTCTTCCTTGTTCATCTTCTCTTTGTGCCTCTCCACCGACGCATTCCAGGGGCTGATGTCGATGGTCCGCCCGTGGCGATCCTTCGTGCATGTTCCAAAGGCGGGGCAATTCTTGCAGGTCGACGGAGCGCCGCGATAGACACTCACCGGAACACCTTCTTTGACTCGTTCACGCCTGAAGGGGAGCGATTGGCCTTGGGGACATGTCACCACGTCGGCCTCAGCGTCATAGACGAAGTTCGATGCGTGATACTCTTCGTCCTTCTTGTTGACTGATTGCGGAGGCAGAGGCATCACCACCTCATGGCCGGCCTCTTCTGCCAGGCCGATTTGTTCAGCGCTCGGGTAGCCGGCGTCACCGAGAGAAACCGGTTGGCTGGCCGGCTTGCCATCATTCTCTTGCTCTTGCTGATAAGTGGCCAGGTTCTCAGCAGCCTGATCCAACATCGGCGTTAGTTGCCGCAAATCGGTGGCCTCATTGACAGCATCGGCGGCCACCACAATTTGATTCTCCGAATCAACGACGGCCTGGGCGTTATATCCAAAGGGCTTTCCCCCTGTGTTGGCTTTCACACGTCGCGCTTCAGGTTCAAGCGGGTGAATATGCTTTACGGTCGGGTTGGTGTCGAGCGTCTCGATCGCTTCTTGCATGGCTTTCTTAAGCACCTCTTTCTTCTCAAGTTCCTTTGGCAACTCTGCGGAGGGTTGCTCATCACCGGCCTGGGAGCGCTCGATCTCCTCCTCCAAAACCTTGATTTGTTCGTCAAGCCGCTCAATTCGCTTGGCCAGGTCCTCCTTGTCGTACTTCTTCCCGGCATGAGCGGCCGCCTGAATCTTCGTTCCGTCGACTGCTTGTAAGGTCAGCCCTACGAGCCCCATCTCGCAGCTTGTCGTCACGCTTTGCTTGAACAGGTTGCGAATAGCTTTCTGATGTTGACTCCAAAACCGCCAGAGCGTGTTGTGGTCGGGCACCTGATTGCCGCATAGCCAGATAAAGCCCAAGTCGTTTCGGCATGCCTCCTCCAACTTACGCGAGCTGCGGATCTTCTTGAAATAGCCGTAGAGCCAGAGTCGCAGAAGCAGGGCCGGGGCGAAGGGTGGACGGCCAGCGGTCCCGAAGTCCCGCACTTCAATGCCGAGATCCATCAAATCGAGGGATTCGACAAAGCAACGAATGAATCGCGCCGGGTGAGTCGGGCCGACCCAGTCCTCGATGCTGGGAGGTAAGATGTGAAGTTGATCGAAATCAGCGTCAATGTGAGTCACACCGAAACCAATACCCACGCTCGCGGCGGCGCCAACGACTTTTTCGAAAAACTCCACGGAGTAGAGCAATCATATTGCACTCGTCCGGCCGTCACACGAAAACCCGGGTTTTGAGACAGCCTCAGGGGAGCCGCCCGCCGAAGGCCAGGACGCCGACCCGGACAGGGCGGCCGGGGGTGGAGGGGAGCCGCCTGCCGCCTCGGCAAGGCTACCAGGGGGATCCCCATGACCAGCGTTTTCCTCGGACGCCTGCGAGATCTTCCGGGTTCCCCGAAGAAGCGACGGGTTCGGCTGGCGCTGGTATCGGGAGGGTTGGGGTGCACCCCCTTTCCCCTTTCGCCCGGGAGTAACGCCGCCGGTGTCGCCGTCGGTAGAAATTGGGGAGAAATGACCGGAAGTTGTGGATGAGGGCGGTCGGGGCATCATGAAGAGTTCAACCATTTACCAAAACAACTGAACTCCAATGAAAACCACCAACTACCCCACCGAATCCGCATCTATCCTCGGCCAGGAAGGAGCAAGCACCGTCTGCCAGAACGCCCTTGAGGCCACCCTGCGACAAGGAGCCCAAGTGCTTCTTCAGGCCGCCATCGACAACGAAGTCTCCGACTACATTCAAGCCCATCAACATCAGCGTGATGACCAGGGTCATCGCCAAGTCGTTCGCAACGGCCATCTTCCTCAGCGGCAACTTCAGACTGGAATAGGAAACGTTTCTGTTCGGCAGCCCAGGATCAATGATCGCGCCGATCAGGCCAGCGGTTCACCAGCGCCATCCTTCCGCCGTACCTACGCCGAGTCGCTTCACTGGACAACCTCATCCCGGCACTCTACCTGCGAGGAATCTCAACCTCCGAGATGAGTCGAGCCTTAGAGCCGATCCTCGGTGAGAACGCATCGGGTCTTTCTGCAGCCAACATCGTTCGACGAGGAAGAGCAATGGGAGAAAGAACGCGAGCAATGGAGCAAGCGTGACCTCAGCGACAAGGAATACGTCTATCTCTGGGCCGACGGGATCTACTTCCATGTCAGGCTCAATGACGACCGCCCATGTGTTCTCGTAATCGTCGGCTCCTTACCCGATGGAACCAAGGAATTGGTAACCATCAGCGATGGAGAACGAGAGAGCAAACTGTCCTGGAAAAATGTGCTCAGAGACCTCAAGAAACGAGGATTGAAAATCCCTCCGAAACTGAGTATCGCCGATGGAGCTCTCGGGTTCTGGAGCGCCTTGGAAGAGGAATATCCGACAAGCAAACAGCAACGATGTTGGGTGCACAAGACAGCCAACATCCTCGACAAGCTGCCGAAGAAAGCGTAGCCCCTTGCCAAGGAACGCATCCATGAAATCTACATGGCGGAAACAAAGAAGGCCGCCTTGGAGGCCTATGACGAGTTCTTCACGCTCTACGAAGCCAAGTATCCGAAAGCGTGCGCCTGCCTGAAGAAAGACAAGGAAACTCTACTAACGTTCTACGATTTTCCAGCCGAGCACTGGAGACACATCCGGACGACAAACCCGATTGAGTCGACGTTTGCCACGGTCCGCCATCGGACTCGACAAACCAAAGGGTGCGGATCGAGGAAAGCAACCCTTTCAATGGTCTACAAGCTCGGCCTGGAAGCCGAGAAAGGCTGGCGTCGACTGAACGGATATCGTCAACTTGACAAAGTCGTGCAAGGAATCATCTTCGTGGACGGCATCGAGCAGCAAACCGCTGCCTAACCCATGATCGAACTTCGAATGGTGTTCCGACCGCCCTCATCCACAACTTCCGGTCATTTCTCGAAATTGGGAGGGTTGGGGCGCACCCCCTTACGAGATGCTTTTTGGTTCTGGCGAACTCACTGCTGTCGGTAGAAATTGGGAGGGTTGGGGCGCACCCCCTTTCCCCTTTCGCCCCCCTCACCGAGGCGCACCGGCAAGGAAGGAGCCCCGTAAAGGGGGGGCGTCCACCGTGGCACCGCCCACACCCCGGTGCGGGCGATACCAAGGTGGACGGGCCCCGTAGATCGAGAACCGTTGGGCAGGTCAGCGCCACATTCCGTTAAAAATACAGCGCCCACTAGGGTGGGGAATTATAGTTGTCACCAGATGGGGAGTTTTAATTGTCGTTGACCATGCCTCCGCATCGAGGACAATTTGACGATCGCCCCTTGGGCAATCGGGCTTCCATGCTTCGAACATTGTCATCCGGCCCAATCTCCGGTTCCTCCCGCCGCCGGAAGGACCCTTGGCCCGGCTTGCGTCCCGGTCTTTTCGGGTTGGCCTCGGGTTTTCCCTTCGAGAACGGAGCCGCCGATCTGTTCTGCTTGCGCTTCAACTCATCCAATTCTTTGCGCAGTCTTCGATTTTCCTCGCGAAGCTTCAGATTCTCCGCCTCCAACTGAGCAAACCGCTCCCGTAGATCGCGGACGAGCCGGATCAGTTCTCTCGTGGGGAGCGATTCAAGAGAATCGGACGACATCAATGGTTAAGATACCTTAATTATCGAAGCTGTCAAGAGCTTGTTAGATGCGCTAATCAGTTACCGTCTTCTTTTCGGAATTCGAAGAGATTATACCCCAGTTTCAACAACCAAGTGCGGCAGCCCTCTGCCGCTTTGGCAGGGTGATGGGGGCAGGCGCACTCCAAGAAGACCGACCGACCGACCCCTTCGCCGTTGAGCGGCTGGCTTGGGTTCATCCCCCCTGCACAAAAAAGTGGCGCAAGGCTCTTGAGCCTTGCGCCACTTTGACTGATTGATCGTTGGGAGGGAGAGAGAGCTTCTCTCGGTGTGAGCCCTTACGGAAGCGAGATCTTGAGCCGGTAGAAACGCTTCCCGCTGTCCGCGGCGCCGGGGTCACTGCCGGCGATGGGATCACTCGGATCGGCTGTCGGCTCGATCGTGTCGATGACCTGCCATTGACCAGCACTCAGGTCATCGGTGATCTCGACCTCGTAGCGGCGGTTGGGCTGGACGGGGAAGGCATACTGAGTGGCTCCGTCCACCGGGCTCTGGCTGACGCGGAAGGTCTGGAAGCTCGTCCCGTCCGTGGGATCCGTGTTGGCCAGATACTCGTTTCGATTCGAATCACCGTCGCGGTCGTCGTCGGCGAGGGCGTCGGCGGGATTGTTGGGATCGAGGCCGTGCTGCGTTTCCCAGTCGTTGGGAAGGCCGTCGCCGTCCGAGTCGCCCGGTTCGGGGCGGACCACCGGTTCCCCGGCGGCGGATCCTGGCGAGCCATTGGCTGCGGCACTGGCCTGCCAGTTCCCGCTCTCGTTCACGCTGCCTCCGGCGTTGACCATCTCAAGTGAGGAGCCCCCGCCGTCGGCTTCGACTGGCCACGGCGACTCATCGCCGTAGGTGAAGGAGAAGATCAAGCGCTTGGAGGCGTCCACGAGTTCGATGGTTTCCCCGCCGTTGCTGAGTTGGCCGCCGTAGCCGCCCACCACCGTGGCCCCTTGGGCGGAGCCGTAGTGAGCGGTGAAGGCATCGGTGTCCTTGGCCACGATGAGAAGCTGACCGGAGGGCAACTGGACGTCCTCGAAGGTGTATTCGATGCCGTCGGTGAAGTGGACCCCGCTGAGGTCCAACGAACTCGCGCCGATGTTCTGCATCTCGAGAAACTCAAGTTCCTCACCTTCCGTCGGGTTGTACATCACCTCGGTCAGGCGAAGATCCCGATTGAGATCCGATACTTGCCCCGTATCCACGAGCATTCCGTAATCGAAGAGGATGCGCATGCGGAGCGCTTCCTCTGATGAAGCGAAGAGTCCGCCTTCGGAGGCCGTGGTGTTTTCGGGAAGCGCGAGAGTGTGAGCTGTCTGCCACTGGTTGTCGTCGCGATAATCGAAACTGAGCTGATCGCGGGCGCGGCGAATGCGCAAAGTGGCGCGGCTGAGGTTGCGGTCAATCGACGCCAGGTCGGTGACCTGGTTCCCGTCGACCTCCGAGACCGTGAGAGTGTCGCCGCCCTTGATGCCAAAAGCGTAGCGAATGGGTTGTCCGTCCACGTTCATCTCGGCCAGCACGCCCGTGTGGAAGGGGCCGAATTGAAGGTTGATGAGCACCAGCTTGGTCTGGATGGAGAAATCCGAGTCGGCGGGCAGAGCCTGCACAATGGCAGGGTGGGTGCCGCCCACGGCCAGCGGTTTGGCGTCGTCATCGTTCATCATCAGGGAAAGGCTCCCGGAGGGATCGTTCATCGCGTAGTAGCTGGGCTGGAAACGCGTCGTTTTCAGATCGATGTTTTCCGTGCGCCACTGGGGCTCGATGCGGCGCTCTGAAAAGTCGTCGAAACCGCGACCCGAGCTGTAGACAGAGACCTCGCGAACGAACTCGGCCATGTTCCCGTTGACATCCGTGAGGGTGATGGTGATGGGATAGAGGCCGGGTTGGTCGAAGGCCACTTCGGCAGAGGTTTCGCTGGCGGAGATGGCCGCTCCCGAGGGCGTGTCGAAGGAAACCGTGAGGGCGTCTCCCTCCGGGTCCCAGCTCTCGCTGGCGTCGATTTGCAGACCCTGGCCGAGCCCCACGTTGAGAGAGGCGGGGTCGAAGTCAAACACACCGATCGGCTTGCTGGGATTGGACTTGGTGACGGTGATGGAGGCGTTCTTGGGTGAGAAGAGGGAGCCGAGGAGATTGCCGCGCGCGTCGTGGGCTTTCACGTTGAGGACATTCTCGCCCTCCTTGAGGATGATGCCGTTCAGTTCGTATTCCACCTCGCCCGTCCAGCGGAGTTCAGCTTCCGGATGATCCACCACGAAAACTTCGAAGGTATCGATGGCCGACGTGCCTTCCAGCGAGATGACGTCATCGGTCGTGGAAAAACTCGATCCGTTGTTGGTGGTGACCTTGAACGGCGCGCCCTTGGCATCCCCTAGCTCCCGGTTGACCGCCGAGCGGCGGCGCTCGCCCCAGGTGATGTAGCGGTTGACGTCGGCGCCCTGGTCACTAGTGGAGTTGTCTTCCAACTCCAGCCAGGTCTCGAAGCGCGAGGAACCGTCGGCGTAATTCTCCGAGAGTTCGTGCAGGTAATACTTGAACCAGCGCTCGAACCAGGGCTGGTTCATGAAGCGGGTGAGAGAGCTTCCTTGCCCGGTCTTGAAGGTGGCGTTGAGGTCTCCCGTGCGAAAGGCGAGATCGCTGTCCCAGTGGATGTACATGAACAGGCCATCGTCCGGCCGCTGGTAGAAAAAGGTGTTCTTCCCGCGATTGAGCGTCTGAAAATCCCAGTCGTGGATGTAACCGCGGGCGGCCGCGTTCAGGGCAATCATGGGGATGTCAAAATAACGGGCCGCGTCTTCCTGAGTGTAGTTGGTTTCTGTTAGGATCCGGAAGCTGTCAATCAAGGCGCTGTAGTCGTATTCGGTTTCCCGGGAGCGGAGCATGTACTCGCTGTGATATCGGCCCGGGCGATGGCCATTGGGCGATTTGTAGTCCCAGTCCGCATTGCGGTTGGGCGGGTGATTGTTGAGGTTGTCGGTGAAGGCCCATTCGTCGTCGATGCGGTACATGTGGCCCTCGCCGCCGTCTACCCAGTTACGTTCCATGAAGGAATTGGAGTTGGGCGCTTCCACTTCATCGCGAGTGGCGAAGTTGCCGTCGTTGACGGCGAATTTGATGAATTCGCTGTCGTTGACCTTGTGGCCGAGGAGATACAGCCAGTGCCGGATGACGCGGTCATTGTGGGCGCGCCCGGAGGTGGGATCCTGGTCGTAGGTGGTCTTGATCCGGTCCCGGAAGGCCTTGGACTTGGGCATCTTCCATTTCCCCTTGAGTCCGAGATTTCCCCGGTCGCCCGTGTGCCAGGGGCTGCCGGCGGAGCGAATGAGCGCGTTGTAGTAAATCTCGGACTCGTCGTAGATCACGGTGCTGTTCCAATAGTGGTTGGAAGAGCGCGGCCATTTGCCGTCGTGCTTGGAGGCCGTTCCGTTGACAATGCGGTCCAGACTCTGTTGCCCAACCACGGCGCGAACCGTGCGCAGTTCGAAGTCCACGTTGCGGTCGTCGACCACGTAGAGAGCCGGGCTTTCTCCGGCGCCGGTGGGAAAGACGAACTCCTCACCGCCGGTCGAGGTGGCTTCGATATAGAAGGCGACGATCCGTCCGTCGACCTTCATGTCGCTGATCGTTCCGCTGTAGATGCCGTCGCCCGCCACGGCATCGCCGTCGGTGCCGTCGTCGTTCATGGGTGTTCGGCTCCAGCGGCGGAAAAGCGATTCCTCGTTGCCGCCGACGCCGTCCTCGATGTAAGCGAGCTGCACCGTGTCCAGACCATCCGCGGCCGAGACCCTGGCGCTGACGACCACGTTGTCGCTGGAGCGCGGAACGGCGGGGGAGTGGTGGAGCTGATCGATCTGAGGAGCCGGAGACTCGGTGGCCATTGAGTTGGCCGCGCCGGGCGTGCCGAGATTGGTGGGGATGTCGATGAGGTATTCGTGAGACCAGCCGTGGTCGTTGGTTTGAGCGATCAAACGTGGCTTGCCGTAGACCCAGCGGGCCTGGAAAGTCAGGGCGGCGTCGGTGGAGCTACCGAGGTCTTCCATGTCGATCTCCACTCGGTTGGCACGGTTGTCTCCGCGGCCGGTGGAGATGATGTGGACTTCTCCATCGCGGTAGAATCCCTGCCCGTGGGTGCCCTGGAACACCCAGCCGGTGTCGCTTTGGGAGTTGACCGACTCCTGGTCGGCGTTCTCCAGCAGGTTGCGGCTGTCCGGATTGAAGAGGCTGACGGGCTTGGAGAAATTGACGTCTTTGAGAATGAGATAGCCTTCGCCGACGAGATGGAAATGCAGCTCGTCGTCGCTGTTGGCCGTCCAGAGGCCGCGGCTGTCGTATTCTTTCTCCACGCTGTATTCTCGCAGGGTGGAATTCTCACTCTCGTCGCTGTCCCGCCAGGCGGAACCGAGGTTGTTGTCCATGTCGGGGTGCACCAGTTCGAGGCTCGAGCCGAATTCATCGGCCATCCAGGGCCACTCGCCGCCGCTGCCGTAGTCGACTTGATCCGCGAGATTTCCCACGGCGTCGACCAGGCGGATGGTCTCCCCCTGGTTGCTCAAGGCGCCCTCGAGATTGCCCATCGGCGTGGACACATCGCCGTAGTTGTCCACGCACCACTGAGCGTCCGCCGCCACCACGACATAACCTTGAGGCTGGATCATCGTTCCGTTGGGAAAATCGAAGCGAACGCCCTCGGAGAATTCCCAGCCGGAGAGGTCCACCGCTTGGTCGCCCTTGTTGTAGAGTTCGATGAACTCGCCGATCTGACCCACGGGATGGGAATACATGATTTCGTTGATGACCACGTCGACGTTGCGCGGGGGATCGTTGGCGGCGTCCTGACTCGCGGTGGTGGAGCGGTACCATTCCTGGGAACCTGCCGGGAACTTTTGATAGGATGTTTCGGGATCGACGTCCTCGATACGATGGGCCGAGAGCACGTTGTTCTCGGCGTCGACGAGCAGGATCTGGATGCTGTTGTCGCCCTCCAACTGGAAATCGACAACCGTCGAGGCATAACCCCCGGCGGGGAGGGTTCCGCTGAGGGTGGCTTCCTCCTCGAGGCCGTCATCGTTCACCACGGACGTGGGCACGCGGAACTTCACGTCGTCCAGGGAAGCTGCCTGCGAACTGAGGTTGTGCACTTCGACCCAGGCGAGGGTTCCCTCATTGTTAAAGGAGACTTCGCTGAGTTCGAGCGAGGGGGCGGGAGGAGCGTCGTCCGCCGTTCCAGGACTCCCGCCCCGAAAGCTGCTGGCCCGCCAGTTGTGCCAGTCATCGATCTTCCGATTTGAATTGATGATCTGGAGGGAATGACCGGCTCCGTCGGCCGCCGTCGGCCAGAGCGCCGGGTCGTCATCGAAGGACAGGCTGCACATGACTCCATCCGCTTGATCCTTCAAGGTGATGCGCTCGCCGGCGTTGCTGAGGCTGCCGGATGTCCGGACGCCTTCTTCGGTGAATTCCCCGGCCCAGGGTCCGTAAATGTGGATTTCAGCGGGAATCGAGGGATAGGCCTCTCGCAGGGCTTCCGGGGACACCGACGAGATGAGAAGTCGGTCGAAGGCCTTGAGGAAGGAGTGCTCGGGATCCGCGCGGTCAAAGTCGGGGAAAGTGTAATGGACGCCGCCGCAGAGCTTCCAGTTGACGATGTCGTAGGGAGTGGCGGTGTTGTTCAGGACTTCGATGTACTCGGGAAGCTCTCCTTCGGGGTTGTACATGATTTCCGAGAACACGACCTGCTGGGCGTGGGCTTGGAGAACCGTCATCAAGGTGATGACGGCCGGAAGCACCTGACTGAGGCGAACAGTGATAAACTTCATAAGGGGTAGGTTTAGAGATGACGACGTGAGCGGCGTTTTATTCCCAGTTTAGGGCGGACGGACGGGTTATGCCACAGTGGCCAGTGGATGGGAATTCGGAAACGCAGAGGAGGTGACGAAAATAGGGATTATTGACAATAATGAAACGGAAAAATATTTGCTTTTTTTCGAGCAGGTGTCCAGCCAGCGATTCCGTAAGATAGGCGGCTGAGGCGGCTGAGGCGGCTGAGGCGGCTGAGGCGGCTGAGGCGGCTGAGGCGGCTGAGGCGGCTCAAGCCCTGTATTTTTGGGTAATTCGGATCGGCGGCGCCCATTTTTGACCTCATGGCAAATTCGCATTCGTTATTTCATCTTTTTTAAGCTTGTTTCTGTAATAGTTTTATATTACAGTGCGCCGGACGAACCGACCTTCATGCCAAGCAGAAACTCCCTGTCCCCCACCGAACGCCAGATTCGCAGCCGCCTCCGCCAGCTCCTCGACCAGGCCGAAGGCTTCCTTCACGGCTCGCCCATCGAACTCTCTCGTAAATGCGGCAAGCCCACTTGCCGTTGCGCTTCCGACGACTCCTTGCGCCATCGCTCCTTGGCCATCGGTCAGACTCGCAAGGGCAAGACCACCATGCTGCACGTCCCCAGACCGTTGGAAGTTCAGGCGAGACGCTGGATCGATGATTTCCAGAAGGCGAATGCTCTGCTGGAAGTCCTCGACGAGCAGGGGCGCCTCCGACTCGAGGAGGCAAAAACCAAGGCCAGAGCGGCGAGTAGCTCCGCCAAGAAGAAGGGCAAGACCGGTAAGAAATCAGCCGGCAAAGCCAAGTCCGGGCGCAATTCTCCACCAAAAAAGAAGCGACCATTCTCACGCGACTACTAACTTACTCGTGAGTGAGAAGTTCTGTAACTGGATCATCATGCGGCGAAGCGTGAACCTTCGGAGCGAGTGAACCCCAGCGTTTCATAAAATGGCCAGTCAGGCCATCATGTAGTAGGCGATTTCTTCTTCGACGGCCTGATTGTCTCCGAGTGTCAATGTGAGTCGACCTTGAGGGCGAGTCAGACGTCCGGCACGCTGGATGATTTTGCGGCGAATCGTGCCGAGTCCTTCAAAGATCCACTCCGCAGCCCTTTTGGGGGACGATTTGCGTGACCGCTCCGCAGCTCGCATCTGCATTTCGCGTGTGAGATTGTGGGTGAGGATACTGGCCAAAAGGAAAGCTTCGTTGGCGGCACGTCGCTTGGCCGGAATATAGTCCATCTGGGCCTGGCTCTTGGCTTCGCCAAAAATCTTCTCCTGAGAGCCACGCCCTTCATGAAATTTCACCACATGAGCGGCCGTGTTTGTCTTGTTGGTGATGATCGCCTCGTATTCATAGTTCTCCTCGACTGGTTCGAAAAGCTCCAGTTGGAGCGGTCCTTTGCGCTGAGTGCGCCTCATGGTTCGAATGCACAAAATGCGCGCTTTGCGCGCCCAACTTTTTGGCTTCCAGCGGATTTCGAAGTGATGAGTTTTTCCCTCTCCGCCTCGGGTTCGGGACCAGCGACGGCGCTTCTCGATGATGCCCTTGAGTTCCACAAGCCGCTCGAAAGGCACCGAGAACGTATATTCCAGGCCCAGGGTCTTTGCCTCTGAAACCATCTGATCGCTGAAAAACGCGCTGTCGGCGCGCAACTCAATCTGCACATCAGGCAGCACCTTGCGAATCTTCTCCACGCAGTAGCGAAGAAATTCCACCGCGCCATTGGAGTCATGGACGTTGCCACTTCGATGAAGGAAGTCGAAGATTTGTCCGGTTTGGGAGATCGTCGCGAGCAGCGGATAATAACTGCGCTCGCCTTTTTTCTTCTTGTTAAATCCCACAGCCGTCCCTTCCGCATGGCGACTCGTGCTCTGCACGCTTCCGTCCAAATCAAGCGTGATGCGTTTGATTCCTTCCTCCTGAAGTCGCGACAGGCAAACGAAATGATTCATCTCTCTCATCCTCTCAAGGCTTTGACAATCGACCTCTCCCAACATCCGGCTCATCGTTGGGACACTGGGCAATTGGTGCATCCCCAAAACCTGTCGTACAAGGGGATCATCTCGGTAGTAGTCCAAATCGCGAAGCATCCGGTAGCCCAGTATAAGATGCACGATAAGACACATGAAAACCTTGTGGAACTTGTAGAAGCGGGACATACGTCGATCCAGTGGATCAAAGCACTGCTGAAGCTTCCCCTCCAGATCCAATTCCTGAAAGAGCTTCTGAAAGATAACGAGACCGCCGAAAGAGGTCAGTTCTTGATCTTCAAATTTGATCGCCGGAATCGTTCTGGACTTTGCATTAATCGTGCGTCGTGCTACTCTCACTGTAGGTGGCTTTTGGGTTGAAGTGTTTGGTGTTTTGGTAGATTCCAAATTAACCTTATCCCAAAGGCCCCTGCCACTATTTTCTTGGGATTCTTGCCCCGATTTATGAAACTCGCGAGTGAGAAGTTCTGTAACTGGATCATCATGCGGCGAAGCGTGAACCTTCGGAGCGAGTGAAGTCTATTTTATCAAGGATGAATTTTCGGAACGCTGAACCTTTTCCGCCGTGGTGCAAAAATCCAGGCAGCGTGTTTTTCAAGGCGGCTGAGACAATCATTTCCGAAGGCAGCACGTCTGGGCGGATGGTTCGGATCCAGGTTCCAAAGTGTTTCCAGACCAGACCGTCACATGTCATGGCAAGGTACTGTAACATGCCCTGAGCGATCATGCCGGTCTGCACAAACACATGATATGCGTGCATCTTTCTCTGCACCTGTCTGCGATATTTCTCGGTAGTCCGGTGGAGGTATTGGTTACCATTGCGACGCTTGAGCGGTCGCATAGCGGCCATCCAGAAATGGTATCCGAATGAGCCGACCGAATGCACCGCTTGCTTGAAAGCGACTTCGATCTTGAAACGCAAACTGTAGAGCAAGATGATCTCCTGAGCTTCCATGGTGAGGTCGGTAGACAAGAGGATGATCCGCCCTCTCGTGGGATGATCGACGAGAATGAAGCGGACCATCGCCCCGGCGGGCTTCCACAACAGATCCACCGACTTGAACCGGACAGAGATGTTTCTCTCCCCATATACGGGACTGGGAACGGAACTGAAGCCGCCCGTTCCAAAGACATTCTGGAGCTTCACCGCAGCGCCATACTTTTTCGGTCGTCCGCGTTTGCGTTTGCGTGGCACTGCCGCAGGCCGAAAGCCGGTTGTCGTGCGTCGAACCCTCGTGACCAGCACACCGGAACGCCCCTTGGTGCTCCGGATCACCTTTCCGTTGGCGTAGTAGGCGTCGGCCAGCAAGACGAACTCCTGACCTCTACAGACGGATGCGAGCATCTCGTTGGCCTTGTCGATCAAGGTTCTCCTGTCGCGGTTTGAAGTGACGATACCTTCGTGAATGCGTGCACAGACCGGAACGCAGAAGAAGTATCCGCCAACCTGACAGAGCACGCCGAAGGCCTGAAAGGAATGGCTCATGATGAAGTGAGGCTTGGAATTGGACTCGGACTGTTGATGCAGATACTTCACCGCAGGCATCTTGCGGCCCTCCTTGGACTTCTTGATGCCGTCGAGAACCAGGACGGGGCGACAACCGATCTTGTAGACAGGGAAGTGCTTGATCACGATGGCGAACCAAAGTTCTGCAAGCCGGTCCGTCTTCACGGCATTGCTGTGGAAGAAATGGAGTAAGTGCTCATAGGAGTGTTCTGACAAACCGAGAGCGCGGACGAAACTGGAAACCCCGAGGAGGTCATTGCGCACGGAGAAAGCGGCCAAGACGAGCAGAAACCAGAGAAAGGTGCGGGCTCTCGAGAAAGCGGGTCGCAGAAAACAGACGATATTCCACCAAGAAATCCAGAGATCCATAACAAATGATTTGATTTTCCTAGACATTCGCATATATAAGCTAATGACCATGAAAAAGATCAGATCACTGAAAAAAGAGTCCAGAAACTTGCGGCAAAGTTAGCTGCAATCGGGCCAATGCGGCCTGGGAGCATCAGCAAGCAATACCGAGATCGACAACGCCAGCGCGGCGTGTATTACCAACTGAGCTACACGCATAAGATGAGGAGCCGGACTGAACACGTCTGGCCAGACCACGTGAAGGGACTACGAAAAGAAACAGAGGAGTACAAGAAATTCAAGAAACTGACCACCGAACTGATCGATCTGAGCATTGAACTATCCAAGGCGAAGATCGCTCTATTACGCAGTCAGACAGACACGCCAGGCAAAGAGAAACCGGTCTGAGAACTTCCCACTCACGAGAGACACGCCAGGCAAAGAGAAACCGGTCTGAGAACTTCCCACTCACGAGAACAGACGATATTCCACCAAGAAATCCAGAGATCCATAACAAATGATTTGATTTTCCTAGACATTCGCATATATAAGGTAATGACCATGAAAAAGATCAGATCACTGAAAAAAGAGTCCAGAAACTTGCGGCAAAGTTAGCTGCAATCGGGCCAATGCGGCCTGGGAGCATCAGCAAGCAATACCGAGATCGACAACGCCAGCGCGGCGTGTATTACCAACTGAGCTACACGCATAAGATGAGGAGCCGGACTGAACACGTCTGGCCAGACCACGTGAAGGGACTACGAAAAGAAACAGAGGAGTACAAGAAATTCAAGAAACTGACCACCGAACTGATCGATCTGAGCATTGAACTATCCAAGGCGAAGATCGCTCTATTACGCAGTCAGACAGACACGCCAGGCAAAGAGAAACCGGTCTGAGAACTTCCCACTCACGAGCCAGTAATTCATGTTGCCCCGCTTCATCTGGAAAATGGCGACGAGGCCAAAATCCAGGGAGGCTTGAATGTTCTCTTTGCAACCGAACCAAGCGTCGCCCAGCACGTAGGCCGCTCGAAATCCCACATCCAGCGCCGACTTGAGCATCCTTCGAAACATCGTGTGTTTCGATTCATTTTTTGCCCTCTCCATGTCTCTCGCGGCGGCACATCTCTTATCTCGGAATTCGTTCTCAGGCGCTTTTCCTACCGCTTCCTTTTCGCCCATGAAAATCTGCCGTAACTGATTAGCGCATCTAACAAGCTCTTGACAGCTTCGATGATTAAGACATCTCAACCATTGATGTCGTCCGATTCTCTTGAATCGCTCCCCACGAGAGAACTGATCCGGCTCGTCCGCGATCTACAGGAGCGGTTTGCTCAGTTGGAGGCGGAGAATCTCAAGCTTCGCGAGGAAGATCGAAGACTGCGCAAGGAATTGGATGAGTTGAAGCGCAAGCAGAACAGATCGGCGGCTCCGTTCTCGAAGGGAAAACCCGAGGCCAACCCGAAAAGACCGGGACGCAAGCCGGGCCAAGGGTCCTTCCGGCGGCAGGAGGAACCGGAGATTGGGCCGGATGACAATGTTCGAAGCATGGAAGCCCGATTGCCCAAGGGGCGATCGTCAAATTGTCCTCGATGCGGAGGCAGGCTTGGAACTCGTCTGGAGACGGCAAGCACGGTCGATGTGCCGGAAAAGATTGCCCGAGACATATCGATCTGGAAAGTGGAAGTCGAAGCATGCAGTTGTGGCTACTGCGCGCGAGGAACTCACCGGGACTTGCCGCTCGACCCACACGGGGCCACCGCCCACCGTGTGGGTCCCAGGGTTCGGTCGTTTGGACTGGCTCTGCACTATCACTTCGGGGTGACTCTACGCAAAGTTCCTCCGATTGTTCGCGAGATTTGCGGCATTGATCTCAGCCAGAGCGCCCTGACACAAGACGCCCTGAAATTGGGAAACGGCGATGGAGCGATCAGCCAAGAGGCGGAGCGAATCAAAGCAGCCATCCAGCAATCCGATGACGTCAACACGGATGATACGGGATGGCGAACGGGGGCAAGACGAGTTGCCTGATGGGATTCGTGAGCCGCCAGGAGAATGCGATGTATTTTCAGATTCGATCACGCCACCGAGCCGAAGAAGTGGCCGAAGTCATCACGGCGGCCTGTGAGTGTGTGCTTGGAACCGATCGGTTCCGGAGCTACGACGCGGAGCGATTTTCGCAGATGGATATGCAAAAGTGCATGAGCCATATTGTGGAGAATCTCTCTGAAGTTCTGGAGAAGAAGCGAGGGCGGGCACGAAGTATCTGCGAGGGACTGAAGAATTCGCTTCGACAGTGTCTGAGGCTTTGGCAGCAGTACCACAACGACGAGTCGACTTTAAACCAATACGAGGAAGAGAGCTTGAAAAAAATCTATGAACTCGATCATTACCTGCGGGACCGGACGCTCAAAGATTCCGACAACCAACGCATGCGCAATGAGCTTGGCCGGCACTTTGACCAAGGGAATTTAACGATGTTCCTGGAGGATCCGGAGGTAGAGCCGACCAACAACATCGCCGAGCGGATGCTCAGGCCGGCGATCGTCGCCCGCAAGGTGTCGCAATGTTCCAAGACGGAGCAGGGAGCCAATGCCTACGCGGCATTCGAGAGTGTGCTTTCGACTCTCTCGCTGCGAGGAGCGAGTTCCGTATTCAAGTCGCTTACCAAAATCATCGCAGGCGAGCGTACCCTTGCATGAGATGCCTGTGGCGTTTGCTGGTTAGGAGCGCTAATTAGTTACCCTGAGAGATCGGTTGATAGCTCCGAGAAGCGTTTTTTTTGCCGGATTTGCCGCCTGTCTTTTTGCGTTTATTTTTCACACAAGACCTTAAACTCGTGAGTGGGAAGTTCTCAGACCGGTTTCTCTTTGCCTGGCGTGTCTGTCTGACTGCGTAATAGAGCGATCTTCGCCTTGGATAGTTCAATGCTCAGATCGATCAGTTCGGTGGTCAGTTTCTTGAATTTCTTGTACTCCTTTGTTTCTTTTCGTAGTCCCTTCACGTGGTCTGGCCAGACGTGTTCAGTCCGGCTCCTCATCTTATGCGTGTAGCTCAGTTGGTAATACACGCCGCGCTGGCGTTGTCGATCTCGGTATTGCTTGCTGATGCTCCCAGGCCGCATTGGCCCGATTGCAGCTAACTTTGCCGCAAGTTTCTGGACTCTTTTTTCAGTGATCTGATCTTTTTCATGGTCATTAGCTTATATATGCGAATGTCTGGGAAAATCAAATCATTTGTTATGGATCTCTGGATTTCTTGGTGGAATATCGTCTGTTTTCTGCGACCCGCTTTCTCGAGAGCCCGCACCTTTCTCTGGTTTCTGCTCGTCTTGGCCGCTTTCTCCGTGCGCAATGACCTCCTCGGGGTTTCCAGTTTCGTCCGCGCTCTCGGTTTGTCAGAACACTTCTATGAGCACTTACTCCATTTCTTCCACAGCAATGCCGTGAAGACGGACCGGCTTGCAGAACTTTGGTTCGCCATCGTGATCAAGCACTTCCCTGTCTACAAGATCGGTTGTCGCCCCGTCCTGGTTCTCGACGGCATCAAGAAGTCCAAGGAGGGCCGCAAGATGCCTGCGGTGAAGTATCTGCATCAACAGTCCGAGTCCAATTCCAAGCCTCACTTCATCATGAGCCATTCCTTTCAGGCCTTCGGCGTGCTCTGTCAGGTTGGCGGATACTTCTTCTGCGTTCCGGTCTGTGCACGCATTCACGAAGGTATCGTCACTTCAAACCGCGACAGGAGAACCTTGATCGACAAGGCCAACGAGATGCTCGCATCCGTCTGTAGAGGTCAGGAGTTCGTCTTGCTGGCCGACGCCTACTACGCCAACGGAAAGGTGATCCGGAGCACCAAGGGGCGTTCCGGTGTGCTGGTCACGAGGGTTCGACGCACGACAACCGGCTTTCGGCCTGCGGCAGTGCCACGCAAACGCAAACGCGGACGACCGAAAAAGTATGGCGCTGCGGTGAAGCTCCAGAATGTCTTTGGAACGGGCGGCTTCAGTTCCGTTCCCAGTCCCGTATATGGGGAGAGAAACATCTCTGTCCGGTTCAAGTCGGTGGATCTGTTGTGGAAGCCCGCCGGGGCGATGGTCCGCTTCATTCTCGTCGATCATCCCACGAGAGGGCGGATCATCCTCTTGTCTACCGACCTCACCATGGAAGCTCAGGAGATCATCTTGCTCTACAGTTTGCGTTTCAAGATCGAAGTCGCTTTCAAGCAAGCGGTGCATTCGGTCGGCTCATTCGGATACCATTTCTGGATGGCCGCTATGCGACCGCTCAAGCGTCGCAATGGTAACCAATACCTCCACCGGACTACCGAGAAATATCGCAGACAGGTGCAGAGAAAGATGCACGCATATCATGTGTTTGTGCAGACCGGCATGATCGCTCAGGGCATGTTACAGTACCTTGCCATGACATGTGACGGTCTGGTCTGGAAACACTTTGGAACCTGGATCCGAACCATCCGCCCAGACGTGCTGCCTTCGGAAATGATTGTCTCAGCCGCCTTGAAAAACACGCTGCCTGGATTTTTGCACCACGGCGGAAAAGGTTCAGCGTTCCGAAAATTCATCCTTGATAAAATAGACTTCACTCGCTCCGAAGGTTCACGCTTCGCCGCATGATGATCCAGTTACAGAACTTCTCACTCGCGAGTAAAGACAGGCGGCATATAACGCAACATAAACTAACACTTTGGGCAAGAAAACTGAGCTGATTTATCGGTCAGATGTGAGTTTGAAGGACTCGGCACGATTCGCCGCAAAATCATCCAGCGTGCCGGACGTCTGACTCGCCCTCAAGGTCGACTCACATTGACACTCGGAGGCAATCAGGCCGTCGAAGAAGAAATCGCCTACTACATGATCAGCGATTCCGTAAGATAGGCGGCTGAGGCGGCTCAAGCCCTGTATTTTTGGGTAATTCGGATCGGCGGCGCCCATTTTTGACCCCATGGCAAATTCGCATTCGTTATTTCATCTTTTTTAAGCTTGTTTCTGTAATAGTCTTATATTACAGTGCGCCGAACGAGCCGACCTTCATGCCAAGCAGAAACTCCCTGCCCCCACCGAACGCCAGATTCGCAGCCGCCTCCGCCAGCTCCTCGACCAGGCCGAAGGCTTCCTTCACGGCTCGCCCATCGAACTCTCTCGTAAATGCGGCAAGCCCACTTGCCGTTGCGCTTCCGACGACTCCTTGCGCCATCGCTCCTTGGCCATCGGTCAGACTCGCAAGGGCAAGACCACCATGCTGCACGTCCCCAGACCGTTGGAAGCTCAGGCGAGACGCTGGATCGATGATTTCCAGAAGGCGAATGCTCTGCTGGAAGCCCTCGACGAGCAGGGGCGCCTCCGACTCGAGGAGGCAAAAACCAAGGCCAGAGCGGCGAGTAGCTCCGCCAAGAAGAAGGGCAAGACCGGTAAGAAATCAGCCGGCAAAGCCAAGTCCGGGCGCAATTCTCCACCAAAAAAGAAGCGACCATTCTCACGCGACTACTAACTTACGCGGACAAGATTTTCAGCCTCCGCCAACAGTGGAGGCTGCGGGTGCGTGACTCTCGTCCCAAACCACAGATTCCCACTCGAGTTTTCCCGGCAGCATTCTTCGCCATGTTCTGCTGCCGGTTACCAAGCTTCAACGAACTCGAGCAACACCGGAACAAGAGCAGTTGGACCCGTTGGCTCGGTAATCACCGTTTGCCCAGCGCCGACGAACTGGCGTATGTCTCCGAGCGCATCGAGCCTGACAGTGTGCGAGGGTGTCTCGGACACATTTACTTCTGCCTCAAACGCAACAAAATCCTTGCCCCACAGCGCGGTTGGATGCTTGCCGCCGTCGATGGTCACGAAACTCACTGTAGCTACAAACGTTGTTGTCCAAAGTGTCTCCAACGCCGGATCGCCGTCGGAGACGAGGTCAAAACACAGTTCTACCACCGCTTGGTCGCGTTTCAGATTATCTGTGAGGCTTTTCAATTGCTTCTCGACGTGGAAATGCTTGAGCCTGGTGAAGACGGAGATCCTGGAGACGACGAAGTCGCTGCGGCTATACGGCTGATAACTCGCGTCCTTAAGGACCACCCACGCTGCTTTGACGTGCTCACTGCCGATGCGCTCTACCTGCGTCCCTCCGTGATCAATCTTCTTGAAGACCACGGCAAATACCTTGTTGCCGTACTCAAGGATAATCAGCCTGAGCTATTGTCCGAAGCCCGCACGCTCCTGCCCCTTGAGGAGCAAGAGCCAGAATCATTTGAGACTCCGGCTGCACCGGGCAAGCCCGCGCGGCACGTTCATTTACAAGAGGCTGAGGGCTTCTGCACTGAATCCATTCACACTCCTCTTCGCGTTGCTCATTCCCATGAGACTGGCATCCGTCGCGAGCGCGTCGCTGGGGATTGGGTCGAGACTCCCATCGATAGCCACTGGTGGTGGGCGACGACCATGCCCCGCTCAATGGCCGATGCCAAGACCATCTTCCATTTCGGGCACGACCGTTGAAAGGTCGAAAACGAAGGCTTTAACGAACTCTGCTCCCGCTGGCATTCCGGTCATTGCTATCATCATCATCCCAATTCCATTCTCGTTCTGTGGCTGATCATGTTCATGGCCCACGCCGTGTTCCACTGCTTCCACAAGCGCAACTTGAAGCCAGAGATACGCCGTGGACACACGGCCATCTATTTTGCCCGTCAAATCGCCGCCTCCATGCGAGAGGATCGATGGTGGCCGCCACCGGCTCCGGGCTGAGGAACGCCCGCTCCGCGCTCTCGGTAACCTTGGGTTCGCGTCCGCCATCGGAGCGGTCTGGCTCCCTGTTGCCTATTGCCGACAGGGGGATCCATTTCGCGGCTCGAGCCCTCCGAAATTCGCCCGAGAACCGCCACACGAAACTGTTCGCCCTCCTAGCGCCAGCTTCAACACGCTCAACACCCACCAATTCAGGCCATTACGACTCTTTCCGACGCCGTCTTACGGAATCGCTGTTTCTACGGTGAGGGAGTTGACAAGGTAAAGGCGGATCGACGAGATTGAGCGCGCATGATTAGGTTTCTGCCGCGCTGCCTGTTGGGGATGATCGTCCTGGGGCTCATGGAGCAGGCCTTGGCGGCCCATCGAGACCTTCGGATTACGGAGATCATGGCGGAGAACGGCGCGGTCTTGCGCGACGGCCACGGCAATACGTCGGATTGGATCGAGATCCACAATGCGGGGGACGAAGCGGTCGAGATGGGCGGCTGTTTCCTGACGGATGACCTGAATGATCTCGCGCGCTGGCCTGTTCCCGCAGGGCGATTGGAGGCGGACGAATTTCTCCTGGTGTTCGCCACGGGCCCGGAGGGTTTCGGGGGCGGTGAAGTGGACCGGCGGGGACGTCTCTACGCTCCGTTTCAATTGAAAGCCGGGGGCGAGACGGTGGCTCTGGTCGCTCCGGATGGAACTTCGGTGCTCGACTCGCTGACCTTTCCGTCGCAGCGGATCGATGTCTCGTATGGGCGGGCACGGGCGGGGTGGGGCGACGTGGGGAATCGGGATTCCGAGGAGCCCGCCTTTTTGAGATGGCCCACGCCGGGCAAGCCGAACGCGCGTGGTGTCGAGGGTTTTGTCATGCCTGTTTTTCTCGACCGTGAACACGATTGTGTGGAGGCGCCTTTCGAGCTGCGCATGGAAACCACCACGGAGGACGCAGTGATTCGCTACACCCTGGATGGCTCGGAGCCCGAGCCCTTCACCGGGGTGGCCTACCGGGGTCCGGTTCGGATCGATCGCACGAGCGTGGTGCGCGCGCGGGCCTTCCGGGAGGGCTACTTCCCCAGCGGGACGACCACATGCACCTACCTGTTTCTTGGGGACGTCATTCGCCAATCGCCCCGCGGTGAGCCGCCGAAGGGCTGGCCGGAGCGACGGGCGAACCGGCAGGTCCTGGATTACGGGATGGATCCTGACATTGTCATGAGAGAGCACCGTCCCGAGGAGGTGGTGGCGTCCTTGAGAGCTTTGCCCAGCCTTTCCGTGGTGACCTCGATCGAGAATCTCTTCGACCCGCGCATTGGCATTTATGCGAATCCGCAAAATAAGGGCCGCGCCTGGGAACGCCCGGCCTCGCTGGAGCTGATCGATCCAGACGGTGGCCGGACCTTTCAGATTGACGGAGGACTTCGCATGCGTGGCGCCTGGAGCCGGCGACCGGAGAATCCGAAGCACGCCATGCGGTTCGTCTTCCGCAATGCCTATGGCGCGGGCAAACTACGTTTCCCGCTTTTCGGAGAAGAGGGCGTCTCGTCATTCGATCACATCGACCTACGCACCAGCCTGAACTACGCCTGGGTGGCGCGAAGCAGTTCTCGCAACACGCTTTTGCGTGACATTTTCTGCCGGGATACCCAGCGGGACATGGGGCAGCCCTACACCCGAAATCGTTACTATCATTTGTATTTGAACGGTCATTATTGGGGCGTCTACATGACTCAGGAACGCGCCGTGGGGCCTTACGCCGCCAGCTACTTGGGAGGCGATCCGGAAGATTACGATGTGGTGAAATCGAGAGGGGAATTGGCGGAGGGAAGCTGGGACGCTCACCGTGCCTTTTACGATCTGGCCATGCAGGGCTTCCGGGACGATGCGCGCTACTTGAGGGCTCAGGGATTGAATCCAGACGGGAGCCCCAACGCGTCATATCCCAAGTATCTCGATGTGGACAACGTGGTCGATTACATGATTCTCACTTACTACTGCGCAAACCGCGACGGGCCCGGAGGGCTTTTCATCCAGTTTCCGAACAATTTTTACGCGATCTTCAATCGCGAAAACCCGGATGGCTGGAAATTCTTCGCCCATGACATGGAACACACCTTCGATGTGGGAGGGCTAGAGGTGGAGCTTCAGTATCGCAGTCTTCCCTGGCGTTATTTCAACGTCCACTGGCTGCACGAGCAGCTGATCGAGAATCCGCGTTATCTGAAGCGATTCAAGGAACGGGTGGCACTTTACTTTTTCGGAGACGGGGCATTGGCGCCCGCCAAAGCCCTGGCGCGTCTCGATTCTCGGCGTGACGAGATTCATGAAGCGCTGATCGCCCACTCGGCTCGTTGGGGTGACGCGGGAAACGGCCGGTCGAATCGGCCTTACACGCACCGCACGTGGATCTCGGCGGTGGAACGCTTGCGAGACTTCATCGCTCATCGGCGCGAACCTTTGCTAGAGAGCTTTTCTCGACTGGGATGGTATCGGGGAGTGCGGCCCTCGCGTTGGGTAGACACTGGCCGTGAGCTTTACGTGACGGCCGACGAGGAGGGAGAGGTTTACGTAGGCCTGGATGGAGCCGACCCGGCGAGCCGGGTCGGGACCTTGAACCCGGGCGCGGCGATGGTTGAGCCAGTGCGGCTAACGTCGCGGGTGTTGGTCGATCAAGACACGCCGATGCAGGCTTGGCCGGCGACTCACGGCGGTTTTGATCTTGGCGGCCGGTGGCGGCTGCCGTCGTTCGATGACGGGAATTGGGAGCGGGGTTTGCCGGGATTGGGATACGATGATGATGGCGATTATTTCGACATGCGTCTCATACGATTCGACGTGACGAAGACGATGCGCGGAAAGACCAACAGTGTGTACCTGAGAGTGCCGTTTGAACTCGGTGAGGAAGAGCGGTCGTTTGCCTATCTGGATCTCGAAATGAAATGCGACGATGGGTTCGCCGCTTTTCTCAACGGCGTGCCGGTGGCTTCATCCGGGGCCCCGGCGACGCTCGATTGGCGTTCAGTGTCCCAACACAAGCCTGGCGACGGGGAGGCGACCACTTTTCAGCGCCACCGTTTGTCCCCGGAAGCCCTGCAGGCGCTGGTCCAGGGAGTGAACGTTCTCGCCATTCACGGCTTGAATGTGGGCTTGGACAGTTCGGACCTGATCATGGTGCCGCGTCTCACGGGAGTTCGCGTGGCGGGCGGTCGGCCCTTGCCGCGGGACGGCTCGCTCATGGCCCGGGTCAGGTTGGATGACGAGTGGTCGCCCTTGCTGGTGTGGCCCGAGTGAAGTTGACGGATGCCTCCTGATTTGCTCCCCTCGGTGAGTCGTGCGCTCGTGATAAGCGTTTGCGCGGTGGCGATCGGCAGGCGCATGCTGCCAATCTTGTTAGGAAATGCTTCGACTCCGTGGCGCCGGTATGCGCTCTGGGCGCTGGCGGCGCTGCCCTTTTTCTCGCCCGCTCTTGTAACGGCGTACGCTTACGCCAGACCGATGCTTTTTCTCAGCCAGTATTCCTGGGCGGAGGAACTCGTTTATGGGTTGCTGCTGTTCGGTCGTTTTTTTCCAGTTGCTTTGTTAGGGATCTATTGCCTTCCGGGAAACCTGACGCCCGAAGCGTGGTTCTGCGCCAATAGACACCGCTTGCAGAGGTCCTGGCGCTTTCGCTGGCGCCATCTGGAGGCCGGCCCTTGGGTGGCGGGATTGATGGTCTTTCTCTACGCCTTTCATGAGTTTGAGATGGCCTCGCTCTGGCAGCGGCCGAGCTGGACCGTGGCGGTCTTCGATGCCCAGGCACAGGGCTACCGCTTGGGCGAGACCTGGGGGCTGATTTGGGGCGTCTTGCTTCTTCAGCTCCTGATGATTTTCGGCGCCGTCGCTCTGGTGCGACGCCGGTCCTGGCAGGGAGAGGCCTCTCACTCAGGGGCGACGGAGCGTCGCTGGAAAGGGTGGGTCTTGCCCTATCTGGCGATTTCCGCGCTGGTGACGGCCATCTATCCGGCGGCGTTCCTGGTGGCGGAATCGCTCCCCGCGTGGCGCCGCCTTTTTTCCGCTTTTTCCATGGAGCGTGAGTTGGGCCAGAGCGTGATGTTCGCCTTCGTGGCGGCGACTCTTGCCTATGGCCTCGCCAGCGGTTGGGTTCGTACGTCGGGGAGGCCATGGTGGCTGGTTTGGGGATGGATGGTGCCGGGTTTGCTGGGCTCTTTGGTCTTGGCACTCGGCTTGCACGGACTCTTCATGTGGGCACCTCTTCGAGGAATGGGCGACGCTCCCGCACCTCTGGTGACCGGATTGACCCTCTTGATTTTGCCTCTGATGACGTTGATCTTGGCCCTGGTGAGCCGAAGGGAAACGGGCGAGGCGGCGTGGCTCGCGTCGCTTTCGGAGGCGCCGGCGCTCTGCTGGGCCTATTTCCGGGCGCCGCGACTGGCGGTCTGGGCTCTGGGGTTCACCTTGGCCTTTTTCGACGTGACCTTGCCGGCCATCCTGGCGCCGTCCTCGGCGACGCCGGTCACCGTTCGTCTTTACAATCTGATGCATTACGGTCACGACACGCTGCTGGCGGCCTACACGCTCTTGGCGGTCTCGGTCCCGGTGTTTCTGGTTGGTCTTGCATTTGCGTTAGGTCGGTGGTTAACCTGGAAACGCGATGGCTGAGGCAGAGAAGGCGAAGACGGCGGCGAGTGCGAGTTTTGAGGGGGTGACCTTTCGTGGGCGTAAGGGCGTGGGCGCCCGCTTGACTGCGGTGACTCTCTCGTTGCGATCGGGCGTGACCGCGCTGATGGGCGCGTCCGGTGCGGGGAAGACCTCGCTCCTGAATCTCTTGGTGGGATTCGAGACGGCGGAGGAAGGCAAGGTGGAACGGGAGGGAGACGCTGCCTGGGTGCCGTCGAGCCTGGGGCTTTGGCCGGGCTACACGGCGCGACAGCACCTTGAGGCCGTGAACCCAGGGGTCGATGCCCTGGCGCTGTTGTTGCAAATGGATCTGGAGGGAATGGAAGACGTCTTGCCTGCGCGCCTGTCCCTCGGACAGCAGTCGCGTCTCGCCGTGGCACGAGCCCTGGCCTCGACGGGCGACTGGCTGGTGATGGATGAGCCCCTGGTGCACGTGGATCCACGCCGCCGACCGCGGTTTTGGGAGGTGATCATGGAATGGCGGAGTGCGCGCTCGCTGGTTTTCTCCGCTCATGAACCGGATGCGGTGCTGGCGCACGCGGATCGAGTCTGTTGTCTGTCCAAGGGACGGCTGATCCATGACGGGAGTGTGGAGGACTTGTATCATTCTTCGGGTTCGGAAGAACTGGCAGGCTTCCTTGGACACGCGAACTGGTTTGATGCCAATGAGCGCTCGATTTGGTTAGGCGAGAAGATAGAGACCAGTCAGGGGAGTGGCCTATGCGTGCGCCCCGAGACACTGGAGGTGCGGCGGAGGGATGGAGACAGTGACAGTCCATATCGATGCCTGGCCTATCGTCGGCTGGGGCACTGGGGTGAGTCCAGGCTCCTCCACATTTCCACCGGCGAGGAGCGTCGGCTGATCCACCGGCCCAACTCCGATCTCGATGGGAGACCTGGCGCGGAGGGGTGGAGGGTGATCCTGCAGTGCCTGACCTGTCTCTGGCTCTTGGCTCTCCTGGCCGCTTGTGGGGGATCGACGGCTTTGCCATCTTTGGATGTCGACGAGATTCAGGCCTGGCGCCTGCCGATCGATGGCCCCAAGCTGCCGGCCCCGCGCAGCGTGGCGGTGGGGATGGAAGGCGAGGTGGTGGTGCTCGATGACGCGGGTCGCGTGCTGGTATTCAGTCGAGTGGGTGAGTTGCTGCGTCGCTGGAGCATGCCCGAAGTGAGCGTGGGCCGGCCGGAGGGCGTGGTGGTGCTCGATGACGGCGCCATCGTGGTCTGCGACACCCACTATCATCGCATCATGGTTTTCGAGCCGACCGGTGAAACGCGGCGGACGTTTGGATCGAACGGGCGTGGTCCGGGTGAATTCATTTATCCGGTGGCCATCGCCGCCGACGACGAACAGAACCTTTACATTGGCGAGTATGGTTCCAACGATCGCATCCAAAAATTCACTCGAGAGGGGCGTTTTCTGAAGAGTTTTGGGACCTTCGGGATCGAGCCCGGCCAGTTCCAGCGCCCCTCGGGCATCGCCTGGCATGAGGGGCGCCTTTACGTGGCGGACGCCGTTAACAACCGGATCCAGGTTTTCAAAGACGACGGCACCTTCGAGCGCGAATTGGTCATTCGAGCGGATGAAGGTGAAGGCGTGCTCTCCCTGCATTTGCCTTACGACCTGGCGATCGGGCCGGCGGAGACGCTTTTCGTGGTGGAGTACGGCGCCGGACGCATCGTGGGCTGCTCGCTGGACGGCGCCTTGATCGGTGTGTCAGGCCGCCAGGGCTCGGCCTCCGGAGAGTTTCACACGCCCTGGGGGATCGCGGTGGATGGGCGGGGGAATCTCCGTGTGGCGGACACGGGCAATCGCCGATTGGTGGCGTTGCGAATGGCGGTTCGGTGAGGCTTGTAGAGGAAGGGATGATGCCTTCGCCGTTTTCGGTGTGACGGGGAGGAGCGCCCATGGTGGCGCGATTTGAACCCGTTTGCCGATCAGTAGTTGAAGAGAAAGGCGGGGCTGTTGATCAGAGCCCAGGCGATGTCTTGGGCACCGGTGAGGCGCTTGTCTTTCCGCTGCTCGGTGCTGAGGGCTACGGCACGCTTCAGTTCTTCGAGTTTGGGATTCTTGGGCAGGGGCTTCTGCGCATCGGCGAGGGCCTCTTCCAGGGAAATCAATTTGGCGTCTTTGGGGCGTGGCTTCTTGGCTTCCGCGACGGCGCGGCTCTTCTCCTGCCAGGCCGGGTCTTGCTGACGAAAGTAATCGAAAATCATCGCTTGAGTGGCCTCCGTCCGTTCCTCCTGCGGGCGCTGCAGCGCGGCGAAGACCGTTTCGGGAAGACCGAGCTGGTGTGGAGCGGGTTCGGTGGTCACGGAGATCCTGAAGCGGCCCAAGCCGTATTTCTTTCCTTGATAGAGATGGTCCAGCTTGAGGGTGAAACGCGTGCGGCCGGATTCCCCCACAGGTTCCTTGAAGGCGAAGATGGCCGTGTGATCACGCCCGGTCTGGGGGTGGACGGCCCAGCCGTTATTGTTGGCGTCGCGTTTGCCGTCGATGGCGGAAGCCACGGGAAAACCCTCCTGGCTGAAATCTGCCTGAGCTTCGTGGAGCGCGATCGTCTGTGGCTCGGGCAACTGGCCCCGGTAGAGCACGATGCGGTCGATGCGGATCCTTTTCTCGGCGGCGTTGCCGGGGTCGAAGCGGAGACCGGTCAGCTCCTGCTCGGTGGTGAAGGCGAACCGATGCGTGATCCATCTGTCCCCGCCACTTTGGGCCGCGAGAGAGGCCCGAACCGAGCGTTCAGGCGCCGGCTGGTCGTTGCCTTTGGTCATCCAGAACAGTTCGGCGTCGAGGTGGCTGACGAAGTTTGCGGTCAGCTCCAAAACGAAGCTGCCTTTTTCAAGGGAAAGCGTTCCCTGCGTGCTTGCCTGGGGATCCTTTCCCTGGCTTTCGAGGATCCAGCGGCCGTCAACGACCCGAGCGTCGAGATCGTGTGAGGCCTTCCAGTCCTCGACGCCGTCGCCAGTTTCGGCGTCGAATTTCCAACTCCGCAAGGCCGTCCACTGGGCGGGAGTCGAGGCCGGAGTCGCCGCGACTTCGAACTCGGTGAGAACGAAATTGCCGTCGTCCGCGCGACCGGGGCCGCGATTGGGTAAGCTTTCGTCGGTGAGGGCCTCGATGCGGATGCCCGTGATGCCCTCCAACGCGGTCTCCGCCGTCAGTTCATATGTAGCGAGATCGTTGGGGCCGCTGACAGCGATCGATCCGTCTTTTTGCAGCCGAAGCTGGGCGCCGTGGCTCGCGGAGAGCGTGCTCGGGTGAAGGGTCTTCCAGCCGGTGGCTTTCCGTTGGGCGGCTTCCCAGTCGGGAAGCTGGTCGAGCAGGGCGGCCTCATGCTGGCGAAGTTCGGTCTCGAGTTTTTCGACCTTGGCTTGTTGTTCGGCCTCACGCCGGGCTTCGATGCCGATCAATTCCTTCTTGTACTGTTCCAAAGTTTCCGTGGCCTGGGCGATGCCCTCTTGCCATTCTTTCTCTCGCTCGGCAAAGACGGGCGCCATCTTCGCCTCGTATTCGGCGAGAGCGGCCACGACTTCCTCATGTTCCTCGTCGATCACCTCGAAGGCTTCGCGGGCGAGGGCGACCTCTTCAGCGGTGGCGGGGCGATTGAGAATGCGGAGGAAGAGCGCACGAACGAGTGCCTGGGGATCTTCGGCCTCCCTGGCCAGCCTGGCGATGGCGTTGTCGGAGGCACTGATGGCGTCGTTGACGGTGGGCCCACTGACCATCGCCATGATGGGACCCAGTTGAAGTTCATTGCTCCTCTCGCATTCACAGGCGCTCTCGCGGGCCGGGCGCCCCAAATTGCCGAGGAAGCCGTCCGGCAGTTTGATGTCGGAATCCGGCAACTGCGCGGCACGCGTGCCGGGGGGAACGCCGGGAATGTTCGACTGGGCACCGGTCACGGCATAGACGGCATCGTAGAGGACTTCAGCTGGAAGACGCCGGGCCTTGGCGTGGGAGTAGTTGATTTGGTCGTCCTCGTTCCACGGGTTGGTCTCGATGGATAACTGGTAGGTGCGGGACTGACAGATCAGCCGGATGAGGGATCGGGTATCGAAGCCGCTCTCGATGAAGCGCTCCGTCAGCCACTCGAGCAGCTCGGGGTTGGAGGGAGGGTTTCCCGCCCGAATGTCATCGAGCGGCTCGATGAGACCCGTGCCGGTCAGGTAGCCCCAGAGGCGATTCACGTAGCTGGTGGCGAAGTATTGGTTGTCGGGCGAAGTGATCCAATCCGCCAAGCGCGCCCTCCGGGACGCTTCCTCCCTCTCGGGAACGGTGGCCTCATAGGGCACACGGGGCGCGGTGACTTCCTGGGTTCGCTCGTGGATGACCTCGCCTTCGTCCTTGTCGTAAACGATTTCGTAGAGCGGCTTGCTGCCCTCGACGGCGGTGCCGCCGATCTTCTTATCGCCGCTCTCGGGATCTCCCTTCAAACCCACTTGGCCGAAGTAAGCGGCCATTTCGTAGTAGTTATCCTGGGTCCAGCGCTCGAAGGGATGATCGTGACACTTGTTGCAATTGAATCGCACTCCGAGGAAGAGGTGAGTGGTGTTCTCCATGGTATCCTCCGGCGTGCGAAGGATCTTGTAATAGGAGGCTGCCGGATTTTCCCGATTCGATCCGGAGGCGGTGATGATCTCCCTGACAAACTCGTGATAAGGCCGGTTCCCGGCGATGTTTTCCCAGATCCAATCGCGGAAACGGCCGGCACCTTCTCTGCCCAGAAATTTGCTGTTCACCTGGAGCAGATCGGCCCATTTGTTGGTCAAGAGATCGATGAAGGGTTCGCTCCCGATGAGGGAATCGATCAGGGCGTCACGCTTGGTCCGCGAATTTCGCGAGTCTGCCAGGAAAGCCGTCACCGTCTCCGGCGTGGGAGGGAGACCGGTGAGGTCGATGTGGATGCGCCGGACAAACTCCGCGTCATCACAGGTCGGCGAGGAGAGGGTCTTGGTGCGCTCGAGTTTGGCGGCGATGAGAGCGTCGATTTCATTGTAGACCTCCGGTTCTTCCCACGCGAAGCCGGAGCGGTCGCCCATCACGGTGACGATGGTCGAGGCGTAGTTGCCCTCGTAGCGGACCAGGATGGGGGCTTCCCCCCGTCGCAGGGTGGTGATGAGCCCAGTCTTGTCGACCTCAACGACCTCGGTGTTGCCGCTCTCGGTGAAGGATTCATGAGTCACGTCACGCTGGCTTCCGTCCGGGTGGGTGGCGATGACGCGAATTTGTTGTTGATCGCCAATGTCCTGAATGACGGGCGTCACCGGATGGAGGTCGATTTTGGCGGCCTTGGCGGAAGTGAGATCGGCGGAGGCGCCATCGGCGATCCATTGCCGCAGCAGGCGGTAGGCGTGGCTCGTGGGTGTGAAAACCTGTCCGCCTTCGTGAGGGACCCCGGCGGTGGCCTTCATGAGGATCAGGCTATTGTCAGGGGAAGCCACGTTGACGCGGCGGGCGGCGATGTCGTCGGTGAAAGCGCGCAGATCGTAGATGGGATCGTAGCCGCGCAGGGATAACTTGAAGCCGTTTTTGCCGTCCTTGGCTCCGTGGCAGGTTCCCGCATTGCACCCTGCCTTGGAGATCACTGGATTGACGTCGCGCACGTAGTCAGGCCGGTAGGCGGACTCCAAGCCGCTCACGACCACGGGCACTTCCGTCGTCTGGCCTGCGTAGCGAAGGGTCAGGGCGTGTTCGCCGTCCGCGGTGCCGCGCACGAGGCCGGAATCGGAGACTGTGAGGCCCTCCACCATTGGAATTTCGAGGTCACGGGTGACATCGGTGGTGTCGCCGTTGGTGAGATGGGCGGTGACCACCAGTTGAGCGTAGGAAAAGGGGGTGATGAGGCGAACGGAGGCGGGCTCGACGGAGAGACTGGCCACTTCGTCGTCCCGGTGTTTGCGGACTTTGACAGGGAGAAACTCTCGCTGGAGAGAGCCGTCGTTCGCGTCGATCAGCCTGACCAAACCGTCTCCGCCCGCGGCGGCGACGCCGTTGCCATCGGGCGTGAAGGCGACGGCATAAATGCCGGTGTCGAGCTTCAGCGACGCCAGGGTTTTCGCGCTGGCATCGTAATACGCCTGCAGCTTGTTCTTTTCATCGCCGTTTCGTTGGTGCGTCGGTTTTTCGAGGATCTTGACGATGTTCTCGGCGATCTCCATCTCGGGGTCGACGCCAAAAACGAAGACCTCGCCACGACCGTCCAGGCTGCTGCCAGCCGCAATCCGTCGAGCGTCCCGGCTGAAGGCGACGCTGAAGACGCGGCCCTCGAGGGCCGGCAACTCTTGCAGCAAATTGGCGTCGTCGCCGATCACTCGCTTGGTGGTGCGGAACATCTTGTAGATCTTGGGCACGCCGTCCGAGCCGCCGACGAGGATTTCGTCCCGCAGCGGATGGCGGTCGACGGCGGCGATACCGCCTTTGAGCGCCTTGGGAGTGATCGAGGTGATGTTGTCGATGAAACGCTGCGTCGCGAATTCCGTGAGTTTGGCCGTCATGTCGCGCCCCACCGAAACGAGGTGCGTCCCCTTGACCGAAAAGACGGTGTCAAAGACCCAGTCGTTGTGGGAACCTTGATAGAGCACTTGCTCGCCGGTTTTGGCATCGATGGCGCGCACCGTGCTGTCGGCCCCGCCGAAGGCGATGAGCTTGCCGCCCGGCGACCAGCTGGCCCCGTAAACCGTGTCGTAGGTCACCGGCACGGAGAGGGCGAGTTCGCGTTTCTCGACATCCCAAACCTGGACCTCGCCCATGCGGGCGGGGAGACCTCCCGTCCCGGCGAGCCATTTTCCGTCGGGCGAAAAGGCCACCGACTCGATGCGCTCTGACAGGCCCACCAAACGGGCCGCCAGGCCCGATCCGTCGGCGTGATGCAGGAGAACCTCGTGGAATCCCGACACGGCCAGCCATTGGCCGTCGGGAGAGAAGTCCATGGAGGTGATGACGGGCGGTCGTGTGTAAATGGGGGGATTTTCCTGAGTGTAACGCTGCCGGGCGTTCTCCGGAGTGTCATCCACGGCGCCCTCGGCGATCCATTGGCTGATGAGGGCGATCTCCCCGGCGGGGAGAGGCGGCTTGCCCTTGGGCATCTCGGCCTTGCCGTCCTCCGGCGTGATTTCTTCGATCAGGTAGCTTCCCGCGGGCTCGCCGGGCACGATGGCCAGGTCGGTGTCGCCGCCCTCCAGCAACCGGGCGAAATCCGTCATCACGTAGCCGCCCTTGGCCTTGGCCGGCTGGTGGCAGCCCTGGCAATTTGCCTGAAAGATCGGACGGATCTGCTCGTAGTAGCTCACGGCCTCCGCCAGGAGGTTTCCTGGGAGCGCCCATCCGAGGCCGGTGAGAAAAAGGAGAAATCGAGGGGGGAAACGCATGGGAGAGAAAACCCGTTGGGAGCCTCTAGTTGCCATGATTGAAGGAGGCGCTCAAGGTGATTCGGCTTCGAAGAGGCGGTAGTGCGTCTCATTCATGCCAAGATCTTGGTAAGTTTTCTGGGCGGACCGGTTTTCCTTTTCAACGTAGAGGCGGAGAGCGCGAACCTCCCCCGCTCGATTGGCCAGGCGCCGGGCATTGGCATAGAGTTCCGAAAAGACGCCCTGGCGACGATGATCGGGGAGGACGTAAACGCTTTGAATCCACCAGATCAGCCCGTTTCGCCAGTCGCTCCATTCGTAGGTGATCATGAGCGAACCTATCACCTCGCCGTCGCGCTCCGCCACGGTGTAGAATCCGTAACGATCGTCGGCCAGGAGATGGCGGACACCTTCCGTGAGTCGCTCAACGTCCAAGGAAAGGCCTTCGGTCTCATGAGCGAGAGCGCGATTGAACCCCACCAGGGCGTGGAGGTCTTGAGGGCGGGCGAGGCGAACGGTGGTGGTCATGAGAAAGCGGTGATGAGGTGGGTGATCATCGTGGATTTCTCCGAAATCCGATGATGGAGGCTTATCCCCAGCGTTTCATAAAATGGCCAGTCAGGCCATCATGTAGTAGGCGATTTCTTCTTCGACGGCCTGATTATCTTCGAGTGTCAATGTGAGTCGACCTTGAGGGCGAGTCAGACGTCCGGCACGCTGGATGATTTTGCGGCGAATCGTGCCGAGTCCTTCAAACTCACATCTGACCGATAATTCGAGGGCTTTACGCTAGTCTATTCCGAGGACTTCAGCGCATTGATCAGATTCAAGTGATCCGGGATCCATATGGAGGGCTCGATTCAGGAAATCTTCCACTTCGCTGTCGATGGCTTCGAGAATGCGGTCGAGAGTTTCTTTCCCAAACGGTAACTGATTAGCGCATCTAACAAGCTCTTGACAGCTTCGATAATTAAGACATCTTAACCATTGATGTCGTCCGATTCTCTTGAATCGCTCCCCACGAGAGAACTGATCCGGCTCGTCCGCGATCTACAGGAGCGGTTTGCTCAGTTGGAGGCGGAGAATTTGAAGCTTCGCGAGGAAAATCGAAGACTGCGCAAAGAATTGGATGAGTTGAAGCGCAAGCAGAACAGATCGGCGGCTCCGTTCTCGAAGGGAAAACCCGAGGCCAACCCGAAAAGACCGGGACGCAGGCCGGGCCAAGGGTCCTTCCGGCGGCGGGAGGAACCGGAGATTGGGCCGGATGACAATGTTCGAAGCATGGAAGCCCGATTGCCCAAGGGGCGGTCGTCAAATTGTCCTCGATGCGGAGGCAGGCTTGGAACTCGTCTGGAGACGGCAAGCACGGTCGATGTGCCGGAAAAGATTGCCCGAGACATATCGACCTGGAAAGTGGAAGTCGAAGAATGCAGTTGTGGCTACTGCGCGAGAGGAACTCACCGGGACTTGCCGCTCGACCAACACGGGGCCACCGCTCACCGTGTGGGTCCGAGGGTTCGGTCGTTTGGACTGGCTCTGCACTATCACTTCGGGGTGACTCTACGCAAAGTTCCTCCGATTGTTCGCGAGATTTGCGGCATTGATCTCAGCCAGAGCGCCCTGACACAAGACGCCCTGAAATTGGGAAACGGCGATGGAGCGATCAGCCAAGAGGCGGAGCGAATCAAAGCAGCCATCCAGCCATCCAGCAATCCGATGACGTCAACACGGATGATACGGGATGGCGAACGGGGGGCAAGACGAGTTGCCTGATGGGATTCGTGAGCCGCCAGGAGAATGCGGTGTATTTTCAAATTCGATCACGCCACCGAGCCGAAGAAGTGGCCGAAGTCATCACGGCGGCCTGTGAGTGTGTGCTTGGAACCGATCGGTTCCGGAGCTACGATGCGGAGCGATTTTCGCAGATGGACATGCAAAAGTGCATGAGCCATATTGTGAAGAATCTCTCTGAACTCGTGAGTGAGAAGTTCTGTAACTGGATCATCATGCGGCGAAGCGTGAACCTTCGGAGCGAGTGAAGTCTATTTTATCAAGGATGAATTTTCGGAACGCTGAACCTTTTCCGCCGTGGTGCAAAAATCCAGGCAGTGTGTTTTTCAAGGCGGCTGAGACAATCATTTCCGAAGGCAGCACGTCTGGGCGGATGGTTCGGATCCAGGTTCCAAAGTGTTTCCAGACCAGACCGTCACATGTCATGGCAAGGTACTGTAACATGCCCTGAGCGATCATGCCGGTCTGCACAAACACATGATATGCGTGCATCTTTCTCTGCACCCGTCTGCGATATTTCTCGGTAGTCCGGTGGAGGTATTGGTTACCATTGCGACGCTTGAGCGGTCGCATAGCGGCCATCCAGAAATGGTATCCGAATGAGCCGACCGAATGCACCGCTTGCTTGAAAGCGACTTCGATCTTGAAACGCAAACTGTAGAGCAAGATGATCTCCTGAGCTTCCATGGTGAGGTCGGTAGACAAGAGGATGATCCGCCCTCTCGTGGGATGATCGACGAGAATGAAGCGGACCATCGCCCCGGCGGGCTTCCACAACAGATCCACCGACTTGAACCGGACAGAGATGTTTCTCTCCCCATATACGGGACTGGGAACGGAACTGAAGCCGCCCGTTCCAAAGACATTCTGGAGCTTCACCGCAGCGCCATACTTTTTCGGTCGTCCGCGTTTGCGTTTGCGTGGCACTGCCGCAGGCCGAAAGCCGGTTGTCGTGCGTCGAACCCTCGTGACCAGCACACCGGAACGCCCCTTGGTGCTCCGGATCACCTTTCCGTTGGCGTAGTAGGCGTCGGCCAGCAAGACGAACTCCTGACCTCTACAGACGGATGCGAGCATCTCGTTGGCCTTGTCGATCAAGGTTCTCCTGTCGCGGTTTGAAGTGACGATACCTTCGTGAATGCGTGCACAGACCGGAACGCAGAAGAAGTATCCGCCAACCTGACAGAGCACGCCGAAGGCCTGAAAGGAATGGCTCATGATGAAGTGAGGCTTGGAATTGGACTCGGACTGTTGATGCAGATACTTCACCGCAGGCATCTTGCGGCCCTCCTTGGACTTCCTTGATGCCGTCGAGAACCAGGACGGGGCGACAACCGATCTTGTAGACAGGGAAGTGCTTGATTACGATGGCGAACCAAAGTTCTGCAAGCCGGTCCGTCTTCACGGCATTGCTGTGGAAGAAATGGAGTAAGTGCTCATAGAAGTGTTCTGACAAACCGAGAGCGCGGACGAAACTGGAAACCCCGAGGAGGTCATTGCGCACGGAGAAAGCGGCCAAGACGAGCAGAAACCAGAGAAAGGTGCGGGCTCTCGAGAAAGCGGGTCGCAGAAAACAGACGATATTCCACCAAGAAATCCAGAGATCCATAACAAATGATTTGATTTTCCTAGACATTCGCATATATAAGGTAATGACCATGAAAAAGATCAGATCACTGAAAAAAGAGTCCAGAAACTTGCGGCAAAGTTAGCTGCAATCGGGCCAATGCGGCCTGGGAGCATCAGCAAGCAATACCGAGATCGACAACGCCAGCGCGGCGTGTATTACCAACTGAGCTACACGCATAAGATGAGGAGCCGGACTGAACACGTCTGGCCAGACCACGTGAAGGGACTACGAAAAGAAACAGAGGAGTACAAGAAATTCAAGAAACTGACCACCGAACTGATCGATCTGAGCATTGAACTATCCAAGGCGAAGATCGCTCTATTACGCAGTCAGACAGACACGCCAGGCAAAGAGAAACCGGTCTGAGAACTTCCCACTCACGAGCTCAAGAAACGAGGATTGAAAATCCCTCCGAAACTGAGTATCGCCGATGGAGCTCTCGGGTTCTGGAGCGCCTTGGAAGAGGAATATCCGACAAGCAAACAGCAACGATGTTGGGTGCACAAGACAGCCAACATCCTCGACAAGCTGCCGAAGAAAGCGCAGCCCCTTGCCAAGGAACGCATCCATGAAATCTACATGGCGGAAACAAAGAAGGCCGCCTTGGAGGCCTATGACGAGTTCTTCACGCTCTACGAAGCCAAGTATCCGAAAGCGTGCGCCTGCCTGAAGAAAGACAAGGAAACTCTACTAACGTTCTACGATTTTCCAGCCGAGCACTGGAGACACATCCGGACGACAAACCCGATTGAGTCGACGTTTGCCACGGTCCGCCATCGGACTCGACAAACCAAAGGGTGCGGATCGAGGAAAGCAACCCTTTCAATGGTCTACAAGCTCGGCCTGGAAGCCGAGAAAGGCTGGCGTCGACTGAACGGATATCGTCAACTTGACAAAGTCGTGCAAGGAATCATCTTCGTGGACGGCATCGAGCAGCAAACCGCTGCCTAACCCATGATCGAACTTCGAATGGTGTTCCGACCGCCCTCATCCACAACTTCCGGTCATTTCTCGCCGCTGCCTCGCGAAACTCATTGGCTCTGACCAAGTAGATATCGTCAAGTTCACCGTCTCCTTGCCAGGATGCCACGATATAAAGTTTCATCTATTGCACAGGATAAGCATGGAGGCTATTTCCGTCATTATTTATCTTTAGTTTAATCGAGTGAAATCGCGGATCTTGGCAACATTTGCTTGCTCTCTTCTATACTCGTGAGTGAGAAGTTCTGTAACTGGATCATCATGCGGCGAAGCGTGAACCTTCGGAGCGAGTGAAGTCTATTTTATCAAGGATGAATTTTCGGAACGCTGAACCTTTTCCGCCGTGGTGCAAAAATCCAGGCAGCGTGTTTTTCAAGGCGGCTGAGACAATCATTTCCGAAGGCAGCACGTCTGGGCGGATGGTTCGGATCCAGGTTCCAAAGTGTTTCCAGACCAGACCGTCACATGTCATGGCAAGGTACTGTAACATGCCCTGAGCGATCATGCCGGTCTGCACAAACACATGATATGCGTGCATCTTTCTCTGCACCTGTCTGCGATATTTCTCGGTAGTCCGGTGGAGGTATTGGTTACCATTGCGACGCTTGAGCGGTCGCATAGCGGCCATCCAGAAATGGTATCCGAATGAGCCGACCGAATGCACCGCTTGCTTGAAAGCGACTTCGATCTTGAAACGCAAACTGTAGAGCAAGATGATCTCCTGAGCTTCCATGGTGAGGTCGGTAGACAAGAGGATGATCCGCCCTCTCGTGGGATGATCGACGAGAATGAAGCGGACCATCGCCCCGGCGGGCTTCCACAACAGATCCACCGACTTGAACCGGACAGAGATGTTTCTCTCCCCATATACGGGACTGGGAACGGAACTGAAGCCGCCCGTTCCAAAGACATTCTGGAGCTTCACCGCAGCGCCATACTTTTTCGGTCGTCCGCGTTTGCGTTTGCGTGGCACTGCCGCAGGCCGAAAGCCGGTTGTCGTGCGTCGAACCCTCGTGACCAGCACACCGGAACGCCCCTTGGTGCTCCGGATCACCTTTCCGTTGGCGTAGTAGGCGTCGGCCAGCAAGACGAACTCCTGACCTCTACAGACGGATGCGAGCATCTCGTTGGCCTTGTCGATCAAGGTTCTCCTGTCGCGGTTTGAAGTGACGATACCTTCGTGAATGCGTGCACAGACCGGAACGCAGAAGAAGTATCCGCCAACCTGACAGAGCACGCCGAAGGCCTGAAAGGAATGGCTCATGATGAAGTGAGGCTTGGAATTGGACTCGGACTGTTGATGCAGATACTTCACCGCAGGCATCTTGCGGCCCTCCTTGGACTTCTTGATGCCGTCGAGAACCAGGACGGGGCGACAACCGATCTTGTAGACAGGGAAGTGCTTGATCACGATGGCGAACCAAAGTTCTGCAAGCCGGTCCGTCTTCACGGCATTGCTGTGGAAGAAATGGAGTAAGTGCTCATAGAAGTGTTCTGACAAACCGAGAGCGCGGACGAAACTGGAAACCCCGAGGAGGTCATTGCGCACGGAGAAAGCGGCCAAGACGAGCAGAAACCAGAGAAAGGTGCGGGCTCTCGAGAAAGCGGGTCGCAGAAGACAGACGATATTCCACCAAGAAATCCAGAGATCCATAACAAATGATTTGATTTTCCTAGACATTCGCATATATAAGCTAATGACCATGAAAAAGATCAGATCACTGAAAAAAGAGTCCAGAAACTTGCGGCAAAGTTAGCTGCAATCGGGCCAATGCGGCCTGGGAGCATCAGCAAGCAATACCGAGATCGACAACGCCAGCGCGGCGTGTATTACCAACTGAGCTACACGCATAAGATGAGGAGCCGGACTGAACACGTCTGGCCAGACCACGTGAAGGGACTACGAAAAGAAACAGAGGAGTACAAGAAATTCAAGAAACTGACCACCGAACTGATCGATCTGAGCATTGAACTATCCAAGGCGAAGATCGCTCTATTACGCAGTCAGACAGACACGCCAGGCAAAGAGAAACCGGTCTGAGAACTTCCCACTCACGAGTTCTATATTTTTTCTAGAAAATACTTTTAATTTGACAAACATGGCTAAAATGGGTGAGCATGAAGCCCTTAGACGACGACATGCTCACCCTTGTGAAGACCGCCTGCACGTATGTAGAACGATCTCTTCTGGATTTTGCCACTCATCAGCTCAATGACAAGCTGCGAGCACTGGGCCCGGAATCTGTCGAGCAGTTGTCTGACGCTCTACAGGTAGCCTTCCAAGAAGCCGGGAAAGCGACCCTTCAAAGCTTCCTCCAGGAGTGTGAAGCACAGTTCGGCACCACGGAGACAGTTGACGGTCAGGTCTACCGGCGGACGACGACGGAGCGGAAGGATTTTCTGACTCGATTCGGTGAGATCTCCGTGGACCGGGGTCTCTATTACTTGAGCGGTGACGCCGATC
>CBDBEZ010000038.1:0-12538 GCA_965204485.1 Verrucomicrobiales bacterium
AAATGGAGTAAGTGCTCATAGAAGTGTTCTGACAAACCGAGAGCGCGGACGAAACTGGAAACCCCGAGGAGGTCATTGCGCACGGAGAAAGCGGCCAAGACGAGCAGAAACCAGAGAAAGGTGCGGGCTCTCGAGAAAGCGGGTCGCAGAAGACAGACGATATTCCACCAAGAAATCCAGAGATCCATAACAAATGATTTGATTTTCCTAGACATTCGCATATATAAGCTAATGACCATGAAAAAGATCAGATCACTGAAAAAAGAGTCCAGAAACTTGCGGCAAAGTTAGCTGCAATCGGGCCAATGCGGCCTGGGAGCATCAGCAAGCAATACCGAGATCGACAACGCCAGCGCGGCGTGTATTACCAACTGAGCTACACGCATGAGATGAGGAGCCGGACTGAACACGTCTGGCCAGATCACGTGAAGGGACTACGAAAAGAAACAGAGGAGTACAAGAAATTCAAGAAACTGACCACCGAACTGATCGATCTGAGCATTGAACTATCCAAGGCGAAGATCGCTCTATTACGCAGTCAGACAGACACGCCAGGCAAAGAGAAACCGGTCTGAGAACTTCCCACTCACGAGGACTCTGGGGTCGCTCAGGGCCTGAGAGATCGGTTGATAGCTCCGAGAAGCGTTTTTTCGGCCGGATTTGCCGCCTGTCTTTTTGCGTTTATTTTTCACACAAGACCTTAAGGGCAGGCGACATATAACGCAACATAAACTAACACTTTGTGCAAGAAAACTGAACTGATTTATCGGTCAGATGTGAGAATGGTTAAGATGTCTTAATTATCGAAGCTGTCAAGAGCTTGTTAGATGCGCTAATCAGTTACGTGCATCTTATACTGGGCTACCGGATGCTTCGCGATTTGGACTACTACCGAGATGATCCCCTTGTACGACAGGTTTTGGGGATGCACCAATTGCCCAGTGTCCCAACGATGAGCCGGATGTTGGGAGAGGTCGATTGTCAAAGCCTTGAGAGGATGAGGGAGATGAATCATTTCGTTTGCCTGTCGCGACTTCAGGAGGAGGGAATCAAACGCATCACGCTTGATTTGGACGGAAGCGTGCAGAGCACGAGTCGCCATGCGGAAGGGACGGCTGTGGGATTTAACAAGAAGAAAAAAGGCGAGCGCAGTTATTATCCACTGCTCGCGACGATCTCCCAAACCGGACAGATTCTCGATTACCTTCATCGAAGCGGCAACGTCCATGACTCCAATGGCGCGGTGGAATTTCTTCGCTACTGCGTGGAAAAGATTCGCAAGGTGCTGCCTGATGTGCAGATCGAGTTGCGCGCCGACAGCGCGTTTTTCAGCGATCAGATGGTTTCAGAGGCAAAGACCCTGGGCCTGGAATATACGTTCTCGGTACCTTTCGAGCGGCTTGTGGAACTCAAGGGCATCATCGAGAAGCGCCGTCGCTGGTCCCGAACCCGAGGCGGAGAGGGAAAAATTCATCACTTCGAAATCCGCTGGAAGCCAAAAAGTTGGGCGCGCAAAGCGCGCATTTTGTGCATTCGAACCATGAGGCGCACTCAGCGCAAAGGACCGCTCCAACTGGATCTTTTCGAACCAGTCGAGGAGAACTATGAATACGAGGCGATCATCACCAACAAGACAAACACGGCCGCTCATGTGGTGAAATTTCATGAAGGGCGTGGCTCTCAGGAGAAGATTTTTGGCGAAGCCAAGAGCCAGGCCCAGATGGACTATATTCCGGCCAAGCGACGTGCCGCCAACGAAGCTTTCCTTTTGGCCAGTATCCTCACCCACAATCTCACACGCGAAATGCAGATGCGATCTGCGGAGCGGTCACGCAAATCGTCCCCCAAAAGGGCTGCGGAGTGGATCTTTGAAGGACTCGGCACGATTCGCCGCAAAATCATCCAGCGTGCCGGACGTCTGACTCGCCCTCAAGGTCGACTCACATTGACACTCGGAGACAATCAGGCCGTCGAAGAAGAAATCGCCTACTACATGATGGCCTGACTGGCCATTTTATGAAACGCTGGGGTTGAGCTTGGTTCAGGTGAAACGGTGATGGGCCGCTGCGGGCATGAGGACTCCGTCGGCGTGACCCGGTAGGGCGGTCATTCCTGTCCGCCACACGCACCGTCTTCACAAAACCCTAGGGCCGCGATGTCATCCCAGCGGAGGGCGTTGCGAAGACATTGCGTGGTCAAGGACTTGGCGGCGGCCACCGCATCTTCAAGGAGGCGTCTCTTGCCGAGATAGGCGGTGATGGCGGCGGAGAGCGTGCAGCCGGTGCCGTGTAGCCGATGTCCTTTGGGCAAGCGTGCGACGCTGAATTCGGTGACGGATTCGCCGGTCACGAGAAGGTCGGAGGACTGCTCGGAACCCTCGGCATGACCACCCTTTAGGAGCACGGGAACTTCGAAGCGATCGAAGAGCGAACGTGCCAGTGTCAGTCTGGATGAACAAGAGTCGAGCTTGGTGCCGTCTCCCGCCAGAGCGAGTGCTTCCGGCTCGTTGGGGGTGATGAGATCCGCCAGTGGGAACAGCTCGTCGGTCAATCGCTCCAGGGCGGCGGGCTCGATGAGCGGGCGCGACGTCGAGGAGTGGATGATGGGATCCACCACAAGGCGGGCGGAGGGGTTCCGGCTCTTCCAGTGCTGCAGGAGGGGAGCGATGCGGGCGATTCCCTTCGCCGTCGGAAGCATCCCTGTCTTGGCGGCGGCGACGGGATAGGTCGCGAGCAAGAGCTTCAGTTGGGAGGCCAGCAGGTCCGGGGCAACAGGATCGATCCTTTCGACACAGAGAGGAGTCTCCGCGACCACGGCCGAGACGGCGGTCAGGCCGTACGTTTTCAGGGCGGTGAAGACCTTGAGGTCGGCCTGAAGACCGGCGCCCGCGCTACAGTCGGAACCGGCGATGCTCAGCACGACCGGCGTTTCAGGAATGACGAAGCGCTCCATTTCGAGGGGCTCTCCCGGGGACTGTGTTCTTGCCATTTTGAGAAATCGAAGGATGATGGGGCGTGGCAGATCACGCGACAGCGTTTGAAGAACTCGAGGGTTTGAAGGTGAAGGTCGATGACATCATCTACATGCCGAATTTGGAGGCGCCCAAGGATCGGCCGCCTCCTTTCGTCTACTTCATCTCGATCATCAATGAATCGTCGAAAGAAGTCCAGATCCTGGGAAGGAAATGGGTGATTCGCCAGGCCAACGGAGATTGGATTGTGGTGGAAGGGGACGGAGTGGTCAATCAAGAGCCGCTCATCCGGCCGGGAGACGATTTCACCTACAACAGTTACCACGTCATTGGCGATCACAGCGAGGCCACGGGTGCGTTTTTTGGCAGGTCGGAAGATGGCCATCCCGTGATGGTGCGGATCCCCAGCTTTGAATTGCGGATTCCCCAGTGGGCGGGGCAGTGCACAAGCCCGCTGGCAGGTCGGGCGGATCTGTTAGGCTTGAGTGACAGGCAAGCGAGCGAACCAGCGCATCACTCTTTCATTAATGGCAACCCCATCGGAAGAAACCTCATGGGTGGCGCCTGGACAGACTTTGACCCGGAAGTTCCCGGTCACCGGTGAGAGGCGAGCGTCGGAATCGTTGAGCCTCGAAACCTGGCGACTGGCGATCGATGGAGCGGTCGTCTCACCGGTGAGCCTTGATTTTTCCGGCTTGCTGGCACTTCCTCGCGAAAGGCTGAAGGCCGACATTCATTGTGTTACCGGATGGTCGCAGTTGGACATGCCGTTCGAAGGCGTGCGGTTGAGAGATGTCCTGCGGCGGTGCGTCACCATGGTCCAAGGGGCGGCCTTCGTGCGATTTGAAGCCTACTCCGATCGTGGCCACGACACGAGTTTGCCCTTGGAGACGGCCATGAAGGACAGTTGGCTGGTCTACCACTTCGATGGGAAACCCTTGGCGCCCGAGCACGGATTCCCGGTGCGGGTGGTGACGCCCTCGCGATATTTTTACAAGAGCCTCAAGTGGTTGAAACGGATCACTTTGCTGGAGACGGATGTCCTGGGATTTTGGGAACGGACGACCGGTTATCACAACCAGGGCGATCCCTGGCAAGAAGAGCGATTTGAGGCAGCGATTCCGTAAGACGGCGTCGGAAAGAGTCGTAATGGCCTGAATTGGTGGGTGTTGAGCGTGTTGAAGCTGGCGCTAGGAGGGCGAACAGTTTCGTGTGGCGGTTCTCGGGCGAATTTCGGAGGGCTCGAGCCGCGAAATGGATCCCCCTGTCGGCAATAGGCAACAGGGAGCCAGACCGCTCCGATGGCGGACGCGAACCCAAGGTTACCGAGAGCGCAGGGCGGGCGTTCCTCAGCCCGGAGCCGGTGGCGGCCACCATCGATCCTCTCGCATGGAGGCGGCGATTTGACGGGCAAAATAGATGGCCGTGTGTCCACGGCGTATCTCTGGCTTCAAGTTGCGCTTGTGAAAGCAGTGGAACACGGCGTGGGCCATGAACATGATCAGCCACAGAACGAGAATGGAATTGGGATGATGATGATAGCAATGACCGGAATGCCAGCGGGAGCAGAGTTCGTTAAAGCCTTCGTTTTCGACCTTCCAACGGTCGTGCCCGAAATGGAAGATGGTCTTGGCATCGGCCATTGAGCGGGGCATGGTCGTCGCCCACCACCAGTGGCTATCGATGGGAGTCTCGACCCAATCCCCAGCGACGCGCTCGCGACGGATGCCAGTCTCATGGGAATGAACAACGCGAAGAGGAGTGTGAATGGATTCAGTGCAGAAGCCCTCAGCCTCTTGTAAATGAACGTGCCGCGCGGGCTTGCCCGGTGCAGCCGGAGTCTCAAATGATTCTGGCTCTTGCTCCTCAAGGGGCAGGAGCGTGCGGGCTTCGGACAATAGCTCAGGCTGATTATCCTTGAGTACGGCAACAAGGTATTTGCCGTGGTCTTCAAGAAGATTGATCACGGAGGGACGCAGGTAGAGCGCATCGGCAGTGAGCACGTCAAAGCAGCGTGGGTGGTCCTTAAGGACGCGAGTTATCAGCCGTATAGCCGCAGCGACTTCGTCGTCTCCAGGATCTCCGTCTTCACCAGGCTCAAGCATTTCCACGTCGAGAAGCAATTGAAAATCCTCACAGATAATCTGAAACGCGACCAAGCGGTGGTAGAACTGTGTTTTGACCTCGTCTCCGACGGCGATCCGGCGTTGGAGACACTTTGGACAACAACGTTTGTAGCTACAGTGAGTTTCGTGACCATCGACGGCGGCAAGCATCCAACCGCGCTGTGGGGCAAGGATTTTGTTGCGTTTGAGGCAGAAGTAAATGTGTCCGAGACACCCTCGCACACTGTCAGGCTCGATGCGCTCGGAGACATACGCCAGTTCGTCGGCGCTGGGCAAACGGTGATTACCGAGCCAACGGGTCCAGCTGCTCTTGTTCCGGTGTTGCTCGAGTTCGTTGAAGCTTGGTAACCGGCAGCAGAACATGGCGAAGAATGCTGCCGGGAAAACTCGAGTGGGAATTTGTGGTTTGGGACGAGAGTCACGCACCCGCAGCCTCCACTGTTGGCGGAGGCTGAAAATCTTGTCCGCGTAAGTTAGTAGTCGCGTGAGAATGGTCGCTTCTTTTTTGGTGGAGAATTGCGCCCGGACTTGGCTTTGCCGGCTGATTTCTTACCGGTCTTGCCCTTCTTCTTGGCGGAGCTACTCGCCGCTCTGGCCTTGGTTTTTGCCTCCTCGAGTCGGAGGCGCCCCTGCTCGTCGAGGGCTTCCAGCAGAGCATTCGCCTTCTGGAAATCATCGATCCAGCGTCTCGCCTGAGCTTCCAACGGTCTGGGGACGTGCAGCATGGTGGTCTTGCCCTTGCGAGTCTGACCGATGGCCAAGGAGCGATGGCGCAAGGAGTCGTCGGAAGCGCAACGGCAAGTGGGCTTGCCGCATTTACGAGAGAGTTCGATGGGCGAGCCGTGAAGGAAGCCTTCGGCCTGGTCGAGGAGCTGGCGGAGGCGGCTGCGAATCTGGCGTTCGGTGGGGGGCAGGGAGTTTCTGCTTGGCATGAAGGTCGGCTCGTTCGGCGCACTGTAATATAAGACTATTACAGAAACAAGCTTAAAAAAGATGAAATAACGAATGCGAATTTGCCATGGGGTCAAAAATGGGCGCTGCCGATCCGAATTACCCAAAAATACAGGGCTTGAGCCGCCTCAGCCGCCTATCTTACGGAATCGCTGATTTGAGGGACGCCGGTTCACCACGGCGGAGGAGGCACGGCGTTTCCGTGAGCTTGTAGATTTTTCCGTCTATCGGAGAGAAGAGGACACGAGCGGGGTGATTCTGAAGGCCGATTTGCGAAAGTGGTTGCCTGCCAGCCGGAACTTGAGCGGCCTCCGATTGAAGGCCTGCGATTTTCGCGGCGCCGATTTTCGCGGCGTGGATTTCCGTGGGGCCAATCTGACCCTGGGGAAGTTTCGGGACGCGCGATTGGAGGGAGCCGATTTCTCCGGGGCCGATCTCGAAGGCGCCGATTTTGTTGGGGCCTTCATGGCGGGTGCCCGCATGTGCCGGAACCCGCTTTCGGCGGCCGTGTTTCATGCCTCTGGACCGGGCGGCGAGGGACTGCGGTCCTCGGAAGGCTTGCGGGTTGAGGAGCCACGCGGTCTCTTGGAGAGCCAGGAAGCCTATCTGCGTTCTCTCGGCGTCCTGTCTTGAAAACATCCGAGCGAAGTTTTTAACGCTTTTTCCGACCGTTTTTCCGACTACCCCCGTTTCACTCTTGAGGATGTTTACAACCCCTTCCGTGGAAGCTTCCGCCTCTCGGTGCCACCCGTCCCATTGCGGGGGGGCGGTGGCGGAGCTTCCACGGAAGGCAAACTCTCATGCGCCACGGCAGACTGCATTTTGAGACGGTGCCGCAGCGTTTTTCTAAGTTTCTCGCCGATTTCGGAGAGAGTCGCTGACCGCTCCGAGGTCAGATCGTAGGACGGTCGGATTTCGGAGAAATCCGCGACTTTCTCGCAAAAAGTGATGGTTCAGGGGGCCATCGGCTCAATCGAACCCCGCACACGGAGGTAGCCGGAACGCTTCCTGACCATTCGGTGCCCTCCAGCGGACCAGCCAGCATCTGCCAGCTTGCGAGATCGGCACTGAATTCGACCACGGCTCTGGACAGATTGGGCGTCCACTGGAGAGTCACCTCTCCGGAGGCGGAATCGCGAGTGATGCGGAAAACTGTCGAGCTTCCGGGAACGCCATCCGTGCGGTTGGCCCACACCCACTCTCGCGTTTCGGGCTGCCCGTCTCCGTCCTGGTCGATTTCGGACAGGACTTCCCGCAGATCCGCCCCCTCTCGGACGGACACCCGATGGGTCGCGCCCGGGGGGACCTGGAAAGGCCCGACTTGAACCTCCCCGCCCGCTCCCGACGTCTCGTCGAGGGCGTTGACGGTCATCGTGTAGTGAGCCATTTCACCGCTCGAATTCGTGCATTCGACGGAGCGCAGCGCCGGGTCTCCGGTGAAGGAGAGGGCCTGATTCGCGTTTGCCACGATGCCGGACCAGGCGAATGAAGCGCTCTCCGTTTCCGTGAATTCCATCGCCACGCAGGGCGTGATGTCGGCGCGCGTGGACTCGGGAATGAATGCGAAGCCTCGCAGATTGTCCTCCTCGTCACAGTGAACCGTCACCAGGTCGCATTCGCCCGCACGGCCGTCTCGGGTGTGCAGCTGGACGGCGGTGTGCCCTTGATCCATGTGAAAGAGGTAGTCCGGTCCCCTCACATTGATCATGGATCGGGCGGGAAGATCTTCCGGAGCACAGAGGAAGGCATGAGTGCGCACCTCGATCCCGTCGCCGTGCAGCGGAGCAATGTCATGGGTGCCCGGATAGTCGTCCAGATACTCGCCAGCCTCGTCCCATCCCCATTTCCGTCCATCATCGGATTCATGAAGCACGTCGGCGTCGCCCATCACCCAGCTGGTCAACCATTCTACCAAGGCGGTCACGGCAAACGTTCCCGCCCGGATCAGCCGGGGTCGCGACAAGTCGCGTGAAAACACGTTCACGGGCACGGTATAGATCTTGCTGCCCGAATAGCGAAATTTCCCGTCCAGGTTTTTGTATTCCGAAGCCGTTCTTGCATCATTGATGAGTTTCTCTCGCCGCTCGTCGTCGATCGCATCGGCGTCGGGGAAGGGAACGGCGCTCAGGAACGATCGTAGATTGTTGAGCTCCTCTCCAGGCACCAGTTCGCTTTCTTCCTTGTCCAGAACCAATGATTCTTCACTATCAAAAATGCGGACGTGGACGGATGTGTCGATCCAAGCCAGTGTAACCTGCGATCTGCCGATGGTTGGCACTTCTGCCAGGGTTTCCGCCGCAATAGGCCTCAAGGTGTCGGGATTTTTCCATCTCCATGCGTAATCATAGTAGTCGAGCTCGGGTAAGACATTGATGAAGCGGTTTTCGTCGCCCGGGTGGTTGTTGTCATAGATCTGAATCACGGACCAACGGGAATCCTCGACCAGTTCGGTTTCGATCCAATCATAGCGGAATCCGTCCCGGACGGCGTAAGGTGTTACGCAGTGTCCGCCACCGCGTTGCCGCATGCACAGCACGTAGCGATCTGGCGCGAGTCGGAGGCGGTCCAGGACCGCACTTGGCCGCCCGTCTTTTGAGCGGCGATCGGGAAGCTGGTCGAGGATTTCATTGATCTCGTGAGTGAGAAGTTCTGTAACTGGATCATCATGCGGCGAAGCGTGAACCTTCGGAGCGAGTGAAGTCTATTTTATCAAGGGTCTTCAGCAGAATCTGTGGGTGAAATTCCGGATTTGCTCCGGGAACGCTGGACGCCGGGTCCCGCTGCCCCTGGACCCCAGAACTGCTGAAACTACTTGTTTCATGGGCTGAGCCCTACCAGGGGCAGCCCCGGCGCAAGCGTTGTCCTCGCAAATCCGAGGTTTGGATGGGCAGCTGGCTTGTTGCCACAACTTTGATGCCCATTAAGATTGGATATAACTTGTTGCTGGTCAGGATTCTAGGTGAATCGCGCCGCCTGGGCACCCACAGATTCTGCTGAAGAGGCTTTATCAAGGATGAATTTTCGGAACGCTGAACCTTTTCCGCCGTGGTGCAGAAATCCAGGCAGCGTGTTTTTCAAGGCGGCTGAGACAATCATTTCCGAAGGCAGCACGTCTGGGCGGATGGTTCGGATCCAGGTTCCAAAGTGTTTCCAGACCAGACCGTCACATGTCATGGCAAGGTACTGTAACATGCCCTGAGCGATCATGCCGGTCTGCACAAACACATGATATGCGTGCATCTTTCTCTGCACCTGTCTGCGATATTTCTCGGTAGTCCGGTGGAGGTATTGGTTACCATTGCGACGCTTGAGCGGTCGCATAGCGGCCATCCAGAAATGGTATCCGAATGAGCCGACCGAATGCACCGCTTGCTCGAAAGCGACTTCGATCTTGAAACGCAAACTGTAGAGCAAGATGATCTCCTGAGCTTCCATGGTGAGGTCGGTAGACAAGAGGATGATCCGCCCTCTCGTGGGATGATCGACGAGAACGAAGCGGACCATCGCCCCGGCGGGCTTCCACAACAGATCCACCGACTTGAACCGGACAGAGATGTTTCTCTCCCCATATACGGGACTGGGAACGGAACTGAAGCCGCCCGTTCCAAAGACATTCTGGAGCTTCACCGCAGCGCCATACTTTTTCGGTCGTCCGCGTTTGCGTGGCACTGCCGCAGGCCGAAAGCCGGTTGTCGTGCGTCGAACCCTCGTGACCAGCACACCGGAACGCCCCTTGGTGCTCTGGATCACCTTTCCGTTGGCGTAGTAGGCGTCGGCCAGCAAGACGAACTCCTGACCTCTACAGACGGATGCGAGCATCTCGTTGGCCTTGTCGATCAAGGTTCTCCTGTCGCGGTTTGAAGTGACGATACCTTCGTGAATGCGTGCACAGACCGGAACGCAGAAGAAGTATCCGCCAACCTGACAGAGCACGCCGAAGGCCTGAAAGGAATGGCTCATGATGAAGTGAGGCTTGGAATTGGACTCGGACTGTTGATGCAGATACTTCACCGCAGGCATCTTGCGGCCCTCCTTGGACTTCCTTGATGCCGTCGAGAACCAGGACGGGGCGACAACCGATCTTGTAGACAGGGAAGTGCTTGATCACGATGGCGAACCAAAGTTCTGCAAGCCGGTCCGTCTTCACGGCATTGCTGTGGAAGAAATGGAGTAAGTGCTCATAGGAGTGTTCTGACAAACCGAGAGCGCGGACGAAACTGGAAACTCCGAGGAGGTCATTGCGCACGGAGAAAGCGGCCAAGACGAGCAGAAACCAGAAAAAGGTGCGGGCTCTCGAGAAAGCGGGTCGCAGAAGACAGACGATATTCCACCAAGAAATCCAGAGATCCATAACAAATGATTTGATTTTCCCAGACATTCGCATATATAAGCTGTAACTGATTAGCGCTCCTAACCAGCAAACGCCACAGGCATCTCATGCAAGGGTACGCTCGCCCGCGATGATTTTGGCAAGCGACTTGAATACGGAACTCGCTCCTCGCAGCGAGAGAGTCGAGAGCACACTCTTGAATGCCGCGTAGGCATTGGCTCCCCGAACATTGCGACACCTTGCGGGCGACGATCGCCGGCCTGAGCATCCGCTCGGCGATGTTGTTGGTCGGCTCTACCTCCGGATCCTCCAGGAACATCGTTAAATTCCCTTGGTCAAAGTGCCGGCCAAGCTCATTGCGCATGCGTTGGTTGTCGGGATCTTTGAGCGTCCGGTCCCGCAGGTAATGATCGAGTTCATAGATCTTTTTCAAGCTCTTTTCCTCGTATTGGTTTAAAGTCGACTCGCCGTTGTGGTACTGCTGCCAAAGCCTCAGACACTGTCGGAGCGAATTCTTCAGTCCCTCGCAGAAACTTCGTGCCCGCCCTCGCTTCTTCTCCAGAACTTCAGAGAGATTCTTCACAATATGGCTCATGCACTTTTGCATGTCCATCTGCGAAAATCGCTCCGCGTCGTAGCTCCGGAACCGATCGGTTCCAAGCACGCACTCACAGGCCGCCGTAATGACTTCGGCCACTTCCTCGGCTCGGTGGCGTGATCGAATCTGAAAATACACCGCATTCTCCTGGCGGCTCACGAATCCCATCAGGTAACTCGTCTTGCCCCCCGTTCGCCATCCCGTATCATCCGTGTTGACGTCATCGGATTGCTGGATGGCTGCTTTGATTCGCTCCGCTTCTCGGCTGATCGCTCCATCGCCGTTTCCCAATTTCAGGGCGTCTTGTGTCAGGGCGCTCTGGCTGAGATCAATGCCGCAAATCTCGCGAACAATCGGAGGAACTTTGCGTAGAGTCACCCCGAAGTGATAGTGCAGAGCCAGTCCAAACGACCGAACCCTGGGACCCACACGGTGAGCGGTGGCCCCGTGTTGGTCGAGCGGCAAGTCCCGGTGAGTTCCTCGCGCGCAGTAGCCACAACTGCATTCTTCGACTTCCACTTTCCAGATCGATATGTCTCGGGCAATCTTTTCCGGCACATCGACCGTGCTTGCCGTCTCCAGACGAGTTCCAAGCCTGCCTCCGCATCGAGGACAATTTGACGACCGCCCCTTGGGCAATCGGGCTTCCATGCTTCGAACATTGTCATCCGGCCCAATCTCCGGTTCCTCCCGCCGCCGGAAGGACCCTCGGCCCGGCTTGCGTCCCGGTCTTTTCGGGTTGGCCTCGGGTTTTCCCTTCGAGAACGGAGCCGCCGATCTGTTCTGCTTGCGCTTCAACTCATCCAATTCTTTGCGCAGTCTTCGATCTTCCTCGCGAAGCTTGAGATTCTTCGCCTCCAACTGAGCAAACCGCTCCCGTAGATCGCGGACGAGCCGGATCAGTTCTCTCGTGGGGAGCGATTCAAGAGAATCGGACGACATCAATGGTTAAGATGTCTTAATTATCGAAGCTGTCAAGAGCTTGTTAGATGCGCTAATCAGTTACTATAAGGTAATGACCATGAAAAAGATCAGATCACTGAAAAAAGAGTCCAGAAACTTGCGGCAAAGTTAGCTGCAATCGGGCCAATGCGGCCTGGGAGCATCAGCAAGCAATACCGAGATCGACAACGCCAGCGCGGCGTGTATTACCAACTGAGCTACACGCATAAGATGAGGAGCCGGACTGAACACGTCTGGCCAGACCACGTGAAGGGACTACGAAAAGAAACAGAGGAGTACAAGAAATTCAAGAAACTGACCACCGAACTGATCGATCTGAGCATTGAACTATCCAAGGCGAAGATCGCTCTATTACGCAGTCAGACAGACACGCCAGGCAAAGAGAAACCGGTCTGAGAACTTCCCACTCACGAGGTCTGTGACATAACTTCTTCTATTCGAAATCTTGATTGAGCGGAGGGATGCCTCCCCATCCATCCACCATGGCACTTGGGGTAATGTGGGCTTTCACTGGAACGAGATGCTTTCGGAACAGCTCGTAACGCCCACTGTGTCTTTGTAACTGACCCGCAATTAGTCCTGGATGGACATTTTGCATT
>CBDBEZ010000039.1:0-13355 GCA_965204485.1 Verrucomicrobiales bacterium
CGGCGACTGCGCTGTCGAGCATGTCGTCGATCGATTCGCGATGCCTACCTCTGGCGACAAAATAGATTGGATCGAGAGGCTGAATTCGAACTTGGTCGCACGGATATCCCCTTGATTTCTCTCTTCCCAGCCCATGAGATAGATCATGGCTCAAGGCGGTGAATCGACGGCGCACTGGCGCTTGAAACAGGCGGCCTTGGAATGGGCGTGGACGCAGCGCTACGCGGTGCGAGCCTGCGAAATCCGCTTGCCGCACTCCGCATACCGCGCCGATGTGGTGGCCTATCGTCCCGAAAAGCTCGTCATGGACGGAGAACCCACCATCGGTCAGACCTCGGTATTCGAGTGCAAGTGTTCCCGGCCAGATTTCCTGAGAGATGCGCAGTCCGCCGCGCCTTCGATGGAGCGTCTCCACCAGCTCCGCCAGCGAAGAGAGCGAATCGAGTCATTGTTAGGAATTCATTATCCCTCCTTGCGTTCCGGGGATTCCTTGTTTCCCGAATACGAGCGCGTGGACGTGGGCCAAATGGAGCATCGCACCTGGAAGCGGGTCTCCCGGGAAATCCGGCTCATGGAGAACCGAGTGCACGGCAAGACAAAGTTTGAAAAGCTCATTCGCTATCGTTGTGCGAATCTCTTTTATCTCGTCACGGTGGAAGGGCTGATCGCCCCTCACGAGATTCCCGCTGCCTGGGGCGTTCTGTGCGTCGATCCGGAAACGATGGACAGCCCTCTCGACACACCGGCACCCTCGCTCCGTCTCGTCCGAAAGCCTCAATTCATCGAAGCCGGCAGCGCTACGCGTCTGGACCTCGTCCAGCGCATCGCCTCGTCGGCGACACGGCGGGTCAACCGCTCGCTGGGCTTGGAAGGCGGCGGCGGCGAGGAAGATTCGGGTCTGGAAGCGGCCTTCATTGAAGAGACGCTGCGAGATCCCTCGTGAGTTTTTCTGCGATTGCTCGGGCTTACCCGATGATGGCCATGGACTTTCAAATCCTCACAACCTTCGCCAAACGTGACCACGCTGGGCCAGGAGAGCATCCGCGGCCGAAGGCCCCCAGGAACCCGCTGGGTAGGTCTCCATCGGCGGAGGCGTTTGAGATTGATGCCAGGCATGCTCGATGTCGTCGATGAAGCGCCAGGCCTCTTCCACTTCATCGCGCCGCGCGAAGAGGGTGGCGTCGCCGGCCATGGCATCGAGCAGCAGTCTCTCATAAGCTTCCGGGCTGGCCTTTCCGAAGGAAGTGCGGTAGCGGAAATCCATTTTCACGGGTTCGAGACGGAGAGCGGCGCCAGGCACTTTGGAAATGATGCGCAGGGCATGACCCTCATCCGGCTGAATTCGCAGGACCAAGACGTTGACGTTCTCCGCGCCCGGGTTGCGGTTGAAAAGCACGCTGGGCGGATTCTTGAAATGAATCGAAATCTCGGTGGCCTTCTTGGGAAGCCGCTTGCCCATGCGAATGTAAAAGGGGACGCCCGACCAGCGCCAGGTGTCGATGTGGACGCGAAGAGCCACGTAACTTTCGGTCAGGCTCTCGGGCGACACGCGGTCTTCCTGACGATATCCCCGCACTTCCTCACCGGCGATGCTGCCGGCGGCATACTGAGCACGCACAACGTTCTGGCGCACAGCTGCGGGCCCCTCCAGTCGCCGCAAGGATCGGATGATCTTCACTTTCTCATCGCGCACGCCGTCGGGCGACAAGTCGGTGGGGGGTTCCATGGCCACCAGGCTGAGAAGCTGGAGAAGGTGGTTTTGGACCATGTCGCGCAGGGCGCCGGACTTTTCGTAGTAGCCGCCGCGCCCGCCTTCCATGCCGAGGTCCTCGGAGCAGGTGATTTGCACGGAGTTGATGTGGTGGTGATTCCACAAGGCCTCGAAGATGGTGTTGGCAAAACGCAAGACCATGAGGTTTTGCGCGGTTTCCTTGCCGAGATAGTGGTCGATACGGTAAGTGTCCTTTTCGGGAAAGGTCTGGCCGACGACGGCGTTGAGATGGTGAGCAGAAGTGAAGTCGGTGCCAAAAGGCTTTTCCACGACGACGCGGGACCAGCAGCCCGGCACCGGCTCATTCAAACCGGCCCCCTGGATTCCTGACAAAATGTCGTCGAAGAACTCCGGTGCGGAGGCCAGATAAAACAGGCGATTTCCCAGGGTGCCATTTTCCTCGTGGATGGTCTGCAGTCGTTTTGCCAGGGCGCGATAATCTTCAAGGCGCGTGAATTCCCCTTGGTGATAGGACACCTGCCGGCTGAAAGCCGGCCAGAGCGTTTCATCGTGGCCCTGCCGGGAGACTTTCCGGTTCACTCGCTCCAGATCGGCTCGGAATTCCTCGTCGTTCTTGGGCCGGCGGGCAAAACCCACCACCTGGATGGGTGAAGGGAGATCGCCTTCCAAAGCCAGATTGTAGATGGCGGGGATCAACTTGCGATGGGTCAAATCCCCCGTCGCACCGAAGATGACCACCACACAAGGTTCCGCTTGAGGGCGGGTGGCAAAGCTTTCCCTGAATGGATTGACTAGTTCGTTGGCGTTCATCGAAGGAATCCGTTAGCAGAAGGCGTGCCGCCCGGGCGGGGGGAGGAAAGGATGGCGCCGCCGATCGGGCCGGCCGTTTCAGGGCAGGGGGAACCGGCGATTGATGTCACGGACCTGAATTCGGATGGTGGCCAGCCGCTCCTCGTCCGTGCGGTGTGTGAGAGCCTCGTGGATCCAATCGGCGATCTGATCCATTTCCGCTTCCTTCATCCCTCGAGTCGTCGCTGCGGGCGTTCCCAGGCGGATGCCGCCGCCCTTGATCGGCGGAAGGGTATCGAAGGGAATGGAATTCTTGTTCACGGTGATCCCGGCCTTGTCGAGGGTCTTGGAAGCGATGCTGCCATTGAGATTCTTGGAGCGCAGATCGACCATCATCAGATGATTGTCAGTGCCCCCGGAAACCAGCCGGTAGCCGTGATGAGTGAGGCGGGCGGCGAGGGTTGACGCGTTGGCCACCACCTGTTTCTGGTAATCACGGAAGCCGGGCTGAAGGGCCTCGTGAAAACAGACGGCCTTGGCGGCGATGGCGTGCATCAGCGGCCCGCCCTGAACGCCGGGGAAGACCGTTCCATCGATCTTCTTGGCGTGCGCTTCACCGCAAAGAATGAGGCCGCCCCGGGGGCCTCGCAAGCTCTTGTGCGTGGTCGTGGTGACGAAGTCCGCATGCGGAACGGGGGAGGGGTGTTCCCCGGTCGCGACCAGGCCCGCGATGTGTGCCATGTCCACGAAAAGATAGGCGTTGACCGCCTTGGCGATTTTGGCCATCCGCTCGAAATCGATGATGCGCGGGTAGGCCGAAGCCCCGGCGGTGATCATTTTCGGCTGGCAAGCCTCTGCCTGTTTTTCCAGAGCGTCGTAGTCGATGCGCTCGTCCTTCTCGGAAACCCCGTAGTGGATCACTTCATAGAGCTTTCCGGAAAAATTCGCCTGATGACCGTGAGTCAAGTGGCCTCCGTGAGAGAGATCCATGGTGAGAATCCGATCGCCCGGCTTGAGAACACTGAAGTAGATCGCTGTGTTGGCCTGTGCACCGCTGTGCGGCTGAACATTGGCGTGCTCGGCACCGAAGAGCACCTTGGCACGTTCGATGGCCAGGCTCTCGGCCTCGTCGACAAACTCGCAACCGCCGTACCAGCGCCGCCCGGGATACCCTTCAGCGTATTTGTTTGTCAGGACCGATCCCTGAGCCGCGCGCACCGCCGCACTGGCGAAGTTTTCGGAGGCGATGAGTTCAATGTGATCCGTCTGGCGACGGAGCTCCGCCTCCACGGCCTGGGCAATCTCGGGATCGGTGGCCGCGAGGATCGCCTCGGGGCTGGCTCCCGTGGCATTGATCTTGTTAACCCGGCGCTCGTGCCGGTCCTGGCCGAGTGGAGCGCTCAAAAAGGCGTCGACGATTCGCTTGGCGGTGTCTGTGTCGGTCTTCTTGCTGCTGAGACAGAGAACATTGCAGTGGTTGTGCTCGCGCGTCAGCGCGGCGTCCTCGGGCTCGAAGATCACGGAGGCTTGAACGCCGGGATGACGGTTGGCGGCGATGCTCATCCCCACGCCACTGGTGCAAAACAGGATGCCCAAATCTGCTCGGTCGGTCTGAAGTGAGTGCGCCACGCCGTGGGCGTAATCGGGGTAGTCGACGGAATCTGCGCTGTCGGTGCCGAGATCGGTCACGTCGTGTCCCAGGGCTTCGAGGTGGGACACGATCGCTTGCTTCAAGACGTAGCCGCCGTGATCGGCGCCCAAGACAAAGCGTTGCGTCACGGCAGCGGCGGGAATCTCGGTCTTGGAATCAGTGATAGTGGCAGTCGTCATGTTGTGGGAAGAATCCGATTTGCTCGTTTGATCGATGTAAATCAGGAGCGAAGGCAGAGCGGCATCGAGCACGGCGCGGGTCATCTCGTAGGCTTCTCGCCCCAAGCCGATGGGATCGGGGATGTCGAGGCCGATCACACCATCGATCTCGCAGAAATCGCAAACAAGGAAACTTTTGCCCTTGGTTTCCTCGGGAAAGAGACTCTCGAGGGACTGCTGATGCCCTTGAGTCATGGAAAAAATGTGGGTGGCCTGGCGAAGGATCTCCTTCGTGACCGGCCGGCTGCGAAAGTCCGACAGATCAATGCCGCGCGCCTTCAGGAGTTCAGCGGTGTGCTCGCTGGCCGTCTGACCAGGTGCCGCACTCACTCCGGCCGAACTGACGGTGAAATCCGAGCGATCTTTCACGAGTTCGCGGAAGAGCGTCTCTGCCATCGGACTGCGGCAGACGTTTCCCGTACAGATGAAGAGGACATACTTTTGATGGGCCGTCATGCGAACTGGGATCCCTCCGTCGAGGAAGGCCTACCATTGGGTGTGCGGCCCCGCAAAGTCAAACCGGATCCTCGCCGCGTGCGGGATCGGTTCGATGGTCAATAATCGAGACGGATACCGACTTGCACCAGACGCGGTGCACCCAGCCCGATGATACCATCTCCCGAGCGGCTGACTTCGATCTCTTCGTCGAGAAGATTCTCAATCGCGATGAATCCCGTCATTTGTTCGAAGAACCTCCACCCGAGGAGGGCGTTGACCGCCAGGTAATCGTCCAGTGGCCGCTGATTGAGATCGTCATCGAAGGCTCTGCCAGTCCAGCGAGTCTCGATGCGTGCATGGAACGGCGCGCCCGCGTCCCACCACCACGCGGCGTGGGCTTGGTGTTTCGGCATTTGTGATAGGGTTTTTCCCTCGAGGGCGGCCTGATCGGGGCTACTCTCAATTTCGGAGTCGGTCAGCAAATATCCGGCCTCCACGCCCCATCCCACCTCGCTCTCCCAGGCCCACCGCCCCGCGAGACCGGTGATCGAGACCTCGTCGAGGTTGCGTCGCTGACGGCCGCTGCCCCCTCCGGGAATGAAGCCCCAGGGAGCGACGTTCTGACCGCCCTCGACCAGCGTTACGTTGGCCACTGCGTCGTCGAGCCGGTGCCAGAATCCCTCCAGACTGAGCGAGCACGACGGAGTGGGCTCCCAACGAAACCCTCCCGTGAGGCCCCACAGCCGTTCCGAGTCCAGCTCGGCATTGGCGAGGGTGATATCGTTTCCCACCCGGAACGGACGATAGAGCTCGTTCAAGGTCGGTCGCCGGGTGCCGGTGAAGACCGAGGCGTGGAGATTCCAGGCGGGATCGGGCTCCCATTCCAGGGCGAGGCGACCCGCGATTTCGGTGTCATCGTGGGCGTCAAACTCGGTATCGAGCAAGCGCTCGCCTGTCCCCAGGTCCCAGGTCTTTTCCTCTCCCCGGCGACTCCAGGAGCGATCCAGCCGGGCACTGCTCTTCAGCGCGAGCGTTGGCTGGGGGCGCCAGGTGTGTTCCGCCACCATGCCGAGTTCCCAGCGACGTCCCCCGGCTCGTCGTCGGCGCGTGTAACCGGCGCCGAGATTGCGAAAGCGTTCGTTGGTCTCGCCCTCGACGACCCGCCCCTCGAGTCCCCAGTAATCGTTGGACATGATAAATATTATCTTCACCATGTCTCGCCCTCGACGACCCGCCCCTCGAGTCCCCAGAGCCACTCATGATTCTCGCCGGACCAGTGGCGCGCCCTCCAGATCACGCCCGCGGCTTTCCCTAGCACGTCAAACTGATCCAGGACGGCTCGCTCGGCATCGCGTTCATCAGTGACACTGGAAAAGACGCTGGAGAAATCGCGTGCCTGCCCGTAGGCGGTCAAGCGGCCCTCCCAATCGCTCGCTCCCCGCTCCCTCACCAGAGCCAAACGCGCCAGCCAGGCCTCCTGAGCGTTGCGGACGATCACCGTGCCGTTGCCTCGCCGCTCTTCATGGAAAGCCAGTTCAGCCTCCATCGACCAGGGTGAGTCGAAGCGATGTCCCCAGCCGAGGGACGCGGCATCCACCGAGGCCGTTGCCTTGCGATCCACCGTTCCGCGATCCTGCGGATGAATGACGTGGTAACCCGCGCTATCGAGGCGTAGCCACGACCCGTGGATCCGGGTGCGTCCCGACGGCGAGGCCACAAGGAAAGCGCTGGCGATCTGGTGTTCCACCGCGGTCCCGGTCGATCCCTCCAGGCTGAAAAAAGGGTCTTCGCGACGTCGTTCCAGCCGGAGTGTGCCGCCGAAACTGACATTACCCCAAGGATCGACCCCGCTGGGCTGGACTACCGAGATCCTGCCGACGGCCAAGGAATTGAGTGAGGTCCACGGGATCCAACCGCCGAAGGGATCGTTGAGAGGGGTGCCGTCGAGGTAGACGGTGGCACGGCTGGCGCCGTTGGGCCCCCCAACCCGCAGGGAAGCTCCTTGGGCGGTCGGATGCACGGTGAGGGCCGACTGCCGCCGAAAAAGTCTCAGGCCGCCTTCCCCCTGCAGCTGATCGCTGAAGGTGGCACCTGGACGGAGTGCCATCTCGCTCCTGGAGAGCGTCCGCCCGCTATAACCCACCGATCCCTCCCAGGGGGTCAAGGCATCCTCCGTGACCACGAAGGGTTCCAGGAGAGCGTCGTCCTGGCCCGGGGAGGCCGGAGCCAGCCAGAGGCCCGCGAGGATCCACAGACTACTCACCCGGAGGCCGGGACACCGTGGTGCCGTATCGGTTCGTTTTCGATGGCGTCGCTTCACCAAAATCATTCCTTTGGCAGGCTCACCTGTTCAGTGGTGCGAAGATAGCGGACAAGTCCCAGGGCATCCTCCTCGCTCAGCGTGCTCAGCAGTCCCCCGGGCATGAGCGAAATCGGCACGGTTTCTCGAGATTGGATGGACGATTTGGCGATCACCACCGGATCCTGACCGACGATGCGTAGCGTGACCTGGCGCTCGTCCTCGTTGGCCAAATTGCCAGAGTAAGTGCGGCCGTCTCGCGTGGTGAGGATGACCATTTGATAGCCTTCGGGAATCTCCTCGCTGGGATTGAGCACGTTGCTTAACAGGTAATCGAGATTGGCCCGGTTCGAGCCGGTGATGTCCGGTCCGATCTCTCCGCCTTCACCATACATCTTGTGACAGGCGGCGCAGACCCGTTCAAAGGTGGCTCGCCCTTGGTGCGGATCGGCCTGAGCCACGGCGTCTTCTTGAAAGAGGTCCCGGTAGTGTTGAAAGAGCGCTTCCCGGTCCGCCGAGAGCGCATCGATCGGCCCCCAAACTTCGACAAATCCGTTGCCCACCACGCGTCGCAGCTGGCGGGCCACATAGGCCGGCACGTCCCTCTTGGGAACATCGCCTCGCTTGATGGCCTGGGTCAGTTGCCAACCCGATTCCGGTCGCGAAGCCAGGGTCTGGATGGCGTCCTGCCGCTCCTCGACAGTGAAGTCCTCGTAGCGTTCGAGTAGGAGACTTGCTAGCCTCTCATCGTCGAAGGCCGCGATGGCGCGGATGGCGGGGCGCCGCATCGATTCCTCTTCCAGCAGACGGACGAGCAGTCCCTTCAACTCGGGACGTTGTTGGCGGGCGAGTCCCTGAAGAGCCTCGCGTCGGCGGGCCGGGTCGGCGTTCCGGTCGGCCAAGCGGTTGAGCAATTCCCGAGCCGCCGCAGTGTCGCCGAATTGCTGGGCCAGTGCCAAGGCGATCTGCTTCACCTCTCGGTGAGGATGGGCGCGCAGAGAGTCGTAGCTGGCATCCCAGCTCTCGGGCGCGGTCACCTCGGTGCGGCCCTCCAGACCGTCCCTCATGCCGCGAATGATCTCGCGAACAGGACTGGCGTGGCCGAGCTCCCGCAATGTCTGCGAAAGCACCGCCAATTGGTCGGCGTCCGCCAGGCGCCGGGCGATGAAACGGCGGATGATTGGCAATTGAGAGTTCGCCGCCAGGTCGAGCGCCCGTGACGGGGATTTGGGAACCAGAGGTTCCAGGCCAAACCAGATCATCTTGGGCAAGTTGTGATCATCGGCGTCCTCTCCGTGACCCACGAGAGCCTCGGCGATCCGCCATCGAGTTTCCACGGGAACGCGTTGCATGGCGGAGGCGAGATAGAGCCGCACGACGGGCGAGGGGTCGTCGGCAGCCATGGAGGCTAGCCGCTCCTGCACACCCTTGGAGGGCGCACGGTCCTCACAAAGCAGCTGAATGGCCCAGGCCCGCAAATGCGGATCCTCTTCCCCCAGCACGGTCATGAGATGAGATTCAGAAAGCTGACCGGTCACGTGCAGCGTCCAGAGCGCACGGAGTCGGTAATCGGGGTCTGGGTGAGAAGCGAGGAGCGAGCGGAGCGCCTCCACAGCGTCTTTGTCAGGAGCTCCGGTCGTCGCGCGGTGCTGGAGGATCACTCGTGCCCGGCGGGCGTGCCAGGAACTCTTCGAAGTTTGCAAGGCGGCCAGCGTCGCGTCATCCAAGCTGTTGAGATCGGCATAGCGTCCCTCCCATGTCTCGGCTCGGGATGCCTGCGGCAAAATCCGGAAAACGCGTCCCGTGTCTTTGTTGAGCACTTCCTTGCCGCAGAGGTCTGCGTCGTGCCAATCGAGCACGTAGAGAGCGCCTTCCGGCCCCAGTTCCATGCTGAATCCAATCCACTGAGCGTTGTTTGCCAAAATAAAATCGTCGCCGTGCCGGCCGATGAACCCCGATCCGCTCGGCTCCAGCACGTCCGCCAGAACGGCGTGTTCGTGAATGTTGCACATGAAAAGCTTGCCATGATGCTCCTCGGGGAAGGCGTCCGAGAGGTAGATCCGCGCCCCGCCGTGTGCGGATCGGTGACGGTGATCCGCGATGGTGCGGATGTCGGCGTAGACGTAGGGATTGAAATGACGTCCGCCCTGGCGGTGATAGATTCCACCGGGGATCACGTGCCAGAGATGAGGGATCACGCAGGCCGTGATGAAGAGCTGGCCCTTGGAATCGTAGTCGATCCCCCAGGGATTGCTGAAGCCGTGGGCAACGACCTCAAAGATGTCCTTGGTCGGGTGGTAACGCCAAACGCCCCCATTGATGTGGACGCCCTCGGCGTCCAAGAGATCTTCTGGGAAAGGTTCGCCGTGCTTGTAGAGCCGGCCTTCGCCCTCCGGCTTTCGCACCACCGAAGGGGTGGCGTAACCTTGACAACCGTAGAGCCAACCGTCTGGACCCCAGTGAAAGCTGTTCAGCGTCTCGTGCCGGTCGCGAATTCCCCATCCCGTCAGGCGCACCTCGATGTCATCCATGTCCGCGCGGTCATCTTCATCGCGATCCGGAACGAAGAGCAGGTTTGGCGGCGCGCCTAACCAAAGCCCTCCATGACCGACTGCGATGCCGGCCGGGAAGGGAATGCCTTCCAGAAAAACTTTTTTGTTGTCGGCCCTTCCATCGCGATCCGTGTCCTCGAGAATCGAGACCCGGCTGTCGCCGAAACGGGAAAAACCGGATCCCCGGGTTTCGTAGTCACGATTTTCGGCGATCCAAAGCCGCCCTTGGTCATCCCAACAAAAGGCCATGGGCTGGGTCATCATCGGTTCGGAGGCGAACACATTGACGGCAAAGTCTTCCGGCACCGTCATGGTCTTGACGGCTCGCTCGGGCGTGAGGAACTCCGCCTCCCGCCCCTCGCGTTGTGCCAGGCCCCAGAGCGCCCAGGTGCCGCCCTGGCCGCTGTAACGGCCCCACTGTTCCGTCAGGGAAACGTCGTTGAACTGGCCGGTGTAAACCACCAGACGATGCCTGATGGTTTCCGTCTCGCCTTCCTCGATCCGCCAATCACCGAGCCGGGCCCGGACCGGGCCGACTCCGAACTGGCCATCGACCCGCCAGGGCAGGGGAAAGCCGGCGTTCTCCGGGTGATCGAAAAAGGCAATGTGCGCCAAATCCGAGCGGCCCTCCACTTGCATGGCGAGGTCGAGCCACAGCGCCCGGCGACCCTCGGCCTTGGCATCGCGCTCTCGCGCGGCATTGACCACTTCGGCGGGCATCCCGGGACGCCAGGGCATCCTGAGGAAAAGGCCTCCGTAATCGTGGCGTCCGATGGTGACGTCTGTCTGGGCCTGACCCTCCCACAGGAGGTCCATTTCATAGCGATCTCCGTGATCTTGAACCGACCAGGTCTGGGTCTCCACCAGCACGGCTTCCCCATCGGCTCCCAGGAGATCGTAAACCGTTTTCCAGCTGACCTTCTCGCCCTCGGACTCAAGGGCTTCCAATCGCTCGCGACGCCAGTGCGTGCCCTCGGGATGGTGGAAATAATCCCGTCCATTGACCTGGGTGAAACCCCAAAAGAGCCCCATCTGATGCCGGTGATGGCCTGGTGAATACTCGGTGAGGACTCCCTTCCCGTCAGGGGCCTGGATAGGATGAATGTAAGGACGGAAATCCGCCCGGGCATTCTGCGTCAGCAGAGGGGTCTCAGCGCCCTCTCGGAAGACCCGCAGAGTGCCGTTGTCGGGATCGGTTTCCAGTCGCAGTGGAGCCGCACCGAGAACATGCAAGCCACCGTTGGCCAGGAGTGCCGCGATGGTTCCAAGAACGATTTTCATGGCGTCCGTTACCACGGAACGTCGATGGCTGACAAGGGGGAGCGCTCCCGAAGCGAGCGTCGCGTTTCTCAGCGGGCCGAGCCGGTCTCCAGCGGAAGGCGCACCCGTTGACGGAGAAAGAGACACTGCCCATCCACATCTTCGCAGACATAGTAATAGGCCGATCCTGAGAGGAATTTGGGGAGATCGGAACCGTCTTTGGGGCGGAGTTCAAACTCGATCCGCCTCAATTCGCTCGAGGTCAAGACTTCGAGCGGGCGGGAGGCGCCTTGAAAATGCCGAATTTCGTAGGCTTCGTGGGGATCTGGGAAGAACGAAAGCGGTCCGGCGTCGTTTGTCCAATGAACCTCGCGCCTGGCGTTGGGAACACATTTCAAGTGCACGCGGAAAGCCGGTGAGTCGGTCTTCGTCGAGGGGACGGCGGTGCCCTCGATCTTCACGAGTTCATCGCGATCGAGAGGAACTTTGCCCTCCGGATCGGGATGTTCGGCAAGCGCGGCCTCCTCCCGTTCCTTTTCCGGATAGGCAAACTCCGCGCCACTCGGTTCGGCGGTCAGAGGGATGGGCATTTCGCCGCGGGCCGTGATCGCTTCCCGTGCTTCGTGAACCCAGTCGTAGAAGGAGTAAGGTTTGTCGAGACGAGGGCCGTATTGCTGAATCCGGCGATGCCAGATGTACTGGCTGGGATCGCGATTCAGAGCCGCCCGCCAAGCCTCGATGGCTCGGGTGAAATCACCGTCTCGGCGCAAAGGCGAATCGTGTCGCTGCCGGTAAGCAACGCCCAATCGGAAAAAGTTTCGGCCATCTTCGGGGGCGATCTTGGTCTTCTGTTCGAAGGCCTCGATGGCCGCCTCCAGATCTTGCTCGCCGCCCCACAGCACCAAGCCCTCGGGAGACGCCTTCTCCTCCGGCCAGGCCGGAGAAGAGCCGGGTTCGGCGGGGGCGTCGTGGGAGGTTTTAAGGAAGGAATTGAGTTCGCCCTCATCGGGGTTTTGAAACCGAACGACACCGTGCTCGTCGATCAGCAAAGTGCAGGGGATGCCCTTGCACTTCAGCAAGTTGAGCGAATCGAGCAGGACTGGCCATTCCATTTGATGCCACTGCATGAACAGACGGGTCCGCTCGGGATGCTGTTCCTCGGCAATTCCGAGGACCTTGAGCTTACCGGCTTCTTCCAGTTCGGCTGTCTTGGCGTGCCACCCGGGCACGTGTTTGCGGCAACCCGCTCACCACGATGCGAAAACGTGCAGCATCACTTTCTCGCCACGGAAATCGTTCAGCGAAAGCGATTGCTCACCGTCAATGGTGGGGAGCACGATCGGTGGAAACACCTTGCCGCCGCTCCAATCCGCCGCCTCAAGGCAGGGCGATGTCATTGCCATCATCGTCATTGTCAGTAAGGGCAATCCGCAGTGTCGTCGTTTCATGAAATGGGGAATAAAATCGGCTTTCCGTGACTCCTTGAGATGGGCAGGATCGACCAGTATCGACCTGAACACAACCCATCATCCATTGGCTCAACCATCACTTTCACGTCTCATGATGCCTCGACTTCGGTTTTTATTCCTCTTCTTTCTGGTGCCGGCAGCCGCGTGTGCCCAGGAAGCAGACGATTTCAATCCTCGGGTCGTCATCGAGCGGCCTTTCCCCCCGATCGAGCGGCCTTTCCCCCCGATCAAGAACCCAGAGATTGCGACTCTCAAAGAAGCCGATGGAAAGGCGGTCCGGGACGAAGAACTGGTTCTGGGCGTGGTGGTCGGACAGACCGCGCGAGCTTATCCCATCAACACGCTCACCGGACCTCGCCGGGAAATCATCAATGACCACCTCGATGGCGAGCCCATCGCCGCGACCTGGTGACATCTCTGTCATAACGGCATCGTGTATGTCCGCGAGGTCAAGGGTCAGGAACTCCACTTCGCCGTCTCCGGAATGCTCTGGCGGCGCAGCTTGGTGATGATCGACAGCGAAACGCAATCCCTCTGGAGCCACTTGTTAGGCAGGGGGATGAGGGGAGAATTGAAGGGTGCGCGGCTGGAAACCCTCCCGGCGATCATCACCACCTGGGAAGAGTGGAAGCGCCAGCACCTCGATACCAGCGTCCTGGCGATGAGCCGGACAGCCCGGGATTTTGTCCGGGATTTTCACGACGACCCCGGCCGGTTTGTGCTCGGACTGCGAAGCCTCCAGGAGGAGGCCAAGGCCTATCCGTTCCATTACCTGATGGAGCACGAAGTCGTCAATGACACCTTCGCTGCGCGGCCCGTGGTGATTTTCTTCGATGCCAAAGGAACCGGCGGGCGGGCCTATTCGCGCCAGCTGGGGGAGCGAATCCTGACGTTTCAACGAAAAGAGCGGCACTGGCAGGATCGGGAAACGGAATCCCAATGGCACT
>CBDBEZ010000040.1:0-5485 GCA_965204485.1 Verrucomicrobiales bacterium
CTGATCGGGTCGAGGCGGCAGGATTGCGCCTGCCGCCCCTCCCACACCACCGGACATGCGGGACCGCATCCGGCGATTGGATCCATTTGGTCTTAACTCTTGAGGTCTGATGGCATCAGGAACCCGTAGCGTCTCAGAGTTCGGTTGTTGAGGGCTTCGTGCATGACAGGGTTTCCCGCCATGCCCCACGCTCCACGACTGCTCCTCCCGACGATGGCTCGACTCGGCGGTAGGCCGAGTCGGCGCAGGGCGGATTCCCGTCCCTTGCTTTTATGCCAACGTTGCCAGAAGCATTTGCGAATGTGGCGACGGATCCACGGTTCTTTCCGGTAGATGTCCCGTCGCCATTCGCAGCGCCGGTAGTAGCCCCACCAGCCGTTCACGTAACTTCGCCATTGATCGCGCAGTTGCTCGCTGGTCAGTGGTTGCCGGGCGTTCCAAAGTTCTCTCACGCGGTCTTCAAACCGGGTGAGGCTTGCAGGAGCAATCCCGATGAGCAGCGCGCTGGTGATGATGAACCCCGGGAACTTCCGTTCCCAAGGCCTCCCCACCCCGCTTTTGCTCTCGCTGACCTCCAGCCGGAGGTGGCGCTTGATCCAGCCAGTGAGGCTGGCAAGCACACGCTCCGCGGCGGCTTGGCTCTTTACGTAAATGTTGCAGTCATCGGCGTAGCGGGCGAATCGCAGTCCACGTTTCTCCAGCTCCTTGTCCAGCGCGTCGAGGTAGATATTGGCCAGTAGCGGCGAAAGCGGGCCGCCTTGCGGCGTTCCTTCTTCGCTGCTGACCTTTAACCCGTCGGGCATCACCACCCCGGCTCGCAGGTATTTGCCGATGAGTTTCATCACGGCTTTGTCCCCTATCACGGTCCCAATTTTACTCATCAGGATGTCGTGGTTCACCTTGTCGAAGAACTTGGTAATGTCCATGTCGACGACGTGGGTAAACCCCTCTCGGGCAAAGCTCTGGGCGGCTTCCACCGCATCGTGGGCGCTGCGTCCGGGACGAAATCCGTAACTGCTTTCGCTGAAACGGGGTTCGAACACCGGCCGGAGCACCCCGAGCAGAAGTTGCTGCACGAAGCGATCTTGCACGTTTGGGATGCTCAGCGGGCGGGTTCCGCCGCTGGGCTTGGGGATGTCTCGACGCTTTGCAGCGCCGGGCTTGTAGCTGCCCTCCAGCAGCCTCTTCTTGATCACTTCGCCATGGATGGCGAGGTGTGCTCTGAGTTCGTCGGCCCTCATGCCGTCGGGGCCGGGTGCCCCGTCATTACGCTCAACGGCGTAAAGGGCGGCTCCCCAGTTTCCCGACCTGATGGCCTTCTCCATCAGTCCCTCCAGCTTTGCTGTCCGTTCGCGGTTCACGCGCACCTCCAGGAGTTCCTCTCTCCGCAGGGCTTGCCGCGACTGCATCGCGTGGGCTCTTTGGGTTCGCGCAGGAATTCGGGATCCTTTGTCCGTACGTCCTGCTGACGTCGGGGCGTATTCTGCCCTGGGGTGCAATGCTCCGTAGAGCGCTGCTGTTGGTTCCTTCCGCCCTTCACAGAAGAGATCTCCCCGGGTAAGGTCCTTAACTTTCTCCGCATCCCATCCGGCTCTACTTGCTGTGTCTTGATGAGCTTTGGGCTTCGCGTTTACTAGCACGCTCGCCGCCCACAGCCTGCCTCGCTGCCGGTTCGTGTTCCTATGGCCGCGGATTTGCCTGCCGCTTCCTTCAGCTCCACCCTCGCGGGCGTCGCCTTGCGGTTCAGCTACGGTTGCTCTCATCAGCTCCGATGTCATCGTTTCATGTCATTAGTTAAGGCCCATGCCGGGCACACTAGCCGGGGATGCCATCCCTGGGCGGTGCGACTGAGGCTGTCTCAAAACCCGGGTTTTCGTGTGACGGCCGGACGAGTGCAATATGATTGCTCTACTCCGTGGAGTTTTTCGAAAAAGTCGTTGGCGCCGCCGCGAGCGTGGGTATTGGTTTCGGTGTGACTCACATTGACGCTGATTTCGATCAACTTCACATCTTACCTCCCAGCATCGAGGACTGGGTCGGCCCGACTCACCCGGCGCGATTCATTTGTTGCTTTGTCGAATCCCTCGATTTGATGGATCTCGGCATTGAAGTGCGGGACTTCGGGACCGCTGGCCGTCCACCCTTCGCCCCGGCCCTGCTTCTGCGACTCTGGCTCTACGGCTATTTCAAGAAGATCCGCAGCTCGCGTAAGTTGGAGGAGGCATGCCGAAACGACTTGGGCTTTATCTGGCTATGCGGCAATCAGGTGCCCGACCACAACACGCTCTGGCGGTTTTGGAGTCAACATCAGAAAGCTATTCGCAACCTGTTCAAGCAAAGCGTGACGACAAGCTGCGAGATGGGGCTCGTAGGGCTGACCTTACAAGCAGTCGACGGAACGAAGATTCAGGCGGCCGCTCATGCCGGGAAGAAGTACGACAAGGAGGACCTGGCCAAGCGAATTGAGCGGCTTGACGAACAAATCAAGGTTTTGGAGGAGGAGATCGAGCGCTCCCAGGCCGGTGATGAGCAACCCTCCGCAGAGTTGCCAAAGGAACTTGAGAAGAAAGAGGTGCTTAAGAAAGCCATGCAAGAAGCGATCGAGACGCTCGACACCAACCCGACCGTAAAGCATATTCACCCGCTTGAACCTGAAGCGCGACGTGTGAAAGCCAACACAGGGGGAAAGCCCTTTGGATATAACGCCCAGGCCGTCGTTGATTCGGAGAATCAAATTGTGGTGGCCGCCGATGCTGTCAATGAGGCCACCGATTTGCGGCAACTAACGCCGATGTTGGATCAGGCTGCTGAGAACCTGGCCACTTATCAGCAAGAGCAAGAGAATGATGGCAAGCCGGCCAGCCAACCGGTTTCTCTCGGTGACGCCGGCTACCCGAGCGCTGAACAAATCGGCCTGGCAGAAGAGGCCGGCCATGAGGTGGTGATGCCTCTGCCTCCGCAATCAGTCAACAAGAAGGACGAAGAGTATCACGCATCGAACTTCGTCTATGACGCTGAGGCCGACGTGGTGACATGTCCCCAAGGCCAATCGCTCCCCTTCAGGCGTGAACGAGTCAAAGAAGGTGTTCCGGTGAGTGTCTATCGCGGCGCTCCGTCGACCTGCAAGAATTGCCCCGCCTTTGGAGCATGCACGAAGGATCGCCACGGGCGGACCATCGACATCAGCCCCTGGAATGCGTCGGTGGAGAGGCACAAAGAGAAGATGAACAAGGAAGAAAACAAGGAGCTTCTCAAGCAACGGGCAGGAATCGTGGAGCCGGTATTCGGCCAGATCAAAAAGAACGGAGAGTTCTGGCGCTGGACATTCAAGGGATTGGAGAAAGTGAGGACGCAGTGGATGATGCTCTGTACGAGTTGGAACTTGAAAGTGATGTATCGGCACTGGATGGCCGCCCAGAACGCGCCAATCGACGGAACAGGAAAGCAAGCCAAAGCGGCCTGAAGTCGCGCTGGAGCCGAGGTAGCCGAGGTAGATGCGCTATTCGCGCCCTACCGCGTCGCGATAGACGAAGCTCGGTCGAGAGGGCACCGCGGAATTCCGCCGGAATGTGAGATCAACCATCATCGAAACTAAAATTCTCATATTTTGTGAGGCGGTCCTGGGCCATTTTGAGACGGCCTCGACTGTGAGCCGCGCCCATTCACGGCTGTGAATCAATCAGGTGAAGGCGGGCGCTCGCGTTTCAAGAACGCCCGGAAATCGGCGAGAAGGGGATCGTCCGTCCGGATCATCCATTGCAGGAGCATCCGGCGCAGCGAGAAGAGCGTGTTTCCGTGTTCGTGATCATCCGCGAGATTTCTCAGGGCGTCCGGGTCCTTGGCATAATCATAGAGTTCCTCGGGAGTGCGATAAAGAAAGTGACGCACGCGTTGGGCAATGTCAGGATCTCGTTGAGCCGCGTTTTGCATCGCTTTGAAAGTCCGCCCACTCTGCGATTCGTTCTTGAAGGGGTGATCTTCCTGCCCGGCCCAGGCGTTGAAAATGTAGCCGCCATCGGCGGTGATTACCGCACGCATGGGATAGCGGCGCTTGGCGGACGTCTCGTGAAATTGGGTGAACACACGATCGCGGTCTTCCTGCGTTTCCCCCTTGAGCAGGGGAAGAAAACTCCGTCCGTCGATGCCCTCCGGCTCATCGATGCCCACCGCCTCGAGCAGGGTGGGCAGGAAATCGATGGTCGAGACGAAGTGATCCGAATCGATGTGGCCCGCCTCGGTGACCCCTGGCCAGCGGATGATCAGGGGTGTGCGAGTGCTGTGGCGGTAAACGTTCGTTTTGGCGAATGGGAGGGCCATGCCGTGGTCGGAGAGAAAGATGACCAGGGTGTTTGAGGCTGCGCCGCTGGATTCGAGAGCGTGCAACAGGGCGCCGACGATGTCGTCGGCCCGCCGCACGGAGCTGTAGTATTCGGCGACTTCGCGCCGGATCTCGGGAAGGTCCAGAAGGAAGCCGGGCACTTCGATTTCGGAGGGCCAGAAGGGCTTGGAAGGCCTGACCAAAGTGCGTCCCTGGTGTCGCCACTTGACTTCCTGGTCGGCATTGGAAAAGGGACGGTGCGGGTCGTGGCTGTTGGCCATGAGGAAGAACGGCTTTTCGGCTTTCTGCGCTTGCTTGAAGAAGCGTTTGGCGGCCCGTGCGTATGCGTCAGGATCGCGTCCCCAGCCCAGGTCCGGCTGATCGATCGTCAGGTCCCAGGGGTCATCCGCGTAGGGCGTGGAATGATTGACCTTCCCAAGAATGCCTACCTGAAAACCGCCTTCGCGGAGAAGCTGGGGTAGGATGGCTTGGCCCGGCTCGTGCAGCTTGTGAAACCCCTCGCCGCCCGAGCGATGTGGATACTTTCCCGTCATGATGACCGAGCGGAGGGGCTGGCAGACGGCGATATTCACGTGGGCGCGCTCGAAGCGGAGAGATTGGGCGGCCAAGGCATCGAGGGAGGGCGTCGTCCCGGGCACTGGGCAGTCGTAGACGCCGAGCGAGTCGGCATTGAGATCGTCTGCCGTGATGAGGAGGATGTTCGGGGGCGAGGCGTCGCCAGAGGCGGGCGTCGCCGAGGCCACTGCGAAGAGGGAGGCCGCCACGATGATCCGTTGAAGCGTGTCAAGAATACGGGAATCCATGAACGGAAAGCTATGGCTTCGATCACGCCGGTCCAAGGGCATTCGTGGATCATCGCGCCACGGGGTTCGCCCACCCTCATGGGTGGGCGGTCGCCCGCGACCTCCGCGGCCCATTCGTCCAACACCACGACTCGGTAGTATCGATGGTCGAAACTTCCCGCGTGTGCGTCGGTGGTGTGCACGGTGTTGCCTTTCGACACCACCTCCGCCAGGGTCGCCCAGCTACGAAGGTCGGGCGATACTTCTATCCGGTAGCGTGCTCCACGTTGGGGCACCGAGACTTGCATCCCGAAATCGCCAACCACTTGGCCATACTCAAAACCGGAAATAACGGGCGCCGGTG
>CBDBEZ010000041.1:0-19590 GCA_965204485.1 Verrucomicrobiales bacterium
GCTCATCCTGCCCTCCCTCTTGGTTCTGCTTGCCTTCTCCGTGTCCGGCGCTCGCGCCCAAACCTGGAGCGATGTCGAGATACCTTTCAGCGGAAATCGAATCGAGGCACAGGACACCTGGTATCGTTGCTATGTCAGGGTTCCGGACAACATGGTCGTTCCGGCTGCCAAGGACCTGTGGCGCGATTCCATGATGCTTGGATTCTCCAGCATACCGGGACCTTTTGAAGTCTGGCTGAACGGCCGTTCCATCATCGATCAGGAAGAAGGCGTGCCGGAAGGGAAACAGCGAAGGTTCAAAGTCCCCAAAGACATCCTGGAAAGGGATGTCTTCAATGTGCTGATGATTCGCCTCTCTGATGAGGCCGCCGCCCACGGTCTCCGTTCGGCACCGGTCTATTTTGGGTACCATCACGAGCTGATCCTCGAGGGTACGTGGCACATGACGACTGATGAGGTCGATCCACAACAGTCTCTGACTCTGCGCGAGGCTCCGAATTCCGCTTACTTCACCGAAGAGGGCTTCCGTCCGGCCCGCACCGTGCTCGACGCCACCGTCACCGCTTCTCCCGGCAAGCGCGTGTCTCCCAAGGATGCACTTTCATTGCTCGAAACGGCACCCGATCTCATCGTCGAAGAGCTTCTGCACGAGCCGGAGGTGGCGCAATCCACCCATCTGAGTTTCGACGGCCGCGGACGGCTGTGGATTGCTCAATACCGGCAATATCCGTTTCCCGCGGGGCTGACGATGATCAGCCGCGACATATACTACCGATCGAAATACGACCGCGTACCGCCTCCCCCGCCCGATCACACCGAGGGAGCCGATCTCATCAGTGTCCACGAAGACGCCGACGGAGACGGTGTTTACGAATCGTCCAAGGTGATCTTGCGAGGACTCAACATGGCCAATGCCGTCCTGCACGGCCACGGTGGTCTCTGGGTCATGCATACCCCTTACCTGCTCTACTATCCAGACGCCAACGGCGACGATGTTCCCGACGACGATCCCGAGGTTCGGCTGGCGGGATTCGGCCTGGAAGACACTCACAGTGTCGCCAACGGCCTGGCCTGGGGACCGGACGGCTGGCTCTACGGGGCCCAGGGCAGCACCACCATCAGCCGCGTCACGCGACCCGGGATCGATCCACCCGGCTCACCCGGCATCTACAACGAGGGCTGCATGGTCTGGCGCTATCATCCTGACAAGCGGCTCTACGAAATCTTCGCGGACGGCAGCGGGAACACCTTCGGCCTGTCGTTCGATGCCGAGGGCCGGCTATTCAGCGGTCACAATGGTGGCGACACCCGCGGCTGGCATCACATCCAGGAGGGGCTTTACCTCAAGCAGGGGAAGAACCCCGGGAAGTTCGGCCCCCCTCCCAACCCCTTCGCTTTCGGGGAACTCCCGATGATGAAGAGCGCCCACCCCGTGCCCCGCTTCAGTCACATGACCATCGAGGCCAACTGCACCGCGCTCCCCGATCGGCTTCGCGGCCATTTTCTCGCCATCGATCCCCTTCACCACCAAGTGATCCTTGCGAAACGCCAGCGGGAGGGTAGCACCTTCGCCACGGAAGATCTCGGTTTCCCTCTGCGCACCGAAGACTCAACCTTTCGCCCCGTTTTTCTCGCCAACGGCCCCGACGGCGCCATCACCCTGGCCGATTTCCGCGAGGAATACATCGCCCACGGACAGAACTATCAGGGACAGATCGATCCCGAGAGCGGCCGGATCTATCGCTTGCGCGGCCGTCAGCAAGCCCTGATCTGGGATCGGAATCTCGCCGCAAAGTCAACGGTCGATTTGGTGGCGAGCCTGAGTCACCCCAATGCCTGGCACCGCCAAACGGCCGTCCGCTTGTTAGGCGAACGGCAAGATCCCGAGGTCGTGGTGCCACTCAAGGCATTGATCGAACAAGCCGCCGAGCATCCGGCGCTCGAGGCGCTCTGGGCGCTTCATCAAGCCAATCAACTGGATTCATCGACCGCTCTGAATGCCTTGGCCCACGACGCTCCCATGGTTCGCGCCTGGTCCATCCGGCTCATGGGCGACACCAGGCGATTGACCACGGAGGCGATGGAAAACCTTGCTTCGCTAGCTGCAAGCGAACCCGACGCCGAGGTCCGCGCACAAATTCTCAGCACGGCGCGCCGGTTGCCGGTCGATCAAGCGCTTCCGCTGGTCTGGGCGGTGGCCCGGCGCTCGATCGACACCGAAGACCCTTTCATTCCCCTCATGGCCTGGTTCACTCTCGAATCCCATTGCGCGAGCCATCCTGACAACATTCTGGAGAGACTTGGAGACGATCTCGATTGGTGGAACACCGCGCTTGTCCGACGGGAACTCTTGCCCCGGCTCATGCGCCGTTTTGCCTCGGAAGGCACTCGCGAGGGGCCCGAACGCTGCGCCGCTCTCTTCGCCCTGTCACCCACGCAAGCCACGCACCTCGCCTTGCTCGAGGGCTTTGAACAGGCCTTCGCGGGGAACGGCCCCGCCGGTGCTGCCCGAGAGCTTATCGCAAGCGCTGGCCGCGATTGGCAAGGCATCCCTGGCCTTTCGCGTGCGCCAGGGGGCTCCGGATGCCGTCGAGGCGGCCCTCCGGCTCATCCCGGATTCGCAGGCCGAGCCCGGTGAACGCCTGGCCGCCATTCAAGCCTTTGGCGTGCATTCTCACCCCCGCGCCACGGCGATCCTGTTGGAACTCGTTCTCGGCTCGTCCAACGTCGCTCTTCGACGGGCCGCCATCGTGGCGCTTCAGAACGACCCCAATCCCGAGATCGGCCGCCGCCTACCGGGACTTGCCGGAGGAACTTCGCGAACCCGCCCTCACGCTGCTGGCCAGCCGCGGGGCATGGGCCCGGAACCTCTTCACCGAAGAAGACTTTCCCTTGGAGGATCTGGGAGAAAACGTTCTCACCCGGCTGATGTTGCATGAAGATCCTGTCATCTCCGCCGCGCTGGCGCAACGTCTACCTGAAAACGATGGCACCGGGCGACAAGCCCCTCTAATCGGGGAACGCCTGGAGGCCATTCGCTCCCTTCTCGCGGCGGCACCAGGCGATCCCTACCGGGGCGAGGCTCTCTACGAGGCGCGCTGCGCCGCCTGCCACCGACTGTTTCACAAGGGTGGGAACATCGGTCCAGATCTCACGGCCTACCAACGAGAAGACCTGGACACGCTTTTGCCCAGCCTCATCTCGCCGAGCGCCGAGGTCCGGGAAGGTTACAAGAGCTACCTTCTCAAGACCTCGGACGGCCGAGTCTACAGCGGATTCCTCACAGAAACACTGAAGAACGAAATTTCACTGCGAACCTATGACGGGAGCGAGCTGACTTTCCAGCGTGACGCGCTCGTCGAGTTCAAGGCCGCCTCCCGCAGTCTCATGCCCGACGGTCTGCTGGGAGACGATTTCGACCCATTGGTTTCCTTCAGGTGGTAAATTGGCCTCCCGCAGTCTCATGCCCGACGGTCTGCTGGGAGACCTGAGCGATCAAGCCTTGCGCGATCTCTTCGCCTACCTGAGGATTCCACAACCCATTTCCCCATGAGCATTCTACGTTTCTTTCACCCCCCCCGGCTTCTTTGCCTCGGCTTCGTATTGAGCCTCGGCTCAACGTTTGCCGCCGAGACCAAGCCCGTCCCCGGCATACGGATCGGCATGATCGGCCTCGACACCTCCCACGCCGTGGCCTTCACCAAGACCATCAACGATCCCCAGGCCAAAGGTCACGTCCCCGGCGCCAAGGTGGTCGCCGCCTACAAGGGTGGCAGTCCTGACATTGAGTCGAGCTGGTCACGCGTCGAAGACTACACCAAGACGCTGCAAGGGACCTACGGAGTCAAGCTCTTCGATTCGATCGAAGAACTCTGCCGCCATGTCGATGCGGTCATGATCGAAAGTGTCGACGGACGTCCGCACCTCGAGCAGGCCAAGCCGGTGATCGCGGCCGGCAAACCACTCTTCATCGACAAGCCCCTCGCCGGTAGCCTGGCCGATGGCCTGGAGATCTTTCGACTGGCCGAGGAAGCCAAGGTTCCCGTTTTTTCCTCTTCCTCCCTGCGCTATGCGGCTTCCACCCAGGCGGTGCGAAACGGCTCCATCGGCACGGTCACCCATGCCGCGGCTTCCAGTCCCGCCCATCTCGAACCGCATCATCCCGATCTGTTCTGGTACGGAGTCCATGGGTGCGAAACTCTCTTCACCGTCATGGGCACCGGTTGTCAGTCCGTGGTTCGCCGGCAAACGGAAGACGGCGGCATTGAGGTCGAAGGCCACTGGCCCGACGGAAGGATCGGCATTTTCCACGAGGACAAAGGCTACTCGGGAACCGCTCGCGGGGAGAGTGGCGAGGCGGCGATTGGCAATTTTGACGGCTACCAACCCCTCGTCGCCGAAATCGTCCAGTTCTTCGAGAGCCGTCGTCCACCCGTTCCCTCCGAGGAGACCATCGAGATCTTTGCCTTCATGGAAGCAGCCGATGAGAGCAAGCGCCGGAACGGCGAGCGCGTGACGCTTCAAGAAGTGCTGGAGAAGGCTCGCAAGAGGAATTGAAGACGCGAGGCGAGGGCTCGGGACTTTCACGAAAAGCGTGAGCGTTTTCGCACCGCGCCTGGTTGGCAGGCAAATGGATGGCATCGGTCCGATCCGTCTCCTCCGAAATCCACGCTCCAACGCTTTTGCCAGACTCCTTGCGATCCGTGAGGGCGTCCGTACAGTCGCGTCCGATGCACGAAACTGGTGGCCCTTCCTCGTCGGGGCGCTCGGGTTCCTCATCGCCGCCGGAGTCGCCTGCCACGCCGTTGCCTACAAGCGGTCCGGTCGCTCCGCCGTTGCCTGGACTCTCCTCATCTTGCTCGTCCCGCTCATGGGCGTCGTGGCTTACCTCCTCTTCGGGGTGAACCGAATCGAACGCTGTGCCCGTCGAGATCGCTCGGCCACGGATTGCCCCGACGAGACTCTCTCGGCGGCTTCCTGCTCCCTACCCGAACTCACGGAGCCCTTCACTCCCGCCCTGCAATCTCTCGATCGCTATGTGACCCGAGCCACGGGCACTTCACTGACCGGCGGCAATCGGGTGGATTGGCTGGAAAGCGGTGAGAACGCCTATCCAGCCATGCTGGATGCCATCGAGTCCGCCGGATCGACGATCAGCCTCAGCACTTACATTTTCGACAACGACCCGATCGGCCGCCGCTTTGGCATGGCCCTGGCCCGAGCGAGGGAACGAGGCGTTGAGGTCAAGGTCCTCATCGACGGCGTGGGCGCCCGTTATTCCTGGCCACCCATTCTCGGTCAGCTCCGGGAACTGGGGATCGACGCCCATGCCTTCAACACCACCGTGCTTCCCTGGCGCTTTCGCTATGCGAATCTTCGCAATCACCGGAAGCTTCTGGTGATCGACGGACGGCACGGCTTCACGGGCGGCATGAACATCTGCGAGTCCACTTGCAAAGACAGCGCGCCCGGTCCGGCCATCGCCGACTTGCACGTAGGTGTCGAGGGCCCGATCGTAGCTCATCTGCAGCAGGCATTCGTCTTCGATTGGGGCTTCGCCACGGGAGAATGGCTGGAGGGACCCGAGTGGTTCCCTGCCCTGACGCCTGTCGGCCGCGTCCTCGCTCGCGGATTGGCCGACGGCCCCGACGACGAGGGCGATCCTATCCGGACAACCATCCTGGGGGCTCTGGCCACCGCGGAGCGCACGGTTCGACTGATCACTCCCTATTTTCTGCCGAACATCGCGCTCATCAGTGCCCTGAACGTCACAGCCATGCGAGGCGTCACGGTCGACATCGTCATCCCGGCGAAGAGCAATCTCCTTCTTGTGCAGTGGGCCTGCGACGCGGAACTCTGGCAACTCCTGGAACGCGGCTGCCGCGTGTGGAAGAGCCCGCCCCCCTTCGACCACAGCAAGCTGATGGTCGTCGACGAAGCTTGGACACTGCTCGGCTCCGCGAACTGGGACGCCCGCAGTTTCCGGCTCAATTTCGAATTCAACCTCGAATGTTATGACGCCGACTTGGGGGCGACCGCGGACCGCATCATCCAAGAAAAGATGAAGCGAGCCGTTCCGGTGAGCCTGGCAGACATGGATCGCCGCTCATTTCCAGTCCGGCTCCGTGACGGGGCGGCACGCATGGCGGCACCCCTGCTCTAAAAACCGGACTTACTCCCCTTCCTTCCCTCGTTCACCTCTCCATCCACGAGAGGCTGGCGAAAAGCGACGCCATCTGTTAACTAGCCATCGACCGTCGTGTCACCCACTATCTCGTCGGCATACTTGTTCAGCCGAGTGATGATCTCGTAGCGGTCGTCTTCCGAGATCTTGAAGTCCGTCAAGGTCGCCATCAGGTGATCGATGAAACGCCGGAAATGCGCCTTGTTAATTCCCCGGCCGGCATGGGCCTCCCTCAAGCCCTTGCCCGCGTAAACGATCGGTCCGCCCACCGCCGCCGCGAAGAATTCCCGCTGCATGCGGCGCAATGCCTCCATGTCACTGTGCACGAAGAACCCCTTGAGCGCGTCATCGGCACGCACCCGATCATAGAAGTCATCCACCAGCCCCGTGATGGCTTTCTCCCCTCCCAAACGTTCATAAAGGCTCAACGGCTCGCTCATTCCATCAAGAAAGGGCTTCCTTCGGCTCAGTCAAGGCTGGCCCCGAGAGACTCCAGGTAAGAAACCAGATCTCGCATTTCTCCGACGGTCATCAGCTCCTGCAGGCCGTGGGGCATGATCGAATGCGGCAAGGCGATCACCTCAACGATCTCGCTCTCAGGGACTTCCTCCACGTGACCATCCATGCCGATGTACTTCAAGCCTCCATGGATCCGCCACTCGACCTGCACTCCCTGCTCGCTCACCCCGTCCTTCGTCTTGATTTGCCAGGCCTGGTAGGCGGGCGAGGCGTTGGCGGAGGGCTCGATCAACGATTCGATGATGCGGGCCCGATCGGCCGACTGCCCGAGGTTTTCCAGGCTCGGCCCCAGACTGTTGCCAAAGGCTCCCGCAGTGTGGCACTGAGAGCACAACAACCCCACCGAATGAAGCCTCTTCAGCAGAATCTGTGGGTGCCCAGGCGGCGCGATTCACCTAGAATCCTGACCAGCAACAAGTTATATCCAATCTTAATGGGCATCAAAGTTGTGGCAACAAGCCAGCTGCCCATCCAAACCTCGGATTTGCGAGGACAACGCTTGCGCCGGGGCTGCCCCTGGTGGGGCTCAGCCCATGAAACAAGTAGTTTCAGCAGTTCTGGGGTCCAGGGGCAGCGGGACCCGGCGTCCAGCGTTCCCGGAGCAAATCCGGAATTTCACCCACAGATTCTGCTGAAGACCCCGAATGAAAGAGCCGCCGACCTCCCGAAACGTCTCCCCCGATCTGGAGGCGTTCCTGCCATTGTTTCAAGTCACTGGGGCGCTCGCGGGCGAATTTGCGTTCCTGGTCATGAGGCCCGTAGAGAATGAACTCCAGCTGCTCCGCCACGGCCATCTCGTGGGGATCCTCGAGGGTTTTCAGGTAGTGTTCCTCCAATCTCGACAAGGTCGGTTCCTCGGTTGGCACCAGCCGGAGTGCCCGCGCCGCCGCCAACCTCACGGAGGCCCGAGCATCGTCCAGCAATTCCAGCATCCACTCGGTCCCAGACGGATCCATCCGCGCCCACGCCGCGATCGCCTCCCGTCTCACCTGCTCGTCATAAGAACGCCGCAGACTGACCGTTTTCAAGATCGGCAGAATCTCATCGGGAAACGATGTCATCCGGCTCAGCGCGTGGACGGCCGCTCGTTGAACCAAGGGATTCCGCTCCCGTGCCCACCGGGCCAACTTCTCGATCCGTTCGCGGTCTCCCGTGTCTTCCAGGCGCATCATGGCGAGGGCGCGAAGATGGTCACCCGTGCTCGGGCTGGCGATGATGCCGTCAAGGGGTTCTTCGAATGCCGGATAGGACAAATGAAAGGCACTTTCACCATGAGCTTCAGCCAAGGTCTCAAGCACTTCGGGGGCCAAAGCGCGACGAGCCGCCAGGTAGGCTTCCAAGACCGCCAAAGACACGTCCCAACTCTTGATGGACTCGTCCAGGGCCGGCATCAACGCCGAATCCCGCATCTCCACCGCCCAGCGCAAGGCGCTGATGCGCACTTCGTCATCCGGATCACTCAAGAAACGACGGACCAAGTCAAAAGCGCCGGGATGATGGGCCCTGCGCAAGGCCAGCAATGCCCCCAGACGAATCGACGCGGTGGTATCATCCATCGCCCTGACAAGCGCCGGCCAGAAACTCGGTCGCGAAAGGGTCTCGATGGCGGCATGTGTGAGAAGCGGATCGCCGTGAACCAACAGGTTCAATAGGTCGGGAGCAGCCTCGGCTCGCTTCGTTGCCTCGATCTCACGCAAAACGGCCGCCACTTCCTCCGACGGACCCGCCACCGGAGACGATGCGGGCGTCATACGCTCAGCCCCGGTCTCTTTCGGGGCAAGACGCCAGACGCGCCCCTGGCCATGATTGGCGTAGCGATCACTCACCCAATCGGTGATGAAAACCTCACCCCGGCTGTCCGCCGCCATGGCTACCGGCCAGAAGTCCCGTCCGCCGGAAACCACCACGGAGACATCCGCCGCCACCGAGACCCCCGATTCCACGATTTCGTGTCGCTCAATGCGTGAAGCACCCCAGCAAGTCACCAACACGCTTCGCTCGTAAGCCTTTGGAAACGCCGTGCGGCGGCAGCTCAGCACGCCCGCGGGTGCCTCCCCAGTGCCCGATACCATGGGAAGCGTCCCGGGCAACTCGCCATCCCAGGCCAGGAAGGGATGGTGCCCCTCTCTTCCGAAAAGCGTCCGATAGCCGTAGTCACCGCCAGGAACGACGTGCACCAACCGGTTGGGCCCCCGGGACTCCGGATCGTTGTCGGCCGCCAGCCACCGCCCCGCGCCGTCTTGATCGATGCCGAAGACATTCCAGAATCCCGTCGCCACCGCTTCGAGATCCGTCCCGCCTGGCCGGCATCGCAACACGCTCCCGCCTTCACCAAATCCGCTCACCAGCGAGCCGTCGGAGCCGCGCAAGGTGTAACCGTATCCCTCATTGTTCCCCAGAGAGAGGTACAACCAGCCGTCCTCACTGAAAGCCAGCGCTCCCAGACGATAGTGAGGGTGCCGGGAAGCGCTCTCAAGGGTCAAGATCACTCGTTTGCCATCGAAAATGCCATCGTCATTCTTGTCTAACAGGCACACGACCTCTGACGCGCAAGCCAGATAGACGCCCCCGTCGTCGGGCGACACCGCCAGGCCCATCGCCTCGTGCAATCCCTCCATGGCCGTCGCGATTCGTTCGGGCTGGCCGTCGCCGTCCCGGTCAATGATCATGCGAATCCGATCGGTTTCAGGCCCCTCGTAATCGCTCGGCCGCAGGGAGGTGTGGGATTCCACGACGTAGATCCGATCGTCTCGGCCCACGGCGATTCCAATCGGATTTCGGATGTCCGGTGCCTCCGCGATGAGCGTCACGCTCAAGCGCTCGTCGTGAAGCGTCGGCGCGCCCCCCACGCTGCCAACCCAGGCGAGCAAACCAGTCGCCGCAAACCAAGCCCTTAGTGGTATCATGCCCATGGTCAACCATCCGACGGGGGCGCATCCGCGCTGCCCTCTTCTAGCCGTCGGCTGACTCAAAATTGCTCTCTTCGTTCGAGTCGCAGACGCGACCATGGCGCTCAATGTCGCTCAAGCTCCCCTCCTTTCGTTCACGCTCGCGGACCTTAGGCCAAGCCATGCGTGGTCACGATGCCATCGGTCTTTAGTTTTTGAGTCTTCAGCAGAATCTGTGGGTGAAATTCCGGATTTGCTCCGGGAACGCTGGACGCCGGGTCCCGCTGCCCCTGGACCCCAGAACTGCTGAAACTACTTGTTTCATGGGCTGAGCCCTACCAGGGGCAGCCCCGGCGCAAGCGTTGTCCTCGCAAATCCGAGGTTTGGATGGGCAGCTGGCTTGTTGCCACAACTTTGATGCCCATTAAGATTGGATATAACTTGTTGCTGGTCAGGATTCTAAGTGAATCGCGCCGCCTGGGCACCCACAGATTCTGCTGAAGAGGCTAGTTTTTGGATGTCACCCCCACCCACTCATGTCTATCATCACCGTCAGTCTTCCGCGCAAGCTCACCGTTCTCGCGTTTGCGATCTCGGCATACGCGGCTGTCGGCCTACAACCGAGCCTGGCCAAGGCCGTCGTCAGCGGAACCCTCACCGAAAACACCACCTGGACGCCCGGCGGATCTCCCTACGAGGTCAACAATTCCACCGTGCCCGCCGGCGTGACGCTCACCATTGCGCCCGGCACCATCGCTCAGTTCCTCGATTTCGCCCGCCTGGACGTCCACGGACGCATTCAGGCTAACGGTCTGGCCAATGAGAAAATCCGCTTCACGTCCCTCAGTGGCGTCACTGAGGGAAATCCCTGGGCGGCCATCCCGAGTGACCAACAACGATGGCAACGGCGGCCAGGCGGCCAGCCAATTCTCACACTGCGTCTTTGAAGGCGGCGGGTACTGGTACGAGTGCATGCTGGAAGTCTGGGGAAGCTCGAAGCTCACAGTTGATCAATGCGATTTCCAGCACAGCCGGGCAGACGGCATCCGTTTCTTTGCCGATTCAGGTGGCCCGATCAGCAACTCGCGCTTCCAAAACAACGCGGGCTACGGCCTCTGGCTTCGAGGGGCTTCGCCCGACGTCACGGACTGCACTTTTGCCAACAACACCAACGTCGGCCGCCTCGAATCCGGCGACGGGAAGGGATCCTTTCCGCGTTTTCAAAACACGACCTTCACCGATAGCGGATACGTCCACATCGCCTCCAACATCGATTCAGGCGGCACCCTCACCGCCGCGCCCTACTACATCGACGGTCACCGCCACGCCTCCGCCGAAACGACCCTCACCGTCGAAGGCGGCGCCTCTTTCGCCATGGCCAACTTCGCCTCGTTCACCGTCCACGGCAATCTGATCGCCAACGGCTCGGAGGACGCGCCGATCCTCTTCAACCGGGCCGGAGACAATCACTGGGGCGCTGTGCGAATCACCAACAACGAGGGGACCGGCGAAGGCGTTCCCAGTCGCCTCTCCCACTGCATCATGACGGGCGGCGGCTACTGGTACAACGTCTTGCTGGAAGTGCACGCCAACGCTCCCATCGACCTCGATCACTGTCAGTTTCGCGAGAGCACCGCCGACGGCGTTCGGTTTTTTGAGAATGTGACCGGCGCCATGACCCAATGCCGGTTCGAGGACAACGCCGGCTATGGTCTTTGGCTGCGCGGTTCTTCACCAGCCGTCGACCAATCCGCCTTCAGCGGCAACGGCAATGCCGGGCGCCTGGAATCCGGTGCGGGACAAAGTTCCCTGCCCGTCTTCACACAGTCAACCTTTGAGGACGGCCAACGGGTTCACATCGCGGGCAACCTGGAAACGGCCGGAACCTTGACTGCGGCGCCTTATTACATCGACGGTCATCGCTACTCGGTTTCCACCGACACCCTCACCATTGAGCAAGGTGCCTCGTTCGCCATGGCCAATTTCGCGTCTTGGACCATCCATGGAAACTTGGTAGCCGAGGGCACCGAGGACGCTCCCATCGTCTTTAGCCGGGCCGGCGACAACCACTGGGGCGCGATTCGGCTGACCAACAACGAGGGCGACCGACCGAGGCGGACTCATCGCCTCACATATTGCACGTTTGATGGCGGCGGCTACTGGCACGGCACGCTTCTGGAGGTCTATGGTGGCTCGCCCATCAGCCTCGAGCAATGCACTCTCCGCAACAGCACGGCCGATCTGGCCCGCATCTCGAATGCTCCGGGCGGCCTCATCACTGGTTGCCTGTTCGAGGGAGCCACCTCCCACGGCCTCCGCCTCCATAGTTCGTCTCCTTCCATTTCCCATAGCACGTTCCGAGACTTTGGAAACGAAGCCATTCTCCTCTTGAGTTCCCATGAAACGGGCGCCAGCTTTCCGTCCTTCTCCGGCAATGATTTCGGCCCCACGGACTACATTGAAATTGGCACTAACATCGATTCCAGCGGCACGCTGACCGATCCGGGTCAGGCCTACCTGGTGACGGGCACCCGCACGATACGCGGTCACGTGGATCTCTCGGTGGCTCCGGGGACCACCATCAACTTCGCCGACTTTCACTCGCTCCTCGTGGACGGCAGCCTTCAAGCCCTGGGAACCGCGAGCGAACCCATCACTTTCACCTCCGACAACCAGGAGAAGGAACCTCACCAGTGGGGAGGAGTCATCCTTACGGGCGCCCGCACCAGAACCAGCGCCTTCCGCCATTGCCAGTTTGAGGCCGGAGGTTACTGGTACGCCACGCTCCTCGAGGTCGGCGGCACTCCCTCCGTCAGTGTTGATCAATATCAATTCCGTTTGTCGAACGCCGACGGAATCCAGATTCTCGGCGAAACCAAGGTCTCCGTTTCCCTCAGCTCGGTCTCCAACTGCAACGGACATGGTATCGTCGCGGAGCACTCCCGTCCACGGATCGACACCTACGATCTCCACGATAACGGCGCCAGCGGGCTCTACACCAATCACGCCGCCGCACTCGTCACCCATTGCCTCATCAAAGACAACGGGCAGGCCGGGCTCTGGGCCGCTGGATCCAGCACTCCCAACGTCTCCGATTCCCTGATCAGCGGCAATGCCCAGATCGGCGTGGAGAATCGAAGCGGCCACGACCTCCTAGTGTAGTCCGTCAAGCAGACTGTACCCCATGGTTTCATAAATCGGGGCAAGAATCCAAAGAAAATAGTGGCAGGGGCCTTTGGGATAAGGTTGATTTGGAATCTACCAAAACACCAAACACTTCAACCGAAAAGCCACCAACAGTGAGAGTAGCACGACGCACGATTAATGCAAAGTCCAGAACGATTCCGGCGATCAAATTTGAAGATCAAGAACTGACCTCTTTCGGCGGTCTCGTTATCTTTCAGAAGCTCTTTCAGGAATTGGATCTGGAGGGGAAGCTTCAGCAGTGCTTTGATCCACTGGATCGGCGCATGTCCCGCTTCTACAAGTTCCACAAGGTTTTCATGTGTCTTATCGTGCATATCTTATACTGGGCTACCGGATGCTTCACGATTTGGACTACTACCGAGATGATCCCCTTGTACGACAGGTTTTGGGGATGCACCAATTGCCCAGTGTCCCAACGATGAGCCAGATGTTGGGAGAGGTCGATTGTCAAAGCCTTGAGAGGATGAGGGAGATGAATCATTTCGTTTGCCTGTCGCGACTTCAGGAGGAAGGAATCAAACGCATCACGCTTGATTTGGACGGAAGCGTGCAGAGCACGAGTCGCCATGCGGAAGGGACGGCTGTGGGATTTAACGAGAAGAAAAAAGGCGAGCGCAGTTATTATCCGCTGCTCGCGACGATCTCCCAAACCGGACAGATTCTCGATTACCTTCATCGAAGCGGCAACGTCCATGACTCCAATGGCGTGGTGGAATTTTTTCGCTACTGCGTGGAAAAGATTCGCAAGGTGCTGCCTGATGTGCAGATCGAGTTGCGCGCCGACAGCGCGTTTTTCAGCGATCAGATGGTTTCAGAGGCAAAAACCCTGGGCCTGGAATATACGTTCTCGGTGCCTTTCGAGCGGCTTGTGGAACTCAAGGGCATCATTGAGAAGCGCCGTCGCTGGTCCCGAACCCGAGGCGGAGAGGGAAAAACTCATCACTTCGAAATCCGCTGGAAGCCAAAAAGTTGGGCGCGCAAAGCGCGCATTTTGTGCATTCGAACCATGAGGCGCACTCAGCGCAAAGGACCGCTCCAACTGGATCTTTTCGAACCAGTCGAGGAGAACTATGAATACGAGGCGATCATCACCAACAAGACAAACACGGCCGCTCATGTGGTGAAATTTCATGAAGGGCGTGGCTCTCAGGAGAAGATTTTTGGCGAAGCCAAGAGCCAGGCCCAGATGGACTATATTCCGGCCAAGCGACGTGCCGCCAACGAAGCTTTCTTTTTGGCCAGTATCCTCACCCACAATCTCACACGCGAAATGCAGATGCGATCTGCGGAGCGGTCACGCAAATCGTCCCCCAAAAGGGCTGCGGAGTGGATCTTTGAAGGACTCGGCACGATTCGCCGCAAAATCATCCAGCGTGCCGGACGTCTGACTCGCCCTCAAGGTCGACTCACATTGACACTCGGAGACAATCAAGCCGTCGAAGAAGAAATCGCCTACTACATGATGGCCTGACTGGCCATTTTATGAAACGCTGGGGTAGACAGGGAAGTGCTTGATCACGATGGCGAACCAAAGTTCTGCAAGCCGGTCCGTCTTCACGGCATTGCTGTGGAAGAAATGGAGTAAGTGCTCATAGAAGTGTTCTGACAAACCGAGAGCGCGGACGAAACTGGAAACCCCGAGGAGGTCATTGCGCACGGAGAAAGCGGCCAAGACAAGCAGAAACCAGAGAAAGGTGCGGGCTCTCGAGAAAGCGGGTCGCAGAAGACAGACGATATTCCACCAAGAAATCCAGAGATCCATAACAAATGATTTGATTTTCCTAGACATTCGCATATATAAGCTAATGACCATGAAAAAGATCAGATCACTGAAAAAAGAGTCCAGAAACTTGCGGCAAAGTTAGCTGCAATCGGGCCAATGCGGCCTGGGAGCATCAGCAAGCAATACCGAGATCGACAACGCCAGCGCGGCGTGTATTACCAACTGAGCTACACGCATGAGATGAGGAGCCGGACTGAACACGTCTGGCCAGACCACGTGAAGGGACTACGAAAAGAAACAGAGGAGTACAAGAAATTCAAGAAACTGACCACCGAACTGATCGATCTGAGCATTGAACTATCCAAGGCGAAGATCGCTCTATTACGCAGTCAGACAGACACGCCAGGCAAAGAGAAACCGGTCTGAGAACTTCCCACTCACGAGGAAAAAGATCAGATCACTGAAAAAAGAGTCCAGAAACTTGCGGCAAAGTTAGCTGCAATCGGGCCAATGCGGCCTGGGAGCATCAGCAAGCAATACCGAGATCGACAACGCCAGCGCGGCGTGTATTACCAACTGAGCTACACGCATAAGATGAGGAGCCGGACTGAACACGTCTGGCCAGACCACGTGAAGGGACTACGAAAAGAAACAGAGGAGTACAAGAAATTCAAGAAACTGACCACCGAACTGATCGATCTAAGCATTGAACTATCCAAGGCGAAGATCGCTCTATTACGCAGTCAGACAGACACGCCAGGCAAAGAGAAACCGGTCTGAGAACTTCCCACTCACGAGATCGGACAGGCAGTGCGATTATCCACTCGAGGCGTCGAGCGTATCCCACGGCCCGGTGATCGCGAGGGTGATGCCCGGATTTTGGAGATTGACGAAGAGCGTGGGGTGATTGGGGGCGAAACAGGCCCCGCAGAGCTCGGACAGGCCGTCGTAACTGGATCGGCCCAGGGTGTAGATCTCGCCGCTGGCAGTGATCCCTCGCAGGTATTGCTCTTTCGCCCCGTCCTCGCAAAGAATGACGTCCCCCCAGGGGGCCACCGTGAGGTTATCGCCGTACTCGAGAAGTCGGGTGTTGTTCGGCTCCAGGTAAAGCGCGAGGGTGCCCGGCTGACGCGCCTCGGCGTCCGTTCCCCCTGCAGGGCTGGGGCGGTAGATAAAGATCTGGCCCGACTTGGCGATACCGCCACTGGTGCAGGCGAAATAGATCTGTCGGTTTCCATACCACATTCCCTCACCGCGACCAAAACAAGCCGCGCCGGCTTTGAACGCCTCGCTGCGCAACTTATCCTCGGGGTTGTCGACGTCTTCGAGAGTCATCCACTCCACCTCCATCGCTTCGCCCACTGCAAGCTTGGCGGCCCCGGTCTCGGGCCAGTTGCGCGTGTCGCAGGAATTGCGCCCCTTGACCACGAGCGCCTGGAGGACACCACCGGCCTGCAAGTTACCCGGCTCGTTGGGGAGAAAACGAGTGATGAGGCCGTCATCGCGATCTTCCGTTTGATAGACAATGCCGCTGGCGGGATCGACGGCCACGGCTTCGTGATTGAACCGACCCATTTCCACGAGAGGCACCGGATCAGCCAGTCCGACTTTCGCTGTGGCGGGAACCTCAAAATTGTAGCCGTGGGCACGTTCGAGGTATTCGGGTTCTTCCTCTTCCGCTTTTTTCGTCTTCTTGGGGGCCGGCGCCTCCTTGCCTTCTCGCCGCGCTTTGCGGACCTCTCTCCTCGCCGCTCTCTCCTTTTTCCGGTCCTCCTTCCTGTCCGCTTCGCTTTTCTTCTCCTTCTTCTTTTCCTTCGGCTTGATCACGGTCTCCTCGCAGGTGATCCACGTGTTCCAGGGCGTGAGGCCGCCGGCACAGTTCCGCGCGGTGCCGGCGAGACTGAGAAATTGTTTCTCCACTTCGTCGGTGGTCGGGTTGTAGACCACGTTGGTGGTGCCTCCGATCTGGGGCCGGACGCCTTTGCCGGCGTCGTAGAGCTTCTTGGCGTCGATCGATCCCATGAGTTCATTGAGAATGCCAAAGGGACTTCCAAAGGTCTGGTTGTCATCGAGTTCGTGATTGCGCACGAGAACGATCCGGCCGTCCGGTCCGGCAAAGGCGGCCATCCCATCGGGACGGCCCGGCGTCCGCAGACCGTCGGACATTCGATCGCCGGTGATGGAAAGGACCTTGTAAGAGAAGCCCTTGGGCAGATCGAGGATCCGGGCGGGATCGCGCACCAGCTTGCCGTACTTGGGAATTTCGCTCTGGTAAGGCTGAGACAGTTTCGCGCCCGCCGAGCGAGCGAGCAGGGTCTGCAATCCGAGAAAACCGACGGTGACAAAGCCACCGTCTTGGAGAAAGCGTCGTCGAGAGGTGTTCATGAAAACTGAATGGAAGAGGTTCGTTATAATTTAGATAGCCTAAATAATTTTCATATCAAGACTTTCCTGGAGCCATAGCGAGATTCCAAGCCAACGCCAGCGGAAAATGAGATCTCGGGCAACCCCAAGAGCGATACGAACCGCCCTCCACCGAGGGAGCTCCAGAGGACAGACACGTTGTCAGTTTTTCTCAGAGAGGCCTTCCCTCAGCTCTGCGAACGATGGCGTCGAGGATCTTCGTGCCCTCTGCGGAAATCCTTTTACCACCACCATCCATCCCCAATTCCATGGCATCGCACGATGGTAAGATCGTCGAGAAGGCCAGAACGACCACTTCAGCTGGACGCATGGCCGGTCCACTCCAGCTCGGCGAGGAGGAGGCCTTCGATCCCGAATGGTTTCGACAAGGCCTGCAAGGGTTGATGGATCGACCGGACGATACCAATCAAAAAGTCGCGAACGTCGTGAATCGGTGAGGATGCTCACCGAACGGTGGATGCGACAGGATCCCGTGGCGCTTTCTGAATGGCTGGGATCGCTTGTACCATCCGCAAGCCGAGACTCCGGTATTTCGCGCTTCGTGCCAATGCTAGCCATTCCCGATACGGAGCGAGCCGTCCAGTGGGCCGAATCGATCTCGGACGACGAGCAGCGCCGCGAGACGCTGGAGCGATTGACGAACTCGCTCCGGTGAAGCGCATTCGACGTCTCTGGTTTCGCTGGACGCCCTCGTCAGATGCCCGCTATCGTGAGCCCATGGTGATTCGTTTTCTCCTCATGGTCTTCCTGTCTGCCGCCTCAGCGGCCTCGGCCGCACGCCCAAACGTGGTAATGTTGCTGGCGGACGACTTGGGCTACCAGGATATTGGTTGCTACGACGGTCCTGTGAAGACACCTGCGCTCGACCGACTCGCCGCAGACGGGGCACGGTTCACTCATTTTTATTCCGGCTGTGCAGTTTGCTCTCCCTCACGCGCCACGCTCTTGACCGGACGCCATCACATCCGCGCAGGTGTTTACAGTTGGATCCACGACGCCAGCCAGGAGTCGCACCTGCTCGAGCGGGAGACGACGCTCGCCGAGATCTTGAAGTCGGTCGGCTACCACACCGCCCACATCGGCAAGTGGCACCTCGGCTTGCCCACCGGGAAGAGGAAAAAACCAACCCCGGACAAGCACGGATTTGACCATTGGTTCGCCACCTGGAACAACGCCCAGCCAAGCCACAAGAACCCGAACAACTTCATCCGCAACGGCACGCCGGTCGGCAAACTAGAAGGCTATTCCTGCCAACTCGTGGCCGATGAAGCCATCGGTTGGCTTGAGGAACAGAGGAGCGACGATGAAGCACCCTTCTTCCTCAATGTCTGGTTTCACGAGCCGCACGCTCCAATCGCTGCTCCCGACGAGATCGTCGATCAGTATGGCGCGGAGAAAGACCAGGCGGCGATCTATTCGGGCACCATCGACAATACGGACCGAGCCATCGCTCGCATCCTGGCGAAGTTGCGAGAAATCGCGGACCCCGAGGAGACCCTGATCATCTACGCCTCTGACAATGGCAGCTACCGCGACGATCGCACCGGCGGGCTGCGCGGGCGCAAAGGGATGAACTGGGAAGGCGGGATCCGCGTCCCCGGAATCTTTTCCTGGCCTGGAGAAATCGAAAAGAGTCAGACGCCTTCAGATCCCGCGGGGATCGTCGACATCCTGCCGACGATCTGCGATCTCCTCGGGATCGATCCTCCGGAATCGCATCTCGACGGCAGCGATCTTTCGCCGCTTCTGCGTGGGCACGAGGAGAGATTTCAGCGCCACCAGCCCCTGTTCTGTCACTTGCAGAAATCGCGCCCGATCGTGGCCATGCGCGATGGCCCCTATTCCTTAGGAACTGCGCAAAAATAAGGTGAACATTTACTTCGAGGGTTTGATTGTGTAATTCCATGAGCCGTGTGTTTCGTGCCTTTCCAGTTTTACGGCGGCCAGTTCCTCGTCCGTCACTTTGATCCCCGTCTCGTAGCTTTTGGTATCGAGCCTGGCCCTGACCTTCAGGCCTCCCTTCGTCGTTGTGCTTCCAATCAACTCGACGATCGTCTGCAGGGTTGCCAGTGGCTCGCCTTGCCAGTTCTGGGTGATGTAGCTGAAGAGACGGTGCTCGGTCTTGTTCCACTTGCTTGTCCCCGGCGGGAAGTGGCAGACGACCAACTTCAGCCCGGTCTCGTTCGCCAACTCCTGGAGCGAAAGCTTCCAAAGCCGCGAGCGGTGGCTGTTGCTCCCACCGCCATCGGCGGTGATTAGCAGCCGACGGGCGTGGGGGAACCGCGCAGAGCCCATTTCCGTCCACCACAACAGGATGCTGCGGGTCGCGAATTGGGCCGTATCATGGTCGATTCCGACGCTAACCCAGCCCTGGTTGTTGAGCATATCGTAAACGCCGTAGGGGATTGCCTTGCCCAGGTCCTTGTCCTTGAAGTCATGCACGCGGACTTGCTCAGGGTTTTCTTTCGGCCTCCACTGCCTCCCGGCGTTCTTGAAATCGCCCACCAACTCCTTCTTCTTGGTGTCCACTGAGGTTGCTGGCTGGCCGCAATGTTGGAAGCGACGCACCTGATCGTTGATGTATTCGAACTGCCTGTTGAGAAATGACCGGAAGTTGTGGATGAGGGCGGTCGGGGCATCATGAA
>CBDBEZ010000042.1:0-51076 GCA_965204485.1 Verrucomicrobiales bacterium
CCGTGGACACACGGCCATCTATTTTGCCCGTCAAATCGCCGCCTCCATGCGAGAGGATCGATGGTGGCCGCCACCGGCTCCGGGCTGAGGAGCGCCCGCCCTGCGCTCTCGGTAACCTTGGGTTCGCGTCCGCCATCGGAGCGGTCTGGCTTCCTGTTGCCTATTGCCGACAGGGGGATCCATTTCGCGGCTCGAGCCCTCCGAAATTCGCCCGAGAACCGCCACACGAAACTGTTCGCCCTCCTAGCGCCAGCTTCAACACGCTCAACACCCACCAATTCAGGCCATTACGACTCTTTCCGACGCCGTCTTACGGAATCGCTGTTTGCATGAGATGCCTGTGGCGTTTGCTGGTTAGGAGCGCTAATCAGTTACGTTTTGAGCTTCACCGGAGAGATTGTGGATCTCGATCCAGTCGGAATGGTCTCTATCGGCGTCCTGTTTTTCGGAGGCGTTGACCGCGAGGAATTCCGTGATTTCAAAAACGAGGCCGTCGCCGTGGCCATCAGCGGGGGCAGGTGCGCGAGCAGGGCCAGACAGAGGGGAAGGCTTCGAGTGGGGAAATGAGCGCGTGCCATCGGATCTCATTTTAGGCGGTTTTGGATGTTGGGCGAGCGCCAAGCCAAGCCAGGCGAGCGAGTGAGCGGCCCGTTCCGGCATCAATTGATCTGGTCAGAGCGGGCCGTCTTGCCGTATCAAGAAGCGAACCTCCCATGAAGTCCTCTCCTCTGACTCTGTCCAGCGTTCTTGTCGTCGCCTTCGCGCTCCAGGGATTGATCCCGGCTTTGGCTCAGACCCGGGACCGGCCCAATGTTCTCTTCATCTTTCTCGACGATTTTGGATGGAAAGACACGGATTACATGGGTTCGGATTTTTACGAGACGCCGAATCTGGATCGCCTGGCGGGAGAGGGCATGATCTTCACGCAAGCCTACTCGGCGGCCGCCAACTGTGCCCCCGCCCGAGCCAGTCTTCTCAGCGGGCAGTACACGCCACGGCACGAGGTCTACAACGTGGGAACCGGGCCACGAGGGAAGGCGGCGCATCGGCGCCTCATGCATATTCCCGGGACGGCGACGCTGCGCAGGGACACCGTGACCTGGGCTCATCGGGTCAAAGAGACCGGCTATCGGACGGCGACCATGGGCAAGTGGCATCTCTCGGACGACCCGCTTCCCTATGGCTTCGATGTGAATGTGGGAGGAACGCACTCGGGAGGCCCGCCCTGCGGTTATTACCCGCCGCACGGGAAGGCGCCGGGTCTGCAGGAAGTGCCCGAGGACGAGTTTGTCACCACCACGCTGTGCAAACGAGGGGCTTCGTTCATCGAGGCGAACCGTGATCGTCCCTGGTTCCTCTACCTGACCTTGTTCGCGGTGCACATCCCGGTTCAGGCCAAGAAGGACCTTCTAGCAAAGTACGAGGCCAAGGCTCCGGGTGAGTTGCATGACAATGTCAAAATGGCCACCATGATCCAGGCGGTTGACGACGGGGTGGGAATGTTGGTGGCCAAGCTGGAAGCACTGGGTCTGACGGAAAAGACGGCCATTGTCTTTTTCTCCGACAACGGCGGCTACGGGCCGGCCACGGACATGGCGCCCTTGAAGGGTTACAAGGGGACCTATTATGAAGGCGGGATTCGTGAGCCGTTCTTTGTGAAATGGCCCGGAGTGGTGGCGCCGGGAACGCGGAATGAAACGCCCATCATCGGAGTGGATCTCTACCCGACTTTTTTAGAAATGACAGGGTCTGCCGCGGTTGAGGGGCAGGTTCAGGATGGCGTGAGTCTCGTGCCGTTGTTCAAGGGAGCGAGCTTGGCGGAGCGCTCGCTCTACTGGCATTTTCCCGCTTACCTTCAGAGTTATCGGGGAGCCGGTCCGTTCGAGCAGCGGGATCCGCTCTTTCGCTCCCGGCCGGTGGGCGTGATTCGCAGGGGTCACTGGAAACTGATGGAGTTTTTCGAATCGGGCGACCTGGAGCTCTATCATCTCGGCGAAGACATCGGAGAGACGAAGAACCTCGCGCAGTCGCATCCAGAAAAAGCCCGCGAACTGCATGATCGCTTGAAAGCCTGGCGAGAAGAAACGGGAGCGCCGGTGCCCCGGGAAAAGAATCCCGCTTTTGACGCGGCGGCCGAACGTGCGGCCATCGAAGAAGCGCTGCAGTAGGAAAGCAAAGGGGTCCGTCAAGGTGGTTCAGCGCAAGAGCTCACGCAGGCGGCGCAATTCCTGTTCGGCGCGCTCGGCCCGGTGCTGCAGGTCGACGATCATTCGGACCGTTCGCATGGTGATTCCGTGGCTTCGTCGTAGGAACTCGATCTGTCTCAATCGATAAATGGCCTGGTCGTCGAAGCGTGGATCGTTCTCGGGATTCTGGCAGACAATCCATTCGGCTCGGGCGAACTCGAGGATGAGATCGGGGTGCAAGCCGGAGAGTTCACTGGCGGTGTCGAGATCCACGAAGCGAGGGGACTGGTGGACCGCGGGCGTGAGTTGGGAGTCATTTGGATTTCGGCTCATGGCTCATGGCTTTGGGGGAACGATCGTCCATTGAAGGTGAGGGCGTGTGGGGGAGGAAAGCGGCGAAAGTCGGGATCGGGATCAAGTTTTGTGTTGGTCTCGGAGCTGTTCCCAGAGAGCGCGTTCGCTCGCGGTGATCGACTCGGGAATGTCGATAGTCAGTTTGACAAACAGATCGCCGTGGTTCGAGCCGTCTCCTGTGGGCAGGCCCTTGCCGCGGAGACGCAGTTCGGTGCCGGTGGTCGATCCCTCGGGGACCTTGAGCTGAATCTTTCCGTGGGGAGTGTGGAGCATGACGGTAGCGCCGAGAACGGCGTCCCACGGGCGGAGGGTCAGCTCCTGATGGAGGTGGTGGCCTTCCACGCGGAAATCTGGATGACGTTCGAGAATGACGCGGAGAAAGAGGTCGCCGGGTTCGCCGCCCTGAATTCCCGGTTCGCCAAGCCCGGCACAGCGGATCAACTGATTCTCCACGACTCCTCGAGGAATGCGCACGCGGATGGTGTCCGCACGCTCATTGGGCTGGCTTCTGCGGCCGCGCTGCAAGGTGAGGACCCGTTGGGAACCCTGCATGACCTCGTCGAGGGTGACGAGAATTTCGGCCTCGATGTCCCGCCCGCGCATGGCGACCGGCGGCGCCCCTCCGAAGCCGGAACCGCCGCCAAAACCGCTCATGCCGCCCCGGGCGGAGCGCCGTCCAAACAGGTGTTCGAAGAAGTCCGAAAAGCCCGTGCCATCGAAGTGGTATTCAAAGCTCCCCTCGTCCGTCGATCCACCGCCGAAGCCGCTGGCGCCGGGAGGCGGCGTGAATTCGCTCATGTGCTCCCAGTTCTGGCCGAGCCGATCGTATTTCCGGCGTTTTTCGGGATCGCTGAGAACTTCGTAGGCCTCGTTCAGCTCTTTGAACTTGGCCTCCGCCTCGTCCTTGTTCTCGGCGACGTCGGGATGGTATTTGCGCGCCAGTTGGCGGAAGGCCTTGCGGATGGCTTCGGGCGTCGCCGAACGCTCGACGCCCAGCACTTCGTAGTAGTCTCGGAATTTGACGGACACGGGAATGAAATGGAATCAATCGGTGACGGACGGCGATCGCCGGTGCGAACCGTCTGTCTCCCTTATTCTCTGGCATAAGAAGGGGCGTTGGGCCACGCAGGATTTGCCCATTGGAAGGAGGGGCTTGGCCCAAGGGTGGTGGACGGAGGCCCCTTGGCGAGCGGCGAAATCCCGGTGAGCGGCGTCGGGCATGGGCGAAAAAAGGGGTGACGTGGTGGGGAAGCAAGGGATTGGTAGGGTGGTGAACAGGTTCCGGATCTTTCGGCGATTGGGGCGGCTTTGGCTCCATTTGGCGGCAGTGGCCGGGGGAATGCTCGCCGGTTGTGGCGAATCGCTGGAGGAACGCGCCGAATCGTGCGAACCCGATGTCCCTGAAAGCAGGGCCGCCAGCACCCGAGAAGGGGGCAGCCGTTCGTCCGAGATGGTGCGATTGGCGCCGAAATCACTCGATCGCCAGGACTGGTCCGTGGGCATGGAAAAAGGCGATCGGGTTGGCGACGGGACCGAGGTAGCGGTCGTGGAAGAGACGCCGCCGTCGATCGCGCCCGGTGCGGAGTGGGATACGGAAGCGGTGAGCGCCGAGGCGGTGGAGGTCTTGAAAGTGCTGATGACGCCGCCGTCGCGGGTGGCGGTAGCCGAACGGGTGGCGTCGGACTTCGAGGGCACGGCGCTCTGGCCGGAAGACTTGCCGGTGGTGTTTGAGGAGAGTGACCTCGTGGTGCGGCGGATGCCCTCGATGGCCGGGGAAAGGATCCGACCGCTCGAGGGCGTTGAGGGTCTTCGGTCGGCGGTCGAGGCCTTGCGAGCGCGGTTTCGGGACGGGCCTCGAGTGGAGTGGAAGCCGGTGGGTGTGGCGATGAATCCCTCTCCTGGCGTGCGGGTGGAAACGCGGGTGCTGGTGGAAATCGCCGGAACCTTGGCGGGGAAAGAAGCGCTCGGCGAGGTCCATGCGGAATGGCGGTGTCGCTGGGCCGAGGGAGAATCCTTACAACTGCTTCAGCTCACCGTGGAATCGATGCAGTTGACGACGAGTGGCGGGACCCAACCGTGGTTCGAGGATGTCACGGGTTCCGTGATGGCGGAGGTGCACGGAGGCCGCGATCAGATCCTGACAGGCATCGAATCCTGGGCCCAGCGAGTCACGCGTTATGGTGACCTTTTCCTGACGGGGCATCACGGATTGGCCATCGGAGATGTCAACGGCGACGGGCGCGAGGATGTCTACGTCTGCGATGGAGGTAGCCTTCCGAATCGACTTTACGTCCAGCAAGCGGACGGAACGGTGCGGGATCGCTCGCGCGAGGCTGGCGTGGACTTTCTGGAGGATTCGCGAGGGGCTCTCTTGATCGACCTGGACAACGACGGCGACCAGGATCTGGCGGTGGCGACGATTGCCATGATCGTGGTGGCGGAAAACGATGGCTCCGGGGTGTTCACCTTGCGGGGTGGTCATGGAGGTGCGCGTTATCCCTCCTCCCTCAGCGCGGCGGATCCGGACAACGACGGCGATCTCGATCTCTATGTTTGTGTCTATGAGGGCGAGCGGGCCAGCGGTTCCCGCGGCTTTGAGGCGCGGATGCCGGTGCCTTTCCACGACGCGAGCAATGGCGGTCGCAACGTGTTGTTAGAGAATCTGGGAGACTTTGAGTTCACCGACGCCACGGCGCGGATGGGATTGGCTGCCGAAAATGATCGCTGGAGCCTGGCCGCCGCCTGGGAAGACTTTGATCGGGACGGCGATCCGGATCTCTATGTGGCCAACGACTTTGGGAGGAATCAGTTCTTTCGCAACGAGCATGGACGTTTCGTGAACATCGCGCCGTCCGCCGGGGTGGAGGACATGGCGGCTGGGATGTCGGTGGCCTGGGGCGATGTGAACCGCGATGGCCAGGCTGACTTGTACGTCGGGAACATGTTTTCCTCGGCCGGCCGTCGCATTGCTTACCAGCGGCAGTTCGGCGGTGGCGGAAATACGGCGACCGAAGGCAAACGCCGGATGGCGCGGGGAAATTCGCTCTTCGTCGCGGTGAATGAAACTCCGGATGTTTTTGCAGATGTGAGTGAATCCGCGGGGGTTACGATGGGCCGATGGGCCTGGAGTTCCGCCATGGCCGATCTCGACAACGATGGCTGGGAAGATTTGTTGGTCGCCAACGGATTCCTCACCAATCGGCGTGAGGATGACTTGTGAAGTTTCTTTTGGCGGCAGGTTGTGTCGCCTGCTCCTGACATTGCGATTGCGCTCGAGGGTGACGAGGATTACGCCCGTGGCTGGAATGCCATGATGGATCTGGTGACGCGAGGGCATTCGTGGAGCGGCCACGAACGTCATGTGATGTATTTGAACGAGCGCTCCGGGACTTTCGCCAACGTCTCCTTCGTCAGCGGCTTGGATGCGCGGGAAGATGGCCGGGCACTGGGGCTGGTCGACTGGGATGGCGATGGCGATCTGGACGTCTGGTTTCGGAATCGGACGGCGCCTCGCCTGAAGCTGATGCGGAACACTCGCGGTCAGGAGCGGTCTTCGGTGGTGATCGAGCTGGAAGGGCGGACGTGCAATCGGGACGGGATCGGTGCGGTGGTCACGCTGATTCCCGAGAGCGGGCCGCCGCTGGTTCGCTCGGTGCGGGCCGGGGATCTTTTCTTGTCGCAGGGCAGCAAGCGCCTCCATTTCGGCCTTGGCAGCAAAGGCGGCGAGGGAGGGATTCGCGAGGGAGGGATTCGCGAGGTCCGCGTCTTGTGGACGGGCGGTGGGGTCGAGGTCTTCGCCGGAGAGATGACGGACGGGGAGGTCTATCGCCTCGTGCAGGGAAGTGGGGTGGCCGCACGGCTTGAAGCCCGTGGACTCATCGCCGAGGAGGTCGACTTGGCGCCCGGGCGGTTGCTCGGCGAAGCGGACATGGGCCGGGCGCGTGTGCGTGTGCGTCTGCCAGTGCGCCTTCCGTTGTTCCCCTCGTTTCACTACCTCGATCAGGCCTTGCAGGAGAAGGCGTTGGACGCGAGTGGTCGCGCGAAGCTTGTGATGCTGTGGTCGAGCGGTTGTGCACGGTGCCGGGAGGAGATGCCTGTTTTGAGGGAAGCGCGAGGAGATTTCGAGCGGGCTGGGCTGGAGGTCTTGTCTCTGTGTGTGGATCCCGTGGAAACGGCTTCGGCCGAGGCTTACCAGTGGGTGGAGTCGCTCGATTGGCCCTACGCCTTTGGTTTGGTGGAGGCGAACGTCTTGGAGAAAATGGCGGTTTTTCAGGAAGCCTTGTTTGATCGCGCCGTTCCTCTGGCGGTGCCGCTGGGCTTGTTGCTGGATGCGGAATCCAATGTCCTGGCGTTTTACCGAGGCCGTCTTCCCGTCGACTCTGTTCTGGAAGACGCTCGGGCTCTCTTGGGCGCCGATGCCGAGACGCTTCATCACCTCGCGCCGCCGTTTGCGGGGCGCTGGTTCACAAATCCCGTGCCCATGAGCTTCGTCGCGGAGGATTTGTCCAGGCGGTTTCAGGAGCGCTTCCCTGAGGAAAGCTTGCCTTATCTTCACCTGGCCTTCACCGAGGCCGAGGGGCAGAAACAGGAGACGCTTCGTCTGGAACTGGGGTATCGGCACCGGCTCCTCGCTCAGGCCGAGGCTGAGGCGAATCGGCCTCAGTCGGCGGTGCGGCTATTTGATCAGGCGCTCCGCTACACGCCGGAGTCTGCGGTGATTCATCACAATTTCGGTGTGCTGCTGGCGCGCTACGGGGAGTGGGCTCGGGCCCGGGAGCGGCTCCGCCAAGCTCTGGCCTTGGATCCGGATTCCGAAGCCACGCGCCAGGCCCTGGAAATGGTCGAGCGGCAGGCGGCGGGAGAGGATCCGTAACGGGAGGGTATCGCTCCTGCCGTCAATTACTCGGCGGACGGGGAGAGGCCGTCTCAAAATGGCCCAGGACCGCCTCACAAAATATGAGAATTTTAGTTTCGACGATGGTTGATCTCACATTCCGGCGGAATTCCGCGGTGCCCTCTCGACCGAGCTTCGCCTATCGCGACGCGGTAGGGCGCGAATAGCGCATCTACCTCGGCTCCAGCGCGACTTCAGGCCGCTTTGGCTTGCTTTCTTGTTCCGTCGATTGGCGCATTCTGGGCGGCCATCCAGTGCCGATACATCACTTTCAAGTTCCAACTCGTACAGAGCATCATCCACTGCGTCCTCACTTTCTCCAATCCCTTGAATGTCCAGCGCCAGAACTCTCCGTTCTTTTTGATCTGGCCGAATACCGGCTCCACGATTCCTGCCCGTTGCTTGAGAAGCTCCTTGTTTTCTTCCTTGTTCATCTTCTCTTTGTGCCTCTCCACCGACGCATTCCAGGGGCTGATGTCGATGGTCCGCCCGTGGCGATCCTTCGTGCATGTTCCAAAGGCGGGGCAATTCTTGCAGGTCGACGGAGCGCCGCGATAGACACTCACCGGAACACCTTCTTTGACTCGTTCACGCCTGAAGGGGAGTGATTGGCCTTGGGGACATGTCACCACGTCGGCCTCAGCGTCATAGACGAAGTTCGATGCGTGATACTCTTCGTCCTTCTTGTTGACTGATTGCGGAGGCAGAGGCATCACCACCTCATGGCCGGCCTCCTCTGCCAGGCCGATTTGTTCAGCGCTCGGGTAGCCGGCGTCACCGAGAGAAACCGGTTGGCTGGCCGGCTTGCCATCATTCTCTTGCTCTTGCTGATAAGTGGCCAGGTTCTCAGCAGCCTGATCGTAACTGATTAGCGCTCCTAACCAGCAAACGCCACAGGCATCTCATGCAAGGGTACGCTCGCCTGCGATGATTTTGGCAAGCGACTTGAATACGGAACTCGCTCCTCGCAGCGAGAGAGTCGAGAGCACACTCTCGAATGCCGCGTAGGCATTGGCTAGTGTGCTCGGCATGGGCCTTAACTAATGACATGAAACGATGACATCGGAGCTGATGAGAGCAACCGTAGCTGAACCGCAAGGCGACGCCCGCGAGGGTGGAGCTGAAGGAAGCGGCAGGCAAATCCGCGGCCATAGGAACACGAACCGGCAGCGAGGCAGGCTGTGGGCGGCGAGCGTGCTAGTAAACGCGAAGCCCAAAGCTCATCAAGACACGGCAAGTAGAGCCGGATGGGATGCGGAGAAAGTTAAGGACCTTACCCGGGGAGATCTCTCCTGTGAGAGCAGGAGAGAAGTCAGCAGAAGCCATAGTAGCAGAGAGCAGAGCCGGGGGCTGGAAGAAGCCCGTGGAAACTGTGAAACCGGAAAACTCTCTCCTGTGAAGGGCGGAAGGAACCAACAGCAGCGCTCTACGGAGCATTACACCCCAGGGCAGAATACGCCCCGACGTCAGCAGGACGTACGGACAAAGGATCCCGAATTCCTGCGCGAACCCAAAGAGCCCACGCGATGCAGTCGCGGCAAGCCCTGCGGAGAGAGGAACTCCTGGAGGTGCGCGTGAACCGCGAACGGACAGCAAAGCTGGAGGGACTGATGGAGAAGGCCATCAGGTCGGGAAACTGGGGAGCCGCTCTTTACGCCGTTGAGCGTAATGACGGGGCACCCGGCCCCGACGGCATGAGGGCCGACGAACTCAGAGCACACCTCGCCATCCATGGCGAAGTGATCAAGAAGAGGCTGCTAGAGGGCAGCTACAAGCCCGGCGCTGCAAAGCGTCGAGACATCCCCAAGCCCAGCGGCGGAACCCGCCCGCTGAGCATCCCAAACGTGCAAGATCGCTTCGTGCAGCAACTTCTGCTCGGGGTGCTCCGGCCGGTGTTCGAACCCCGTTTCAGCGGAAGCAGTTACGGATTTCGTCCCGGACGCAGCGCCCACGATGCGGTGGAAGCCGCCCAGAGCTTTGCCCGGGAGGGGTTTACCCACGTCGTCGACATGGACATTACCAAGTTCTTCGACAAGGTGAACCACGACATCCTGATGAGTAAAATTGGGACCGTGATAGGGGACAAAGCCGTGATGAAACTCATCGGCAAATACCTGCGAGCCGGGGTGGTGATGCCCGACGGGTTAAAGGTCAGCAGCGAAGAAGGAACGCCGCAAGGCGGCCCGCTTTCGCCGCTACTGGCCAATATCTACCTCGACGCGCTGGACAAGGAGCTGGAGAAACGCGGACTGCGATTCGCCCGCTACGCCGATGACTGCAACATTTACGTAAAGAGCCAAGCCGCAGCGGAGCGTGTGCTTGCCAGCCTCACTGGCTGGATCAAGCGCCACCTCCGGCTGGAGGTCAGCGAGAGCAAAAGCGGGGTGGGGAGGCCTTGGGAACGGAAGTTCCTGGGGTTCATCATCACCAGCGCGCTGCTCATCGGGATTGCTCCTGCAAGCCTCACCCGGTTTGAAGACCGCGTGAGAGAACTCTGGAACGCCCGGCAACCACTGACCAGCGAGCAACTGCGCGACCAATGGCGAAGTTACGTGAACGGCTGGTGGGGCTACTACCGGCGCTGCGAATGGCGACGGGACATCTACCGGAAAGAACCGTGGATCCGTCGCCACATTCGCAAATGCTTCTGGCAACGTTGGCATAAAAGCAAGGGACGGGAATCCGCCCTGCGCCGACTCGGCCTACCGCCGACTCGGCCTACCGCCGACTCGGCCTACCGCCGAGTCGAGCCATCGTCGGGAGGAGCAGTCGTGGAGCGTGGCGCATGGCGGGAAACCCTGTCATGCACGAAGCCCTCAACAACCGAACTCTGAGACGCTACGGGTTCCTGATGCCATCAGACCTCAAGAGTTAAGACCAAATGGATCCAATCGCCGGATGCGGTCCCGCATGTCCGGTGGTGTGGGAGGGGCGGCAGGCGCAATCCTGCCGCCTCGACCCGATCCCGCTCCGTCTTGGAACATTGCGACACCTTGCGGGCGACGATCGCCGGCCTGAGCATCCGCTCGGCGATGTTGTTGGTCGGCTCTACCTCCGGGTCCTCCAGGAACATCGTTAAATGCCCTTGGTCAAAGTGCCTGCCAAGCTCATTGCGCATGCGTTGGTTGTCGGAATCTTTGAGCGTCCGGTCCCGCAGGTAATGATCGAGTTCATAGATCTTTTTCAAGCCCTCTTCCTCGTATTGGTTTAAAGTCGACTCGCCGTTGTGGTACTGCTGCCAAAGCCTCAGACACTGTCGAAGCAAATTCTTCACAATATGGCTCATGCACTTTTGCATGTCCATCTGCGAAAATCGCTCCGCGTCGTAGCTCCGGAACCGATCGGTTCCAAGCACACACTCACAGGCCGCCGTGATGACTTCGGCCACTTCTTCGGCTCGGTGGCGTGATCGAATCTGAAAATACACCGCATTCTCCTGGCGGCTCACGAATCCCATCAGGTAACTCGTCTTGCCCCCCGTTCGCCATCCCGTATCATCCGTGTTGACGTCATCGGATTGCTGGATGGCTGCTTTGATTCGCTCCGCTTCTTGGCTGATCGCTCCATCGCCGTTTCCCAATTTCAGGGCGTCTTGCGTCAGGGCGCTCTGGCTGAGATCAATGCCGCAAATCTCGCGAACAATCGGAGGAACTTTGCGTAGAGTCACCCCGAAGTGATAGTGCAGAGCCAGTCCAAACGACCGAACCCTGGGACCCACACGGTGAGCGGTGGCCCCGTGTGGGTCGAGCGGCAAATCCCGGTGAGTTCCTCTCGCGTAGTAGCCACAACTGCATTCTTCGACTTCCACTTTCCAGATCGATATGTCTCGGGCAATCTTTTCCGGCACATCGACCGTGCTTGCCGTCTCCAGACGAGTTCCAAGCCTGCCTCCGCATCGAGGACAATTTGACGACCGCCCCTTGGGCAATCGGGCTTCCATGCTTCGAACATTGTCATCCGGCCCAATCTCCGGTTCCTCCCGCCGCCGGAAGGACCCTTGGCCCGGCTTGCGTCTCGGTCTTTTCGGGTTGGCCTTGGGTTTTCCCTTCGAGAACGGAGCCACCGATCTGTTCTGCTTGCGCTTCAACTCATCCAATTCCTCGCGAAGCTTGAGATTCTCCGCCTCCAACTGAGCAAACCGCTCCCGTAGATCGCGGACGAGCCGGATCAGTTCTCTCGTGGGGAGCGATTCAAGAGAATCGGACGACATTAATGGTTAAGATGCCTTAACTATCGAAGCTGTCAAGAGCTTGTTAGATGCGCTAATCAGTTACGCCTGATCCAACATCGGCGTTAGTTGCCGCAAATCGGTGGCCTCATTGACAGCATCGGCGGCCACCACAATTTGATTCTCCGAATCAACGACGGCCTGGGCGTTATATCCAAAGGGCTTTCCCCCTGTGTTGGCTTTCACACGTCGCGCTTCAGGTTCAAGCGGGTGAATATGCTTTACGGTCGGGTTGGTGTCGAGCGTCTCGATCGCTTCTTGCATGGCTTTCTTAAGCACCTCTTTCTTCTCAAGTTCCTTTGGCAACTCTGCGGAGGGTTGCTCATCACCGGCCTGGGAGCGCTCGATCTCCTCCTCCAAAACCTTGATTTGTTCGTCAAGCCGCTCAATTCGCTTGGCCAGGTCCTCCTTGTCGTACTTCTTCCCGGCATGAGCGGCCGCCTGAATCTTCGTTCCGTCGACTGCTTGTAAGGTCAGCCCTACGAGCCCCATCTCGCAGCTTGTCGTCACGCTTTGCTTGAACAGGTTGCGAATAGCTTTCTGATGTTGACTCCAAAACCGCCAGAGCGTGTTGTGGTCGGGCACCTGATTGCCGCATAGCCAGATAAAGCCCAAGTCGTTTCGGCATGCCTCCTCCAACTTACGCGAGCTGCGGATCTTCTTGAAATAGCCGTAGAGCCAGAGTCGCAGAAGCAGGGCCGGGGCGAAGGGTGGACGGCCAGCGGTCCCGAAGTCCCGCACTTCAATGCCGAGATCCATCAAATCGAGGGATTCGACAAAGCAACGAATGAATCGCGCCGGGTGAGTCGGGCCGACCCAGTCCTCGATGCTGGGAGGTAAGATGTGAAGTTGATCGAAATCAGCGTCAATGTGAGTCACACCGAAACCAATACCCACGCTCGCGGCGGCGCCAACGACTTTTTCGAAAAACTCCACGGAGTAGAGCAATCATATTGCACTCGTCCGGCCGTCACACGAAAACCCGGGTTTTGAGACAGCCTCGGGACGTTCGCCCTCCGAAGCGAATTCACACGAGGGAGGGAAGTGCTCCTGCGCTTCCGTGAATTCTGGACGGGGAGGCGAGGTCACGCCACGGTCATCGTCGACCGAAAGGCACCCGACATTGGAGAGCGGATCAGGCGCCGCCAGAGGTAACGGAAACGAAACGGTCGGTTTACGACCAGTCGCAGTGAAGTGTCAGTCTGTGGTTTGCCGCGAGTGCTCTCTGGCCGCTAGGCGTATTCGCCTTTGAAGGCTATCTATCGGCGTCTTCTCCAAAGGAGGGGAAGGAAGAGGCCGCCAAGAAGTAATCCCGATGGCTCAGGAACGGCTGCACCCCATAGTTTCATAAATCGGGGCAAGAATCCCAAGAAAATAGTGGCAGGATCCTTTGGGATAATGTTAATTTGGAATCTACCAAAACACTAAACACTTCAACCCAAAAGCCACCTACAGTGAGAGTAGCACGACGCACGATTAATGCAAAGTCCAGAACGATTCCCGCGGTCAAATTTGAAGATCAAGAACTGACCTCTTTCGGCGGTCTCGTTATCTTTCAGGTAACTGATTAGCGCATCTAACAAGCTCTTGAAAGCTTCGATAATTAAGACATCTCAACCATTGATGTCGTCCGATTCTCTTGAATCGTTCCCCACGAGAGAACTGATCCGGCTCGTCCGCGATCTACGGGAGCGGTTTGCTCAGTTGGAGGCGGAGAATCTGAAGCTTCGCGAGGAAAATCGAAGACTGCGCAAAGAATTGGATGAGTTGAAGCGCAAGCAGAACAGATCGGCGGCTCCGTTCTCGAAGGGAAAACCCGAGGCCAACCCGAAAAGACCGGGACGCAAGCCGGGCCAAGGGTCCTTCCGGCGGCGGGAGGAACCGGAGATTGGGCCGGATGACAATGTTCGAAGCATGGAAGCCCGATTGCCCAAGAGGCGGTCGTCAAATTGTCCTCGATGCGGAGGCAGGCTTGGAACTCGTCTGGAGACGGCAAGCACGGTCGATGTGCTGGAAAAGATTGCCCGAGACATATCGATCTGGAAAGTGGAAGTCGAAGAATGCAGTTGTGGCTACTGCGCGAGAGAAATTCACCGGGACTTGCCGCTCGACCAACACGGGGCCACCGCTCACCGTGTGGGTCCCAGGGTTCGGTCGTTTGGACTGGCTCTGCACTATCACTTCGGGGTGACTCTACGCAAAGTTCCTCCGATTGTTCGCGAGATTTGCGGCATTGATCTCAGCCAGAGCGCCCTGACACAAGACGCCCTGAAATTGGGAAACGGCGATGGAGCGATCAGCCAAGAGGCGGAGCGAATCAAAGCAGCCATCCAGCAATCCGATGACACGTCAACACGGATGATACGGGATGGCGAACGAGGGGCAAGACGAGTTACCTGATGGGATTCGTGAGCCGCCAGGAGAATGCGGTGTATTTTCAGATTCGATCACGCCACCGAGTCGAGGAAGTGGCCGAAGTCATTACGGCGGCCTGTGAGTGTGTGCTTGGAACCGATCGGTTCCGGAGCTACGACGCGGAGCGATTTTCGCAGATGGACATGCAAACTCGTGAGTGGGAAGTTCTGTAACTGGATCATCATGCGGCGAAGCGTGAACCTTCGGAGCGAGTGAAGTCTATTTTATCAAGGATGAATTTTCGGAACGCTGAACCTTTTCCGCCGTGGTGCAAAAATCCAGGCAGCGTGTTTTTCAAGGCGGCTGAGACAATCATTTCCGAAGGCAGCACGTCTGGGCAGATGGTTCGGATCCAGGTTCCAAAGTGTTTCCAGACCAGACCGTCACATGTCATGGCAAGGTACTGTAACATGCCCTGAGCGATCATGCCGGTTTGCACAAACACATGATATGCGTGCATCTTTCTCTGCACCTGTCTGCGATATTTCTCGGTAGTCCGGTGGAGGTATTGGTTACCATTGCGACGCTTGAGCGGTCGCATAGCGGCCATCCAGAAATGGTATCCGAATGAGCCGACCGAATGCACCGCTTGCTTGAAAGCGACTTCGATCTTGAAACGCAAACTGTAGAGCAAGATGATCTCCTGAGCTTCCATGGTGAGGTCGGTAGACAAGAGGATGATCCGCCCTCTCGTGGGATGATCGACGAGAATGAAGCGGACCATCGCCCCGGCGGGCTTCCACAACAGATCCACCGACTTGAACCGGACAGAGATGTTTCTCTCCCCATATACGGGACTGGGAACGGAACTGAAGCCGCCCGTTCCAAAGACATTCTGGAGCTTCACCGCAGCGCCATACTTTTTCGGTCGTCCGCGTTTGCGTTTGCGTGGCACTGCCGCAGGCCGAAAGCCGGTTGTCGTGCGTCGAACCCTCGTGACCAGCACACCGGAACGCCCCTTGGTGCTCTGGATCACCTTTCCGTTGGCGTAGTAGGCGTCGGCCAGCAAGACGAACTCCTGACCTCTACAGACGGATGCGAGCATCTCGTTGGCCTTGTCGATCAAGGTTCTCCTGTCGCGGTTTGAAGTGACGATACCTTCGTGAATGCGTGCACAGACCGGAACGCAGAAGAAGTATCCGCCAACCTGACAGAGCACGCCGAAGGCCTGAAAGGAATGGCTCATGATGAAGTGAGGCTTGGAATTGGACTCGGACTGTTGATGCAGATACTTCACCGCAGGCATCTTGCGGCCCTCCTTGGACTTCCTTGATGCCGTCGAGAACCAGGACGGGGCGACAACCGATCTTGTAGACAGGGAAGTGCTTGATCACGATGGCGAACCAAAGTTCTGCAAGCCGGTCCGTCTTCACGGCATTGCTGTGGAAGAAATGGAGTAAGTGCTCATAGGAGTGTTCTGACAAACCGAGAGCGCGGACGAAACTGGAAACCCCGAGGAGGTCATTGCGCACGGAGAAAAGCGGCCAAGACGAGCAGAAACCAGAGAAAGGTGCGGGCTCTCGAGAAAGCGGGTCGCAGAAGACAGACGATATTCCACCAAGAAATCCAGAGATCCATAACAAATGATTTGATTTTCCTAGACATTCGCATATATAAGCTAATGACCATGAAAAAGATCAGATCACTGAAAAAAGAGTCCAGAAACTTGCGGCAAAGTTAGCTGCAATCGGGCCAATGGCGGCCTGGGAGCATCAGCAAGCAATACCGAGATCGACAACGCCAGCGCGGCGTGTATTACCAACTGAGCTACACGCATAAGATGAGGAGCCGGACTGAACACGTCTGGCCAGACCACGTGAAGGGGACTACGAAAAGAAACAGAGGAGTACAAGAAATTCAAGAAACTGACCACCGAACTGATCGATCTGAGCATTGAACTATCCAAGGCGAAGATCGCTCTATTACGCAGTCAGACAGACACGCCAGGCAAAGAGAAACCGGTCTGAGAACTTCCCACTCACGAGACCCTTGGCCTGGAATATACGTTCTCGGTGCCTTTCGAGCGGCTTGTGGAACTCAAGGGCATCATTGAGAAGCGCCGTCGCTGGTCCCGAACCCGAGGCGGAGAGGGAAAAACTCATCACTTCGAAATCCGCTGGAAGCCAAAAAGTTGGGCGCGCAAAGCGCGCATTTTGTGCATTCGAACCATGAGGCGCATTCAGCGCAAAGGACCGCTCCAACTGGACCTTTTCGGGTCTTCAGCAGAATCTGTGGGTGAAATTCCGGATTTGCTCCGGGAACGCTGGACGCCGGGTCCCGCTGCCCCTGGACCCCAGAACTGCTGAAACTACTTGTTTCATGGGCTGAGCCCTACCAGGGGCAGCCCCGGCGCAAGCGTTGTCCTCGCAAATCCGAGGTTTGGATGGGCAGCTGGCTTGTTGCCACAACTTTGATGCCCATTAAGATTGGATATAACTTGTTGCTGGTCAGGATTCTAGGTGAATCGCGCCGCCTGGGCACCCACAAATTCTGCTGAAGAGGCATCTTTTCGAACCAGTCGAGGAGAACTATGAATACGAGGCGATCATCACCAACAAGACAAACACGGCCGCTCATGTGGTGAAATTTCATGAAGGGCGTGGCTCTCAGGAGAAGATTTTTGGCGAAGCCAAGAGCCAGGCCCAGATGGACTATATTCCGGCCAAGCGACGTGCCGCCAACGAAGCTTTCCTTTTGGCCAGTATCCTCACCCACAATCTCACACGCGAAATGCAGATGCGATCTGCGGAGCGGTCACGCAAATCGTCCCCCCAAAGGGCTGCGGAGTGGATCTTTGAAGGACTCGGCACGATTCGTCGCAAAATCATCCAGCGTGCCGGACGTCTGACTCGCCCTCGAGGTCGACTCACATTGACACTCGGAGACAATCAGGCCGTCGAAGAAGAAATCGCCTACTACATGATCAGCGATTCCGTAAGATAGGCGGCTGAGGCGGCTCAAGCCCTGTATTTTTGGGTAATTCGGATCGGCGGCGCCCATTTTTGACCCCATGGCAAATTCGCATTCGTTATTTCATCTTTTTTAAGCTTGTTTCTGTAATAGTCTTATATTACAGTGCGCCGAACGAGCCGACCTTCATGCCAAGCAGAAACTCCCTGCCCCCCCACCGAACGCCAGATTCGCAGCCGCCTCCGCCAGCTCCTCGACCAGGCCGAAGGCTTCCTTCACGGCTCGCCCATCGAACTCTCTCGTAAATGCGGCAAGCCCACTTGCCGTTGCGCTTCCGACGACTCCTTGCGCCATCGCTCCTTGGCCATCGGTCAGACTCGCAAGGGCAAGACCACCATGCTGCACGTCCCCAGACCGTTGGAAGCTCAGGCGAGACGCTGGATCGATGATTTCCAGAAGGCGAATGCTCTGCTGGAAGCCCTCGACGAGCAGGGGCGCCTCCGACTCGAGGAGGCAAAAACCAAGGCCAGAGCGGCGAGTAGCTCCGCCAAGAAGAAGGGCAAGACCGGTAAGAAATCAGCCGGCAAAGCCAAGTCCGGGCGCAATTCTCCACCAAAAAAGAAGCGACCATTCTCACGCGACTACTAACTTACGCGGACAAGATTTTCAGCCTCCGCCAACAGTGGAGGCTGCGGGTGCGTGACTCTCGTCCCAAACCACAGATTCCCACTCGAGTTTTCCCGGCAGCATTCTTCGCCATGTTCTGCTGCCGGTTACCAAGCTTCAACGAACTCGAGCAACACCGGAACAAGAGCAGCTGGACCCGTTGGCTCGGTAATCACCGTTTGCCCAGCGCCGACGAACTGGCGTATGTCTCCGAGCGCATCGAGCCTGACAGTGTGCGAGGGTGTCTCGGACACATTTACTTCTGCCTCAAACGCAACAAAATCCTTGCCCCACAGCGCGGTTGGATGCTTGCCGCCGTCGATGGTCACGAAACTCACTGTAGCTACAAACGTTGTTGTCCAAAGTGTCTCCAACGCCGGATCGCCGTCGGAGACGAGGTCAAAACACAGTTCTACCACCGCTTGGTCGCGTTTCAGATTATCTGTGAGGATTTTCCATTGCTTCTCGACGTGGAAATGCTTGAGCCTGGTGAAGACGGAGATCCTGGAGACGACGAAGTCGCTGCGGCTATACGGCTGATAACTCGCGTCCTTAAGGACCACCCACGCTGCTTTGACGTGCTCACTGCCGATGCGCTCTACCTGCGTCCCTCCGTGATCAATCTTCTTGAAGACCACGGCAAATACCTTGTTGCCGTACTCAAGGATAATCAGCCTGAGCTATTGTCCGAAGCCCGCACGCTCCTGCCCCTTGAGGAGCAAGAGCCAGAATCATTTGAGACTCCGGCTGCACCGGGCAAGCCCGCGCGGCACGTTCATTTACAAGAGGCTGAGGGCTTCTGCACTGAATCCATTCACACTCCTCTTCGCGTTGTTCATTCCCATGAGACTGGTATCCGTCGCGAGCGCGTCGCTGGGGATTGGGTCGAGACTCCCATCGATAGCCACTGGTGGTGGGCGACGACCATGCCCCGCTCAATGGCCGATGCCAAGACCATCTTCCATTTCGGGCACGACCGTTGGAAGGTCGAAAACGAAGGCTTTAACGAACTCTGCTCCCGCTGGCATTCCGGTCATTGCTATCACCATCATCCCAATTCCATTCTCGTTCTGTGGCTGATCATGTTCATGGCCCACGCCGTGTTCCACTGCTTCCACAAGCGCAACTTGAAGCCAGAGATACGCCGTGGACACACGGCCATCTATTTTGCCCGTCAAATCGCCGCCTCCATGCGAGAGGATCGATGGTGGCCGCCACCGGCTCCGGGCTGAGGAACGCCCGCCCCGCGCTCTCGGTAACCTTGGGTTCGCGTCCGCCATCGGAGCGGTCTGGCTCCCTGTTGCCTATTGCCGACAGGGGGATCCATTTCGCGGCTCGAGCCCTCCGAAATTCGCCCGAGAACCGCCACACGAAACTGTTCGCCCTCCTAGCGCCAGCTTCAACACGCTCAACACCCACCAATTCAGGCCATTACGACTCTTTCCGACGCCGTCTTACGGAATCGCTGCTACATGATGGCCTGACTGGCCATTTTATGAAACGCTGGGGTAGAGTTCCGGTGTCTCGCCGTGCTGCTGTCGCCATTGCTTGAGTCTTCTTTGGAGGGTCCGCAGCAGACCATCCTCGAAGCGCTCCGGATGGCGTCGCTGCAGTTCGGCAAGCAGGCGCACCGCCTTGATGTTCGGGCACTGCTTGAGTAGGCCCTCGATCTCTTTCCAGACGCCCTCCGAAGGGATCCTCTCGCGTCCGCCATGTCCGGGGGCCGCGACGGCCTTGGGGCGGCCCTCCGTGGATACACTTGCGGGCTGTTTTTCGGTCGATGCCCGCCTTGCGGGCGCTTTCACTGAGGTTGTCGGTCTCTCGGTAGACTTTCATCAATTTCCGGTACTGCACGGCGCTGATCATCGCCGTGCACCTCGCCCAGACATCCCAGCGCCGCCCCCCTAATGTGGGGAATCTTAGTTGTCGTTACCGGGGAATTTTAATTGTCGTTCTACATTGCGGCGAGACTTGCCGGATTCATTTCGTGGGGCCTTGATGCAGGCGCTAGAGAGGGATCCCCGCCTGATTGCGGTGGTGGAAGGGAAACGGTGGACGGAGTCGTTTCGCGATTACTTGAAGGCGGAGCTGTCGAGGCGTTCTCTCCACAGCGAGCCCGCCGTGGTGAGGATGTCCCTGGAGCTTTTGGAGGAGAGCCTGACCGATGACCTGGTCTGGCACTTTCGATACAATCGCCGGGTCAATCGGAGCGAGATTTTTTCGAGGATCGCCGAATTGCCGGGCGTCGACGGCGCCGGGCTGTTGAGGGAGGTATGGGATCGGGTGCGCTGGACCAGCGAGCGCAACAGCCTCTTGGACGCCGCGGTGAGGCACGGTCTGGACGGCGCCCTTTCCATGGCGGTCTCCCAGTTGGTTAGCGAGGGCGAGGTCGCCGAAGAACGGCAATCCTCGGTCCTGACACTGCTCCGGGAGGTCACGAATTTCGAGGGCAAGTTGCCGGCTTTCCAAGACTGGCTGATCCGTCACGTCGCGGATCTTCGATTCGAGGGGAAGACCGGCATCTATCATCTGTCTCGGGATGCCGAGGGATGAACGTCGGCGAATGGATGGTATCTACGGGATGAGTGGCAGTCCGATGGAGAGCAGGGTGGGGATGGCGATCAAACCCACCAGGAAGGTGGTGATGACGATCTGGCTGGCGATGGGCGCGTGGCCGCCGTAGTGGCGGGCCAGGACGATGACGAACGCGCCGGTGGGCATGGATCCCTGGATGACGAGCACGCGTTTGAGTTCGACGCTGAGCGGCAGGGCGAGGGCGGCTCCGAGAAAGAGACAGGGCAGCAGGAGAAAGCGGAGCCCGATGGCACCGGCGGAGATTCGCCAGGAGCCCAACCAACGGGTTTGGGCGTTGGCGGTCACCAGGCTGGCGCCGGCGAGAAAGAGGCCCACCGGGATGGAGGCGGGACCAATGAGGCCCAAAGTGATCACGAGCGGTTGAGGGATGAGCGACGACCCGCCTAACAAGGTGAGAGAGGCCGCGACCGCGATGGTGACCAGGGGTGTGTTGATGAGATGTTTCCAGGAGCCGCGGTCGGCGCCCTTGAGGAGGAGAATGCCGACCGTCCAGATGGCGATCTCCAGACCCAGATTGTGGAGAAAGAGCACGCCGAGGATTCGCCTGGCTTCCTCACCCGTGTAGAGAGTGGCGATGATGGGGATGGGAAGAAAACCGTAGTTCTGGATGCCTCCGGCCACGGCGAAGGTCCGCAGCCCGAGTCCGGCTCGCAGCCCGATCAGCTTGGCCATCAGCAAGGCAAACCCAAAGGAAAGGATCAGGAGGGTAAAACCCAGGCCGGCGGACCAGGCCAGGATGGAGACGCTGTCGAGAACTGGATTACCGAGAACATGGTGGGCGATGAGGCTCGGGTAGAAGACGTTGATCGCGAGTCGGGCCAGGGGTCGATCCGCCGATTCCGGCCACCAATCCGTCCAGCGAAACGCCGCCCCGATTCCCATCATGAAAAAGACGGGCAGGGTGGCGGCGAGCAGCGCGGGAAACGCACTCACGGGAGGATGAGGGCGGTCATTTCTTCTGCGGCTTGGCAATCCGCAAGACCGGTTTCTTGGTCACTTGTAGACCCACCACGCTCCGCCCTTTGATTTCCAGCTCGGAAAAATCGAAGTCGATGGAGAGATTTCTCAATCGGAGTCCCTCCGTCTTGAAATGGGCGCGCACGACGAAGTTGGCGTCCTCCTCGCTCTTGTGGATGCCGAACCAGAGCACGCGGCTGGAGGGCTTGCCGCGGGTGAGGTCGTAGACTTTGTCCCGCGTGATGCCGGAGACGGTGAACTTTTTGGCATAACAAGCGCCGCCGCGTCCGTCCCGATAGATCATTGTGTAGATCACGGGTTGATCCTTCTTGTAGACCGCCACGTGGGCGGGTTTTTTCCCGACGAAAACCTTCTCGGCCACCTTGGATATCGTCATGGTGCCGTCGGCCCGGAAGAGGATGAAATCGTCCAGGGTCGAGCAGGGCCCGATGAGATCGTCTTTTTTGAGGGCGGTGCCGACAAAGCCATCCGAGCGATTGACGTAGAGTTTCTCGTTGGCGATGACGACCTTGGAGGCTGTCACCCTCTCGAAGGACGAGATCTCAGTCCGTCGCTCGCGACCCTTCCCGTATTTCTTTTTCAGGTCCTTGAACCAGGCCACGGCGTAGCGGGTGAGCTGCTTGAGATGCTGCTCAACCTTGGCCATTTCGGCCTCCAATGACTTCAGCTGTTCGTCTGCCTTGAACTTGTTGTATTTGGAGATGCGCTTGATTTTGATCTCTGTCAGTCGGATGATGTCGTCACGCGTGACTGGTCGTCGCAATCGCCGCGTGTAGGGCTTGAGGCCTTGGTCGATGGTTTCCAGGACGGATTCCCAGGTCTCGCATTCCTCGATCTGGCGGTAGATCCGCTTCTCGATGAAGATTTTCTCCAGGGAGCTGAAATGCCATTTTTCCTGAAGTTCTGCCAGGGCGATCTCCAGTTCCTGGCGCAGGAGTTCTTTGGTATTGAGAGCGGAGGCTTTGACCAGCTCATTGACGGAGAGGAACTTGGGCTGGTTGTCCTCGATGACGCAGGCATTGGGTGAGATGGAGACCTCGCAATCGGTGAAGGCGTAGAGCGCTTGAATCGCCTTGTCCGCGTTGATGCCCGAAGGGAGAGCGACTTGGATTTCGACCTTTTCGGCGGTGAGGTCGTCCACCCGCGCCACCTTGAGTTTTCCCTTGTCATGGGCCGCCAGGATGCTGGCCTTCAGTCCCACGGTGGTGGTGCCGTAGGGGACCTCCTTGATCACCAGGAGGTTCGATTTCCTCTTCTCGACGCGGGCCCGGACGCGGATCCGGCCGCCACGCAGCCCTTCGTTGTATTCCGAGGCATCCATCAGGCCGCCGGAGAAGAAATCGGGAACGATATCGACCTGCTTGCCTCGCAAAGCGTCGATGCAGGCGTCGAGCAGTTCGTTGAAATTGTGGGGAAGGATCTTGCAGGCGAGTCCCACGGCGATCCCTTCCACTCCCTGAGCCAGGACGAGGGGAAACTTCGCAGGCAGAGTCATCGGCTCCTTGTTGCGGCCGTCGTAGGAGGCCTGCCACTGGGTGATTTTGGGGCTGAAAACGACCTCCAGAGCGAAGGCCGAGAGCTTGCACTCGATGTAGCGGGCGGCGGCGGGCGGGTCACCGGTGAGCGGATCGCCCCAATTTCCCTGGGTATCGATCAAGAGCCCTTTCTGACCTAACTGAATCAGGGCGTCCTCGATCGCCACGTTGCCGTGCGGGTGGAAGGCCGTGACGCGGCCGGCCACGTTGGCGACCTTGTGCAGGCGGCCGTCGTCCATGGCCTTGAGCACGTGGAGGACGCGTCGCTGGACCGGCTTGAAGCCGTCGTGCATGTGGGGAACGGCTCGCTCGAGGATGACGTAGGAGGCGTAGTCCAGAAACCAGTTCCCGTACATGTCGTCGACATGCGAGAGAGAAGTCTGCAGATCTGACATGATGCCCTGGGTTTCGCGAACGATGTGAAGTTAGACCGCTTCCTCCATCGACGCGGTTTCACCGGCGGCCACGGAGGGATCGATCGCCTCCACGTTCAAGCTTTTCTCGACCCGGAGGTTATCGATGATGTATTTCTGCCGGTTGGCTGTGTTCTTGCCCATGTAGAAGGTGAGCATCTCCTTGATGGAGGAGCCGGGTTCGACGAGGATGGGGTCCAGGCGGATGTTGGATCCGATAAAGTCGCTCATCTCCTTGCCGTCGATCTCGCCCAGGCCCTTGAAACGGGTGATCTCGGCGGATTTGCCGCATTCCTCCAGAGCGGCCAGACGTTCTTCGTCGGAATAGCAGTAGCGGGTGATCTTCTTGTTGCGCACTCGGAAGAGCGGCGTTTGGAGGATGTAGAGGTGACCCTGCTTGATGAGGTCCGAAAAGAACTGGAGGAAGAAGGTGACGAGAAGCAGGCGGATGTGCATGCCGTCGACATCGGCGTCGGTGGCCAGTACCACGCGATTGTAGCGAAGTCCCTCCAAGCCGTCCTCGATGTTCAGGGCGTGCTGGAGCAGATTGAATTCCTCGTTTTCGTAGACGACTTTCTTGGAGAGACCGAAACAGTTGAGCGGTTTGCCTTTCAGGCTGAAGACCGCCTGCGTGTTGACATCGCGCGCCTTGCCGATGGTGCCGCTGGCCGAGTTGCCCTCGGTGATGAAGATGGTCGTGTGATCCGCCAGCTTGTGCTTGGTATTGAAGTGGACCCGGCAATCGCGGAGTTTGCTGTTGTTGATTTTGGCCTTGCGAGCGCGTTCCCGCGCGAGCTTTTGAATCCCTTTCAGTTCTGTGCGCTCCAGTTCCGCCTGTTGGATGCGCTTTTCCAGAGCCTCGGCCGTTTCTGGATGCTTGTGCAGGTAGTCGTCGAGCTCCTTGGAGATGAAATTGCCGATGAAGGTGCGAACGGTCGGGCCGTTCGGCGCCATGTGAGTCGAGCCCAATTTGGTCTTGGTCTGGGACTCGAAGACGGGTTCCTCGACCTTGACGCTGAGAGCCGCCACGATGGAGCCCCGGATGTCGCCGGCCTCGTATTTCTTCTTGAAGAAATCCCGCACGGTCTTGGCAAAGGTTTCCCGAAAGGCGGCCAGATGCGTGCCGCCCTGCGTGGTGTGCTGGCCGTTGACGAAACTGTAGTACTCCTCGCCATACTGCGGTCCGTGGGTGAAGGCGATCTCGATGTCGTGACCGGCCAGATGGGCGATGGGATAGACCGGTGTGTCACCGAGGTTTTCCTCCAGGAGATCGAGCAGACCGTTTTTGGAGCGGAAGGTCTTCCCGTTGAACTTGATGGTCAGACCTGCGTTCAGGTAGGTGTAGTAGCGGAACATTTTCTCCAGATACTCCGCCTGAAACTGGTGTTTAGGGAAAATGTCACGATCGGGCCGGAAACCGAGTTCCGTGCCGTCGGGTTCGACGGTCTTGTAGGCCCGCTTGCAGTCCTTGGTGAGTTCACCGCAGGAGAAGTGAAGGTCCTTGGTCTTGCCCTCCCGGAAAGCCTGGATGTGAAAAGACTCTGACAAGGCGTTGACGGCCTTGATGCCCACCCCGTTGAGGCCCACCGACTTCTTGAATGCCTCGGAATCGTACTTGGCACCGGTGTTGATCTTGGCGGCGCAGTCCATCAGTTTTCCCAGAGGAATGCCCCGCCCATAGTCCCGCGCCCACATCGCACCATCATCGAGAGTGACCTCGATGACCTTGCCATGGCCCATGACAAACTCGTCGACGGCATTGTCGATGACTTCCTTCAGAAGGACGTAGATTCCATCGTCGGCCGCGCTGCCGTCGCCCAGCTTGCCGACATACATCCCGGGCCGAAGCCGGATGTGCTCCTTCCATTCAAGGGTCTTGATGCTGTTTTCGGTGTATTTGGCCATCACCGGGGAGAACGAGAGGGCTGGGGCTGGGGTTACTTCAGGTGTTCCTCTACCCAGCGAACCACGGCATCCGTCATTTGAGGGAGATGCTCTGAGAAACTGTGGTCGGCGCCTTCGATGGTCACCAATTGGTGTTCGCAGGTGGCCTTCGCTTCGATATCGATCGAATCCTGAGGCAGCACGACATCGTCTTCCGTTCCGTGGAGAAGCAGCCAAGGCACCTTGATGTCCGCACCTAGGTTGGCGATCGTGCCGGTGGCGGTCATGTCATTCATGAAGGTGCTCGAAAGGGGGCAGGATTCCTCCTCCCACATGCACCCTTCATCAGGCGTCTCGTCACCGAATTCCGTCTCGGCGAACTTGCGGCAATCGACCATGCCAGCCAACGAAATGAGCACACGGATGCGATCGTCCGCGGCGGCTCGCTTCACCCCGACCGCTCCTCCCATGGAGTGCCCGCCATAGGCGATGAGACGACCGTTTCCAGACACCGCATCCAGCACTGCGCCGAGATCGTCGATCTCTTTCGTCACCGTGCAGTCGACGAACTTGCCCTCGGACTCACCATTCCCGGCGAAGGAAAATCGCAGGCTGGCAATGCCCGCCTGCGCGAGGGCTTCCGCCACCGACACGACGACGGGTCGGTCCTTGTTCCCGGTGACCCCGTGTCCGATCACGACGAGGCGGGGATCGCCCTTGGCTCCGGGCGTGTAGTCGTAGGACAGCTTCTCTCCGAGTGGATTGTGGATCTCACCAAACATAGTAGCCGCTACATGAATGCGTGCGCCGCATTCTGCAAGAATAGAGGGACGAGGAAATTCAGGCTGGCGCCATAAATTTTGGAAAAATTTATGGATCGGTGACCCGAAAACCTCATCGAGGCGATGGCAGAGGCCTCGCCTCGGGAGGGGCCGTGATCAACTAGAAGACGCGTCTTCCTCGGTCTCCTCGGGGATGACTTCGACGCGAAGCTTGGCGGAAATCTCGGATTGCACCTTGACGGGAATCTCGTATTTGCCCGTGCCCTTGATGGGTTTGTCGAGCTGGATGTGATGCCGGTCAATGGAGACATTCTTGGCCCTGGCCGAGATCTCGCGGGCCAAATCCTGCGTGGTGATCGACCCAAACGCCTTTCCTCCCTGACCCAAGGCGATGGTGAGTTTCAGACGCATCTTGTTGATCTTGGCCGCGATGGCCTGAGCCTCGTCCAGCTCCTGCGCCTCGCGAGAGGCGCGGGCCCGCTTCAGGTTTTCCAGTTGCGTCATGTTCGCATTGGTCGCCTCCATGGCGCCCCCGGTCGGGATGAGAAAGTTGCGGGCGTAGCCGCAGCGAACACTGACGATATCGGCTTCCGCGCCGAGTCCGTCGATTTTCTTCCTGAGAATGATGTCGATCGTAGCCATGGTCGTGATTCCAGCGAATGAGATGGGAGGCGTTCCCTACGGGCGGTGCCAACGTCTGTCAAGTGGCCCGATAAAGGATTGAGGCGGTGTTTTTCCGACACGCGAGACGCGGCGATGAGCGGGAAGGGGTGGCGAAGCAGGTTCGTCTTGTCGGCGGGGATTTCTTGCCGATCAGCCCGGTAGCGGGCACGGTGTTGTCAGGCTGAGCGGCCTTGCCTTCCATGTCCTCTCTCTTATCGCAATATCAGGCTTCGCTTCGTGCTTGGCACGAGAGAGAGACTCGTCGCGAGGGAGAAATTGGTCGAGAAGCTCGCGTCCCTGCCGGAGTCCGGCGAGGTTTGGGGCTATGGCTCCGTGATAAAAGCAGGCGGCTTTCGGGAGGATTCTGACGTCGATCTGGCCGTCGAGCGATTGCCGGAGGGGATCAGTCTCTATCTCTTGCAAAGCCTTCTTTTGGAAGCCGCTGGCCGGGAGGTGGATGTTTGTGTGTTAAGCGAAACGCGGTTGCGGGACAAGATCGAGAGGGAGGGAGAGCGATGGATCTGATCGCCCGCGAGATCCTGAAGCGGGAACTTGCCGAGGCCTTTCCGACATGGGTGGGCCGTTTTTTTGAGCGTCTCGAGGTGGATGAATCTTGAGTTCGATGGCGAAGCATCGATTTCCCCATTTGCCGGGCTGAGTCACTGAGTGATTTCCCAGCGGACATACCCTGCCGGTCCTGAGGGAAGGGTGAAGCGATAGGCCGTGGACGGATCTTCGTCGGTGAGCGCCGTCCACATGACCAAATCCTGAGAATGGAGAACGCGGTAGGCGAGGTCGCCCGTTGCGTAGGAAAGCTCGGTCGGGTCAAATCGCAGCTCCCAGCCCTGCCCGCTGGCGTGGATTTGAAGCGCATCAAGGACGTCGGGGCGACCCGGGTCGCCTCCAAGTCCGTACTCGGCTCCATTGGGAAGGCCATCACCGTCGTCGTCGTCGGAGAATCCGCGGTCAACGAGGCCGGGATGGTGCGTGTCGAGCCATCCCGCAAAACTCGCCACGTCGACTTCGACCTCTGCGTCTTCATCGATCACCAGCTCGGTGATCGGTCCGAAGGGAAAGGGTCGGCAGCCGATGATGGGACGCAGCCGCAGCAAAAACGTTTGCCCGTCCGCCAGCTCCGCGCCGGCGAAAGCCTCGTCGATCTTGAAGGAGGTCGCTCCTCTTGGTAGCCGCTGGATCTGTTCGGGGCCGATCTGGTCGGCATCGGTGATGGTGATGTCATCGATGAAGACGCCGGTGCCTTCATCGAGGTTGGTGAAGAGGGATTGGCTGCCGCGGTAGACGAAGCGCACGCGAAGCGTCTTGCTGGCGTGCTGGCCCAGGCTGACCTCACGTTTTTGCCAGTACTTGAGCCAGCCATCGGTGTTCACTTCGCCGTTCCCGTTCCGGCCCCACACTTCCAGCCAGGGCCCGCCGTCCGCCGAGATTTCTGCCGAGAGGCGGGAACTCACCGTGGCCCAACGAAAGAGTTCGAAAAAGGTGAGTTGGGTGTCGCTCTTGACGATCACGGTGCGATCGATCTCGAAATACTGCTCGGTCTCGTCAAAGTTGGGGAACGCCAGATGAAAGGCGCTGTTGCCTCCGTTGGCACCCGGGCTGCCAAAATAGGAGATGAGCGGGGTACGGAGACTGTAGGAAGGACTGGTGCCGTCCTTGACGAGCGGGAGGTCTTCCTCGGCACCCTCGGTCCACGAAGCGCTTGCCAGGGTGGCCACGCCGATCTCATAGTCGTCGGCCCCCACGCCGCCGAGTGGGGTGAAGTGATAGGTGCCGCCCCGATTCTCGGCGATTCGCTCCGGGCCTTCGATGACGGGCGGGTTGGGTAGGCTGTTGGGATCGATGGGAGTGACTTGATAGGTGTGCTCGCTGGGGGCGCCGGAGCCGGCCTCGGTGATGCCGGATACGGTCACTTCGATGGCCTGATCTAGCGGTGGCGCACCACCGACCGCGGACCAGTCGGGCACCCAGACGATGGTGGGATTCCCATTCACCGGGCCGCCGTTGTAGCGGTGCTCGATCTTGACCGGGATGGCCGTGCCGCTGGCGACCATCTTCATCGCGACCGTGGCCTCGCCGAAACGCGGCGCCCCGAATACGGCTGAGCTGTAGTGCAAGGACCAGCGTGGGAAAACCAGTTCGAAGGGGACGAAACCGGGGGGTGGCCAGGCGGCGAAGGCTTCGAGCGCCTCCCGTCGGCTTCCGGTGTCGATCACGTAGAGGCAGTTGGCGGCCGGATGCTCGCCGGGCAGGTAGGGAAACGCCCCCTTCTGCGGCACGTCGCCCGAACCCATGAGGGTGGCTTCGGGGAAGAGGATCCAGCGGCGATGTCCGACGGCGGTGTTGTGGTCGCCGTCGTCCAGGATGTAGGCATCGACGGCCGCCGGACCTTCGTTGCCGAGGGCGACGTTGCCGTTATTGGCGCCATTTTCGCCGTAGGCCGACCAGCAGCCGTTCTGTCCCCATTCATCTCCTGGCGTGTGCGAGAGCGACTGGTGCTCCGCCATGATGAGGGCGGCGGCCTGGGCGTCGCGGTTGAAGGATTCGCCAAACTGGATGTCTGCGGGGATGCCGGCCATGGCGCGGTAGTAATTCAATCGGCGAAGGACGTCGTTCTGATAGGCCGAGCTCGTCGTCCCCGGGTTGCATGCGCCCAGCGAGCCGGTCCAGTTCATGCGCGTTCCGGCATCCTTGGATGCCTCGAAGATGCATTGATAGAACGAGATCACATCGTAGCGGTCGGAAGTGTTGACCGTCAGTGGCTGGGCCGGAGAGCCGATGGCCTTCGGGTAACCGATCCCGGGTTCCCACGCGAGAGCTGGGGACGCCTTGACGAGACAGATGGCCAGACACAGCGCGGCCGCCCTTCGGGCGATGCGGCGAGAAACGGAGGGATGCGCAATCATGGATGATAGGAAGAGTGAGTGAGTGAATGAACGAATGAATCGAGTTCCGCGATGTGACAGGGCAGACAGGATCGGAGATGGACGGCTGGCCTATTGTTCGCCTGGCCGGTAGAGCTTGAAGAGTCCGTGGGTGCCGAGGTCCTCGCCCCCTTGGGCAGCCAGTTCCTCGTAGCGTGCCTTGGCCTTGGCCAGGCCGGGAGTGTCCAATCCCATGGCCTGGGCCTCCTCGAGGGCGATCGTCATGTCCTTGATGAAGTGTTTGACGAAAAAGCCAGGGTCGAAGTTCCGGTTGACGATCCGGGGGCCGAGATTGCTCAGGGACCAACTTCCGGCGGCGCCGGAGCTGATGCATTCGAGGACGCGCGAGGGGTCCAAACCCGATTCCTCGGCGTAGGCCAGAGCCTCGCAGACACCCAACATTCCCCCGGCGATGGCGATCTGATTGACCATCTTGGTGTGCTGACCGCTGCCGGCCGGGCCTTGATAAACGATGTTTTTCCCCATCACTTCGAAGATCGGCCGCATCCGATCGAAGACCGCTTCCTCGCCGCCGACCATGATGGAGAGGCGAGCTTCCCGGGCGCCCAGGTCGCCGCCGGAGACCGGGGCGTCGAGCGCGTCCACCTCGCGAGCGCGGGCGGTTTCCGCGATCTTCACCGCGAGTTTGGGGCTGGAGGTCGTCATGTCGATCAACACGCTCCCGGTCCGGGCCTGCGCGATCACGCCGTTCTCTCCGAAGTAGACGGCTTCGACATCCTGCGGGAAGCCGATGATGGTGATCACCACCTCGGCCTTTCCGGCGACCGCCCCAGGCGAGTCCTCCCAACGGGCGCCGTCGGCGACCAGTGGATCGGCTTTGGACTTCGTGCGGTTGTGAACGTGCAAGGGGTATCCGGTTTTGAGGAGATGACTGGCCATGGATTGTCCCATGACGCCGAGGCCAATGAATCCGATCGTGGGTAATGATGAATCATTCATTATTTATCTCGTTGAATGCGGCTTTCTACACGAGGCGCGAGCGGAAGCGAAGCCTCCTTTTCCAGGAATGCTTTGGAACGCGAAGCGTAGTCCGGATAGGAAGGGGCGTCGTTTGGGGCGGCGGCAGGGAAGTATCGCCAGTGCTTGTACATCCAAAGCCAGGGGGCGGGCCGTTCCCGGATGGTCCGTTCGAAGACATCCCAGCATTGCTGGGCGATCTGTTGCGGCGCGGCGTCTTCCGCGACGGAAAGGCGGCGGTGAAAATGAAAGTCATAGCCGCCGTCGTCCCTGGGCAAGCAGATGACTGGCAGGATGGGCGCGCCCGTCTGTTTGGCGAGAAAGGCGTGAAGAATGGTGACGCTGGTCTTGAGCCCGAAACACTCGATGATCGTGGAGGCCTTGCTGGGCTTGACTCGCAAATCCGTTAGAAACGCCGTCTGGCCTCCGCGCTTGACGTGTTTGAGCAGGCGCACCATCGCGCGCTCCTGGGGAATGAGGGTGATTCCGGAGAATTCCCGCAGTTCCTTGAAGATGGGCGTGAGCGCGGGATTGCGGAAGTCTTCCGCCACGATCATGGGTTTGGTGGCCTGGGTGAGTGCCCACTTGATGGAAAGCCATTCAAAGGTGCCGTAGTGGGGAGTGACCCAGATGACCGCGCCCTCGCCGATCGCCTCGAAGTCCGACCGGTCCTCGAAGGTGTAACGGACGAAACGGCTGGCCGATTCCTTGGTCAGGTGACGCGGGGCCCACATGAGATCGAGCGCGCTCATGGTCTGATGGAAATAGGCGCGCCGGATGATCCGAGTGGTCTCTTGGCTGTCATTTCCTGGAAACACGGCTCGCAGGTTTTCCGCCGCGATGCGGCGCCCCCGCCGGTCGACCCAGTAGGCCAGATGGCCGAGACCGCGCGCCAAACGAAGCATGGCCGGTCGCGGGAGCGTGGGCACGGCGCGGACGGCCAGCCGCACGCCCAGGGTCTCCAGGCGAAAGCGCCACCTTTTCCACAGGCTGAGGGTGCGGGCCACGCGGCCACCTCGTCACGTTTCCGGGCGAACACAAGCGCTTTTCTCGGGAGCAAACCGCCCCCGCGGCCTCACTCACGACGCATCGCGCAAGACCTTGTCGAAACCCAAAAAGCGCAGGACGGGCTTTTGCTCGGGAAAGGCGGTGGGATTCTGAGCGACGATGAAGCGGATGTTTTTCGCTTTCAATTCGGCGAGGATCGCCGGATCGATTCCCGGCTCGAGCGCGGGATCCAACCAGAGCGTCTCCACAAAATTGTGGTGGAAGGGAAAATAGGTCTGAGAGAAGCGATCCGTGAGGACGATGGGTTGCGAAGTCAGGTCCGTGATGGTGGTGGTCTTCCAGTGAACCAGCAACGGTGTCTTGAAGATAAAGGGCGGCTCTCCCTCCATCAACGGAACGCCGATCCGGAAGGCGGTGTCGACGGTGACGCCGCGCTCGGTGAACGCGAATCTGCGGTTCCACCATTCGGGTGACTTCGCAGACTCGTCGATTTCCGCCAGGGTCACGTCTTCCTCGAGAGTCAAGGTCATCTCGCCGCCAGGATCGAGGGTGGGTTTGGGCGTCTCGTAGCGCGCGGCCAGGGTGATGTCGGGATCGCTGAGGTTGACTTTGTCAAAGCGGAGGGCGTCAATGCTGTTCTGGAACGAAAGGGTCAGGGTGAGATCGCGTTTCCACTCGTCCGAGCCCCAGGTCCAGTCGACGCGGATCTCGGTCTTGCTGGTGGTCATCTCGGCATCTGGCAAATCCCCCAATCGGCCGACAAAAAGCCTTCGCTCGAGTCCATCCAGGTAGTGAATGCGAAAGGTGCCCTCGCTAAAAAAAGCCCGCGCGGTGGGACTGCTCGGTTCTTCGGTCGGAAAGAACTCCCAGCGAGACTTGAGTCGATGCCTGGCCAGCGGAACGCCAAACTCGCCCTGGGCGACTCGCCACTCTCCAATCGGTTCTCCCAGAGGAAGGTCGCCGTTGCTGCGAATTCTGAAGAAGCGTTGCCCGTCGGCGATCCCGGTCTCCGTGAAGAGCGCCGCATTCGTTTGGCCCAGGTCGAGCCATGTCTGCAGATCTTGGCTTCCCTGGACGACGAAGGGTGGCCGTCCGCCGTTCCAGGAGAGCGTCAGTTGGTCGGGTTGCCGATCGATGCCGTGAACGACGATGGGCTCGGCCGCTTGCGAGAATGCGAGAAGGGCAGCAAGCAGTGGCGTCGATGAGAGGAGGGAAAGAAACAGGCCAGGTCGAGTCATGACGGAACCGAGCGTTAGCGGGCGGTGCAGCGAGGCTAAAAGGGCAAGGAGGGCGGGGGAACGTGGGGCCATTGGGGGATGGTGCGGATTTGTTTAACGACGAGGCCGCGCGATTTCATCTTTTTATACTCGAAATCAAGGAGCAGCGGGACATCCGAACCGTCGCCCGGGTCCGAGGCCGCGCGATCGGCCTCGTAGACCCTTGCCGCGGTGTCCAACAAGGCGTTGAGCGCGAGGTATTCGTCTGGCCAGGTCAAGACCGGCGTCTCTTCAGTGAGTCTGGAATACTGCAAGACTCGCAGCGTGGGGTCGAGAATGACCCATTCTGGCTGCTGACCGCCGCCGGGATTGGTGACCGATTCCGCGCCGGGTTGGGCCACGAGTTCGGTCGTGACCTCGCGGCTCCCGTCCTCTCGGGAACGGATCTCCACCGTGGCCACCCCATTGGCGAGTTCCTCCGGATCGGGGAAGGAATGATGAACGAGAACGGCCATGCCCACTTCGGACTCGTCGATGCCGTGACGCAAGCGTTCCAGGTAGGCATTCTCGTTGTAGAAACTGGCGTAAACTTTGCGGATGGCACGGAATACGCCGCGCTCCTTCGACTGGTCTGCATCGCACCGGCTCGGACCGCGATCGTCACCGTCGGTGTCGTCGGCGGCGCAGCCGCTGAAACTGTCGTAGAGACCGGCCCCACTGAAGGCCGCGCTGTCTTCGACATTGGTGGAACTGCGAAAACGGAGTTTGCGCCGGGGATCGAAGACCTGGAGAGCTTCCAAAACCCTGACGATTTGTGTCTCCGTGAATGTCGATTGATCTGCGATCCAGACTTGAATCTCTCTGAGGGCGGGGCGCAGCCGACTCAGGTCCGGCGGGTAGCTGAACTTCGCCAGGCGGTCGGTGATCGCCTCGCGCAAGGTCGCCCGATGCGGTGGGGGGGCTTCATCATCGATGAAAGCCTGATCGAGAAAGGCGTCCCAGAGATCGAAAGTCAAGGCCAGGGCGGGCGAGGGAGAGGCGTCCGGAATGGCTCGGCGCAGAACTCCGAAGTTGGCGGCTTTCCCTCCCACTTGATCGATGGCCGCGGGGGTGAGTGCGTCCACCGTCAGGCTGAAGGCTCCCACAGACCGTTTGGGCTCGATCGTCGGTGCGGGCGGTTTTTTGAGATCGAGGATGGCCTGGCGATGTTCGTCGGAGATCCGGCCGGAGGTGTCGGTTGTGGCGATGGTGCATTGGGTGGAAGACTGTTCCACCACCAGCAGAATCTCCCTGCCTACGAGGGAGTCCAACTGTTCTTGAAGAGCCTGGCCCGGGACGAAGGCAAAGGGAATGCGCCGGCTGCGGGCCAGGATGGCGACGTGCGAATTGGGCGTGGCGGGCGTGAGCGCGAGGAGGCCGGCCACGCCGGGAATCTCTGCGGGCACGGTGTCGGTGAGTAAAATGTCATGAGCCGTGAGGCGGCCGTCGCCAAAGGCTTGATGGATCTCGGCTCCGGGAATGAAAACCAGGCGCCCGAAAGCCCAGCCGGCGGCGTAGCAAGCGTGCTTGGTCTGCCAGCGGGCGGCGGTGGCGACCCGAATGCCTTTCTCCGCGAAAAAAGCCTCGTTCTCGAACGCGGCCTGACGCTGTTCGAAGCTGGGCAAGTAGAACAGACGATACGCCGTGCCGGCGGAACTGGTGAGCCGCGTTTGGATCAGTTGAAACCAGTCGGCGACGCGGGTCACGGGAAACTCTTCGTTGCCCGCGAATTGGATGGCCGCCTCGTCGAGGCTGGGATCGGGGGCCGGAAGCACACTGCCCACCACCAAGCTCTGCTCGGCGGGGCGGAGCGCCCGGCGCTCGAATTCTTGCAGGGTCATCTGCTCGTGGCCGGGAAGGCGGGTTACGATGAAAGGATAGTGAAAGGGATGAATGCGTGAGTCTTGAAAGTAGATCCGACCGGCGGGGTCGTGCAGATCGATGGTGAATTTGGCAAAGGCAGGCAAACCCGGAAGGGCCTCGGAGAAGAGGTCCGGTCCGTCGAGATCGAGTTGGTTGGTCCAATCGTCGCTGGCGTTGACCGATCGCGTGCGGAGCCGAAAAAAGGCGCCGCGGCCCGGTCCAGACTCGAGCTTGGCGGGGTAGGGAGCCAAACGCCGGTGAACGGTGGCGTAGGGCTCCCACCGGATCAGGTCGGGGCTCCAATCGATCTCCAGAACGTGGTCGGCGACGAGGCGATCGTTCGCCAACAGAGACGTCGATCCCGCCTCTTGGATTCGGAGGCCGTGGGATTGCGCCGAACTCGTGGTGAAACCGCAGGTGCCGAGTGCAAGGGTGACGAGCGCGTGGGCGATGGGAAGGAGTGTTCGAGAGAACTCCGGCATGAGCCGCCGATCGCTCGCTCGACCGACTTGCGCACGAGGCCTTCGACGGCTAACCTTACCGGAAACGAAATCATAGAAATTGTAGAAAGTGTTGAAAATCATGCGTTCCGTCATTCGTGCCTCCATCCATCGCGTTGGCGCGTGGGTGACACGGTTCCGGCTGGCCATTTGTCCGGCCAATCTCAGTGTCCACCACGAGTTTGGTGCACGGTGACGCCTTTGTTGATACGAAAGATTGCTTTTCACTCCTTTCTAGCCTCAGAAGACAGACATCCATGGAATTGCTCATGAAACGCCGCTCGCTCATCCGCTTCATCCTCCCGGTCGTGGGGATGCTCATGCTCACACCGGTCTTTTCGCAAAGTCCTCTCGTCTACGAAGGCGATGGCGGGCTTGGCCAAGGCAAACACATCGTTTTTCTCTCCGGGGACCACGAATATCGTTCCGAGGAAACCATGCCGGCGCTCGCCCGGATCCTGACGAAGCATCACGGGTTCAAGTGCACGGTGCTCTTCAACGTCGACCCGGAATCTGGCGAGATCGTTCCGGGCAACTCCCATTCGCCGGGCATGGAAGCCCTCGGTTCCGTCGATTTGGCCGTGATCTTCCTGCGTTTTCAGAATTTTCCTCCCGAGCAGATGAAGCACTTTGCGGCCTACCTCAACCGGGGTGGGCCGGTCGTCGGGCTCCGCACGGCCACGCACGCCTTCCGGATCCCTGAGGAGGGTGAATTCCATCGCTTTTCCTACGATCACAAGGGAGACGACTACCTGAGCGGATTCGGACATCAGGTGCTGGGTCAGACTTGGGTGGGTCATTACGGCAGGAATCATCGGCAGAGCACGAGGATCGACATTGTCCCCGACCAGGCCAAGCACCCGATCCTGCGTGGGGTGAAAGACATCTGGGTGCAGGCGGGCGGCTATGTGGGCAAGCCGGTGGACGGCGAGGTGCTCACCACAGCTCAGCCACTCAACGGCATGACACCCGATTCCCCGGCGGACTCCAGCAAATCGCCGATGCCATCCGAATGGACGCGAACTTATCAAAGCAGGTCTGGAGAGACGGGCCGCGTGTTCACCTCGCTCTACGGGGCGTCGGAGGATCTCTTGAAAGAAGGTTATCGCCGCATGTTGGTGAACGGAGTCTTCTGGGCCCTGGGAATGGAGGAGGCCATCGAGCCGGATCTCGATGTCAGCTTTGTGGGCCCCTACCGGCCGAACACCTTTGGCAATCGCCGGTATGCTGCCGGGGTCAAACCCTCTGCCTATGTGGGGTTTGCCAGTCCGATTCCGGCGGAGGGCACCAGCGCCGCCCGTGAAAACGACGGTGACGAGCGTCGGGCCGAGCCGAGACGAAACGAGCGACGGCGCGAATCGAGAAGGCAGAGGAATCGCCGGGACTCGGAGGCAAACACGCCGCCACACGCACTCACGGAGGAACCGCCCGAAGCGGTCGCCAAGCGTGCGCAAGGCGTCGCGCCACCGGCAGTGGGCGAGCGGATCGTCTTGCTCGGCAATGGGCTCGCCGAACGCGACGTTTATTACCATCGGATCGAGACGGAGTTGAGTCTGCGTTATCCAGACAAGAAGCTGTTTTTCCGCAACATGGGTCATGTGGGCGACACGCCGGGCTTCCGTCCCCATCCATCACGATCTTCGCAATGGGCCTTTCCCGGCGCGGAGGAATTTCATCCGGAACTCGACGTGCATCATGGCACGGGCTTTTATCCCACGCCGGATCAATGGCTGACACATTTGCAAGCGGACACCATCGTGGCCTTCTTCGGCTACAACGAATCCTTCGATGGTCCTGGCAGGGTTGCCAATTTCGAGGCGGAACTCGATGCCTGGGTCCGGCACAGCCTGAGCAAGGCCTACAACAGAGAGGCCGCTCCCCGGATCGTGCTGGTATCACCGATTGCGATTGAAGATCTGTCGGGCCAGCGGGATCTCCCCGACGGTCAGAAGGCGAATGCCAATCTGATTCTTTACGCGGCCGCCATCGAGACCGTGGCGAAGAAACATGGGCTGACTTTCATCGATCTGTTCTCGCCGATGAATGCGCTCTATCAGAAAAACGAGCAGCCCCTCACCACCGGCGGCTTTGTGCCAAACGACGAGGGCTACCAGCACCTGGCCGTGCTCTTGGCCGATGGTCTTTATGGCTGGCAAGCGCACGCCTCGAAGGCCGACCCCGGTCTGGTGCATGGCGCGGTGGCTTTGAAAGACTACTTCTGGAACAGCGACTACAACCTCGTCAACGGCGTCCATGCCTACGGGAGACGTTACAATCCTTACGGTCCTCAAAACTACCCCGATGAGGTCAAGAAGACCCGGGAAATGACGGCTCTCCGGGACACGCTGATCCATGAGGTGGCCTCGGGCGAGAAGGACACGCTCGAAGTTGACGACTCCACGACACACCCGCTGCCGCCCGTGCCATCGAACTACCGGCCGAGCGCCAAGAACGGCAGCGAAAGCTACCTTTACGATGAAGAGGCGGTGAGTGCCTTGACCGTTCCCGACGGCTACCGGGTGGAGCTTTTTGCCAGCGAAAAACAGTTCCCCAATCTCGCCAATCCGGTTCAGCTTTCCTTCGATAACCAGGGCCGCCTTTGGGTCGCCGCGATGCCCACCTACCCGCACTATCGCCCGGGCGATGACTTGCCCAACGACAAGCTGCTCATCTATGAGGACACCGACGGTGATGGCAAGGCTGACAAGGAGACCGTGTTTGCCGATCAACTCCACCTGCCCATCGGCTTTGAATTCGCACCCGAAGGCGTCTATCTCTCTCATGAACCCAACCTCGTGCTCCTGCGCGACACCGACGGCGACGACCGGGCCGACCGCCGCGAGATCGTGTTGGGTGGCTTCGATACGCATGACACGCACCACGCCATCAGCGCCTTCTCGGCGGATCCGAGCGGCGCGTTCATGATGTGTGAGGGTGTCTTCTTGCATTCGAATATCGAGACCCCCTACGGTCCGGTGCGCTGTGTCGATGGAGGCTTCTACCGTTACAGCCCTCAGCGTGGCCGGTTGGAGCGATCGATCCAGATGAGTATCCCGAATCCATGGGGCTTCGTCTTCGATCGCTGGGGTCAGGATTTCTTTCTCCACACCTCGGGCACGACCATGAATTGGGGTTTGCCGATGGAGGTGAAGCCAACCTTCGGCAGCAAGACACCACCGACCGTCGATCTCGTTCCCGAGGGCCACAAGGTGCGCCCCACCAGCGGTCTCGAAATCGTCTCTTCCCGCCATTTCCCCGATGAGGTGCAGGGCGACCTGATTCTCTGCAACGCCATCGGTTTTCTGGGCATCAAGCAGCACCAGATCGAGGACGATGGCACGGGCTGGAAGACGACGTTTCGCCAGGACCTTCTCAAGAGCAGCGACCCGAATTTCCGCCCGGTTGATCTCGAATTCGCCCCGGATGGATCGCTTTACGTGGTCGACTGGCACAATGTCTTGATCGGTCACATGCAGCACAATGCGCGCGATCCGCTGCGCGATCACGTCCACGGCCGCATCTATCGTCTCACCTACCCGAGCCGACCGCTGGTCACCCCCGCGCGCATCGCCGGTGTCAGTGTCGATGCTTTGCTAGACTGTTTGAAGAAGCCGGAGCTTCGCACCCGTTATCGGGCTCGCCGCGAACTTCGCGCTCATCCCGCCGGCGAGGTGCTGCCCGCTCTGCGCCGTTGGGTGGCGGCGCTCGATCGCAGTGATGCGGACCATGAGCGCCTCGTTCTGGAGGCCCTCTGGACCAGCTGGGCTTTGAATGAGATCGATGAGGGACTGCTTCGACAGCTGCTACAAGCGCGCGATTTCCGGGCGCGAGCCGCCGCGGTGCGTGTTCTGCGTTACAACACCCACCGCGTCTCCGACCATCTCGCCTTGCTGGAGAGCGCCGCCGCCGATGTGCATGGGCGCGTGCGGCTGGAAGCCGTCGTCGCCGCGTCGTGGTTGTCCGATACCGAGGCGGCCAAGAAGATCGTGGGGATGGGAGCCAGTCAAGACCTCGATGTGTGGAGCAAGGATGTGGTCAAGATTGCTGCCGATCGACTCGCGGGCGTCGCCGAGGTTGAAGTTCCCGAATACGTCTCCAAGCCGGCCCCTGAGTATCTCGACGGACAGGGCAAGGAGAGCTTCCTGGCCGGCCAGAAGATCTATCATCGGGAGGGCCATTGCGTCACCTGCCATCAGGCCGACGGCAAGGGCCTCGATCCCGCCTTTCCGTCAATCGAGGAGAGCCCGTGGGTCACGGAAGATCGCGAGCGTCTGATCAAACTCACTCTCTATGGCCTGATGGGTCCCCTCGAGATCAATGGAAAGAAGTACGATGGACAGGTGCCCATGACGCCTTTTGCCGGGATGCTCGATGATGAAGAGGTGGCGGCGGTCCTCACCTTTGTGCGGAACAGTTTCGGAAACCGGGCCGAGCCCATTTCGACCGAAGAGGTGAAAGCGGTGCGGGATGCCAACCCGGGGCGACTGACCTTCATGACCACGGAGGAACTCACGAAATAGCCGGCCCGAGCGAGCGCCGCCGCCTTGAGATCGAGAGGAGAGTCTGACGGGCGATTTTCTGCCGGGCGTGCGGCTACGGGAAGAGTGGCTACGTGTGGAGCTTCGTTGGTCCACCGACTGCCGGCCGGCTACGGCCGACCGCTGTCCGCGAGACTCTCGTGCACCCAGGCCACCAGTTCTCCATCAAGACGTTCTTGGCGCCGGCACTGGACGCTCACCAGCGGGCGGGATCGTAGGCATGGGGGGCGATGGAGAGGACTCCGATTTCCGTGTCGTCCGGGAAAACTTTCCGCACGACGGCGCGACTGCGGCGTCCGTGGTGGGCCTCGGTCAGGAGATTGGTCCTGAGGGGAGTGGTGAGGCCGCGCTGTTCCAGTTTCTGGCGGACGGCGAGGAGACTGGCATGCGTGCGATGCCGTTGTTGAGAGCCACCGGGCGCCACCAGGAGACCCCATAGTTTCATAAATCGGGGCAAGAATCCCAAGAAAATAGTGGCAGGGGCCTTTGGGATAAGGTTGATTTGGAATCTACCAAAACACCAAACACTTCAACCCAAAAGCCACCTACAGTGAGAGTAGCACGACGCACGATTCATGCAAAGTCCAGAACGATTCCGGCGATCAAATTTGAAGATCAAGAACTGACCTCTTTCGGCGGTCTCGTTATCTTTCAGAAGCTCTTTCAGGAATTGGATCTGGAGGGGAAGCTTCAGCAGTGCTTTGATCCACTGGATCGACGCATGTCCCGCTTCTACAAGTTCCACAAGGTTTTCATGTGTCTTATCGTGCATCTTATACTGGGCTACCGGATGCTTCGCGATTTGGACTACTACCGAGATGATCCCCTTGTACGACAGGTTTTGGAGATGCACCAATTGCCCAGTGTCCCAACGATGAGCCGGATGTTGGGAGAGGTCGATTGTCAAAGCCTTGAGAGGATGAGGGAGATGAATCATTTCGTTTGCCTGTCGCGACTTCAGGAGGAGGGAATCAAACGCATCACGCTTGATTTGGACGGAAGCGTGCAGAGCACGAGTCGCCATGCGGAAGGGACGGCGGTGGGATTTAACAAGAAGAAAAAAGGAGAGCGCAGTTATTATCCACTGCTCGCGACGATCGCTCAAACCGGACAAATCTTCGACTTCCTTCATCGAAGTGGCAACGTCCATGACTCCAATGGAGCAGTGGAGTTCCTCCGTTCCTGCGTGGAGAAGATTCGCAAGGTGCTGCCTGATGTGCAGATCGAGTTGCGCGCCGACAGCGCGTTTTTCAGCGATCAGATGGTTTCAGAGGCAAAGACCTTGGGCCTGGAATATACGTTCTCGATGCCTTTCGAGCGGCTTGTGGAACTCAAGGGCATCATTGAGAAGCGCCGTCGCTGGTCCCGAACCCGAGGCGGAGAGGGAAAAACTCATCACTTCGAAATCCGCTGGAAGCCAAAAAGTTGGGCGCGCAAAGCGCGCATTTTGTGCATTCGAACCATGAGGCGCACTCAGCGCAAAGGACCGCTCCAACTGGATCTTTTCGAACCAGCCGAGGAGAACTATGAATACAAGGCGATCATCACCAACAAGACAAACACGGCCGCTCATGTGGTGAAATTTCATGAAGGGCGTGGCTCTCAGGAGAAGATTTTTGGCGAAGCCAAGAGCCAGGCCCAGATGGACTATATTCCGGCCAAGCGACGTGCCGCCAACGAAGCTTTCCTTTTGGCCAGTATCCTCACCCACAATCTCACACGCGAAATGCAGATGCGAGCTGCGGAGCGGTCACGCAAATCGTCCCCCAAAAGGGCTGCGGAGTGGATCTTTGAAGGACTCGGCACGATTCGCCGCAAAATCATCCAGCGTGCCGGACGTCTGACTCGCCCTCAAGGTCGACTCACATTGACACTCGGAGACAATCAGGCCGTCGAAGAAGAAATCGCCTACTACATGATGGCCTGACTGGCCATTTTATGAAACGCTGGGGGAGACTCTCCGTCGGGACGCCGAGCTCTTCGAGAGTCGCGCCGGCGACGGAAGCCCAGTCGTTCCATTCGGATAGCCGCTGTCCCCGTTCGAGGTCGACGCCGGAAGTGCAGATCCATCGGCAGCGTCCGGCTTCAAACTCCTCGACCGCCTTGGCCAAAGTGTGGTCCGAAACCCAGCCCTCGACTAGGAGAACGTCGGCTTGTGTGAGGGAGGTGTTGAGGGCGAGGAAACGATAGGCGTTCTTGGCGAACGCGAATAGCGTCAGGGCGAGGAGAAGGGCGAGGAGCAGCCAGCCCTTCCAGGTCGGGAGAAAGAGTGTGCGGCGACGGGCCAATCCGAACCACATGGCGAGGACGTCCTTCCGGTTGCGTTAGCGCGCCTGCATCAGGCTCTCGGTCTCCAGGCCGGTGAGCTGCTTGAGGCCGTGAATGAGATACCAGAGAATGAAGCCGCTGACCACGAGAAGGGGACCGCCGATAACGACGAAACCCCAGCCCGTGATCTTGGCCACGTCCTGGTTGTAAAGTTCGCGCCAGTTCGCGCTCAGGGGATCGAGATCGCCGAGAAAATAGAAGGCGAGGAAGAGATTCATGATCGAGCTGATGACGAAAGAGCCGAAAAAGAGCAGCGTCGAGTTCCAGAGCAGTTTTTGATAGCGTCCTTGGCGTCCCTGATCGGCGATGGCTTGCTCGATCCGTGGAAGGTCGAAGACGGAGTCATTGTAAAGGATCGTGTGGAAGAGAGGCTTGCCGAGACGGTGAGTGATGAGGAAGAGCGAACCGAGGATCAGTGGTTGGATGGCCTCCTTGATGCCGAAGAGGAGGGCGGCGTTCTTTCTCACTGGGAGCCCGCCCGACCAGAGATAGATGGTGATGGCTCCCGTGAGCAGGACTGAGAGGAAGCCGATCAGCGAGAAGACGTTCATCTGCCGGTATTTGAGGAAATGCCGGAGGCCGTAGCCAATGGGCAGAGCGAGGGCGAGACCCATGGCGAAGTGCGGACCGACGTGCCAGGCCTTGTCTCCCTCCTTGCTCAGGTAGCTCAGAATGAGGACGGGGAAGAGGACGTTGATAAGAATGTTGGCCAGAGGATGGTCTGGCGGTGGGGCCGATTTGGGAGACGGTTTCGAGGAGTCGGGGGAAACCGGCGCGTCGGCATCGGGGACCTCGGGCGTGGCGGGGATGTCGGGCATGATCGCGTTCTATCTATGAGAGGAGCACGATTTATCAAGGGCAACCGAGGGGTAGATGAGTGAAGGGGTTTGACTCCGAGGAGTCCATGCGACTTGAATTGACTCCACTGGCTTGAAATGCTGCGAGCGATCGCTTTCACCAAGATTATCTTGCTTCTCAGGGATCGACTGTAACCGCAATGGGCACCGGGTTTGCCGATATGAGGGGACCACAAGGTGTAGTGGTAGTGCGCGAGGTTGTGGCACAATATGCTGTGTTTTCCAAAGATTTCCCTTGCGTGGCTTCCCGCCGCCCGACAAGCTGCGCCCGCTGCTTTGTCGAGTCGTTCCGGACAGCGGGGCGAGTTGGCGGGCAGTTTTGGACTGTTACCCTGATCATGCGCCTCAAATCTCTCAATTTGCACGGTTTCAAGTCGTTTGCCGACACCACTGAGTTCGCCTTTCACCCGGGGGTGACGGCGATTGTGGGGCCCAACGGTTGCGGCAAATCGAACTTGGTGGACGCCGTCCGCTGGGTTCTGGGTGAGACCTCGGCCAAGGCCCTGCGAGGCGGTGAGATGGCTGACGTCATCTTCAACGGGACCGACAAACGGAAGCCGCTGGGGATGGCGGAGGTGACCTTGATCTTCGCCGACTGCGAGGAGGCCCTGAAGGTGGACTACAACGAGGTGGCCTTGACCCGGCGGGTGTTCCGCGACGGCAAATCGGAGTATCGCATCAACGACAAGCTTTGCCGGCTGAAAGACATTCAGAATTTGTTGATGGACACGGGCATCGGGAGAACGGCCTATTCGATCATGGAGCAGGGCAAGATCGATATGCTCTTGAGTTCCAAGCCAGAGGATCGGCGGAATGTTTTCGAGGAGGCGGCGGGCATCACTCGATTCAAGGTGCAGAAGCGGGAAGCTCTGCGGAAGCTCGATTACACGGAGTCCAATCTTGTCAGGGTTTCTGACATCATTCAGGAGCTGCAGCGGCAGCGCGATTCCTTGCAACGCCAGGCGAACAAGGCGCGTCGTTACCGTGAACTCCTCGACGACTTGACGACGCTCGATACCCATTGGGCACATCGTCAGTATCGCGAGCTGGAAGCGGAGCGGGCCGAGCTGAAGAACTCGATCGAGTCCTTGGTGGAGGCAGAGGAGAGCTGCCGTGAGGAGATCGAGGGCCGCAGCGGGGATCTGAGCGCCAAGCGAGGGCAGTTGGAGGGGCTCGAGAGTGAGTTTCACGAGCTCTCCCAGCAGCAGATGAGCCTGCGGAGCAAGATTCAGAACAGCCAGGGGCGGATGGAATTCAACCGGGAGCGCTCGGAGGAGTTGGGCCGCTTCATCGAGCAGAATCGCTCGGCGATTGAGGATACCAACGCGAAGATGGCCGCGCAACGCGATGCCCTGGCGCAGGCGGAGGAGAATCTTCATGATCTGGCTTCGCGCCTCGACTCGCAGCGTTCCGAGTTGGCTGCCGCCGAGGAGGCGGACCGGGCCGTGCGGAATCGCCGGGCGGAGATTCAACGGCGTCTCTTGGAGGCCCAGGCCCGCCGGCAACAGCTGATCAGTCAGCTGGCCAACCTGGAAGCCGCGCGCAATGCCAAGCTCGAGCAGCGGGAGAGCGACGCCCAGCGCCTGGCCGCCCTGGAGGAGGAGAAGAGCACCCTGGAGGGCGAGGGATCCCAATATGAGGCGCAGTGCAAGGAGTGGGAGGCCGCCATCGCCCAGGAGGGGGAGGCTTTGGATTCTTGTCAGGAGGAGCGCCAGTTGGTGGAAAACGCCCTGCGCGAGCTCCGCGCGAAGCAGCAGGAAAAACGGGAGCGGCTGCGGGATCTCGAGCGAACGATCAACACCACGCGCTCGCGGCTCGACGTGGTGCAGAAGTGGGTCGAACAAGGTGAGGGTTTCGAGAAGGGCACGCAAAGCCTCCTGCGGGGCCTGGACGAACCGGAGACTTTCAAGAATTCTGTCAGAGGCGTGCTGGGTTCACTCATCCATGTGACCGATCCCGACTGCATGACGGCGGTGGAGGCCGCGTTGCGCGATCATCTGCAGACCGTCCTGGTGGCCAATGGCACCGTGGCGGAAGCGATGATCGAGCGCCTTTCAGAGAAGCAGTTAGGTTACGGCTCCATTCTGCCCGAGGATCAGGCTCCCCCCGCGCCGCCCGCCCGCCCGGGACTGGCCGGGGAGGGGATACTCCCCATCCTCGAGGTGCTCTCCGTGGAGGGAAAGGCCCAAGCGTGGATTGAGGAGGCACTCGGCCATGTCTTTATCGTGAATTCGGTGTCCCAGGGGCGTCGTTTGCAGTCGGGGAATCGCGGTTGTGCGTTTGTCACGCGGGATGGGGAATTGGTTTCCGCCGCCGGGGTCATCCATGGTGGCCGCGCGGGGCAGGCCAAGGAATCCATCCTGCAGAAGCAGGCGGAGATCAAGAAACTGGGTGAGATTCTGAAAGGTCAGGAGGGTGAGCAGCGTGCGGCTCAGGTCGCAGTGAGCGCCGCCGAAGAGGCTGTCCTGGCCAGGGAGACGGAACGAGAGGAACTCGTCGAATCCCTCCAGCAGCACAAGCTGAATCGCTCGCGCTTGGAAGACCAGCGCCGCATGGCCACGATGGAGTTGCAGCGAGTGGCGGCGCGCCTGGCCAAGCTGGAGCGGGAGAAGGCCGAATCGGTCAAGCGGCAGGAGAACCTGGCGGCGGAACTCGATCGCCTGACCGGCGAGCACGCGGAACGGGAAGCGGCGATGCAGGCGGTGGGAGCGGATCAAGCGCAGGCAGAGGCCGATCTCACCTCCCTGGCGGACGAAGAGGGGGCATCGGGAGCGCGGGTCCATCAATTGCGCACCAACCTGGCGCTGGAAGAGCAGGCTGAGCGAGCGCTCCGCGATCAACGCAGCCCGATGGCCGGGCGGCTGGAGGAACTGGCGGGACTGCAGCGCCGCCACGAATCGGAGATCGCCAACCAGCAGAGTCGGCTTGAGGATATTGGCAGGGAAAACGAGGAATTGTCGAAGGTCGTCAATCGGAGTCAGGAGGAAGTTTCGCAGGTCGAGCAACGCCTGCAGGCGTCGTTTGAAAATCGCAAGTCGGCTCAGCAGGAAGTGCGCGACCTCGAGGATTTGTTAGGCCGAAAGAACCAGGAGCGCAGTGCCTTGCAGGAACAGCGCGGTCGCGAGGAGGTGCGGACGACCCAATTGGATCTCCGGGTGGAGAACATCACCCAGAGCATCACGGGACGGTATCAGGTCGATATCGAACAGTTCCGGCCCGATGCCCATCAGCTCTTGCTGGCGCTGGAATCCCAGAAGGCGCGCAATCGCCGAGCCCGCACTCACCGCATCGAGGTGGAGGAGCCCGAGCCGGAAGGGGCCGAGGACGCCAGCGGGGAGGTGGAAGTCGATCCCGATACCGGTGAGGTGACGGAACGATCGGAGCCGGATTGGGGGTTCATCGAGGCCTCGGTGGTGGAGATGCGACGCAAGCTGGACTCCATGGGTCCCGTGAACCTGGACGCGATCCAGGAATTCGAGGAGACCGAGGAGAGACTGCGTTTTCTCAACGAGCAGCATTCCGATCTGACCAATTCGAGAGAAGAGCTGTTGCGTGTCCTGGCCAAGATCAACACGGAATCGCGCAAGCAGTTCGCCGAGACTTTCCAGCAAGTGCGGCAGAACTTTAAATTGATGTTCAGGGAACTGTTTGGCGAGCCCGGGAAAGCGGATCTGGTCTTGTTGGATGAAGAAGATCCCCTGGAGAGCGGTATTGACATCATCGCCAAGCCTCCCGGAAAAAAACTGCAGACAATCAGTCTGCTCTCGGGGGGTGAGCGTTCGATGACGGCGGTGGCCTTGTTGTTCGCCATTTACATGGTGAAGCCCTCGCCTTTTTGCGTGCTGGACGAGCTGGACGCCCCCTTGGATGAAGCCAATATCGCACGTTTTGTGAGGATGCTGGATCGCTTCATTTCCCAGAGCCAGTTCGTCATCATCACCCATAGCAAACGCACCATGAGTCGCGCCGATGTCATGTATGGGGTGACCATGGAAGAGTTTGGCGTCAGCAAGCCCGTGGGAATGAAGCTCACGCGGGATGACCGTCCCAGCGAAGCTCAGGTGGAAGAAATGACCACGAGCGAAGCCTGAGCTTCGAGATGAGGAGGTGGGAGGGGCTTCATTCCGCCGGAGCCACGCTGGGAAGGGGTCTCCCGTCATCCCTTCTTTTCCGCCTGGCGAGGTGTCAGCGAACGAAACCATAGGCGCAAGCGAGGCTGCGGATCACGGGTTCTTGTTATGCGCTCCAGGGAATCTTGGCTGACTCTGGATGGAAAATCATGATGACTCTCGGTATCGATCGATCGACGCCATGCGCAGGCCTGCCGTCATCCCGCGATCGGTGGGCGTTGTTCAGCGTGCCTCAATCGTGAGCCGGCCATCGCGCCGTGCGATGGACTGGATTTTCTCGAGCACCGGGCCCACCCGGGCATCGTCGCGAAACGGCGCCACGAGATTCACGTTGCCCGAGATGAAGTTGAAGAAACCCGACGGCACTTCACCGCCCACGTCGGGCTGGATGTCCGCGATCGTGAGCATCAATTGACCCTCCTCGATGGCCGGATTGAAGGTGATCGTCCCGTTGAGGTAACGGAGCTTGCCGCCTTGAAACAGGGTTTGCATGGGGAAGGCGATCCGGGCTTCGACGCCCTCGCGGCCGATGCGGGTGAATTTGATCAGGTTGCGATAGTCGAACAAGCGGTCCTCGTGCCCGATCAAGTCATTGAGGTCTTCCACCGTGAGGCTGACGGAGTCCTGGCCCCCTTCGCGAACGGTCTTGGCGAACTCGCGGACGCGGTGCCGAAGGGCCACCACGGCCTCGGCGTCGCGGTAGGTCAGGTCGAGGTCCGCGGGGGCGTCGGAGGTGAACCGGGCAATGGCCTTGTTCTGCGTGTAGCCCGTGTAGACCGTCCAGGTAGCGATCAGACTGAAGACGATGAGCATGGTGAGGCCAATCAGGCAGCCGGGATGGGAGGGACGATTGGCCATGGCTCGGCCACGGTAGCCGAGTCGCCGTCCGCGGCAAGAGCGTCCGTCGGCGTGATTCTCCTTTCCCCAGTCAATTCCGGAAACAGGGCAGGATTTTGGAAATAATTGTCGCGAATGGGGCGCCTCACGGCGGAATAGTTGGTGTATGGCGGTTGCCTCTCGCGAGGTTCCGTCGTAGTTGAAAGCGAGTGTTTGGCTCATTCATTCATTTAAATAAATCAAAAATATGAAAAATCTGATTGCTATACTGATAATGGCGCTCGGTCTCTCGACTGGGTTTGCCGACGATGATGTGAAGGCCACGACGTATGTCGTGGGGATGACCGGTGTTACTTGAGCCGGCTGCAAAAAGGACGTCCGTGCGGCGTTCAAGAAGTTGGAGGGTGTCACCAAAGTCGACATTCAGTTGGGAGAGAAGCCTGGAACTCAAAAAGTTCTTGTACTCTCGACTTCTGAGAAGTTGACCAAGAAAGGCGCCATCAAGTCCCTCGGGAATAAGGCGGAGAGATACAAGGTGAAAACTTTCGCCAAGAAGGGCGAGGAAGAGGAAGCCGAAGGAGAGGAAGAAGAGGCCTCCTGAGGAAGCCGCCGAACTGAATCGATTCACAGCCAAACGACTCTTTCGAATGGCCCCCGTCCGGATCTCCGGGCGGGGGTTTTTTTCGTGGCGCCGGGAAGGTCCTTGCAATCCCAAAGAGGCGGATTAAGGAACGGAGATGAAACGCTTTTTCTTCGTGGTGGCTGCCCTGGGTTTCGTCTTGGGATACGGCGCGTGCGAACGTCAGGAGTGGGAAGAGACCCGGACGCTTCACATGAAGGATGAGAGCCACGGCGGTGGAGACACGGCCGAGAGCCAGGGTGACAAGAAGCACTGAGAAGCCCACCGGTTCTCATGCTTGCCTGATTTTGGATCGCGCGCCTGACGGGATGGGCGACGGTTGATATTCATCAAGCCAGGATCAACCAGATCACTTTCCCGGCTGCGAGCAGGAGAACACTCCAGCAGGCCCAGCCGGCAAACCGAAGCCAGCGGGGGGCGTTGAATTCCCAGACCCGCGCGGCGGCGGGGACGAGGGCAATGCCCACCAGGCTGCCGATCAGGAAACCGCCCGCGTGGGCCGCATTGTCGATGAATTTGGCACCGAGCGCTCCGAAGATCGACATGATGAGGATCGCCTGAAGGAGGTTGGTCTTGTAGAGGCGGGGAATGTCTGCGCGGTGAAAAACCAGGATGACCGTGAGGAAACCGAGAACTCCCATCACGCCGCCTGAAGCTCCCACGGAGGGGCGGTTGACGGTCAGGGAAAGCCAAAAACTGGCCAGGCTCCCGCCCACGATGCTGGTGAGAAAGACCAGTCCCAGAAGGGGCGCGCCAACCATCGCGATGGTCACACGTCCGAGAAAGTAGAAGGCTGCGCTGTTGAAGAGGATGTGCAGCAGCGAGCCGTGCATCATGCCTGCGGTGACGAGCCGCCACCATTCGCCGTCCTGCGCCAGGCTGGTTCTGACCAGGGCGGCGTCCATGACGGACTGGGTCACGCCCCTGCCGCCGAGAAAGACGGCCGTGAGGGCGCTTTCGATCGAGGGTGGCGAGCGGTAGCCGAAGACCTGGAAGAGGTAGACCATGGCAAAGACGCCCACCGCAGCCTTGAGTATCAAGGGAGAGAAGGAGTGGAGCCAGTGATCAAAAAAAACGAGGTCGGCTTGCCGGCGCTTGTGGCGATCGGGCGCGCGGTCCCGCCAGTCCTCCCACCAGTGGATGATCTCGCTGCAGAGCGGCATCACTCCGAAGAACATGAGGCCCAGCAGCAAGAGCATCTTGTATTGGGGATGTCCCAGGGGAAGAGCCGCAGGAGGCGCGAGGTAGAGCCATCCGAGCAGGAGGCTGATCAGGAGGGGTTTCCAGACGTTGGAAAGCGCATACGAGGGGACATCTTCGCGTGGCTCCCACAGGAGGATGGCGGGAAACCAGCGGGGATAGGCCGGAATGGCGACGCGTCGGCGACGCAAGTCCGCCTGAACCTGCACCGCCTCTTGGAATTCCGTTTCATTCTCGAACGCCTTGCCCCGTCCCCGCTGGTCGCGAATGGCGAGATCGATTCCCTCCGGTTTGACGGGCATGAGGGTTCGGTTCCGCCAGGGCTTCGATTTGTCGAGATACGGGACGAACCAAAGGGATTGGGGCGGTCTCCGGCCGGAGTCTTCGGGATTCATGGGCCCACTTTAGGGGAATCGCCGGCGGTCTCAATGGTCAAACGATGTCGTAGGAAAAGTTCGGCGGGAAAGGGTTGTCATTCGAGGCGGAATTGCGTGTGCTGGAGACCATGAAGACGACGCATTGCGCCACTCGACTCCGACTGGCGGCACTGGTGGGAGTGATCTTGACCGGCTGTGATCTCGATATCGATCCCGATCCGGTCGATCCCGATCCGGTCGATTCCGATCCGCCGGGTGTTCCGGTCGTCAAGAGCCGTTCCCGTGAGTCCACGCAATTGTCTCTCCAGGGGGGCGCGGAGGCTCTCCCCAAGGGAACGCGGACGGTCGATACGCACGAATTGAAGATGGACCGGTTAGGGGTGACGATCGAGAGTGAAGGCGATGTGCAAACCGGCTCGGCGAGCATCGAATACCGGGTGGAACGCGATGTGACCGTGATGTTTCCATCCATCTGGAAACTGAGTTTTGGTGAGGTAAGCCGGACGATTCGCCTGAAGCCACGCGGTGCGGACAGTGAAGAAGTGATGGAATACACGGATCCCTTGAGTCAAGAGGTCGTGATTCGGGATGGCAGCCGATTCAGCCTGGAACGGGCCGGAGCCAGCGACGCACAAAAGGAGGCCTTGAAATCGCTGCGCTTCGAGTGGCTTGGCGGCGATGAGCTGTTCACGGACGGCGACGTGCGCAGGCGGGACAGCTGGGCCATCAAGCCGGAGGTGATGCTACAGGCCTTGTTGGGAGCGACGTTCACCGAAAGCGCGGGGAGCGCGCATCTCTTCGTCCAGCGGACGCTCGATTTCGACGGCGAAAAAGTGGCCGAGGTGTCGGTATCGGTCGAGCGGTGTCGCGGAACCATGCTGGATTCCGTAGGGGATCCGGTGGAAGTCGAGTTGCATGGGCATGGCAAGCTGCATCGCCGGCTCGATCCCTTGCACACCACCCAGGTCGATCTCGAGGGGACGGCGCAGATGACGGTGAGCAAGCCGGAGCGGACCTTGAAGTTTTCCGGCCCTTTTCATTGCCGGAGCCGGAGCCGCCTGGAACTTCCCTAGTGTAGTCCGTCAAGCAGGCTGTATTTTACAAACCAAAGGATGTGGATCG
>CBDBEZ010000043.1:0-134111 GCA_965204485.1 Verrucomicrobiales bacterium
TGCGGCCAAGATCTCTGCTCTGTGGTTGTCCCCTTATACCAAGACGATTTTCATCGATGCAGATACAATTGTGATGGAAAGCCTTACGGGCTATTTTGACCTAGGGCGCGATGTGGATTTTGTCTTCACCTGAGATGCAAGGGATTTATGGACCAAATTTAGCTTAGTTAGATGTTAGTATTTGCTTCGAATTGAGCAGGTGTTTGGTAGTCGAGTGAGGAATGTTTCCGTTTGGTATTGTAGTACGATTCGATGTAGTCAAATAGTTCGGTCCGGGCGTCTTCTTCGTTGATGAAACAGCCACCTCGGATCATCCCCAGCGTTTCATAAAATGGCCAGTCAGGCCATCATGTAGTAGGCGATTTCTTCTTCGACGGCCTGATTGTCTCCGAGTGTCAATGTGAGTCGACTTTGAGGGCGAGTCAGACGTCCGGCACGCTGGATGATTTTGCGGCGAATCGTGCCGAGTCCTTCAAAGATCCACTCCGCAGCCCTTTGGGGGGACGATTTGCGTGACCGCTCCGCAGATCGCATCTGCATTTCGCGTGTGAGATTGTGGGTGAGGATACTGGCCAAAAGGAAAGCTTCGTTGGCGGCACGTCGCTTGGCCGGAATATAGTCCATCTGGGCCTGGCTCTTGGCTTCGCCAAAAATCTTCTCCTGAGAGCCACGCTCTTCATGAAATTTCACCACATGAGCGGCCGTGTTTGTCTTGTTGGTGATGATCGCCTTGTATTCATAGTTCTCCTCGACTGGTTCGAAAAGATCCAGTTGGAGCGGTCCTTTGCGCTGAGTGCGCCTCATGGTTCGAATGCACAAAATGCGCGCTTTGCGCGCCCAACTTTTTGGCTTCCAGCGGATTTCGAAGTGATGAGTTTTTCCTTCTCCGCCTCGGGTTCGGGACCAGCGACGGCGCTTCTCAATGATGCCCTTGAGTTCCACAAGCCGCTCGAAAGGTACCGAAAACGTATATTCCAGGCCCAGGGTCTTTGCCTCTGAAACCATCTGATCGCTGAAAAACGCGCTGTCGGCGCGCAACTCGATCTGCACATCAGGCAGCACCTTGCGAATCTTTTCCACGCAGTAGCGAAGAAATTCCACCGCGCCATTGGAGTCATGGACGTTGCCGCTTCGATGAAGGTAATCGAGAATCTGTCCGGTTTGGGAGATCGTCGCGAGCAGCGGATAATAACTGCGCTCGCCTTTTTTCTTCTTGTTAAATCCCACAGCCGTCCCTTCCGCATGGCGACTCGTGCTCTGCACGCTTCCGTCCAAATCAAGCGTGATGCGTTTGATTCCTTCCTCCTGAAGTCGCGACAGGCAAACGAAATGATTCATCTCCCTCATCCTCTCAAGGCTTTGACAATCGACCTCTCCCAACATCCGGCTCATCGTTGGGACACTGGGCAATTGGTGCATCCCCAAAACCTGTCGTACAAGGGGATCATCTCGGTAGTAGTCCATATCGCGAAGCATCCGGTAGCCCAGTATAAGATGCACGATAAGACACATGAAAACCTTGTGGAACTTGTAGAAGCGGGACATGCGCCGATCCAGTGGATCAAAGCACTGCTGAAGCTTCCCCTCCAGATCCAATTCCTGAAAAAGCTTCTGAAAGATAACGAGACCGCCGAAAGAGGTCAGTTCTTGATCTTCAAATTTGATCGCCGGAATCGTTCTGGACTTTGCATTAATCGTACGTCGTGCTACTCTCACTGTAGGTGGCTTTTGGGTTGAAGTGTTTGGTGTTTTGGTAGATTCCAAATCAACCTTATCCCAAAGGCCCCTGCCACTCAGCGATTCCGTAAGATAGGCGGCTGAGGCGGCTCAAGCCCTGTATTTTTGGGTAATTCGGATCGGCGGCGCCCATTTTTGACCCCATGGCAAATTCGCATTCGTTATTTCATCTTTTTTAAGCTTGTTTCTGTAATAGTCTTATATTACAGTGCGCCGAACGAGCCGACCTTCATGCCAAGCAGAAACTCCCTGCCCCCCACCGAACGCCAGATTCGCAGCCGCCTCCGCCAGCTCCTCGACCAGGCCGAAGGCTTCCTTCACGGCTCGCCCATCGAACTCTCTCGTAAATGCGGCAAGCCCACTTGCCGTTGCGCTTCCGACGACTCCTTGCGCCATCGCTCCTTGGCCATCGGTCAGACTCGCAAGGGCAAGACCACCATGCTGCACGTCCCCAGACCGTTGGAAGCTCAGGCGAGACGCTGGATCGATGATTTCCAGAAGGCGAATGCTCTGCTGGAAGCCCTCGACGAGCAGGGGCGCCTCCGACTCGAGGAGGCAAAAACCAAGGCCAGAGCGGCGAGTAGCTCCGCCAAGAAGAAGGGCAAGACCGGTAAGAAATCAGCCGGCAAAGCCAAGTCCGGGCGCAATTCTCCACCAAAAAAGAAGCGACCATTCTCACGCGACTACTAACTTACGCGGACAAGATTTTCAGCCTCCGCCAACAGTGGAGGCTGCGGGTGCGTGACTCTCGTCCCAAACCACAGATTCCCACTCGAGTTTTCCCGGCAGCATTCTTCGCCATGTTCTGCTGCCGGTTACCAAGCTTCAACGAACTCGAGCAACACCGGAACAAGAGCAGCTGGACCCGTTGGCTCGGTAATCACCGTTTGCCCAGCGCCGACGAACTGGCGTATGTCTCCGAGCGCATCGAGCCTGACAGTGTGCGAGGGTGTCTCGGACACATTTACTTCTGCCTCAAACGCAACAAAATCCTTGCCCCACAGCGCGGTTGGATGCTTGCCGCCGTCGATGGTCACGAAACTCACTGTAGCTACAAACGTTGTTGTCCAAAGTGTCTCCAACGCCGGATCGCCGTCGGAGACGAGGTCAAAACACAGTTCTACCACCCTCGCGAGTGAGAAGTTCTGTAACTGGATCATCATGCGGCGAAGCGTGAACCTTCGGAGCGAGTGAAGTCTATTTTATCAAGGATGAATTTTCGGAACGCTGAACCTTTTCCGCCGTGGTGCAAAAATCCAGGCAGCGTGTTTTTCAAGGCGGCTGAGACAATCATTTCCGAAGGCAGCACGTCTGGGCGGATGGTTCGGATCCAGGTTCCAAAGTGTTTCCAGACCAGACCGTCACATGTCATGGCAAGGTACTGTAACATGCCCTGAGCGATCATGCCGGTCTGCACAAACACATGATATGCGTGCATCTTTCTCTGCACCTGTCTGCGATATTTCTCGGTAGTCCGGTGGAGGTATTGGTTACCATTGCGACGCTTGAGCGGTCGCATAGCGGCCATCCAGAAATGGTATCCGAATGAGCCGACCGAATGCACCGCTTGCTTGAAAGCGACTTCGATCTTGAAACGCAAACTGTAGAGCAAGATGATCTCCTGAGCTTCCATGGTGAGGTCGGTAGACAAGAGGATGATCCGCCCTCTCGTGGGATGATCGACGAGAATGAAGCGGACCATCGCCCCGGCGGGCTTCCACAACAGATCCACCGACTTGAACCGGACAGAGATGTTTCTCTCCCCATATACGGGACTGGGAACGGAACTGAAGCCGCCCGTTCCAAAGACATTCTGGAGCTTCACCGCAGCGCCATACTTTTTCGGTCGTCCGCGTTTGCGTTTGCGTGGCACTGCCGCAGGCCGAAAGCCGGTTGTCGTGCGTCGAACCCTCGTGACCAGCACACCGGAACGCCCCTTGGTGCTCCGGATCACCTTTCCGTTGGCGTAGTAGGCGTCGGCCAGCAAGACGAACTCCTGACCTCTACAGACGGATGCGAGCATCTCGTTGGCCTTGTCGATCAAGGTTCTCCTGTCGCGGTTTGAAGTGACGATACCTTCGTGAATGCGTGCACAGACCGGAACGCAGAAGAAGTATCCGCCAACCTGACAGAGCACGCCGAAGGCCTGAAAGGAATGGCTCATGATGAAGTGAGGCTTGGAATTGGACTCGGACTGTTGATGCAGATACTTCACCGCAGGCATCTTGCGGCCCTCCTTGGACTTCTTGATGCCGTCGAGAACCAGGACGGGGCGACAACCGATCTTGTAGACAGGGAAGTGCTTGATTACGATGGCGAACCAAAGTTCTGCAAGCCGGTCCGTCTTCACGGCATTGCTGTGGAAGAAATGGAGTAAGTGCTCATAGAAGTGTTCTGACAAACCGAGAGCGCGGACGAAACTGGAAACCCCGAGGAGGTCATTGCGCACGGAGAAAGCGGCCAAGACGAGCAGAAACCAGAGAAAGGTGCGGGCTCTCGAGAAAGCGGGTCGCAGAAAACAGACGATATTCCACCAAGAAATCCAGAGATCCATAACAAATGATTTGATTTTCCTAGACATTCGCATATATAAGGTAATGACCATGAAAAAGATCAGATCACTGAAAAAAGAGTCCAGAAACTTGCGGCAAAGATAGCTGCAATCGGGCCAATGCGGCCTGGGAGCATCAGCAAGCAATACCGAGATCGACAACGCCAGCGCGGCGTGTATTACCAACTGAGCTACACGCATAAGATGAGGAGCCGGACTGAACACGTCTGGCCAGACCACGTGAAGGGACTACGAAAAGAAACAGAGGAGTACAAGAAATTCAAGAAACTGACCACCGAACTGATCGATCTGAGCATTGAACTATCCAAGGCGAAGATCGCTCTATTACGCAGTCAGACAGACACGCCAGGCAAAGAGAAACCGGTCTGAGAACTTCCCACTCACGAGTACCACCGCTTGGTCGCGTTTCAGATTATCTGTGAGGATTTTCAATTGCTTCTCGACGTGGAAATGCTTGAGCCTGGTGAAGACGGAGATCCTGGAGACGACGAAGTCGCTGCGGCTATACGGCTGATAACTCGCGTCCTTAAGGACCACCCACGCTGCTTTGACGTGCTCACTGCCGATGCGCTCTACCTGCGTCCCTCCGTGATCAATCTTCTTGAAGACCACGGCAAATACCTTGTTGCCGTACTCAAGGATAATCAGCCTGAGCTATTGTCCGAAGCCCGCACGCTCCTGCCCCTTGAGGAGCAAGAGCCAGAATCATTTGAGACTCCGGCTGCACCGGGCAAGCCCGCGCGGCACGTTCATTTACAAGAGGCTGAGGGCTTCTGCACTGAATCCATTCACACTCCTCTTCGCGTTGTTCATTCCCATGAGACTGGCATCCGTCGCGAGCGCGTCGCTGGGGATTGGGTCGAGACTCCCATCGATAGCCACTGGTGGTGGGCGACGACCATGCCCCGCTCAATGGCCGATGCCAAGACCATCTTCCATTTCGGGCACGACCGTTGGAAGGTCGAAAACGAAGGCTTTAACGAACTCTGCTCCCGCTGGCATTCCGGTCATTGCTATCACCATCATCCCAATTCCATTCTCGTTCTGTGGCTGATCATGTTCATGGCCCACGCCGTGTTCCACTGCTTCCACAAGCGCAACTTGAAGCCAGAGATACGCCGTGGACACACGGCCATCTATTTTGCCCGTCAAATCGCCGCCTCCATGCGAGAGGATCGATGGTGGCCGCCACCGGCTCCGGGCTGAGGAACGCCCGCCCCGCGCTCTCGGTAACCTTGGGTTCACGCCCGCCATCGGAGCGGTCTGGCTTCCTGTTGCCTATTGCCGACAGGGGGATCCATTTCGCGGCTCGAGCCCTCCGAAATTCGCCCGAGAACCGCCACACGAAACTGTTCGCCCTCTTAGCGCCAGCTTCAACACGCTCAACACCCACCAATTCAGGCCATTACGACTCTTTCCGACGCCGTCTTACGGAATCGCTGCCTGCCACTATTTTCTTGGGATTCTTGCCCCGATTTATGAAACTATGGGGTCGACGTTTGCCACGGTACGCCATCGAACTCGACAAACCAAAGGATGTGGATCGAGGAAAGCAACCCTTTCAATGGTCTACAAGCTCGGGCTGGAAGCCGGGAAAGGCTGGCGTCGACTCAACGGGTATCGTCAACTTGACAAAGTCGTGCAAGGAATCATCTTCGTGGACGGCATCGAGCAGCAAGCCGCTGCCTAACCCATCATCGAACTTCGAATGGTGTTCCGGTAGCTGCCCTCATCCACAACTTCCGGTCATTTCTCGCACGGCCAAGAGACGGTGCCCTTTCTCGGGCCCAAATCCACGCTCAGTGATCCGCGACAACCAGTCCGCGACAAACGGTTTCGTTCTCGCTCGCTCCGATCTCAAGGTCGAGGATGACCTTCTGTCCGGATGCCGTGAACCCCAGCGCGACCACGGCCGTGAGTTCACCGCTCAACCGGATACCGTCCAACATGAGCGCGACCCATGTCTGCGTGGTGAGGTCTCTTTCCCGTGGCTCGGCGAGCAATCGTGCGCCTTCGTGAGCCCAAACTCGGCTGACTTCGGAGGCGCTGGTGGCTCCCTTGGTCCAGTCGATCGTGTCCTGCACCTCATTGGTGGAAACTCCGTGGGTGTGGGCGCGAATGATGGCGTCTCGAATCTTGTTTTTCTCGTAGCCTTTGGCTGCTTCGTAGCTGGCAAGTTTCACCTCGCTCTTCGTGCCGTCAGAGTGCTCGCGGCGGACCCTGGGATGGCTGATCTTCTCTCCCTTCAAGGCTCGACGGAGCGCTCCCGGCCCGACGAGACGGGCTCTCGGTGTCTCGCCCATACGCGGCTCCACAGAGGCTGGTGACTTCCTCGGCCATGACGCTGACCAGTGATTGGCGGACCGCCCCGCGCGGGAATTCGTCGAAGGCCACGGCGGCTTCTCTTGAATCGGCTTGACCGAGTTGATGGATGATCTCAAGGTGTTTCATGGGTGGTTGCTGGTTCCTGGTTTTGTATTAATCCGACTCTTCTCACCGAGCGGAGCCGGTAACCATCCACCTAAATTTTAACAAGTCACGGGAAGCTTCCCTGCGCTCGAAGCCCTGGGTTTGCCCGAGCAGTTGCCAACCTTGGGCTTTGTAGCAAGTGCCCCTGAACAACTGGCTGTCCACGAAACTTTCCACGACAAGGATCGGGTGGGAGTAGGCCTGCACAGCCAATCGGAGCTCAATCGCGAAGTGCAGAGAGCCAATACCCGGCTGGCGAGGTTGGAACACTTCACTTCGGGCAAAATCAGAAACCTGGCGTTGTTGGCCACAAGCGCCAGGCGGCGGCGTCTTTGATGATGGCTCCAGCCAATCCATTGCTCGCGATCCCTGAGGTGCTGGGCGGCGGCGCTCCAACTCAGAAGCGCAACCCATTGGCCATCAACTGCCGCGACGTAGCGTAGTTGCTCCCCGACCAAGGTGTCACTCTTGAGGTAGTGATGACGACACATCAAGTCGGCATACCGGGCCCGATCCTCGGGGTCGGACCCGGGCAAGAGGACTTCGACACGGTCCAGAATCTGCTGTTCAGCAAGATCGGGCAGGCAAAGAGGCATGGCAGGCATGCAAAGTTCTTTGCCGGGAGCTGAAAGATGTTCAGTTTTTTCTTCCCATAAGTCTCCCGCCCAAGTAGGTTGTCCGACTCTAAAAATCTGCCGTGCGAGCAGGGAGTCGCGAGTTGCGAATCCCCAAAGTACCAAACCCAACGAAACCTATGAAAAAACTCATGTTACGATACCGCCTTTTGGCGGCGGTCATGGCGGCCTTTCCTCTGGCTGTCCAGGCCCAAGATGACCCCGACCTCAAGCTCCTGGCCTACTGGGACTTCGAGGGCGACAATCCCAACGGCGTTGGCGGTGAAGACGAAGAGCGCGCGGGCGAACTGACCGATGGCGCGGAGTTCACGGCTGACGGCCGATACGGTGCCGGCGTCAATTTCGACACCGCGCCCGCGACCGTCCATGTGGCCGATGCCGCCTTCATGAACGAGGCGGCGGAGCGCGACAAATTGACCGTTGTTTTTTGGCAGCGAAACGTCAGCGCCGTGCGCAACCAGTCCGCTTTCTGGGGGGTCTCGCCGAGCAGCAGCAATGGCGAGCGGGGCGCGCAGGCGCACACCCCGTGGGGCAACAATGACATTTACTTCGACACCGCGGGCTGCTGTGACACGGCCACTCAGCGTCTGAACGGACCCTGGGACGGTGACTGGGACGAGTGGAATCACTTTGCCTTCGTCAAGGACGGGGAAGCCAAGCGGATCTATGTCAACGGAACGGAAGACGCTGGCGGGCCTTTCCTGGAAGGCACGAACACGTCCCCGCTTCCCGATGATTTCACCGAGCTGTGGATCGGCAGCGCCGCCGGAGGTGCCAACAGCGTCCCCGGCATTCTCGATGAGTTCGGCGTTTTCGCCGGCATTTTGAGCGATGAGGAGATCGATCGGCTCTCGGACGAGGAGGGGACCCTGGTCACGGACCTGGTGAAGTTCATCGACGAGGACGGTGACGGCATGCACGACAAGTGGGAGGAGCGCAACGGCCTCGATCCCACGGTGGACGATGGCGCTCTCGATCCGGATGGCGATACACTCACCAACAAGCAGGAGTACGACGCCAGACCGCGGACCAATCCAAACTCGGCCGACACCGACGAGGACGGGATCGACGACCAGTTTGAGACCAATACCGGCACCTGGGTCAGCACGGAAGACACGGGAACCAATCCCGCCGTGGCTGACACCGATCGCGACAAGCTCCTGGACGGCGTGGAAAATCCCGACCTTCCGTTCGTCGACGAGAATCAGCCGGGGACCGACCCGAACAACCGGGACACGGATGGAGACGGCGCCCTCGATGGCCTGGAGGTCATCGGTGGAATCACCAACCCCCTGGACAAGCTCGACGTGGCCAGCAATCAGTTCATCGGCGGCCAGTGGACGGTCCAGCACGCCTGGACCGATGGTGGCACGGTCAGCGATCTCGACACCGCGCTTGCCGCGCTCAACGGGGACGTGGCCCTCTCGGGTAACATCACGGTCGAGCATCCCTTCCTCCATTTCCACGACGACGCGGGCCCTCCCTGGTTTGGCGAAGATTCCGTCCCCTATCCTTTGTGGAACAACGAGGACGATGGTTTTGGCGACCGTAACGGTTTTGCCATCCGCGCCACGGGCCGGATTTTCATCAAGAACACTGGCCTGGTGTCCTTCGTCTGCAACAGTGACGACGGCTTCTCCCTGAGGATTGACGGCAATGAAATCGGAAGTGCCGGTGATCGCGGCCGTGGCAACACGGTCATGGAAGTTGAGCTGGATCGTGGCGTCCACGACGTCGAGTTCATTCACTGGGAAAATGGCGGTAGGGCCGGAGTGACGGTGGCCATCCATCGCGGCACCGGCACGGCACCCGCGCCAGATGGGGAAAACTGGGAACTCTTGCGCGCCTTCAATCCCCACGAGGTCGTGACCGAGGACACCGACGGCGACGGCATCGACGACTTCAAAGAGACGTTCTTCTTTGGGGATCTCTCCCGCGACGGCAGCGGTGACTTCGATGGTGACGGCTTGAGTGACAATGATGAGTTCGATCGAGCGGTGGACCCGGACAACACGGACCACGACGGTGACGGTCTGGAAGACGGTCCCGAGGTGGCCACCCACAACACGGACCCCGGCAACGCGGATTCCGATGGCGACTCCTTGGCCGACGGCGCGGAGGTCAACGAACATCAGACTGACCCAACGATAGCGGACTCCGATGACGACAGCTTCGACGACAACATCGAGCTGGCGCTGGACAACGATCCAAACGACGCGAATAACAAGCCCAACGCGATCATCGCGGTGAGGAAAGGTTCCTGGGACAATTCGATCGTTTGGTCGAATGGCGAAACGCCCTCGGCGGGGAACAATTACGTCGTGGTGAACACGGTCATCCCGAGCCTGGAATCCTCCACGGCCTTTGGAGGTGACAAGCTCACCATCATCGGTCCAGACGCGACCCTCGTCGTGGGTCATCGCGGGATCGTCACGATCCCGGAACTGGTTTCTCGCCAAGCCATGATCAACATCGATCGCGGCACGACGGGCCTGGGTGGTGCGCTGGTCTTTGAAGGCGCGAACACGATCAACCACGGCGGCGGTGTCCTTGACCTGCGCTCCCAATTGAGCGGTGCGGGCCCGGTGACCGTGACCAGTGGGGGTCCCGGTGAGAACATTGGTGGCGTCATTCTCGGTGGAATCGGCAACGATTACCATGGCGGGTGGTCCATCATTGGAACCACGGTGACGGTGAACACCCCGCACGCGGCGGGCACGGGAGGCATCTTTCTCGCGGGAGGCCGGCTTATCGCCAATGCGGAGGTCTACGCGCCGGAGAACACGCTCGACATCGCGGGTGACGATTTCGGTCTGGAACTGAATGCCATGGTCACAGTCAATGACCTTCGCGGAGTGGATCCGGAGACCGGAGCGGAGGTGTTCCAGCTCTCCCAGTTGGAGATGGCTGTCGGAGTGTCCGAGTTCACTGCCGATGATTTGCGCAACCTCTTTGGAGTCGACGATTCCGTGATTAGCGGTGACAGTTTGTTGCACCTCGCGGTGGCGGCCGATCCCGACGCCGATGGCGACGGGATCCGTGACGGCTATGAAACGGCCGATCTCGATCCGAATAGCGACGACGACGGTGACGGCCTGAGTGCCCTCTGGGAATTCCGCACGGGCGCCGATGTGGCCAATGCCGACACCGACGGGGACGGCCTCAACGACGGCGATGAAGTGGCCGTCAACGCCAACCCGCTGGTGGCCGACACCGATGGCGATGGCACCAGTGATAGCGACGAGGCGGCCTGTGGCAGCGATCCGAACAATGATCGGGATCTCTGCGGCGCGGCTCCGCTTCCCGCGTTCACCTTGCTGGGCTATTGGAACTTCAATGATCCGAGCAATCCCGAGGCGGCCGTGAGTTCCGTCGGCGGAGTGACCGCGGATTTCGTCGACGGCGCGGCCTACACGGCGGATGCCGGAGGCTTCAGCGGCGCGGCGGGTGATTACGGCTTCGACCTGGGGACCGACCAGGCGAATCAGCACGCAGTGGTCGACGCCGCCTTCATGAATCCGGCCGGCGACGAGGATGCGATCACCATCGCCTTCTTCCAGAAACTGTCGGCAGTGGTGAACTCCAGCTCCTTCTGGTTGATTGGTGAGGGTGAAGGTGGCAGCCGGGCTATCCAGGCCCACGTGCCCTGGGGCGACAACCACATCTACCTGGATTCGGCCGGATGTTGCGACACCGCGACCCAGCGGCTCAGTGCGCCCGCGACCATTGACTTCACCGAGTGGCACCATTTTGCCTTCGTGAAGGACGGCCCTGACAAGACGATCTACATCGACGGTCAAGTCTTCTTGGAAGGAGAAAACACCGGGATACTGCCCTCACCTTTTACCGAGTTTTACATCGGTAGTGAGAGTGAGAAGGCGGGCGTCAACAGCATCCAGGGCGTTCTCGACGAGTTCGCCGTCTTCCAGGGCGGGCTCGATCAGAGCCTGATCGCTCAGCTGGCCGCCGGAACGCCCGCCGATCAGGTGGGTCAGGATGGCGGTGGCGGAGATGGCGCTGGCAGCATCGGCGCCGTGACAACGACACCGGACGGGATCTCCCTGAGCTTCCCGGCGGGTTCGACCTATGACGTCGAGTACTCCACGGACCTCCAGAGCTGGTCGGTGATCGCCAGTGACATCACCGGACCCTTCGAAGACACGGATGCCGCACGCGCCCAGGGTGGTGGCGGTTATTACCGTGGTGTTTTGAAGTAGAGGACGACACGATCCGAACAGATCGGATCGGATAGAATAGGATTGACGATTGGCAAAGGCCGGTGCGGAGACGCCCCGGCCTTTTGCGTTGCAGTGTGTGGTGGGTTGGCGGGACGGCGTCTCCGCCGTCTGAGGTGCGACCGAGATGGCCGCCGTGGCTGCTGTAGCCGGGGATGCCATCCCCGGGCGATGCGACCGAGATGGCTGCATTGGTGCCAGAGCGGGCGGGATTGACCCTCCTGGTGGCGATATAAACCGCGGAAAGGAATTCCGCGTCACGGAGGCGCCGCTGTGGGGGATCTGCCTATCACTGTCCTCGCAGGAATGCTTCGAAGGCCGCTCTGACAGGCACGCCGACGAATCCGCCTCTCTGCGAGACGGCACAGGCTCCGGCGGCGCTGGCCCGGCGACTGGCGTCCTCGATCGACTCGCCTGCGATCAACCCCGCCAAGAGACCGGCGAGAAAGCAGTCGCCAGCTCCCGTGGTATCGATCACGGGACCCGGTGGCCGACACGAGGAGACCTCGATCCAGCCTTCCGCCGGATGGTGCAGCAGCGCGCCTCTTTCGCCTAACTTGACTCCGAGAAGGCCGTGATCGTTGACGGCCCGATATTGGGAGACCATCTGCCGGGGATTTGAATCTCCGGTTTGATGACGCGCCTCGATCTCCGACGGAATGTAGACATCGAGATGCGGCAGAACGCGCTTCAGCAGCTCGCGATCGCCGCCTTGGCCCGCCGTGTCCATTGCAGTGCGACAACCGGTGGCCCGGATCGCGTTGAGCACCTCCGGAAGATCGGGCTCGAGGGCGGGCATGCGGCCGAAATAACCCAAGACGAAGAACGAAGCGTTTGCCAGGGTGGGGAGGGCTTTCATGACAAAGCTCGCATCAATGGATTTCGTTGCCGTTTTCACGCCGGGCACGAGGAAACTTCGGCGTCCTTCGGCGTCGATCAACACCACCACGGTGGTCGTGGGATCGGTGGCGTGGGTTTGGACTTGGTGGAGCATGAGGCCTTCGTTCGTGAAGCGTTCGTGCAAGAGCCTGCCCCAGAGGTCATCGCCGACGTAGGTCAGCAGACCCGTTCGGATTCCGAGTCGACTCAGGGCAATGCCGGTGTTGGCGGTGATTCCACCGGGGATGGGATCGATCGGATCGATCGCATGGATCTGGTCATGCCGCACCGGGACACCGAGGTCCACGGTGAGACAGGGAAGATCGACAACGCAGGAACCGCATGGGGATTAGCGTCACCATTGGCGTCAATGTTAGGGCTGTCGCGATCGTCATTCGCATGCGGGGGGCTGCTTCGACGATGCGCTGGCGAAGCTCGGGAAGAGGCGGAAGAAGTCACGCGGGCATGTTGTTAGCAAAGACAGGCTTCGAGAAAGCGATGATTTCCCTGAAGCGACACCACCGATGGGTTTCGCGGGCCCGCGCACACCGTGCGTGCGTCCATCGCTGAATCGATCAATCGGGCACGGGGGCGGGCCTGCGGGGGCCGTCGTCTGGTTCGAGTTCGACCGGCGGATGCAACGGGAGTTTGAAGACCCATTGGCCGTTCTCAAGGCTGGCGACGCGCTGGATGCGTTTCCAGGTTTCTGGAGGAATCTCCGATTCCGTTTCGACGGTTCCCGAAAACTGAATCTCTTCGGCGTCGGAAACTTCCAGGTAGGCCTTGTCCTTGCGGGTGGAGAGGGCGATGGTGGTCGTGCCCGCCATGACGCGGACGACTCGGCGCGTCACTTTGAGTTCATCGGTCAACACGGCGCTGGGATGGGTGGGCGGCGTGTCGGGGGCGGCGTCGAGAATGACCTCGGTGGTGCCCAGCTCATCGTCTCGCAAGAAGGTGAGGGGTATTCGGGTGCCGATCTCGCTCCGTTTGACAAGGTGTTCCAATTGTTTGGGGACCACGAGAATTTGGTCTTCAAACAGTGTGAGGATATCGCCGCTCTGCAAGCCCGCCTCTTCGGCGGGGCTGCCCGGAACGACGAGAGCCACCTCGAGCCCGTGGCTGATCGCGGGTTTCGGCGAGAGGGGCTCGGCTGGGCCGTTGACGGTTCCGTTCCATTCGCGAACGGCCACTCCAAAGTGCGGCATGGGGCGTCCGGACTGGTGACTCTGTCTCACCGATGGCGGGACGGCGCCGGGTCCCTCCGGAGGTCTGGGCTGCTCGTTGGAACTTGGTGGAAGGGTGGATGATCGCGGCGACTCGGCCTCTTCCTGGCCGTGGGCGGGTAACGGCCAGGCGAATGAGAGCGAAAGTGCCAGGGGAACTCCGAGCGAAGTGATGAGGGCGGAGCCGGCACGGGGCGAGGCGACTCGCCGCGCGGCCTGCCCGAGAATGCGTCGCCGCAGGCGAAAGCCGATCATCTTCATCACGGAAGAGGTCTCAAAAGGTGCGCAGCGGCGTGATCACCGGACCCTCTCGAGAGACTTCGTCTTCGATGCGCAGATCGTCGCCGACTCGATACATCGACCGGTCTTTTCGGGTTTGCCAGTAGCGTTCGTAGAGCTGGTTGTCCCGCTCCATCACGCCGCGGCTTTCCATGTCCTGGATGGAACCCCGACGGCCGATGGGGACCACTTGACCGGAATCCGGCGTGGCCCTCGGAGCAGCCTCGCCAGATGGGTTGGCCAGCGGGCCCCAGGTGGAACCTTGCTCTTGGGCGATCGGGTCGCCGCTGCCTGACTCGGGGCCCGGGTGGAACCAGGCTCCGGCGATGAAGACACCCAAGGCGATGGCCGCCGCCACTCGGAAAACCGGGGCGAAATCTCGCCAGTGGGGAAAAGGGATGACTCGAGTGTCTTCCTGGGCAGAAACTTCCTGGACGGTCGAGATTTCGGGGACGGGTTTCTCGGAACTTTCGCTTTCTTCCAGACTCCTCTGGATGCCACTCCAAAGAGTGTCGAGGGACGTCGCCGGGAGGCGTGCGGGACGCCACTGGGAACCCAGCCTGTCAGCCAGATCGTCCAGGGCCGCTTCCTCCTCCTGAGACAGCCCCACCATGGGGTCGAGGATTTCGCGTTCCAAGCCGGGCCGGAGCGCTTGCGGCCGCAAACGCATCAGTTCGGCTTCCAGCCGTGCGTCGGCCTTGGCGTCGGCGTCGTCGAGGGGAGAATCGATCGGCGAGGATGGGTGGGTCATGGGGAGAGGTCGGGGTTGGCTTCCAACTCGCGTCGGAGCCCTTGTAAAGCATAGCGATAACGAGACGCCACTGTGTTTATCGAAATGCCCTGCAGGTCCGCGATGGCCTGAAAAGTTTGCTCTCCCCAGATCTTCAGAGCCAAGACTTCCTGGTACTTCTTGGGCAGGCGCTTGATGGCACGCTCGAGGGCCTCTTTCCGCTCGGCACCCTCCAGATCGGATTCGAACCACTGGACGTCGTCCAGGCCCTCGTGAGCCGTTTCCTCCCGCTGAAGGCGGCGCTGATTTTTTCGGGCGAGATCGATGGCGCAACGCCGGATGGACGTGTAGCCGAAGGGCAGATTGGGGAGGCCGAGGTCCGGCTCCTTGCGCGCGGTGTTCCACATGCGCACGAAGGCATCCTGAAGAACGTCTTCGGCGTCGGACTCGGAGCGGGTTTGCTGACGGGCGTAGAGATGCAAGCGTGGCGCATTCTCGGTGAACCACCGTTTCCACTCGTCAGGATCGAGATTTGGCATCTGTCTGTCGAATCGAATCGGATGGCCTCGGCGGCTCGGGATCTCACGCGAACGAGCGATGAGCGACGCCGCGGCGCGGATTCGTTCACCCGATCGCCGGATCCCGGGAAGAAACGAGTCGTCTGCTAGGCTTTGGCCGATATCTGGAAGCAAAGGATCCGCTTCTCCGTGCGGATAAAAAGCTTCCCGTCGCCGATCGCGGGCGTGGTGTCGATTCCCTCTTCCAAATCCCCCTCGGCCAGTGGTTCGAAACGGTCCGACGCCCGGTAGATCTTGTAGTCTCCGTCCCGGCCGAAGACATAAATTCGGTCTTCGACGGCCACCGGGGAAGCGAAGCACTTGCCAACGATTCGCTCTCTCCAGAGCTGCTTGCCCGTCGCCGCCTCGTAACAAGTGCCCACACCGCCGTCATTGATCAGGAAAAACTTGCCGTCGATGCCGAGCCCCGTGGGCACGTAGGGAAGTTGCTTGGAAGGACGATAGAGTTCCTTGGCTTCCACCGTTCCGGCGGGGACGTGGATGACGACGCTGTCCTTGCCGCCACCGCCGCCGCCGCAACTGGCAAAGAGAGTGTCACCCGAAAGCACGGGGCAGGCGACCACGCGATGCTCGAACTCGGCGTCGAATTGCCAGCGGAAGTTTCCGCTCTTCACGTCGAGCGCGAAAACGCCACTCTCGGTGCTGCAATAGATCGCTTCCTTGCCTTGCGGCGTCTCTCGAATGACTGGGGTGACGTAGGGAGTTTTGGTCTTTTCCGGGATGGGTGTCTTCCAGCGAACCTCGCCGCTGGCGGGATCGAGCCCCGCAATGAAGCTTTCATCATGGAGGTTGATCTTCTGCACCAGGAGGACGTCGTCCACCACCACCACAGAGCTGCCGCCACCGTGCTGGGAATCAAAAGGACCCAGGGACGTCTTCCAGAGATCCTTGCCCTCGTGATCGAGCGCAAAAACCTGGGAATCCTCGCCGTCGTTCCACCAGGCATAGACGCGGTCTTCGTCCGCGGTGGGGGAAGTGGAGGCGGGGCTGTTGAACTGGTGAAGGGTGTACTCCGAGAATTTCGTGCGCTTTCGCAAGAGTTCCTCGCCGTCCTCGGTGGAGAGACAGACGAGATCCCGCACGCCGGGCGCGCCTTCCGGAGTCACCGTGTAAAAGAGCTTCTTCCCGAAGATGACGGGTGACGATTCGCCATGGCCCTGGGTGGGGACCTCCCAAAGCGTCGTGCTCTTGCTCAGTTCGATGGGAATGTGAGGGGACTGGCTCTTGCCGAGACCATCGGGACCGCGGAAGCGCGCCCAGTTGTCCTGACCATGGAGGGTGAAGGCCCATCCCAAGCAAAGCAGTCCCGTGAGACCGAGTATGGTTTTCATGGAGCGGATTATGGCAGGCTCTGGCGTCCCGTCAATGCATCCACCTCCCTTTGCAGACGCGGCTCGATGACTTTGCCGAGGCGCGTGCGGGGGATGATCGGCATCTCCACGAGTGCCGGCACGTTGAGGAAGCGCGGCAAACCAGCCTCGAAATCGATTCTCAAACCTTCACGCGCCTCCCGGGGAAGGGTTGGCGCAACCACCAACACCAGGGCCTGTTCGTCGCGGAGATGAGCGGTGGCGGCGAGGGTGACCGTCTCCGGAGCGATGCCTCGGGCGATCGCCGCCTCGGCCAGTTGGAGCCGGAGAGCTTCCAGGTCCACGCGCTCTCCCTTGATCTTGAGGTGGAGTGCGGTGCGTTGGAGGAAACGGAGGGTCGGGACACCCGCCTCGGTCCGGCTCAGGGCCACGCGGTCCTCGGTCGTGAACCAGCATTCCCCCGGCGACAGGGATTCGCGGACCTGATAGGCACTGTTCACTTCGACGACGTAGCCGGTGAAGAGCGCCTCTCCGCGCAGGCGCAAGCGTCCGTCCGGAGCAGCCGAGGTCTCCCACCCGGAAAGGACTTCAAGCGGGCTGTCCGAATGGGCGCCGAGGGCCTGGGTGGCGATCTGGGAGGCCGTCTCCGTCATGCCATAGGTCTTGAGCAGGGGCCAGCTGAGCGCACGTGCCCGATCCTCCAACTCGGGCGAAAGCGCGCCGCCCCCCACCAGCGCGGCTCTCAGCGCGGGAGGCGCGGGGAGGGCCGCGGCGATGAGGTCGAAGACCTGGGTAGGGACCAACGAGGTCAACGTGGTGCCGTGGTCCTGGAGGACGTGGTGGAAACGATGCGGGTTCCACTTGCCCTCCAGGAACGGAGCGGGGATGCCTTCCAGGGCGGCCCGGGCGAGGATCCCGAAGCCGCCCACGTGGTGCCGCGGAAGAGCGCCCAACCAGCGATCCTCGGGACTCGCATGAAGGTGGGTGTTGACCATCCGTGCGGAGGCGCGGAGGGCGGCGCGCGAGAGGCAGACGTGTTTGGAGGTTCCCGTGCTTCCCGAGGTTTGAAAGAGGACGTGACCGCTCAGGCACGGCTGCGTCCAAGCCCAGCGTGCCAGGCGTTTGTCGCCCGACATGACCAGGGGAGTGGCATCGTCCCAGAACGAATCGTCGACTAACGGATCCACGGTTTCCATGGGAGCGATTCGAGATAGTCGTCAAGGCCAAGGCCGGTCCCCGGCGGCGGTGCGATCCTGGGACCTTGTCCGAGGTCGAGTGCCGGCGGCAAGCCAGTGAACAGTCCGTGCGTGGCCAGCCCGCCTAACAAACGAAGCTCGGGAAAGCGGCCGGCCAGACGCGTGGCCTGGAAAGCCGCATAGAGCTGGCCCAGGGGGTGGTCCATGTAAGAGCTGACGACGACGCAGGCGTCTCGCTGATCCGGCCAGGTTCCCAGGTTGTCGAGCTTCATGACGGCGGGCTTGAAGACTAGGATCTGAAAGCCGCCTTGAGGGTGTGCGGCCTGGCGGTCGAGCGCCAGCTCCCAGCCGGTGTGTTGGTGAAGGGCATCCCATGTCTCGGGATCGTAGGGGCAGGGATCCTCCACCCACTGGAGACGCCGCCGGGCGGCCTCGCCGAGGGAATCGTGCCAGCGGCAGAGAGCGTCCCGCGTCATGGTTTCGTTGAAATCGATTCGCAAGGGCAGGGGACTGTTTTCCAGGAGAGCTGCCAGGGCGGCAAGTCGGTCCGGGCCGCCTTTGATCTTGGCGGCGCGAAACCCCTGGCGCGCCGCTTCCCTGAGACTTTCTCGCGTGGGCGCGGGAAGGGTGGCATGGCTCTCTGGAATGGCGGCCCTGTTCTGGAATAGCCAAGTTCCCGAACGCCGCGCCTCGGCGTCAAGCGCAAGGCATTCGCGAGTGGATCGTGTGAGGGGCGTGTCGTCTCCCTTGCTTGCCAGGGTCTGCAACTGTTCTTCAAGGGGAGCGTCGCCCAGCTCCGGCCAGGGGTGCAGACAGGCGTAGCCGCCGCCCTGCCTCACCAGCGCCCCGGGATAGATCGTTCGTTTGGCCCTGGCATTGAGCGACTGCTCGGCAAGCAAGCGGTAGGGGGCGAATTCTAGGGGGGAGATTCCATCCATTCAGCGATTGTTCCCTCGGGAAGCCAACTCGTTCCCATCAAACCCACACAGAGCGTCACGCGTCGGCACGGTAAGCGGAGCGTTTCTTGCCTTACAAGAACGACGAATCATCTTGTCGGGCGGCCGCTCTGGATGCTCAGTGCAGCGGCTTGGCCTCCGCTTCGAGATCGCCGAGCGCGAACTGAATTCCCGCCAGGTAGTGTTGCAGGACTTCGGGGTTCCAGTAGGTCTCGTCGCGGTGGCCGAGGGAACAGTAGAACACGCGTCCCTTGCCGTAACGATCGATCCAGCTCACCGGATAGAATCCGTCCTCGCGGCTGCCCTTGGAGAGATCCATCTTGTCGGGGTCCAAGGCCAGGAGCATGCGGCGGGCGTCTGCGGTGGCGGTGCCGTTGCGAAATTGATAGATTTCATCGGTCACTTCGAAGCCCTCCGGATCGAAGGCTGCGTTGATGGGTGATTTGGGATCGAGATTCTCGAGTGGGACACTCTGATGCCAGGGATGACTGACAAACGCGCCGCCCATCATGTCGTTGTATTCCTTCCATTTCTTGTAGGTATCAGTGGCCGAATGCATGCCCGCCAGACCCTTGCCCTGACGGACGAAATCGAGGAGGTTTTGTTTCAGGCGGGTTTCGCGTTCCTCGGCCTTCTGCCTTTCCTCGGCGTCGTCGGGCCAGTTCTTGGGCCGGAAGACCTCGCCCGTGGTGTTGAGCATGATGACGGCGTCGTATTGCGAGAGCGACTCGTTCTCGAAGGCGCTTTCGTCCTCCGTCGCCGTGACCGCAAAGGCACCGGTCTTTTCGCCCAGCCGGGTGAGACTGGCGATGCCGACGGGAATCGAGCCGTGCCGGAAACCGTTTGTCTTGGAGAAGACCAGGACTTTGCGAGGGCTGCCGGGCTCCGCCGGGGCGCTCTCGGGGAGCGCGGCCGAGATCTTGTGAAGCACGTCTTCCTTGACGGCGGTGGACGGAGAAAGGGACGCAAACACCACGGCGGCGAAAGCGAGGAGAGCGAGCAGGAGCGAATAGGAGCGATTCATGGAAACAGCATACGGACGTCGCCCGGCCTCGGTCAATCGAGGGTTGAGGCGAAATCGGAAGCATGGTGGAGCCCGTGAGCGCCCTGGTCATTGCCGCCGAGGACGGCCATCCAGAGAGGGGTGCGGCGTTCACTCCTTGCGAGCGGCGGCATTCCGCGACCAATTTCCGCTGGTCGGCCGCGGCGTTTCCCGGTAGAGCGGTCCCATGCCCGAAGGTCTCCGCTCCACGGATGTCGTGGTCCTCTTCGTCTACATGCTCGGCGTGTTTGGCTTGGGTTGCTGGTTCGCCCGACGAAGCCGCCACTCTCAGGGATTCATGGCCGCAGGACGTTCGCTGGCCGGCTGGACGGTGGGTTTGTCGATTTTTGGGACTTATGTCAGCAGCATCGGCTTCCTGGGAAACACCGGCAAGGCCTTCGGATCCAATTGGAGTTCATGGGTGTTCGGACTGTCTTTGCCCATTGGCGCCTTCATCGCGGCACGCTATTTCGTTCCGCTCTACCGATCGAGCGATGAGATCTCGGCCTACGCTCACCTCGAGAAGCGCTTCGGTCCCTGGGCGCGGGTCTTTACCATGGTTTGTTACCTTCTAAGCCAGCTGGCTCGAATCGGAACGGTTCTCTACCTGGTGGCTCTGGCTCTTGCGCCTTTCACGGGCTGGCAGGTCACACACATCATCTTCGTCACCGGGATCGTGGTGACCATTTACACCTTGTTAGGAGGGATTGAAGCGGTGATCTGGACGGACGTGGTGCAGAGTATCGTGTTGACGGTGGGGGCGCTGGCCTGTGCGGGACTGCTGCTTTTTCGCATGCCGGAGGGGCCGGAACAGCTCTTTGAAATTGCCGGAGAAGCGGGGAAGTTCGATCTGGGCGGGTTCGCGCTGAGTCTTGGTGAGCCCACTTTTTGGCTTGTGCTGGCCTACGGCGTGTTCATCAACCTGCAGAACTTCGGGATCGATCAGGGTTTTGTGCAGCGCTACGTCACGGCCAGAACGGATCGGGACGCGACCTTCAGTCTTTGGTTGGGGGCACTGCTCTTCCTTCCGGCGTCGACGCTCTTCTTCTTCATCGGCACGGGACTGTTCGCTTTCTACGAGGCGCAGCCCGGCTTGCTTCCCGCCGAAGTGGCCGCCAAGCCCGACAGCGTCTATCCCCATTTCATCGTCACCCAGCTACCGGCGGGTGTCACGGGACTGCTGATCGCCGCGGTGTTCGCCGCCGCCATGAGCAGCGTCGATACGAGTCTCAATAGCTCGGCGACTCTCTTTCACTGTGACATTTACCAGTGTTTCGTGAATCCGTCAGCCAGCGAAGAGCAATCGATGCGGGTGCTTCACGGCGCCACTCTGGTTTGGGGAGTGCTGGGCACCTTGACGGCGCTGGCCATGCTGCGGGTCAAGAGTGCGCTCGATGCCTGGTGGAATCTGCAGGGCATCTTCGCGGGGGGCATGCTGGGTCTCTTTTTGTTGGGGCTGATCTCTCGCAGAGCGACGAATCCCGCCGCCGTCACGGGCGTGGTCGCCGGGGTGGCGCTGATCGGCTGGCTGGGGCTTTCGGGACAGACGGTGTTCCATGAACACCTGACGATCGTGCTCGGCACGACGACGGTGGTTTTGGTAGGGATCCTCGTGGCGGCGGGTTGGCAGCGCTTCGCCGGGCGGGCGTAATGGCACGGCGGAAGGGGCGAGGAAGCGGGGTTTCGGGGATGGATTTCGGAGAAATCCACGACGATGGCCGCGCGTTCAGGGGGCGGAGGCGGCCTCTTCTTCTGCACCGAGTCCCAGCGGATGCACGATGACCTCGACGCGGCGATTCTGGCGTCGCCCTTCGTCGGTGTCGTTGCTGGCGATGGGCTGATCCTGTCCCCATCCCCGGGCGATCATCTGCTCGGGGTCCACGCCGTTTCTCGCCAGATAGTCGCGTAGCCCGCGGGCTCGCGGGCTCGCGGGCTCGCGCTTCGCTCAGGGCGAGGTTGTCGGCGGCGCTGCCGATGGTGCAGGTATGGCCCGCGATTTCAATGGCGGCTTCGGGGTAGATCGCGAGCACCTGGCGGACCTGGGCAAGAACACGAGTTTGTTCGGATTCGATCTCCGAAGAGTTCAGCCCGTAGGCAATGGGTTCGATGCGGAGCAAGGTCTTGAGAAGGCGCCGGTGAGTGGCGTGCGCCTCGTCGAGTTCGCTCCGGTAGCGCCCTTGCGCATCTTGCAAGTTCTGCCGGGCTTCGTTCCAACCCTTTTCCTTTTCGGAGAAGGCTAACTGAAGTGCGCGCGTCTCTTCGCGCTGGGAGAGCAGTTGTTTCTTGATGCCGGCAAGCTCTTCTTGAGCGCTCCGAGCGGCGGTGGCCTCGGCGTCGAACGCCTGAATCTGGGCGCGCAAGGCCTCGGATTCTTCAGTCATTTTCGCGAGGAGGGCGCGGTCTTTTTCACTGCTTTCCTGAAGTTCGGCGAGCACGCGATCCCTCTCCTCATCGGATTCAGAGGCTTTCTGGCTCTTGGCGAAACGCTTTTCCAGCTCGGCGAACTGAAGCTTCCAGCTGTCGACCTCGTTTTCCTTGGCTTCCAGCGTGGTTTGGAGCCGCTGCTTTTCGTTGATGAGAGCGGTCTGCTCGGCGTCCGTCTCCTTGCGCGCCTCCTCGGACGCCCGGAGTTGCTCCTGGCTCTTGGCCAGCTCGAGGCGCGATTGCGAGAGCGTGGCCTCCTGTTCCTCGAAACGTTACTGGAGCGTGGCGGTCTCTTGACGGGAAGCTTCCAGGTCGAGCTTCAGTCGATCGCGTTCCTGAGCGAGGGTTACGTTCGATGCCAGATTATTTAATTCTAAATTCTTGGCTTTCATCTCCATATCGCGTTCCTGAGCGAGGGTTACGTTCGATGCCAGGGCTTGGGTGGCTTTCTGAGTGAGGGGTTTTTTCCGTGGCCAGCCACTGCGTTCTGGCCTCGTTGAACGTCGCGGCGAGCCGGGTCTCGGTTTCCTTGGCCGTGATGAGTTCGCCGGCCAATCGATCGCGCTCATCGCGAATCTCGTCGAGCCGCGTCTGGCTCACGCGGGCGAGTTCCACTAGGGATTCCTCCAGCCGGGACTTTTTGGCGGGCGGCCTTGGTCAGCGCGTCCTCGAGGGTGGAGAGCCGGGACTGGGCGGTCTGGAGTTCCGCCAGGGAAGTGATCAGTCGATCGACCCGGTCGTTGGCGCGACTGAGCGATTGCCGGATCTCCTGCGTGGTTTCCCGATGCGGCTCGAGCGGGTCCTCGTTCTCGTTTTCCCGGCGGCGGGCACCCATGGAAGCAATGTCAGGGACGTGGCGACGGCGAGTTGGCAGACCTGGGCATTCATGAGAACGTGGAGAAGGGCGGAGGTTTGGGATGGTGTGGCGGAGCGAGGCTCGAGGCGAGAGCGATGGACAGCGACTATTCGGGAGAGGCGGACTTGAAGTCGCCCAAGCGAGCCTCCAGCCGCTGAGCCTGGGCTCGGGCGGCTTCCAGTTCCATGTGAAGACTCTGCAGGGATTCGGTGAGGTTTTGCCGGCCGCCGGACTCCGCTTCACGGGCTTTCTCGGCTTCCTTCCACTGGCGACGGGCGTCGTTGCCATTTTGGTAGGCAATCTGCAGCGCCTTCTCCTTGGCCTCGAGCGCTTTTTCGACCTGTGTCAGTCGCGCGCGGTGATCCTGGAGATCCCCCTCATAGTCCCGGCGGGCGCGGGCCAGGGCGGATTGCATCTCATGGGTCCATTCCTGCGAGTTGACGGTGGCTGACTCATCGCGGTGGGCTGACTGCTGACCCTGGCTCCAGCGTTCGCGGAGGATGGTCAACTCGTCCCGGAGCGTCTCGCGTTGGGCGAGAACTTCATCGAGACGTTCTTGCAGGGTCTCGGCAGTTTTCGCGAGGCGCTCCGCCTCCTTGGCCTGGCGGGCCTCCTGATTCTTCTTCTCGGCCAGAGTGGTCTCGAGTTCGCTCAAACGTTTTCTCAGTTCGGGCGCCACTTGGGCCTCCTGGTTCGCGCGGTCCAGCTCGCGCCGGACCTGGGTGAGCTGAAGCTCGGCGGTGCGCTTGTTCTTCTGGAGCAAGTCCCGCTGCCGTTCCGCGTTGGCGAGCTTCGTTGATTGTTCATCCAGGGCCGTGCGGAGTTCGGCCACCTGAGCCTGGCATTGTGCGGCCGTTGCCCGGGCTTGCTCGAGGGCGGCCAGTGTGCGGGTGAGTTCCCGATTCCGGTCGGTGAGTGTGTTGGATTGTTGCGCGAACTCTTCTCTCAAACGGAGGCTGTTCGCCTTGGCATGCTGCGCGGCTTCGAGGGTCGCCCGCATGGCCTGCCGGGTTTGATCCAGCTCTTCTTGGGTGCACTTCGCCCGCGTCTCCCAGCTCGCCACGGTTTCGGCGGTGCTCACCAGGATCGTGGATTCGCGAGCGGTGGCCTCGGCGCGCTCGATCAGGCGGGATTCCAGCGAACGGAGCCGATCATGATGAGAGGAGTCCCGGTTCTCCATCCGGGTCAGCTCATCTGACGCTCCCTTCACGGCGGCGCGGAGAGCCGACAAGGACTGGAGAGTCGGATTTTCTTGTCCACGGAGCGCTCCGGAAATCGGAGACGGGGCAGGGGGGATTCCTCGGGGACGAGCGATGACAAACGCGGCGCTTCGGCGGCCAGGCCATTCCAGGCCAGCGAAAGGAAGCTCGCGACCGAGAGCATTCTTGGCGAGATTCTCATGAAAGAAGGAAGTTTGGTAGATTTGGGACCTCGAATTCTCCTAGATTATTGAGTTTTTATACCAAGAATGATTCCCTGATCAATCCTAGAATGCCCAAGTTTCGAGATTATGGTGATTCTGGGCGCTCGGACCGGTGCGTCGGGAGGCGGGCAGAGGATGGCCAAGTGTGGACTTCAGGTTGACGGTATGGTGATGACGGACGTATCGAGATTACCATGAACGCGAAACGACCCATGAACGTGGACCCTCGTGTGAGGATGGCGGCTGGACTCATCTTGGTTAGTTTGCTGGGGGGATCTTTGCTCGCCTGGGGCTTGGACGATTGGAGAGATCGAGTGATGGCCTCGGACGTCAGCCCGGCAAAATTGACCGTGGAGGCCATGGCGGAGGGTGAGGTGAGCGCTCTGGCCAAGGCGGTCCTTAGACTCGAGGGAGAGGCTCTGGAGAGGCACCGGAGTTTGCTCGGGCGCCTGATCCCGGGCGGTGATCTCGCGGGATCCTTGGATGCGGAGACCCAGGCCAAGGCGGTCTCGCAGTGGGCCAGGGCCGGTAGCTCGCCAAAGGCGGTCGGTTATCGCTTGTGGAAGATTCACCAACTCACTCCCAGTGAGACGATCAAGACGGCGGCGCGCGAGGCGCTTGAAGCGCTTGAAGCGCTTCCTGAGGAGGCGCGGCCGGGGGGCATGCTCGCGGAGAGCGAGGGAGATGCGATCGATCCCGCCAAGCTGGCTCGCGGCAAGGAAGTCTACATGAGGCCGGCGGTTTGTTTCACCTGTCATCAGCCGAATGGCATGGGGCTTCCCGGCGCGTTTCCCCCGCTGGCGGGATCGGAGTGGCTGGACGGAGACACCGAGCGCTTGATCAAGATCGTGTTGAAAGGATTGATGGGCGAACTCACGGTGAAGGGCGAGTCTTATAATAACGTGATGACGCCGTTGGAGTTGTTGCTGAAGGACAACGAGATCGCGGATGTCCTCACTTACGTGCGAAACGAGTGGGGAAACAGCGGCCCGGAAGTCAAAACGGAAGAGGTGAGCGCGCTCCGGGAGGCTTTGAAGGGCCAGACGCTGCCCTATCAAGTCGAGGAGATCTTGAAGGAGCATCCCCTGCAGAAATAGAGCGGATGGCGTGCCGCCGAATGGTCGGCCCGTGACTCGGACCTCGTGTCGTCCTTCCCGAGTTGGCCTGCAACCGATGGAGGTGACGAGGCAATCGAGAAGCAGTCACCCTTGCACCCGTTGGGCGGGCGCCTTGTGGGGCGCGGAGATCGCGGTCTCGGGATCTTTTATTCGTATGGTATTTACAGTCAAGAGGATGGAGGAACGGCTGGAGCACCGGTTTTGAGATCCCGAAAAGCGCGCCACCGGACGCTTGTGAAATTTTTCACAAAATCGCCTTGCCGGGGGTTTTGCCGCCCCCCATAGTCGGTTTTCAAGCCTCTTGAGGGCTTCTTTAGCATGGCGAAAACGGTCACTGAAATCGAGTCTCCCGACACCGCGGCGCGGGCACAGCAGCAGATCGCCGACTACGAGGCGACCACGGAGGATTTGGTGGGGGAAAAGCTGACCCTGAACATGGGGCCGTCGCACCCGGCCACCCACGGCGTCCTGCGTCTGGTGCTGGAGCTGGATGGCGAGGTCATCACCAAGGCGAATCCCGACGTGGGCTTTCTTCATCGGGGGGATGAGAAGATCGCCGAAAACATGCACTACAACCAGTTCGTTCCCTACACGGACCGGCTGGATTACCTGGCGCCGCTCTCCAACAACGTGGCCTATGCCTGCGCGGTGGAGAAGCTCATGGGCTGGGAGCTGCCCGCCCGGGGAAAAGCGGTCCGCGTGATCTGCTGCGAGCTGGGCCGCATCTCGGCGCACTTGTTAGGCGTGGGCTGTTACGCCATGGACGTGGGAGCGATGACGGTGTTTCTCTACACCTTCACCCAGCGGGAGTACATCTACAATCTGGCGGAGAAGATTACCGGTGCGCGTTTCACGACTTCCTACACGCGGGTGGGCGGTCAGACGCGGGATCTTTCCGAAAGCACGCTTCGCGAGATCACCGAGTTTCTCGATCAGCTGGAGCCGCAGGTGGCGGAGATCGACGCCCTGCTCACGCGCAACAAGATTTTCATCGACCGCACCGAGGGTGTCGGGGTGATTTCCAAGGAGGACGCCATCAGTTACGGCCTCTCTGGCCCCAATTTGCGGGGATCGGGCATCGAACACGATCTGCGCAAGGCGCATCCCTACCTGGATTACGAGAAATACGATTTCGACATCCCCATCGGGGAAACCGGGGATTCGTTCGACCGCTACCTTGTGCGCATGGAGGAAATTCGCCAAAGTGTGAAAATTCTTCGACAGGCCCTGGCGCAGATTCCCGATGGCCCCGTGAACGTGGTGGATCCAAAGAGCACGCTTCCGCAGAAGGAACGCGTTTTGATGAGCATGGAAGAGCTCATCCACCACTTCATCGTGGCGACCCAGGGGATTGATGCGCCGGAGGGTGAAGTTTATTTCGGTGCGGAGAATCCCAAGGGAGAGCTGGGTTTTTACATCAACAGCAAGGGCGGCGGCGTGCCGCACCGTTTGAAGATTCGCAGCCCTTCCTTCGTGAATCTCAGCATCCTTCCCAAGCTCTTGCCGGGGCACATGGTCAGCGACGTGGTGGTGATCCTCGGGAGTCTGGATTTTGTCATGGGTGAGTGCGACCGTTGAGGTGATGGCTGGAGATGGATGGATTCCCGTTGCCGTTGAGTGAGTGACTGACTGAGATTGACCATGGAGATTCCCCCAGAACTCGAGAGTAAGATCGACGAGGCGATCACGCACTACCCGGTGTCCAAGCGGAGTGCGGTCTTGCCGGTGCTTCATTTGCTGCAGCATCAGTTCGGCTTTGTCTCGGACGAGGCGGTGACCTGGACGGCGGAGAAACTCGGGCTCGAACCGATCAACGTGCTGGAGGTCGTCACCTTTTATCCGGGTTTCCGTCAGAGTGCCCCCGGCAAGTATCACATCCGGGTGTGCCGCACTCTGAGTTGCGCGATGTCGGGGAGTTACGAGCTGATGGAGAAGATCTGCGACCTCGCGGAGATCGACCGATCCTCGGTGAGCCATCACGATCCCATTGCGGTGAGCAAGGACGGGAGATATAGCATCGAGTTTGCGGAGTGTCTGGCTTGCTGCGGCTTTGGTCCGGTTTGCCTGGTGAACGACGATTTTCACGAGGAAGTCACGCCTGAGAATGCCAAGAAACTCTTGGCCCAGTATTCCTAACCACGCACGGATCGAGCGAGCGACACAACATGGGCGACATCACTTACATCCCGGGCAAGGAACCCCATCCCCGCGAGAAACGGCTGATTTTCAGGAACGTCGATCGCCAGGGCTGGTCGACGGACATCGATTGCTATCTCAAGGAGGGTGGTTATGAGCAGGCCAAGAAGGCCCTCAAGATGGAGCCCAAGGCGATCACGGAGCAGGTCAAGGCCTCGGGGCTTCGCGGTCGAGGGGGCGCGGGCTTTCCCACCGGCGTGAAGTGGGGATTCATCCCTCCCACCAACACCAAGCCGGTCTACCTGATCTGCAATGCCGACGAGTCGGAGCCCGGCACTTTCAAGGATCGCTACATCCTCCACCAGGACCCCCATCAATTGCTGGAGGGGATGCTCATTTCCTGCTTCGCCGTCGATGCCCATCTCGCCTACATTTATGTGAGGGAAGAGTTCCCCGAGGCGGCCAGGATCCTTGAAAAGGCGATTGCCGAGGCTCACGAGAAGGGTTTTCTGGGCAAGAACATTCAGGGCAGCGGATTTGACCTGGAGATTTACGTCCATCGCGGCGCCGGCGCCTATATCTGCGGCGAGGAGACGGGCCTCATCGAATCCCTCGAGGGCAAGCGGCCCTATCCGCGGATCAAGCCGCCCTATTTTCCGGCGGCTCTGGGACTCTACATGTCGCCGACCATTGTGAACAACGTGGAGACCCTCTGTCACGTGAAGCACGTGATGGAGATGGGAGGCGAGGAGTATGCCAAGCTGGGCACTCCACGAAACACGGGCACTCGCATCCTCTGTGTCAGTGGTGACGTGCAGAAGCCCGGCTATTACGAGGTCGAGGTGGGCAAGCTCACCTTTGGCGAGTTGCTCAACGACGTTTGTGGCGGCTTGAAACCCGGGCGCAAGCTCAAGGCGGTCATTCCCGGGGGAAGCTCGGCCAAGGCCTTGCGGGCGGACGAGCGCTTCAAGATCAAGCGTGGCGACGAGGAAGTGGAAATCGGAGTGGAAGACATTCCGATGGATTTCGACACCTTGATGGCTTGCGGCTCCATGGCGGGTTCGGGCGGTGTCATCATCATGGATGACAGCCGTTCGATGAGCTGGGTCCTCAACAACATCAACAACTTCTATGCCCACGAGAGCTGTGGTCAGTGCACGCCGTGCCGCGAAGGTTCTCTCTGGATGAAGAAACTCACCGATCGCCTGGTTCAGGGCGCTGGCGTGCCGGGTGACATCGATACCCTGGCCTCGGTGGCCAAGAACATCGATGGCCGGACGATTTGTGCTTTCGGGGAAGCCTGTGCCTGGCCGACCGGAAGCTTCGTGGCGAAGTTTCGCGAGGAGTTGGAGGCCGAGACAAGGGAAGAGAATGCGTGCAAGCCTACCACGCCGGAGAGGGCGGCACAGGAACGGTTTTTCAAGCCGGAGCCCGTGGCTTAGGGAAATGGGATTCACCTCCCCCTCGGCTGGTTTGTTGGTTGTTTAGTGAGGATGGTGTCGCTGCCGACAGCCGTGATCTTTGACTGGGATGGCGTGGTCATCGATTCGGAGGACTTTCATCGTCGCAGTTGGGATCTCCTCGCCGCGGAGGAGGGATTGGTGATTCCGCCAGGAGCCTTCGATGCCTCGTTTGGCATGCGCAACCAGCAGATCTTGCCGGACATTTTCCAGTGGGTGGAGGCCGGTGACGGCGAACGGATTCAGGCTTTGGCGGATCGCAAGGAAGTGCTCTACCGGCAGATCATTCGCGAAGAGAGGATCGATCCCTTGCCGGGCGTGGTGGAGCTACTGCGCGAGCTGGCGGCGGCGAAGATTCCGACTTCGGTGGGTTCGTCCACGCCGCGAGAGAACATCGAGACGGTGATGGATGTGATTGGGGTGCGCGATCTCTTCCAGGCAATTGTGGCGGCCGACGATGTGCGCCGGGGCAAGCCGGATCCGGAGGTCTTTCTCACGGCGGCGGAGCGCCTGGGCCAGCCCCCCGTGCAGGCCGTGGTGATCGAGGACGCTCACGTGGGCATTGAAGCGGCCCGGCCGGGAGGTTTTTCGGGTTTTGGCGGTCGCGACGACGCATTCAGCGGACTCGCTCGGTGCGGCGGACGATTGTGCGGGCAGTCTGGCGGAGGTGAATGTCGCGCGATTGAAGCGTTTGTTTGGTCCGTCACCATAAAGAGAGAGTCCGTGCTGCGAGTGGTCTTCATCGGCCCGCCCGGCGGCGTGGGGTGGCGGCTGGCTTCGCTCTTGTCATCGTGGTCCATTCGTCGATGGTCGCGGGCATGATGCAGGTGCGTGCTGAGCTCGTGAAACGGTTCTGCTGGCTGATGGCGTGGCTGGGAACCGGAAGCGCGGTGTTCCCCGGGATGGCGGTGGCCGAAAGCGGCGACCTGCTCTGGGCTTTTGACTCTAGAGCGCCGATCTTCGCCTCGCCGACGGTGAGTCCGGACGGCGTGATCTACATCGGGTCCAACGCCAGCACTTGCACCGCCCTGAACCCCACCGGCGGCGAGCCGGAGGTGCGTTGGACCTACTCGGCGGATGACTGGATCGACGCCACCGTGGCACTCGGTGAGGACGGCACGGTCTACGTGGGCACTTACAATTTCACCTTGGCGGCGCTCGATCCCGATTCGGGAGAAGCGAAATGGGAGATCACGCTAGGTGAGAACCTGGGCTTGTTTGGCGTGGTCCAGGCCTCGCCGGCGATCACCGTGGAGGGTGACATCATCGTGAGCACTTCGGCCGGGGTGATGCATGCCATCCTTCCCACGGGCGAGGAGCGGTGGTCATTCGATTTTGGCGCGGATACGCGCAGCTCGCCGGCCATTGGCGCGGACGGCCGGATCTACTTCGGTGCGGACGACGGCCTGCTGCGTTGTCTCAACGCCTCAGGCGAACTGGAATGGAGTTTTTCCGTGGACGGTGCGGGCGAAGAGGACAGCCGAATTCATGGATCGCCCTCGATCGACGGCGATGGCAATGTCTATGTTGGTGCGGGGAATGGCTTTCTTTATTCGGTGGACGCCAGCGGTGCTTTGCGATGGCGTTTTGACACGCCTGAAGCGGTGGACAACTGCCCTGCCATTGATGCCGAGAACCAGGTTTACTTCGCCTTGCGGAATGGATCGCTCTATTGTGTGGACCAGGCGAGCGAGGAGGTGTGGTCCTACTTCCTGGGAGATATTTTTTTCAGCTCGCCCGTGCTCGATCAGGATGGATTCGTCTACATCACCTATTCTGCAGGCGGTGGGGAGAGCAAGGTGGTGGCCCTGGCACCGGGTGGCGTGGAGGTCTGGGCCACCGCCATCGAGTCGGTGATCGATTCCTCGCTGGTGGTGACGCCGGAGGGGCAATTGATCGTGAGAGGATTCGATGGCAAACTCTACGCGCTGGAAAGGAGAGCGGCCCTGGATTATGAGGCGCCCTGGGCGAGGTTTCGACGCGACACGCGTGGCCGGGGGCGGGTCGTCGAGGGAACACTGCCGGTGGTCGTCGAAGGTCTGGCGCCGCTGGCCGTGCCGGCGAATGGCGTGGGGCGCTTCACGGTGAAAGTGGAAGGAGGAGAACAGTACGCATGGCGGCGTGACGGGAGTCCCGTGGCATCGACCGAAGAGGCCTTCCCACCGGTAGGTCCGGTGGGGCTGGAAGACGTGGCGAACCATGCGGTGGTGGTGAGCAACGACGTGGGCGAGATCTTGCTCGCTCCCGCGGCCTTGATTCAGCTGGGGCATCCGCAGTGGGTGAGCCGGGACGGAACAAGCGGCTTGGCCATGAGTTATACCTATCCGCTCTCGGCTGCGGAGACCTTGGAGCTCACATCTGACCGATAATTCGAGGGCTTTACGCTAGTCTATTCCGAGGACTTCAGCGCATTGATCAGATTCAAGTGATCCGGGATCCATATGGAGGGCTCGATTCAGGAAATCTTCCACTTCGCTGTCGATGGCTTCGAGAATGCGGTCGAGAGTTTCTTTCCCAAACGTATCCGTGTCCCAGGTCGTCTGCAGTTCGTCGATGCGATCGAGAATGCGGTCGAGAGTTTCTTTCCCAAACGTATCGGCTAGGGCGTCCAGGGCGCCCTCGATGAGGCTGCGAAACAATTGCCAAAGCAATCCCGCGAAGCACAGCACTCGAAGATGCCCAGTTTGCCGGTCCCGCACCTCCCCGTAGCTCGAGCGACCACTCCGAAGCATGGCCTCGAAAATCAGAGCGTATCGCATCGCAGCCAGATGCACCGAGGCATAGGCATACTGATAGGCGCCACTCTGTTCGGCGAGCAGGCCAAAGTTCTGTTTCGCCTCTTTAAAGTAGACTTCCACAGACCCTCGTGAGTGGGAAGTTCTCAGACCGGTTTCTCTTTGCCTGGCGTGTCTGTCTGACTGCGTAATAGAGCGATCTTCGCCTTGGATAGTTCAATGCTCAGATCGATCAGTTCGGTGGTCAGTTTCTTGAATTTCTTGTACTCCTCTGTTTCTTTTCGTAGTCCCTTCACGTGGTCTGGCCAGACGTGTTCAGTCCGGCTCCTCATCTTATGCGTGTAGCTCAGTTGGTAATACACGCCGCGCTGGCGCTGGCGTTGTCGATCTCGGTATTGCTTGCTGATGCTCCCAGGCCGCATTGGCCCGATTGCAGCTAACTTTGCCGCAAGTTTCTGGACTCTTTTTTCAGTGATCTGATCTTTTTCATGGTCATTAGCTTATATATCTCGTGAGTGGGAAGTTCTCAGACCGGTTTCTCTTTGCCTGGTGTGTCTGTCTGACTGCGTAATAGAGCGATCTTCGCCTTGGATTGTTCAATGCTCAGATCGATCAGTTCGGTGGTCAGTTTCTTGAATTTCTTGTACTCCTCTGTTTCTTTTCGTAGTCCCTTCACGTGGTCTGGCCAGACGTGTTCAGTCCGGCTCCTCATCTCATGCGTGTAGCTCAGTTGGTAATACACGCCGCGCTGGCGTTGTCGATCTCGGTATTGCTTGCTGATGCTCCCAGGCCGCATTGGCCCGATTGCAGCTAACTTTGCCGCAAGTTTCTGGACTCTTTTTTCAGTGATCTGATCTTTTTCATGGTCATTAGCTTATATATGCGAATGTCTAGGAAAATCAAATCATTTGTTATGGATCTCTGGATTTCTTGGTGGAATATCGTCTGTCTTCTGCGACCCGCTTTCTCGAGAGCCCGCACCTTTCTCTGGTTTCTGCTCGTCTTGGCCGCTTTCTCCGTGCGCAATGACCTCCTCGGGGTTTCCAGTTTCGTCCGCGCTCTCGGTTTGTCAGAACACTTCTATGAGCACTTACTCCATTTCTTCCACAGCAATGCCGTGAAGACGGACCGGCTTGCAGAACTTTGGTTCGCCATCGTGATCAAGCACTTCCCTGTCTACAAGATCGGTTGTCGCCCCGTCCTGGTTCTCGACGGCATCAAGAAGTCCAAGGAGGGCCGCAAGATGCCTGCGGTGAAGTATCTGCATCAACAGTCCGAGTCCAATTCCAAGCCTCACTTCATCATGAGCCATTCCTTTCAGGCCTTCGGCGTGCTCTGTCAGGTTGGCGGATACTTCTTCTGCGTTCCGGTCTGTGCACGCATTCACGAAGGTATCGTCACTTCAAACCGCGACAGGAGAACCTTGATCGACAAGGCCAACGAGATGCTCGCATCCGTCTGTAGAGGTCAGGAGTTCGTCTTGCTGGCCGACGCCTACTACGCCAACGGAAAGGTGATCCGGAGCACCAAGGGGCGTTCCGGTGTGCTGGTCACGAGGGTTCGACGCACGACAACCGGCTTTCGGCCTGCGGCAGTGCCACGCAAACGCAAACGCGGACGACCGAAAAAGTATGGCGCTGCGGTGAAGCTCCAGAATGTCTTTGGAACGGGCGGCTTCAGTTCCGTTCCCAGTCCCGTATATGGGGAGAGAAACATCTCTGTCCGGTTCAAGTCGGTGGATCTGTTGTGGAAGCCCGCCGGGGCGATGGTCCGCTTCATTCTCGTCGATCATCCCACGAGAGGGCGGATCATCCTCTTGTCTACCGACCTCACCATGGAAGCTCAGGAGATCATCTTGCTCTACAGTTTGCGTTTCAAGATCGAAGTCGCTTTCAAGCAAGCGGTGCATTCGGTCGGCTCATTCGGATACCATTTCTGGATGGCCGCTATGCGACCGCTCAAGCGTCGCAATGGTAACCAATACCTCCACCGGACTACCGAGAAATATCGCAGACAGGTGCAGAGAAAGATGCACGCATATCATGTGTTTGTGCAGACCGGCATGATCGCTCAGGGCATGTTACAGTACCTTGCCATGACATGTGACGGTCTGGTCTGGAAACACTTTGGAACCTGGATCCGAACCATCCGCCCAGACGTGCTGCCTTCGGAAATGATTGTCTCAGCCGCCTTGAAAAACACGCTGCCTGGATTTTTGCACCACGGCGGAAAAGGTTCAGCGTTCCGAAAATTCATCCTTGATAAAATAGACTTCACTCGCTCCGAAGGTTCACGCTTCGCCGCATGATGATCCAGTTACAGAACTTCTCACTCACGAGTACAGATGGTGACCACCCCGCAGGCGACGCGCTGGACCGTAGTTTGGATCGGACATTGGCTCAGTTAGGGATGATTGATGACGCCAAACCGCTCTTTGCTCCCGGCGAGCGCCTTGAGGGAATGGGCTTTTTCATGGCAGTGGCGGTGTTGATCTCCCATCCCGTACTCGAGATCTTCGAAAGGACCTATGGGAAATCTCTGGCCCCAGCATTCTACGGGCTGCGCACGGTGGTGCTGACTCTGCTGATGATGGTGTTGCTTCGAGTCAAACGTCCCGAGCAGTTGCGCCACCACAATCCGGCCAATCAAGGGAGGGCGTTAGGGTTGGACCGGATCATGGAAGTGAAGACGCTGCGCCGCAAATTGCATCGACTCGCCGATCTCAATCGTGGGCCGCAACTCATGGAAGAGTTGGGGTGCGCGCGGCTCGAAGGCCAAACCGCGCCCACCGGAGACCAATTGGAGGTTCTCTATCTTGACGGCCACGTGCAGTGTTATCACGGAGGATTCAAGATCGGCCAGACCTGGAGTGCCACGCGCAACCGCACCGTGAAGGGACGCACTGATACATGGTTGCACTTGCCCGGTCAGACCCCGCTGTTCTACCTCGAAAGTCCCTTCAACGAGAGCTTGGTCAAGGTCATCGAAAAGCATCGGAAGAAGATTGAGACCCTGTTTGAAGGTCAAAAGCCAGTGCTGGTATTCGATCGCGAAGGCTGGGACGTGAGTTTTTTGAATCAACTGGATGAGGAGGGGTGGAAGTTCATTACCTATCGCAAAGGCAATTACGATGCGGTGGTGACCAACTTGAGCGCCGAGCAGGCCGGCGCGGTCGCGGTCTGTGCGGCCCTTTTCCAGCGCTGGGCAAAAACCAGGAAAATGTGTTCAAATACTTCAAGCAGGAGTACGCCCTGAATGCCCTCCTGGAGTATAACCGCGGAGAGAAGAGTATCGCAGGACGCCGTGCCGAGGAACAAGTCCCCGATTCGCTCGATCATCCCAACCCGGAGTATGCGGAGCTGACCCGGCGCATTGGAGAGTTGGTGCAAAGACAAACCAAATTGCTGGCACGTTATGGACTGGTGATCGGGAACCACGCCAGAAGCGAGCACTCCGCTGAGATTGATGGCGAACAATTAGCCGGGTTGGTCGAGAAGATCCGCGACAGCAAACACGGGCGGGAATTGCGCCAGATCATCACGCAACTGGAGGACCTCAGAGTTCAGCGAGTGCAATGCGATGAGCGCGAGGAAGTCGCCCCGGCAAACTACGTTCGGTGACGCAGTGGGATCAAACAGATCTTCGATGCAGTGAAAATGAGCGCGTATGATTTGGAGAACGAATTGTTCGAAATGTTGGCGGCCCATTACCCGAACAAGGACGGACGCAAATTGATCGTTTTGGCCATGCGCAGCTGCGGAAGCCTTCGCTTGGAGGAGGGGAAAATCCTCATCAAACTCGAGCAACAGGCCTCGCCCAATCGGACGACGGCCATCGATGAGATTTGTCGCGAACTCAACCGCCGGCGAGCCACCTTTCCCGGCACCGACCTGCGAATCGAATTTGACACTGAGCGGTTGGCCTGAGCGGGCCAAAATTGCACCGAGAACCGCCACCCCTTACCGGGGGGTAGGTCAGGATGTCTGAAGTTCGAACCGATCGCGCACGTGCTGGCTCATTTCCTCATTGACGAGGCCGGATTGGGCGTCAAAGTGCCGTCGAGTTTACGAGATCACCGTAGGGAGACCTGATCAGGCATCGCCTGAATTTGTGTAACTCGTTGACAATGCCGGAGTAGCTCAGGGGTAGAGCAACGCATTCGTAATGCGTGGGTCGTCGGTTCGATTCCGACCTTCGGCTCGTTTATTGTCAACGACTTACCTAAACTCCTGGTTAGCCCGACTTCGCGCATTGGGGACTTTTTTCGTCGCGAAGGCCCATTCTATCAGGGTTGTTTCTGAAAGGTCTGCACTACAGGCGCAGATTTTTTTGGAGGCTGCGGATTCTCCGACAGGCTCTCCTTATAAAGGTCGGGTGATGCGCGGTGGTGGCTGCTCAGGCAATTTGAGTTTCAGCTGGTCGAGGATGATCTGGAGATCTTTCTCAGGGTGCGTGTAACGGGTCAGCACCACTTCGCGTCCGTCGGTCGTTGGCAGGTGAACATCGAGCATCTGCACGGTGCCAAACTTCTCCAGCGCGCTGCGCGGCGTCAGCCCGCTGGCGGTCTGCTTGAGCCGGTTTTTGAGAGTAACCCGCAGAGCGTGGGCAAGGAATGATATGAAAATGTGAGATTCAATGCGGCGGTCGAGTTGATGGTAAATGGGGCGGATGGCCAAGTCGCCTTTGAGTTCCTTGAATGCCTGTTCGACCTCGACCAATTTCAGGTAGAACTTCCACGGCCGCGAGGGGTCGGCATCGGTGAGGTTGGTCCGCGGCAAGTAGCGCCCCTCGCGCCTCCAGGCCTGGCGCGGCTTCTTCCGGTCGAGCTTCCACCGAACCTCCGCGGTCTGCCGCTTGCCCTTGGCATGGTGCGCGATGTCGAGGATGACCAAGCGCGCGTCTCTCCCGGCGCTCTTCTTGGCCGCGCCGATCCGCTGATGAAACAGGTCGCGCCGCGGGGGCTTCTTGCGCCGCGCGATCTTCTGTGGCTCGTCGAGATATTTCCGCAACCCGCGGCGGCGCATGGAGCGTTCCTTGTGGACGCGATCTTGGCTCTCGGCCAGCACGTAAGTTTCCCCTTCATGCGGCAGGAGTTTGACACGGACTCCGGGGCGCGCCTGTTGCCAACTCTTCGCAATCAAGGCTTGCTCCAGAGCGCTGAGCCTGCCCTTGGGCGTGCCAACCAGGTAGCTCACCGGCGGCGTGCTTTTGCGCCTGTCGCCGAGCACTTCTTCGGTCGGGATGCCGCGATCCATGAGCCAGATCCGGTCTGCCTTGCCATACTGCCGCTCGATCTTTGCTAGAAAATCCTTGAGTGTCGTGTTGTCAGCCGTGTTGCCCGGCAAGACCTCGTGGGCCAGCGGAAAACCTTCGGGCGTGATGATCAGGGCGATGACCACTTGCACACAGTCGCTGCGCTTGTCGCGACTGTAGCCGAAGCGCCGCGGCCCCGAGGGATCCTTGGGTGGATCGCTCTCAAAGTAGGTGCTCGTCAAATCGTAGAGGAGCGCCTCGTACTTCACGCCGAAGAGGTCACGCCAGCGCTGCGTGAGATGATTGAAGAGAGCCTTCTTATGCTTCAAGAGCCTGTCGTGGCATTCGTAGAGCTTGTGCTGATCGGCCAGGGAAAAATCGCTGCCTAGCAGGTCGGCGATGGCAGTGTGATCAAGCCAGTGCCGGTGCGGGCGCCACTCGCTGCCAGGATCGATGAGGCGGTAGAGCACGAGGGTCTGCTTGTTGCGATAGACCGTGAGTGTATCCCCATAGGCGGCCAGGATCGATGAGGCGGTAGAGCACGAGGGTCTGCGGCACCAGGTCCCAACGCGTGCCCTTTCGGCTCGGCGGAAGGTGTTTGCTCCAAAAAGAATCCAGCTGCAGCCGCCGCCAAAGCTCGCAGCCCAACCAGCAGGCGCCCCACTGACGCGGACGTCGAAGAGACATGTCTGGAGAGACGTCTTGAGCCACGTCTTCCAACGCTTGGCGCCCCACTGACGCATCCTAGTATGCGACGAGGCGCACAGACTAACTGGTGAGCCACGTCTTCCAACGCTTGGCGCCCCACTGACGCGGACGTCGAAGAGACATGTCGCCGAGGCGCAGGCGGACGACCGGCAATGCGTCGTTGGCACTCTCCACCGGCGCATATGCTTCCGGGAAAGAGCATGACCTGCCGGGGCTCCTCGTCGTCCTGCTCGAAGAGATCGACGGTCTTGCGCCATGAAGCCTCCTGGCGCCCGTTGAGTTCACCGAGGTAGAGCACGTGGCGCTGGACGATCCGGCCATCGTGCACGCGCCGGTTTTCGACCACGCTCCAGTAGAGGTGCTCCTTGCCATCCTTGCGTCGTTTCGAACAACGAAGAAACATGATGGCTATTGAAGATAGCCACCGAATGGCGACCGCAACCACCAAGGTCTGCACTACAGGCCAATTCGGAAATCGTTTTGTTGGTCATCAACGATTTACGGCTCAGAAACAGCCGAAAAATCCCAAAATTCGGGCTGAATCCGCGAAGTCGGGCTACGGGTACCACCCGCAAAGCAACCAGTGGTGTTGAGGAGCTTGTTGCTTTGGGAGAGTTCTCACAGGCATGGTAAGCTTTCTCGGTCGAGACTGGCTCCCTCCAAGAATGTGCTTGACGGAAGTTTCCTTCGCCGCTCAAATAGGGGGCATCTTGAGAGAGGATTTGGATGAACGTTAACTACACGGACTTTTTTCTTCGAGCGACGGGTCTAAAGGCCCCCGATGGCCCCTATGATTACCAAATTCGTCTGGCCGGCGGCGACGAGGGAACGGCATGCGAATCGAAGCTGATTGACATCCCCACCGGGATGGGCAAGACGGTGGCCGTCGTGCTGGCGTGGCTCTGGAACCGGGTCGAACTCAAGCGCGCCGATTGGCCGCGCCGCCTTGTTTATTGCCTGCCCATGCGCACGCTGGTCGAGCAGACCGAGCACGAAGTGAAACAGTGGCTCGCAGACCGCCGCTGGAATGGCGACTCTGAGAGTCGCCGAGGAAGGGTAGGCGTCCACCTGCTGATGGGTGGAAAAGCGGCCGATGATTGGGACCTCTATCCCCAGGAGACCGCGATTCTCATCGGCACACAGGACATGTTGCTCTCTCGCGCCCTGAATCGCGGCTACGGAATGAGCCGGTATCGTTGGCCGATGCACTTCGGGCTGCTCAACAACGATTGTCTCTGGGTGCTCGACGAGACCCAGCTGATGGGCGTTGGCCTGGAAACGAGCGCTCAACTCGAAGGGTTCCGAAAAAAGCGGGTACTGGGTGCGACCCAACCGAGTTTCACGTGGTGGATGAGTGCGACGCTGGACGAAGAGCAACTGAAAACCGTCGATGCGCCGCGTTTACCCATGTCGCGACAGGAGTTGTCATTGGAGGACCAAAAGACGGACGCGATTCAAAAGCGACTGCGGGCGGAGAAGCGTCTAAGGAAGGCGCCGGTTTCGTTGGCGTCGGAAAAGAAAGACGATCTCACGGCCTATGCTGAATCGTTGGCCGAGTGGCTGCTAAAAATCCATCAGCCCGGCAGTCTGACACTCGTCGTTGTCAACCGCGTCGACCGTGCGCAACGTCTCTACCGAAAGCTCCGAAAGCTGTTGGCCGCGAACCAGGAGGGTGTTGTCCGTCCCGCGTTAATCCACTCCCGTTTTCGGTCGTGTGACCGCGATGCTCAACAACGAATCCTGACCGAGGAATCCGGCAGCCGGATCGTCGTCGCCACCCAGGCGGTCGAGGCGGGCGTTGATGTCTCGGCGCGGCAGCTGGTGACCGAACTCGCCCCGTGGCCATCGCTCGTCCAACGCTTCGGACGCTGTCACCGCTATGGCGAAATTAAGGACGGCGCGGATGTTTTCTGGATCGATCTCGAAGTGGCCGACGACAAGTTCGCCGCGCCCTACTCGGTCGACGATTTGAAATCCGCACGGGCTGCTTTGATGCGACTCAATTCCGCCAGCCTCAACGATCTCGCCAAGGTGGAAGTCGAAGCGATCCGCCCGATCCGCCCAGTGATCCGGCGCAAAGACCTCGTCGACTTAACCGACACGACGCCCGATCTCGCGGGCTACGATCTGGACATTTCACGGTACGTCCGCGATTCGGAGGACGCCGACGTGCAGGTCTATTGGCGAGAGATTGACGATAGGCCGGAGAAGACCGAGCCGAAGCCGTCGCGCGAAGAGTTGGTTCGCGTTTCCGTGCCGGCCTTCAACAAGGCGTTCAAGGCGTCGAAGGACCGGCGCGTCTGGGAGTGGAGCCACGTCGATCGCGGATGGCGCGAGTTGGTTGGGACCGCGACACCGGGTCGTCTGGTCATGGTCAAGGTTTCCCATGGCGGCTATGACGCCGACCTCGGTTGGACGGGCGACAAGAAGCATAAGCCCACGCCCCGGCCACCGGCGCGGAAGGAGATTCGCGACGATCACGACCCGCTTTCGAATTTGAGCCTCGCACTTAAACACGTCTCGAAGGGGCGGAAGGAGATTCGCGACGATCACGACCCGCTTTCAGATAGCGACGTCCGTCTGGCTGCGCATACTGGGAATGTGCGTCGGCATCTCGGCGCGATTTTGGATGCGATCCCCTTGCCTGATGGGCATCGGCAAGCCCTCGAAACGGCGGCGAATTGGCATGACGTCGGCAAGGCGCACCACATTTTCAGAGAGGCTCTGCTCACGGATGATGACTCGGAAATCTGGGCCAAGGGCAAAATGAAATACCCGAAAGAGCGGCCCTACTTCTATAGGCGTCCGCATTTCCGGCACGAACTGGCCTCGGCGCTGGCGTGGCTTCAGGAGCGTCCGGAACATGCAGCGGAGATAGGAATCGAGAATCTTGTCGCTTACCTCATCGCGGCCCACCACGGAAAGGTTCGCTTTAGCCTGCGGGCCATGCCGGGGGAGCCGGAGGAGCGTAGTGAAAAGGAAAGCAACGGCGGTGACGCGGAGATTGCCGCCACGAACTTTGAGCCCCCCGAGTATTTCGCCCGCGGCATCTGGCAGGGCGACAACCTCGGCCCGCTCAAGATCCCCGAAATCAACCAGCAGATGCCGAAGATCACGCTCGACCTTAGCCTGATGCGCCTCGGCGCAGGCTCTTGGCTCGAACGCATGCTTACCCTTCGCGACGACACCGATACCCTCGGTCCCTTTCGGCTCGCCTTCCTTGAAGCCCTCCTTCGCGCCGCCGACATACGCGCCTCAGCCGAGGTGGCTGATGCATCTACAGAGCCATGAATTACGACCGCCTCATCGAAGCCATCACGGAACCCCACGCCGCCAGCGTGGGACGTGCCGCTCGGGCGGTCAATCAGACCCTCGTCCTTCGGAACTGGGTGATCGGTGCCCATCTTGTTGAATATGAACAGGAGGGCGAGGATCGCGCTACCTACGGCGCCCGGCTTGTGGAAAATATGGCGGCCGATTTGCGTCGCCGCGGACTCAAAGGGCTCGGTGTTAGCATGTTGCGTCTCTCGCGTCGTTTTTTCGAGCTTTACCCACAGATTCGGCAATCGGCGATTACCGAATCCGCCCTCACCACCCTGCCTGAAATTCGGCAACCACTGATTACCGAATTGGAAACGGCATCGAGTTCGACGTCGGCCAAACTCGAAAAGACTCCGTCTCCTCTTCCGGACGAGTGCCTTCGTGCGAACTGGTCGGTGCGTCAACTCCAGCGCCAGGTCGGCTCGCTTCTTTACGAGCGCACCGGCCTCTCCACCGACAAGGAAGCCGCTATTGATACCGCCCGCACCGAGACCGAGGGACCGCCCGTCGCCAACATCGCCGAAATCCTCCGCGATCCCTACGTCCTCGAATTCACCGGCCTTGCCGAACGACACGCTTATCTCGAAAAAGACCTCGAAACCGCACTTCTTGACGATTTACAGGCATTCTTACTCGAACTCGGCGCAGGGTTCTGTTTCGAAGCTCGCCAGAAGCGCATCACCGTTGGCAACGAACACGGCTACGTCGATCTTGTCTTCTACCACCGCATCCTGCGTTGCCACGTCCTCATCGACCTCAAAATCCGCGCCTTCCGGCACGGCGACGCTGGTCAGATGAACTTCTACCTCAACTACTGGAAAGACCGGATGATGGAGCCCGGCGACCAATCGCCCATCGGCTTGTTGCTCTGCAGCGACCGTGACCACACCAAGGTCGAATACGCCACCGCCGGGTTAGACGAGCCGCTGTTCGTCTCGCGCTATCTCGTCGCGCTGCCCAAACCGGAAGAACTGCAAGCCTTCATCGAGCGCGACCGGGCAGAGATCGAAGCGAGGGTCGAATTGAAATCAAACTCGGAGGACGCGCTATGAATTCGATCACTCTGTCAGGATGCGCCCCAACTCCGCTCGCCCACTACCTCAAGGCGCTGGGCGTGTTTCGCATTGTCAGCGAGCAACTCGACCCGAAGGCCAAAGCGGCTTGGCGGAGAGGCTCGTTCGTGCTGCAAGCCGCAACCGATCGTCAGGAACTACTCGATTTCTTCGCCAATCGCTACGCGCCGACGCCCATCGTGGCGCCGTGGAATGGTGGGAGCGGGTTTTTCAAGGGCGACAACCAGAAGGCGATCTCGGAGGTTCGGGAAACGGACGATGCGCGATTTGGGCAGTTCCACGACGTGATCAAGGCGGCAGATTCCGCTTTGGTTCGTCTCGGTCTTTCCCACAAGCCGACTCCGGATCAGAAAGAAAAGCTGTTGAACCTCTGCCGAAACACGTTTCCCGAATTCGCGCTCGATTGGCTCGACGCTGCGATCGTCCTGACCAGCAGTGGGCCGAAGTATCCGCCGTTGCTGGGGACCGGTGGAAATGATGGACGGCTAGAGTTCACGAACAATTTCATGCAGCGCCTTGTCGAGGTCTTCGGTCTCAATTCGCCGAAATCGAAAACCGCGAATCTCTCCCCGGCTTGGCTGGCGAACGCTTTGTTCGGCGACGTGGTCGAGAAGCTCTCCAAATCCGCCATCGGCCAGTTCAATCCGAACGCGGCGGGTGGCCCGAACGCTTCGACCGGATTCGACTCCGATTCGCTGATGAATCCCTGGGATTTCATCCTCATGATGGAAGGCGCGTTGCTCTTCGCTGGCGCGGCGGTGAAACGGCTGGAGAGCGGCGGCGGCGATGCGTTGGCCTATCCGTTCTGCGTCCGCCAATCCGGCGCGGGTTACGGCACGTCAGCCTTGAGCGACGAAGCGGAGTCGCGGGCCGAGATGTGGATGCCGCTTTGGGACGAATTTGCGTCTTACGGTGAAATGACGACGTTGTTCAGCGAGGGCCGCGCCGAGATTCGGGGACAGACGGCGCGCAACGGCGTTGACTTCGCACAAGCGGCGGTCTCGATTGGCATTGCGCGCGGCATTTCGGAATTCCAGCGCTTCGGGTTCCTTGTTCGCAACGGTCTGGCCTATTTCGCGACGCCACTCGACCGCGTCCGCACGAGACAAAATCCGGCGGCGGATTTGCTCGCCCAAACGCAGGGCTGGCTTGATCAATTCCGGCGTCAGGCGACGAAATCCGAGCCCAGGCCGCCCTCCTCGATGACTCGCGCGTTGCGCCGGATCGAAGACGCGATCATCCGCTTCTGCAAACAGCCCGAACAGGCGCACGTGCAGCAGCTGCTGATCGCGTTTGGCGAGGGCGAGAAATCGTTGGCGGACAGCTTCCGGTGGACGAAGGAAAACTACCTCCAACCGCTCTTCGGCCTGTCGCCGCGCTGGCTCGAATTGGCCGACGATCATACGGCGGAGTTTCGGCTCGCGGCGTCGCTAGCTTCTCTAACGAGCCGGTTTGGGAAGGAGCGCGTGTCGCTGCGCCACCACCTCGAACCAATCAAGACAAGCAAGAGCAACTGTTGGTGGGGCGGGGAAGGCGACCGCCGCGTCGTGTGGCACGACGGCGAGTTGACCGATGTGCTAAACCGCGTCTTCCAGCGGCGGCTCATAATCGAACAAGGCGTCGACCCCAGGTCCGTTTCACATTTCGCGCCAATTCCCGCCTGCCTCAGCGACATTGCCGAATTCATCGAAGGCCGCGTCGATGAGCGGCGCATCGCCAAGTTGCTCTGGGCGTTTTCGTTGATCGACTTCCGTCAGAACCTCCCTCGTCGCTCGAAGCGTGGATTCTCGCCACCGAGCTTCTACGCGTTGCTCAAGCTGTGCTATTCGTCGAGCTGGAAGGGTGACGACCAATTGGAGATCCCGGTTGTTCCCATGATTCACCGCCGAGCCGCCGACGGGCAGGGGACGGAGGCCTCACGACTTGCCAGCCGGCGTTTGCGGGCTTCCGGCTTCGCGCCAGCGGTGCGCGAAATCGCGATCGGAGGCGATGTCGCGCGCCGGGTAGCTGCCGCCTTGGTGTTCCCAATCTGGCCGGTGGATTTCGCCAAGGCTAAGAAACTTGTCACGCGGACTGACATAGATGCAACAACCGAACTTGATCCAATTCTAATTGAAACCGAATCATGAACCTCGAAACTCTTGCCAATTCACCACGACTCCTACTCGAAGGCAGCCTGAAGCCCCTTCAAGGGACACGATTTCAACCCACGGGATTCCCCGACCTGGGCGCTGCGACTTACGACACCCCGGACGGGCGGCGTATGCTCTTGATCGAATCCGCCCAAAGTATGGCCAACCGGCTAGAGTCAGCTTGTTGGGACGGCGTCGCTCACGACTGGATCGAATCGTTGAGCGGCCTGCCCTACGTCCGCGTCAATGACGGCGAAGGGAAGCTTCTCATTACCTCGGTCGAAGCTTCCCACCGCCTCAACAGCCCCTACATCCTGGAGGGAAAGGACGACTCGTTTCTTCAAAAACTGTGCAAAGAACTCGGCGCAGACGACAAGGCGCCGGTGAATTTCCGAAGACTTGCCAAGGTGTTGTTGAAATACGATCCGAATTCGCTCATTCACGGCATCTTCTTCGCCAAGAAAGTGATCGCCGGTGGCCGGATGCGCCTGCCGCGTGTGCTCACCTCGTTCATCGAAGCGTCCAACGTCGGCGTCGCCTCTAGCGGCGGCGTGAAGAACGATTCAGTAGATCCACGCGGCGACGCCAAGAAAGGCTTCGGAAACGTTCCGTTCCACCGCGATGAATACACCGGAGACATCAAAATCTACTTCAACGTTGATCTCTCGCAGATACGCGGTTTTGGCTTTGACGAAGCGGCGACGAAGCTGCTCATCGGCCTCGCGCTTTTTAAGATCCTCGCCCTGCTCGAAGGCGGCGTGCGATTGCGCACGGCGTGCGATCTGGAACTGGACGGCGAACTGACCGTGACCCGTCCGAAGGGCTTCGAGCTGCCCTCGCACCAGCAGTTGCTGGACGATTTGCCGAAACTAATCTCGGCCGCCAAGTCGCATTTTGCCGATCCAGCGATTACGCATGTCAACTTTGAAGGCTAAGCCATGCCGGCGCTGAAAATCGAGTTCCCGGCCGGCCGCTATCACGCCACGGCTTGGGGAACGCAGGTCAACGAGGGCGTCGTCGAGTGGCCGCCCTGTCCGTGGAGATTGTTGCGCGGACTATTGGCGTCGTGGTATCTCAAAGATGTGAACGACGAGGTTTCCAAGGAGACAATGCGCGGCTTGATTGGCCAGCTCGCCAGCGTCGCACCGTCCTACCGGGTTCCTCAAACCACGGCCGGCCACACTCGCCACTACATGCCGATCCGGAAGGGCAAGGGCGAGGAGACTAAGACGAAGATCTTCGACGCCTTTCTCCATGTTGCCGAAGGCGACGCACTCTTCGTCAACTGGGATGTCGAATTCGATGAAACGCAGCTGACGGCGATGAAGACTCTGGCGGAGAACTGGAATTATCTCGGCCGCGCGGAGAGTCTGGTCGTTGTCGAATTGATCGAGTCGATCCCGCTCAACGGAAACCGTGTCGAACTTTTTGGAGAGCACAGCGAAGCAGATTCGAACCTTATCAGGTTGCTCGCGCCACAGACGGCGGAGGACTTCGAAGCTTGGCGGGCCGAATCGAAATCAAGGAACGTGCCCGCCGATCTTTTCGCCGCCCTGCAGATCGACACCGCCGTTCACAAGAAGCAAGGCCAAGGCTGGAGCCAGCCGCCGGGCAGTCGCTGGCTCAGCTACGCCATTCCCCAAATGAGAGCGCACTCGAAACGAAGACGCAGGAGCCGCGGCGTTTTCGAACCGCCCATTGTCGCCCGCTTTGCCGTGGTCAGCGATGTGGCGCCGGGCATCACGCAGGCGCTGTCGATCGGGGAGCGGCTGCATCGGACGCTCATGAGCCGCTCGGACGGCCATCCGGTGTTTTCGGGCCGCGATTCGGAGACCGGCGAGCCCTTGCAAGGCCATCAACACGCCTATTACCTCTGTGAATCGGCAGGGTCGCGAGGCAGGATCGATTTCGTCACGATCTACGCCGAGATGGGTTTTGACGACGATGCGCGCCGCGCCTTGGAGGCCGTTCGCAAGACCTGGGGCTACGGTGGGCATGATCTGCAGTTCGTCTTGTTAGGGCTTGGAAAACCGGAAGATTTTGGAGGGAATCAGTGGGAAGCCGGGCAGTCCGCCGTGCTGGCTGAGTCGACGAAGTGGATCTCGCAAACGCCCTTCATTCCGACGCGACATCCGAAACGGACGCGCTCAGGCGAGCCCAAGTTCGACGATGGCAATGGCTTGGCGATCGGGAGCCCGGAACACGATTTAACGCGGTTATTGGCTGGCGTCGGTGAGCTCGCCGGGACGCCGAAGTTGCGGAAAACCTGTGCCGCCGGTTTGCGGGAGGTGGCTCCACTAAAGTTTCAGCGCCACCGCAAGCACGGTGACGGACGCAAAGCGTCAAACTGCGGATTTGCCTTTGAAATCGAGTTCAAACTTCCGGTAAGAGGCCCCATCGCCGCAGGCTACGGCTCCCACTTCGGGCTCGGCCTCTTCGTCCCCGACAATCATCCTGCTTACCCATGACCCCTAATCCTGACAGAATCGACCAAGTCGTGCTCGCTGCGCTTTGGCTGACAGCGCACCGAAAGGGCGAAGAGTTTCTTTATTCTGCCTGGAAAGGCCTGGACTGGAACGCGTTGGGCCGTCTCCATGAAAGGGGACTCATCGAACAACCGCGGAATCGGAACAAGTCCGTGACCTTCACACAGGAAGGCGCCGCGATCGCTGAAGCGGCCTTTGAGTCCCTTTGCGGGGGAGACACTCACACGAGCGATGGCGCCGATAGCGATATGGACGAAGAGAACATCGTTCCCACCCCCGGCACCGTCACCTCCCCGGCGGCGGAACACCATCCCTTTCCATCCAGCGCCCTCAAGCTTTGGGAATCCGTTCCGGAAGAGGTTCGACCCCAAATTCTCGCCAACGTCTACTGCGCGCACTGCCGCGGAGCGCGGCGGATCGTCGATTTCACGGGGATTCCGGACGAGCACAACGACCTCATTCTGCGAGGATTCTGCGCCGATTGCGGACACGTGATCGTCCGACTGCTCGAAACCGGCGAAGCCTTCCCGCCGCCCCAGCCGTCGCCGGGATTTCGTTAGCCGCCACTTACGATCAAAGCCTTCTCAAGGTCCTGCACTTGCCAGCTGAAATGAATCCCTCCCGCCGCGCCCCTTCCCACCTCTTCGAGGAACGCGTTCTCCTGCCACGCGATCCCTTTCATGAAGAAGACCCGAGCCAAATGCGCTTCGGCTTCGCCGAGACGGAATCGTTCGCCCCCGAACTCGGCTTCGGTCCTGGTCATGAGAACACTCAGGGGCGAATGGCCTCCGCCGTCCTTGCAGACGATCCCTTGCCCGCGCGGATGCTCAACGAATTCGTCTACTGCCCGCGACTGTTCTACTACGAGCACGTGGAAGGCATCTTCGTCCACAACGCCGATACCGCGCGCGGCACGGCCCTGCACGCCCGGGTGGACGCCGGAACCGGTGCCCTCCCAATGCCATCAACTCCCTCCAAACGGCGCGCCGCTCGGAAGAAGGCCAAGGCGACACCATCCTCCAAGGCCTCCTCTGGGAGCCAGGCGAGTCCGGATGACGGAGAAGCTCTGGAAACGATCCACTCACGCTCCGTCACCTTGGGTTCAAACTCGCTGGGCGTCGTGGCCAAGATGGACCTCATCGAAGTGCGACTCACGCCCGACACGGCTGCTTCGATGGAGGATTCTCAATTCGATCTCTTTCAGGTAAAAGAGGTCATCCCCGTGGACTACAAAGCCGGCTCGCCGCGCCAAGGAGTTGACTCGGATGCCATTGAGCTGTGGGACACCGACCGAATGCAGTTGGGACTGCAGATGGTCATTCTGCGAGACAACGGCTACGACTGTACCGAGGGCGTCATCTACTACCGCGCCACCAAACAGCGCGTTTCCCTGACGCTCACCGATTCCTTGGAAAGATGGATCCAGGAGCGGATCGTCGCCGCGCGAGCAACCGCCCGTTCTCCATGCATCCCTCAGCCCTTGAAAGACTCGCCCAAATGTGTCCGCTGCTCCCTCGCTCCGGTGTGTCTGCCAGACGAAACTGTTTTACTAACAAATAGAGAAGCCAACAGAGCCCCGCGCCGGTTGATGGCGGCACGACATGAGACACGCGCCCTCTATCTCAATACGCAGGGACTGCGTATTGGCCGGCGCGAAGAGACCCTCGTGGTCAAGGAGGAGAAACGCGTCGTCGAGGAAGTCCGCGTTAAGGATCTTTCCAATGTCGTCCTCTTCGGGAACATTCAAATCTCCACGCAAGCCATCCAGCTCCTCTGCGCGAAGGAGATACCGATCGCTTACCACTCGAGCGGCGGTTGGTTTTACGGTCTGACTCGCGGTCATGGGTTGAAGAACGTCTTCACGCGCATGGAGCAATTTCGCGCGGCCGATGATCCCGTGGCTTGCCTCGCCTTGGCGCGTGCCATGGTGTTCGGCAAGATCCGCAACCACCGCACCCTCCTCCGTCGCCTGCACGTCGAGCCGCCCGCACCGTCCCTCGCGAAGCTCCGGCGCGCGGCGGAGGATGCCCGCATGACTGGTAGTATGGCGTCCTTGTTGGGAATCGAAGGAGCCGCGGCAGCTCTCTATTTTCAGCATTTCGCCGGCATGATCAAGCCAGGCGCCGACCCTCCGGACAAGATCGATTCCCTCCTCGGGGAAGGCACGCCCTCGAGTGGGCCCCATTCGTCACAGAAGACCAACTCCTTGACTTTCGATTTCGCCGGCCGGAATCGCCGTCCACCGGCCGATCCCGTGAACGCCCTGCTTTCCCTGGCTTACAGCCTTTTGGCAAAGGATTGCACTTGCGAGTCGGCTACGCTGTCGCGGACCATTACCTTTTCCCTGGCTTACAGCCTTTTGGCAAAGGATTGCACCATTGCCGCCAATGCCGTGGGGCTCGATCCTTACGTGGGATTTTATCATCAACCTCGCTATGGCCGTCCGGCCCTCGCCCTCGACTTGATGGAAGAATTTCGCCCTTTGATTGCCGAGAGCGCTGTGCTCACGGCCATCAACAATCGGATGTTGCGGCCGAGACATTTCCTCCGCGCGGGGCCGGCGGTCAATCTCACTCCAGAGGGCCGCAAGTTGTTTTTCCAGGTCTATGAACGGCGGCTGAACACACTGGGCACTCACCCGGTTTTCGATTACAAGGCCAGTTACCGGCGGGTCCTGGAATTGCAGGCTCGGCTCTTGGCCAAGGTTCTTACCGGCGAACTGCCCAACTACCGAGCCATGATCACCCGTTGAGTTCCGGGCGCCGAGACGCGACCGCTCCCTACATCCCATGCGCGCCACTTATCTTGTGTGCTATGACATCGCCGATGACAAACGTCTTCGGAAGGTGTTTAAGACCTGTCGCAACCACGGAGATCACTTGCAGTATTCCGTCTTTCAGTGCGATTTGAACGCCCAGGAGAAGATTGGTCTCGAGACCGAACTCGGTCAGATCATCCATCATGAAGAAGACCAGGTGCTCATCATTTCTCTCGGCGCCGCGGAATCCCGCGGAATCCCGCGGCGCCCGCCTCGTGACGGCCCTGGGCCTGCCCTACAGCCGATTTGACGCACCCTGTTACGTGTTGTAAAGACAACCGTATTTTCGACCTTCTTTGACATTTATAATCGCTGGTTTCACGGACCTCTCCGCTGCGAGAGCCGAGGTGCCGGGACCACCACGGGGAACCGCTCGCACGCTGATACTCAGGATCTTAGACGCCCATTCGGCCGATACACTCGAGGAAAACCACCCCAGGGGACGAACCTCTCGCAAACTCGTACCTTGCCCCCTGGGGGACAATCGGTTATGGAAGAGCAGATTCCGCACTCACAGGAGTGCGGCCCCATTGAAGCTGCCAATCACGAAGCTCCACTGCTTCGTGACAAGCAGGATTCCGCACTCACAGGAGTGCGGCCCCATTGAAGCTGGCGAGACAGCCTAGGCGTCACTCGACAATTCCCCGGATTCCGCACTCACAGGAGTGCGGCCCCATTGAAGCCAGTCCTTACGGTGAAGCTCCTCTGAAGCTCCCTAGATTCCGCACTCACAGGAGTGCGGCCCCATTGAAGCTTGTTGAAAGATTTGGGGACTAAATTCTTGTGTGGGATTCCGCACTCACAGGAGTGCGGCCCCATTGAAGCCCTAACAGCTGCGCGACACCGGATATAATCCTCACCCGATTCCGCACTCACAGGAGTGCGGCCCCATTGAAGCCCGTATCTCTCGGAGAGCGAGAGAGAATTCTAACTAGATTCCGCACTCACAGGAGTGCGGCCCCATTGAAGCCGGTGATCGGAAGCTTACTTACTCGCAAGCCTTCGGATTCCGCACTCACAGGAGTGCGGCCCCATTGAAGCACTATCCCGCGCCACCAGTAGGTAGTCGCGGCTACTTGATTCCGCACTCACAGGAGTGCGGCCCCATTGAAGCAACGCGTATAGAGTGACGACGCACGACGCGTCACGCACGAGATTCCGCACTCACAGGAGTGCGGCCCCATTGAAGCCCTAACGGCTGCGCGACACCGGAGATACTCCTTACAGATTCCGCACTCACAGGAGTGCGGCCCCATTGAAGCGGCTCAACGGCTCTACCCAAACATTCCGCTCACAAACGGATTCCGCACTCACAGGAGTGCGGCCCCATTGAAGCGGGGAGCTCCGCTTCGGTGCGTCGCCCCATACGACATGATTCCGCACTCACAGGAGTGCGGCCCCATTGAAGCCAGCAGAGGACCTTAACGGATTTTCAAAAATATCGGGATTCCGCACTCACAGGAGTGCGGCCCCATTGAAGCAAACTGAATACTTGAGACTTTTGGTAGAAAAAACGGGATTCCGCACTCACAGGAGTGCGGCCCCATTGAAGCGACTGCTCGGTCATCCGATACCCGAGCACGGGGGAGAGATTCCGCACTCACAGGAGTGCGGCCCCATTGAAGCTAGAATTCTCCCTCGCTCTCGCGAGGAAGGCGGCAAGATTCCGCACTCACAGGAGTGCGGCCCCATTGAAGCCCGCCGAATACCAGGACTCGACGGGGACCTGGCGCATGATTCCGCACTCACAGGAGTGCGGCCCCATTGAAGCGCGTCGACGCGCGACGCGCGACGCGTCGTATGCCGTGATTCCGCACTCACAGGAGTGCGGCCCCATTGAAGCCCACGCCCGCGCGCTCAGCTGCCCCGGAAACAGGCGCGATTCCGCACTCACAGGAGTGCGGCCCCATTGAAGCTATATCATCGGGCGTGATCCAATATCTGGTGTTGCGAGATTCCGCACTCACAGGAGTGCGGCCCCATTGAAGCGAGCGGCTCCGCAAGTCGCTGGCAGAGGGCGCGAAGGATTCCGCACTCACAGGAGTGCGGCCCCATTGAAGCCCTGCAAGCGGGGAGACGGTTCGGGTGAGCCAGACGGCGATTCCGCACTCACAGGAGTGCGGCCCCATTGAAGCAGGTGGCACAGGCGAGGCTACGTCAGCGGCTTGTAGGATTCCGCACTCACAGGAGTGCGGCCCCATTGAAGCTGTAAGAGGCTAAATTTTTCGCGGCGTCCAATCGTCGGATTCCGCACTCACAGGAGTGCGGCCCCATTGAAGCGACCGACAGGCTAGGCGTCACGCGCCACTGCCCAGGATTCCGCACTCACAGGAGTGCGGCCCCATTGAAGCTTCGTAGAGGAGGTCGGCAAGTTGTGAGACGTTCACGATTCCGCACTCACAGGAGTGCGGCCCCATTGAAGCTACTGGTGGGACATAAGGTGTGGAGTCTGGTGTAGAGATTCCGCACTCACAGGAGTGCGGCCCCATTGAAGCGGTTTGGCTGACGGCAGGCATCACCCGAAGCACGCGGATTCCGCACTCACAGGAGTGCGGCCCCATTGAAGCCTGGCCAAGGCTGATCTAGAGCGCCGTCATTGACTCGATTCCGCACTCACAGGAGTGCGGCCCCATTGAAGCGCGAAAGGCGAGGAGCTCCTGAGCTCTCGAGGGAGGATTCCGCACTCACAGGAGTGCGGCCCCATTGAAGCGCGATCCGTCACCGAGAGAGAGACGGGTGGCGGGAGGATTCCGCACTCACAGGAGTGCGGCCCCATTGAAGCTTATTGATAAGGGGGTTGTGTACAGGACAGCCAAGAGATTCCGCACTCACAGGAGTGCGGCCCCATTGAAGCGATTTGAGCGCTTGGTAACCCCCGGCGGAGCAGTTCGATTCCGCACTCACAGGAGTGCGGCCCCATTGAAGCTCGGACCGACTCGGTAGGCGTCACTCGCCAATTCCCTGGATTCCGCACTCACAGGAGTGCGGCCCCATTGAAGCCATACATACGAGGCGAGATTTTTAGCGGCTTCCAGTGATTCCGCACTCACAGGAGTGCGGCCCCATTGAAGCCAGAGTGCCCCCTTTAATCTTGTCTCCAGCTTCGAGATTCCGCACTCACAGGAGTGCGGCCCCATTGAAGCAAATGGAAGCGCTCGTCAAATCGTTTGACGCGCAAGATTCCGCACTCACAGGAGTGCGGCCCCATTGAAGCTCTGTGGGGGATCGGGTAAACTTCGACCTCCCGCTCTTGATTCCGCACTCACAGGAGTGCGGCCCCATTGAAGCCTTCCCCACCTTACCAGCAGTGCGAGCAGCTACCAGATTCCGCACTCACAGGAGTGCGGCCCCATTGAAGCGCGGGGACCGCGACACGCTCCTCGCGCCGATACTAGGGATTCCGCACTCACAGGAGTGCGGCCCCATTGAAGCCCTAGGCGGCAATACCTATGCATGGAGAGGGAGAGGATTCCGCACTCACAGGAGTGCGGCCCCATTGAAGCGCTGCGGCTCGCAAGGCGTGCCGTATGGGACGTCAGGATTCCGCACTCACAGGAGTGCGGCCCCATTGAAGCCACCCACGATCCTCTTGGCTGTCCTGTACACAACCCCCGATTCCGCACTCACAGGAGTGCGGCCCCATTGAAGCACATTTCGCGGTCTCGCGCCCTCGATAGCCCTGTAGAGATTCCGCACTCACAGGAGTGCGGCCCCATTGAAGCTTGGCAGGGCGGGTGTCCTATTGGACCGACTCTCTGATTCCGCACTCACAGGAGTGCGGCCCCATTGAAGCGCTGCCCTCGCGCAGGGCGCAGCTCGGGTCGGCAGGAGATTCCGCACTCACAGGAGTGCGGCCCCATTGAAGCAAGAGTCCAGACCCGCCCAACAAGCTCAAAACCCAGATTCCGCACTCACAGGAGTGCGGCCCCATTGAAGCTCTACCTCTCGGAGCAGGGATTTTTCCGGGGCGGGAAGATTCCGCACTCACAGGAGTGCGGCCCCATTGAAGCCATTCTATCTGCAGGATCCGCAGATGCTTCACGGGGGATTCCGCACTCACAGGAGTGCGGCCCCATTGAAGCTCTCGGCCTCCTGTGGCGGACAGGTGTGGACGGAGAGATTCCGCACTCACAGGAGTGCGGCCCCATTGAAGCAAAGTCTACTTAGAACGAGAGGGCTCGCAGTGGAAAGGATTCCGCACTCACAGGAGTGCGGCCCCATTGAAGCTTTTGAGGTGTGGGGGAAACGCCAGACTTGCCGTGAGATTCCGCACTCACAGGAGTGCGGCCCCATTGAAGCCACGATCCCTAGGCTAGGAGATGTCTATTATTGGCGCGATTCCGCACTCACAGGAGTGCGGCCCCATTGAAGCTTTTCGCCCCCCTCCCCTTTCAGAAGGTAGTTGCGGGATTCCGCACTCACAGGAGTGCGGCCCCATTGAAGCTCTCTGCCTCCCATGGCAGCGAGACGTAAGCGGAGCTGATTCCGCACTCACAGGAGTGCGGCCCCATTGAAGCTTCGCGCGTGACGCGTCGTGCGTCGTGCGTCTTCGCGATTCCGCACTCACAGGAGTGCGGCCCCATTGAAGCAAGGCGGCGCGCCATGCGTGCCGTATGGGACGCATGGAGATTCCGCACTCACAGGAGTGCGGCCCCATTGAAGCACGCGTGACGCGTCGTGCGTCGTGCGTCGTGCGTCGAGATTCCGCACTCACAGGAGTGCGGCCCCATTGAAGCCAAGCCCTCTCCCGCAATTCTGCGGGGAATTGGCGAGATTCCGCACTCACAGGAGTGCGGCCCCATTGAAGCTGCGCCCCCGATGAAATTATTTTTGGGAGAGGCACGATTCCGCACTCACAGGAGTGCGGCCCCATTGAAGCTCGGGGGAGGTGAGGGGGGTGATGCCGTCGGCTTCGGAAGATTCCGCACTCACAGGAGTGCGGCCCCATTGAAGCTGGCGAGGCTGCGGTGGGAGGCGCTGGATCTGGAGGGATTCCGCACTCACAGGAGTGCGGCCCCATTGAAGCGTGATGATGGCGAGGAGGACGAATGCCCAGGGGATGCCGGATTCCGCACTCACAGGAGTGCGGCCCCATTGAAGCCGCAAAGGAACGGGCCTAATCCCCAAACAAACTGAGATTCCGCACTCACAGGAGTGCGGCCCCATTGAAGCCTGTGTAGGCGTTTTGATAGTGCTCGATTTTGGGGGCGATTCCGCACTCACAGGAGTGCGGCCCCATTGAAGCTTGTTGCGGTGCGGCCTCGATGGCCTAATCTGCTCGATTCCGCACTCACAGGAGTGCGGCCCCATTGAAGCTCATCAGGGGGCTTCGTTGGCGCATTTCAATGGGCAAGATTCCGCACTCACAGGAGTGCGGCCCCATTGAAGCGGGCTCATAGCCGTGTTTCTGCGCGTCATCAGCAAGATTCCGCACTCACAGGAGTGCGGCCCCATTGAAGCGATCCATCGAGGCCGCACCGCAACAGAAAAGTGCGCGATTCCGCACTCACAGGAGTGCGGCCCCATTGAAGCAGATCTAGGAACGCCTGCGGCACCTGCCCTTCACAGGGATTCCGCACTCACAGGAGTGCGGCCCCATTGAAGCGCCGCTCAGCGCGCGGAGATCGATGGGGCCCTGGTTCGATTCCGCACTCACAGGAGTGCGGCCCCATTGAAGCCAATCAGGTTTTTACACCCGATTACAACGCCGGCGTGAGATTCCGCACTCACAGGAGTGCGGCCCCATTGAAGCCCGGTCGACATGGATCTATCTGGGATCCGGATCAAGGATTCCGCACTCACAGGAGTGCGGCTCCATTGAAGCTAACAATAAGATGAATAACCAACGTGATGTCCTGCGATTCCGCACTCACAGGAGTGCGGCCCCATTGAAGCGCGCAATGCGAGGGCACGATGAAACCCGCCGAGTAGGATTCCGCACTCACAGGAGTGCGGCCCCATTGAAGCCGGGATCGACACGCTCGCCGGCTGGTGGCTAGTGGCTGGGATTCCGCACTCACAGGAGTGCGGCCCCATTGAAGCAAGCGTGCCGGCACGATGGCTGGCTGGTCGCTCCCCAAGATTCCGCACTCACAGGAGTGCGGCCCCATTGAAGCGAACCTGGAAGGCAGGTGCCTTCGGTCGCTCCCCAGATTCCGCACTCACAGGAGTGCGGCCCCATTGAAGCTATATGCTGCACGCCGGCCCGGAAGTCGCGGCATAGAGATTCCGCACTCACAGGAGTGCGGCCCCATTGAAGCGCCGGACAGCGTGGCAAAGGACGCCGCTCTAGAGAGATTCCGCACTCACAGGAGTGCGGCCCCATTGAAGCTCGACTACGGTATCCGCTCCTTCTGCCTCCTAGCCTTGATTCCGCACTCACAGGAGTGCGGCCCCATTGAAGCAACTAGCTGGAAATCATTGTCTTGGAGGTCCTCCAAGGATTCCGCACTCACAGGAGTGCGGCCCCATTGAAGCTTGAGACTGTCGGAAAACACCTCCTTGCGCAAGGGGTGGATTCCGCACTCACAGGAGTGCGGCCCCATTGAAGCGGATGTACGATCCCCGAAGACTTTACGATCTGCTTAGATTCCGCACTCACAGGAGTGCGGCCCCATTGAAGCATGACATCCCGCCCCAAGGGTGGGAGACGCAACGCCAGATTCCGCACTCACAGGAGTGCGGCCCCATTGAAGCATCCGGAATTTCCTGTCTCGCACTATCAATGACGCCGGATTCCGCACTCACAGGAGTGCGGCCCCATTGAAGCATCAAGGAGGAGACAAGACCTCCGTGTTGCGTGGCTGATTCCGCACTCACAGGAGTGCGGCCCCATTGAAGCGACATCGATGAGAATGCGAGCTTTGGGGATCACGGCAAGATTCCGCACTCACAGGAGTGCGGCCCCATTGAAGCCCGGAGCCGGTGGGGAGCACGAGTAGCTGCCTCTGAGATTCCGCACTCACAGGAGTGCGGCCCCATTGAAGCGGTTTGTTTTAGGTTGTTAAAACTCCCTTCCCGGAAGATTCCGCACTCACAGGAGTGCGGCCCCATTGAAGCCAGCAGCAAGGCCGCGTGCCCGGGCACCACGTAAAGATTCCGCACTCACAGGAGTGCGGCCCCATTGAAGCGGTCCACGCTCTCGCGTGGGGAGCAACAAGGCACCAGGATTCCGCACTCACAGGAGTGCGGCCCCATTGAAGCGATGAATTTAGCGCTGACATTGCCAACGCTCGCTCGGATTCCGCACTCACAGGAGTGCGGCCCCATTGAAGCTGTCTCCACCGGCGTCAATGGCTCTCTCTGCCCTAGATTCCGCACTCACAGGAGTGCGGCCCCATTGAAGCAAACGTAAGGGTGTGTGCTTACAAACCCGTCCTGCACGATTCCGCACTCACAGGAGTGCGGCCCCATTGAAGCCCGGAGCCGGTGGGGAGCACGAGTAGCTGCCTCTGGATTCCGCACTCACAGGAGTGCGGCCCCATTGAAGCCTGGCGATCTGCCAGCAGAGATGACATCGATCGCCTGATTCCGCACTCACAGGAGTGCGGCCCCATTGAAGCTAGTTGACGGTTGTGTCAGGCGGCTGGACATTGAGATTCCGCACTCACAGGAGTGCGGCCCCATTGAAGCGGACACGCTGTCCGGATAATCCTCAATTTTTTTTGCAGATTCCGCACTCACAGGAGTGCGGCCCCATTGAAGCCCATACCGTTTCCAAAGCGACATCTTTTGCTTCGCTGGATTCCGCACTCACAGGAGTGCGGCCCCATTGAAGCCGAAGCGCTGACCCTAGCGGGAGCAGATAACTTACACCGATTCCGCACTCACAGGAGTGCGGCCCCATTGAAGCGCTGTACCTGTCGACAACCACGGGGATCTAACTAAGATTCCGCACTCACAGGAGTGCGGCCCCATTGAAGCGCGGCGTCGCCGGCCTTGGCCGCCCGCCCCCAGGCGGAATTCCGCACTCACAGGAGTGCGGCCCCATTGAAGCTGGGCAGTCCTATAAAATACGTAGGGTAATCGTAGACTTTCCGCACTCACAGGAGTGCGGCCCCATTGAAGCGTAGAATTCTTGACCTGTCAGAGTTTCAAACGGCTTGCTTTCCGCACTCACAGGAGTGCGGCCCCATTGAAGCTTTTGGAGTCTGCGGCCGCACCTCCGGCAGGGGGAGCTTTCCGCACTCACAGGAGTGCGGCCCCATTGAAGCGGCTTGCATGCTCTTAGATTTGTCCCTTAGAGCCAATGCCTTTAGGGAAAGCTAACAATCTCCAGCAGGAACTCGCCCTCACGAGAGTCGTTTTCTGTTAGCCTAGGCCAACTCGTCACCGGTTGGCGGACTTTGCGCGGGCAACTCCTTTGTCGTCTTTTCGGTATTGCCTCCCGAACGATCAATTCTCTGACTCGCGCTACCATCTCCTGTTTTGTCTCTTCGGTCAGCAGTCCCTCGGACACTTCGAACACTGCCCATAGTGAATTCATTTTGTCGAGCGTCTTCAGGAAACTGATGCTCAACGGCTGGATGTTGCCGCTTTTCGCGGCTTCGCATCGCTCCTGCGCGATGATCGAGCAGGCCATGAGCAATGCCGCCACCTCCTGGGCCGCTGTTTCTGGCGTATGGCTATGAAGAATGTCATTCCCGCGCATGTGGAGCTTGAGTTCCTTGTAGAATATCTCGTGTTCCCAGCGCAGGGCATAGAGCTCCAGCAATTCCTGCGCCGGATACTCCTGCTCATCAATAAGCGTCGTCCATAGCCTCACCTCGCTCCACTGTCGTGCCCCCGGCTTCCTGATCCGGCCTCGAATCTCACGGATACGGATCTCCCCTTGATTCTCCCGCGGCCCATCAGCCTTCTTTCTGGGCACCCTGATGCTGACCAGCGCGCTTCCATCGGAGAGCCTTTCAGTCTTATGGCTCTTGTTGCTGCCGCGTGCCTTCACCAACAATTCACTATGTGCCGCCCGGCATGATTTCACGAGTTCGTCGAGATACTTCCCGCAACCGTAAAGCCGGTCGACAATCAGCAGACTCCTCTTCGGCAGACTCCCGAGAAGTTCTTTGGCCAGGGTCCATTCGCCTTCTCCTTTCAGGCCGACCGTCGCCGCCAACGGGTTGTGGATGCCAAGTTCCACGAGCGCGCACATCTCTATTTTTCGCAAAGGCGGCGGTCATTCTCCTGGAGGCCGCCTTGCTCATGGCAGCCAGAACCTGCGGCGTGTTCGTGACGCTTCATTTCGAGCCATCGATCCCGCACAGGCGCAGCCCCTTGTAGAAACATCCCTTGTGTACGCGTCCATCGGCGAGGGGCTTTAACACCTGCTTCATGAGCCAAGCGAATGGCTCAAGCCCCATCCTCTGGCGCCGTTCCGAGAGCGAACTATCCTTGATCACCACCTCGAACAACTGGAACACATGGGCCGAGAAATGGTCAGCATCACTGATCACGTGATAGACCAGGGAGGCGAGAAGATCCCAGGCCGGCAGCTTGGGGTTGGGGCCGCGGCCTGGGTTCTGCAAGCGTTCGAAGCGATCGCGAACGAATCCGAAAAAATGTTCGAACTGACCAAGGAAACCGCTAACTTGATTGGGATGGGAGTGAGGCATCCACCCCAATTATAACTATTATGGTAAAATGCAAAATTTATCTAAAATATTTTGGATCTTTCCCTAAAGGCATTGGGGTTAGGCAGCGGTTTGCTGCTCGATGCCGTCCACGAAAAACTTTCCGCACTCACAGGAGTGCGGCCCCAGATGATTCCTTGCACGACTTTGTCAAGTTCCCGCATCTGATATCCGTTCAGTCGACGCCAGCCTTTCTCGGCTTCCATTCCTTGCACGCCGAGCTTGTAGACCATTGATAGGGTTGCTTTCCTCGATCCGCACCCTTTGGTTTGTCGAGTCCGATGGCGGACCGTGGCAAACGTCGACTCAATCGGGTTTGTCGTCCGGATGTGTCTCCAGTGCTCGGCTGGAAAATCGTAGAACGTTAGTAGAGTTTCCTTGTCTTTCTTCAGGCAGGCGCACGCTTTCGGATACTTGGCTTCGTAGAGCGTGAAGAACTCGTCATAGGCCTCCAAGGCGGCCTTCTTTGTTTCCGCCATGTAGATTTCATGGATGCGTTCCTTGGCAAGGGGCTGCGCTTTCTTCGGCAGCTTGTCGAGGATGTTGGCTGTCTTGTGCACCCAACATCGTTGCTGTTTGCTTGTCGGATATTCCTCTTCCAAGGCGCTCCAGAACCCGAGAGCTCCATCGGCGATACTCAGTTTCGGAGGGATTTTCAATCCTCGTTTCTTGAGGTCTCTGAGCACATTTTTCCAGGACAGTTTGCTCTCTCGTTCTCCATCGCTGATGGTTACCAATTCCTTGGTTCCATCGGGTAAGGAGCCGACGATTACGAGAACACATGGGCGGTCGTCATTGAGCCTGACATGGAAGTAGATCCCGTCGGCCCAGAGATAGACGTATTCCTTGTCGCTGAGGTCACGCTTGCTCCATTGCTCGCGTTCTTTCTCCCATTGCTCTTCCTCGTCGAACGATGTTGGCTGCAGAAAGACCCGATGCGTTCTCACCGAGGATCGGCTCTAAGGCTCGACTCATCTCGGAGGTTGAGATTCCTCGCAGGTAGAGTGCCGGGATGAGGTTGTCCAGTGAAGCGACTCGGCGTAGGTACGGCGGAAGGATGGCGCTGGTGAACCGCTGGCCTGATCGGCGATCATTGATCCTGGGCTGCCGAACAGAAACGTTTCCTATTCCAGTCTGAAGTTGTCGCTTCAGGAAGATGGCCGTTGCGAACGACTTGGCGATGACCCTGGTCATCACGCTGATGTTGATGGGCTTGAATGTAGTCGGAGACTTCGTTGTCGATGGCGGCCTGAAGAAGCACTTGGGCTCCTTGTCGCAGGGTGGCCTCAAGGGCGTTCTGGCAGACGGTGCTTGCTCCTTCCTGGCCGAGGATAGATGCGGATTCGGTGGGGTGGTTGGTGGTTTTCATTGGAGTTCAGTTGTTTTGGTAAATGGTTGAACTCTTCATGATGCCCCGACCGCCCTCATCCACAACTTCCGGTCATTTCTCTCGTTGATGTATTCGAACTGCCTGTTGCGGTCCGGGTGCTGTGCCCCTTCGCGGGTCTTGCGATTTGCCAGCAGACTATAGCCGGCCTTGCGCAGCAACGCGGCAACAGTACGCGCACCGACCGGGTGGTTCTGAGATGTGAGTTCCCTGGCAAGCCTCTGAGTGCTCTTCAATGTCCAGCGCAATGGGGATTGAGGGTCGCCTCTACTGAGAGGATCAACTAGCCGCTCAAGAGCCCCAAGCAGTTCCGGATCGGTCTCGGTCACCGGCTTGCGCCCGCCCCCAAGCCGACGGATGCGTCCGTCGGCTTGGGGTGCCGTGTAGTCGCCGCGCCGTAACTGCTTGATGCCCTCAGTGATCGTCGTCCGCGACATCGATGTCGCAAGAGAAACTGCGGATACGCCGCCCCAACCCAATTCCATGGCCTCCGCCGCCGCCCAACACCTCCGGGCCCGCTCGTCCATGAGGTGGCTCAGGGAATCGAACTTCCGGCGAATGCTTTCGACAACGGAACTGTCAGGCATGGCACTGACAGTAGCATAGAAATAAGGTTGAGAAACCTTAAATTGTTCATTTTATTTTTGCGCCATTCCTTAGCGGCGAGACCAACTTTCCCTGCATGAGCAGCCGTCGCGTCGGTCAGGGGCGAGTTTATGTTCAGTTAGGTGATGTCGAGCGCCTGGACTTTGTCAGTTGGGTGCGGAGCCTGGCGGACGGGCGCTCCTACGTTTCCGACGGGTTTGCTCATGCCCTGGAGTTCACGGTGGCGGGGCAGTCTTCGGGGAAAGCGAAAGTGACGCTGGGCGCGGCGGGCCACGTTGAGGTGGCGGCCAAGGTGGCGTTTGCGCCCGAGGTTCCCAAGGCGGTGGCCTATGGGACCTTGACCCCGGAAGCGGGTCGGCGGGTTGTGGGCGACACGGTGAACCTCCATGCGGAACGCACGGAGGAGACGTTGACTGGCCTCACTCACACGGTGGAGTTGGTGGTCAATGGCCGGGTGCGGACGCAGTGGGAGATTCCCGGGGACGGCAGCGTTCACGATCTATTCCATCACTTGTTCTTGGAGCGCAGCGCCTGGGTGGCCCTGAAGACCTTCCCTCAGTTGCACACCAACCCCGTGGTGGTGGAGATCGGTAGGAAGCCGGGCGTCGCGGGTGAGCGCGCGATGGTGTGCGCTGGCGGTGGACCGGCTCTGGGAGAGGCGTCATCGTTTCATTGCCGAAACGGAGCGGCCGGCCGCGCGGGTCGCCTATGATCGAGCGATCGCCCGCTACCTGGAGATTGAAGGAGAGAGCGTGGAGCCGTGAGTAGAAAGAGTGTCGAGGTATCGAGGCGGAGATACAGGGCGGGAAGGCCTGGGTGGCAATCGTTCTCGGTGGCCCGCGGTGATGGGGCGGCTCGTCCTTGTTCACGATCTGGCGAGCGATCGCTTGGTGACCGAGGGCTATGCCAGCGTGATTCCTCCTGCGATGAGCGCGGCATAGACGACTTTGCAGACGATGTGAAGTCCCTGGTCGACGTAGAAGTTCGTGAGGTTCTCGTTCTTGGCCATATCGATCACCCAGTGCAGCACGAACTCGATGAGACTGAAGATGATGCTGCCGGTGATGACCCAGACCGTCGCGGCGTGAATGAGTGAGTGGATGGTCAGGCAGTAGAGCCAGATTCCCTTGGGCCATATTTGCCCACCCGTGACGCTGCTGAGATCCGCGTGACGGTCTTTTCCGGCTACGAGGAACTCGCTTTGAAGTGGAAAATCTGACAGGGCATGGCCGAGCAAGAGCGCCCAAAAGAGAACGGCTCCGTTCAGTGAAGGCGAATGGACTGCCTGAACGATCTCCAGGTGAGCGGTGAGGAGGACGATTTCCATGGGGCGAGGAACCGCCGGTCTCCGGTCGTCTGCGTGCGCTAGAGACCGGAGGCCGATGGGATAGTGAGAGGCGTCGCCTAAAACGTGCCGCGACCGAGGGTCTTGCGGATGAAGGTGACCTTCTCATTGGTCTCCCGCAGGCGCCGGCTCAGCTGGGTCGAAATGTGGAAGAGGAGCCGAGCCGCCGCAATGGGACTCTCCCGGATGACTTCGTCGACCGCTTCGCGATCCATGCGCCAGACTTGGGCAAACTCCATCGCCGCCACCGTCGCACTGGCTTTTTGAGGATCGAAGACGTTGACCTCGCCGACAAGATCGCCGGGGCCGAGCCGGCCGAGAAGCACCCGGCGGCCTTGATCTTCGGTGACGACGTGAAGTCGCCCGGAGATGATGAAATAGAGCGAGTTTTGCTCCTGACCTTCTTCGATGAGGTTGGTGTCGGGGTGAACGGGGAGGAACTCGCCGTGACCGCTGAGCAGGCGGCGTTCTTCGTCATCGATTTCCGCCACGAAACCGATCGGCGGAAGCTCGGGTTGATTCAAATCAATGGACATATGGATGAGTTTGGATTGGAGCTTGTCAAGCGAGCCGTATTCCCGGATAACGCTTCGGCTGAAGGCCCCGAAAAGACAATGTTCCTTATCATACAAACTGAGAATGATCCACCGCATCCCCCTCAAGGAATTCATCCCTTGCCAGGCGAAGATTCGGGGCTGAGGGCCAAGGCAGGATGAGCCGCAAGCGCTCCGTGTTTTCCAGCTTCATCGCTTTCGCCTCTACCGTCGGAGTCCTCGGGGCGCGGCCGGGTTTCTTCATTCTCAATTCTTCGATTACCTCTTCATGTCTGGAGTTCTCATAGAATCCAAAACGCGGGAACAGATTCCCTTGCTCGATACGATGTTGCTGGGGAGGAAGAAAGATTGTCACATCCGTCTCACGGATTCGCGAGTGTCCCGCCAACATGCGATGATTCGGCGACAGAATGATGGTGACTATTGGTTTTATGATTTGGGCAGTTCGAATGGCAGTTATATCAATGATCAGCGCGTGATCACCACGCGAAAGCTGAGTCACGACGACACCATTCGGATTTGTGACCACGAGTACCGGTTTGAAAGCGGGATCGACGGCGGGGGCGGCACTCGTTTTGGCGAGGATTCGCTGGATGTCACCATCTCGGAGATCCGGACCTTGCCGGTGGTGATGCTGGTCAGTGACATCAAGGGCTTCACCAAGATTTCGGAGGCGCTTCCCCCCGATTTGTTGGCGCAGACCATCGGTTCTTGGTACCGCGAGTGTGACGATGTCTTGAGCGAGCACGGGGCCACGGTTGACAAGTTCATCGGTGACGCCGTGCTGGCTTACTGGATGGACGTGAGTCCCGAAACACGGAAGTGCGCCTTGAAGGCGGCTCGGGCCTTGCAAGAGGCCTGTCAGCGCATCGCCGGGCAGCACGAGGAGGTGTTTGAGGAGCAGGGATTGGCCTTGGAGAGCGGGATTGGGCTTCACCTGGGCAAGGTCGCCCACGGACAGATGGGGCATGGTGCCTTCACGATGCTGGGCGATGCCGTCAACCTGACGTTTCGGTTGGAGTCACTGACGCGCCCCCTCAAGCGGGAGGTTCTGGTGAGCGAGGAGTTTCTCAAGGACTGGAGCGAGGGCATGCGTTTTTGCCGTCATGAGGGGAGCCATATTGTGAAGGGGCGGACGGTCCCGCTGGACGTCTACTCGGTGAAAGATTTCCCGGACGACACCAAGGGGGAAAGCAGCTGAGGGTTGATTGCGGCGCTTCTTGCTGGCCCCGCCGACAAACGCCGCTTTATAGATTGGCCGCGTCATGACCCCTCTGATCATCGCCCTGGGTTCCCTGGTTCTCTACCTCATCGCCTATCACACCTATGGCCGTTGGCTGGCCCGCAAGATTTTCCGGCTGGATGCGGCCGCCGTAATGCCCAGTGTGGCCTTGAATGATGATCGGGACTATGTACCGACGGACAAGTCCGTTCTCTTCGGGCATCACTTCACTTCCATCGCGGGCACGGGACCGATCGTGGGACCGGCCATTGCGGTGATCTGGGGTTGGCTGCCGGCGTTGCTTTGGGTGTTGTTCGGGTCGATTTTAGTGGGGGCATTGCACGATTTCGGTTCGCTGGTGGTCTCCATGCGCAACCGTGGCCAGACGGTGGGTGACATCGCGGGACGGGTGCTGAGTTCCCGGGTGCGCATCCTCTTCCTCTTGATTCTTTTTCTCGCCCTGACCATTGTGCTGGCGATTTTTGGGTTGGTCATCGCGGTGGTGTTTCGGACCTGCCCGGCAGCGATTTTTCCCTGCCTGGTGCAAATTCCTCTCGCCGTGATGATCGGGGTGTGGTTGCACCGGAAAGGCGTGCATTTGTTGGCCCCGTCGCTCCTCGCACTGGGTTTGATGTATGTGAGCGTGCTTCTGGGAGACCAGGGCTGGCTGCGGGATTTCAACCTGGCGCTGTCCCAGTGGGACTTGACCACGTGGGTGATGGTGTTGCTGGTGTATAGTTACGTGGCGTCCGTGCTCCCCGTGTGGTCGCTGCTTCAGCCTCGGGATTACGTCAACAGCCTCCAGCTCCTCTCCGCCCTGGGCTTGGTCCTGGTGGGGCTGGTCGTGGCGGCGTCGGTAGGTGGCGCGCCGGTGGGAGACGTTCGGCCGCCGTTGGAATTGGCGGCGCCGGCCTACAATGCCTCGGCTCCGGGGGCGCCGATCCTGTTTCCCTTTTTGTTCATCACGATCGCCTGCGGAGCGGTGAGCGGGTTTCATTGCCTGGTGTCTTCTGGCACGTCCAGCAAACAGCTCAAATGTGAGACCGACGCTCAATTCGTGGGCTATGGTTCGATGCTGATCGAGGGGTTCCTGGCCGTCATCGTGATTCTGGCCTGTGCAGCCGGGCTGGGGCTCGGGATCGTGGGGAGCGATGGAGCGGTTTTGTTAGGTGGGGAGGCCTGGGCGTCGCGCTACGGCGATTGGAAGGCGATGGGATTGCCGCAAAAAGTGGGAGCCTTCGTCGATGGTTCGGCCAATTTCCTGAAGGCCCTGGGTCTGCCGGGTGGTTTTGCGGTGGCCTTGATGGGTGTTCTGGTTGCCTCGTTTGCGGCCACCACCCTGGATACGGCCTGTCGATTGCAGCGCTATGTCATTCAGGAGTTGGCCGGCACCTTTGTCAGGAAAGAGCCGGGAGGGCGTCCGCGTTTGACCGCGAATCTTTTCACCTGGCTCTGCAACAAGCATGGTGCGACCGTCCTGGCCATTGTCCTGGCCGCCGCCATGGCATTCACTCCGGGGGGTCCCGGCATGGGGCCGGGAACGGGCGGGTTGATCCTTTGGCCCTTGTTCGGAGCGACCAATCAGTTGTTAGGTGGACTGGCTTTTCTGGTGATCGCCTTCTGGATGTGGCGTCGCCGCCTGCCGATTTGGTTTGTGGCCATTCCGACCGTTTTCATGCTCGTGCTTCCCTGCTGGGCGATGCTTTATCAGCTCTTCGTGCAGGCAGTGGGTTCAGACAGGAGCTGGATCGCCATGGGAAGCTGGCATTTGGTGTTCATCGCCGTGGTGACCGTGATTCTTGAGGTCTGGATGGTTGTGGAAGCGATCGCAGCCTGGCCCAAGGCGCATGGCGTTCTGGAGGAGAGTCTGGAGCCGCTGCCGGCGGTGGGGGCACCCGGTGTGGCCAACGAAGGCGGGCGTTCCTGCTGAGGCTGTCTCAAAACCCGGGTTTTCGTGTGACGGCCGGACGAGTGCAATATGATTGCTCTACTCCGTGGAGTTTTTCGAAAAAGTCGTTGGCGCCGCCGCGAGCGTGGGTATTGGTTTCGGTGTGACTCACATTGACGCTGATTTCGATCAACTTCACATCTTACCTCCCAGCATCGAGGACTGGGTCGGCCCGACTCACCCGACGCGATTCATTCGTTGCTTTGTCGAATCCCTCGATTTGATGGATCTCGGCATTGAAGTGCGGGACTTCGGGACCGCTGGCCGTCCACCCTTCGCCCCGGCCCTGCTTCTGCGACTCTGGCTCTACGGCTATTTCAAGAAGATCCGCAGCTCGCGTAAGGAATGGCGCAAAAATAAAATGAACAATTTAAGGTTTCTCAACCTTATTTCTATGTTACTGTCAGTGCCATGCCTGACAGTTCCGTTGTCGAAAGCATTCGCCGGAAGTTGGATTCCCTGAGCCACCTCATGGACGAGCGGGCCCGGAGGTGTTGGGCGGCGGCGGCGGCCATGGAATTGGGTTGGGGCGGCGTATCCGCAGTTTCTCTTGCGACATCGATGTCGCGGACGACGATCACTGAGGGCATCAAGCAGTTACGGCGCGGCGACTACACGGCACCCGAAGCCGACGGACGCATCCGTCGGCTTGGGGGCGGGCGCAAGCCGGTGACCGAGACCGATCCGGAACTGCTTGGGGCTCTTGAGCGGCTAGTTGATCCTCTCAGTAGAGGCGACCCTCAATCCCCATTGCGCTGGACATTGAAGAGCACTCAGAGGCTTGCCAGGGAACTCACATCTCAGAACCACCCGGTCGGTGCGCGTGAGAAATGACCGGAAGTTGTGGATGAGGGGGGTCGGAACACCATTCGAAGTTCGATCATGGGTTAGGCAGCGGTTTGCTGCTCGATGCCGTCCACGAAGATGATTCCTTGCACGACTTTGTCAAGTTGACGATATCCGTTCAGTCGACGCCAGCCTTTCTCGGCTTCCAGGCCGAGCTTGTAGACCATTGAAAGGGTTGCTTTCCTCGATCCGCACCCTTTGGTTTGTCGAGTCCGATGGCGGACCGTGGCAAACGTCGACTCAATCGGGTTTGTCGTCCGGATGTGTCTCCACTCGTGAGTGAGAAGTTCTGTAACTAGATCATCATGCGGCGAAGCGTGAACCTTCGGAGCGAGTGAAGTCTATTTTATCAAGGATGAATTTTCGGAACGCTGAACCTTTTCCTCGTGAGTGAGAAGTTCTGTAACTGGATCATCATGCGGCGAAGCGTGAACCTTCGGAGCGAGTGAAGTCTATTTCATCAAGGATGAATTTTCGGAACGCTGAACCTTTTCCGCCGTGGTGCAAAAATCCAGGCAGCGTGTTTTTCAAGGCGGCTGAGACAATCATTTCCGAAGGCAGCACGTCTGGGCGGATGGTTCGGATCCAGGTTCCAAAGTGTTTCCAGACCAGACCGTCACATGTCATGGCAAGGTACTGTAACATGCCCTGAGCGATCATGCCGGTCTGCACAAACACATGATATGCGTGCATCTTTCTCTGCACCTGTCTGCGATATTTCTCGGTAGTCCGGTGGAGGTATTGGTTACCATTGCGACGCTTGAGCGGTCGCATAGCGGCCATCCAGAAATGGTATCCGAATGAGCCGACCGAATGCACCGCTTGCTTGAAAGCGACTTCGATCTTGAAACGCAAACTGTAGAGCAAGATGATCTCCTGAGCTTCCATGGTGAGGTCGGTAGACAAGAGGATGATCCGCCCTCTCGTGGGATGATCGACGAGAATGAAGCGGACCATCGCCCCGGCGGGCTTCCACAACAGATCCACCGACTTGAACCGGACAGAGATGTTTCTCTCCCCATATACGGGACTGGGAACGGAACTGAAGCCGCCCGTTCCAAAGACATTCTGGAGCTTCACCGCAGCGCCATACTTTTTCGGTCGTCCGCGTTTGCGTTTGCGTGGCACTGCCGCAGGCCGAAAGCCGGTTGTCGTGCGTCGAACCCTCGTGACCAGCACACCGGAACGCCCCTTGGTGCTCCGGATCACCTTTCCGTTGGCGTAGTAGGCGTCGGCCAGCAAGACGAACTCCTGACCTCTACAGACGGATGCGAGCATCTCGTTGGCCTTGTCGATCAAGGTTCTCCTGTCGCGGTTTGAAGTGACGATACCTTCGTGAATGCGTGCACAGACCGGAACGCAGAAGAAGTATCCGCCAACCTGACAGAGCACGCCGAAGGCCTGAAAGGAATGGCTCATGATGAAGTGAGGCTTGGAATTGGACTCGGACTGTTGATGCAGATACTTCACCGCAGGCATCTTGCGGCCCTCCTTGGACTTCTTGATGCCGTCGAGAACCAGGACGGGGCGACAACCGATCTTGTAGACAGGGAAGTGCTTGATCACGATGGCGAACCAAAGTTCTGCAAGCCGGTCCGTCTTCACGGCATTGCTGTGGAAGAAATGGAGTAAGTGCTCATAGGAGTGTTCTGACAAACCGAGAGCGCGGACGAAACTGGAAACCCCGAGGAGGTCATTGCGCACGGAGAAAGCGGCCAAGACGAGCAGAAACCAGAGAAAGGTGCGGGCTCTCGAGAAAGCGGGTCGCAGAAGACAGACGATATTCCACCAAGAAATCCAGAGATCCATAACAAATGATTTGATTTTCCTAGACATTCGCATATATAAGGTAATGACCATGAAAAAGATCAGATCACTGAAAAAAGAATCCAGAAACTTGCGGCAAAGTTAGCTGCAATCGGGCCAATGCGGCCTGGGAGCATCAGCAAGCAATACCGAGATCGACAACGCCAGCGCGGCGTGTATTACCAACTGAGCTACACGCATGAGATGAGGAGCCAGACTGAACACGTCTGGCCAGACCACGTGAAGGGACTACGAAAAGAAACAGAGGAGTACAAGAAATTCAAGAAACTGACCACCGAACTGATCGATCTGAGCATTGAACTATCCAAGGCGAAGATCGCTCTATTACGCAGTCAGACAGACACGCCAGGCAAAGAGAAACCGGTCTGAGAACTTCCCACTCACGAGCTTACAAGCAGTCGACGGAACAAAGATTCAGGCGGCCGCTCATGCCGGGAAGAAGTACGACAAGGAGGACCTGGCCAAGCGAATTGAGCGGCTTGACGAACAAATCAAGGTTTTGGAGGAGGAGATCGAGCGCTCCCAGGCCGGTGATGAGCAACCCTCCGCAGAGTTGCCAAAGGAACTTGAGAAGAAAGAGGTGCTTAAGAAAGCCATGCAAGAGGCGATCGAGACGCTCGACACCAACCCGACCGTAAAGCATATTCACCCGCTTGAACCTGAAGCGCGACGTGTGAAAGCCAACACAGGGGGAAAGCCCTTTGGATATAACGCCCAGGCCGTCGTTGATTCGGAGAATCAAATTGTGGTGGCCGCCGATGCTGTCAATGAGGTCACCGATTTGCGGCAACTAACGCCGATGTTGGATCAGGCTGCTGAGAACCTGGCCACTTATCAGCAAGAGCAAGAGAATGATGGCAAGCCGGCCAGCCAACCGGTTTCTCTCGGTGACGCCGGCTACCCGAGCGCTGAACAAATCGGCCTGGCAGAAGAGGCCGGCCATGAGGTGGTGATGCCTCTGCCTCCGCAATCAGTCAACAAGAAGGACGAAGAGTATCACGCATCGAACTTCGTCTATGACGCTGAGGCCGACGTGGTGACATGTCCCCAAGGCCAATCGCTCCCCTTCAGGCGTGAACGAGTCAAAGAAGGTGTTCCGGTGAGTGTCTATCGCGGCGCTCCGTCGACCTGCAAGAATTGCCCCGCCTTTGGAACATGCACGAAGGATCGCCACGGGCGGACCATCGACATCAGCCCCTGGAATGCGTCGGTGGAGAGGCACAAAGAGAAGATGAACAAGGAAGAAAACAAGGAGCTTCTCAAGCAACGGGCAGGAATCGTGGAGCCGGTATTCGGCCAGATCAAAAAGAACGGAGAGTTCTGGCGCTGGACATTCAAGGGATTGGAGAAAGTGAGGACGCAGTGGATGATGCTCTGTACGGGTTGGAACTTGAAAGTGATGTATCGGCACTGGATGGCCGCCCAGAATGCGCCAATCGACGGAACAAGCAAGCAAGCCAAAGCGGCCTAAAAAGTCGCGCTGGAGCCGAGGTAGATGCGCTATTCGTGCCCTACCGCGTCGCGATAGACGAAGCTCGGTCGAGAGGGCCCCGCGGAATTCCGCCGGAATGTGAGATCAACCATCATTGAAACTAAAATTCTCATATTTTGTGAGGCGGTCCTAGGCCATTTTGAGACGGCCTCTGCTGAGCGGCCACGCGACGCTGCGCTGGTCGGGATGGCCTCCGCCGAGCCTTCTGCCGCCCCAGTGCGGGCGGTCACTCTTTTGTCCACACGCGGGTATTCAGGTTCAGGTCGTCGACGATTTCGAAGCAGGTTGTCAGCTCGCTGCAGATCTGCTGTAGGTGGCCCCGGTGCAAGGCGGTTTGTTTGAGATTGGGTTCGAAAAGATTGTGTTTGTGGGAGATGGCGGTGAGGGCGGAGGAATCGCGGAAATGGAGACGGACATCGTCGGCCCATTTCTCTTTCAAGTCCAGGATGCGGCGTAGCATCGAGGTGCTGAGAATGTATCTGGCCTCGACTTGATCTTCGCCGTAGCAGACGAAGTTTTTTTCGAATTCGGGGTCTTCCAGGTAGACCAGTTTTTGCTCCGGGAAGGGCCGGAAACCTTGCAGTTTTTTGCCTAACAAACCGAAGCTGCGTTCGGCGACGTCGGGAAGGACGAGAACGGAACTGCGGAAGTGCTTGTGAAAATCGGCGATCATGAAAAGGCCGTCGAAGAATGTATGATAAGACGTCCGCGTGTTCCCCTTGCTGTCGCGACGAGTGGTCTTGTACTCGGCCTTCATTTCGGAGAAGAAAACGCTCGTTTTGCCGAGGCTTCCTCGAAAGCCGTCCTCGCTGTGGCAACCCCATAGTTTCATAAATTGGGGCAAGAATCCCAAGAAAATAGTGGCAGGGGCCTTTGGGATAAGGTTGATTTGGAATCTACCAAAACACCAAACACTTCAACCCAAAAGCCACCTACAGTGAGAGTAGCACGACGTACGATTCATGCAAAGTCCAGAACGATTCCGGCAATCAAATTTGAAGATCAAGAACTGACCTCTTTCGGCGGTCTCGTTATCTTTCAGAAGCTCTTTCAGGAATTGGATCTGGAGGGGAAGCTTCAGCAGTGCTTTGGTCCACTGGATCGGCGCAGGTCCCGCTTCTACAAGTTCCACAAGGTTTTCATGTGTCTTATCGTGCATCTTATACTGGGCTACCGGATGCTTCGCGATTTGGAGTACTACCGAGATGATCCCCTTGTACGACAGGTTTTGGGGATGCACCAATTGCCCAGTGTCCCAACGATGAGCCGGATGTTGGGAGAGGTCGATTGTCAAAGCTTTGAGAGGATGAGGGAGATGAATCATTTCGTTTGCCTGTCGCGACTTCAGGAGGAGGGAATCAAACGCATCACGCTTGATTTGGACGGAAGCGTGCAGAGTACGAGTCGCCATGCGGAAGGGACGGCTGTGGGATTTAACAAGAAGAAAAAAGGCGAGCGCAGTTATTATCCACTGCTCGCGACGATCGCTCAAACCGGACAAATCTTCGACTTCCTTCATCGAAGTGGCAACGTCCATGACTCCAATGGCGCGGTGGAGTTCCTCCGTTCCTGCGTGGAGAAGATTCGCAAGGTGCTGCCTGATGTGCAGATCGAGTTGCGCGCCGACAGCGCGTTTTTCAGCGATCAGATGGTTTCAGAGGCAAAAACCCTGGGCCTGGAATATACGTTCTCGGTGCCTTTCGAGCGGCTTGTGGAACTCAAGGGCATCATTGAGAAGCGCCGTCGCTGGTCCCGAACCCGAGGCGGAGAGGGAAAAACTCATCACTTCGAAATCCGCTGGAAGCCAAAAAATTGGGCGCGCAAAGCGCGCAAAGCGCGCATTTTGTGCATTCGAACCATGAGGCGCACTCAGCGCAAAGGACCGCTCCAACTGGATCTTTTCGAACCAGTCGAGGAGAACTATGAATACAAGGCGATCATCACCAACAAGACAAACACGGCCGCTCATGTGGTGAAATTTCATGAAGGGCGTGGCTCTCAGGAGAAGATTTTTGGCGAAGCCAAGAGCCAGGCCCAGATGGACTATATTCCGGCCAAGCGACGTGCCGCCAACGAAGCTTTCCTTTTGGCCAGTATCCTCACCCACAATCTCACACGCGAAATGCAGATGCGATCTGTGGAGCGGTCACGCAAATCGTCCCCCCAAAGGGCTGCGGAGTGGATGTTTGAAGGACTCGGCACGATTCGCCGCAAAATCATCCAGCGTGCCGGACGTCTGACTCGCCCTCAAGGTCGACTCACATTGACACTCGGAGACAATCAGGCCGTCGAAGAAGAAATCGCCTACTACATGATGGCCTGACTGGCCATTTTATGAAACGCTGGGGTTGGTTGTCGCCGCCTCCATGTCGTAATGCGCTAACAACAACGCATAGATCTCGTTAATGCCCCGCTGCCTCTTGCCTCGACGGAGTTGGTGAGTGGCCGTCGAGCTGTTATCCGTCTGACATATCGAAGTCGCTTTGCCTAACTGAAACAAGGTCGCCTGCAAGGTTCGCTTCAGGGAGAGAAACGATTCGCTGCGCGCCGGTATGGCCCACTCCCAGTTCGAGAACGGCAACACTGTGTGGCAGAGCAGATGCACGAAAGGCTCTCCGGCGATGGTGATCCCGAGGGACTTCCCCTCAAATCAATCCAACTGCAGCCGTTCTCCAGGGCGATGTTCTTGTGGAAAGTAGGAGTCTTCTTTGGAGGGTCCGCAGCAGACCATCCTCGAAGCGCTCCGGATGGCGTCGCTGCAGTTCGGCAAGCAGGCGCACCGCCTTGATGTTCGGGCACTGCTTGAGTAGGCCCTCGATCTCTTTCCAGACGCCCTCCGAAGGGATCCTCTCGCGTCCGCCATGTCCGGGGGCCGCGACGGCCTTGGGGCGGCCCTCCGTGGATACACTTGCGGGCTGTTTTTCGGTCGATGCCCGCCTTGCGGGCGCTTTCACTGAGGTTGTCGGTCTCTCGGTAGACTTTCATCAATTTCCAGTAATGCACGGCGCTGATCATCGCCGTGCACCTCGCCCAGACACCCCGGCGCCGCCCCCCTAATGTCAACGCCTTTAGGGAAAGATCCAAAATATTTTGGGTCTTCAGCAGAATCTGTGGGTGAAATTCCGGATTTGCTCCGGGAACGCTGGACGCCGGGTCCCGCTGCCCCTGGACCCCAGAACTGCTGAAACTACTTGTTTCATGGGCTGAGCCCTACCAGGGGCAGCCCCGGCGCAAGCGTTGTCTTCGCAAATCCGAGGTTTGGATGGGCAGCTGGCTTGTTGCCACAACTTTGATGCCCATTAAGATTGGATATAACTTGTTGCTGGTCAGGATTCTAGGTGAATCGCGCCGCCTGGGCACCCACAGATTCTGCTGAAGATCCAAAATATTTTAGATAAATGTTGCATTTTACCATAATAGTTATAATTGGGGTGGATGCCTCACTCCCATCCCAATCAAGTTAGCGGTTTCCTTGGTCAGTTCGAACATCTTTTCGGATTCGTTCGCGATCGCTTCGAACGCTTGCAGAACCCAGGCCGCGGCCCCAACCCCAAGCTGCCGGCCTGGGATCTTCTCGCCTCCCTGGTCTATCACGTGATCAGTGATGCTGGCCATTTCTCGGCCCATGTGTTCCAGTTGTTCGAGGTGGTGATCAAGGATAGTGCGCTCTCGGAACGGCGCCAGAGGATGGGGCTTGAGCCATTCGCTTGGCTCATGAAGCAGGTGTTAAAGCCCCTCGCCGATGGACGCGTACACAAGGGATGTTTCTACAAGGGGCTGCGCCTGTGCGGGATCGATGGCTCGAAATGGAGCGTCACGAACACGCCGCAGGTTCTGGCTGCCATGAGCAAGGCGGCCTCCAGGAGAATGACCGCCGCCTTTGCGAAAATAGAGATGTGCGCGCTCGTGGAACTTGGCATCCACAACCCGTTGGCGGCGACGGTCGGCCTGAAAGGAGAAGGCGAATGGACCCTGGCCAAAGAACTTCTCGGGAGTCTGCCGAAGAGGAGTCTGCTGATTGTCGACCGGCTTTACGGTTGGGGGAAGTATCTCGACGAACTCGTGAAATCATGCCGGGCGGCACATAGTGAATTGTTGGTGAAGGCACGCGGCAGCAACAAGAGCCATAAGACTGAAAGGCTCTCCGATGGAAGCGCGCTGGTCAGCATCAGGGTGCCCAGAAAGAAGGCTGATGGGCCGCGGGAGAATCAAGGGGAGATCCGTATCCGTGAGATTCGAGGCCGGATCAGGAAGCCGGGGGCACGACAGTGGAGCGAGGAGAGGCTATGGACGACGCTTATTGGAGAAATGACCGGAAGTTGTGGATGAGGGCGGTCGGAACACCATTCGAAGTTCGATCATGGGTTAGGCAGCGGTTTGCTGCTCGATGCCGTCCACGAAGATGATTCCTTGCACGACTTTGTCAAGTTGACGATATCCGTTCAGTCGACGCCAGCCTTTCTCGGCTTCCAGGCCGAGCTTGTAGACCATTGAAAGGGTTGCTTTCCTCGATCCGCACCCTTTGGTTTGTCGAGTCCGATGGCGGACCGTGGCAAACGTCGACTCAATCGGGTTTGTCGTCCGGATGTGTCTCCAGTGCTCGGCTGGAAAATCGTAGAACGTTAGTAGAGTTTCCTTGTCTTTCTTCAGGCAGGCGCACGCTTTCGGATACTTGGCTTCGTAGAGCGTGAAGAACTCGTCATAGGCCTCCAAGGCGGCCTTCTTTGTTTCCGTCATGTAGATTTCATGGATGCGTTCCTTGGCAAGGGGCTGCGCTTTCTTCGGCAGCTTGTCGAGGATGTTGGCTGTCTTGTGCACCCAACATCGTTGCTGTTTGCTTGTCGGATATTCCTCTTCCAAGGCGCTCCAGAACCCGAGAGCTCCATCGGCGATACTCAGTTTCGGAGGGATCTTCAATCCTCGTTTCTTGAGGTCTCTGAGCACATTTTTCCAGGACAGTTTGCTCTCTCGTTCTCCATCGCTGATGGTTACCAATTCCTTGGTTCCATCGGGTAAGGAGCCGACGATTACGAGAACACATGGGCGGTCGTCATTGAGCCTGACATTGAAGTAGATCCCGTCGGCCCAGAGATAGACGTATTCCTTGTCGCTGAGGTCACGCTTGCTCCATTGCTCGCGTTCTTTCTCCCATTGCTCTTCCTCGTCGAACGATGTTGGCTGCAGAAAGACCCGATGCGTTCTCACCGAGGATCGGCTCTAAGGCTCGACTCATCTCGGAGGTTGAGATTCCTCGCAGGTAGAGTGCTGGGATGAGGTTGTCCAGTGAAGCGACCCGGCGTAGGTACGGCGGAAGGATGGCGCTGGTGAACCGCTGGCCTGATCGGCGATCATTGATTCTGGGCTGCCGAACAGGAACGTTCCCTATTCCAGTCTGAAGTTGCCGCTTCAGGAAGATGGCCGTTGCGGACGACTTGGCGATGACCCTGGTCATCACGCTGATGTTGATGGGCTTGAATGTAGTCGGAGACTTCGTTGTCGATGGCGGCCTGAAGAAGCACTTGGGCTCCTTGTCGCAGGGTGGCCTCAAGGGCGTTCTGGCAGACGGTGCTTGCTCCTTCCTGGCCGAGGATAGATGCGGATTCGGTGGGGTGGTTGGTGGTTTTCATTGGAGTTCAGTTGTTTTGGTAAATGGTTGAACTCTTCATGATGCCCCGACCGCCCTCATCCACAACTTCCGGTCATTTCTCCGCTTATTGATGAGCAGGAGTATCCGGCGCAGGAATTGCTGGAGCTCTATGCCCTGCGCTGGGAACACGAGATATTCTACAAGGAACTCAAGCTCCACATGCGCGGGAATGACGTTCTTCATAGCCATACGCCAGAAACAGCGGCCCAGGAGGTGGCGGCATTGCTCATGGCCTGCTCGATCATCGCGCAGGAGCGATGCGAAGCCGCGAAAAGCGGCAACATCCAGCCGTTGAGCATCAGTTTCCTGAAGACGCTCGACAAAATGAATTCACTATGGGCAGTGTGGGCAGTGTTCGAAGTGTCCGAGGGACTGCTGACCGAAGAGACAAAACAGGAGATGGTAGCGCGAGTCAGAGAATTGATCGTTCGGGAGGCAATACCGAAAAGACGACAAAGGAGTTGCCCGCGCAAAGTCCGCCAACCGGTGACGAGTTGGCCTAGGCTAACAGAAAACGACTCTCGCGAGGGCGAGTTCCTGCTGGAGATTGTTAGCTTTCCCTCAAGGCATTGCCGTTAGGCGGGGGAGGAAACGGAGGACCTGGGCGTTTCGGGATCGCCGTTCAGGTTCGTCATCACCAGGTCGCCATAGAGGCTGAAACCGGTCGTCTCGCGGATGGTGATGTCCAGCAGCTGTCCCTGGTGGCGCGAAGCCTTGCCATCGAAAATGACGATCTTGTTGTTGCTGGCGCGGCCCAAAAGACGCGCGGCGTTGGTCTTGCTCGGCCCTTCGCAGAGCACTTGCAGCGTCTTGCCGATGAAGCTGGCGTTCTTGGCCACGGCAATGCCGTTGACCACTTTAAGAAGGTCCTGGTTGCGAGCCTCCTTCACCGCCTCGGGGAGCTGGAGCGATTCGTCCATCTCGGCCGCCGGCGTGTTTCGGCGTCTGGAGTAGCGGAAGATGAAGGCGTTGTCGAAGCCGATCTTCTCCACGAGTCCGCGGGTGGCCAGGTAATCCTCCTCCGTCTCTCCGGGGAAACCGACAATGATATCGGTGGTGATGCCCAGGCCGTGCCGGGCGGCACGCATTTTTTCACAAATCTCGAGAAACTTGGCGGCCTTGTAAGGGCGATGCATGGCGCGGAGGATGCGGTCCGAGCCGGATTGCATGGGAAAATGGATGTGTGAGGCGAGCTTGGGAAGATAGGTGAAGGCTTTGACCAGATCGTCCTTGTAGCCGATGGGATGGGGGGAGGTGAATCGGATGCGCTCCAGGCCCTCGACTTCGTGAATGGCTTCGAGCAGCTGCACGAAGGGGCTCTTGTCATCGACCCGGGGAAACTCGTGCCGGCCGTAGAGGTTTACGATCTGTCCCAGGAGGGTGACTTCTTTGACCCCCCGGTCCACCAGGCGTTTGGTCTCCTCCACGATCTCGTGGATGGGCCGGTCGCGTTCGCTGCCGCGGGTGCTGGGAACGATGCAGAAGGTGCACTTCATGTTGCAGCCCTGCATGATGGAAACGAAGGCCGTCGCCTGATTCTCTACGAGGACGTGATCCCGGATGGTGTTCTGGCTATCCGTCTCCTCCTCGATGTCGACGATGGAGCTGTGGACGTCGTCCATCTGGCGCTCCAGTCGCGGCTGAAGGAGGGCGTCGACGTGGTCCACGACCTTGTGATACTTCTGCGTTCCGACGACCAGATCGGTGTGAGGGACGTCCTTGAGCAACTCGGCACCGCGGCTTTGAGCCATGCAGCCCATGAATCCGTAGACCAGATGGGGACGACGTTCCCGATGCCTTCCCATGAGACCCATCTTGCCGAGAGCCTTCTGTTCGGCCTGGTCGCGCACGCTGCAGGTATTGATGAGGATGACGTCCGCCGCGTCCTCCTGGGAGGTCATCGTGTAGCCCCGCTCGGTGAACATCTGCGCGACCTGTTCCGAGTCGCGGACGTTCATTTGGCATCCGTAGGTCTTGATGAAAACGCGGGGCATGGGGAGAAAGGCCCCTATGTAAGCAGCTTTTCCCCGGGTGACAAGTCGTTCGAAACGGCCGGGACGAGCGCGGGGGTGAGCGTGAACCGAGCGCATCGCGCCGGTACCCGGGCCGGTGCGGTGGTTTCACCGTTCGGGACGGGTGGAGCCGCACATGGGTCTCGACGGGTCGAGCGGCTTCGGTAGGGTGGGAGGGTGGCGGATCCCGGTCCATTCGAAAAGGAGATTGAGCGGTTCATTCGTTATCTCGCGACGGAGAAAGGGCTATCAACGGCTTATCAGCTCTCCACGCGGCGTTCTTTGGAGGGATTCGCGGCCTGGGCGCGGAACCGGAAATTGACCGGATGGGACGCGGTCGAACTCGACGATCTCACGGCTCACTTGGCGGAGGGAAAATCCAGGGGGCTGGCCGCGTCGAGTCTCCGGCTGCAGGTGATCGCATTGAAGATCTTCTATCGGTTCCTCCAAGCTCGCGGGCGGGTGCCCGGCGATCGGGCGGAAGCCTTGCTGGCGCCGAAGATCACCCGCTACCTCCCGGAAACGCTCAACGAGATCGAGGTGGCCCACCTCGTGGAATCGATTGGCGTGGATCGTCCGCTGGGACGGCGGGACCGGGCGCTGCTGGAACTCCTGTATGCCAGCGGGCTGCGGGTTTCTGAACTCGTGAACGCCCGGCTGGAGGAGTTGTGCCTGGAGGAGGGTTTCATTCGAGTGACTGGCAAGGGCAACAAGACGCGTCTGGTGCCGGTTGGGGGCGCGGCGTGCGAGGCATTGACGTCCTACGTGGAGGGAGAGCGGCCGCGGCTCGTGGGGCCAAGGAGTGGGAGTGAGGTCTTCTTGTCCATCCGGGGGCGCAAGCTAACCACGGTCCGCATCTGGCAGATCTGCAAGGAGCGAGCCCGTCAGGCGGGGTTGGAGATCAAGGTGTATCCGCATTTGATGCGGCATTCCTTCGCCACGCACTTATTGAGCAACGGCGCGGACTTGAGGATCATCCAGGAGTTGCTGGGGCATGCGGACATCGGCACGACCCAGGTCTACACCCACGTGGATCACCAGGGCTTGAAGGAGGTGCACCGCCGATTTCATCCCCGGCCCTGAGGCCGGCTGGTTTGGCTACTCCGAATGAGTCTCCGGGTCGTCGGCCTCCTCACGGATGCGGCCGAGGGCTTCGATGAACTCCTCCATCGCCTCCATGGGCAGGATGATGGTGTCCCGGCGCCCGCGGACATCTTCCGTAATTTTCACAAATTGACCGCGGTTGTTCTCCTTGAGATCGAGGAAGAAGATTTTGCGATCGGAGACGATCTTCTCCGTGTAGATCGGAGGGTTCTGGCCAGAATGACTCTGATAATCCATGACTTGCCGTGCCGGGTCAGTGTTCGCGGTCCAGAAGACGTCCTTGCCACCTGTTGGAACGGAGGAACCCATCTATTGTCGGGAAAGCGGCCAACAATGCAAAGGGAAAATGCGTTGGCGAAGGTGGGCGGGAGCCTTGATTTGAAGCGGTTTTGGGCGGCAAAAAGCGGGCATTTTCCCCGTGAAATAATCGTTTGACAGCCAAGGGGCCGCTGATAGCCTTCCGCTCTCTCTGAGGAGCGGTTTGGAGATCCTCTCGATGCGTGTGTGTTTTCTTCCCAGGAAGGACACGCAGCCGGAGGGTCTCTTAAGCTTTCAGAGAGTGACTTTCGGCGGGACCTCGGTTCCGCCGCGAGTTTTGCTCATGTAGCTCAGGGGTAGAGCACTTCCTTGGTAAGGAAGAGGTCACGGGTTCAAATCCCGTCATGAGCTCCATCAGTCGAACACCACAAACCTTACAAGAACGAAAAGAAACCAATCCGCCGTCCAGGCGCACCATCAGAACTCCTAGAAAATGGCTAAAGAGCAATTCCAGAGAAACAAGCCACACGTGAACGTCGGCACAATCGGTCACGTGGACCATGGTAAGACGACGCTGACTGCCGCGATCACAACGACTCTGGCGGAGAAAGGTTTCGCACAGAAGAAAGATTACGCCGAGATTGACGCGGCTCCCGAGGAACGTGAGCGCGGCATCACGATCTCGACGGCTCACGTCGAGTACGAGACGGACAACCGCCACTACGCCCACGTCGATTGCCCGGGTCACGCCGACTACGTGAAGAACATGATCACGGGAGCCGCCCAGATGGACGGCGCCATTCTGGTGGTGAGTGCCGCGGACGGTCCCATGCCCCAGACGCGGGAGCACATCCTCCTGGCGCGTCAGGTGGGGGTCCCGGCCCTGGTGGTTTACTTGAACAAGACCGACCAGGTCGACGACGAGGAGCTGTTGGAGCTCGTGGAGATGGAAGTGCGTGAACTCTTGAGCCAGTATGAATTCCCCGGCGACGACATTCCGATCGTCAAGGGCAGTGCCCTGAAGGCGTTGGAGGGTGAAGCGGAGCACTGCGGATCCATTGAGAAGCTGATGGAGGCGGTCGATGATTACATTCCGATTCCCGAGCGACCGGTCGATCTTCCCTTCCTCATGCCGGTGGAGGACGTGTTTTCCATTGAGGGCCGCGGCACGGTGGCCACGGGCCGGATCGAGCGCGGCATCGTCAAGAAGATGGAAGAGGTGGAGATCGTTGGTATCAAGGACACCGCCAAGACGACCGTGACGGACATCGAGATGTTCCGCAAGCTGCTCGATCGCGGCGAGGCGGGTGACAACGTCGGCCTGCTGCTTCGGGGCGTGAAGAAAGAGGATATCGAGCGCGGGCAGGTCATCGCCAAGCCCGGATCGATCACGCCGCACAAGAAGTTCAAGTCCGAGGTCTACGTTCTCTCCGAGGATGAGGGTGGCCGTCGCACGCCCTTCTTCAGCAATTACCGGCCCCAGTTCTATTTCCGCACGACGGACGTGACCGGTATGATCAAGCTCCCCGAGAACGTGGAGATGGTCATGCCTGGGGACAACGTCACCATGGAAGTGGAGTTGATCACGCCGATCGCCATGGACAAGGGGATCCGCTTCGCCATTCGCGAAGGGGGCCGAACCGTTGGCGCCGGGGTGGTGAACGAGATTCTCGACTGATCAAGGTCTCTGAATCTCGGATTCACCCAGCAAACATTATTGGCGACGCAGAGAGCCGGTCGCCCGGCTCTCTGCTTGCCTTTGACACCCAGCGTTGACAGGGCGGGCGCCTTCGTCATCTTGGCGCTCAGAATTCTCTACGCACCCACGTTATGTTCGGGAAACTTTACAAATACCTCGGAGAGGTCAAAATCGAGCTTCAGAAAGCCACCTGGCCGTGGGATCCGAAGGAGACGGGGTTTAAGAAATACCGTCAACTGGTTGATCACACCGTGGTTGTGGTGATTGCCATGATCCTCCTGGCCGGTTATGTGGGATTCCTGGATTTGGTCATGAGGGGCTTTCTCGCCCTGATCTTGCCGGGACAGCCCACCTGAATAAACCGCTCGGGCTGGGATCGCGCCACGACGACCGTCCCGTCTCATTGAATCCTCTCGCTCCGTTTCTCAAGTAGTCATGCCAGTCTTTCCCGCTCCCAAGGACCAGTGGTATGTGGTGCACGTTCTCTCTGGGCAGGAGCAGAAGGTGAGGGACAACATCGCCCGGCGGGTCGTGGCGGAGGAGATGGGTGACTGCGTCTTCGAAGTCCTGGTGCCAACGGAGATGGTTTCCGAGGTCAAGAAGGGCAAGAAGACCTCCAGCAAGCGGAAGTTTTTTCCGGGTTACGTGATCGTGAACATGTATCTCCTGGAAGAAGACGGGGGACTGAACGATCGGACCTGGTATTTCATCAAAGAAACCACCGGAGTCATCAACTTCGCCGGGAACAAGAATCGACCGATGCCGATGCGGCAGGCGGAGGTGGATCAAATGCTCGCCCAAATTAAGGAGCGCGAGGACGACGAGAAACCGAGGATCACGCACGAGGTCGGGGACACCGTGAAGGTTGCCGACGGCCCCTTCGAGAGCCAGAACGGCATGGTGGAAGAGATCGACCACGACCGGGGGAAAATCATGGTGTCCGTCGATATCTTTGGCCGCAAGACCATCGTGGAGCTGGAGAACTGGCAGGTCGAGTCCGCCTAACCCAAAACGGTCGTTGCCTTTCTCGAAAACTGGTGTAGCCCCTTGGTCCCCCCGAGAAAATTTTTTTTAATCGCACGTCATGGCAAAAGAAATCGTCTCCACCATCAAGCTCCAAATCCCCGCGGGCCAAGCCAACCCGGCTCCACCCGTGGGCCCGGCGCTCGGTCAGAATGGCGTCAACCTCATGGAGTTCTGCAAGGCCTTCAATGCGGCGACGCAGAAACAGGCCGGCGATGTTCTGCCGGTGGTGATCTCCGTTTACAAGGACAAGTCCTTCACCTTCATCACCGGGTCACCGCCTGCGGCCTTCTTGATCAAGAAGGCCGCAGGCATTGCCGCGGGCTCCGGTGAGCCCCACAAGACGAAGGTCGCCCAGCTGACCCAGGCTCAGGTTCTGGACATTGCCAAGACCAAGATGAAGGATCTCAACGCCCGGAGCGAGGAAGCCGCTTGCCGCATCATCGCCGGGACGGCGCGGCAGATGGGGGTCGAGATCGCCGAATGATTCACCGCCTGACCCCTCCTTGCTAGGAAGCCTCCGATTTGGGGGCATGACTCCCGGGCGGGCCCGCTCGTCGATGAATGGATTGACCGGTGCTCTTTTACCCCGGCTTGCGCGATTGATTGACCGTTTGACTGACTGACTGACCAACCCAACCCACGCCAACCCGCAGGAGGGGCCGAGCCCCGCTTGAACTGCTCAAGACCATGCCCAAAAAACGCAGCAAACGCTACCTGAAGGCGGCCGCTCTGGTGACGCCTGACCAAGAGTATAGCCTGGAAGATGCCGCGGGCCTCGTGAAGCAATTCCCGGCGCCCAAGTTCGATCAGACCGTGACGCTCTCCTTCAAGATGGGCGTCGATCTCCGCCAACCCGATCAGAAGATTCGCGGCACCTGTCTACTCCCGCACGGGAGCGGTAAGGAAGTCCGGGTCCTGGTCTTTGCCAAAGGGGAGGCCGCCGAGGCCGCCAAGAACGCGGGGGCCGAGATGGTCGGTTTTGATGATCTCCTGAAAAAGGTGCAGGGAGGTTTCACGGATTTTGATGTGGCGGTGGCCACGCCGGATGCGATGGCCGAGGTGCGTAAGTTGAGCCGGGTCCTCGGCCCGCGCGGTCTGATGCCCAATCCCAAGACCGGCACGGTGACCGATGACACCGCCGGGGCCGTGCAAGCGGTGAAAGCTGGCCGGGTGGATTTCAAACTGGATCGCAAAGGAAATATCTCGGTTCCGATCGGCCGGGCTGGATTTGAGGAAAAGCAGTTGAGCGAGAATGGCGCGGCGGTGATCGACGCCATCAAGCGCGCCAAACCGGCTGCCGCAAAAGGTCGTTACATCGAATCCGCAACGATGTCCGGCACCATGACCCCGGGAGTTCCCCTGCAGGGCTCCCTTTACACCATCGTCTAACCCCAGCCCCTCAAGCGATCATGCAAATCGAGAAACAAACGATCATCGACGATCTGTTGGAACGCGTGAACGGCTCGCCGTTCCTGATTGTCACCGACTTCAGTGGCTTGACGGTGAGTCAGTTCGAGGAACTTCGGGTCCGGCTCGACGGCGTCCAGGCGCGCATCCACGTGACGAAGAACAGCTACATCAGGCGCGTCGTCAAGGAGGCCGATCTCCCGGATGGCTTGGCGGACTGTCTGAGCGGCCAGACCGCGGTGGTGACGGGCGAGGAAGACGTCTGTGGCGCTTCGAAGGTTCTCAAGAATTTCCACAAGGAATTCACTCGCCCGAGCATCAAGATGGGCGTCTTGGACGGCAAGCTCATGACGGAGGCCGAAGTGAATCAGCTGGCCGATCTGCCCTCCCGAGAGCAGCTGCTGTCCCAGTTGTTGGGGCTCCTGCAGGCGCCGGCGACGAATTTGGCTCGCCTCCTCAACGAACCCGCTTCTCAGCTGGCGCGCGTCATGCAGGCGCGGGTCGACAAAGGTTAGGGGGGCAGCGCCAAGCGTCGAATCATCGCCTGACACCGGTTCCTGCGGAGAGAGCGAGCGGAGCGTGCCTGCGTCGCCGCCCCGCTCTCCCGGAAGCCGAACTTCCATTTTCACCGATTGAAAGCATTCAAAGAACCCCTCCTGGCGAGGGAATCACTCTTTCCGGGGGAGACCGACGTCTCCTCCTGAAAACCCACAAAACCAAAACGGTTCCTCGTCGGGATCGCGGCTGCGGTTCTCAAATTTCCCGGGGCTCCGGGGAGCGACGATACCACTAACATACCATGGCAGACATCGAAAAACTCGTAGAAGAACTCAGCGGGATCACCTTGCTCGAAGCAGCGGATCTCGTGAAGGCACTGGAAGAAAAACTCGGCGTGAGCGCGGCCGCCCCGGTGGCAGTGGCCGCAGCGGGCGGCGGTGGTGGTGGCGATGCCGCCCCGGAGGAGGAGAAGACGGAATTTGACGTCATTCTCTCCGAGGTGGGAGGCAACAAGATCGCCGTCATTAAGGAAGTGCGCGTCGCGGTGGCCGGACTCGGCCTGGCCGATGCCAAGAAGCTCGTCGAGAGCGCCCCTTGCCCGGTCAAGGAAGCCGTCAGCAAAGAGGAAGCTGAAGAGATCAAGAAGAAGCTCGAGGGTGCTGGCGCCAAGGTTGAACTCAAGTAGAGAGCGATTCGAGCTCGGCGCGGGCTTGTTTCCCTTTCAAGCCCGCGGGCCTTCGACCCCGTGCCGATCTGGCTTCGCCTCGCCTCGCCTCGCCCTGCCCTTCCAGGCAAGGGGCGAGGCGGGGCGATCCAGCCTGGGAGCGGAGGGCCTCAGAGGCGGTTTCGGTTCGCCGAGCCGCTCTTGCGACGTCTCCCCCCTTGCGGGTGGCATGAATTCCTTTCCGGTTGTCAAGGTTTTCCTTGCGCTTTCTTGATCTTTGTCTTGCGTAACGGCTCCAGTCCTATCGTCCTCCGCCTCCGCTAGCTCCACAAATTTTGTCAAGCCCGCGATCCCTTTGATCGAACGGGCTTTTCCCGTGTCTCCGAACGTCCGTCCGTCGACCTTTCATTTAACGATCAATCCCGCTCATGTCAGAAAGACTTCAATTTGGAAAAATAGCTGAACCTGTCGAACCGCCGAATCTGATCGAGATTCAGATCCAGTCTTACGTCGATTTTCTTCAGCAGGATAAAGCGCCATCCAAGCGATTGGACACCGGGCTGCAGGCGGTCTTCAAGGAGATCTTCCCCATCACGAGCTATGACGAGAAGGTCACGCTCGATTTTTCCAAGTACGAGGTGGGCGAGCCGAAGCTGACCAATCTGGAAGCTCAGCGTGACGGCGAGACTTACAGCGCCCCCCTCTACGTGTGGTTCGAGCTGAAGGACGAGACCGGCACCAAGGAAGAGCGGGTCTACATGGGCGAGCTCCCTCTCATGACGAGCCGGGGAACCATTGTGATCAACGGTGCCGAGCGGGTGGTGGTCAGCCAATTGCACCGCTCGCCGGGGGTCTGCTTTGAACGCTCCTACCACCTCAACGGCAAGGAACTGCACGCCTTCCGCATCATTCCGGACCGGGGTTCCTGGCTCGAGGTCCAGTTCGACACCAACGACCTGCTCTACGTCTATCTCGACCGACGTCGGCGTCGGAGAAAATTCCTGGCCACGACCTTTCTCCGGGCGATCGGCTTCAGCACCAACGCAGACATTGTCAAGGAGTTCTACAACATCGAAACCTTGAAGTTGAAGGAGGAGATGGACGAGGAGGCCTTGAGTTCAAAGGTCACCTACGAGGACATTCTCGATGGCGAGATCATCGTCGGCAAGGCTTTCGAACCGCTCACGATTGGGGTGGTGCGCCAATTGCTCGCGCTGGGTCACAAGTCGATCAAGGTCATCGACACCAATCAGGACGAGATCCTCATCAAGTCGCTGAAGAAAGATCCGGCGGCGACGGAGGAGGAGGCGCTCAAGGACATTTACAAGCGTCTGCGTCCCGGGGATCCCCCGACGGTGGCCAACGCCCGGGCCCTGCTCAAGCGCCTCTTTTTCGATCCCAAGAAGTACGACCTCACGAGGGTGGGTCGTTACAAGTTGAACCAGAAGCTGGGCCTCGACGTCGACAGCAACGAGCGGGTGATGACGGCGGTCGATTTCCTGGCGGCGATGAAATACTTGCTCCAGGTGAAGCAGGGCAATGGGGTGTTGGACGACATCGACCACCTGGGTTCGCGTCGCGTTCGCACGGTGGGCGAGCTGCTGGCCAACCAGTGCCGGCTGGGCCTGGCCCGGACCGAGCGTTTGGTGAAGGAGCGCATGACCCTTTTTGACGTCAATCTGGAGGGGATGTCTCCCCAGAAGCTGGTCAATCCCAAAGCCCTCAGTGCCGTGGTGCGGGATTTCTTCGGCCGCTCTCAGCTGAGCCAGTTCATGGACCAAACCAACCCGCTCTCCGAGCTGACGCACAAGCGCCGGCTTTCGGCGCTGGGACCGGGTGGATTGAACCGCGACCGGGCGGGCTTCGAGGTGCGGGATGTTCATCCCTCACACTATGGCCGGATCTGTCCGATTGAGACGCCGGAAGGCCCCAACATCGGCCTGATCAACTCGATGAGCTGCTTTGCGCGGATCAACGAGTTCGGCTTCATCGAGACTCCCTATCGCCGGATTGTGAACGGCAAGGTGATCGACGAGATCGAGTATCTCACGGCGGATCAGGAGGAGAACTTCAGCATCGCCCAGGCGAACAACCCGATCAAGAAGACCGGGGCCTTCGTGAATCCGACCATCACGGTGCGATACCGCGGCGAGTTCATGGATATCGATCCGAAGGAGTGTGCCTACATGGACGTGTCGCCGAAGCAGCTGGTTTCGGTGGCCGCCAGTCTCATTCCCTTCCTGGAGCACGATGATGCCAACCGGGCGCTGATGGGCTCGAACATGCAGCGCCAGGGCGTGCCCCTGCTGCGCTCCGATGCGCCCCTCGTGGGCACCGGCATGGAAGGCAAGGCCGCGCGGGATTCGCGGGCCGTGGTGGTGGCTTTGGAAGACGGCATCGTGGCGGCGGCCACGGCGGAGCGCGTGGTGGTCTCGCCGGATGGCGAACTGCCCTGTTCCGGCATCGAATTCCTCACGCGGCCGGAAAAACTGAAGAGCAACCCCTCGAAGGGACTTCACGTCTATCCGTTCCGCAAGTTCATGCGTTCCAACGCCGGCACCTGTATCAATCAGACGCCTCTCGTGATGCGGGGTGACAAGGTCAAGCAAGGCGACGTGCTGGCCGACGGACCCTGCACGGAAAACGGTGAATTGGCCCTGGGTCGCAACGTCCTGGTGGCTTTCATGTCCTGGAACGGCTACAACTTCGAGGACGCCATCGCGATCTCGGAGCGGGTGGTGAAGGACGACATCTACACGTCCATCCACATCGACGAATACGAGATCGGCGCCCGAGACACCAAACTCGGCTCGGAAGAGATCACCCGGGATATCCCCAACGTGGGGGAGGAAGCCCTGAGCGATCTCGGCCCCGATGGCGTGATCCGCGTCGGTGCCGAGGTGAAGCCCGGAGACATTCTGGTGGGCAAGATCACGCCCAAGAGCGAGACGGAACTGGCGCCGGAAGAACGGCTTCTGCGAGCCATCTTCGGGGAAAAAGCGGCCGACGTGAAAGACACCTCGCTGCGGGTGCCCTCCGGCTGCTCCGGCATCGTCATGGACGTGCGCGTGTCCTCGCGGCGAGAGGTCGTGGAGGAGAAACTCTCTTCCACCGAGGTGAAGAAACAGTACAAGGCGATCGAGGAAGTCCACAAGAAGAAGAAGTCTTCCCTGACCGATCAACTGACGGAGAAACTTTCCGACATCCTCCTGGGAGAAAAGATTCCGCTCGACGTGGTCAACGAGCAGACCGGAGAAATCATCATTCCGGCCAATCGCAAGATCACCAAGACCCTGCTTCGCAAGTTGGCGGCGGTCTACGATCACATCGAGATCGATCCGAGTCCGATCCGGAACAAGATCACCGAGATCACCAAGGCCTTCGAGTCGAAGTTCACGGACATCGAGACGGAGCGGGAGACCGCCATGGATCGCGTGGAAAGTGGTGATGAAGTCGATCCCGGCATCATCAAGCAGGTCAAGGTTTTCATCGCCGCGAAGCGCAAGCTCAGCGTGGGTGACAAGATGGCGGGCCGCCACGGCAACAAGGGGGTGGTGGCGACCGTCGTGCCCGAGGAAGACATGCCCTTTCTCGATGACGGGACGCCGGTGGACATCATCTTGAATCCGCTCGGTGTGCCGAGCCGGATGAACGTCGGGCAGGTTCTCGAGACGCACCTCGGGGTGGCCGCCCGGGCCTTGGGGATCAAGATCGCCACGCCGGTTTTCGACGGCATTCCCGAAACGAGGATCGTGGAGTATCTCCAGGAGGCGAAGGACAAAGACGGCTATTCCTGGATTGGCTTGAACGGCAAGTCGCGCCTCTACGACGGCCGCACCGGGCGGCCCTTCGACCAGGAAGTGGTGGTCGGCTACATCTACATGTTGAAGCTGGGACACTTGGTGGCGGACAAGATCCACGCCCGGGCGGTGGGCCCTTACTCGCTGGTCACCCAGCAGCCGCTGGGAGGCAAGGCGCAGTATGGCGGCCAGCGCTTCGGCGAGATGGAAGTGTGGGCGCTGGAGGCCTATGGAGCCGCCTACACCTTGCAGGAACTTCTCACCGTGAAGTCCGACGACGTTCAGGGGCGCACCCGGATCTACGAAGCGATCGTCAAGGGCGACAACAACCTCGAGGCGGGCACTCCGGAATCGTTCAACGTCTTGATCAAGGAACTGCAGAGCCTCGGGCTCGATGTGAGGGTGGGCCCTCGCGGCGGTTCCCGAGATTCCGAGAGCGGTTTGGAATCCCTCACCGCTTAACCCCCGCACGCACTTTTAACTTTATTTAGTTACACCATCACAGCTTATGAGTGAGTCCGCCAACATGAACGACTATTTCCGTGTCCCGGAAGAGGAGAAAAGCTTTGATCAAGTAGGGATCACGGTGGCGTCTCCGGATACCATCCGGAGTTGGAGCCAGGGCGAAGTCCGGAATCCCGAGACCATCAACTACCGGACGTTCAAGCCGGAAAAGGGTGGCCTTTTCTGCGAACGCATTTTCGGGCCGACGCGGGATTGGGAATGCGCCTGCGGCAAATTCAAGCGGATCAAGCACAAGGGAGTGATCTGTGACCGTTGCGGGGTGGAAGTGACGCTTTCTCGCGTTCGCCGTGAGCGGATGGGCCACATCGAGTTGGCCGTGCCCGTCTCCCACATCTGGTTTTACAAGTGCATGCCCTCGCGGATTGGGCTGATGCTGGACATGAGCGCGCGGATGCTGGAGCGCGTGATCTACTACGAGGATTACATCGTCATCGATCCGGGCAACACGCCCCTGGAACGCTGTCAGCTGCTGACGGAGACCGAGTTGCGCGAGGCCGAGGACGAGTATGGCGACGCGTTTCGTGCCGGCATGGGGGCCGATGCGGTCAAGGAACTGCTCTCGCAGTCCAATCTGGCGGAGATCGTGGTAGAGCTGGAGGAAGCCATGGGGGCGACCCGCTCGAAGCAGATCCGCAAGAAGCTGGCCAAGCGGCTCAAGCTGGCCCAGGGCTTTGCCGGTTCGCGTTCGCGCCCGGAGTGGATGATTCTTGACGTTCTCCCCGTGATTCCGCCCGACTTGCGTCCCCTGGTGCCCCTGGAGGGCGGGCGCTTTGCGACCTCGGACCTCAACGACCTCTACCGGCGGGTCATCAACCGGAACAACCGGCTGCGGAATCTGCTGCAGTTGAAGACGCCCGACGTCATCATCCGCAACGAGAAACGGATGTTGCAGGAGGCGGTCGACGCCCTCTTTGACAACGGCCGCCACGGCCGTGCGGTGACCGGAGCGGGCAACCGGCCGCTCAAATCGTTGAGCGACATGCTCAAGGGCAAGAGCGGACGTTTCCGTCAGAACTTGTTAGGAAAGCGTGTCGACTACTCGGGCCGTTCCGTCATCGTGATTGGCCCGGATCTGAAGCTGCACCAGTGCGGCTTGCCGAAGAAGATGGCCCTGGTCTTGTTCGAACCGTTCATCATTCGCCGCTTGAAGGAACTCGGGTACGTGCACACGGTCCGGAGCGCCAAGAAGATGATCGAGCGGAAGACGCCGGAAGTCTGGGACATCCTGGAGGAGGTGACCGCGGGTCATCCGGTCATGCTCAACCGCGCGCCCACCCTGCACCGGCAGTCGATTCAAGCCTTTGAGCCAGTGCTCATCGAGGGCTCCGCCATTCGGGTCCACCCATTGGTTTGCACGGCCTACAACGCCGACTTCGACGGCGACCAGATGGCGGTGCACGTGCCCTTGTCGGTGGAGGCTCAAATGGAAGCTCGCATGCTCATGCTGGCTCCGAACAACATCTTCTCGCCCTCGAGCGGCCGGCCCATCACCACGCCTTCCCAGGACATCACCCTGGGATCTTACTACATCACGCAGTCGCGTTATCATCAGCTGGCGGCCAATAGTGAAGACGGGGCGAAACTCTCGCTCTTCGCCGACATGGAGGAAGTCGAGTTCGCGCTGGCCGAGCAATCGATTGCCTTGCACCAGTTCGTGCGATTGGCCAACCCGGACTTCGGCAAAGATACCGTTTTCGGTGACAAGGAAGCGTCGATCATCGTGACCACTCCCGGGCGCGTGCGTTTCAACGAGATCTGGCCGGAAGGCCTGGGTTTCTTCAATGACAACGTGGGCAAGAGCCAGTTGAGCGACGTCATCTGGCGGACCTTCCAGGTGGCCGGGCACGACGAGACGGTGGAGGCGCTCGATCGCCTCAAGTCTCTCGGTTTCCGGGAGGCCTCCCGCTCCGGGGTCTCGATTGGAATCACGGACATGGTGATTCCCGAAGAGAAGAAGCTTCAGTTGGACGCCGCGTATCAGCAGATCGGCGAGGTCGAGAAGCAGTATCGCCGGGGAATCATCACGGACGGGGAACGTTACAACAAGATTGTCGATATCTGGACGCACGCTGGCGACCAGATTCAGACGGCACTCTACCGCACGATCGCCCACAACGACGGCAAGCGGGATGCCAACCCGCTCTACTTGATGGTCGATTCCGGCGCTCGGGGTAATCGTCAGCAGATCAAGCAGCTCTCGGGAATGCGAGGTCTGATGGCCAAGCCCTCCGGCGAGATCATCGAACGCCCCATCACTTCGAATTTCCGTGAGGGTCTGTCGGTGCTGGAGTACTTCATCTCCACGCACGGAGCCCGCAAGGGACTGGCGGACACCGCTTTGAAAACGGCGGACTCGGGCTATCTCACCCGCAAGCTGGTGGATGTGGCTCAGGACGTCATCATCACCCAGGAAGACTGTGGCACCGTCAACGGCATCGTGGTCAAGTCGATCTACGAAGGGGACCAGGAAGTGGTGGAACTCAAGACGCGCGTCTACGGGCGGGTGAGCTGTGAGAAGGTCACCGATCCGGTGTCGGGAGACGTCATCGTCAAGGTCAACGAATTGATGGACGAGGACAAGGCCGAGCGGGTGACGAAGATCGGCGTGGAACAGTTGAAGATCCGCTCCGTGTTGACCTGCGAGTCCGAGCGCGGCGTGTGTGCGCAGTGTTATGGATTGAACCTTGCCAACAGCGAAACGGTCAAGGTGGGCGAGGCCGTCGGGATCATTGCGGCCCAGAGCATCGGGGAACCGGGCACGCAGTTGACGATGCGGACCTTCCACATCGGAGGCGTGGCGTCCGGATCCTTCAAACAACCGATCATCAAGGCCAAGCAGGCGGGCGTGGTGAAATACCACGACTTGCGGGTGGTGGAGTCCACCGAGGGCGATTACGTCGTTCTGAACAAGAACGGCAGTCTTTCGATTCATGACACGGCGGGCAAGGAACTGGAGTCCTTCTACCTCGTTCTCGGCGCGCGCATCACCAAGCCGGAAGGGGCCAAGATCAAGCTCGACGAGGTCGTGGCCACCTGGGACATGTACAACGTTCCCATTCTCACGGAGAAGGGCGGGGTCATCGAATTCCGCGACATGATCCCTGGCATCACGATCAAGAAGGAAGTGGATCAGGAATCGGGAGTGACCGGCCTGGTGGTCATCGAGCACAAGGAAGACTTGCACCCACAGATCCTGGTCAAGGACCGGAGGTCAAAGGAAGTGCTGGCCAGTTATTCCATCCCCGCCGGTGCCCACTTGAGCGTGAAGGAAAAGGAGAAAGTCTCTCCAGGCACGCAGTTGGCCAAAACTCCGCGGAAAGTGGCCAAGACCAAGGACATCACGGGGGGTCTGCCGAGGGTCGCCGAGCTGTTTGAAGCGCGGAAGCCCAAGGACTCGGCGGAGATCGCCAAGCTCGACGGGATCATTGATCCCATGGCGGGTACCGTCCGGGGCAAGCGGAAGGTGGTCATCACGGACCCGGAGACCGGCGAGAGCGAGGACCACTTGATTCCCATGAACAAGCATGTCCTGCCCTACAAGGGCGACTTTGTGGAGAAAGGGCAGCAGTTGACCGAAGGTCCGGTGGTGCCTCACGAAATCCTTGAGGTTTGCGGGCCGCACGAATTGCAGGAGCACCTCGTCAACGAAGTGCAGGAGGTCTATCGCCTCCAAGGGGTGGAGATCAACGACAAGCACATCGAGATCATCACCCGGCAAATGTTGCGCAAGGTGAAGATCACCGATCCCGGTGACACCGAGTTTCTCTGGGATGATCAGGTGGAACGGACCGACTTCGAGCGCACCAATCGTGAGATCGAGGAGCAGGGAGGGAAGCCGGCGGAGGCCACGCCGGTCTTGTTAGGCATCACCAAGGCGAGCCTGGAAACGGATAGTTTCATCTCGGCGGCATCCTTTCAGGATACCACGCGCGTGCTGACTGACGCGGCGACGTTGGGCAAGATCGATATCCTGCGTGGTTTCAAGGAGAATGTGATCATGGGGCGTCTCATCCCGGCGGGAACGGGTTTCCACACCACTCGCAGCGTGGCGATCGAAGAGACGGTCTTGCCAGAGCTCGAGGGCCAGGGAGCCGAGGAATCGACCGACGCCCTGGTTGAGAGCTTGACCTGAGATCCGGAACATCAAATCGACCGGCTTCGCGCCGAAATTCATGGAGGCGGCCCCCGAACGGGGTCGCCTCTTTCTTTTGATCAGGGAGCGCGATCATTTGGATTTTGGTGTCACCGCGGGTGGTCGGGGAGCGACCTGATCGAGACAACCACATGAGGAACTCGAACCATGGAATGGTCCGAACTCTGAGGCTGTTGGCGTGGGAAGAGGGATTGACAGGGGCACCGTTTCTCCGTCGGATAGGCCCATCATGATCAAACGCTTACACGGAGCGGTCCTGTGGGGGATTGCGCTGGTCTTCAGTTTCCCGGCCCCGGCCTTGGCGCAGGACAAGCCCAATGTGCTCTTCATCGCCATCGACGACCTCAACGATTGGGTCGGGCCCTTGGGCGGACATCCTCAAGCGCAGACGCCTCACATGGATCGTCTGGCGGCCCGGGGAACGACGTTTACCAACGCCCATTGCCAAACGCCCCTGTGCAATTCTTCCCGCACGAGTCTGATGCTAGGGCTTCGCCCTTCCACGACGGGAATCTACGGTTTGGCGCCCTGGTTTCGGAATGTCGACGCACTGAAGGACCGCGTGACCCTGGCGCAGCACTTCGCCAAACACGGTTACCGGACGTTGTCGGGAGGGAAGATCTTTCACGGTGGGAAACGTGGCCGGGAAGCGGAATTCGACGAATGGGGTCCCAATACCTCCGTCGGGGCTCGACCTGACAGCAAGATTGTCAAGACACCCTCGCCGCATCCGCTGGTCGACTGGGGGACTTTCCCTCACCGGGACGAGGACAAGGGAGACTGGGCAGTGGCGTCCTGGGGGGTGGAGGCTCTCGAACGTCAGGCGAAAGCGGAAGATCCCTTTTTCCTCGCGGTGGGTTTTTTCCTGCCGCATGTGCCTTGTTACGCCACCCAGAAATGGTTCGATCTGTATCCGCAGGACCGCCTGGAGCTTCCTCCCTTCCTGGAGGGCGACCGGGAAGATCTCCCACGATTTGCTTCCTATTTGCACTGGGATTTGCCGGAAACTCGGCTGAGCTGGCTGAGACAGCACAACGAATGGCGATCCTTGATTCGCGCCTATCTCGCCAGCGTCAGCTTCGTCGACAGCCAGGTAGGACGCGTGCTCGACGCGCTCGAGGCGAGAGGGAAAGCCGAGAACACGGTGGTGGTCTTGTGGTCCGATCACGGCTGGCATGTCGGCGAAAAAGGAATCACCGGGAAGAACACGCTGTGGACCGATGGCACGCGCGTCCCTCTCATTTTTGCCGGTCCCGGCGTGGGAGAGGCGCAAACGTGTCATCGGCCCGCCGAGTTGCTCGATCTCTATCCGACCTTGAGCGCCTTGTGTGGCCTGCCGGTGCCGGAGGATCTCGAAGGTCACAGTCTCGTTCCGCAGCTCGACGATCCGGCGGTGCCGAGAGATTCTCCCGCTATCACCACCCACAACCACGACAATCACGGTGCCTGTACCGAGAAGTGGCGATACATCCGTTACGCTGACGGCTCCGAGGAGCTTTACGATCTGGAGAACGATCCTCACGAATGGACCAATCTCGCCGACCTTGAAGGGCATGCGGAAGTGAAGGCCGAACTGGCGGCCTACCTGCCGGCCACGAGCCTGCCTCCCGCGCCCGGCAGCGCCCATCGCATCCTGACTTACGACGGCGAGACGGCGATTTGGGAGGGCCGGGAGATCGATCCCGATCAGGAGTCCTTGCCCGGAGACGTTCCGGTGTCCGATCCCGAGGCCGAGATCTTTCTGGACGACGCGGCTCCCGTCCGTTTGATGGACAGTGGGGCGGGCGAAGGACCGGCCTGGCATCCGCGCTGGGGCCTGCTCTGCAGCAGCGGGGGTGATATCCATCAGCTGATGCCGGGCGGCATGCGGCGAGTGTGGAAGGAAGGCGCGGGGTCAAATGGACTGCTCTTCGACGGGGACGGCTCCCTGATCGTCTGTGAGCCCGGGCAGAGGCGCGTGAGCCGGCATCATGGTGATGGCGAGGTGACCGTTCTGGCGGACGCTTTCGAAGGGAAACGCTTCAACTCGCCCAACGACGTCACGGTCGATTCTCGGGGACGCCTTTACTTCACGGACCCCCGTTATGGCTCCCGGGATGGCATGGAAATCACCGATGCGGACGGGCGTGCCATCGAAGGAGTTTACCGCATCGATCCGGATGGATCGATCGCTCGGGTGATCACGCACGAGGTGGACCGGCCGAACGGAGTTCTCGTTTCCGGGGACGGCCGCCACCTCTTTGTGGCCGACAATCATAACAACACGCCGGGTGGTGCCCGGAAACTCTGGCGTTTTGATCTCGATGGCGAGGGGAATGTGGCCTTGGACTCGTGTTATCTGGTTTACGATTGGGGCCGGACCCGCGGACCGGACGGATTGGCGCAAGACCGTGAGGGCCGGCTTTACGTGGCCGCGGGCATTCATGAAGCCAAGCCGCCGGTGGAGATTGGCGAGGTGAGCACGGCCGGGATCTATGTGTTGAGTTCGACGGGTGCGCTGCTGGATTTCGTGGCGATCCCTCACGATGAAGTGACCAATTGCGCCTTCGGGGGGCCTGACTGGAAGACGCTCTACATCACGGCGGGAGGTCAGTTGTGGTCGATTGGAACAACGACCTCCGGCCTCGCCCCGCTGACCGAGATTGCCGACCGCAAGCCGCGCCTTCTCTACAGCCGTTATTTCAACGCCGAGGGCGAGACCCGCTACCTTCCGGAGGGAACCTACGGGAAGATTCTGGAGCTTCTGGAAGAGAACTTCGAGGTGGTGGTTCACGACCGGGCGCCTTCGGCGGCGACCCTGGCCAATATCGATGTCCTGCTCATCAGCAATCCCAGCGCGGAGGCGGTCGAGGGTCACCCGGCACCGCCCCGTTTTGGGCCTCAGGCCATCGCCGCCCTGCGAGATTACGTCTATGGCGGTGGCGGTTTGATGATCATGGGCAATCAAGGAGATCACAACCTGGAAACGGTCACCACCAACCAGTTGTTAGGTCATTTCGGCCTGGCCTGGCGAGATCGCTACACCGACGCCAAGGCGCTCAAGCTTTCGGTGGATGTGCCGATCATCGGGGGGCACGTCTGGGCTTACTACACAGGGAATCTGATCGAGCTGGCGGCGGAACATCCGGCGCGGCCGCTCTGCGTGGTGGCCAACGATTTGTCGCAGGAACCCCTGGGTGGCGAGCGGGATCAGGAAGGCTGCCTTCTCGCGGTTGCCGAGCCGGGCAATGGTCGAGTGGTCCTGGTCACGGATTCCGGTTGGATCAATGAAAGCGTCCTGGAAGGCGAGGGCATCGGTGGGGTGACGATCCGGGATCACGACAACGCCGAGGTCATGGAATCGCTGCTCTGGTGGGCGGCCGGCTTCGAGGAGTGATCCTGCGTGGCGCGCGTTGAGGTGGCGATGGCGGTACACTCGGCGCGCGCTGCCCGGCGGTCGGTGGGTGATGGGAGAAGGAAGGCCTTGGAAAGCCGTTGGTGACCGGTCTTCCCGGGGACTGTTTGCCCGGGTGCGCTGGGCTCCGGGGAGATGGCGCCGGGGTTGAACGGTGGAGGAATGGTGAAAAATTCTAAGAATTTGAGGCTGGATGCGTCTTTTTGGGAAATAGCCCACGGTCTGGTGAACCTCTGTCATGTCCATTCTCAACCTCAAGCAGCGCAGTAGCCCCCAGCGCATGGCGGAAGAGAAACCCACGCTGGAAGTTCTCTTTGACGCGGAGGAGACCCCCCTTCTTCGCTTTGCCTATGGAATTGTCCGGCGGCGAGCGGTGGCGGAAGAAGTCGTGCAGGAGGCATTCATGCGTTTGCATGAGCACTGGGCGAACGTGGAGAAGCCGAGGGCGTGGATCTATCGGGCGGTGCGCAATCTCTGTCTGACGCATTTGCGGGATCACGCGCGCGAAACCGGTTATGAGGGTTCCGACGGAGGGGACGGAAAGGGCGCCGGCGCCGACCAGCATCCGTCGGACAATCTCAAGCCCGATGAAGCGCTCGGCAGACTGGAAGCCATCGGGATGGTGCGCTGTTTGCTATCGGAATTGGAAGAGAAGGATCGCCGCTTGATCCTTTTAAAATATGTCGAGGGGAGGAGCTATCGCGAGATTGGTGAAGCGACGGGACTGAGCGTGAGCAACGTCGGATACCGGCTCCATCACCTTCTCAAGGGTTTGGCGGTGTCGCTGCGACAGGCCGGCATCGCGGGGAGTGCCGGCTGAGCATGAAAGGAGACATGGTTTGATGAAACGAGAGGATCCCAACGTCCACGCCTGGCTCGAGCCCGAGGTGGAAGCGCGTTTGGTGGCCTCGCTGCTGGGCGAGGCGTCCGCTTTTGAAGAGGCGGAACTCCAGCGCTTGATGAAGGAACGTCCTGAAGTAGCCGTCTACTACGGTGAACTCAAGGCCATGGACGGGCTTCTGGCCGAGTCGACCCGTCCGATCGCGGACGAAGATCAGTGGCGTTTGGCGCCCGAACGCCGTTCCAAGATCTTGAATCTGCTGGGCCGCGAAAGCGCGCCGGATCATCAGCACCTCCGCCACGTCCCCGCGAGGCGGCGGCCCGTTCAGGCATGGGTTGGTTGGGGCGCTTTGGCGGCGGCTCTGGCCGTCTGTGTCGGTTTGGGAGGATGGTGGCTCCAGCGTTCAAGCTCGACGACGAAGGTGGGGAGTGCATCGGGTGCCCTGAGTCGCTCTCCCGCGGGCGAGGAGAAGGGGCTCGCTCAGCTGATCTGGGCCGAACAACCGGAGGTGGTGGAATTTGAAGGCTTCGTGAACTACGGATTCTTGGCGGAGAGCGATCAGAAGGAGAAGAAAGGCGAGGATGCGAGTGTTTTCGCGTTTGGCCGGGCCTCAGCCGTGGAGGACGATTTGATCACGTCGCTCCCCTACTTTGCGGACCGCGCGGGGACTCGCGGTGGGGTCGACCGGGACGGAGATCTGGGAATGGAGTTGGAGGCGGTCGAGGGTCCGACCGCGGTGACTTCTCCCCCGGCGAGGGCCAACGATGAAGTCGAATTCACGTCGAAACTGGAAGGCCAGCAGCTCCTGACCGAGGAGCGTGAACGGGAATTGGGTCGCGACTTTTTCGCGGATGGTTTGGCGGCCAACGGGCGTCCTGCGGCAGAACCGCAATCGACGGTGACGATGGATTCTGGGAGCTTGGGTTTCGCGTCTGATGAAGAACCGCTGGACGCGCCCTCCGGTGGGCGAGCCTCTCGCTTGGGCGGAGAGAACGACCGCTCCCGCGATCCGATGAGCCGGCAACCTGCTTCCGTGTCCGAGCCAGCGGATGGGAGACTGGCGATGGCGCTTGGAGATCTGAATGGATACGGCGCCCGTGACGAGGCCTTGCTGGGCGGGGCCTTGGGAGGCGGTGCGGGTGGTGACACCGGTGGTGGGGGTGCGGCCGAAGGCTCGCCGACGACGGGTCCCGGTGGGCAAGCCGGCGCTTCCGCCGCCACCGGCTACGAATCCTTGGGCTCCGCTGGAGGGTTTGGGCAGATCTCCGGGATCAATCTCATCGGGCCGGAGTCTCAGATTCGACTGGGCCGGGAGATCGCCGCGACGGACGACGATTATGGAGTGAAAGGGAACTCGGAATCCCTCTGGATAGAGATTGGCCAGGTCGCCTCCCAAGAATCTCTCGCTCAGGCGAACGACCAGACGGCGGAACTGGCGACCCTGTTACCCAGCCCGAACCATCGCTGGCATTTTTCCCAACCAGAGAGCCTGAATTTGCCGATCGAGGATGGCGAGGCGCTCCTGGGCGAGCCCGGCAGAGGAGGCGAACTGGCGGCGAAGCGTGAGCATCTCGTCGACGTGGATGCCGTGTCCGGGATCGCCCAGACGTTCGAAAATGCGCCTGCGCTCGCTCCCGGTCAGCAAGGGCAATCTCAAGGGCAGCAGCAGCACCAAGAGGCTGGCAGCGGGCAGGCTCTGTTCGGTGATCGGTTTGAATGGGGTGCCAATCGCGGAATCACGGTTCCCTCGGAATCTGCTGAGGCTTCGGAGCAAGGCGCCCGCGTCGAGCGGGAGGCGCAGACCGCTCTCTCCAGCACCACCGCGTTTCCGGCACTGGTGGAAGTCGAGGAAAGCGTCGTGGCGACGGCACCGGAAGATCTCGCCGCCGATCGCTTGGTGGTGGATTTGAACGCTCCGGCATTGAAAGCGCCGGAGCCGCTCGCCGAGAGCGAACCCGATGACGAAGTGAAAAAGCTCGCGGCGAAGACGAAAGCACCAGCGTCGGGATCTGTCAGTGAGACGTTTGGGGTCGAGGCCCTGGTGAAATCGAGAGAGTCGGTGGAATCCTCATCTCGTGGGCGCTTGCAAGCACTGGAGAACACCGCGCCGGCGGCGTCGGCCCCGGAGGAGGTGAGGCGCCGGTATGGTGAAGAGCTGGCCAAACACTCCGAGGACGGGGGTGAAGCTCTTGGCCTCCAAGAAGGACTCGAAGATTCTCGTCGACGGGGGAGCTTCGCTGAAGCGAAGCGCCGCTTGGCAGAGGCGGAAGCGGCCGATGATGCGCAGGCGGCGGAAGAGGCGCGGCTCAAGCTGCTCGATCTGGGGGAACGCTACCGGGTGGTTGATCTGGCCGCCATGCGAAACAGGGCATCGAGTGGCGGGGACCCTCTGACGGGCGAGGATGGTGCCGTGGCGGATTCCAAGGATCTGTCTGAATTGAAGAGAGACATGGATGTTGAGGAAGCCGAACAGAAGCCGGCAGCCGAGGCCGCCGCGGAAAGAACGCCCGTGGCCGGCAAGCCCACCTCGAACGCCCTGGTGGAGGAGGCGCCCCCGGCGCCGCCCGAGCGGGAAGACCACGCCAGCGCGACGCCCTTCTCGACCTTTTCGCTGCACGTGAGCGATGTGTCGTTCAAGCTCGCCAAGGCCGCCCTGCTGGAGGGCGGTGAGACGCCGGATCCAAGCCAGATTCGGGTGGAGGACTTCGTCAACGCCGTCGACTACGGAGATCCGGCACCCAAGCTCGCGGAAAAGGTGGCCTGCCAGGTGGAGCAGGCGGCCCACCCGTTCCGGCAGCAGCGCAACCTTTTGCGGATCGCCCTGAGGACGGCGGAGATGGGCCGTTCTGCCGGCGTTCCCTTGCGCCTCACGCTGCTGCTAGACACTTCCGGTTCGATGGAGCGCTCGGATCGGCGAGAATCCGTCCTGCGCGCCATGGAAGTGTTGACGTCTCAGCTGACCCCCGAGGACACGGTGACCCTGATCGGCTTCGCAAGCCGGCCGCGCCTGGTGCAGGACCGCTTGACCGGCGAGGCTCTGCGGCAACTGCCGCAACTGATGCGAACGATCCCCTCGGGGGGAGGGAGCAATCTGGAGGAAGCCCTCTTGTTAGGCGCGGAACACGCGCGTCGTCAGTTCGATGCCTCGGGACAGAACCGGGTGGTGCTGGTCACGGACGGAGCGGCGAATCTGGGCGACGCCAATGCGGAATCTCTGCGAGAAATCGTGGTGGGCCTGCGTCAGGAAGGCATTGCCTTCGATGCTTGCGGCGTGGGGGCCGACGGATTGAACGACACCATTCTTGAGGCGCTGACGCGGCAGGGTGATGGCCGCTACTACTTCCTGGACTGGCCGGAAGATGCGGACGCCGGTTTCGCGCGTCAACTGGCGGGCGCGTTCCGGCCGGCGGCGCGGAACGTCAAGGTGCAGGTGCGTTTCAACGAACGCCGGGTCGGCCACTACCGCCTGATCGGTTTCGAGAAGCATCGCTTGAAGAAAGAAGATTTTCGGAACGATCGCGTGGACGCGGCCGAACTCGCGGCCGCGGAGGCCGGGGTGGCTCTCTACGAGGTCGAGCCCCTGCCACAGGGCCAAGGAGAGATTGGAGAAGTGTTCGTGCGTTTTCAGGACACCCGGTCCGGCGAGATGATCGAGCGAAGCTGGATCATCCCCTATCGACCGAGTTTGCCGGCGTGGGAACGTGCCACGCCGTCGATTCAGTTGGCGGGGATGGCCGCTTTTCTCGGGGAGACCTTGAAGCGGTCGCCCTTTGCCGCCGCAGTCGACTTCGACGAGCTGGCCGAGATCGCGACGAACTTGAGACAGCACTACGGCTCGAGCCCGCGAGTGGCTGAACTTCTGGCCATGATCGCCAAAGTGAGAGAATGGTGATGTCAGCGTGGGTCGGGCAGTGAAAGAGGTTTGTTTGAATTCTAGCAAAACAATGCAGCAACATCATGATGAAATCAAAGCGGATTGACCCCCTGATCGTCCTCGGCATCGGACTTTGGCTGAGTGTGTCCTTGGGCCCTGGCATCCTGGGACAAACGGCGGGCGTGGAGCCATCCTCAAGCGCGTCGGGTCAAACCGGCGGCGTACTCATCGTAGAGGCCAAAGGGCCGCCTCCCGAGCCGCCACTGTTCTTTTCGGCGGAAACTCAGGCCATGGCGCGGATTTCCCACGAGGCGATCGTTCAGGAGATCTCCCTGGAGGCGAGAGTGCTCCAGGGCAAGCCGGAGGTGCTGACCCTGGCGCTCCACGGCGAGGGAGAGGTCCGGTCGGTCAAGGGCGAGGGTGTGCGTTTTTGGGCGGTGCGGCGAGCCGTCGACGATGGCGAATCCATACGATTCCTGGAGATTCGCCCGGAGCTGCCCGAACCGGAAGGTGCGGGCGAGCCGGAAGGTGTGGGCGAGCCGGCCGATCCGATCCGGGTCACCGTGACGGCGGAGACCCCGCTAACGGGGAAGACGGGTGAGGTGACACTCATGACTTTGGGAGCCGGCGAGGCCGTGGGCTATCACGGCCGGCTGGAGTTGGCGGCGGACGAATCGGTGGCGGTCGAGGTGGTGGAGTCCTCGGGGTGGAGCGCCGTGGCGTCCGGGCGGGAGGCCTCGGCACGGCCGCAGTATGAAACCCATGGAGCGCGCAATCAACTGCGTTTGCAGATCGAGCCGCGGGGAATCGCGGCGCGGCCGGTCGAGATTTCCGCCGTGCGTCTGGACGGCGAGGTCGATTCCGAGGGGAAGAGCGTGCGTTTTTCACTCACCGGGCGGGTGACGGTGCGTGATGAAGAGGGAGGAAGTTTGCCCGTCCTTTCGGGGAATGCCGCCTTGAGGGCCCTGCCGGAAGGGGCTCCCTATGGCCTGCGATTGGCCGCCTCCCAGGAAGGCGAGACGCCTCGATACGTGCTGGAATTCGGCGGCCCCGGCGAGCACGAGATTCAGTTAGACTTTGATGCCCGCCTGCACAGCGCGGGCGAATGGCATTCTTTCGACTTCGCCGTTCCCCTCCCTGCCATCGTGCCCCTGCGCTTGTCGGGGCTGCCCGCGGAGGTGCGGTTTGATGGAGGGCAATCCGTGTTTCCGACGCGTTCGGGTGACGGCTGGGTCGGATTCTTGCCGCCTAGCGGAAGTGCCGCGACGGCCTGGAGGCCGGGGCGCGACGAGGAGGAAGGCAAGCTGTTCTTTGCGACCAATGAGGAAACCGAGATCAGCGTGGGCGCCGGTTTGCTGAGGCAGGACGTGGCTTTGCGGGTCAACGTGCTGCAAGGGAAGCTGAACGAGGTGGGGATCGACTTGCGAGGCGCCGGAGGGGTCTTGGCCGTGGAGGGTCCCAATGTGTTGGGATGGACCATTGCCGAGGGCGAAGATGATGTCAGGAGGCTGGTCATCCCGGTCAGCCAGGCCTTGGAGGGGACGTCGGTTTTGCGGATTCGCAGTCAGACTCCGGTGGGCGAGTTTCCGGTGTCGGTGAGTCCCTTGCGGCTGTCTCCGGTGAATTCCGTGAGGCATTCCGGGAGCTTGCGGGTGGGAAACCAGGGAGCTGTGCGCCTGCAAATCAGCGGGATTCAGGGCATGACCCAGCTCTCTCCGAACCAGTACCCCGGCGAGGTGAGGCTGACCGCGGAATCGACCCAGGTCTACGTCTATCGGATCCCCACGGCGGCTTACCGCTTCGAGATTCAGGCGAGTCAGATCATGCCCGAGGTGAACATCTCGCAAATCGTTCTCTATCACATGGGCGAAACGGATCGACGGATCGAGGCGGCCATCGAGCTGGACATCCGGGAGGCGCCTTTACGGGAGTGGGAAGTCTCCGTGCCGGGAGATTACGTGGTCGTTTCCGTGCAAGGAGCCGATGTGGCGGATTACCTGGCGGGGACGGAGCTCGATGTGGACGGAGCGCGACCACTGAAAGTCTTTTTCACCAAAATGGTCGCCGGCCGGCATGTGGTGACGCTTCAGCTAGAGAAGAACGAAGGGCCCGCCGCGGGAGATTGGGTGTTGCCGCTCTTGAGCTATCCGGGAGCCAAATCCGTTCGGGGACACGTGGGGGTCACCGCGGCGGCCGGATACCGGATCGGCACGGGTGCCACCAGCAACCTGTCGGAACTGCCCCTGACACAGTTTCCCTCACAGAGAGCTGACCTCCAGCAGGCCTTCCGTTTGCGGGCAGCGGACTGGACGGCGACGATGGCGGTGGAGGCCCTGGGCCAGAGTGTGCAGGCGGACGTGTTCCATCTCTATTCGCTGAAAGAGGGCATGGTGTACGGGAGCGTGTTGGTGAACTACTATGTCGTCGGAGCGCCGGTGAGTGCCTGGCGCGTTCAGGTGCCGGAAGCCATGGGGAATGTCGCCATCGATGGGGAGGCGGTGCAAACCTGGCGGCGGGAAGGAGATCAATTGCAGGTCACCTTGCACGAACCGGCCCTGGGGCCATCCACTTTGCTCCTGACATTTGAACAGCCCATGAGTGTGGACGGGGGAGTCCTCGCGCTGGGCGACGTGATGCCCTTGGACGTGCAGGGCGAGCGCGGCTTCATCCAGGTGGTCAGTCCCTATCAAGTGCAGCACCAGATCACGCAGGCCTCCGGGAATCTCTTGGCGATCGAGGCGACGGAGTTGCCCACGGAATTTCGGCTATTGACCAGCGCACCGTCGCTGGTGGCTTATCAGTACGGGAGCCGTCCGGTCAGTTTGGCGATGAACGTGCAATGGTTTGCCCCGGGAGAAACCGTCGATCAGGTCGTCGACTACGCGAATCTCTTGAGTGAGGTTTCGCGGGACGGCCAAGTGGCGACGGAAATGCGTTTGCACGTGAAGTCGCGCGGGCGGCAGGCCTTGAGACTTCGATTGCCCGAAGGCGCCACTCTGTGGGAGGCTCGGGTCAATGGGGACACGGTCAACGCCCGCGTGGATGGGGAAGCCATTGTGATCCCCTTGACGGCGTCGGGCGATCCCAACCAGCATCTGGTGGTGGCGGTTCGATTGGGACAAAGCGCGGCGGAGGCGTCCCGGCCGGTGTTGGCGGCGCCCTCGGTGGAGGCACCCATGATGATCAGCGAGTGGAAGGTGCGCGGAGAACGAGGACGGTTGCTCTTGCCTCGAGGAGACGCGGCGACGGCGCTGGCGACTCCGGTAATGACGGAGAACGGCTATGAGTGGCTGCAGAGCCGGGGCAAAGGAATGGCGGCGCTGTGGGTCTTGGGATGCGCCTTTCTCGGGGCCGCGCTGGGCCTGCGCACCCGATCACGCTGGCTTCCCTTGGTGGCGGGACTTCTTCTCCTCGTGGCGGTGGCGGGCTGCGTGCTCCTGGTGCTGGACGGATTGGAGCATCGGCGCGTCAATCTGCAGACCGTCGAACTGGTGGCTCCCGTGGTGACGCCCGGGGAGTCGTTGAGCGTTGAAATGGCGCAAATGCCAGTGTGGAAGGCGATGATCCATCCCTTTGGCCTGGTCGTCGGCATCCTTGGAGGCCTGTGCCTGGTCCTCGCCACCTGCACGGTCGAGAGATGGCGCCATCGGCGGTGGTTGGCGGTGCTGGGATGGCTCTCGCTCGGCGCGGGCCTGCTGGCTCAACGGCTGGGGGCGCCGCTTTTCTTCGCCGCAGTGGCTTTGTGGGTGTTGGTGGTCTGGTTCAGAGGCTGTGTCTCGGTCTGGCGGAGGAATTGTCAGGAATGGCGGGAGGCCCGCAAAGCTCGCGAGGCCCGCAAAGCTCGCGAGGCTCGTGAAGCCGGCGAAGCGGAGAGGGAGAGTTCAGCGGAAGATCCGGGAGCCTCGCCGTCGGAACCGCCGCCCGCCCCGTCGGCGCCAGTCTCGCCGGTGTGGTTGATCGGCGCGATGGTGGCGCTGTCCTTGGGGTCATTGGCCCCGGCCGCTCGGGCGGAGACCGTGACGGGCGGTCGCTTGACGCAGACCTGGCGAATCGAGGGTGGGCGTCTGTTTGGCGAACTGGAGGTGGAAGTCTCCGGCAAGGCCGGGGACCGCATGGTGTTCTTGCGCGCCCCGGCGCTCTTGACCGCCTTCACGCCGTCGGATGAAAGCCGCGACCGTGTGGCCGTGCGGCGGCGAGTGGAGGATGGTGGCGTCGATTACGACCTGGTCTTGCAAGCGGATGGAACCGCCACGGCGAGCGCGACCTTCGAGTTGGCTCTGTCCGATCCCCTGGGAGCCTTTGTCTTTCCCACGGGGAAGGCGGCCTTGAACGAGTTGACCGTCACCGTGGATCGGCCGGGATGGGAAATCGGGTCTCCGGCCGAGGTCAGGACGGAAAAGGTGGAGAGCCCCGGCCAGACGAGCGCGGTGTCGCTCTTGTTAGGCGCAGCCGGTGAGCAGCGATTGCACCTGACTCCGCGGAAGCGGGACCTGTCATCGGAGGTCTCACAGTTTTACGTGGAAGTGGATCAAGTGTTCGTTCCCCGGCCGGGTGTCATCGATGGCCGGCATCGGGTTTCCATCCGCCCTTCTCAGGGGACCGTGCGGGACCTTCGCCTGGTGGTGCCGGAGGGATTCACGGTGAGCGACGTTCTTCAGGATGGTCTGCGGACCTGGCGTTTTGATCCGGAATCGCGGGAAGTCAGGGTGGAACTGGAGACCGCTCGGGCGGACGCCTTTCATTTGTTGGTTCTGACGCAGCAGGGCATGGGCAACCTCCCGGCCACCGCCGTGGTGGAGCCCTTGCGCGTGCTGGAGGCGGCGGGCGAAGTGGGTATCCTGGCCCTGGCTTTTGGATCGGATGCCCAGCCCGAGTCCCTTACGGAAGAAGGCCTGTCAGTGGTCAACCTGGAGGACTTTGACACGGCGCTCTTGCCGGGGAATGAAGAGTCATTGTTGCTGCATCGGGTGTTTCGTTATGGCACGGAGGACGCCCAGGTCGAGCTGCAGGTGACGGCGGTAGAGCCGGAAATCAGGGTGGAATCGCAGCAGACACTTTCTCTTGGAGAGGATCGGCTCGTTCTCTCGATCGACCTGAAAGTGCGGGTGTCGCGAGCCGGGCTTTTTCAATTGCGGTTCGTCTTGCCGGACGGCCTGGAAGTGGAGGCGATCAGTGGCAGTCATCTCGATCACTGGTCGGAGGCGACGGAAGATGGGAATCGCGTGGTGGTCCTCCATCTCAACGGCCGTTCCCTGGGAGACCTGACGTTTGCCGTGACGCTCACCGGCGCCGCACCCGGTCCCCAAGCGAGTTGGCGAGTGCCTCGGGTGATCCTGGAGAACACCGCCCGTTCGACCGGCCAGCTCGTCGCGGTGCCGGAGTTCGGCATTCGGCTGCAGGCGGTGGCACGTCGGAACGTGTCGCAGCTGGGCACGCGGCGCTTGGCGCGCAAGCAGCCTGGGACCCTGGCCTTCCAGCTCCTCCAGCAGGATTGGGAAGTGGACCTGCGGATCGAGAAGCTCGAGCCGTGGGTCACGGCACGGGCACTCAGAGAAGTGACCTTGCGGGAAGGGCAGACGCGCACGCGCCTGGCGATTCATTACGAGATCGAGAACGCGGCCGTGAAGGCGCTTCGGGTGATCCTTCCGGGATTGAGCGATGCGGAAGAGCGTTCCGTGCACGCCGTGGGGGAAGCGATCAGTGACTTGGTGAGAGTACCGGATCAGGAAGATTTGTGGGAGATCCGTTTCCAGAGAGGAATGTTGGGTAAAGTGTTGGTCACGATCGATTATCAGCAGCCGGGCGATCGCAGCCAAGGCGTGGAATCGTTCCCGCCGATTGTGCTCAACGAAGTCCGTCAGGCCACTCATTGGTTGGCCGTCCGGAGCGCGGCCCGATTGGAGGTCCGCCTGGAGGACCCGGATCGGCGTTGGCAGATTGTGGATTGGAGCACCGTCCCCAGGGAGCTGATCAATGAGCGGGATGCGCAGGTGCCCCGACTCTGTGTGAGGGCCGTGGCACCGGACCAACCCTTGCAGGTTCGTGTTGAGCGTCATGCCGTCGCGGAGGCGCTCAAGTTGCGGGTGGCTCAGGGAAAGCTGAGAACGATTCTCTCATCCACCGGTCAACAGGTGACCAAGGTCTCGCTGGTGGTCGAGGTGGCAGAGAAGAGTCCCTTGCGCGTGCGTCTCCCCGACGATGCGGCCTTGTTCAACGCCTTCGTCAATCGGCAGAGCGTGGCCTTAGCCCAAGAGGAGGGTGAGATTTCATCCTATCTCTTTTACGTCTTTCCTGTGGAGGAGACGGGCCGCGCCCAAGTCACCTTTGCCTACGCGCTTTACGGCGCCTCGCCGTCCTCGTCGATCGATCTCGTCGGCCCCGCCATGGCCCTTCCCCTGCAGGACGTCACCTGGGAAGTGGTGCTGCCGAACGGTTACACCTTGAAGAGCCAGGAGGGTGACTTGAGCCTGCGCGAAGAGCGCCGGAAGGTGCGATTCGCCGTGGACGATTATCTGGCGGTTCACGATGAAATGCGGGCTCGGCAGGCGGAGAGCGCCAAGGACATGTTGGACAAAGCCAATGTCTGGCTGAAGGAAGGTCAGCAGGACAAGGCCTTGGAAGCGCTTTTCACGGCCGCCAATTCACCCTCGCTCGACGACGCCTCCAACGAGGATGCTCGCGTGCAATTGCGTCAGTTGCAGAGGGAACAGGCCGTGCTCGGTCTCAACACGCGGCGCCAGTCCCTGGTTCTGGAAAACAAAATCGAGACTCCGGCCTTTGCCCGCAATGAACAACTGGAGCAAGCGGCCAATGAGAACCCGCTCCTCCGGGGGCAACTCAATTACGATCCGCAGCAGGTCGATGATTTGTTGAGAGGGAACACCGTCGAGGAGAACAGTGCCTTGAAGCGCATGGCCAGCCGCCTGGTGAGTCAGCAGTCGGAAGCGGAGCCGGCGCTTCGAGGGATCGACGTGACCTTGCCGGCGCGTGGTGAACTGCTCACCTTTCATCGTGGCGTTCAGGTCGATCGCACGGAACCGTTGCGGATCGAACTGGAGCTGGCTCCCGCCAAGCGGATGAATTTGGGGTCCCTGCTCCTGGTCGCTGCGGTGCTGGTGGGTCTGGGCGGCATCGGCGCCGGCTGGAGATTGAGCAGGGCGCTGGCGGGCAAGGAGGACGGCGGGGGCGAGAGAGACTCCAGAGACGTCGTGGAGAAGCCTTGAGCGCGTTGCCGTAGTCTGACATTCATTCTCTTCTCTATTGAGCGCCTGCGTGATCCACGTTGGTGGGGGCTCAAGGCCGACGGTCCAGACGTCTCGGCCGAACAGGCAGCCAAGAACGTCGATGCCATCGTGGCCTCGGCGTTGAGTATGGGGATCCATCGGTCCATTCAAGGGCGCGGTGGGGGCGTGGTCCGGATGCCAGGGGGAAATTACTCGATTAACCGGACGGTCCGCCTCGACGGGCTTCAGGTGAAACTGCGAGGGCGGGAGATGCAGGCCACGGCGATTCTCGGGTTTGACGAAAGCTGGAGTTTTTCCGAAGTGCATTGGATCGAGACGGAAGCTTTTCCGGGCGGAGCCGTGCCGAGGATCGAGATCGGCTATGAGCGATTGTGTGGAAAGCATTCATTATCTGCCCCTTTTCCTTGCTTGCCTTGACCACGTCTCGCGGCGTTCACTGTTCCCATGAAACGTTCTCTCTCGGCTTGGCTGGCCTTCATTCTTCCCCTTCTGCTCACCCTGTCGTTGCCCGGCGCGGGGGCCGAAGAGCGGCAATGGTACCAAGTCCGCATCTACCATTTGCAGTCGGAGGAGGCGGAAGCCTTGTTTGACCGGACCTTCGTCGAGGCGGTGGTCCCGGCCTTCTCGGAGATGGGTCTGGGCCTGATGGGCATCTTCCGGCCGGTTCAGCTGGAGAAGGATCGCGACGAGGAGCTTCCCCGGCAGCGATACGTGGTGACGGCTCTCGATTCGCCGGAACAATTGGTGACGCTCGCCGACTCATTGCGACAAAACGAGGAGTTCCTTCAAAAGGCGGCCGATTACCTGGCGGTGGAGAAGGACGAGGCGGTGTTCTCGCGCGTGGAGGCTTCCCTTCTCTACGCCTTCGAGGGCATGCCAACCTTGACGGTGCCGAAGAAGGAGACCGACGGCCCGCGTCTCTTCGAGCTGAGGGTCTACGAGAGTTACAGCGGGCTGAAAGGCCGGCGAAAGGTGGAGATGTTCAATCGGGGCGAGATCGACATCTTCAAAGCCGTGGGCTTGGACTGTCTATTCTTTGGACAGGCAGTGATTGCCAAGAATCTTCCGCAATTGACCTACCTCGTTGTTTACGACGATGAAGCGCATCGGAAGGAGGTATGGGATCGCTTTCTCAAGCATCCCGACTGGGAAGCCCTGAAAGGGGAGGAGCGCTACCGGGACACGGTGTCGAAGATCATCTCCCAGCATCTCCGTCCGCTGCGCTACTCGCCCATTCAGTAGGCAAGCCAGTGGGTGGAGTCGCCCGTCCGCCTTGGCGGTCTGTGGCGCTACTTCTTGCGTCGGATGAGCGTGATGCGTTTCAGTTTGGCGGAATCCGTGGGGCTCCAGGTCTGGATGATCGGGTCCTCCTTGAAGGCGTTGTGAATGAGGCGCCGGTGATAGGAGTTCATGGGCCAGAGTTTCACCGAACGGCCCGTCCGGCGGACCTTGTCGGCCAGGCCCTGGACCCGTTGAACCATGGCGTCCTCTTGCATCGAGCGGTAATGTTCGACGTCGACGCGGAGGCGTTTGGCCTTGGGGAAGTGTTTGAGGATCACGCGGTTGACGAGGTACTGGATGTCCTCGAGGCGCTCTCCCCGCTTGCCGATGAGGGCTTCGGCTTCCTCGGTGAAGATCTGCAGTCCCCCGCCGGGATGGGAACTGTCTTCCTCGACTTGGATGATGAACCCGAGGTAGCCTAACATCGTGTCGAGCACCTCTTTCCCTTTGGCAATGACTTCTTTCGTTTCGCTCATGATCGAGATGGGACGGGTTGGAGGTGGACGAAGGTGACCGTGGGGCGGGAGCCGACCGATTGGCGGCGACCCGTCACCCTCCGGTGCGCGGCGTGCGTTTTTTCGGCTTCTTGGCGGCCCGGCCGGCGGCCGCGTTCTGCTGAGCCTTTTGCATCTCCTGCAAGGACATCCGCTTCTTCGCCGGACGCTTGACCAGTTCGGGTTCGGGTCGCCGGTTCATCCACCATGTTTGCCCGATACTAAAGATGTTTTGGCCCGTCCAGTAAAGCGCCAAGGCGGAGGCGAAGTTGTAGCAGATGAAGAGGAAGATGAGCGGCATGAGCATGAAGATCCGCTGTTGCATCTTGTCGCCGGCCTTGGGACCGATCTTCATTTGCACGATCATGGTGGCCGCCATCAAGAGCGGCATCAGGTTGATGCTGGAGACACCGAAGAGAGAGAAACTTTCGAAGTGGTAGATGGCGTCCGGCATCGACAGGTCTTCGACCCAGAGAAAATGCTGGTCCCGCAGTTCCACCGCCGATTGTAGCATCTTGTAAAAGCTGAGAAAGATGGGGAGCTGGAGGAAAACCGGCAGGCAGCCGCCGACCGGGTTGACGCCGTAGTCCCGGTAGAGCTTCATCGTCTCCTGTTGCATTTTCTGGGGGTCATCGGCGTGCTTTTCTTTCAGCTCGGTCATCAAGGGCGCCAGCTTGGACATCCGCTTCATCGTCGCGGTGGACTTGGCGTGGAGCGGCCAGATGAGGATCCGGATCAGACAGGTGATGATGAGGATGGCGATGCCCCAGTTGTGCACAAGGCCCGACAGCCAGATCATCAGCTTGAGGAGAGTGGTGCTGAGGAGTGGAATGAGCCCGAACATGCCGCCGAAGATGGGCATGTCGTCGTAATGCATCACTTCTTTCAGGTCGTGCCCCAGGCCTTCGAGACGTTTGAGTTCCCGGGGGCCGGTGTAGATCTGACAGGTGTAGGAGGCGCTGGCTTCGTTGGGCAAGATGACCTCGGGAAGGGAGAGGGCGCCGTAAAGCGCGTGATAGGTTTCGGTCGGCGTGGCCGGGGCGTCGGCGAGCGTGACCGGGAAGCGCTTGGCCCAGACGCGCCCCGGAGTGAGCGGATCTGTCGGCACCACCAGGCTGGTGTAGAACTGATTGGAGGCGCCGGCCCATTGCAGCGACTCCTCACGGACCTCCAAGAGGGAGCGGGGCGGTTTGCGGAAGATGATCCCGCCGCCCTTGAACCAGTCCACCGCTTCCTTGTCCGCTTCGCCTTGAGAGCACCAGTTGTAGGAGAGGTAGAGTGGCATCTCCTTGCGGTGAAGAAACTCCAGTGCGCCCGTATGGAGGTAGTAGTCGCTGCTGGAATGATTGACCCCGCTCTGGTTGAGCAGGTCGATCTTCAGATCGAGAGTGTAGGGATCGGCCGTCTGGGAGAAGGTCTTGGTGATGCGGATTTTGGTGTCGGGGTTTTCGCCGGTGAAGACGACTTTTCCCTCCTGGATGGGCTCGGCACGATAGGTGATCAGGGTGTCACTCAGGCGATCCCGTTTGGTGAAGGTTCCGATGGGGACGGGACCGCGTTGGTTGATCATGACGTTTCCCGAGGGAAAGGCTCGATGGTTGAGAAGGGTGACGGATTCGATGCCGCCGCCGACCTGATTGAACTGGAACGTCGCCTCGGCATTCGTCAGGCGGAGTTGCTCGGGCTCGAGCAAGGAAACGTTGGGGTCGGCCGCTGGAGTGGGGAAGGGCTGCGGGGAGGGCGTTTCTCCTCCGTCCTCGGTCTCGGCCGTGCTCTCTCCCTCAGGAACCTCGCCTTCGGGGGCCTGGGCTTGTTTGGTCGCTTCCTCGGCGGCGATCCGTCGCTGTTCGGCAGCCTGCTTGGCGTTTTGCTGGAAGAGGATGACGAGCGCGAGCGAGCAGAGCGTGACGACGATCCATGCGGTTCTGTCCATAGAGATTGAGAATAGAGAAAGATGGGAAAGCTGTGCGTCCTCCGGCTACGCGGGAGGCGATGACGAGGGAGGCGGAATGGCGGAGGATGCCGCTGGACGGGAGTCCTTGGCGGGGGGAACGGGATCGTAACCCTGCCCTCCCCAGGGATGACAGCGAAGCAAACGACGGACCGTGAGCCCAAGACCTTTCAGGAAACCGTGTTGGCACAGGGCTTCTTCGCAGTAGTGGGAGCAGGTGGGTTGGAAGCGGCAGAGCGCTCCTCGCGGGTTTCCCGTGGCGATCCACTTGAGCATGGGAGCGAGCAAGCCCCGGTAGAGCCGCATCGCGAGCTTGATCAGTCCCTTCATGAATCCTGGGGGCCTCCGGTGGTTGGCGAGCGTCGCAGAATTCCGGCCCGTTTTGCGAGCTTTTCCCATTCCTCTCGCAGCTGCGGGTAAGGCGCTTGGGCGGCTCGGTAGCGGGCGATCACGACCAAAACAGTGCCCGGGACCAGGCGTTCGGCAAACTCGTCGATGATGGCCCGTAGCCGTCGCCGAACCCGGTTTCGCACCACGGCGATGCCGACGCGCTTTGATGTGATGAGGCCCGCCAGAAACGTCTCACCCGGCGTGCGCTCGGGACAATTCAGTGTGGAGAGCACCAGAAATCGTCCGGCGTGAGACCGGTCCTCTCGCCGGAGGCGAGCAAAATCACGGCCCTGGCGCATGCGTTGGCTCCGTTTCATCGATGAGCGGGAGGCTTGTGGGGACATTGCGCAGATACCCGTCATCCTTGCGTCGGCGGATGGTCGCCAGTCTGTTTCCCGCCGTTCCAGTCGGAGGCTGCCCGGTGAAACCAGGACGGGATGGAGCGGGAAACGGAGACGCTCTGCCTAGCGGCCGTGCTGGGTGGTATGGCGCTTGTAGTGGATCTCGGCACCCTTGGGAATCAAGCGCTTGCGACCTTTTTGCCGGCGTCGGCGAATGATATCGCGCCCGGCTTTGGTGCTCATGCGTGCGCGGAACCCGTGCTGACGTTTGCGCGTTCTCTTGGAAGGCTGGTAGGTCCGTTTCATGGTGTCTGCAGGCTAGGAAAATGGGTCAGGGCATGGGGTCGGCGGGATTTCCCTCCATGAGCGCCGCCGAAAGGGAGCCGAATGCTATCGACGCCGTTTCCCTTGTCAATAGGAAGATACCCTGCAGGCATCGACGAGTGACTCGACGTAGCCGACGAGGTCGCGAAGTCCCTGATGGTAATCGTTTTCGGGCAGACCGGCGAGGCAGGCGGTGGCCTCGCGAAGGAGCTTGCGGGCTTCCTGGAGACTGGCTTCGATCGCCCCCTCGTAATCCGCGATCCCAGCGAGGATGCTCGTGTCGAGGGGCTCGCGGTTGATGATGAGCTTGTTCAGCTTGGTCTTCTGGGTCTCCGTGGCGCGTTCGATCAGGTGGATCACCGGGAGCGTCAGCTTGCCCTTTTCGAGATCGGTGCCCAGGGTCTTGCCGGCCTCGGATTCATTCCCCAAGAGATCGAGGCTGTCATCGTAGACCTGATACGCGGTGCCGAGTTTCAGTCCGTAGTTGCGTAGGTTGGCGGCCAGGGAAAGGTCGTCCGTGGATAGCCGGGCGGCGGTTTTCGTGGCGGCGGCGAAGAGCGCGCCGGTCTTGAGTCCGATGATCCGGAGATACTCGGCCTTGCTCAAATTGAGATCGAATCGGCGTTGAGTCTGCAGGATTTCTCCGGTGCAGACATCCTTGGAGGCCTGAGTGATCAGTTTGCTGACCTCGCTGTCCGAGAAATCGGCGGTCAGCTGAAGGGCGTGAGCGAAGAGGGCGTCCCCGAGGAGGACGGCGAGCGATTGTCCCCACTTGGCCGATGCGGTGGGGATCTGACGGCGGATTTCGGCACCGTCCATGATGTCGTCGTGGACGAGCGTGGCCACGTGAATGAGCTCGAGGATGAGACCGAGCCGGCGGTGTTCCGGGGTCGGTTCGCCCGCGACCGCGCCTCCGGCGAGGATCGCCAGGCTCGGGCGGATCCGCTTCCCGCCTGTGTCGAGGAGGTAGCGGATGTAGCCGCTCACCGCGGGATCGAAGGTGGCCGCTTGATCGAGAATGCAGGTTTCCACCTGCTTCAGGTGAGGCTGGATCTTTTCCAGACTTCCCTGATAATTCTCCTTCTTGGTGAACATGATCGATGGACCCTCAGCTTGTGAAAAATTTCACAAGCGTGTCATTCCTAGCGAGGGGTGATTCCTTTTGCAAACAGTTTACGCGTGGGCGCGCGAGCTTGATTCATCTCATCTTTCGCTTCGGCGAGTGGCGGCAATTGGGGACCGGGAAAGGCGCGCCTTGCTTCCCCTCCCCGTGCTGGAGAAGTGCGTGAATGGACGTCGGGGCCTGCGAACGACGTGGCGTGGCCGGCTCGATGGCCCCGCTTCCTGCGGTGGTTTTCCCATTGAGTTTGGTGGGGCTTTCTGCTTATCTTCTGCCATTCATGGTAGCGGTCCCCAATCGAAGAGCCTTCAAGCGTGTCGTCCTGAAACTCAGCGGAGAGGCCCTCAGGGAGAGTGGCGAGACGGACAACATCTCGCCTCCCATCGTGGAGCGGATCGCCGGTGAGATCAAAGAAGCGCATCAGTCCGGGGTGGAGATCGCCGTGGTGGTGGGTGGCGGCAACTTCTGGCGGGGAATCTCGGCGTCCAACCGGGGCATGGAGCGTGCCACGGCGGATTACATGGGGATGCTGGCGACCGTGATGAACGCTCTGGCCATTCAAAGCATGTTAGAAGAAATGGACGTGCCCACGCGGGTGCAAACGGCGATCGAAATGAAGAACGTGGCCGAGCCCTTCATTCGGCGAAAAGCCGTGCGTCATCTGGAACTGGGCAGGGTGGTCATTTTTGGAGCGGGGACCGGTAATCCCTTTTTCTCGACGGACACCACCGCCGCTTTGCGCGCCAGCGAGGTCGGCGCGGATGTGATTCTGAAGGCCACCGAGGTCGATGGGGTTTACGACGCCGACCCGCTCAAGAACCCGGGAGCACGTCGTTATGATACCATTTCCTTTCACGATGCCCTGACCCATCGCCTGGGGGTGCTGGACAGCACTGCTTTCAGCTTGTGCATGGACAATCACAAACCCATCGTGGTGTTTGACATGATGGAGAAAGGGAATATTTGTCGGGTGTTGATGGGTGAACCCATTGGCACCCTGGTGGGGGAGCAAACTCATTTTGCCTCCGCTAGCTAGCGAGCGGACCCTGACTCTTACAATCGGATCAATTTCATCTGACCTACCAATCATCAACCATCACGCACGCCATGGATGCCGACACCGTCTTGCTAGAAACCGAGGAAGCCATGCGCAAAGGCGTGGATTTCATGAATCAGGAATTTGCCGCGGTCCGCACGGGCAAGGCATCGCCGGCGTTGGTGGAGGGCATTGACATTCATGTGCAGAGCTACGGCTCCTCCATGAAGCTCAAGCAGCTGGCCATGATCAACACGCCGGAACCACGACTCATCGTGATCCAGCCTTTTGACCCGAGCACCACCCAGGACATCGAGCGCGGCCTCAAGGAGTCGAAACTGGGCATCAATCCCAATGTCGACGGGAAGAACATCCGGTTACCCATCCCCGAGTTGTCAGAGGAACGGCGGCGAGATCTGGTCAAGCTCGCCAAACAGATGGCCGAGGAAGGCCGGATCCGGGTCCGCGCGGCGCGGAAAGACAGCATCGACAAGGCCAAGAAACTCGAAAAAGACAAGGCCATCACGGAGGACGAACTCCATCGCCTGGAAAAAGAGATCCAAACCTTGACCGACAAGCACGTGCAAGAGATTGACGAGCGCGTGGGGACCAAGGAGAAGGACATCATGCAAGTGTGAAGCTCTGGAAGGAAGCACGCCGGATCTGGGTTCGTGGATTCCCCGCTTCGCCTCGTGCCACTGTGGACGGGCGATTGGTGAATGGTGGATTCCCGCCGATGATGCAATGAAGGGATCAAACAGGGGGCGCTATGCGCCGGATCGGCGATGAGTAGCAGCGCTAGCAGCAGCAAGCGGGCGACGCGGGTCCCGGTCGTCTGGACGGAAGACGATTTCGAGGTGAAGCGGTCCACGATCCCCAAGGCCGGGAAAGGGCTGTTCTCCCGGGTGATGATCTGGCCGGGGGACACCATCGGGCCCTACACCGGCAAAACCCTGACAGACAACCAAGCGAATTCCGCGCCCTACGTCAACTCGCTCTACCTGGTGTGGGTCTGTAAGGATTGCTGGATCTGGGGCGAGGGAAAGGGGGCGAGCTACACGCGCTTCATCAATCACGATGACACGCGTCCCAACGCGGAGCTGATCACCTCGACGCGCTGGAAGACGGCGCGCATTGCCGCCGCGCGCCGGATCCGGCCGGGCGAGGAGGTCTTCTTCGACTACGGAGAGTCCTACTGGGATTGTGTCGACATTTCAAAGAGCGAAGTGCCCCGGGAATAGCGGAAGAGACCGGGGAAGCGAGTGGCCCTGCGCTGCGCGGGGCGGAGCGCGAATTCCCTTGAGAGGCAGGAGGCGTCGTGAGAGGGTTTGGGAGCTGTGACTGTTTCTCGAGCGTCGTGCATCCTCAGTGGTCTTCTTCTCGTGAGCCTTCCCAGCCAGGAGGTTTCCGAGGTGGAGGCGCCCGGCATCGAGGCGTCGGTGGCCACCGCGGCCGGAGCCAATGCCAGTGAGAACGCCCCGGCGGAGGTCCGGAATGGCGCGGCGCAGGGGGGCCACGTGCTTCGTCCGGTCTTTGAGGCGGGGAGACGCTATCTCTGGCTGCAGCGGATGTCGGCCGAGGTGACCGTCGCCGGCTTGGGCAAGCAGACCATGGAGTGGCGGCAACACTTCTACGTGGAAGCTTTCGCGGACGCCGAGGAGAGGGGCCTGGAGGTGGGTGTCGATCGCGTTCGGGTGGATCTCAATGTCACCGGCGACAGGAGCCGGTATTATTTTGATCGCTCGATCCCGCCGCGATTTCAGGAGAGAACGGGCTTGCAGGGAATGTTACTCCGTCAGACCGAGCGACTCGTGCGGAATCGCTATCGCGTGCTGGTCACGGAATCCGGACAACACCGCTTGGCGGTGTGGCCCGTGGTGGAAGAAGGGGGAGACGACGAGGTGCAGGTGAAGGTGAAGGAGGAGGAGGAGGAAACAGCCTGGCGCGGTTTTCCCTGGGAAGCGGTGACTTCGGCGCTCTTGCACCAGGGAATTCCCGCCGAGGCTCTGTCGGAAGGGGCTCGCTGGAATCACGCGGAGAGCCTGGACGTGCCGGCTCACGGCGCAGGAACGTGGAAGATGGATTGCCTGTTCGCCGGGTTCAAGGAGCACGAGGGGCGTCGCCTGGCCTTAGTGAAAATGACAGGAAAGTTTGGGGGAGAGTTTTTCGAGCGAAAAGGCGTTGAAGAGAGCCCGGGGATCGCGGTGATGATACCCAAGATTCGTGGGCTGACACTGATCGATGTGGAGAAGAGACAGATTGTCAGCACCGTGCTGAAGTTGGATGGCAAGTTGAAGAGCCTGGGGATTGACGGTACGGCGGAGAACGAAACGGCGCCCATTCGGCAAACCCTTTCGGTGTCTTTGCTCGGTGTTGAGGAGGAGCCGTGAGGAGGCCCGGTTGACGCTTGAGGGTGGACGTGGCGCCAACCCAACCTCGCGCCCCTCAGAGGCATTGCTTTCCAGTCGGCAAGACGCGGGACGATTGCGAAGATTGAACTCGTGGAGCTTCACGGATCCTTTGCCTCGTGGACGCGTCGGGTTTCGATGTTTGCCAGAAGGCGTTGACGCGGAGGGGGCTGCTTGCAAGGTTGTGTTGCCGGTTCGGAAAAGTTAGGGTGCCGTCTTTCAAACTCACGGTTCTCATGTCCTCTTCCGCCGCTTCCCGCGCCCTTGAGACCTTGCCTCACGGCGAGGAGTTTCGCTTCGTCGATGAGCTCACCGAGCTCGAGCCCGGCAAGCGTGGGGCCGGTGTTTACAGGATCCCGCAATCGGCTCCGTTCCTGCGCGGTCATTTTCCGGGCCGCCCGATGATGCCGGGAGTGCTGATGGTCGAGGCTTTGGCCCAGCTGGGCGGCGTGGTGTTGCAGTCGGATCCCAGTCAGCCGGTTCTCGCCGATTTGAGATTGACGGCGATGCGCCAGGTGAAGGTTTTTGGGACGGGCCTGCCCGGGCAGGAACTGAGCCTGACGGCCGAGGTGGCGGGGCGGCTGGGTCCGCTCGTGCAGGTGGAGGGCGAGGTGCGTTGCGAAGACCGTGTCCTGGTCACGGCTCGGCTGACTCTGAGTGGAGACTTGCCGGACCCGGACCCGGACATGGGCGGCGGCGGCGAGAAATCTTGAGATTGTCGCGCCGGCTCGGGGCCGACTCAGGACCCGGTCGGGGACTCGAGCAGCAGCTGTTTCCCGCTGAGGCGATGATAGAGTTCCCGCGTGATGAGAAAGGGTTTTGGCCGAGGAGTGCCGACCCGCTGTCCGTAGTAGAAGACGGGGACCTTGGCGTTGACGGGGGCAAACTCGAAACGCCAAGTTTCGCCTTCGTCGCCACCACTGGGCTCGCTTCCCTCCGCGCCTTCCGAGGGAATCGGCGGACGTTGGGAAACGGAGAGACGAAGGGTGGAGTCAGCCAGGGCGAGGGCGCTCGCCACACTGACGGAAATCCAACGGTCGGCGTTCAAATTGCCGACGTCGAGGAGCAGTTGACCGGCCGCGCGCTGGTTCAAATCCGCCGTTCGGTCAACGTCTTCCCGCAGGAGCTGCAGGCGCTGATCCGTGTTGGGATTCAGGAGATCCGTCTTCAAGGTGAGGGTCTCTTTCCCGGGGATCTCCATGGTGACGGCACGGATCCGTTCGAAGGGGATGTTCAAGACCTCGAGCTTTTTCCACTGCAAGGCGTCGGCCGCTTGAGCGATGCCGGTGAGAAAGGTCTTGGGAACGGCGGCGATGAAATCCGTGCCTTCCAAATGGACAAAGACGTGAGGTGAATCGCCAGGAGGCATGCCCACGCGCATCACGAGGTGTTTCGACTCGTGGGGGCCGAGTTGTTCGCCGTGGAGTTTCACCGTGAAGAGGGGTTCATCCAGGCCGTAGAGGGCTTCCTTGGACTCGCCGCTTTCGAGGTATTGCACGATGGGTGTCTCGTTGAGCAGATCGAGAAAGCGCTCACCCTGATCGGGATTGGCGAGGGCGGTCTCGCCATCGCGCGTGTTCATCAGCCAGGCTCCGGAGTGTTCTACTCGCAACGGCAGGCTGCCCTGAGGCGTGAAGACCACGGCGGTCAGATCGGCCGCCGAGACGCGCAAAAGACGCTGTTCTCGCAGGGAATCGACACTCTTGGGAAAGACGTTTTCCGCCGCTTTCCGGGAAACCAGGTAGATCAGGTTCCGATTCGAGTGCTGCGCCCGGAGCTGGTCCGGATCGTCGGCTCGAGGCGTGAATGTTAGGGTCAGCGCCGCGGGCGAGGCGGTCTCGAGGTCTCCGCCGACTGTGATCCGGTGTTCCTCGCCTTCGAGGCTCTCAAGGGTCGAGTCCTCCTGTTTCGTCTCCTCGTCAGCGGCGTTCTCCGGAGAGGGCGCCAAGCGCACTTCGTCGATCGGCAGAGTGGCCAGTGAGGCGAGCCAGCCATCGATTCGGTCACCGTCGGCCTGCCGCTGGATGGGCGCCACGAGCCGCCAGCGTCCGCCCGGCCTGGCGGGACGCTGGAGCTGAGTCTCGAGGTCGCCATGCCGGTAGGTGAGCTGCGTGATGGCGCCCGGATCGAAGCGGGCCAGGATGGGATCGACCATGGAGGTGGGGGGAGTCGCCGCCAGATCGGCGAAGGGCACCGCGGCAACGAAAGTGCCCCGGTAGGCGCTGGCCTCGCCCGGGAACAGGTAACAAGAGTTTTCCAGCGGGCCCGGGTGACCGACCTGATAGTGCAGCGTTTGGCCGTCCGAGAGGTCGATCGACAAGGTCGTGGCCGTGTCCGTGTCGAGCCCGTAGCGCGAGCGTTCGGTGCCCTGGGGATCCGGCAGGAAATCGGTGGCGCGCAGTGAAGCAAAAACCTTGAGGACGGATTGAACCCATTCGGGATCCGCGAAGTCATCGACCGGCGCCTTCACTCGCCAGCGGCCGTCCTCTTGGATTTCCAATTGCTTGAGGGAATCGGGACGGCCGTCGTTCTGGAATCGGAAACCAGTGATGGCTTTGGGGACGGGCGCGACGAGTCGCGGGGGAGGTTCCTCGCCCAAAAAGCGCTGAAGGATTCCCGTCTGATCCAGGTAGAGGTAGAGCCCGATTCCCGTGGCCACGAAAGCGAGAAAGAGGGTGGTGGCGAACCGCATGGGAAGGGCTTGAATGAAGGGCGAAGCTCGGAGAGTAGGAGGAGAGAGCAGGGGATGGTAAGGCGTCGAGGAGCGGAGAGGGAATCTTTTTTCACCTCCGCCGGAAAAACGCCACGGCCAAGCCGATGAAGAATGCGCCACCGGGCAGCAGCCGGAGGGCCATCCATTCGAGTTTGCGATAGGGCCGGTCCCCGACGTCCACGCGGTAGTTGACGCCCGGCTGAACGGAGATGCCAGTGACCAGCTCTTCGCGGGCGCTGGCCCAGTTGATGCTGTTGAGGATGAACTCGATCGATTCGCGCGTGTAGAGGTCGGGATCGATCAGGTTCCCGTTGCCCACGATGACCATGCGCGAGCTGTTGAGCCGGAGGTCCTGGTTGATTCCCGCCCCGATCTCCACCGACACGGCGACATGGATTTGGTTCATCTCGCGCGGTTCGGCGACCGGGTTGGGGTTTTTGTAATCGGACTCTTTCCAGAAGCCGTCGTTCTGGGAACTGACGGCAATGAGAGGTTTCTTGTCAGTGGCTTGCGGCGCCAGCACGGTGTCGGTTTCCTGGCCCTCGATCTGGGTGTTCAAGGTGCTCGTGAGCTTGGGCAGCGGCGTGTTGTGGTCGGCCAGCGTCTCCGTGATGGGGGAACCTTCCTGAAACCAGCCGGGCGGCTCGTAGACGACCAGGTTGCGTCCTCCCTGGTTCTTCACGGAGAGCACCCGGTTGTCCTCCCAGCGGACGCCATAGTAGGTTTCGAGGTAATTACGGAGATTGGGAATCCGGTCGTAATGGAAAGGGTTCAAGAGGAGAATGAGCCCGCCTTTGCGCTTCTGCCAGTATTCCTGGAAGATTTCCTTCAATTCGGCGCCCGAGAAATCGACACCGGGCGAGATCATCATGACTACGCTGGCATCCCCGGGGATCTTGGTGTTCTCGGTGAAGGGAAGGGGCTCGACCCGGAGATTCTGCCGATGGCCGCCTTCCAACACGAGGGTGCCCCCGGCGTTTCGGCCCTGCACGGTGCGCATCTGGCTCTTGCTGGTCAGGACGTAGGCGACCTGCTCGCGTTCTTGCGTGGCGGCGAGAATCGCCGAGGTGAGGGCGCGCTCGAGCCGGTATTGGGTGACGTTTCCCCGCTGGGCCTGTCCATCGCGGAACATCAGGTTCTCCGCTCGCTGGAACATGTCCCGTTCGGTGATGATCTGGTAGGGAACGATTTCCGGCCCGTGAGCTTCGATTTTTTCCAAGGTCTCGGTCTTGCTGGCGAGAATCTTATTTTCGTTGAAGACGAGCCTGGGATCCTGGTTCTGGAGCTTGGCGACGGCGGAGGGATCGCGGAGGGGATCCAGCCGGGTGATGTGAAGTTGATCGCCGGCGGCCTGTTGGTAGAGTTCCAACATTCTTTGGGTGTAATGATAGACATCGCTGGTCCGGCTGAAGGCGACCGTGAGATAGAGATCCTCGGAGAGGCTGCCAAGGATCTGCTGGGTCTGCTCGCTGAGGGAAAAGCGCTTGGAGGGCGTGTGGTCCCACTGAACGAAGCGGCGACAACTCAGCGCGTTGATCATGCCGACGATCACTGTGAGGAGAACGACCTGCACGATCACGTTGAGACCGATGCGGAAGCGGCGGATCGACGGACCGCTTTCCGGGGATGTGTCAGGGTGTTTGGGAGATTTCTTGGCCATTTAGACTTTCCATTTGCGGTAATCCAATACCTGGAGAGTGAGCGCCAGCGCGAAGACGGTGAAGCTCAGGTAATAGATGATGGGGCGGCTGTCGAAGAGCCCGGAGGCAAAATTGCGCATGTGCTCAATGGGCGAAATGTATTCTAGAAACTGGATGGTGACGGGAGGCAGGTCGTTGGCCAGAAGGCGCACGTAGCCGAGGAGAAAGTAGATGAGAAGGATGGTGAACGAAATGACGGCGGCGATGATCTGGTTCGAGGTCACTGCGGAGGCCAGGCAGCCGATGGCGACGAAGAAGGTGCCGATCAGGAAAATCATGGCGTAGCCGCCGTAGAAGGATGGCGATTGAAGTGCGGCGACGGATCCCACCGCCGAGGCGCCGGTGACCTTCTCAAAATAGAGCATGTAGAGCATGCAAGGCAGATAGAGGATGAGGTAGAACAGCAGGGCCGCGAAGTATTTGGAGAACACCATTTGCCAGGTTTGGACGGGCGCGGTGAGGAGGGGTTCGAGCGTACCCAGTTTTTGCTCCTCCGAGAACAGCCTCATGGTGATGATCGGCACGATGAGAATGAAGATGAGCCAGAAGGGGATGTTGAGAAGCATCACGTGGTTGAGGCTCAGCGTGGCGCCGTCCGTCTTGAGATCCTTCACCGAGCGCAGAAAGATGATCCCGTGCAGGAGAGACACGGCCGCGATGACGATGTAGGCAACGATCGACTGGAAATAGGCGCGCAGCTCGCGGTTGAGAAGAATGAGAAGCGTCCGCATGAGCGAGTGAATGAATTGATGAACGAAGTGGGCGTGGAGGGAAGCTGGCAAGGCCGGCCCGGCGGGCCGGTTAATCGTGCTGGTGCATGGTGAGTTCGACGAAGACGTCCTCGAGGGAGACGCCCTTGCGGCTGAGTTCGCGCAGTGGCCACTGTTCCTTGTGGGCCAGGCGATCGATGGATTCGCGGACGTCCTTGTTGGCCTCGACTTTCAGGACCATGAGATGCCAATCCTTGGTGCTCTTCTCGAGCGTGACTTTCCTGACGGCCGGGAGTTCGCCGAGCCGGGACTCGATGTAGTGGGCGTCGCCCTTGAGTTCGACCCGGACCGTGCCGGCGCTCCGCAGCTGTCTGGCGAGGCTGCTGGGCTCGCCGATGGCTTGAATTTTCCCCTGATTGATGATGATGACGCGGCCACAGGTCATCTCAACCTCGGGCAGGATGTGGGTGGAAATGAGAATGGTGTGGTCGTCGCCCAGTTCCTTGATCAGGCTGCGGATGTCCCGGATTTGATTGGGATCCAGCCCGTTGGTTGGCTCGTCGAAGATGAGGAGGGGCGGCTTGTTGATGAGGGCGTCGGCGAGGCCGACGCGCTGGCGGAATCCCTTGGAAAGGGTGCCGATCATCCTGCGGCGCACCGAGTGGAGCCCGCAGCGCTCCATCGACTCCCCGACGGCCTCCCGCATGGCCTTCCCGCCTAGGCCCTTGAGCGCGGCGCGGAAGCGCAGGTACTCCTTGATCCGCATGTCGTTGTAGAGGGGGACGTTCTCCGGCATGTAGCCGATCCGTCGCCGGACTTCGAGGGAGTCCTTGAACACGTCCAGACCGTCGATCTCCGCGCGGCCGGAGGAGGGTGGGAGGTAGTTGGTGAGAATGCGCAGGGTGGTCGTCTTGCCCGCGCCGTTGGGGCCGAGAAAGCCCACGATCTCGCCGCGTCCGACTTCAAAGCTCACCGAATCCAGCGCGGTGTGCCCGGAATAGCGCTTGGAGAGGTTCTCGACCTTGATCATGAGGATGGGGTGGAATCCGCGGGGGATGGAGGGGATGTCTCGCAGAAAGCGCGTGCGGGTGCCAGCAAAAGGCGCGGGGAGGGTGGGATTCTTCGCATGGCGGGAGGGTGTCGGGCGCTCGGCCGGAACCGTGATTCGCTAAAAAGAAAGCGTATAGGGGGCGTTGTGTCCAGAGTGATGCTTCAATATGACAAGATTCCCTCAATTGCGAAAGCTCCCGGGCGGGTTCGACCGCAGGGTGCCCTTTTCGTCGATAGCGTCCATAAAATCTGGATAAATCCGGATCTGCTGGCTATTTTCTGCAGTTGTTTGCAAATCCCCGACATTCTTTCGCCCTGTGAACTCTCCCGCCATCTTCTCAAGAAGTCTCCTCGTTGCCGCTGCGCTCTCGATCTCCTCGGTCCCCGCGAGGGCGGATTTGATCATCAATTTGGACTTTAGCAATTTCTCGACGGGCGCGCCCGCGGATGATTCGGCGATTTTTGGTAGTAACGGTACACTGGCCAAGGCGCAAACGGTGATCGAAACGGCGGCTTCGTATTGGGAGAACGTCTTCGCCAATGCCAATTCATCCCTGGCTTGGGCGACGGGAGCGGGAACCATCACCCAAGATATCGATTTGGTGTGGGGCAGCGTGGCTGGTTTGGCTTCCGGACAAGCCAACTGGCTTAGGAACTGCGCAAAAATAAGGTGAACATTTACTTCGAGGGTTTGATTGTGTAATTCCATGAGCCGTGTGTTTCGTGCCTTTCCAGTTTTACGGCGGCCAGTTTCTCGTCCGTCACTTTGATCCCCGTCTCGTAGCTTTTGGTATCGAGCCTGGCCCTGACCTTCAGGCCTCCCTTCGTCGTTGTGCTTCCAATCAACTCGACGATCGTCTGCAGGGTTGCCAGTGGCTCGCCTTGCCAGTTCTGGGTGGTGTAGCTGAAGAGACGGTGCTCGATCTTGTTCCACTTACTTGTCCCCGGCGGGAAGTGGCAGACGACCAACTTCAGCCCGGTCTCGTTCGCCAACTCCTGGAGCGAAAGCTTCCAAAGCCGCGAGCGGTGGCTATTGCTCCCACCGCCATCGGCGGTGATTAGCAGCCGACGGGCGTGGAGGAACCGCGCAGAGCCCATTTCCGTCCACCACAACAGGATGCTGCGGGTCGCGAATTGGGCCGTATCATGGTCGATTCCGACGCTAACCCAGCCCTGGTTGTTGAGCATATCGTAAACGCCGTAGTAGGGGATTGCCTTGCCCAGGTCCTTGTCCTTGAAGTCATGCACGCGGACTTGCTCAGGGTTGTCTTTCGGCCTCCACTGCCTCCCGGCGTTCTTGAAATCGCCCACCAACTCCTTCTTCTTGGTGTCCACTGAGATTGCTGGCTGGCCGCAATGTTGGAAGCGACGCACCTGATCGTTGATGTATTCGAACTGCCTGTTGCGGTCCGGGTGCTGTGCCCCTTCGCGGGTCTTGCGATTTGCCAGCAGACTATAGCCGGCCTTGCGCAGCAACGCGGCAACAGTACGCGCACGAGAAATGACCGGAAGTTGTGGATGAGGGCGGTCGGAACACCATTCGAAGTTCGATCATGGGTTAGGCAGCGGTTTGCTGCTCGATGCCGTCCACGAAGATGATTCCTTGCACGACTTTGTCAAGTTGACGATATCCGTTCAGTCGACGCCAGCCTTTCTCGGCTTCCAGGCCGAGCTTGTAGACCATTGAAAGGGTTGCTTTCCTCGATCCGCACCCTTTGGTTTGTCGAGTCCGATGGCGGACCGTGGCAAACGTCGACTCAATCGGGTTTGTCGTCCGGATGTGTCTCCAGTACTCGGCTGGAAAGTCGTAGAACGTTAGTAGAGTTTCCTTGTCTTTCTTCAGGCAGGCGCACGCTTTCGGATACTTGGCTTCGTAGAGCGTGAAGAACTCGTCATAGGCCTCCAAGGCGGCCTTCTTTGTTTCCGCCATGTAGATTTCATGGATGCGTTCCTTGGCAAGGGGCTGCGCTTTCTTCGGCAGCTTGTCGAGGATGTTGGCTGTCTTGTGCACCCAACATCGTTGCTGTTTGCTTGTCGGATATTCCTCTTCCAAGGCGCTCCAGAACCCGAGAGCTCCATCGGCGATACTCAGTTTCGGAGGGATTTTCAATCCTCGTTTCTTGAGGTCTCTGAGCACATTTTTCCAGGACAGTTTGCTCTCTCGTTCTCCATCGCTGATGGTTACCAATTCCTTGGTTCCATCGGGTAAGGAGCCGACGATTACGAGAACACATGGGCGGTCGTCATTGAGCCTGACATGGAAGTAGATCCCGTCGGCCCAGAGATAGACGTATTCCTTGTCGCTGAGGTCACGCTTGCTCCATTGCTCGCGTTCTTTCTCCCATTGCTCTTCCTCGTCGAACGATGTTGGCTGCAGAAAGACCCGATGCGTTCTCACCGAGGATCGGCTCTAAGGCTCGACCCCATAGTTTCATAAATCGGGGCAAGAATCCCAAGAAAATAGTGGCAGGGGCCTTTGGGATAAGGTTGATTTGGAATCTACCAAAACACCAAACACTTCAACCCAAAAGCCACCTACAGTGAGAGTAGCACGACGTACGATTAATGCAAAATCCAGAACGATTCCGGCGATCAAATTTGAAGATCAAGAACTGACCTCTTTCGGCGGTCTCGTTATCTTTCAGAAGCTCTTTCAGGAATTGGATCTGGAGGGGAAGCTTCAGCAGTGCTTTGGTCCACTGGATCGGCGCATGTCCCGCTTCTACAAGTTCCACAAGGTTTTCATGTGTCTTATCGTGCATCTTATACTGGGCTACCGGATGCTTCGCGATTTGGACTACTACCGAGATGATCCCCTTGTACGACAGGTTTTGGGGATGCACCAATTGCCCAGTGTCCCAACGATGAGCCGGATGTTGGGAGAGGTCGATTGTCAAAGCCTTGAGAGGATGAGGGAGATGAATCATTTCGTTTGCCTGTCGCGACTTCAGGAGGAGGGAATCAAACGCATCACGCTTGATTTGGACGGAAGCGTGCAGAGCACGAGTCTGCCATGCGGAAGGGACGGCTGTGGGATTTAACAAGAAGAAAAAAGGAGAGCGCAGTTATTATCCACTGCTCGCGACGATCGCTCAAACCGGACAAATCTTCGACTTCCTTCATCGAAGTGGCAACGTCCATGACTCCAATGGAGCAGTGGAGTTCCTCCGTTCCTGCGTGGAGAAGATTCGCAAGGTGCTGCCTGATGTGCAGATCGAGTTGCGCGCCGACAGCGCGTTTTTCAGCGATCAGATGGTTTCAGAGGCAAAGACCCTGGGCCTGGAAATACGTTCTCGGTGCCTTTCGAGCGGCTTGTGGAACTCAAGGGCATCATCGAGAAGCGCCGTCGCTGGTCCCGAACCCGAGGCGGAGAGGGAAAAACTCATCACTTCGAAATCCGCTGGAAGCCAAAAAGTTGGGCGCGCAAAGCGCGCATTTTGTGCATTCGAACCATGAGGCGCACTCAGCGCAAAGGACCGCTCCAACTGGATCTTTTCGAGCCAATCGAGGAGAACTATGAATACGAGGCGATCATCACCAACAAGACAAACACGGCCGCTCATGTGGTGAAATTTCATGAAGGGCGTGGCTCTTTAGGAGAAGATTTTTGGCGAAGCCAAGAGCCAGGCCCAGATGGACTATATTCCGGCCAAGCGACGTGCCGCCAACGAAGCTTTCCTTTTGGCCAGTATCCTCACCCACAATCTCACACGCGAAATGCAGATGCGATCTGCGGAGCGGTCACGCAAATCGTCCCCCAAAAGGGCTACGGAGTGGATCTTTGAAGGACTCGGCACGATTCGCCGCAAAATCATCCAGCGTGCCGGACGTCTGACTCGCCCTCGAGGTCGACTCACATTGACACTCGGAGACAATCAGGCCGTCGAAGAAGAAATCGCCTACTACATGATCAGCGATTCCGTAAGATAGGCGGCTGAGGCGGCTCAAGCCCTGTATTTTTGGGTAATTCGGATCGGCAGCGCCCATTTTTGACCCCATGGCAAATTCGCATTCGTTATTTCATCTTTTTTAAGCTTGTTTCTGTAATAGTCTTATATTACAGTGCGCCGAACGAGCCGACCTTCATGCCAAGCAGAAACTCCCTGCCCCCCACCGAACGCCAGATTCGCAGCCGCCTCCGCCAGTTCCTCGACCAGGCCGAAGGCTTCCTTCACGGCTCGCCCATCGAACTCTCTCGTAAATGCGGCAAGCCCACTTGCCGTTGCGCTTCCGACGACTCCTTACGCCATCGCTCCTTGGCCATCGGTCAGACTCGCAAGGGCAAGACCACCATGCGGCACGTCCCCAGACCGTTGGAAGCTCAGGCGAGACGCTGGATCGATGATTTCCAGAAGGCGAATGCTCTGCTGGAAGCCCTCGACGAGCAGGGGCGCCTCCGACTCGAGGAGGCAAAAACCAAGGCCAGAGCGGCGAGTAGCTCCGCCAAGAAGAAGGGCAAGACCGGTAAGAAATCAGCCGGCAAAGCCAAGTCCGGGTGCAATTCTCCACCAAAAAAGAAGCGACCATTCTCACGCGACTACTAACTTACTCGGACAAGATTTTCAGCCTCCGCCAACAATGGAGGCTGCGGGTGCGTGACTCTCGTCCCAAACCACAGATTCCCACTCGAGTTTTCCCGGCAGCATTCTTCGCCATGTTCTGCTGCCGGTTACCAAGCTTCAACGAACTCGAGCAACACCGGAACAAGAGCAGCTGGACCCGTTGGCTCGGTAATCACCGTTTGCCCAGCGCCGACGAACTGGCGTATGTCTCCGAGCGCATCGAGCCTGACAGTGTGCGAGGGTGTCTCGGACACATTTACTTCTGCCTCAAACGCAACAAAATCCTTGCCCCACAGCGCGGTTGGATGCTTGCCGCCGTCGATGGTCACGAAACTCACTGTAGCTACAAACGTTGTTGTCCAAAGTGTCTCCAACGCCGGATCGCCGTCGGAGACGAGGTCAAAACACAGTTCTACCACCGCTTGGTCGCGTTTCAGATTATCTGTGAGGATTTTCAATTGCTTCTCGACGTGGAAATGCTTGAGCCTGGTGAAGACGGAGATCCTGGAGACGACGAAGTCGCTGCGGCTATACGGCTGATAACTCGCGTCCTTAAGGACCACCCACGCTGCTTTGACGTGCTCACTGCCGATGCGCTCTACCTGCGTCCCTCCGTGATCAATCTTCTTGAAGACCACGGCAAATACCTTGTTGCCGTACTCAAGGATAATCAGCCTGAGCTATTGTCCGAAGCCCGCACGCTCCTGCCTCTTGAGGAGCAAGAGCCAGAATCATTTGAGACTCCGGCTGCACCGGGCAAGCCCGCGCGGCACGTTCATTTACAAGAGGCTGAGGGCTTCTGCACTGAATCCATTCACACTCCTCTTCGCATTGTTCATTCCCATGAGACTGGCATCCGTCGCGAGCGCGTCGCTGGGGATTGGGTCGAGACTCCCATCGATAGCCACTGGTGGTGGGCGACGACCATACCCCGCTCAATGGCCGATGCCAAGACCATCTTCCATTTCGGGCACGACCGTTGGAAGGTCGAAAACGAAGGCTTTAACGAACTCTGCTCCCGCTGGCATTCCGGTCATTGCTATCATCATCATCCCAATTCCATTCTCGTTCTGTGGCTGATCATGTTCGTGGCCCACGCCGTGTTCCACTGCTTCCACAAGCGCAACTTGAAGCCAGAGATACGCCGTGGACACACGGCCATCTATTTTGCCCGTCAAATCGCCGCCTCCATGCGAGAGGATCGATGGTGGCCGCCACCGGCTCCGGGCTGAGGAACGCCCGCCCCGCGCTCTCGGTAACCTTGGGTTCGCGTCCGCCATCGGAGCGGTCTGGCTCCCTGTTGCCTATTGCCGACAGGGGGATCCATTTCGCGGCTCGAGCCCTCCGAAATTCGCCCGAGAACCGCCACACGAAACTGTTCGCCCTCCTAGCGCCAGCTTCAACACGCTCAACACCCACCAATTCAGGCCATTACGACTCTTTCCGACGCCGTCTTACGGAATCGCTGGGCGAACCGGCAAGTCCTTGACTTTCCCCCCGGTCCGCTTGAATGCTCAGGGAAGGGGGTGGCTACCCCGCCCGGCAACCGCGTCCCGCAGCCCCTCAAACCGTCAGACTTACCTTTTCAAGCGATGCCCAGAGATGATCATTCCTACTCGCAGGCCATGAGCACCTATGAAGCGGAAAAGAAATTTCTCCGCAAGAACCGGCACTTCGCCCTCCATCCGCATCACGACCGCCCCTTTCTCTTCCGCCTGATGGGCTACGCGGTGCGCCTCGTCGTCTTCGCCGGGATTCTCTCGGTCATTCTTTTCGTCCGCAACCGCTCCTACTTCAATGGATTGAGTTTCTCCGAAGGCGTCAACGACCGCCTCGACTACCACCTTCACGCCGTCGATAGCCGGATGGAGAAGATTTACTGGAAAGGCGATCAGGCGGTGACCAACTATTTGGCCCAAGGCGGGCCGGGAGCTTTCTTCACCGAACTCGAATTGCCTCGAATCGCCGTCCGCGCCACCTGGATGGATCTCCTGATGAGCAACGAATGGTATCTCAGAGGGGTCGAGATCGGAGGGGCGGTGGTTCACATCACGGGAGGCCCCACCCCGAGCGGCGGACAGGAACGCCTGGGAACCCCTCCCGGCGGCGGCAGCTGGTTCACCGCCACGCCCGATTTTGATCGCACCCGATTTGGCGAAATCGCCCTGCAAGACGCCACGTTCCACTGGGGGCCCCACTGGACCTCCCAGGGCAGTCTCCAGGAGTGCTCGGGCATTCTCAAACGGCAGTTCAGCGATTGGATCCTGACCCTCTCCTCGGGCAACCTCACACAGAACTGGCTGCGCGACTTGCGCATTCGCGAAGAAGATCCCCTCACCATCACGGTCTCAGAAGATCGTATCGTGCTCAGCGGCCAAAACCTGCCGCTGGGCGAGTTCGGAAACGTCGCCCTGGAGGGTCTCGTCACCCTTTCCGAAACTCCCGAGCTGGATGTCCGGCTGGACATGAAAATGGTCGAGGTGGAAGATCTCTTGCCGTTGGACTTTTCCAACACCCTCAGCGGCCTGGCCAACATCAAGCTTGAACTCAGCGGCTCGCCCAACCGGTCCAACGGCATCCAATTCAAGGGCGAGGTCGAGATGGTTCAGGACGGGCGTTTGCGCCACCTCCCCATCCTCTCCACGCTGGTGGTAATCAGTCGGCGCTCGGAAATGCGGCACATGCCCATCCGAGCCAATAGCTCTTTCAAATTCCACACGGCCGAGGGGCGATTGACGGTCACCGATATCCAGCTGACGGGGGGCGGTGCTGCCAGTTCCGGCCTCGGCTACGAAAACGAAGCCGGCTTGATTCAGGACTTCGCCAGGTTGACCGGCAGTTTCTCCTATCAGATGGACACCACCGCTCTCAACCAGAGCCTTGTCCTGGCCGACCTCCAACAGTCGCTCGTCGACGACACGGAACCCGAGCGTGAGGAAGCCGAACTCGAATTCAAGGGAGAAGTCAGGCTGGCCATGCCCTGGGAGTTGTTAGGAAAGGAAGAATCCTTCCGCGAACGGTTTTTCACGCGAGACAAGGAAGACTATGGCTGGATCACCATCTCCATCGATGGACCCTTCGAAAGCATTTCGAAGGAAGAGGCCACGGCCATTGACCAGGCCTGGGCGGAGCTGAATACCAAGCGTCTGAATCCCTTCGAATCCTGAGCCCGAGAGGCCCCGACTTGCCGCGAAGGATGTCATGACGCCAGCTCAGAGGTCTTCCCTCCCTCGATGGCCCTTCTCGCGGCGACCTGCCGTGGTCGGGATGGTCCATGTGGGAGCCCTGCCCGGCACGCCTCGTGCCCAGCTGAGCATTGAGGAAATCGCGCGCCGAGCCGCCAACGAGGCCCTGCTCTACGAACGCGCGGGCGCCGATGCCGTCTTGATCGAAAACATGCACGATCGGCCCTACCTGAAAGGTCACGTCGGACCTGAAATCGTGGCCGGGATGACCCGGGTGGCGACCGAGATCCGGCAAAGGGTGAGTTTTCCTTGCGGCCTGCAAATCCTCGCCGCCGCCAATCTCGAAGCCCTGGCCACAGCCACCGCCGCCGAGCTCCAGTTCGTTCGCGTCGAGGGCTATGTCTACGCTCACGTCGCCGACGAGGGGTGGATTGACGGATGTGCGGCGGACCTCCTGCGTGAGCGTGCCCGTCTCGGCGCCGACAACATCGCCTTCTGGACCGATCTGAAAAAGAAGCACAGTGCGCACGCTGTGACCGCCGACGTCTCGCTCGCGGAAACCGCCCGGGCCGCCGCCTACAATCTGAGCGATGCCCTCATCATCACCGGCCCACACACCGGTGAACCCGCGGCCACCGGCGACCTGGCGGCGGCCCGGCGCGCCGCTCCCGAACTCCCGATCTGCATTGGATCCGGCATCACGGCGGACAACGTCTCAGCCTACCTCGAGGCAGACGCCTACATCGTGGGTTCCTCCCTCAAAGTGGACGGCCATTGGGAAAACACCATCGATCCGGCCCGGCTGGAAGCCCTGCTCCAGGCGGTCGATCAACTGCCAAGAACCTGATCGCACGGGGAAGACGTCTGGATCAGCGCCCCCGGCTGCCTGACGCAGTCCATCGACGACTCACACTAAGGCGGGCCCGCGGATGACTCTGACTCCAGATGAACCGATAGAATCCGCTTCAATTCCTCGATGGCTTCCGGGTGGCGATGCGCACTGTGCCAGGCCGGAACGATCCGCTCCGATTCCGCCGCTTTCAGGTGCGAACTGGCGTAACTGACAACGCCGTCCGAACTGTCGGGGGCGTTTCCCACTCCCCGATCTCCCACGATGGAGTGCACGGCCACACCAGCGTCAATCGGTAATCCTGAGAGAGTCCTCAACGCCGGATTGAAATATTGCAGGCGCTCCACACTGTTCGGCGCCAGGTCGATCAAGGACAATCCGGTATCCGTCAATTCCTGAACGATGGCTCCAAAGTCGAAGCGAACGATGTCGTTGGGCAATTCGATCAGCCGGGAAAAAAGCCGCCCAATCCAGCCATCCGCGATCGTGCTTCCGCGATGCGGCGTGGCGATGAAGACGACCCGGTCGATCGTTCCGTCCGGCCTGAGAACAAGGTAGTCGCGCAGTTCTTGCCTCGTCTCTTCATCCACCGCGATCTGATCGAGAGGACGCCTTAGCAAAAGCGCCCTTTCCTCCTCGCCCGTTCGCCGAATCTGTAGGCTCGAGACCAGCCCACCCATGCTGTGCCCCACCAACACCATGCGATCGAGAGCGGGAAAACGATTCTCCGGATTAAGGGCCCCGCGAACCTCACGCAAAGTCTTGCTCAACTCGACGGCAGGGAATATGAAGGGATATCCTGAGGGATACTGATAGATCCAAAACTGATAGCGATCTCGGATCTCCGGATCCGCCAGCAATCCGTTGATCGTCACGTCCCAGGTCGCCCCTCCGGAGGCAAGTCCATGCACAAACACGACCGGTATCTCGTCCTCGCGAAAAGGTTCGGTGAAAGTGAGGCCCATGAGGTCATTCAGCTTGCCCGGACGCAACATCCCCAGAATGCCTTTGTGATTGAAATCGGCGTCCACCTGCCGGGCCCAGGCCGAGGAGAAGTCCGCCGCCAGCGGGAGCGTCTCGCCACGGCGCCCTTCCACCTGCGACTTCGCCAGCACGTCATAAAAAACCAGCTTCACCGCATCCTTCTCAAAGCGAAACACAGCCGTCACCGGATGATGGAGGCCGTCCTCCGGGAAGTAGGGCTCCTCCGGCG
>CBDBEZ010000044.1:0-18312 GCA_965204485.1 Verrucomicrobiales bacterium
GAGGATTGAATACAGAAGAGACAAATCCTCCGCAGCCATAAGCAACTGAGGATTTGGTTCATTGCGTTGACGGAATATCCTTTCGAATAATTTGTTACTCTTTAGTCTTCCTAACGTTTCGCCTTTGCCGAGAGTTCCTGCAAGCGCACCCGCAACACGAAAATTGCCATCACTGAATTTTGCGATCGAATCGCGGTCAACTTGGGATACATCTGGAAAACGCAGCTTGACCCACTCGTTCACGAGTTCGGGCGATACGGACTGTAGGCGGAATACTTCGGTGTGCTCGGGCTCATCGTCGCGAACGTCGTATTCAACGGTAATCAGGCTGATTTCACTGGCTTCACGCGAGCAAATCCCTGCTAGCTCAGAATGAGTGGCAGGATTACAGTTGTCTACGACAAGGATTGCGCGGTGGCTGCTCGTTATTAGCTCACGCGCCATGTTGCGGGCGGTCGGATTTGTCTCTTCGGAATAATCCGTATAGATTGCGAAGCTTGAATCGAGACAGTCCTCGCCAACTTCTTCTTCAAACAAAGCCTGAACAAGCCGGGTTTTCCCAAGTCCCGATAAACCAATGAGACGAATGCATCTCCTGGGCGTACGCAATTCAGTTCGTAAGCGGGATATCCCCTCTGCAATCGGAATATCTTGGCGCTCCAGTGCCGGTGTTCGCTCGTCGATCAAGCAGGCCTTGTCGCTGGAGATGTAGGGCTTTGGAATTGAGTCGGCGCCGCCTTCCCAGTCGTTTACGCAACTCCATCCGGATAATGGACGTCCAACTCTCCTGCGCAACCACGCTGCGATGCCAGGATACTCACCGACCCACGTGGCCAGACGTTCGCGGTCATAGAAATCCGTATGGAGCTGTTCAGCATTCGGGACGCCGTCCAGGGCGGAGCGGAGTGCTTTTCGCCGGTCGGAGAGTGGTCTGTCCGCAACCGAACCTTGCGAACTAACGATCACGTATGCCCCAGATTTGTCGGCAAGCTCACGAATGACTTCACGCAATTTGCCTTTCGGACGCATTTCGTTGGCGATGGCGCTCGCGGGCATATCAGGTTTCTTAACTTGGAAACCGGTCAACCGCCTTGGAACGAAATCTGGTTTGGAGATCTCAGATAGGCATTCCACGCGAACATCGATTCCACCGTCTGCAGCATCTTGGTTCCCTCCGGCGGTAACCGACGAGAGCGGGCAACCGTTTTTTCTAAGTTCAGCGAGTGCCAACCGAGCAACAAGAGACCTCAGATCGCCGTCGCCTAAGTTGGCGATGTCACTTCCGAGAATCTCAAACATGCCTTCAACCTACTCTAATTCCCTCGCCAAAGCACAGAAAACGGCGGCTGAGTTTGGGCCGCTACCAATCCTTGGTTGGTGGCTTGGTAGCCTTACGTGTTGTCCTCCCCACTCCGCACGGGTAATCGCGGATCCTGGCAACATCTGCCTGCTCTCTTCTATAGTTTTTTCTAGAAAATACTTTTACTTTGACAAAAATGACTAAAATGGGTGAGCACGAAGCCCTTAGACGACGACATGCTCACCCTTGCGAAGACCGCCTGCACGTATGTAGAACGATCTCTTCTGGATTTTGCCACTCATCAGCTCAATGACAAGCTGCGAGCACTGGGCCCGCAATCCGTCGAGCAGTTGTCTGACGCTCTGCAGGTAGCCTTCCAAGAAGCCAGGAAAGCGACCCTTCAAAGCTTCCTCCAGGAGTGTGAAGCACAGTTCGGCACCACGGAGACAGTTGACGGTCAGGTCTACCAGCGGACGACGACGGAGCGGAAGGATTTTCTGACTCGATTCGGTGAGATCTCCGTGGACCGGGGTCTCTATTACTTGAGCGGTGACGCCGATCCAGAGAGTCGAGGCAAGGCCGACCCATCTCTGCCGAAGGCCTTGGTCCCTCTGGATCGGCGTTGGGGAATGGAAGGGCGCAACGTGACTGCCGATGTCGTCGAGCAGCTGTTGTTTTTGTCGGGATCCATGGCTTCAAAGGAGGCGGTCACTGCGTATAACAAGATCAGCGGATTGGATGTGAGCGTCACACGGGTCGATCACATCATCCAGAAGGAGGGTGGACGTTTCAGAGAATACGCGGAGGGCGATCCGTTGCGCAGACTCGATGGCATGGAAGCGCCCAATGCGAGCGCTCATCGATCCAGGCGCGCAATAGATGCACGAGGCATTTGCCGCGCTCGCGATCAAAGGAACTCCGGATGGCCATGCCGTCGATGGAAAGGTGCTCCTCGCCCGTTGGTCCGAACAACCTCCGCAGAGCAGCGGTGAACTCCCCGGGCCGGACCATCATGAAGACGTTGCGAAAGGTGTCGCGGGAAGGAGCGCCCGCTTCCATGGGCAGAAACTCCCGCAGCCATTCGAGGCGGAGTTTGGCGAACTCGGCCATGGCGGAGTAGTTGTCGCACCCGCAGATCATCGCGCACAATCCGCCCAGGAGCACCTCCGGCAGCGCGTGTCGAACCTTGCCTGGCTGGCGGAGGTCGGTGATTTCGGCAAACTCTTCGCGCAGCCCGTTGAGGGCCACCCTATGATTTTCGGATAAAGGCAACTCGTCCATGAGTCACCTGTAGTTTTCATAAAATGGGACAGAAATTAAAAATTTAGGATTCTTAACCTTTTTTCGAACTGTTCATCCGTAAGCCCTGGTTTGAATGCAGCGAGCGTGGTGGTGGGAGCGGCCGACATCTTCGTGCCTGAGGTGGCGGTCGCCCCGGCCGGAAACGCCTTGAGCGCGCTGGGAGCCTCTCTGGGGACCGCGGCCGACAAGGTGGCCAACGACGGTGAATTGAGCACGGGCGGGAAGGCGGCGCTGGCCGTGTCGACGGCCGGGATGCTCTCGCCCGACCCCGTATCCGGCACTTTCTTCGATGTGGTCGGTCTGGGGCTGGCGGTCGATTCCACCCTCTCCAGTGCGCAAGCGGCCCGTGACAGCATGGGCAGCTTGTCGGACCTGCTCAACGACGGGCCTTCGGATTGAGCTCGCACCATCGAGGATATCACCGCTTACGCGGAGGGCTATGGTGCGCACTACGAAAATTTCGAGGAAGGCATCCTGGGGCTGCGAGAACTCATGGTCGACCTCGACACCCCGATCACCGATCCCGGTGAAGTGGCCCGTTTCTTGCAATTGGCAAGTCTCGTTCTGGAGGCCCAGGCTTTCTTCGAAACCAGGGGTGGAGGGACCGTTCTGACGGCTTTTGAAAAAATTTCGGAGGATTTCCGAGACTGGATGCTTCCCTTCGAGGAGATGCACGGCGAGCGCTTCGAGACGGCCGCTCATGCGCCCTTTCGCGTGACAGACAGCACGGGCAACGAAGTCTTCCGGGGCGTGACCAACGGAGAGGGCAAGGCCCGCTTTCTTCTGGGTGCCGGCGAACGCTACTCGATTGCGGTGGCGGATCCCGTCAGCAACGGGCTGGTCGTCATTGAAGTGGGCGTGCCCATTGGCGGCGAGAAACGATCCATCGTGCAATACATCACGCCGGCCGACGGGTCTGATGAGGACGGAGACGGACTGATTGACAGGGTGGAAGTGGTCTTGGGAACCGATCCCGACGAAAAAGACACCGACACCGACACCGACGGCGATGGCGTCGGCGTCGGCACCGAAGTGCAGCAGGGGTTCGATCCGCTGAATGGGCGCCTGGTCGCCACCGGCGTGATCTCTGCCATCAAAGTGCCGGGTGCCGCGATCGATGTGGACGTCCTCGATGAGACCGTGGCCGCCATCATCACAGAGCGCAATTTCGTGGATGACGCGCCAGCCACGCTGACCGTTCTCGACGTGTCTGATCGGCTGACTCCCGTCATTCTCGGGGAAGCCACCCTGGCCAAGAACCCGACGGACGTGGCGGGCGATCCCGGGCTGCAGCTGGTCTCCGTCTCGGACGGCAGCTCGCTAACCGTTTACGATTTGGCCGACCCTACCCGCCCGCGGCTCTTGCGTCGGCTCAACGGGGCGGCGAATCGAGCGGTCATGGCGGATGGCGTGGTCTACGACGTGGGGGCTCGCACGCTCTGGACGTTTGCCAGTGAGGCCGGTGCGGCGTTGGCCGAGACGTCCCTCCCCTCCGATGGCGTTGACGTGGCGATCTGGAAGGATGCGCTGCATGTGGCCACCCGCGAGGGATTGCTGATCTACGACGCACGGCCCCAGGCGGATGCCAACACCGGCGACAGTTCCCACGAATTGCTTGGTCAGTGGACGGCCGATGATAACGACCAGCCGTTGGCGAATGCCAGCCTGTTTGTGAGCGGCCAGTTCGCCTACCTGAGCACGCGACTGGGCTGGAGTGTGATCCATGTCAGTGATCCCGCATCTCCTCGGCTCGTTGGATCGCCGGAGACTGCCCAGGACATGCTGAGCGATCTCGTTGCCAACGGTTCGGGGCGCCTGGTGGGAACGACGGTCTTTCAGAGCGAAGGCCGCCTCGCCGTCTATGACGGCCCGCGACCCGAGCGTGGTGTCCAATTTGGAAACTCAAGCGCCCACGCCGGGCGGGGCGAGAGCCCTCGTGGTGTCCAATGGGCTGGCCATGGTCGCCGATGGCCTGCGCCGAGCCGATTTCCTGGCGGGTGAACGCTTCGACGGTAAGGGCAGTTTTGCCATCCTCGACTATCTGCCGTTTGACAACCTGGGAACGGCTCCCGAAGTCTCTCTCCTCGAGCCCGAGGACCGGGACCCGAGCCGACCGGGAATCCAAATCGAAGCCGGCCAGGAAGTGCGCCTGGAAGCCCGCTCCAGGGATGACGTGCAGGTTCGCATCGTTCGCCTGTTCGTCGATGGCGAGGAGACGGGACAAGACGTGCGATTCCCATGGCAGCTTCCGTTTCGCAGGCTCCAGACCGGAACAGTGAGCGTCCAAGTCGAGGCGGAGGACACGGGGGGCAATGTCGGGCTCTCAGAAGCGCTCACGATCGAGGTCATCTCGGACACCACGCCACCGCAATTGATAGGAAGAGCACCCGCCGATGCGCCACGCGAGGCGAGGACTTTCGTTCCCCCCGTTTTTCCTTCGATGAACCGATCGATGCCCAGGAATTCGGTAAGGCGGTGAGCTTGACGCCCTTGCAGGGAGGTGAGGCGGTGCCAGCGGCGGCAGTGCAGCTGGCAAACGGCGGCCGCATGGTGGTTCTGGATTATCCGGAATTGCCCAATGGAACCTACCGCATCCTGTTGATTCCCAACGAAATTCGCGACAAGGTCGGCAACGCTCTCGGCGGCGATCCGATCGCCACCACCTTTACCAAGGCGACCAGCGGTGCGGTTTGAATCTCGGCGACTGGAGGCAGTTGGCACGATCCGGGGAACTGGGAAAGCGGCGTTGTCCCCGACGATGGAACCCCGGTCCTTATCAACATCCCCGACGGCGGCACGGTCGTCTACAGTGGAGGGATGGCGCATTTGGGGGCGGTGAAGGCGACGCAGCCTCTGGTGATCGAAGGCGGCGAATTTCGGGCGGATTCGGTGGAGGCACTCGACCTGCTCATCCGGGGAGGTGTTCTTCGAGCTGACCAGGGACTCACTCTCCAGGAGGGAGAATGCTTTCGGAAACCGGACGCATCGAGCAAACGGTGATATCCGCCGCGGGGGAAGGCGCCGTGCTCCAGACGAGCGACGGGCTCGCCGACTTGGTCGGGGTGGAAATCGAGAGCGGCATGGTTTTGGAACTCCTCGGTGGAAGTCTCCTCACCGCGAGGGAGTCCTTCGTCAATCGAGGCCTGCTTCGACTCGGCACCGAGCAGACGAGTCTCCCGCTGTCCATCACGCTGTCGGACATCGATGAATGCGCCTGTGGGGAGATCCTGATGGAAGGCGGCACGAGCATCTTCAGTTGGAACCACAGCGGACCCAAGACGTTTTTGTCAGGAACCGAGATCCGCATGCAGGCGTCTAACAACAATCTCAGCGCCTCCGGAGACGAGCCATTGATGATCCCGGAAGGCATGTCGATCCATGTCACCCCGACAGGCTTCGGCAACTCGCTCGTCACTGCCACTGACGGCATCATTCTCAACGGTCAGGTGACGGTGGGCGCCACCGAGTTTCCGTTTTCGATCGAACCGGGCAGGAACCAGGTCTTGGAAGTGCGGGAGGGTGAGATCACGGCCGGCGAGGGGGCTCAGAGTCGACGCGTTTCAGTATGCCCGAGTTCCGCAAGGCATGCACCGCGCGCGTTGGGAATCGCAGGTGGACTCGTGGCCATCGCCTCAGCCGATCACCCGAGCCTCCGTAACCACACGATCGACCGCGTGGTCATGCGCCTCTAGCGGGAGCATTTCCACGATTTGGCACTCGAAGCACACGCCGATGGTCAGCGCTCGCAAGTCCGGGTCGCTCAAAAGGCGGTCATAGTATCCCCCGCCCTTGCCCAGGCGTTCGCCACTTGGCGTGAAGGCCATTCCGGGTACGACAACGACGTCGAACGCACCGGCAGGCAGCTCCGGACAGCGATCGACATCCGGTTCTCGGACCCCAAAGGCCCCGGGCACCAGATCAGTGCCGGGCTTCCCGACCTGATGAAGCGTCATCCGAGAGCTAGGCCCACCCAGAACCACTCGAGGCAGTGCAAAGCTCAATTCCGGACGCCTCTCCATGAGGGACGAGACATCCGCCTCGCTGGGCATCGCTGAATAGAACAAAACCCTTCCTCCATGTTGTGCCGAAACCTCCGAAAGCAGGGACGCCAGCCGTTCGACGATCTCATTGGAAGCGCGCCCCCGCTCCGCCAGGTCGATTGTTTGCAAACGTGCCCGTATTCGCTTCCGAAGGCCGTGCTTCTTGCTTGAAAGGTCTTGATTTTCCATACAAATTAGAAGTCGAAACGCATCTCAAATCACCGTGGTCAGCCCAACCGAACCTCCTTCGCTCCGCCGCATTGTCCGTCGTCTGAAGGACAAGGGGCAAGCCCTTCGTCGCGGCGGTCCCCATTCGAGCAACGCCCATCAGATCAGACTGCTTCCCCAGGAAGGCTGGCAGCAACGCAACTACCGCTTCCTGCGAAACATCGTCATTCCCTCGATCTTCGCCCAACGGGTCGGCATGCCAAGTCTGGACCTCGTGGCGGCCCGGAGCCTGGACCAGGTCACCTGGATCGGCCACGCCACCTATCTCATCCAGATCGACGGGATCAATATCCTTGTGGATCCAAACTGGGCGCTCTGGCATGGCTTCTTCAAGCGGGTCCGCAGTCCAGGACTCCTCCTCGACCACTTGCCGCCGATCGATCTCGTTCTCGTCACCCACGCCCATCACGACCATCTCCATCTCAGATCCCTGGAGGGCGTGGCTCGCGGTCAACCGATTCTCCTTCCCGCAGGCGTCTCCAGAGTGGTGCGCCGTCAGACCGTTTCCCCTGTGGAGATGGAATGGTGGCAAGACTATCATTTTCGTGATTTACGCATTGTCTTCACGCCGGCCCGCCACTGGGGCGCCCGCTTCGTCCACGACGTGCATCGAGGCTTTGGCGGTTTTGTTATAGAGGGCAAACGCCACACCGTCTTTCATTGCGGCGACAGCGCGGCCTTCGAGGAATTTTCCGAGATCTGGAATCGACACGCCATCGATCTTGCATTGATGCCGATCGGCGCCTACGACGCTCCGAGCGGGCGCGAGGTTCACATGAGCCCTGAGGAAGCCATCGAGGCCTTCCTCGAGCTGAGAGCGCGTCACATGTGCCCGATGCACTACGGATCCTTCCCGCTTGGCGGCGAGCCAATGCATGAACCCCTGAAGCGCCTGATCCATCACGCCGGCGGCCGGCAGCTTTCCCACCGGGTCCACATTCTGCCGGAAGGCACCTCGCTCTCGCTCGGCCAATTCGATCCTGGAGAGTCCGGAGACGATGGCTCGTCATAGCCCCAACCAGCCGCCCGGCAGGTGGGGTCGCCCACGCCTGCCCCGACGGACATTCTCGGCGATCGTCTTCGGGCTAACATTCGTTATATGGGCCCCAGGGTCCGCCGGCCGAGTGTTCGCCTCGGGCCCGGAGGCGAGTTATCGAGGCGTCCAGCCCGAGCCGGGATGGATCGACGTGAAGCAACTCACCATGCTGGCACTTGAACGCGAATCGCTCGCCAACGCGATGGCTGCGTATGTGGTGCACAAGCTGGCGGACACGGCTCGCGACTCCGCGGAAACCGTGTCCTGGACACGCCGCCTGCTCGGTCTGGCGCTCACCCTGCACCCGCAAAATCCTCGCGCCAAGGCCACTGACCGCGCCCTGCGTCAAGGGATCGCCCTGCCCCGGGTGGAACTCGTTCATCCGTCGGAGGTGCTGGCACGACTTCTCTATCACCGCGCTCACGATTTGGAAAACGGGAGTGAGTCCGATCGCGCGATGACACCGTTTCTACTGTCGGCGGCCGCCTACCTGAGCCCTTATTACGAGGACGCCGTCTACGAGAGCGAAACACGTCGTTTGGAACATGGAGACTTGAATTGGAAGCCCCTTATCGGGCAAGATCACACCGGACAGGATTGATGAGGCGACGTCAGGGACAGGATCAAGAAAAGGGTTGCGGTTGGAACGCGGGCACCTATGCTTGCGGCCCGGATTGGACGGGCGCGGTTAGCTCAGGGGTAGAGCACCACCTTGACACGGTGGGGGTCACAGGTTCAAATCCTGTATCGCGCACCACTCTCCAGAACTCAGGGATACAAGCACGCATTGAGGAGGCGGGAAATGGGTGATGCCTCCGAATTCGCGGCTCTTGTGAAGCTGCTGGACGACGACTCCGAGCCCGTGCGTAGCGCCGTCGCCAAGCGTTTACTCGATTACGAGGAATCTCTCCCGGAGTACATCTCCAAACTCGATCCATTGCACGGGGCGGACGTCTTTGCCCTGATGAACCAGATTCTTCGGGAAGCCAAATGCGAGACCCTGGCGGATCACTGGTCAGACATCATTGCCACGGAAGCCGAACCCCTCGAACGGCTAGAACAGGCCCTCGGATTGCTGGCCGACTACTTGGATGGCGGCCCCCTCCGCAGTGGTCGCCTCGCGGAAGCCCTGGATGAGCTGGCGGCCGAGGTGCGTCCGAAGGCCACCACGGCCCTGGCTCTGGTGGAGATCCTTTTCCAAAAAGAGCGTTTCATCGGAAATCGTCTCGATTACTACGCGCCCCAAAACAGCAGTCTCCTGGCCGTGCTACGGGAAGGGGCGGGGAATCCCATCAGCCTCGCCTGCTTGCTCATCTTGACGGGCAAGCGCTTGGGCCACGAAATCGGCGGCTGCAACTATCCGGGCCACTTTCTCTCGCTCATTCCCCGCGGCGACAGCCCCATCCTGGTAGACTGTTTCAATGCGGGGCGACTTGTCACTGCCGAGGATCTGGTCGACGAGACGATCGCCGAGTCCTCTCTGCTGCGGACCCACCTTTTCGTGCCGGCCGCCCCCGAAGTCATCCTGCTGCGCGTGCTAAGAAATGTGGAACGTGCCTATCATCACCAGAAAGACGAGAGCGAACGGGCCGTCTTCGAGGATCTCATCGAGCGCATGCTGGTCTCCGGAACGGTGTGACCGGTGTCAACGTTTCGCCAACCCAGGGGATTCAAGGAAAACCAGTGCGGCTCTTCGCGGTTGGATTCTCACACTAGCCGTCGTTTGGTTCCGTTCCGTTTCCCTCTCCTCCGCTTCGTTTCGTCTCGGTTCTCCCTCTTTTTCGCCGTCATTCAGCCACTCACCCGCGCCCGCCCATTCCGAATGCTTTGCCTCTTCCGTATTCCCTCTTTCTTCGCAGTCCTTGGCGGCCGGATTCACGCCATCCTGTGCCTTATCAGCTCGGCTGCCCTGCTCGCACACTCCCTCGCAACGCCTCTCCCCGTGGATCAGCGGGAGTTTTTCGAGTCGAGAATTCGACCGATCCTCGCCCAGGACTGCTACGAATGCCATTCCTCCCAGGGGACACGCAAGGGAGGGCTAGCGCTCGACCATCGTGAGGCCCTCCTGGCGGGTGGCGATTCGGGGCCGGTCATCGTGGCCGGTGATCCCGCCGCGAGCCTCCTGATGCAGGCCATCCAGCATCGCTCCGAGGATCTCCAGATGCCTAAAGCCGGCGCCAAGCTCGAGGAGGACGTTCTCGCCGACTTCGATCGGTGGATCGCCATGGGCGCTCCCGATCCCCGCGACACCCCGCCAAGCGAGGACGTGCTGGCGGAAGACACCGATTGGCAAGCGGTGATGGATCGTCGCAAACGGTGGTGGAGTTTTCAGCCGATCCGAGATCCCTCCCTGGAAGCCTTACCCGGCACGGCGGCCGATCATCCCGTGGACCGCTTCATTGCGAGGCGGCTTCAGGAGGCGGGGCTCAACCAGGCGGATCCCGCTGATCCCCTCACCCTGGTCCGGCGACTCAGCTTCGTGTTGCGCGGGCTCCCACCGAGCACAAAGGATCTGGAGTCCTTCGCGCGAGATCCGAGCGACGAGGCCTACCGCTCGCTCGTTGACCGTTACCTCGACTCCCCGCAGTTTGGCGAACGCTGGGCCCGTCGTTGGATGGACTGGGTGCGCTACGCGGAATCCCACGGTAGCGAGGGAGATCCCGCCATTCCCTACGCTTGGCGATACCGGGACTACCTGATCCGGGCCCTCAACAACGACGTGCCGTACGACCAGCTGGCCAGAGAGCACCTGGCAGGTGATCTGATGGATTCGCCGCGCCTCAACGCCCCACTCGGTCTCAATGAATCGGCCATCGGACCCGCCCACTTGCGCATGGTGTTTCATGGCTTTGCCCCCACCGACGCCTTGGACGAGCAAGTTCGTTTCACGGATGATCAGATCAATGTGGTCTCCAAGGCCTTTCTGGGTCTCACGGTTTCCTGCGCGCGCTGTCATGACCACAAATTCGATCCCATCAGCCAGCGCGATTTCTACAGTTGGTATGGGATCTTCGCTTCCTGTGTACCGGCTTCCATCGCCATCAACGCCCCATCCGAGGAGGTCTCGGCCACACGGCGCGAGCTGCGTGAGATGAAACAGGAGATCAAGGCAGCACTCATTGCCGCCTGGACGGCGCAGTTGCCCGAAATCGAAGAGAAGCTTCACGCGAACGCCTCATTTGAAAAAAGCCTCGAAGAGGCCAAGCAGCCGGGTGACCTCTTCCACGCGCTGCGGCTCGCTCGCGAAGGGAGAGACCTGAGCGCCCTCGTCGATTCCTTGGAGCCATCGGCTCCACAGAAAAGCTCCTCCTCGGTCGACGCTCTCAGGGATTGGGATCTCGCCGATCCCGAGACGTCCAAGACCTGGTTTCGCGATGGCGAAGGAGTTCAGGTGCCGGGATCAAGTGGCGAATTTGCCATCGCCCTGGAAGGCGAGGCGATCCTCACCGGGATTTACCCCGCCGGGCTCTACTCGCACGGCCTCACGGATCGAGACCGCGGCGTCCTCCTGTCGCCCCGATTCCAACTCGAGACCCCCTCTGATCTGTGGCTGCAGGTCGCCGGCGAAGGTGGCTCGGTGATGCGTTATGTGGTGCAGAACTACCCCCGCAGCGGCACCGTCTATCCCGTCGGAAATCTCAATGGTGGAGAATGGCGCTGGCAACGGTATCCGCTGGACTATTGGACGGGCGATCACCTCCATGTGGAACTCTCGACGGCGGCGGATCAGGCAGTCCTCGCCAACCCAAACAGGCACCGTTCCTGGTTCGGGATTCGCCGAGTACTCCTCTTGCCTCAGGGCAAGCAGCCACCACGCGATCCCCATGGCGTGAGTCAGCCTGTTGTCCAGAAACTGGCTGCGGGACTATCTGTTCCAAGAGCTTACGCGAAAGCCATCATTACTAGTCTTAAACAATGGAAACAGAATCGCTTGTCGGATTCTCAAGCCGCGTTTTTGGGTGAGGCGATTCGGGTCGGGCTGCTCCCCAATGATGTCTCGGAACTTTCCACTCTGGAGCCCCACTTGAAGGCCTACCGGGAACGGGAAGCGCGCTTGCCAGAGACTGTCCGGGCTCCGGGTGTGCTTGAAAAGGACGCCTTCGACCAGCCCCTTTTCGACCGAGGCAATCACAAGCGTCCACTGGAGCCGGTCGCCCGACGATTTCTCGATGCCATCGACGCCACGCCCTATGCCACGTCCGATAGTGGCCGGCTGGCCCTCGCCGACGACCTCTTCCACGAGGACAATCCCCTCACCGTTCGCGTGATCGTCAATCGCTTGTGGCACCACACCTTCGGCGAGGGCTTGGTGAGAACGCCCGACAATTTCGGCCGCCTCGGCCAGAAGCCGAGCCACCCCGCATTGCTCGACCACCTGGCTCATCGCTTTCGCAGCCAGGGCTACTCAATCAAGAGTTTGCTCCGCTACCTGGTCCACTCCGAAACGTGGAAAGCGGCCAGCACGCCTCCGGAGGACGCGACTGCGCAGGACCCGGAGAATCGGCTCCTGAGCCATGCTCACTTGCGACGCCTGGAAGCCGAAGCCCTGCGTGACACCTTGCTCGCCGTCGCTGGCCGCCTCGACACGACCATGCATGGCCCACCCGCCGGGCTCGAGAGCAACCGCCGCAGTGTCTACCTGCCGGTGAGGAGGAACAACCTGAGCCCGTTTCTCAGCACCTTCGACGCACCCGTGCCCGCCAGCACCAAGGGACGGCGTGACGTGACCAACGTTCCGGGTCAATCGCTGACACTGCTCAACGATCCCTTCGTGCTCCAGATCGCGCGCGAGCTCGGAGCTCGACTCGAACGGCGTAATCACGCCAACGGAAAGCCCATCCATCATCTCTTCGTCACGGTCCTGGGAAGGGAACCGACCCTTGAGGAAGGGACGAACGCCAACGCCTATCTTCGGGATTCGCTGCGCCGGCAATCGGAGATCAGGGAGCGGCTCGCGCTCGCCAAATCGAAGCGAGACGACTCAAAATCCAAACTGAACGCTCTCCGAAAGAGAATCGAACAGCGCATCCTGACCCAGCGGGCGGCTTCTCCAGGCTCATCTCCCGATGCCCAGAATGAACCATCACCAGGACTTCCGGCAGCCGTGGCTCGCTGGTCGTTCGAGAACGGTTTGAACGACGATAGCGGCACACTAAAAGGTGAAGCGCATGGAAATGCGCGCGTCATTGAAGGTCAATTGGTTCTCGATGGATCTCACGGGACTTATGTGTCCACGGAACCCCTGAAAAACAGACTCCATACCAAGACCCTGGAAGCCTGGGTGCAGCTGGACGACCTCGATCAGCAAGGAGGAGGAGTCGTGAGCGTCCAGGACCTCCGGGGCGATGTCTTTGACGCCATCGTCATCGGGGAGCAGGCACGCCGACACTGGATGGCGGGCAGCAATCACTTCGCACGCACGGCGCCCCTCGAAGGACCGGAAGAAAGCCAGGCCCGCGAAGAACCCATTCACATTGCGATCACGTATGAAATCGACGGAACGATCACCGCTTACCGCGAAGGCATACCTTACGGGAAGCCCTACCCCAGCGACGGCCCGGTGGTGTTCGAATCTGGAAAATGTCAGATCCTGTTCGGGAATCGCCATGGCGAACCGGCTAGGGGCCATCTCTTGCGAGGCCGGATCGAGGCGGCTGCACTGTACGACCGGGCGCTGACACCGGAGGAGATCGCCGACTCCGCTTCCGGCGACCCACGGCGTGTCTCTCAAAAAGACATGGAAGCCGCCATGACGGAAGAGGAGCGGAAACTCTTCCAGAAACATCGGTCGATTGTCGATGCCCTCGAGGCCTCCTTGACCGACCTCAAGAGCGAATCCGGGGGGCTGTTCGGCTGGGCCACTCTCGCGCATGCCGTTCTCAACCTCAAAGAGTTTCTCTTCATCCGCTGATCCATCGCCACCAACTTCGAGAACCGCACCCACGCTTCGATGCCATCCATGATGACCACGATCCCACCCACGATCTCCCGCCGCCAGATGCTGAGCCAGACGTCGACTGGCTTCGGGCTGATGGCGCTCGCGGGAATCCTTCAGTCCGAGAGCCGTGCGACGGGAACCGCGTCCATTCTCACTCCCCAGGTTCCCCACCAGAGGCCCAGGGCCAAGAGCGTCATCTTCTGCTACATGTCCGGGGGCACCTCCCACCTGGATTCCTTCGATCCCAAGCCCTTGCTCGATCGCCATGCCGGCCAACCCATGCCCGTCAAAGTCGAGCGGACTCAGTTTAATAATAACGGAAATATCTTTCCCAGTCCATTCTCCTTCAATCGGTTTGGACAGAGCGGGCTTGAGGTCAGTTCGATGTTTCCCCGGCTCGCCGAATGGTGTGCCGATGATCTGGCCGTTATCCGCTCGATGACGACCTCGGTCAATGAACATGCCCAGGGGAACTACGTCATTCACACGGGCTTTCCTTTCATCGGGCATCCGAGCGCGGGTGCTTGGGTCAATTACGGCCTGGGCACTTCCAACCGCGATCTCCCGGGCTTCGTGGTCCTCCAGAGCGGCGGCGCGGTCGTTCCCCATGGCGGCGTTGGACTGTTCAGCAGCGGTTTTCTCCCCGCCCAGCATCAGGCCTCCATCATTCGGGCGGATGCCCCGGAACCCGTCGCCAACATCGCTCCGAAGGAAGGCGACCTCTCGCAGCGGCGGCGACTCGACTTCATCCGCGGTTTCGACCGGCGCTTTCAGTCGAAGACCCGCAACCACGCCCAGGTCGAGGCCGCCATCCGGAACTACGAGACCGCCTATCGCATGCAGGCCGCCGTGCCCGAGCTGGTCGACCTCTCCGGGGAATCGGCAGCCACCAAGGAACTGTACGGCCTGAATTCATCTCACCGCCAAAAGGCGGCCTATGGCAAGCAGTGCCTCCTGGCCCGCCGCCTTGTGGAACGTGGCGTCCGTTTCATCGAACTCAGCTGCCTCACAGAGAACATCGGTGCCGGCGGCGCGGCCAATCCCTGGGATCAGCACGGGGACCTCGAGCGGGGTCATCGCGCCATGGGGGATCAAGTCGATCAGCCGATCGCCGCCCTCCTCGTGGACCTCAAACAACGGGGCATGCTCGACGAAACCATCGTCATCTGGGCGGGAGAATTCGGCCGGACACCCTTCTCTCAGGGAAGCAACGGACGCGATCACAACCCCTACGGCTTCTCGGTCTGGCTCGCTGGAGGCGGTTTTCGCGGCGGGATGGTCTACGGAGCCACAGACGAGTTTGGCTATCACGCCATTTCACAGCCAGTGACCATTTACGATCTTTGGGCCAGCGTGCTACACCAGATGGGCCTCGATCATGAAGACCTCACCTACCTCTATGCCGGTCGCAACGTCCGTCTCACCGATGTGCACGGCAACGTGCTTCACGACCTGATCGCTTGATTTCGCGAACCACTATCCATCAAACGGTTATGATCGAACAGACGGAATTCACAGCATTCTAGAAGCGCCGCTCAAACCGCCAGGTCCCAAGAAAGTCGTCCCGTCGAGCGGAGGGCGTGGCCGCAGGCCGCGGCGGCGCTCGTGAAGATTCTCGAACGAGCGCCTTCCCCAGGGTTTGCGTCTCCCACAGCTCATGCTAGACAAGTGGGGCCCCGACGCTTTCATGTCTGAAAAGCCCTCTTCTGAAGTATCCGATCGCTACGTGTCCGCGTTTCGCTGGATGCTGCTCGCCCGGACGTTGGAGGATCGAATCGCCAGCCTCTACCGCGCGGGCGGCAAGATCGTTGGCGGCGTCTATCTCGGCCGCGGGCAAGAAGCCTTCAGCACCGCGCTCGGACTCTCCCTCTCGCAGGCCAAGGGAGACATCTTCGGAGCCCTGATTCGCGACATGTCGGGACGGCTGGCCTTCGGTGAACCCCTGCTCGACCCCGTGCGTACCTACCTGGGATCCGCCCAGGGACCGATGCGTGGGAGGGATGGGAACATCCACCGCGGACGTCCTAGGGAGGGTCTCCCCGCCATGATCAGCCACCTTGGCAGCCTCATCTCCGTGGTGTGCGGCATGCTCATGGCCCGCCGATTGAAGGGAGAATCCGGGATCGTCGGCGCGACCTCAATCGGCGATGGGGGCACCTCAACAGGCGCGTTTCACGAAGCGATGAACCTCGCCGCCGTGGAGAAGCTCCCGCTGGTGGTCGCGGTGGCGAACAACCAGTTCGCCTACTCCACCCCGACGGAGCACCAGTTCGCCTGCAAGAACCTCGTCGACCGCGCAACTGGCTACGGCATCCATGGTCACCTCGTCGAGGGTACGGATCTCGCGGCCTGCCTCGACGTTTTCCAATCGGCCGTCGAAGCTGCCCGGACGACCCAGACGCCCCAGATGGTGGTCGGCAAGCTGCTGCGCCTGTCCGGCCACGGTGAGCACGACGATGCCTCTTACGTCAATCCGAGTCTTCGCAAGGAGATCTCGGGTCGTGATCCCCTGGACGTGGCGAGAAAGCAACTCCTGGAAAGCAGATGGGCCACCGAATCGGACCTGGCCGGGTGGAATGCCGAAGCTGCCGAAGCGGTCTCTCAAGCGTTCGCCCAGGTGCAGAACGAAGCGCCTCCCGACGCCCATGCGGAAGACTGGGAAGCCCTCGCCAGCCGCCAACTCGTGGAGGGCCGGGCTGGATGAGCATCACTTACCTGAGCGCCATCCGGGAAGCGCAAGCGGTCGCCCTGAGAGAAGACCCGACCGTGTTCGTTTATGGACAGGACATCGGTCATTTCGGGGGGGCCTTCAAAGCCACCAAGGGTCTCAGCGAGGAGTTTCCCGGAAGGGTGCTGGACGCTCCCATCAGCGAAGACGCCATGGTTGGGGTGGCGATCGGCGCGGCGATCGAGGGCATGCGCCCTATCGTGGAAATGCAATTCGCCGACTTTTCATCCATCGGTTTCAACCAGATCGTGAACCAGACGGCCACCCATTTCTGGAGAACTGGAGTACCCTGTCCGATGACCCTTCGCCTGCCCTCTGGAGGCACGGCGGGCAGCGGCCCCTTCCACAGCCAGTCCATGGAGGCCATCTACGCCCATTACCCGGGTCTGGTCATTGTCACTCCGGCCACCGTGGAGGACGCTTATTCCATGCTCCTCGAAGCCATTCGGCTGGACGATCCGGTCATTTTTTGCGAGCACAAGCTCCTCTACTACCACCTGAAAGCCGAAGGCCTCCCCAAGGCCAACTTGCCCATCGGGAAGGCCCGTATCGCGCGCTCGGGGAGGCACGCCACGCTGGTCACTTACTCCGCCATGGTCCACGAATCCTTGAAGGCGGCCTCGATGGCCGCCGAGGACGGTTTTCATGTAGAGGTGGTGGACCTTCGATCGGTGAAGCCGATCGATACTGACACCATTCTCGCCTCGGTGGCCCGAACCGGTCGTCTGCTGACGGTGGGCGAAGCCTTTCCGTGGGGGGGCGTCACGGCCGAGGTGCTCTCGAGGGTCGCGTCGGAGGGCTTCGATTTGCTCGACTGTCCTCCGCGTCGCCTGAACGCCCGCGACACGCCCATTCCCTATCACCCCAACCTCTGGAAGGCCCATCGCCCCACGGCGGATTCAGTTTACGCCGCCCTTTCGGAGCTATTGCGGCTGTAATGCTCTGGACGAATGAACAGATCTAACGCAAATGGGACACAACTTTAGTCCCCACTTGGTTTTCATCCTGCTAAGCCTTTGGTGATTCCAACACACAATCCCTCTCCGATCCTACGCTTTCCATGAAGTCCTTTCTCACCCCTCTTCGCTTCGCGATCATCACTGTCAGTCTTCTCGGCCTGGTCCCGCTTGCGGCGGCGACCGAGAACGACCGGTTGACGCGGGAGGAGCGCGAGCGCGTTGGACATGTCTATGCTCAGGTCATCCGTGACCAGGACGTCCAGCAGGCCCGTCAAGCCCATGAAGAGGCGACCAAGCATTACCACCATATCCTTCGTCAGGAAATGATTCAGTACGATCCCAAAATCCAGACCGCTCTGGAAAAGATCCAAATGAATCCCACGCTTCTGGCGGAAGCCATCTGGGAAAAGCGCAACAAGGAGGTGTTGCACAACTTGCATCTTCCCGTGGGCCGCCTCGATGCTGACGAGCGGAAACGCTGGGATCACGCCATGGACAAGCTGCGCGAGACGGAGATGACCAAGGCCCTTCGCCAAGCGCCTGGAAAAAAATTATCAGCAGCAGGCCAATTTGCGGAAGCAGCAAAACCACCTCCTCGACAGTTTCAAGAGCGAAGCCCGCCGCAAGATGCTGACCCTCGATCACGGGCTCAAGACCATTTTCGAGAAGCTCGACGCCTCCGAGGTCAAAGAGACGCCGACGACGGATCCCTCTCAACCCACGGTGATCGAGGAAGAGATGGAACTCGTCCCGGCCATGCCGATGCCAATGCCGCCGCCCT
>CBDBEZ010000045.1:0-29678 GCA_965204485.1 Verrucomicrobiales bacterium
ACCTGTGAGGAGCGCGATCAGTTAGGCGTGGTTTTGTATGAGAATCCGCTGATTGCCGAGGCACCGGCCGTCGATTCTGGAACGGAGAAAGACAACGTTCTCCTGATCATGGCGGACGACCTCGGCTATGAGTGCCTCGGTGCCAATGGCGGTGTTTCCTACGCCACGCCAAACCTCGATCGGCTGGCCGCCACGGGTCGCCGATTCACGAACTGTTTTTCCACGCCGAAGTGCAGCCCGTCGCGCGTCACCCTCTTGACGGGTCGTTATACTACCCGCACCACCCTCGAGTGGGGAGCGATTCCATCAGATGAGATCACTTTTGGCCAGCTCTTGCGGCAGGAGAACTACGCCACGGCCCTGGCGGGAAAGTGGCAATTGGGCCGGATTGTGGACGATGTAGGGATCGTGCCACGGTTTGGCTTTGAGGAATTCTGCGTCTGGGGTTGGCACGAAAGGCCGCGCTACTGGAAGCCCACTATCTGGGAAAACGGTTCTGTCAGGGAAGATGTGTCGGACCGCTACGGGCCCGACGTCTACACAGAATTTCTGATCGACTTCATGACCCGGGAACGCGACCGGCCATTCCTGGCCTACTACCCCATGACCCTGACGCATTTTCCAAAACAAGATGAGCCCGTGGGGCCGGATGGAAAGTGGGAATCGTTTGGCGAGATGGTGAGCCGAATGGACCAGAAAATCGGACAGCTGGTCGACGCGCTGGTCGCAAGCGGCTTGCGGGAGAAGACGCTCATTCTCTTCACGGGAGACAACGGCACGCCGCGGCAGGTGATCTCTCGATGGAAAGGGCGCGAGATTCGAGGGGGGAAAGGAAGCCTAACCGATGCGGGAACGCGTGTTCCCTTGATCGCCAATCAACCGGGCACGGTGCCGGTCGGGGTCGATGACGAACTCTTGGATTTCACCGACTTTCTGCCGACTCTGGTCGAATGGGCAGGGGCTCCCTTGCCGGATCGGATCATCGACGGAAAAAGCTTTGTCGCCAGACTGCGAGGAGATGTGGCTCCCACGCGCGATTTCGTTTTCACGGAATGGGCCGGTCAGCGCTGGATACGGGACAAGGAATGGAAGCTTTATGAGGATGGGCGGCTGTTCGACGTTTCGGAGCGGTTTTCGGAGGAGAAGGCCGCCGTGGATGGTCATGACTAGGTGCGGGCGCGCCTCCGAGCCCGTTTGGAAGCCGTGGCGGAGAATGCATCGCGCTGAGTGGTGTCGATGGGAATACAGCCCGGTGGCGATGCTGGCTTCATTTCGCGCCGCAGCACGCGGAGCGATTTCCTGGATTCAGAGCACGGCCCAATGCGGTCGAGGAGTGGAGGGCTCGTCATCGAGTGCCTTCGGCAGCCTGAGTTTGTGTTGATGATAGCCCGTCAGGTGAGGGCATTTTGCCAGAAGATCATGAACCTCGTGAGTGAGAAGTTCTGTAACTGGATCATCATGCGGCGAAGCGTGAACCTTCGGAGCGAGTGAAGTCTATTTTATCAAGGATGAATTTTCGGAACGCTGAACCTTTTCCGCCGTGGTGCAAAAATCCAGGCAGCGTGTTTTTCACTCGTGAGTGGGAAGTTCTCAGACCGGTTTCTCTTTGCCTGGCGTGTCTGTCTGACTGCGTAATAGAGCGATCTTCGCCTTGGATAGTTCAATGCTCAGATCGATCAGTTCGGTGGTCAGTTTCTTGAATTTCTTGTACTCCTCTGTTTCTTTTCGTAGTCCCTTCACGTGATCTGGCCAGACGTGTTCAGTCCGGCTCCTCATCTCATGCGTGTAGCTCAGTTGGTAATACACGCCGCGCTGGCGTTGTCGATCTCGGTATTGCTTGCTGATGCTCCCAGGCCGCATTGGCCCGATTGCAGCTAACTTTGCCGCAAGTTTCTGGACTCTTTTTTCAGTGATCTGATCTTTTTCATGGTCATTACCTTATATATGCGAATGTCTAGGAAAATCAAATCATTTGTTATGGATCTCTGGATTTCTTGGTGGAATATCGTCTGTCTTCTGCGACCCGCTTTCTCGAGAGCCCGCACCTTTCTCTGGTTTCTGCTCGTCTTGGCCGCTTTCTCCGTGCGCAATGACCTCCTCGGGGTTTCCAGTTTCGTCCGCGCTCTCGGTTTGTCAGAACACTTCTATGAGCACTTACTCCATTTCTTCCACAGCAATGCCATGAAGACGGACCGGCTTGCAGAACTTTGGTTCGCCATCGTGATCAAGCACTTCCCTGTCTACAAGATCGGTTGTCGCCCCGTCCTGGTTCTCGACGGCATCAAGAAGTCCAAGGAGGGCCGCAAGATGCCTGCGGTGAAGTATCTGCATCAACAGTCCGAGTCCAATTCCAAGCCTCACTTCATCATGAGCCATTCCTTTCAGGCCTTCGGCGTGCTCTGTCAGGTTGGCGGATACTTCTTCTGCGTTCCGGTCTGTGCACGCATTCACGAAGGTATCGTCACTTCAAACCGCGACAGGAGAACCTTGATCGACAAGGCCAACGAGATGCTCGCATCCGTCTGTAGAGGTCAGGAGTTCGTCTTGCTGGCCGACGCCTACTACGCCAACGGAAAGGTGATCCGGAGCACCAAGGGGCGTTCCGGTGTGCTGGTCACGAGGGTTCGACGCACGACAACCGGCTTTCGGCCTGCGGCAGTGCCACGCAAACGCAAACGCGGACGACCGAAAAAGTATGGCGCTGCGGTGAAGCTCCAGAATGTCTTTGGAACGGGCGGCTTCAGTTCCGTTCCCAGTCCCGTATATGGGGAGAGAAACATCTCTGTCCGGTTCAAGTCGGTGGATCTGTTGTGGAAGCCCGCCGGGGCGATGGTCCGCTTCATTCTCGTCGATCATCCCACGAGAGGGCGGATCATCCTCTTGTCTACCGACCTCACCATGGAAGCTCAGGAGATCATCTTGCTCTACAGTTTGCGTTTCAAGATCGAAGTCGCTTTCAAGCAAGCGGTGCATTCGGTCGGCTCATTCGGATACCATTTCTGGATGGCCGCTATGCGACCGCTCAAGCGTCGCAATGGTAACCAATACCTCCACCGGACTACCGAGAAATATCGCAGACAGGTGCAGAGAAAGATGCACGCATATCATGTGTTTGTGCAGACCGGCATGATCGCTCAGGGCATGTTACAGTACCTTGCCATGACATGTGACGGTCTGGTCTGGAAACACTTTGGAACCTGGATCCGAACCATCCGCCCAGACGTGCTGCCTTCGGAAATGATTGTCTCAGCCGCCTTGAAAAACACGCTGCCTGGATTTTTGCACCACGGCGGAAAAGGTTCAGCGTTCCGAAAATTCATCCTTGATAAAATAGACTTCACTCGCTCCGAAGGTTCACGCTTCGCCGCATGATGATCCAGTTACAGAACTTCTCACTCACGAGCAAGCTCCACATGCGCGGGAGTGACGTTCTTCATAGCCATACGCCAGAAACAGCGGCCCAGGAGGTGGCGGCATTGCTCATGGCCTGCTCGATCATCGCGTGGGAGCGATGCGAAGCCGCGAAAAGCGGCAACATCCAGCCGTTGAGCATCAGTTTCCTGAAGACGCTCGACAAAATGAATTCACTATGAGCAGTGTTCGAAGTGTCCGAGGGACTGCTGACCGAAGAGACAAAACAAGAGATGGTAGCGCGAGTCAGAGAATTGATCGTTCGGGAGGCAATACCGAAAAGACGACAAAGGAGTTGCCCGCGCAAAGTTCGCCAACCGGTGACGAGTTGGCCTAGGCTAACAGAAAACGACTCTCGTGAGGGCGAGTTCCTGCTGGAGATTGTTAGCTTTCCCTAAAGGCATTGGCCCTAGCCGATACGTTTGGGAAAGAAACTCTCGACCGCATTCTCGAAGCCATCGACAGCGAAGTGGAAGATTTCCTGAATCGATCTCTCCATATGGATCCCGGATCACTTGAATCTGATCAATGCGCTGAAGTCCTCGGAATAGACTAGCGTAAAGCCCTCGAATTATCGGTCAACTGTCTCCGTGGTGCCGAACTGTGCTTCACACTCCTGGAGGAAGCTTTGAAGGGTCGCTTTCCCGGCTTCTTGGAAGGCTACCTGCAGAGCGTCAGACAACTGCTCGACAGATTCCGGGCCCAGTGATCGCAGCTTGTCATTGAGCTGATGAGTGGCAAAATCCAGAAGAGATCGTTCTACATACGTGCAGGCGGTCTTCACAAGGGTGAGCATGTCGTCTAAGGGCTTCATGCTCACCCATTTTAGTCATGTTTGTCAAAGTAAAAGTATTTTCTAGAAAAGCCATAGAAGAGAGCAGGCAGATGTTGCCAGGATCCGCGATTTCACCCCAGTGTTGTCTGAAACCAATCGATTCATTCGTTTTCGGGGCACGAAATCATTTGAGTGCGGACGATTCAGTTGAGATTGCCACGAGTGGATTGTGATCGGAAGCCTGAAGTCAGAGTTGTTCGCGGAACAGTCTGTCCACAACAGGTCGGCATCACGAATCTCGGAATCCCTCCCGGAGACTTTTCTATGGGCGGATGGGCGAGGGAGTCTCACCTTGTGGCGTGCCTATTCCGGCACCTCTGAAGGCGACGATCTCCCGAGAGGAACGCTCACAATTTCCGTTGGTTTTGCGGCCTGGCCGCCTAAGGTTTCGAAAAAATCCCGCATCACCATGTCGATCGCCTTGCGACCATCCTTTCGAAGAATCCCCGCCACCGGAGCCTTGGCTCTCGTGGCACTGACCGTGGGCCTCCAAGCTCAGCGGACCCCGATTCCCGAGGATCTTCTCTACGACGATCACGTTCGCGAAGAATTGGGAGTCAACGCGATCACGGTGCCGTCGATCGAGCGGATATTCAAGGATCTCGAAGAATTGGGGAACCTGCCCTATGAGGAACTGAGCCGGAAACTGCCCGAGAAGGCGCCGCGAGAGCGTTCGATCACCGCCATCAGCCTGGGCACGCTCATTACCGACGGCTTGCTCACGGTCCAGTGCGAGGAGCGGGGACCTCTGAAGCCGATCGGTGAAGCTTTGCGGGCGCATGCGGAGGCCCTGGGAGCGGACAAGCGGGTCACCCGCCATGCCAAGAGTCTCGTCGAACACAGTCTGGCGGGAGATTGGAAAGAGCTGAAGAAGGAGCTGACAGCCACGCAGCACGATGTGGAAGCCGAGCTCGTGCTGTTGCGCGACGCGCGGCTGGCGATCCTCATCAGCCTGGGAGGATGGTTGCGGGCTTCTCAAATCGCCTCGGTGACCTTGAAGAAGGATTTTGATGCCGAAAAGGCGACCAAGGTGATGCGTCTGGATGTGATCGATTACTTCAATGCGGAGCTGGAATCACTGGCGCTCGATGAGTTGTCGAATGAGAAGCTCGAAGGGCTGCGAACGGACCTCATCAAGCTCCGAGAACAGATGACGCCCGCAGGGCCGGGGCAACTCTACACGGAAGGTCAGTTGGCCGCGGTGGCGCGTGAGGTCGATGCGATCTTGTCGCGAGTGCTGGTCGCTCGATAGCGCGGCACCGGGCGAGCTTTGGGGGCTGCGCCGGGGTGTGAACGAGGGGGAAAAAAACTGGAGATCGATTTGTCTCCACGCCGTGATGCCGCCATGCTGAACGGAAAACCACACGCTCAATCTGCTGGATGTCATCGCGAATCACGCCGCTTGTCTTCTTCTTGATCGCCTGTCTCGGACCGGCGACGTCCGCGACTCTGAGGGCCGAGCGCTCTAACATTTCCGATGAGGCTCGAGGTCGATTTGGAGAGCGTCTTCCCCAATTCCTGGGAAAACTCGTGGAGAGACGAGACGTGCACGTGACTTTCGTGGGAGATCCGCTCTGGCTGAATGATGAAGCCCCTCAGCGAATGGTGCCGAGTTTCCTGCGTCAATTGGAAGCCACTTTCTTTTACACGGGAGGCGTCTACCGCATTGATGCAGAAGAGCATTTGGAGGAACGCCGCCCGAAGATTACCTATGAGTGCCGCCCCACCAATGTGCGGAATCCGGGTTCATTCCAATTGATGCAATACGTTTCCACGGAAGGATTGGTGAACGAGCCGGACTTGCTGGTGCTTTGTGCGGGGCCGGGAGACCCGGCTGCGGGCCTTGACTTGGACACCGCTCTGAGGGTCTTCGATGAGCTGCTGGCCCTCGCTCGGGCGGCGGGCGCGGAAATCATCACTATGGCGCCTCGGGCCTTCGATTTCGAAGACGATCGCCTGGCCTTGAGGCTCGATTCGAGGGCCGTGGCGGTGGCCCTGCGGCATTGGGCGGAAGTGAATCAATTGGCCTTCTTCGACCCCAACCCCGAGGTCTTTCCCCGTTCCGTGCTCTTTCTTCCGGAAGACGATGCCCAAGCCATTTGGAACGGCTTCTTGGGGGATTCGCTCGACTGGATTCAGGGTCGGGAGCCTTCCGCCACGATCGATGGTCGGCGGCAGCAAGCGGTGGGGACCGCTCTCTTCGAGTCTTTGGTCGAGCCTCCGGCAAACTCGCATTTTCGTCTGAAGGGCCGGGCTGGCGAGCGTCTCGCGGTGGCTTTGGAGAACCAGTCGGAGGTGCCTCTCGGTGGTCTCATTGTACCCAGTCTGGAAGGTCAGCGCGGGGGTTTGCGATTTCAACCGACCAAGGGAGCGCTGTCGTTCGAATGGGATCGGCCTTCGAATCTATCGGCGACCCTTCACGGACGGTGGCCGGTCAGCGTGATCGTGATCGATGATCGTCGGGTGGAGTGGCTCGATACCTGGATCCCGGCAAATCCGGTGGGAGTGGAGTGGCTTGATCACGCGCATCACAACAATCGCGGTGTGGTTCCCGTGAGAATCAGGCTCCATCCTTACGAAAACGCGCCGGAGCGTCTGCCCTACCGCGTGACCCTGGGAGACAAGGAGGCGCGGGGCACGGTCACGTTTCTCCAACCGGACCGTCCTGCGGACATCGAGTGGGCGGTGGAACTCCCAAAAGACGCGGGCACTCGAACGTTTCAAGACACGCTGAGGGTTCGGTTAGGGAGCGAAAGGGAGTGGGGTGTGCACGAACGGCGTTTGGATGCCATGCGCCAATTTCCCCTCGCGACAAAGGTGCCCTTGCGGTGGGTGGCTTTCGGAGGAGCGCAAGAGCCCAAGAACATCGATCCGCTCACGGTGGGGGAACCGGAGGCTTCGATGACGATGGAGGCGACGGAGAATGACCTGACCATTCACGTGGATTTGCGAAACATGGAGATCGTTGAGCATCCGGAAGAGCCATCGCTCCAGGTGGACCTCGCGCTGGACGCGCGATCGCATGACCGGCGGCAGAACCTGGGTTACGTGGGCGTGCTGTTCGTCGCGGCCGGACCCAAAGACGGGCCGGCCGAAATCAGTCCTTTTGCCGAACAAGCGCATTTTGGAAACGGTTACGCGCGGCGACCGCTGCCGCCCGGGCGCGTGGCACGACTCTCGACCCTGCCGAACGGAATCCGTCGGCTGACGATCCAGATGAGTTCCGCTTATTTCTATCGGTACCCCTGGGAGTTGGGCAATTTCAACAGCCAGTTGAGGATCGGTCTCTCGCTGGCGCTGGCGAGACCGGGAAAGTCGGCTTCCTATCGCTACGTGCTTTTCGATGCACCTCGTGCCCCCCACAATGCTGAGGATCTTGTCGTCGTGGAACTGGCGGAAAAGGGGTCGGGACGGTGGTGCGTGCAATGGTCGCCTTGACGTGACTGGGTGCGATTGACGTGATTGACCGGATACGGCCAAGAGCCTTGATGGTTGTCCATCGTGAATTGGCCATGATCTCCATGGCGCGTACCGTCACACACGGTGACTCGCCAAGTGGTGATGCGGAGCATCAACGGCATTTGAAAGCACTTGGGGGCAAGCGCACTACAGGACGCTTCGCGAGGAGGGAGGTTTTTCTGGAGCAACCAAGTGCGGCAGCCCTCTGCCGCTTTGGTAGAGGGCGCGGGGAGTCATCATGCCTTTCCGTCCACAGTTAGACAGTGGAATACGGCAACCGACCGCTATCTTCTTTGCAGCAGGTTCTTTAACCGACATAGAGATGAAACTCATCAACCTCTGCAATCTCTATTCAGAACCAAAATCATCTTCGCTAACAAGCTCAATAGCACTCTTCGAGTGCCCTGACCCGATGGTATCATCCTTCGTGCTCTTCGTGGTCATCATCCCTGCATCCTCGAAAGGAAAATTCGCTCGAGAGTTCAAACACACCAGCCAGCATTTCCGGTTCGATGCCTGATCGGTGCCCCGCTTGCCGACGAGGCAATGCGTTCTCCGGGGGGGGGCGGCGCAGGTCACGCCTTTTGGTGTTAGGTCGGAATCGCTCCGCCATCGTGGTTCCTCGACGGAGATGGTCCATCGCTCTTGAAGAATCGAGCGAGTGGAATTTCACCACGAAGGACGTGAAGAGCACGAAGAAGGATTGTGAAAATCGTTCCTCAGGCCGGCCCGAAATCATCGCATGGAGGCAAGCGCACTTCAGGACGCTTCGCGAGGAGGAAGGTTTTTGAGGAGTGCGGCAGCCCTCTGCGGCTTTGGCAGGGTATACCAGGAGTCATCATGATTTTCCATGGAGAGTTCGCCTGGGCTCATTGGCGATTGCCGTCTCAGGGTGATTTTCCGCCTTGCTCAATCTCCAGCCGTTTCTTCGATTTCTATGGGATGCCTGTGATGCAGATTGAAAACGCAATGGAACTGGACGCGGTTCTCGGCTCAGCGCATGGCTCCTGTGAGGATGGATACCGTCGAGGCAAGGTCGGTGAAGTCTGTCAGGAGATGATCGGGTTGGTGTTCGGCCAGCTCCTCCACCGAGTAACGCCCTGTGGCCACGGCGACGGTGCGCGCCCCCGCCGCCTTGCCGCAAGCGATATCCTTCGGGGTGTCTCCGATGATGGTCACCCGGTTGCCTCTGAGATCATGGCCATGTTGTTTGGCGGTGCGTTCAATCGCCACGGGTCCGAGGGCGTTGCGATCCCAGTGATCACAGCCGTAGGCCCCACAGTCAAAGTCGAAAAAGGCGGCCAAACCGTAGGCGGATGTCTTGGCTTCCGCTCCTCCGCGGATGTTGCCGGTGAGCAGGGCGATCGTCCTCGGTCCGTGGTGACTCCGCAAGGCTTTGAGGAGAGCGAGGACGCCCGGCAAGACAGTACCCGGGATCGCTTGGTTCGAGGGGGAAAGGCGTTCACGGAGGATTTCGAGGTAGGCGCTGAGAAAGGTCTGTTCGTTCTCCGTGGTTAGGGGGATGGCAAAGCGCGTGAAGAGAAAACGAGTGACGCCCCGGTCGGTAGCGCCGGCCAGTTCCAGGGACGGCATTGCCCACTTCGCCGACTGTTCAGGAAAGGCGAGGCGAAGTCCCTCCTGAAGGGCGTCCCGACCCACCCCGCCGGTATCCAGCAGCGTGCCGTCGATGTCGAAGAGAAGGAGATCCATCGGTGCCATCCTGGCACAGATCGGCAACGATTCGAGAAGAATGGTAAGGTCGGAAGTCCCGTGATAATCCGCTCGACTGGTCTCTCTCCCGGCCAGCATGATTCGGGTTCGCCCGTCCCTTCATTCATTCAACCCACGCCCTCATGTGCCGATTGATTCTCGTTTCGCTTTTGCTTGCCGCCTTCGCTCTCACCGCTTCCGGAGATCTAGTGAGCTACTGGAGTCTCGATGAAACGGAGGGGGACACCGCCATGGACGGCGTGGGGCAAAATCACGCCGTCCATCAAAGTCCGGAGGTCAGTCTCGAGTGGGTGGATGGACGCGTGGGCGGCGCCGCCAGAATCACGGATTCTGGAGGAGGCGATTACTTTCGCATTGAGACGATCGATGAGTTGATCGACGCCGACGCCCTCACCATCGCGGCCTGGGTGGATCTCGAGACGCAGGCATCATCCGATTACAACGGCATCTTCATGACGCACACCATCAACGGACGTGAAGACAACAGCTGGGGGCTTGCGGTTCAGAATATCCACCTCGACGCCCGCGTCGACGGGCCTGGCTTGACGGCTCCGCCCAACAGCTTCGTGCCGGAAGGCGGTTGGTATCACGTCGCCATGGTGTGGGATGGAACGGAAGGCGTGGTGAGGAACTACATCAACGGCGAGCAAACCGCAGAGAACCTCAGTCGTTTGGTGGGCAGCATCCAGGAGACGAGCGGCCCCTGGTATATCGGCTATGACGATTGCTGTGGGAACAGTCGCGATCACGACGCGGTGGTCGATGAAGTCGCGGTGTGGGATGAAGTGCTCGACGTCACTCAGATCACCCTGCTGGCCCAAGGCGCTCGTCCCGATCAGTTGGACGCTCTCGACCTCGATGGCGATGGCTTGCCCAACGACTATGAGGATCGGTTTGCCTTTTTGGATCTCAACGATGCCTCCGATGCCGCCATGGATGAAGATGACGACGGGCTCAGCAATCTCGGGGAGTTCTTGGCTGACACCGATCCCACCGATCCCGATACTGATGGAGACGGTCTCACCGATGGCGCGGAGGTCAGCGTCCATGGGAGCAATCCCAAGTCCATGGATACCGACGGGGATACGCTCGGTGACGGCGCGGAGGTGAACACCCACATGACCGACCCTCGGTTCGCCGATACCGATGGAGACCGGATCCCGGACGCGGAGGAACTCGCCGAGGGGACGGATCCCACGGATCCTCTCAGCCCGGTGCCGCCAGTACCGCCGGAGCCCGGATTGATTGGTTTGTGGCGACTCGACGAAACGGCGGGTGGCGTGGCCAAGGATCAGGTCAGTGGCAATGACGCCGTTTGGCAAGAGGACGACGAGAGTGGCTTGGAATGGACCGAGGGGGTGATAGGCGGGGGAGCGAATCTCGCGGATTCCGGTGGCAACCATTTTTTCCAGATCGACGACCTTTCCGAGCTCATCGGTGCGAAGGGCATCACCATGGCCGCCTGGGTCAGCGCCAATTCGCAGGGCGGCTACAACGGCATTTTCATGACGCGTACCTTCAATGGTCGCACGGATAACAGCTGGGGTATCGCCTACGAAGCTGATGAGCGGCTCGACACGCGAGTGGACGGTCCTGGCATTGATTCCGCAGATGGCGCCATCGCACCCGAAGAAGGCGTGTGGCATCACGTCGTGCTGGTATGGGATAGCGAGGAAGGCACGCACACTCAGTATCTCGACGGTGTGGAGTCCGCCTCCGGCGGCGCTCCAACGGAAGTGATCGTCGGGCCCCTGAGCGGCCCGTGGTACATTGGTTATGACGATTGCTGTGGAGGAGGCCGAGATTTTGACGGGCTCATCGATGAGGTGGCGTTGTGGAACAAGGCCCTCAGCGCCGAAGAAGTGGCGGAGATCTATCAGAATGGCCTTGCCGGCGCGGGGATCGAGCCAGGCGCCTCATTCGTCGTCACGGGGATCGACCGTGTCGTGGACGATCAGGTGGCGCTCACGTGGACCTCCAGCCCCGGACAGTTCTTCAGTGTGCGATCGAGCACCACGCTGGAGCCTGGCGGATGGACCACCGTCGCCACGGACCTTCCGGCCGCAGAAGGCGAGATCACTTCGGCCGAGGTGGCGGCAACGGGCCCCGCCGGTTTCTTTCAAGTGCTCCGGGTCCCGCCTCCCGCTCTCTTGTCGGAGGATTTCGAGGAGAACGTGGAAGGCTGGTCGGTGGTCTTGAATGGGATTGATCGTGTCACCACCTGGGAACTGGGCGTGCCGTCCGGGGTGGGGCCGCTCGCCGCGAACAGTGGTGTCAATGTGTATGGCACGGATCTCGACGCGCGATACGTGGAAGACATTCTGAATGCGTCCGCCAAAGGCATCGGGTTGCGTTCCCCGCTGATTGATTTGGCTGGCGACACCCTGGTGACCCTGCAGTTCGCCTTTTTTCTAGAACTGGCGGCGGATGAACTGGGCGGTGGCCGTGTGAACATCCTCGACGAGCAGGGCGAGATTCTGGGTTCGCTCAATCCCTTGTTGATCAAGGACGAGGTGCCGGAAGGAGCCTGGACCACCTTTGGTCCGGTCCGTCTCCCTCAGCTGGCGACGGATGCCGGGAAGATCATTGTGGAATTCGAATTCCTCAGTTCCGAAAGCGCAGAAGAGAGTGGCGCGGGGCTTTACATCGACGACGTCGTCGTCAAATAGCCGGCCCATTCCATCATTTTGTTGTCCCTTGCCACACGGGCCACTGGAAAGCTCTCCCACTTTGTTCAAGACGACCGCTTGCAATGACGTCACTCGAGCAGCGATTCCGTAAGATAGGCGGCTGAGGCGGCTCAAGCCCTGTATTTTTGGGTAATTCGGATCGGCGGCGCCCATTTTTGACCCCATGGCAAATTCGCATTCGTTATTTCATCTTTTTTAAGCTTGTTTCTGTAATAGTCTTATATTACAGTGCGCCGAACGAGCCGACCTTCATGCCAAGCAGAAACTCCCTGCCCCCCACCGAACGCCAGATTCGCAGCCGCCTCCGCCAGCTCCTCGACCAGGCCGAAGGCTTCCTTCACGGCTCGCCCATCGAACTCTCTCGTAAATGCGGCAAGCCCACTTGCCGTTGCGCTTCCGACGACTCCTTGCGCCATCGCTCCTTGGCCATCGGTCAGACTCGCAAGGGCAAGACCACCATGCTGCACGTCCCCAGACCGTTGGAAGCTCAGGCGAGACGCTGGATCGATGATTTCCAGAAGGCGAATGCTCTGCTGGAAGCCCTCGACGAGCAGGGGCGCCTCCGACTCGAGGAGGCAAAAACCAAGGCCAGAGCGGCGAGTAGCTCCGCCAAGAAGAAGGGCAAGACCGGTAAGAAATCAGCCGGCAAAGCCAAGTCCGGGCGCAATTCTCCACCAAAAAAGAAGCGACCATTCTCACGCGACTACTAACTTACGCGGACAAGATTTTCAGCCTCCGCCAACAGTGGAGGCTGCGGGTGCGTGACTCTCGTCCCAAACCACAGATTCCCACTCGAGTTTTCCCGGCAGCATTCTTCGCCATGTTCTGCTGCCGGTTACCAAGCTTCAACGAACTCGAGCAACACCGGAACAAGAGCAGCTGGACCCGTTGGCTCGGTAATCACCGTTTGCCCAGCGCCGACGAACTGGCGTATGTCTCCGAGCGCAGTCTCGGACACATTTACTTCTGCCTCAAACGCAACAAAATCCTTGCCCCACAGCGCGGTTGGATGCTTGCCGCCGTCGATGGTCACGAAACTCACTGTAGCTACAAACGTTGTTGTCCAAAGTGTCTCCAACGCCGGATCGCCGTCGGAGACGAGGTCAAAACACAGTTCTACCACCGCTTGGTCGCGTTTCAGATTATCTGTGAGGCTTTTCAATTGCTTCTCGACGTGGAAATGCTTGAGCCTGGTGAAGACGGAGATCCTGGAGACGACGAAGTCGCTGCGGCTATACGGCTGATAACTCGCGTCCTTAAGGACCACCCACGCTGCTTTGACGTGCTCACTGCCGATGCGCTCTACCTGCGTCCCTCCGTGATCAATCTTCTTGAAGACCACGGCAAATACCTTGTTGCCGTACTCAAGGATAATCAGCCTGAGCTATTGTCCGAAGCCCGCACGCTCCTGCCCCTTGAGGAGCAAGAGCCAGAATCATTTGAGACTCCGGCTGCACCGGGCAAGCCCGCGCGGCACGTTCATTTACAAGAGGCTGAGGGCTTCTGCACTGAATCCATTCACACTCCTCTTCGCGTTGTTCATTCCCATGAGACTGGCATCCGTCGCGAGCGCGTCGCTGGGGATTGGGTCGAGACTCCCATCGATAGCCACTGGTGGTGGGCGACGACCATGCCCCGCTCAATGGCCGATGCCAAGACCATCTTCCATTTCGGGCACGACCGTTGGAAGGTCGAAAACGAAGGCTTTAACGAACTCTGCTCCCGCTGGCATTCCGGTCATTGCTATCATCATCATCCCAATTCCATTCTCGTTCTGTGGCTGATCATGTTCATGGCCCACGCCGTGTTCCACTGCTTCCACAAGCGCAACTTGAAGCCAGAGATACGCCGTGGACACACGGCCATCTATTTTGCCCGTCAAATCGCCGCCTCCATGCGAGAGGATCGATGGTGGCCGCCACCGGCTCCGGGCTGAGGAACGCCCGCCCTGCGCTCTCGGTAACCTTGGGTTCACGTCCGCCATCGGAGCGGTCTGGCTTCCTGTTGCCTATTGCCGACAGGGGGATCCATTTCGCGGCTCGAGCCCTCCGAAATTCGCCCGAGAACCGCCACACGAAACTGTTCGCCCTCTTAGCGCCAGCTTCAACACGCTCAACACCCACCAATTCAGGCCATTACGACTCTTTCCGACGCCGTCTTACGGAATCGCTGGGTGTCCCGAGGGAAAGCGCGAGATTGAAACCCGCGATATTGATTGGATCGCCCCGCTTCTTCGTGTAGAGGACGCCCCATGGGGGATTCCCAGCGATACAACACCTTCCTCATCTTCGGTCCGCCCGGCAGCGGCAAGGGCACCCAGGGCCAGGTTCTTGGCCGGCTTCCTCGCTTTTTTCACTGCGCCTGCGGAGACGTTTTCCGGTCGCTCGACACGCGATCCGAACTCGGTCAGGAATTTCTCCGCTACTCCAGCAAGAGCCTCTCGTGCCCGATGACCTGACCGTGCGTCTGTGGAAATCAAAGATCGAGGCCCAGGAACGGAGTCAAAACTTCAAGCCGGACATCGACTTTCTCGTGCTCGACGGCATCCCGCGCAACGTTGAGCAGGCCCGGATCATGGAGGCCCACGTCCAGGTCCATCAGGTCTTCCATCTTTCCCTGCAGAATCGCGATGAACTGGCCCGCCGACTGCGCAAACGCGCCCTGAAAGACAATCGCCTCGACGACGCCAGCGACGCCAGCGACGCCAGCGACGCCGTCATCGCCCGTCGCATCGAGCTGTATGAGAGAGAATCCAAGCCCATGCTCGATTGCTATGACAACTGGATCATCACGCGCATCGATGCCGTGCAACACACTGCTCAGGTCATGTTAGAGATTCTCCAGACGACCGTGAAGCTGGACGTCTTCCTCAACGCTCCCAAAGTCTGACATTGTCTACTTCATTGCGCATCGCCTTCATGGGCACAGGAGACATCGCGCTGCCCACCTTGCGTTCTCTCCTCGCTCACCCGGATCATCGCGTGGTCGGCCTCGTCACGCAGCCGGACAAGCCGGTGGGCCGCAAGCAGGTCATCACCGCTCCCGAGATCAAACGCCTGGCGGAGCGCGAAGGTCTGACGGTCTTCCAACCTACGCGAGTCCGAAAGGCCGAGGCCTTGAAGACGATCGCCGATTGGCAGGCCGACCTCATCGTCGTCATGGCCTATGGTCAGATATTGCCCAAAGCCCTTCTCGAAATGCCGCCCTTGGCCTGCCTCAATCTGCACGCCTCGCTCCTCCCGCGGCACCGCGGCGCCGCGCCCATTCAGGCGGCCATCCGCGACGGCGACCCCCAATCCGGCATCACCGCCATGTACATGGACGAGGGGCTCGATACGGGCGACATCCTTCTCAAGAAGGGCTTCGACCTCTCCGCGGACGAAACGGGCGGCAGTCTCCACGATCGTCTGGCCGACCTGGCGCCCGGGGCCTTGCTCGAGGCACTCGCTCAGCTTCAGGCCGGCACCGCCCCGCGAATTCCGCAGGACGAGGGCCTGGCCACCCACACCGGCAAACTCACACGAGAAGACGGCGTCATCGACTGGAAGCAACCGGCGGACGTCATCGAGCGGATGATCCGCGCCTTCCATCCCTGGCCGGGCACGGTCACCGGGCTGGACGGTGCGGAGGAAGGAACCCAACGCCGACTCAAGATCTTTCCCCCTTGCCGAGTCCTCGCGGAAAAGGGTGAGACGATGGCCCCAGGAAACATCCAGGCCGTCGACGATGACGCCTGGCGCGTCACCACAGGCCAAGGCTTTCTCGAGATCTCCCAGATCCAGCTGGAAGGCAAGCGACGCATGAGCGTTCGGGAGTTCGAGAAAGGCCGCCGCCTCTCTCCCGGCGCCTGTTTGCGTTGATGATCTTACATAATGTTCAGCAAGCAACTCTGTCAGTTTTTGGGCAGCGATTCCGTAAGATAGGCGGCTGAGGCGGCTCAAGCCCTGTATTTTTGGGTAATTCGGATCGGCGGCGCCCATTTTTGACCCCATGGCAAATTCGCATTCGTTATTTCATCTTTTTTAAGCTTGTTTCTGTAATAGTCTTATATTACAGTGCGCCGAACGAGCCGACCTTCATGCCAAGCAGAAACTCCCTGCCCCCCACCGAACGCCAGATTCGCAGCCGCCTCCGCCAGCTCCTCGACCAGGCCGAAGGCTTCCTTCACGGCTCGCCCATCGAACTCTCTCGTAAATGCGGCAAGCCCACTTGCCGTTGCGCTTCCGACGACTCCTTGCGCCATCGCTCCTTGGCCATCGGTCAGACTCGCAAGGGCAAGACCACCATGCTGCACGTCCCCAGACCGTTGGAAGCTCAGGCGAGACGCTGGATCGATGATTTCCAGAAGGCGAATGCTCTGCTGGAAGCCCTCGACGAGCAGGGGCGCCTCCGACTCGAGGAGGCAAAAACCAAGGCCAGAGCGGCGAGTAGCTCCGCCAAGAAGAAGGGCAAGACCGGTAAGAAATCAGCCGGCAAAGCCAAGTCCGGGCGCAATTCTCCACCAAAAAAGAAGCGACCATTCTCACGCGACTACTAACTTACTCGGACAAGATTTTCAGCCTCCGCCAACAGTGGAGGCTGCGGGTGCGTGACTCTCGTCCCAAACCACAGATTCCCACTCGAGTTTTCCCGGCAGCATTCTTCGCCATGTTCTGCTGCCGGTTACCAAGCTTCAACGAACTCGAGCAACACCGGAACAAGAGCAGCTGGACCCGTTGGCTCGGTAATCACCGTTTGCCCAGCGCCGACGAACTGGCGTATGTCTCCGAGCGCATCGAGCCTGACAGTGTGCGAGGGTGTCTCGGACACATTTACTTCTGCCTCAAACGCAACAAAATCCTTGCCCCACAGCGCGGTTGGATGCTTGCCGCCGTCGATGGTCACGAAACTCACTGTAGCTACAAACGTTGTTGTCCAAAGTGTCTCCAACGCCGGATCGCCGTCGGAGACGAGGTCAAAACACAGTTCTACCACCGCTTGGTCGCGTTTCAGATTATCTGTGAGGATTTTCCATTGCTTCTCGACGTGGAAATGCTTGAGCCTGGTGAAGACGGAGATCCTGGAGACGACGAAGTCGCTGCGGCTATACGGCTGATAACTCGCGTCCTTAAGGACCACCCACGCTGCTTTGACGTGCTCACTGCCGATGCGCTCTACCTGCGTCCCTCCGTGATCAATCTTCTTGAAGACCACGGCAAATACCTTGTTGCCGTACTCAAGGATAATCAGCCTGAGCTATTGTCCGAAGCCCGCACGCTCCTGCCCCTTGAGGAGCAAGAGCCAGAATCATTTGAGACTCCGGCTGCACCGGGCAAGCCCGCGCGGCACGTTCATTTACAAGAGGCTGAGGGCTTCTGCACTGAATCCATTCACACTCCTCTTCGCGTTGTTCATTCCCATGAGACTGGCATCCGTCGCGAGCGCGTCGCTGGGGATTGGGTCGAGACTCCCATCGATAGCCACTGGTGGTGGGCGACGACCATGCCCCGCTCAATGGCCGATGCCAAGACCATCTTCCATTTCGGGCACGACCGTTGGAAGGTCGAAAACGAAGGCTTTAACGAACTCTGCTCCCGCTGGCATTCCGGTCATTGCTATTATCATCATCCCAATTCCATTCTCGTTCTGTGGCTGATCATGTTCATGGCCCACGCCGTGTTCCACTGCTTCCACAAGCGCAACTTGAAGCCAGAGATACGCCGTGGACACACGGCCATCTATTTTGCCCGTCAAATCGCCGCCTCCATGCGAGAGGATCGATGGTGGCCGCCACCGGCTCCGGGCTGAGGAACGCCCGCCCCGCGCTCTCGGTAACCTTGGGTTCGCGTCCGCCATCGGAGCGGTCTGGCTCCCTGTTGCCTATTGCCGACAGGGGGATCCATTTCGCGGCTCGAGCCCTCCGAAATTCGCCCGAGAACCGCCACACGAAACTGTTCGCCCTCCTAGCGCCAGCTTCAACACGCTCAACACCCACCAATTCAGGCCATTACGACTCTTTCCGACGCCGTCTTACGGAATCGCTGGGCGGCCATGGCCTTGCTGGACGACCTGGATTCGACCACCCGGAACCGCGTGCTTCCCAACGTGTTTCGCCAGCTGATCGAGGAAGATCCGACAGTCGCGGCCGACTGGCTGCGAGATAAGCCCGACGGATTCGCGAAATACCGCGCCATCAATGAAGCGGGCTACACTTTCGCCAACAAGGCTCCCGAGATGGCCATTGCCTTGGCCAAGGAGATTCCGGAAATGCGCGACAATGCCTTGAGCAGCGCCTTCAGTACGCTGGCTTCCCGGGATTTGGACACTGCTTTGCGGCTCGCCGAGGAATGGAAGGGAGACTCGCGCTACGAAAACGTGATCAGCCGAATCGCCTCGGGCTATGGCCGCTCGGCACCTTCCGAGGCCTTGGCGTGGGCCAATAGTCTGGATGAGAGTGTCCGTTCTTCCGCGGTGACTTCGGTGGTCGGTCAACTGGCGGGTGAAGATCCGAATCTGGCGGTGAAACACCTGGGAGATCTCAACCTGTCCCAGGACGACCCCATCTATCAAAACTCTCTTAACAACATTGTTAGCAACTGGGCCCATCGAGATCCGGTTTCGGCGGCCGAGTGGCTGGACACGCTCCCCGCTTCCTCCGTACGCGAGTCGGCCTTCGGCCAAATTGTGGATCGCTGGGCCCGCATCGATCCGGTGAGCGCCTCGGAGTGGATCGGCGGTTTGAACGAGGGACCCGGGCGGGATCAGGCGGCTCATCAACTGGTGAATCGCATCCAGCGAGAAGACCTCGAAATGGCGGCGGCCTGGGCGACCAGCATCGGCGATGAGAACCTGCGAAATAATGCCTTGCAGAACGTCTTCTCGCAGTGGTCTCGGATGGATCCGGAGGGCGCGGCAGCCGCGGCCGCGACGTCACCCCTTCCGGAGCCCATGCAGCAACACATTCTGCAGAGAGCGGGCCTGGTGGATCAGTGAATGAGCTTTTCGTGTGGCGGAAGGCGCCGTTTCAAAGCGGCCCGCAGGGCGGCCACTCTCGGCTGGCCTCGCCCCCAACGCTATTGATCGTTCAAACGGGTGAAGCGAATGAAAAGGGCCTCACCGTCTTGGCCCGGGACCGGTCCATCGAAGAGCGTGTCCGAATCGATCACGGATTCCACCGTTACTTCCCCTGCTTGAAAAGGATCGCCCAAGGGCGTGAAAGTCTTGAGGTCGCTGCTCGATTCCAGCCGGTAAACCAGGCCGCGCGCGGCGCTTGAGCGCACGCGGTAGTTTCCGTCCGCGAGGCGTTCCACACTCGGCTCGAGAGGTTCCTCAAGAATCGAGCCATCGTAGTATTTCTGGGCCATTTCCCAGGCTGCCTCGCCGCAGTGAGACCCGATGATCCGTCCGAGCCCGTCGTCCGCCGGCACGTGGATCCCGCCATAAATCCTGGACATGCCGGCTTCATCCGCCGCGTCGTAATAGGTGGCCCACTGGAGTTCGACGTCGACCGTGGGGCCTTTCTCGAACTTCAGAAAGGCATCCCGAGGAGCGGTGAAGGTTTCCAAGGCCCTCGGGGAAGTAGGGGTCTCCGGTGATTTGAGTGAGGACTTCGGCCGCCGCTCGGCTGAAGGCGCTGTGTCCCGAGACGTAGCCGGCGAAGGCGGGCGTGACGAAGGTATCGCGCTGGCAAGGCAGCCAGTTGAGGGCATGTATCCACTTGGCGCCCGTGTACTGCGTGTCGGGGTCCTCGGGCTCACGTCCCCAGGCTTTGATGGCGATCTGGCCGGACACCAGCCCTTCGTGACGTTCCCCGGGAGCGGCGGTTTTCTCGGTGACGAGTTCGATCAAACCGGGGATCAGGGGGAGGCCGCTCGGACTGTAGGCGGGTAGCCGGACGTCGCTCGACTGGCCCTGGCTCGCCATGTAACGGATGCTGCTGATGGGGCGCACATAATCGTAGTGTTCCTTGCAGCCCCAGACGGCGACCGCAGCATTGTGCGTGGCGCCGTTGAGGACGAAGTAGAGTTTCACATCCCACTCCAGCGGATCGATGGGGTCGCCGACGCCCCGGAAACGGCGTTCGAAGCCGGGATGATCGCAGACTTCATTTGCGAGGGTGTTCCAGTGTCCGGGAGGCGTTTCCGAGTCCGGGCCGTCCGCCCAAAACTCCGCGATGACCCGCCCATAATCGCCGAGGGGAACCAGGTTGGTCGGGTAAGGCTCGCCGGTCTCGGGATTGACGGGGTGTCCGGTGCCGTCGTTTTGGCCGAGCGGATTGTTGCCCCGAGCGGAGGGCGAGAGGTTGATCGACACCTCGCTGTCGGGATCGAGCTCGGCGCTTCGTTGAATGACCACCACATTGCCAATCTTGAAATCCTCGTCATCATCCCCGCCGAGCTGTGGCGGCTGGCCGGGATCGAAATAGAGCGCCGCGCCCTCCTCCAGTTGCATGCCAAATGAGCGAACCGCGCCCCAATGGGATCCGATGAAGGTCTGTACCTGATCGGCGACGAGTCCGTTCTGGCTGAATGCCACGTCGAAGGCGAGCGGTTGCCAGCGGTTGGGAAAGAACATCGTGGTCCCCGGGCGGAGAAGCAGGAGAGGCTGGTTGACGGGAGAGTAATCGGGGTCGGTGTAGTTGAGTTCCTCGTTCGATCGATCCGAGGCGGCGAAGGCGAGCACCGTGGCGGCCACGCGATGGCCCACCGCGGCGGGAGAGTCGCCTTCGGTCGTGGTGACCGACGGATCGTAGCCCAGGGCGATCAATTGCGTATCGAGCGCCGCCAGGGTGCTCGAGGCACCGACCGACTTGCCGTAGCAATGTCGCAGGACGCGGTAGGCTGCGTAGCTGATGGCCTCCCGCCGCGTGGCGGTGACATCTGGCGCCGTGGCCTCTTCGCGATGGAGGTAGCCGACGGCGACCTCGTCATAGGCCGCCCAGGCGTCCCACATGGCCACGGAAGTGTGGAAAAGATTGTGTGCATGAACCGGCGGATTGGGGAAATCGATCCGAATGGCCGCCAGATTTTCTTCGTTCCAATGCCTCGCCACCGATTCCGCATGCACAGGAGAGTGAAGGCTTCCCATCCATACGAGAAAGGAACCGAGAAGTGAGCACCCGATGGCAGGCGACGAGAGTTTCATGGCGAGGCGCGGATGGCTTGGCGGACCGTCTTACTGATGGCTGAATGTGCGGAAATCTCCAGTGAGGGCTGGCGAGACCTCGCGTCCGGGGCCTGCATTCGACTCTTACCGGGCTTCCGGATGCGAGCGCTTCTCTCGGTTGAGACGAGTCTTCGCAAAACCGTTTCGCAAGGATGAAGAAGAAGATCGGCCTTGGAAGCGGACGGAAACTATGGCTGAAAGGCGGCATCATGGCATCAATCTGGTCGCCCGAACGCCTGCAGATGGAAGACCTCCATGGGCAGTTCCCGGCGCTATCCCGGGAAGACGAAGGGATGCCCCGCGTGTATCTCGACAATCCCGCTGGCACGCAGGTGCCCGCCTCCGTGATCGAGGCTATGAACAGCACGCTGCTCGAGGCCAACGCCAATCTGGGCGGCGCTTTTCGGACCTCACGCCGGGCCGAGGAGGTGGTGGGCGAGGCTCGGAGAGCCATGACGGACTTTCTGGGAGCCGCCTCGCCCGATGAGATCGTCTTCGGCCAGAACATGACGAGCCTCACTTTTCATCTCTCACGGATCCTCGGTCGGCGATTGCGTGAGGGAGACGAATTGATCGTCACGAGGATGGATCACGACGCCAACGTCGCGCCGTGGACACTGTTGGCGCGTGATCTGGGTTTGGTGATGCGTTGGTGGACCTTCGACCGAGATCGTTATGCTTTCGACTTGGCCGATTTGGAACGGCTGCTTGGCAAGCGGACCCGCTTGGTGTGCGCGAGCGCGGCCAGCAACCTCACGGGGACACTTCACGACGTGGCGGGCGTTTGCCGGCTGGCCAGGGAGGCCGGAGCTTTGTCTTACATTGATGCCGTCCAGGTCGCGCCGCACGTCTTGGCGGACGTCCAGGCAATGGGTTGTGACTTCTATGTCTGCTCCGCCTACAAGTTCTTTGGCCCCCACCAGGGCATCTTGTGGGGGCGCGAGGAATGCCTGGATGAGCTGGAGCCTTACAAGGTCAGGCCCGCCCCCGAGCGACCGCCGGGATCCCTCGAAACCGGTACGCAAAGTCACGAATCGATGGCGGGAACGGCTGCGGCGGTGGATCATTTCGCGGGGATGGGCGCGACCTTGAGAGGGAGGGAAGCCCATCCGGCGGATCGCCGCGAAAACCTGCAGGCGGCGATGAAGGCGATCGCGTACTACGAACAGGGCCTATCGCTTCACCTAATCAAGGGCTTGAAGCGATTGCGTGGAGTTAAAATCATTGGGATTGAGGATTCGGAAGCCATGAGCCGACGCGTTCCCACGGTGTCTTTCACGGTGGACGGACGAAGACCCGCTGAGATCGCGGCGAGTCTAGCCGAACGCAATTTTTTCGTGTGGAGCGGCCACAACTACGCCCTCGAACCGGTGCGGCATCTCGGCCTGGGGAAAAAGCGAGTGGCGTCGTACGCGTCGGGATGGTGCACTACAACACCGTGGAGGAACTGGATCGGCTCCTGGAAGCGTTTGATGAAATTTTGTGATATACCGGCAGTCATCATGATTTTCTTTGGAATGTTATCCTGATTTATTTGACGCGTATTTGACCGCGCCTCGGAGAACAGCAGTCCCCTGACGCTTTGGTAGGGCGAGCGGCGTTTGAGAGCGCCTGAAGGCGGGACTCGTGTGCCCGGCATGGGCCTTCCAAATAACTCATATCTGACCGATAATTCGAGGGCTTTACGCTAGTCTATTCCGAGGACTTCAGCGCATTGATCAGATTCAAGTCAGCGATTCCGTAAGACGGCGTCGGAAAGAGTCGTAATGGCCTGAATTGGTGGGTGTTGAGCGTGTTGAAGCTGGCGCTAGGAGGGCGAACAGTTTCGTGTGGCGGTTCTCGGGCGAATTTCGGAGGGCTCGAGCCGCGAAATGGATCCCCCTGTCGGCAATAGGCAACAGGGAGCCAGACCGCTCCGATGGCGGACGCGAACCCAAGGTTACCGAGAGCGCGGGGCGGGCGTTCCTCAGCCCGGAGCCGGTGGCGGCCACCATCGATCCTCTCGCATGGAGGCGGCGATTTGACGGGCAAAATAGATGGCCGTGTGTCCACGGCATATCTCTGGCTTCAAGTTGCGCTTGTGGAAGCAGTGGAACACGGCGTGGGCCATGAACATGATCAGCCACAGAACGAGAATGGAATTGGGATGATGGTGATAGCAATGACCGGAATGCCAGCGGGAGCAGAGTTCGTTAAAGCCTTCGTTTTCGACCTTCCAACGGTCGTGCCCGAAATGGAAGATGGTCTTGGCATCGGCCATTGAGCGGGGCATGGTCGTCGCCCACCACCAGTGGCTATCGATGGGAGTCTCGACCCAATCTCCAGCGACGCGCTCGCGACGGATGCCAGTCTCATGGGAATGAACAACGCGAAGAGGAGTGTGAATGGATTCAGTGCAGAAGCCCTCAGCCTCTTGTAAATGAACGTGCCGCGCGGGCTTGCCCGGTGCAGCCGGAGTCTCAAATGATTCTGGCTCTTGCTCCTCAAGGGGCAGGAGCGTGCGGGCTTCGGACAATAGCTCAGGCTGATTATCCTTGAGTACGGCAACAAGGTATTTGCCGTGGTCTTCAAGAAGATTGATCACGGAGGGACGCAGGTAGAGCGCATCGGCAGTGAGCACGTCAAAGCAGCGTGGGTGGTCCTTAAGGACGCGAGTTATCAGCCGTATAGCCGCAGCGACTTCGTCGTCTCCAGGATCTCCGTCTTCACCAGGCTCAAGCATTTCCACGTCGAGAAGCAATTGAAAATCCTCACAGATAATCTGAAACGCGACCAAGCGGTGGTAGAACTGTGTTTTGACCTCGTCTCCGACGGCGATCCGGCGTTGGAGACACTTTGGACAACAACGTTTGTAGCTACAGTGAGTTTCGTGACCATCGACGGCGGCAAGCATCCAACCGCGCTGTGGGGCAAGGATTTTGTTGCGTTTGAGGCAGAAGTAAATGTGTCCGAGACACCCTCGCACACTGTCAGGCTCGATGCGCTCGGAGACATACGCCAGTTCGTCGGCGCTGGGCAAACGGTGATTACCGAGCCAACGGGTCCAGCTGCTCTTGTTCCGGTGTTGCTCGAGTTCGTTGAAGCTTGGTAACCGGCAGCAGAACATGGCGAAGAATGCTGCCGGGAAAACTCGAGTGGGAATCTGTGGTTTGGGACGAGAGTCACGCACCCGCAGCCTCCACTGTTGGCGGAGGCTGAAAATCTTGTCCGAGTAAGTTACTCGCGAGTGAGAAGTTCTGTAACTGGATCATCATGCGGCGAAGCGTGAACCTTCGGAGCGAGTGAAGTCTATTTTATCAAGGATGAATTTTCGGAACGCTGAACCTTTTCCGCCGTGGTGCCAAAAATCCAGGCAGCGTGTTTTTCAAGGCGGCTGAGACAATCATTTCCGAAGGCAGCACGTCTGGGCGGATGGTTCGGATCCAGGTTCCAAAGTGTTTCCAAACCAGACCGTCACATGTCATGGCAAGGTACTGTAACATGCCCTGAGCGATCATGCCGGTCTGCACAAACACATGATATGCGTGCATCTTTCTCTGCACCTGTCTGCGATATTTCTCGGTAGTCCGGTGGAGGTATTGGTTACCATTGCGACGCTTGAGCGGTCGCATAGCGGCCATCCAGAAATGGTATCCGAATGAGCCGACCGAATGCACCGCTTGCTTGAAAGCGACTTCGATCTTGAAACGCAAACTGTAGAGCAAGATGATCTCCTGAGCTTCCATGGTGAGGTCGGTAGACAAGAGGATGATCCGCCCTCTCGTGGGATGATCGACGAGAATGAAGCGGACCATCGCCCCGGCGGGCTTCCACAACAGATCCACCGACTTGAACCGGACAGAGATGTTTCTCTCCCCATATACGGGACTGGGAACGGAACTGAAGCCGCCCGTTCCAAAGACATTCTGGAGCTTCACCGCAGCGCCATACTTTTTCGGTCGTCCGCGTTTGCGTTTGCGTGGCACTGCCGCAGGCCGAAAGCCGGTTGTCGTGCGTCGAACCCTCGTGACCAGCACACCGGAACGCCCCTTGGTGCTCCGGATCACCTTTCCGTTGGCGTAGTAGGCGTCGGCCAGCAAGACGAACTCCTGACCTCTACAGACGGATGCGAGCATCTCGTTGGCCTTGTCGATCAAGGTTCTCCTGTCGCGGTTTGAAGTGACGATACCTTCGTGAATGCGTGCACAGACCGGAACGCAGAAGAAGTATCCGCCAACCTGACAGAGCACGCCGAAGGCCTGAAAGGAATGGCTCATGATGAAGTGAGGCTTGGAATTGGACTCGGACTGTTGATGCAGATACTTCACCGCAGGCATCTTGCGGCCCTCCTTGGACTTCTTGATGCCGTCGAGAACCAGGACGGGGCGACAACCGATCTTGTAGACAGGGAAGTGCTTGATTACGATGGCGAACCAAAGTTCTGCAAGCCGGTCCGTCTTCACGGCATTGCTGTGGAAGAAATGGAGTAAGTGCTCATAGAAGTGTTCTGACAAACCGAGAGCGCGGACGAAACTGGAAACCCCGAGGAGGTCATTGCGCACGGAGAAAGCGGCCAAGACGAGCAGAAACCAGAGAAAGGTGCGGGCTCTCGAGAAAGCGGGTCGCAGAAAACAGACGATATTCCACCAAGAAATCCAGAGATCCATAACAAATGATTTGATTTTCCTAGACATTCGCATATATAAGGTAATGACCATGAAAAAGATCAGATCACTGAAAAAAGAGTCCAGAAACTTGCGGCAAAGTTAGCTGCAATCGGGCCAATGCGGCCTGGGAGCATCAGCAAGCAATACCGAGATCGACAACGCCAGCGCGGCGTGTATTACCAACTGAGCTACACGCATAAGATGAGGAGCCGGACTGAACACGTCTGGCCAGACCACGTGAAGGGACTACGAAAAGAAACAGAGGAGTACAAGAAATTCAAGAAACTGACCACCGAACTGATCGATCTGAGCATTGAACTATCCAAGGCGAAGATCGCTCTATTACGCAGTCAGACAGACACGCCAGGCAAAGAGAAACCGGTCTGAGAACTTCCCACTCACGAGTAAGTTAGTAGTCGCGTGAGAATGGTCGCTTCTTTTTTGGTGGAGAATTGCGCCCGGACTTGGCTTTGCCGGCTGATTTCTTACCGGTCTTGCCCTTCTTCTTGGCGGAGCTACTCGCCGCTCTGGCCTTGGTTTTTGCCTCCTCGAGTCGGAGGCGCCCCTGCTCGTCGAGGGCTTCCAGCAGAGCATTCGCCTTCTGGAAATCATCGATCCAGCGTCTCGCCTGAGCTTCCAACGGTCTGGGGACGTGCCGCATGGTGGTCTTGCCCTTGCGAGTCTGACCGATGGCCAAGGAGCGATGGCGCAAGGAGTCGTCGGAAGCGCAACGGCAAGTGGGCTTGCCGCATTTACGAGAGAGTTCGATGGGCGAGCCGTGAAGGAAGCCTTCGGCCTGGTCGAGGAGCTGGCGGAGGCGGCTGCGAATCTGGCGTTCGGTGGGGGGCAGGGAGTTTCTGCTTGGCATGAAGGTCGGCTCGTTCGGCGCACTGTAATATAAGACTATTACAGAAACAAGCTTAAAAAAGATGAAATAACGAATGCGAATTTGCCATGGGGTCAAAAATGGGCGCCGCCGATCCGAATTACCCAAAAATACAGGGCTTGAGCCGCCTCAGCCGCCTATCTTACGGAATCGCTGGATTCAAGTGATCCGGGATCCATATGGAGGGCTCGATTCAGGAAATCTTCCACTTCGCTGTCGATGGCTTCGAGAATGCGGTCGAGAGTTTCTTTCCCAAACGTATCGGCTAGGGCGTCCAGGGCGCCCTCGATGAGGCTGCGAAACAATTGCCAAAGCAATCCCGCGAAGCACAGCACTCGAAGATGCCCAGTTTGCCGGTCCCGCCCCTCCCCGTAGCTCGAGCGACCACTCCGAAGCATGGCCTCGAAAATCAGAGCGTATCGCATCGCAGCCAGATGCACCGAGGCATAGGCATACTGATAGGCGCCACTCTGTTCGGCGAGCAAGCCAAAGTTCTGTTTCGCCTCTTTAAAGTAGACTTCCACAGACCCTCGCGAGTGAGAAGTTCTGTAACTGGATCATCATGCGGCGAAGCGTGAACCTTCGGAGCGAGTGAAGTCTATTTTCTCGCGAGTGAGAAGTTCTGTAACTGGATCATCATGCGGCGAAGCGTGAACCTTCGGAGCGAGTGAAGTCTATTTTCTCGCGAGTGAGAAGTTCTGTAACTGGATCATCATGCGGCGAAGCGTGAACCTTCGGAGCGAGTGAAGTCTATTTTATCAAGGATGAATTTTCGGAACGCTGAACCTTTTCCGCCGTGGTGCAAAAATCCAGGCAGCGTGTTTTTCAAGGCGGCTGAGACAATCATTTCCGAAGGCAGCACGTCTGGGCGGATGGTTCGGATCCAGGTTCCAAAGTGTTTCCAGACCAGACCGTCACATGTCATGGCAAGGTGCTGTAACATGCCCTGAGCGATCATGCCGGTCTGCACAAACACATGATATGCGTGCATCTTTCTCTGCACCTGTCTGCGATATTTCTCGGTAGTCCGGTGGAGGTATTGGTTACCATTGCGACGCTTGAGCGGTCGCATAGCGGCCATCCAGAAATGGTATCCGAATGAGCCGACCGAATGCACCGCTTGCTTGAAAGCGACTTCGATCTTGAAACGCAAACTGTAGAGCAAGATGATCTCCTGAGCTTCCATGGTGAGGTCGGTAGACAAGAGGATGATCCGCCCTCTCGTGGGATGATCGACGAGAACGAAGCGGACCATCGCCCCGGCGGGCTTCCACAACAGATCCACCGACTTGAACCGGACAGAGATGTTTCTCTCCCCATATACGGGACTGGGAACGGAACTGAAGCCGCCCGTTCCAAAGACATTCTGGAGCTTCACCGCAGCGCCATGCTTTTTCGGTCGTCCGCGTTTGCGTTTGCGTGGCACTGCCGCAGGCCGAAAGCCGGTTGTCGTGCGTCGAACCCTCGTGACCAGCACACCGGAACGCCCCTTGGTGCTCCGGATCACCTTTCCGTTGGCGTAGTAGGCGTCGGCCAGCAAGACGAACTCCTGACCTCTACAGACGGATGCGAGCATCTCGTTGGCCTTGTCGATCAAGGTTCTCCTGTCGCGGTTTGAAGTGACGATACCTTCGTGAATGCGTGCACAGACCGGAACGCAGAAGAAGTATCCGCCAACCTGACAGAGCACGCCGAAGGCCTGAAAGGAATGGCTCATGATGAAGTGAGGCTTGGAATTGGACTCGGACTGTTGATGCAGATACTTCACCGCAGGCATCTTGCGGCCCTCCTTGGACTTCCTTGATGCCGTCGAGAACCAGGACGGGGCGACAACCGATCTTGTAGACAGGGAAGTGCTTGATCACGATGGCGAACCAAAGTTCTGCAAGCCGGTCCGTCTTCACGGCATTGCTGTGGAAGAAATGGAGTAAGTGCTCATAGAAGTGTTCTGACAAACCGAGAGCGCGGACGAAACTGGAAACCCCGAGGAGGTCATTGCGCACGGAGAAAGCGGCCAAGACGAGCAGAAACCAGAGAAAGGTGCGGGCTCTCGAGAAAGCGGGTCGCAGAAGACAGACGATATTCCACCAAGAAATCCAGAGATCCATAACAAATGATTTGATTTTCCTAGACATTCGCATATATAAGCTAATGACCATGAAAAAGATCAGATCACTGAAAAAAGAGTCCAGAAACTTGCGGCAAAGTTAGCTGCAATCGGGCCAATGCGGCCTGGGAGCATCAGCAAGCAATACCGAGATCGACAACGCCAGCGCGGCGTGTATTACCAACTGAGCTACACGCATGAGATGAGGAGCCGGACTGAACACGTCTGGCCAGATCACGTGAAGGGACTACGAAAAGAAACAGAGGAGTACAAGAAATTCAAGAAACTGACCACCGAACTGATCGATCTGAGCATTGAACTATCCAAGGCGAAGATCGCTCTATTACGCAGTCAGACAGACACGCCAGGCAAAGAGAAACCGGTCTGAGAACTTCCCACTCACGAGATGTCTCTCGCGGCGGCACATCTCTTATCTCGGAATTCGTTCTCAGGCGCTTTTCCTACCGCTTCCTTTTCGCCCATGAAAATCTGCCGATCAACCGGAAGGAATCCCTTTTCACCGGCGATGCCGAGCTCCACCACTTGGTGACCTGTGACATAGCGGTTCTCCGTGTGGTCCCAGTGCAAAGAGGAGCCCTCGACCTTCTTGCCCCGTCGCACCTTGATTGTGTCGTCGATGACGAACGCTTGCTGATCGTCTGGACCCACGGAGTTGGCGTTGAAAATGCTCTTGCAAAGTAAAGAATGTTCGCCCTGTATTTGCAGTCATCTACGCGGCTCTTCAAGAACTGGCCAAGCTCCGAACAGA
>CBDBEZ010000046.1:0-16407 GCA_965204485.1 Verrucomicrobiales bacterium
TGGTCTGGAAACACTTTGGAACCTGGATCCGAACCATCCGCCCAGACGTGCTGCCTTCGGAAATGATTGTCTCAGCCGCCTTGAAAAAACACGCTGCCTGGATTTTTGCACCACGGCGGAAAAGGTTCAGCGTTCCGAAAATTCATCCTTGATAAAATAGACTTCACTCGCTCCGAAGGTTCACGCTTCGCCGCATGATGATCCAGTTACAGAACTTCTCACTCACGAGGACGATGCTTCGAGCTAGAAAACACCCACAGATTCTGCTATAGACCCTTAAAGGATTACAATAATCGTGAGACACCAATTCCGTGTCGCGAGAACCGCCAACATCCGAAGCCCCTATGTCAGGAGTTCTGGACGTAGTAGTTCTTGTCCGATCCCACTCCCAGCTGCGCGGCTCGAAATGGGCCCGCATGTAGTCGCCATCGGTGAGATCGAGAAGCAGTTTCCCATCGACTTAGAGAACACGGCGCACTTCTCGCAAGACGGCCTCGTCTTCCTGGGCCGACTCGAAATACCCAAAGCTGTTACCGACGATCAGCAGGAAATCGAAAGAGTCCGCGGGATACGGCAGCTTGCGGGCATCGCCTTCGCGGAAAGCGGTTTCGAGCGATTCGCGCTTGGCGGTGACGCGGGCCCGGGTGATCAGGTAGTGGGAGCGATCGAAACCCGAGACATGGACAAAGCCCCGTCGCCCGAAGGCTAACGCGTGCCGTCCCTGGCCACAGCAAAGATCGAGAATACGCGCCTCGGGCGTTGGCTGGAGAAGGTCGACAAAGGCATCCACCTCACGTTCGGTGATCGCCGGGTCGTCAACGACGTCGCCGTCTGTCCGCAAATAATGAGCGTTGAAAAGATGCCGCCACCACTCGGCCTTGACGTAACTTTGCAAGTCGTCGACCGGACCCGGTGTGTTGACGAATCGGGGCTTCTTCGCCGTCGCGGCTTTGCGGGCTTTGGATGGGCGAACCGTCTTGGAGGACTGTGCCGTCCTCACCGCAGACATGTTCATTGACTGGATTTTCGAAGGTGCGCCGAGATTCAGCGCAGTCCGGGAAGAACGCAACCGGAATTCACAGCGGCCGAAAAGAATTCGGAAATCATCCCGGCCGGCTTCGAGTTCGCTTTCGATTCCCGTTTCGGCAGGCATTGCGCGACGGCCGGGTTCTGTCTGCTTCCCCGGGACGGGAGAAAACTCTGAGGCGAGTGACAAACTACTGGCCCTCGGAGACCGGAATCGTTTTTTGACAGTTTCGCCTCCCCGAACGGCCCATTTCCTGGAGAGATCGCTCCTGCTGCCTCTGACATAAAGGAAGGATTTCCTTTGCCTTCCCCACGCGGCCAGAAGTAAGTCAGGGGTCGATCAAACACCTTCAACTCCTCCTTCATGGCCCAGACCGAGCAAACCACGGCGTCCACGCTTCCAGCGGACGATGTCGAAGCCATTGAGCGGCTTCGAAAAACTTACAGCCAACTGACCGAGGAGCTTTCCAAGGTCATCGTCGGCCAGCAGGAAGTCATCGAACAACTCTGCATCTGCCTTTTTGCCAGGGGACACGCCCTGCTCATGGGCGTCCCGGGCCTGGCCAAGACATTGCTGATTTCCCGGCTCGCGGAAACGCTCTCCTTGAGCTTCAGCAGAATTCAGTTCACCCCGGACCTCATGCCAATGGACATCACCGGGACGGACATCTTGCAAGAACTGCCCGGCGGGAAACGGGAATTCGAGTTTGCCAAGGGCTCTGTTTTTGCTAACATTGTCCTGGCCGACGAGATCAATCGCGCCCCGGCCAAGACGCAGGCTGCCATGTTAGAGGCCATGCAAGAACACCGGGTGACCGTGGCGGGACGCACTTACCACCTCGACGCTCCCTTCTTCGTGCTGGCGACCCAGAACCCCATCGAACAGGAGGGCACCTATCCCCTGCCAGAAGCCCAACTGGACCGCTTCATGTTCATGATCGGCGTGGACTATCCCAGCCGCGCCGAAGAACTGGTCATCGCCAAGTCGACCACCGGGATGGCCCTGCCCGCGCTCGAGCACGTGCTCGATGGCTCTCTGGTCATGCAATTCCAGGATCTCGTCCGCCGGGTCCCGGTTCCGGATCACCTTTATGGATTCGCCGTCGATCTCGTTCGCCAGACCCGCCCGAACGCCGGAGAGGCTCCCGATTGGGTCGGGCCGCTGGTCGGCTGGGGCGCGGGGCCCCGCGCGGTGCAATACCTCACTCTCGGCGCCAAGGCTCGCGCCGCCCTGCACGGAAGTTACATGGTGCGCATGGAGGACATCGCCGCGGTCGCGGAGCCGGTCCTGCGTCACCGCGTGATGACCACCTTCACCGCCCAATCAGACGGAATCGACAGCATCGACGTCACCAAACGACTGCTAGAAGAACTTCAACAGGTGAGTTGATCGCAACGGTGGAAGCCCGACGTTCCATCGGCGGTGATTTCGATCGCAAGGGAGAAGAGAATGTGAACGGATGCCATAGGATAACCCGAACCGTCACGCGGTTCCTCCACCCTGCGCCAGCAATCAGGCCACGACCGGCGAAGCGCTTGCCCTACCAAGATCACGAATCCTTTTTTCGGGTGGCCGCCTCGGCCGCCTGGATCGGCCGAAAAGCGGACGCAGCGGTTCAACGCTCGTTCGACGAATGGGGTGCCGCGAGAGCCAGCGTGCCGTCAGCAATCTCTTACTCCAGCCCGCTCGAATCATCGAGCGGGCTCACTTCAGCTTTGGCTTCATGAACGCCGACCGCAGCTTCCTCGATAACCGGGTGCTCTCCCGTCTGCTCGGGCTTCCCTTGAATGCGCGCCAAGCCATGCTCGGAAGCGTCTCGGGCCGGCACCGCAGCCCCGTTCGCGGCTCATCCGTGGAGTTCGCCCAGTATCGTAAGTACGTTCCCGGGGACGACCTGCGCCGGCTCGACTGGCGAACCTGGGGACGTTCCGACCGGCATTACATCAAGGAGTTCGAAGCCGACACCAACCTGCGTCTGGCCTTGATCATGGACGCCAGCGGCTCGATGGCCTATGGCGAACTCGGAGCCACGCGGCTGGACTATGCACGCAAGCTCGCCGGCACGCTGGCCTACCTGGCGGCCAACCAGGGGGACGCGGTGGGAATGTGGGGTGTCGGCAAAGATCACCGTCAGAAAATCCCCACCCGGCGGGGCTCCACGCATTTGAAACTCGTCCTCGATCAGTTAGCCCTGCTCGAGGCCAAGTCCGAGACCACCATCCTGGAATCACTCCACGACGCCGCGGAACAGATTTCGCAACGGGCTCTGGTGATCGTGATCTCGGATTTCTTCATCGATCCTGCGGAACTCAAGAAGGCACTGGAACATCTGAAGTTTCGCCGCCACGACATGGCGCTCTTTCATCTGCTCGACCCCGCCGAACTCAAGTTTGATTTCGATCGTCCGGCCCGCTTCGTCGACATGGAGGACGGGGAGACCTTGCTGATCGATCCCGCTCTCATCGCGCGCCGCTACCGCGACGTGGTGAAGCAGTATCTCGCGGACATGGATGAAGTGATCCGCACGACCGGTGCCGACTACCAGCGCTTGACGCTGGACACTCCCTACGACGACGTCCTGGCAAAGTTCCTCCTGGCCCGCCTGCAGGCCAAGGGGAAAGCGAAGTGACCATGAGTTTTCTCCAACCGCTTCTCCTCATCGGGCTGCCCCTGGCGCTCATCCCGATCATCATCCACCTCATCCACATGAAACGGCGGCGTCGCGTGATGTGGGCGGCCACCATGTTCCTCAAGGCGGCCCAGCGGATGAACAAGGGCCTCTCCAAATTGCGTCAATATTTGATCCTGACGCTCCGTATGCTCGCCGTCGCGGCCTTGATTTTCGTCGTCGGCCGTCCCCTCGCCGGCGGCCTGCTCGGGCTCACGGGAGGAGCCCCGGCCTCGGTGATCATTCTTCTCGATCGCAGCGCCTCCATGGAACAACAGCTGCTCGCCACCGGCGTCAGCAAACGCGCTGCGGCCCTCCAGAATCTCACCGCCGCCGTTCGGGACGCCTACGGCGATCGATCGCGCCTCACCTTGATCGACAGCGCCACCCTCCAGCCGGTTGCGGTGGAATCGGTCGAGGCTCTGCCGGATCTCCCACAGGCCGGCCCCACCGACACCGCCGCCGACGTTCCCCGATTGATGCAGGCGGCCCTCGACTACATCACCACCAACGAGACCGGTCGCACCGACGTCTGGCTGGTAAGCGATCTGCGGCGATCCGATTGGAACGCGGGAGGCGGCCGATGGGAGGCCTTGCGCTCGGCCTTCTCCAGTCTTCAGGGCGTGCGTTTCCAGGTGCTCGCCTATCCGGAAGCCCCCGCTTCCAATCACGGAATCATCGTTGAGCGCGTGGTCCTCCAGGACTCCTCCGGCCAACCGGAACTGCTTCTCAATGCCCGTTTCTATCAAAATCACCCCACCGACGATCCCGAGTCCGCCGCCAGCCGGACCCTTCCCGTGCGAGTCCTGGTCAACGGCACCGCGACCACGCTCGACGCCGAGCTACGGGGACCCGAGTTTCTGCTGCAAGGCCAGGCCATTCCCATCGATCGTCAGACCACGCGCGGGTGGGGACGCGTCGAGCTTCCGGCCGATGCCAATCCCGGCGACAATGTCTATCATTTTGTCTTCGACGAACCGCTGCCCTTGAAATCGGTGGTCGTGAGCGAGGACTCCACGGTGTCCGATCCCCTGCGAGCCGCCCTCACGGCTCGGGCCGAGCCGGGACGCGCCTATGCCTGCACGGTGCTTCCAGCCGCGCGCGCCGCGGAGATCGTCTGGGAGGAGACAGCGCTGATCGTCTGGCAAGCGCCCCTTCCGGACGAGGACAACCTTCTCGGCAAGCAATTGAGTCTCCATGTGCGGGCTGGCCGGGGTCTGGTCTTTTTACCGCCGGAAAACCCTGACGCAACGACCTTCGACGGTTTGCGCTGGACCGACTGGCAAAGCGCTCGTCCCGGCGAACCGGTCCAGCCGGAGTGGTGGCGAAACGACACGAAATTGCTCTCCAACACGCGAGCCGGAACGGCCCTTCCAGTCGGGGATCTCACCGTACAGCGATGGTGCGGCGTGGAGGGCGAACGCATCCCGCTGGCCCGGCTTGGCGACAAGGCCGAGAACGCCCCTTTTCTCATCAAAGCCACCCACGAATCCGGCAAGGCGCCCTATTTCCTCACCGCTCTTCCCGGCTCGGGCCAGTCCTCCCTCGCCCGTGACGGTATCGTCTTTTTCGCGCTCTTGCACCGCGCACTCAACGACGGCGCGGCCTCCCTGGGCAACGCCTTGCAACGCAGCGCTGGGAGCGGAGCCCTCGGCGATGAACCCATGGCCTGGAAACGCCTCGATGCCGTCCCCGGCGGCCCCGCCGAGGCGGAGACCGCCACGATCCTGACACAAAATCAGCCACTTCTTGCAGGTGTCCTGGAAAAAGAGGCGGCGGAGTCCGATGATCTTTCCACGCTGGTCGCCCTCAATCGCCCACCCGGCGAGGACGCCCCCCAGACACTGGCACAAGCAGAACTGGGCGAACTGTTCGAGGGCCTGGAATGGCGTCTCATCGAGCGCTCACTGGAAAACGAAAAGAGCCTGGCCAGCGAGATTTGGCGCCTCTTTCTTCTGGCCATGGCCGCAGCCATTGTCGTGGAAGCACTCCTCTGTTTGCCAGGGCGGAGAGAGCAAGCCGAACCGGAATGGCGAGGGGCGATGTCATGATCAACCATCCAAAGGGCGAACTCATCTTCAACACCTCACCGTTCTCGGTGACGGCATCCGCAATCTTCGTCGTCGCCGTGATCATCCTCTCCATCGTCGGTTGGAGACAACACGGCTGGCGCGGAACCATCGGATGGCTGGAAGGGCTCCGCGTGCTGGTGGCCGTGGCGATCGCCCTCACACTCAACCAGCCCGAGTGGCGCGAGACTTACGAACCGGATACCCGACCCGTCGTGGCGATTTTGCATGACACCTCCGGCAGCATGGACACGCGGGATTTGGTCGACGAATCCCGGCCATCCGAGGAGCCACGGACGCGGACGGAAGCCGTTGCGCCGCTCACGGATGCAAGCCTCTGGGAACCGGTTCGCGAACGCATGGATACCGTCATTGAAGCGTTTTCGTCCGGCGACGACAACCCGGAGGAGGGCACGGATTTGAATGGAGCCCTCGTTCGAGTACTCGAGCAGCAGCCCCGGCTGGCCGCCGTCGTCCTGGCCACCGATGGCGACTGGAACACCGGTCAGGCCCCCGCCAACGCCGCCACCCGGCTCCGGATGCGGGGCGTGCCCGTCCTCGGGATCAGCGTCGGAGCCGAAACCCGCCTGCCCGACCTCGAGATCGTCAACTTCGACGTGCCCACCTTTGCCGTGGCCGGAAAACCCCTCCGGATCCCTTTCGCCATCGACTCCTCCCTCCCTCGCGACGAAGCCGTCGTCGTGACCATGACCACCTCGACGGGCGAAGAAGTGCGCCAGCAGTTCGTCGTGCCCGCCATGGGGCGCCTGCAAGACGCCATGTCCTGGCGGCCCGGCTCGCCGGGCACCGTCCAGCTATCCTTGGAAGTGCCCAAGACAGGCGCCGAGCGCGAACAGGAAAACAATCGCATGGAAGCGGAACTCGATGTCCGGCTCGAAGAACTGCGCGTGCTAGTCATCGAGACCTATCCGCGCTGGGAGTATCGTTACCTCCGCAACGCCCTCGAACGCGATCCCGGCGTCAAACTGGCCACGTTTCTCCTTCATCCCGACCTGGAAAAAGTGGGCTCCGGTCGGGGTTATCTCCCGAGTTTCCCGGCAGAGGGAGACCTCGCCTCCTACGATGTCATCATGCTGGGCGATGTCGGGGCCACCACCGGCCAACTCACGCTCGAGCAATGTGAGTCCATCGTCAAGACCGTGCGGGATCAGGCATCGGGGCTCATCTTCATGCCTGGCATGCACGGCCACATGCTCACCCTTCTCGGCACCCCGCTCGGCGAACTCCTTCCCGTGGTCCTGGACGAAACCCAGCCCAGGGGCTGGGGCACCGCGATCCCGGGCAAGTTCGCCCTCACGGAAGCGGGCACCTTGAGTCTCCTCACCAAGCTCCACGACTCGGAAGAGGAAAGCGCTCGTGTCTGGTCGATGCTTCCAGGATTTCAGTGGTACGGGCCCGCGCTCCGGGCCAAAGCGGGCTCCGAGGTCCTGGCCACCCACGCCACGGAGTCGAATCGCTTTGGCCGGGTGCCACTCATTGTCACGCGAACCTACGGCGCCGGCAAGATTATCTACATGGGCGCCGACGCCGCGTGGCGCTGGCGTCGCGGCGTGGAGGATCGCTATCATTATCGTTTTTGGGGGCAGGTGGCCCGCTGGATGTCCTATCAGAGAAAGATGGCTCAAGGCCAGAACATGCGCCTCTTCTTCGCCCCGGACCGCCCGCGCGTCGGCGGCACCCTGACATTGAACGCCAACGTCATGAGCGTGACCGGCGAACCGCTCCGCCAGGGCACGGTGATCGCGCAAATCGAATCACCCGGCGGCAAGCCTTCCACCGTGCGATTCTCTCCGGCCGGCGAGGAGTCCTGGGGCCTCTTCACCGGGACCTTCAGACCCACCGAACCGGGTGAGTACAAGGTCCGCCTCAGCTCTCCGGAGGCCGGCGCCGAAATGGAGACCGCCATCCCGGTCCAGGGCACCCAGAAAGAGAAACGTGGCCATCCGGCCCGCCCGGAAGTCCTCCGGGAAATCGCCCTTCTCACCGGCGGTCAGTTCTTCGACGCCGTCAATCCAGAGAAAATGTTAGCCTCTGTCACCGCCCTGCCGCAGGAAGAACCGATCGAGCGTCGCGTGAAAATCTGGGCCCATCCCATCTGGGCGGGAATCCTCATCCTCCTCCTCACCGTCTTCTGGATCGGCCGCAAATCCGCCGGCGTCTTTTGATCCCAACCTCAACTTCAAACCCAGCTCACCCTCCCAAAACGCCAGAGGGCTGGCGCACTCGGGCAATCCTCACCAACTCGCGAAGCGTCCGCCATCCACTCCCCAGGCAGCCCTCGTGGCGATGCCCAGTCGGCTTCTTCCCTTCCCCCCACCTCCCGTAAACCTCACCGACCGGCAGGTTTTCCTTTCTTTTGCCCCTAATCCCGCCCAAGTTTTAGCGTTCTCGCGCGTGTCCACTCACTCTCTGAGCCATGAATGACTCTCTTCCTCTGCCCACGGGCCTCTCGTCGAAACTCACCGACTTCCGCTGGCGCGTTTGGTTGGTGAAACTCACCGAGGGCGTGCTGGCGGCCCTCTTTGGCCTCGCTCTCTCCTATCTCATCGTTCTGGGGCTGGACCGCCTCGTGAACACGCCCGCCTGGCTGCGGGGCCTCGTGCTCCTCGCGGGCACCGCCGTCCCGGGTCTCGGTCTGCCCCTGAAATGGCATCGCTGGGTGTGGCGCCAACGACGTCTCGAGGATGCCGCCCGTCTACTGCGTTGGAAGTTCCCTCGCCTTGGCGATCAGCTTCTTGGCATCGTCGAATTGGCCAGGGAGGATTCCGTGACCGGGCGCAGCGAACGACTCGTCCGTGCCGCCATGGATCAGGCCGATGAAGCCGTGGCGGATCTCGATTTCTCCCACGCCGTGCCCGGGGCGTCTCACTGGCGATGGGCCGTGGCGTCTGGAGTGGCGGCGCTGCTCATTGCGACGGGATTCGTGGCGATCAACGACGCCGCACAAAACGCGCTGGTCCGCTGGCTGATGCCCTGGCAAGACACCGAACGTTTCACCTTCGCCCGTGTCGACGCCCTGCCAGATCCTCTGGTGGTACCCGCTTCGGAGCCCTTCACCTTGCCCGTCAACCTCAGCACCGAAGCTCGCTGGAAACCGCGGGCAGCTTCCGCCAAGATCGATCAGCAAGGCCGGGTGCGGGCCGAAAAGGAAGCCGACAGCGATGCCTATGCGCTCGCCTTTCCGCCGCAAACGGAGGATCGCGATCTCTTCGTCAAGGTCGGCGACGTGCGGGAGACCATTCGGCTCGAGCCGAGGACGCGTCCCGAATTGGAGACCCTCAACGTTCGCCTGACGCTGCCCGAGTATCTCGAGTACACATCTGATCCGGTGATCGAAGTGCGCGGAGGCTCGGTGAGCGTCGTGGAGGGCGCCCGAGCCGTCTTCGAAGCCACAGCCAGCCGAGAACTGGCGACGGCTCAGATCGATGGCGAGCCGGCGACCCTCGACGGCAAGCGCTTTGTCAGTGCCCCCGCAGAAGTGCCAGAAATGCGGGACGTCTTGTTTCTCTGGGAGGATCGGCTCGGCCTGACTCCCAAGACGCCACTGAGCATGACCGTCAAACCGGTCGAAGACGAGTCCCCTCGCCTCGTCGCGCGACGGGATTCGCTCGAACAAGTGGTGCTGGACTCCGAACTGGTCACTTTTGACGTCTCCGCTTCGGACGACTTCGGGATCCGGCGAATCGGTCTGGAGTGGCAGGGCGAGGGAGTCGGAGCCGGCGGCCGGGTCGATGTCACTCCCACCGAGGGCTCCCGCGTCGGCGCCGCCGGCGGTCCCGAGCAAAAACAAGTGGAAGCCCGGATCACTTTCTCCGCCGTGCGTGAAAACGTCGAGCCCCAGACCATCGAAGTCCGCGCCTGGGCGGAAGACTACTTTCCCGGTCGAGAGCGCAGTCACAGCACGGTTTTTGTCCTGCACGTCCTCAATCCTGACGATCACGCCATCTGGGTGACCCAGCAAATGGCTCGCTGGCTGGAGGCCGCCAAGGAAACCTACGAACGCGAACAGCGCCTCCACGCGACGAACAAGGAACTCCACGCCTTGAGTCCCGATGAACTGGACCGGCCGGAAACCCGTCGGCGGGTCGCCACGCAGGCCTCGGCAGAGACGGCGAACGGCGAGCGACTGGCCGCCCTCACAAACGCCGGGCGCACCCTGGTGGGCCACGCCACCAAGAACGATGAGTTCGATGCGGAACGGCTGGAATCCTGGGCTCTCATGCTCCAGATGTTGCAAGACATCGCGCAGAACCGGATGCCGAGCGTGGCGGATCTTCTCAATCAAGCCGCGGACGCTCCCGCCGAAACCGAATGGGCAGCCAACAACGCCAACGCCAACGCCAATGCCAGTGCGAGCGGTCAAGCGGCTCCTGCCGGAGACTCGACCTCGCCCGCCCAGGAGGGCGATCCCCAGGCCGGGAGCGAAGCGCCGTCGGGCCAGCCCCAGCCCAGCACGGAAGGGGCCCAAGCGGGCCTCCCGGACGATTCCGAGAGTGCACCGACGCTGACCGCCGGACCGGCGCCACCCAAAGGCGGCGGCCCGCAGGAGGAAGGCGAGTCGCTGGACGGCGATCCGGAGAAGTCGGATCCCTCGCTCGCGCTTAACGAAAGCACCATGTTCCCTCCCGAGGAGGGAGGCGATCCCCAACCGCCGCCTTCGGGCGCGGGCGCCGCCAGCTTGTCGCTCCCCAGCAATTCCCTGGCCATGCCTCCCAAACAATTCAGCCAACCGGCTCCGCCGGCCTCGGCAAGCGCCAATCTCGACCAGGGAATCGAGGAGCAGCGCGATCTCCTGGCGGAGTTCGCCAAGGTGACCGACCAACTCAACGAGATCCTCGCCAGCCTGGAATCGAGCACTTTCGTCAAACGCCTCAAAGCGGCTTCGCGGAAACAGACCCAGCTCGCCGGCGATCTCGGGGTGAAAGCGCTGGAGGGATTTGGCGTGGCCCGCCACGATCCCTCGCGATCGCTCGCCAAACTCGCCGCCACCGACGCCCAGGACGGAAAGGATGAACCCGAGCAGGAGCTGGAAGCCAAACTCACCCCGAAACCCGAAGAAGAGGAGGCGCCCGTCGAAAGTCCCGTCGTGGCCCTGCGCGAGGACGGCCCCGATGAACTGCCTTTCGTCACCAGCTTCGCTCCCGTGGCCTTCCAACGGGCTAATTCCGAAAGCGAAGTTGTCGAGATCATCCTCCGGGACCTGGAAGCCTATTTTCAACGCAAGTCCGATCTCCACGTGAAGAAGGTGATCGACGAGATGAAGGAAACGCGGGTGGTTCCGGAACTCGCGAGGGTCGGGGATCGGGCCGCCGACAACTACAGCGGCAACGCCATCCACGCCGCCGAACTTTGGGCCGACACCATGGATCGCTGGGCCGAGGAGATGGTCGCCGTCGGAAAGGCTTTTTGCTGACAAGGCAGCGGAAAAGGCGACAGTTTGCCGCCGGAAATCGTCCTGAAAGTGATGAAGAGCCTTCGCAATGAAATGGATCTCCGCGACTCGACCCGCGAACTCGGTGACGCCGAAGACGCCCTCGATCGCGAGGAGTTCGTCGACCGCGCCGAGCAGCTCTCCGAATTTCAGGCGGAAATCAGCGAGAATATCCAGAGCGCCATCGACGACATCTTCGCTCTGCCCAGTGGCGCCCAGCGTTTTGGACGCGAGATCGGGCTCCTGCGTATGGTCAAGCCGGTGATGGATGCGGCCAGCGACATCCTCCGTTCGCCCAACGCCGGACCGCCCGCCATCGCGGCGGAAACCGAAGCGATCGAATTGCTTCTCCAGACCAAGCGGGGCAATCCGAACGGCGGCGGTGGCGGCGGTAGGAATCCTGGAGGCGGAGGAGCCGCTGGCCGCGCCTCCATGCCAGCCTTGGCCGACATCGGTCCCGGGAGCGACCCCTCCAGCTTCGTCAGCGCCCGTCCTGTCGGGCAGGCCACCGGACACGCTGGACGCGAGTTTCCCGAGGAATTCAAAGCAGGCTTGGATGATTACTTTGGAAGTCTCGAAGGCGACCGCCGCGTTCAGTAGGGGGACACTCCCCTCCAGCCGCGGCTCGAGAACGGCGGAGGCCGGGCATCCCTGCGCCGGTCGGCGCCGAACTTGGCAAACCCTGTCATTTGTCTATTTTTTTCTCACGCCGATCGCCTTCCTCGCACAGGCACAAAGTCCTGATGACAGCGAGGAAGCGAGCCTGCCGGAAGAGGTGGAACAAGCTTTCAAGGAGTTCGCCAAGAAAGCCGCCGAATCACGCCTCGATGATTTCAAAGCCAGCCTGAAAAAACAGGCAGAAACGCTGGCCGACGAGGTGGCGCTCGATCCCGCTCAGAAAGATCAGTTAAAGGAAATCTGCCCTCAGGTCGTCGAGGAGACACGGGCACTCTGGCAGGATCGCTTTGAGGCCTCTCTGAGGCTCTACCTTCGAGAGGCGCCCGATCCCGGGCGAAACGTTGAGAGTTGGAATCCCGAGCAATTGGCGAGGGCCAACTACGGCTGGGCTCGGGCCGATCACACCGAAGCTTGGCGCGATGCCCTCAAACAAGTGCTGACACCGGCGCAGCGGGAACGGCATGAGAAGAGAGAGGGCGAGCGCATGGCGAAAGTGCGCGGAGAAATCGAGGACTATCTCTCAAGTGCCGAGGACTGGGCAAAGCAGCAGATGATTCCCACAATGGACGTGGAAATTGCCCAATTGCGTCGCCTGGCCCAGCTTGAAGACGAGCGCGTGGCGAAACTGGAGGTAGCCGCCACCGCCGCCCTGGACAGCCTCGCCGAGCCGTGGCTTCGACTGGTCGAGGAACAGCTTCTCGACATGGAAGACGAGATGCGTGAGCAATGGATGACGAATCGGAGCTTTCCTTCCCCACACAGAATCCACAATGAGGATGCCTCAGATAGCGAGATCTGGAAAGAACGGGTGAGCACGATCCTTACCGACGCCGAGCGGGATGAAGTGGAACGCCTCCGCAAAGGCCTCCGCTCCCGGCGTGCCGAGGCGCTGGCCATGGCGCTCATCGAGGCACTCGATCTCTATCTCGGCTTATCCGCCGAGCAGCGCGAAGGCCTGGTCGAGCCCGTGGCGGCCTCTTTCACGGATCTTCCGAGCTACCATTTCGATCTCCCGCCAACGGGCGGATCTTACCGCATCCATTTAGCAGGCCTCCTCAACCATTTTCAAGGGCAGGCAGTCGTCGATCAAGAGGAGAATGAGATGCTCTCATCCCTTCTGGACGAACGACAATGGAAACGGCTGAAGTCGCTTGACCAGTCTCAACTGGCAGAAAACCATAGCCTTTCGGAATCCGACGATCAAGAGGCCCTGGAAGTGCCGGAGGGAGAGGAGCTGGATGCCTTGGGAGCGCAGAAGTTCTTGTCGGCCTACCTGAGCCTCCGTTCGCGAGACGTATCGGCCAAGTGGCGGCTCATGATGGGGGCCAAGGTCGAACAGGTGACCGCCGTCACCGGCTTGGACTCCGAACAGGTCAAGCGATTGACCACGGCGGCCAAGGGCGCCGCCCAGGAACTCGCGGCCTCCAACGTGAGCAATCTGGAACGAAGGGCTCGAAGCCTGGTGAGAAGTGTGGAACCCGCGCAAGTGCCCGAGCGATTGAAGCAGAATCCGCCTTACCTGTCCGGTCGACAAATCGATGAGCCCGAACTCTGGCGGCGGACCCTCCTCCGTGTCCTCAAGCCCGAACAACGCGAGGCGTGGGAGTGGAAACAAGAGATCGTGGCCAAGTGGCAGCGCGACACACAACTGGCCGTCGTGCTCACCGAGATTGAAAAGGTGATTCTGTTAACGCCGGAGCAACGGGAAGCGTTTCGCGAGAAGCTCAAGACGCTGATCCAAGTATACGAAGAGGCTTTGATTCGCCGCATGGGTCCCACCTGGCACTTCCAGAGCGCCTATTGCATGGTCGCGACAGGTCCTCGTCTCTGATGACGATTCGGCAGCGTTTCTGGATGAAAAACAAGTTGCCGCTCTGCGCGAAGCCATTTCTGAAGGTTATGCCAGTCTGATCGAGGCTTTGAAAGAGGACCTCGAGCGCTAAATGAATGCGGCCCATGCGATCACTTTCCGAATGCACTTGGTTGTTGAAACTGGGGTATAATCTCTTCGAATTCCGAAAGGAAGACGGAAGACGCCTTCATCGCGGATAGCTACCAAGATGAGGGCGGGTCCGGTGACTCCGACCGCACTCGAACCCTTGAGTTCGTTTTGGAGCACAAGGAGCACCGGACCCTCTTCCCATCTGCAATTCGGAGAGTTGATTGAGCCCTAGAGCTCGTAGATCCAAGTATGAACCACAGATGAAAACTACCGAAACCTACTACATCGGCATCGACGTAAGCAAAGAAAATCTTGATGTCTACATTCGCCGCGACAAACGCGTCCGAACCATCGCCAATCGCGCCAAAAGCATCGAGCGCCTCATCGCAGAACTCGCTGAGCAACACGAAAATATACATCTCGTCTGCGAGGCCGGCGGCGGCTATGAGAAGCCTTTGCTCAAGGCTGCGTTCCGAGCCGGGCGACCGATCAGCTTGATCAATGCGCGCTGCGTCCGGTCGTTTGCCGATGCGATGAGCCAACACGCCAAGACCGACAGCATCGACGCGGAGGTGATTACCCACTTTGCCGAAGTCAAGAAGCCCTCGGCCCTGGCCCCGCCCAGCGCCACGCAAGAGGCCCTCCAAGCTTTGGGCCGCCGCCGACAAAGCCTAGTCAACCCCAGCGTTTCATAAAATGGCCAGTCAGGCCATCATGTAGCAGCGATTCCGTAAGACGGCGTCGGAAAGAGTCGTAATGGCCTGAATTGGTGGGTGCTCGCGAGTGAGAAGTTCTGTAACTGGATCATCATGCGGCGAAGCGTGAACCTTCGGAGCGAGTGAAGTCTATTTTATCAAGGATGAATTTTCGGAACGCTGAACCTTTTCCGCCGTGGTGCAAAAATCCAGGCAGCGTGTTTTTCAAGGCGGCTGAGACAATCATTTCCGAAGGCAGCACGTCTGGGCGGATGGTTCGGATCCAGGTTCCAAAGTGTTTCCAGACCAGACCGTCACATGTCATGGCAAGGTACTGTAACATGCCCTGAGCGATCATGCCGGTCTGCACAAACACATGATATGCGTGCACCTTTCTCTGCACCTGTCTGCGATATTTCTCGGTAGTCCGGTGGAGGTATTGGTTACCATTGCGACGCTTGAGCGGTCGCATAGCGGCCATCCAGAAATGGTATCCGAATGAGCCGACCGAATGCACCGCTTGCTTGAAAGCGACTTCGATCTTGAAACGCAAACTGTAGAGCAAGATGATCTCCTGAGCTTCCATGGTGAGGTCGGTAGACAAGAGGATGATCCGCCCTCTCGTGGGATGATCGACGAGAATGAAGCGGACCATCGCCCCGGCGGGCTTCCACAACAGATCCACCGACTTGAACCGGACAGAGATGTTTCTCTCCCCATATACGGGACTGGGAACGGAACTGAAGCCGCCCGTTCCAAAGACATTCTGGAGCTTCACCGCAGCGCCATACTTTTTCGGTCGTCCGCGTTTGCGTTTGCGTGGCACTGCCGCAGGCCGAAAGCCGGTTGTCGTGCGTCGAACCCTCGTGACCAGCACACCGGAACGCCCCTTGGTGCTCCGGATCACCTTTCCGTTGGCGTAGTAGGCGTCGGCCAGCAAGACGAACTCCTGACCTCTACAGACGGATGCGAGCATCTCGTTGGCCTTGTCGATCAAGGTTCTCCTGTCGCGGTTTGAAGTGACGATACCTTCGTGAATGCGTGCACAGACCGGAACGCAGAAGAAGTATCCGCCAACCTGACAGAGCACGCCGAAGGCCTGAAAGGAATGGCTCATGATGAAGTGAGGCTTGGAATTGGACTCGGACTGTTGATGCAGATACTTCACCGCAGGCATCTTGCGGCCCTCCTTGGACTTCTTGATGCCGTCGAGAACCAGGACGGGGCGACAACCGATCTTGTAGACAGGGAAGTGCTTGATCACGATGGCGAACCAAAGTTCTGCAAGCCGGTCCGTCTTCACGGCATTGCTGTGGAAGAAATGGAGTAAGTGCTCATAGAAGTGTTCTGACAAACCGAGAGCGCGGACGAAACTGGAAACCCCGAGGAGGTCATTGCGCACGGAGAAAGCGGCCAAGACGAGCAGAAACCAGAGAAAGGTGCGGGCTCTCGAGAAAGCGGGTCGCAGAAGACAGACGATATTCCACCAAGAAATCCAGAGATCCATAACAAATGATTTGATTTTCCTAGACATTCGCATATATAAGGTAATGACCATGAAAAAGATCAGATCACTGAAAAAAGAGTCCAGAAACTTGCGGCAAAGTTAGCTGCAATCGGGCCAATGCGGCCTGGGAGCATCAGCAAGCAATACCGAGATCGACAACGCCAGCGCGGCGTGTATTACCAACTGAGCTACACGCATAAGATGAGGAGCCGGACTGAACACGTCTGGCCAGACCACGTGAAGGGACTACGAAAAGAAACAGAGGAGTACAAGAAATTCAAGAAACTGACCACCGAACTGATCGATCTGAGCATTGAACTATCCAAGGCGAAGATCGCTCTATTACGCAGTCAGACAGACACGCCAGGC
>CBDBEZ010000047.1:0-29441 GCA_965204485.1 Verrucomicrobiales bacterium
CCACGGGATTTTCCGCGATGTTGTAACAGAAATCGTCTGTTTGGCCGTAGGAGATTCCACCTCGAATGCCACCGCCGGCCAACCAGGCCGAGAAGCACCGTGGATGGTGATCGCGCCCGTAGTTGTTCCGCTCGAGACGACCCTGGCAATACACCGTCCTTCCAAACTCACCGGCGAAGACGATCAAGGTGTCATCGAGAAGACCGCGCTGTTTGAGGTCCCGGATCAAGCCGGCGGAGGGCTGGTCGACGTCGAAGCACTGCCCGGGGATCTGGCCGGGCAGGTTGTTGTGGTGATCCCATCCGCGGTGGAAGACCTGAACGAAACGAACGCCTCGTTCGACCATGCGTCGCGCCAGAAGACAGTTGCGGGCGAATGAGCCGGTCTTCTCGACTTCCGGTCCGTAGAGTCTCTTGGCGGTTTCGCTCTCTCCTGACAGATCGGTCAATTCGGGAACCGAGGCCTGCATGCGGAAGGCCATTTCTTGCTGAGCAATCGTGGTCTGAATTTCAGCGTCGCCGATTTCGTCATAGTGTTTTTCGTTGACCGTGCGGAGGGCGTCAAGCATGCGGCGACGCGCCCGGACATCCACGCCTTTCGGGTTGGAGAGGAAGAGAACGGGATCTCCAGAGGTCTGGAAGGTGACGCCCTGGTGCTTGGAGGGAAGGAACCCGCTTCCCCAGAGGCGGTTGTAGAGTCCCTGGGTGAAGCTTTTGCCGCCCGTCCAGTAGGCGGAATTGAGGACAATGAAGTCGGGCAAATCGCGGTTCATCGCGCCCAGACCGTAACTGAGCCAGGCGCCCATGCTGGCTTTGCCGGCGATCTCGGCGCCGGTGCAGAGGAAGGTCTTGGCGGGGTCGTGATTGATGGCGTTGGTGTGCATCGACTTGATGATGCAGAGATCGTCCGCCACGCCGGAGAGATGAGGCAATAACTCGCTCATCCAAAGCCCGCTTCGGCCCGTGGGACGAAATGGGAACATGGTGGGCGCCACCAGCTGAGTCTGGCCGCGGGTCATGGCAGTGACGCGCTGCCTCTGACTGACACTGTCCGGCAATGGTTGGCGAAAATGTTTGTCCAGCCCGGGCTTGTGATCGAAGAGATCGATTTGACTGGGGGCCCCGGCCATGAAAAGAAAGATGACGTGCTTGGCCCGGGCGATCTCCGGAGCGGTGACGCGTGCCTCGGCGTTCTGAGGAAGCAGGGCGCCGAGCGCGGCGGCGCCGAGGCCCATCCCCGAAGTCTGGAGGAAGCGCCGGCGGCCGAGCATTTGAATGGGGTCTTCGTGAGGATTTGGTGTCATCGTCATGGTGCCGGAGTTCGCGGGGTCGACTATTGGCGGGTCTTGGTGATGTCGAGGTTGTAGAGAGTGCTGGTCAGCATCGTCCAGGCGGCCAGTGTCGACGCCCTTTCCGGATCCTCCATCTCGATACCCTGGCAAAGTTCCCGGGCCAGTTCGGAATGTTTGCGGTAGTGCGCTTTCAAATCTTCAAGGGCGGTCAAGAGCGCTTTTTCCTCTCCGGCGTCGGGCTGGTGAGAAGTGATCGTCTCATAGAGGACATGGAGACGATCCACGTCGTATTTGGGATTGGGATGAGTGATTTCGAGCGTGCGACTGGCAAGCCGCCGCGCGGCCTTGAGATACTCCTGTTCGTTGAGAAGCAGCAGGGCCTGGAGAGGGGTGTTGGTGCGTTCTCGCCGAGCTGTGCAAGCTTCCCGGCTGGGTGCGTTGAGGATGGTCATTTGCGGCGGTGGCATTCCTCGCTTCCAGAAGGTGTAGACACTGCGGCGGTAGATCTCTTCACCAGCGTCCGGCTCGTATGCCTTCGGATAGGAGCTGGGCATGCCGATGGATTTCCAAAGTCCCGGCGGTTGAGGCGGTTTGACGCTCTTGCCGAACATCTCGGTGTTGAGGAGTCCGCTGGTGGCGAGAATCTGATCGCGAATCATTTCGGAATCCATGCGGAAACGGGAGCCGCGAGCGAGGTCGCGGTTTTCCGGATCTCGCGCGAATTCCTCCGGCGTGGCTTCGGACGTCTGCCGGTAAGTTTCGGAAAGGACGATATGGCGTAGCAGACCCTTCACGTCCCAGCCGGAATCTCTGAAGGTGACGGCGAGATGATCGAGGAGTTCCGGATGATGCGGCCATTCGCCCTGAGATCCGAAATCCTCCGAAGTCTTGACGATGCCCACGCCGAAACAGTGCTGCCAGAAACGGTTGACGGCGATACGCGCGGTGAGGGGGTTCTCGGGGGACACCAACCATTCGGCGAGGTCGCGCCGGGAAGCGGTATCGCCCTGTTTTCGCAGCGGAGGCAGGAAGCCGGGCGTGCCGCGCTGGATCTCCTCGCCGGGCTGATCGTAGGCGCCGCGAATGAGAATGTGAGCGGGCCGAATGTCGGCTCGTTCCCTCATCACCATGGCCGCGGGGATCGTCGTCTCGTAGTCGTCCTTTTGCTTTCTGGCCTGTTCCAGGGCCGCTTTGGCCTGCTTGAGTTTATCGGTCAGCGCCCGTCTTGCGGACTCCGTCTCGGCAGCGGCCTGCTCAAGCCGTTGCTCGGCTTCGCGATGCGTCTTTTCGGCCTGGCGGACTGCCTCATTCAGGGCTTGAAGGCGGGTTTCCTGATCCAGACGAGTGAGGTTGATATAGGGCGGCTGGAGGCCGCGGATGAAGTCGCTTCCGTTTCGCCGCCCCGTCTCGGGCTCGGCGTCGATGTTGTTGAAGAAGGCGTAGAGCTGATAAAAATCTTTGGCCGTGATGGGGTCGTATTTGTGATCGTGACAGACCGCACACTGGACCGTGAGTCCCATGAAAGCGGTACCCACGGAGGTGACCCGATCGATGACGTTCCGAACGTGGCTCTCCTCGGGGAGGGCGGTGCCGACGTCGATGATCAGGTGGAGCCGGTGGAAGCCCGAGGCGATCCGTTGATCCCGTGTGGGCTCTTCGTAGAGATCACCTGCTAACTGAAAGCGAATGAAGTCGTCGTAGGGCAGGTTGGCATTGAAGGCGCGGATGACCCAGTCGCGATACGGCGTGAGGTCGCGATAGTGATCGTGGTGGATGCCGTTGGTATCGGCGAAGCGGACCAGGTCCAGCCAATACTTGGCGAGGTGCTCGCCGAAGTGGCGGGAATCGAGGAGGCGATCCACCAGCCGTTCGTATGCCGCCGGCTCGGCATCGTTGAGAAAAGATCTGATTTCGTCCCGAGTGGGGGGGAGTCCGGTGAGATCGAAGGTCACCCGGCGAATCAAGGTCGGACGATCGGCGCGAGGATGGGGAGTGAGGCCCTTGCTTTGCAGATGGCCATGGACGAGGCGGTCGATGGGGTGGCGGTTCCAGTCGGGACGGCTTGCCTCGGGGAGGCTGGCGGGAGCTTGTGGTGGCACGAAGGCCCAAAACTCGTCGTAGGGAGCGCCCGCCTCGATCCAGGCATTGACCAGCGTCCGTTCGGCCTCGGAGAGGGCCGGCTTCTTGGACTCGGGCGGTGGCATCCGCTCGTCAGGATTTTCGCTGACGACTCGGTGCCAGAGTTCGCTTTCCTCGACTGACCCTGGCTGGATCGCCGTCCGGCCTTTTCGCGTGCGGTAGGCGCCGTGTTCGCCCTGGGCCAGATCGAGCCGCAAGCCGGCTTTCCGCTCGTGTTCATCGGGTCCGTGGCATTCGAAGCAGCGGTTGGAGAGGAGCGGACGAATGTCCCGGTTGAAGTTGATTTCCGCACCGGCCAGTGGTGGAGAGACGAGGGAGGCGATCAGCAAGGCGAGGGGTGACACGAATCTCATGGGAACGCCGTTAGCTTAAGGCATCGCTCGGTGGGTGTCAGCCCTTCGTTGCCAACTTTTGCCCTGTGCAGGCACTATGAAGTTCCGGAGCGATGGCTCGGGATCGGTGATCTTCGCGGCGCCCTCCGCTCAAAAATCATTGTCGAACCCGAAACGGTTTTCGGAATTGAGCAGCATTTGCTTATCGAGGCCGCGGAGGCGGCGAGGGACCTGGGCTCCCAGATGACACAGGAGCCGATTGCCGACCCGCGGATGGGCGTCCACGAAACGGTCGAAGCCTTCCCGGTCGATGGCAAAGAGTTCGCCGGCTTCGAGCGCCTGGACGGTCGCGCTAGCGGCTTGAGGGTCGAGGATACTCATTTCTCCCAAGCATTGGCCAGCCTCGATCTCGGCGAGTTTGACCGCGGCGGCGCTGGAGCGGCAGGTGACCTGCAATCGACCCGAAAGGATCTGCATCAAGGTGTCCTGAGCCTCTCCTTGGCGAGTGAGAACCTGGCGATGCTTGAAGGGGCGGAATTCTCCGTGGGCATGGAGCTTTTCATGTTCCTCCTCGGTGAGGAGCGCGAGGAAACCGGAAGTCGGCGCGGTCATGGTGATGAAGGTCATCGTGTGATGGGCGGGGATGGATGGAAAGCGTTTTTGAGTGACGGTGGTCGTTGATGGGGATACCCGGGTTGAGAGGGCCCGCCAGATTGCAGTGGACACGCAGGAACTCGTTTCGAGGGGACCGAAAAAGGGATCGGGGATTCGCCTGGCGAGAAAGAAGCTCGACGCCGTGAGGGGATCATTGAACCAGAACTCCGGGCGGGCCTCAGCCCATGCCCGGGAGAATTCGAGTGCGTCGCGAGAGGCTTCGTGCTAGGCTTCGCCCCATGAAACGACCGACGCATTGGGTGTCCGGTTTCGCCTTGGCCATGGCGGGACTCTGCGGGCTTCACGGGGAATTCGCGCCTCTCAAGTTCAAGACCTATCGCGATTGGGACTTGCTGCTGCCGAAGGAACAGAATCGTCGAATGAGTGGCGCCGTGGCGCTGCACGGGATCACGGGAGCGTTTCGAACCAAGTTGACCGGCAACGCGCTGGCAGTGGATCGCGATGGCGACGGTGAGTTGGACGTCACCATCACCGGCGAGAGCGGGATCGTGACGTTTCAAGGACAAACGCCCGCGGGGGCAAAGCGCCGATACTCATGGCGATTGATGAACCAGGGAGCTGGTTGGCACGCCCTGGCAGGGGGCGCGGCGGTGGGCAAGGTCGATGGCCAGCAGATCCAGGTCATCGATCAGAATCTCAATGGGCGGTTCGACGAGGTCGGGGTGGATGCTCTGATCGTGGGGAGAGGGAAACATGCCCATTTCCTCTCCGAGGTCGTCAACGTCCGCGGCCAGCTCCACCGCCTCTCGGTCAATCCGGAAGGATCCTCCATCGAATGGACGCCCTATGAGGGCCCGCGGGGGATCCTGGATTTGACGACGGATTTCGCCTCGAAGGGAAAATTGTTAGGAGCTGTGGTGATGAGTGAGGATGGACGCCATTCCTTCACGCTTGCCCGCCGGGCTCTGGAGGTTCCCGCCGGGGACTATCATCTTCTTCACGGGCGTATCGGACTGGGACGCAATGTGGTGGCATTTAGCAAGGGAAAGACCGGGGTGCTGCGGGTGGAGCCCGGGGCGACTCGACGGTTGGCGCTGGGAGAGCCGGTGACGATCGATTTCAAATACGTTCGCCAGCCCGGGAGGGTGATCATGGCGCCTCAGCTCATCACTTACCTGGGCAAGTCCGGCGAGAAGTATGAGCAGTGGACGCCGTTTGGCGGCTCTCCGCAGTTCGACGTGCGGGACATGGAGACCGGCATGCAACTGGCGCTGGCTGTCTTTGGCGGGTGCTGATCGGGCTTTGCTCCGGCCGCCGTGCGCGTGCCCGCGAATGTCGAGGTGAATGTGAAGGCCACCGCCAACACATGGGCCTTTGACGAGATGACAGGAGAGGGGACTTCCCACGGGGACGCCTCGAGCCTGTCGGAACTCATCGGTCAGGAAGCTCCGGATTTATCAGTGAGTCTGTTAGGGGGCGAATCGTTTCAACTGGCGGATCACCTGGGAGAGAGGGTGGTGGTGCTGGATTTCTGGGCGACTTGGTGCGGACCGTGCATTGAAGCCATGCCCGAGGTGATGGCGGCGGTGGAATCCTTCGACGCCGCAGAGGTGGCCTTGGTGGCGCTCAACCAGCAGGAATCGTCGGCCAAGGTGAAGCGCTTTCTTGGAGGGCGCGGATGGGAGAGGCTGACCGTGGGCCTCGACGAGGGTGAAGCGCGGGAGAAGTATGGGGTGCGCGGGATTCCGACGACGGTGATCATCGGCAAGAACGGGGTGGTGACGATGGTTCACACCGGTTATCACGAGGGCTTGGAGGAGGATTTGAAGGAAGACATCAACGCCGCGTTGAAGACTGAGTGAGGGGCTGTCCGGTCATTTTCCGATGGCTCATCGGCCTGTGGAGCCTGCTGACTTGCCTCTACGGCCAGGGCACGGCGACGACGCCCGCGGTGCCCGCCCAGCCATTGCAACCGGCCTTGCCGGGGGCGGCGGGGCCCCCGCCCGGTGTGGACGATCCCGGTGCTTTCCAGGACCCGTTGGCGCCCCTGGTCGAGTCCGGAGGTCCGGAGGCCAATCACGGCCGGTTTCCCGTCAAGATTGTCGGTGGACGCCTGGTGGCGCACTGTGAGATTTCGACGAGGCACCGCCGGATTCCGGCCAATTTGTTCATCGATCTCGAGAGCCCGTCTGGCCTTCAACTGCACAGCCGGGCGGCCGAGAATCTCAAGGCGGAGAATGAGGCGGGCGAGAGGACCGCGATTTTCGTGCATTTCCCCGAGTTCCAGGTTCGTTTGGAGCGGAGGGAAGAGGGTCCGGAAAAGGTGTTCGAAGAGTTCACGCGGCTCTACTCGCGTGAGATCGGGGAGGACGCGCTGATCGGTGCGCTGGGGGCCAAGTTTTTCAAGGATTACACGATCACCTTGGATCTGGCGCGCGGATTTGTGCATTTCGATCCACCTGAGCCGGCGGTTTCGGCGCTCGAGACGGAAGTGGTGAATGAAGCGCCGCCGGAAGCCGCGGAGCGGGTAAGCGAGGACGGCGTGATCGAGGTGGGATTGACCACGACTGGTGAAGTGATCTGGGTGCCGGTGGAGACTCCCGACGGCGCGGTGGCCGCGATGGCCCTGGCGACCGCCGAGCCGAGTTCACTCATCGATGAGATCTGGTGTGATGACCTGGGGCATCCCGCGGGCGATGTCAGGCCCCTCCGGTTGGGCGGCCTCAATTTGTCCGAACGAGTCGCTTTTCGGCCGGCCGAGATTCGCTACGTGCACGAGGACGGGGCCATCGGCGTGCTGGGCCTGGATCTGTTGCGACAGCTGCGGGTGGAAATCGATCACGCGCGAAACATGGCGCGGATGCGGCCCGTGACACCGGCGGAGTTCCCAGCCGCCGATCAGGCGTTCTACGAAGCGTTGATCGAGGACGATCCCGAGATTTACGAGACTTTCCTGTGGGCCTATCCGGAGGCCAGGCACAGCCAGGAAGCGGCGCGGCGGCTCCTCCATTTGCGAATCGACGAGGACGCGGTCCTGGAGGATTTCGAACGGGCGGTGACCTGGCAGGCGGGCACCTGGCGCGAGGATATCCGTTCGACGCGGGCGCTCGACCTGGTGGAGGAACTTCGGGAGGCCGGCTATCCGGATGCGGCTTTGAAAGCGGGAGCACTTGGGGTGGAAGGGGGCCGGGATGACCGCTACCCCGACTCGGTTCATCACCTTCACTATCAATTGGGCGACATTCAATTGAAGGCCGGCGAGGACAAGCAGGCCTGGCGTCATCTTTTGTCGGCCGCTTTTGGGATGCCGGAAAACGGCTTGATCAATTTGCGGTTGGGAAACTTTTACGAGCGTCAGGGCCGTTATCAGCGGGCGCAGTCGCGCTATCTCCAGGCGGTGATCGACGTGGAGAGCGGGGAAGAAGCCGTGGCGGGCCTGGAGCGTGTGACGCGGTTGCTGGGTGAAGAGCGTCGACTGTCGGTGGATCGCATTGAGCGGATGATCGCTGGAAAGATTTATGGATACACGGCGGCGACGCGCTTCCGTCCGGAGGAGAGTGAGGAGACCAATCGCGTGGCTCTGGTCGAGTTTTTCACCAACGCCCACATCAAGCACCCAGCACGGGACGAGGGCGCCCTTGGGGGTGCCCTGGGGAACGAGGGTTTGCTGAGTCATTTCCCCCGGAGCCGCGTGGCGATGTTAGCCTATCACTTGCCGCATCCCCGCTTGGCGATGGATTCGCTCACCAACGAGGTGGCTCAGGCGCGGGCGGACGCCTGCGGCGTCGGGCCCAATGTGCAGCTCGTCAATGGGACGGCATCGATTCCCGGAGTGGGTCACGCTCGGGATGCCGAGAAGCTCTACAAGCTCGGGCGAGAGGTCGTGAAAGAGGCATTGAAGGAGCCGTCCGAGCTGAGTCTCGGGTTGGAGGCCGCCGTGGAGGGCGATGTGCTGTCGGGGGAGGTGACGGTGCGCGGACCGCGGGATCTCGAGGGCCGGGGGCGGGTCCATCTCGTGCTGGCGGAGCGTGGCGTCGTCTATCCCGGCCGGAGCAAGGTGATTGTGCATCGCATGGTGGCGCGGGCGGAGCTGACGCGGTCGGTGATGGGGCAGCCCTTTGCTCCCGGCCCATCCGGGGACATGGTCATTGCCTTCGAGCGCTCGCTGCGGGAGATCGAGCAGGGCAACGCCGTTTATCTCGACCAGTTGCAAGCCGATGGCGCAGGATCGGTGGAGAAATACGTGGTGGCGATGGACCCGGATCAATTGACGCTGGTCGCCTTTGTGCGGGACGCGGTCACCGGCGAGGTGTTGCAGGCATTGCAAATCGATCCCCAATCCGATTCCTCCCCCGATCCCCTATAGACTGCCATGGCTACCGGTGATGTTCCCTCTGTGATGGCGCTGCCCACCCTGCTCGACGATCTCGTCGCTCGTGGCGGTCACTGGCTGATGCGTTCGCGCTTGCGCGACGCCCTCAAGCGCAGTTTGCCGACAGCGGCGGTGATGATGTTAGTCATCGGCTTGCTGACGCTTGCGCTCGTGTTGGCGCATGCTCTTTGGGGCACGCCGAAACCGAGCCTGATCGGCGTGAGCTTTCTTATGTTCCTGACTCCCGCTCTGGTGGTCGCGGCGCGCATTTTGGCGGTCTTGAGAGAGCATCCCTCCCGGGATGAAGCGCTGGCGATCTACGATTCGAGATTGGACCTGAAGGATCGATTGCGCACGGCCGATGCCTTCCTGCACCGGCGCGAGTCCGGCTCCTCACCCTTTGTTGAGGCGGCGGTGGAGGACGCCCTGCCGGCCGCGAGGAGAGCCTCGGAACGTGAGCTGTTCTGGGCCTGGGGTGAATGGCCGCGAGCCGGGCGCATCGCGGCAACGGCGGGCGCGGCCCTGGCCTTGTTGTTGGCGAGTTTTTTCCTGCCGTCCTTGGGAAATGTGGACGTGGCGAGTGAGGATGCAGGGTCGGTGGCGGAGGGCCCGGGAGATCCTCTCCGTCCGGCCGCGGTCGACAAGGATCGAGAGGAACGGTTGAAGGAGCGTGAGGAGCGGCCGAGAACGGGACTTCCGCGTGCCCAGCGCCTGCGTGCGCCGGAAGGAGAACCTCCAGGTCTCACGGCGCCCCTGGCGACCGAACGGCGTCCAGCGGAAGACGACAAGGCGAAGGATTCGGAGGGGATGACGGAGGGAGGACAGCATTCTGATGCGAAGTCTTCCGGGCGCTCCGACCGTTCTCAAGGCGCCCCGGGCAATCAATCGCCGGCCTCGAAGCCGATGGAGCCCAAACCGCGTCCCAAGAAAGCCAAGCCACCGACACCTCCGGGGACACCCAAAGCCCGAACTGACAAGAAGGTCAAAGACCGATCGGGAGCGACCAATGGACGCGGGAGTTCGAGCGGCTCGAGCCGCAACCCGGCCTCGACGGACTGGTCGAGCAAAGATCGGGTGGAAGAGACCGACGACCAGGAACTCTCCCAGGAAGAGGAGGTGGACGACGAGGAAACGGAATCCGAGGCGCGAGGAGGCTTGCAGCCGAGCCTGCGCGATCGCCGGCCGCCGGTGAACCGGGATTTGAGCATTGGCTTTGGTAATCGGTCGAATCCGGGTGCCAACGGCCGGGGAGGGCCCGGGCAGCGAAAGAAGTCGCGCGGTGTCGCTTCCTTGGTCCTGGGCGTGCCCGTGCCGGATCACGTGAAGGGACAGGTCAATCCCGGCCGCGTGAAGATCACGCAGGAGAGAATCCGGCCCAAAGCCGAGCGTTCCGAGCCGCTACCGGCAGAGGAGCGCGGTCTGCGGCAGGATCCCTACGGAACGGTGCCGCGTCGCGTGCTCGAGCCGGCGATGAAACCCTTGGTGCGGGACTATTTCCAGCGCGCCCCGGCGAAGCCCGAAGGGCTCGAACGAGAAGAGGACAGCGGCCTGGGCGGGAAGCCGCTGTTCTAACTCACATCATCCCCATTAGAAACGACAATTCATGACAGAAAACCAATCCAATGGCTCCGGGGCGGCGATAGCCGAAGAGCAGGCGCGAGCTTTCCGCGAAGCCTATCATAAGATCAAGAACGAAGTCGGCCGCATGATGGTGGGGCAGGAGGAGGTCATCGAGGGTGTGCTGACCGCCTTGATGGCCGGCGGCCACGTCTTGTTGGAGGGCGTGCCAGGCCTGGGGAAGACCATGTTGGTTCGATCTCTGGGCGAGGCCGTCAGTCTCCGTTTCTCCCGCATCCAATTCACCCCTGACATGATGCCGGCTGACATTCAGGGAACGTCGGTCTTGGTCGAGGCCGAGGGCGGCGGGCACAAGGTGGAGTTTCGTGAAGGCCCGCTGGTGGCAAACCTGGTGCTGGCGGACGAGATCAACCGGGCCACGCCGAAGACGCAATCCGCGCTTCTCGAAGCCATGCAGGAGAGGCAAGTCACGGTGGGCAATCGCACCATCGTGCTGGAGGAACCCTACTGCGTGATGGCCACCCAGAATCCCGTGGAACAGGAGGGCACTTATCCCTTGCCCGAAGCTCAGCTGGACCGATTTCTGTTCAAGCTCGTGGTGGGATACCCCCGAGAAGAGGAATATCACGAGATCCTCAATCGAACCACTTCGTCAAAAGCGGTAAAGATCGGACACGTCTCCACCGATCAAGAGATTGTGGCTCTGCGGGACACGGTGCGGGCGGTGCCTGTGCCGGACCACGTCCAAACTTATGCCGTCCAGTTGGTCATGGCAACGCAGCCGCGCAGTGAATACGCTTCGGGGTTGGCGAATGACTACGTGGCCCTGGGATCCAGTCCCCGCGGCGCACAGAGCTTATTGTTAGCCGGCAAGGTAGCCGCCCTCTTGGACGAGCGATTCGCCGTGAATTGTGACGATGTCAAGAAGGTTGCTCTGGCGGCCTTGAGACACCGGGTGTTGATCAATTTCCACGGGCAATCGGAGGGCATCACGCCGGATCAGGTGATCTCTCAGGTCCTGGAGCAAGTTCCCGTCCTACAACTCTACGCTTGATCGAAACCGTTCCCGCTTGCCGATGGCTCTGAACCGGTCCCAGATCTTCGATCCCGCTTTTCTCGATTCTTTGAGGCATCTCCGTCTGGTGGCCCGGCGGGTGCCGGCGGGCGGTAGATTTGCCGAGCAGCGCTCGATGGAGCCGGGCGCCGGGATCGACTTCAAGGATTTTCGTCCCTACTCCCATGGAGACGATTTCCGATCGATTGATTGGAACATCTATCAGCGTCTGGGAAAGGTTTTCCTCCGGCTTTACGAGGAACTGGAAGACCTGCCGCTCTATCTCATGCCCGACGTCTCTCGCTCGCTTTTTCTGGAACGCTCGCCGCGAGTCGTTCCCTGTTTGCGAACGACCCTGGCATTGGCCTCGATCAGCCTGAACCATCACGACACGGTCGGCGTCTTTCCTTTCAGCGACGGTGCCTCCACCCTCTGGCGGCCGCAGTCTGGAGCCAACAAGCTCATGCTGCTGGCGGATCGCTTGGCGGCGCTCGAGCCGGGTGGAGTCACCGATCTCAAGGGATCCATGGCCTACCTGAACACGCTGCAATTGCGGCGCGGTTTGGTGGCGGTGGTGTCTGATTTTTTCGATCCCGGCGGCGCGGAGGCGGTCGTGGCGGCCTTGAAATCAGTGCGGCATCGGCTGCTCCTGGTGCAGCTGGTACGGGGCTCGGATCGCGTGCCTGAGGTCGATGGTGAGGTTCGCCTGGTCGATTGCGAGACAGGTGGCGCGGAAGATGTTAGTGTGACGCCGCGGCTGAAAGAACGCTACGCGCAAAGCTACGACGCTTTTCAAGCGAAATTGGCGGCCTTCGCGCAGAGCCGGGGAGCGGGTTTGTTGCGGCTCGATGTTGAGCGGGACATGACCGAGCAGTTGGCGGCCTTGTTTGAAACCGGGAGTTACGCCGTCGCATGATCCTGAGCCTGGCGAGTTGGTGGACGTTTGCCGCAGGCCTGTCTGGCCTCGCGCTGTTACTGCTGGGGCTTCAGTTTCTTCGCGTGCGGCATCGCCGCGTGGAGGTGGTGACCACGCTGTTTTGGAAAGAGGCCATGGAGGAGTCGCGTGCGCGGGTGCTCTTCCCTCGATTCCGCCATCCCTGGGCCTACCTTTTGGCCCTAGCCATCGTGGGCTTGATCTGGCTGGCCTGGGCCGGGCCGGAATCGAGGGAAGAGGTCAGCGAGGACACCGTGTTTCTCCTCGATGGCTCTGGCGTGATGACGGTGGGGAATCGCTTTGACGAATCGACAATGCGGCTGTTGCGGGCGGTCAAGACCCGCTCGGTGGCTCGGCGGCGTGTGTTTTGGGCCGGCGGAGATTTGCGGCTGTTGCTAGACCGAGGAGAGCAGGTTCGCCTGTTGACGGCTCGTCTCGAAGGATTGCGGCCCGAGGCCAGCCCGGAGGGGCTGGCGAGGGCTTGCTTGGACCTGGCTCGGCAGATCGGCCCACGGCCCACGAAGATTGTTTTGTTAGGCGATTCTCCCGTTCCGGCCGAGATCCAGAGGCAGTTTCCCGAACATCTGACGCTGCAGCGTCTGGGTCCGGAGCCGGAGGCCGGGGAGGAAATCGTCAATCGGGGGATTCCCGCGATCGGAATGGCGTCGTCCGAGTCCGATTACGAGTCGGTGGATGTCTACTTTCGGACATTGGGGAGTCCGCAAGGCTTCCAGGTGCAACTGGATGGGCGTCTTTACTCCGAGACCCCGGAGGATCTGGGCGGGGGGCGAGGGATGCTACGTGGCGTGCCCGCAGAAGGCGGCGAGTTGAGCCTGGACCTCGCGGAAATTTCTGATCCCTTTCCGCTCGATGACAGAGCCGTGCTCCGCTTGCCGAGGCGAGAACGGCTGCGAGTGCGCCTGGAGTCGAGTGTTCCGGAAACGGTGGTACGGCTGGTGCAGGCCGATCCAGCTCTGGAAAAGGTGGCGACGAATCCCGACGTGATCGTGATGGCGGGTGAGCGTGGCGATGGCGTCCCGGACGCCGTGCCGATGTTGCAGTGGATGTCCGAGGACGCGTTGGAAGCCGCCTTCACGGTCGTCGCCAGTGAGGCGGACGTGAGCGTTCACACCGTGTTTGACGCGTTGGGATTGGATCAGATTGACACCACGGGGTTGGCTCAAGCGTCAGGGAAAGAGATTCGTCTGCAGGTGCAGCCCGGGGAGGTGCGTGCGGTTCGAGTGTGGGACCGTTTGTTGACGGAGGAGTATAATCTGACCAGGTCGGCGGCGTTTCCGCTGTTTATCGCCCGGTCCCTTCGATGGCTGGCCGGTGAGGAAGCGGTGGATCCTTATGTGAGGGTCGGGGAGGTGCATGACGACTTCACGGCGGGCGGGGTGCCGTATGCTCCTCCGCGGGTGGGAGAGTATCGGGGCGCGGACGGCCGGACGGTCTGGGCCTCGCTGGGAGGCGTGGGTTTGAGCGAGGTGGACGAGGTGGCTCGCGTGGCCTCCATGGAGCGCGTGAGCCGGGGTATTGATTGGGTGACCTGGCTGGTGGCGGCGGCGTTGCTGCTTTTGATCGGGGAATGGCTGCTCTATAAGAGGGGGCGTCTCCCGTGACCTTTCAGCATCCTGTCTTTCTCATTTTTCTGCTCCTGGCTGTCATTCCGTGGATGGTGGGAGGCCGAAAGGATTGGTGGCACGCGCTCTGCCGGACCTTGGCTTTGGTATTCCTCGTGTTGGCCCTGGCGCGGCCGGTGACGGTCCAACGGGACAGTGAGCGGGCCTATCACGTGTATGTACACGAGCCGGAGGCAATCGATTGGGTGGAGACCCAGTTCGGCGCCATGAGACAGGTGAACGAGGACACCTTGGCGGCCGTCCAGATTGGGGACTCGCTTTCCCGGGCATTGGAAGAGGGATTGTTGAAGATTCCATCAGGCGCGCGCGGCTCCCTGACATTGATTTCGCGCGGAGTGAGCAGCGATCGTCATTGGGGCCCGGTGATTCGCCAGTGCGCGGAGCGGGGGATCCCGGTGCACGCGCTGACGATGCCCCTACCGGAAGGCGATTCCTTGAAGGTGCTTTTTCTGAGGGAGTTGCAGCCCTTGCGTGTCGGGCAAGCCGTGAAGCTGAGAACGGAGTTGCTGAACGTCCCGGGCGGGCAGGTCATTGAGCTGGTGGATTTGGAAACGCGCGAGATTCTGGGGAGTCATCGCCTGGAGGAAGCGCGGGAACGATTGGCCATGGAGTTCGAGTTCGAGCCGGATCGGTCCGGATTTCTTCCTCTGGCGCTTCGCGCGGGCGAGAAATCTCTGGAAAGGACCTTCGCCGTGGAGGATCCCCTGGGCGTGCTCTATCTCGGTGAGCGCGTGGTGGGCGGAGCCGATCGCCTCGAGGACTTGTTAGGAAAGGGCGTTACTCTGAGCGTGGTCGAGCCGGGTCCGAGGACCTCGCCGGATCTCGAGGCTTTCGACCTGGTCATGGCCGATGATTATCCCGCATCCCAGTGGCCTCCCGCCGAACGTGAGCGCTTGTTAGAGTCGGTCCGCGAAGAGGGTCTGGGGCTGGTGATGGCCGGGGGCATGGCGGCATTCGGGCCGGGTGGCTACGGCGATACGGAGCTGGCGGCGGCCTTGCCGGTGGAGTTCATGCAAAAGGAGGAGAAGCGCGATCCCAGCACGACCTTGGCGGTCATCATCGACACCTCGGGTTCGATGGGTGGCGAGCGGGTTCAGTTGGCCAAGGAAGTGGCGCGTCTGGCCATACGCCGCCTGCTGCCCCATGACAAGGTGGGCATCGTGGAGTTTTACGGGACGAAGCAGTGGGCCGCTCCGATCCAGTCGGCGGCCAATGCTATCGACATCCAGCGGGCGCTCAACCGTCTCGACGCGGGTGGTGGAACGGTCATCATGCCGGCCATTGAGGAGGCGTATTACGCCATGCAGAATGTTCAGACGCGTTATAAGCACGTGCTGGTATTGACGGATGGCGGCGTGGAGGCGGACGAATTCGAGCCTTTGCTTCGCAAGATGGCGGCCAAGGGCATCAACGTCTCCACGGTGCTGGTGGGGGGAGACACGCACAGCGAGTTCTTGGTGAACATCGCCAACTGGGGAAAGGGTCATTTCTACAGCGCGTCCAACCGTTTCAGCATTCCGGAAATCCTCCTCAAACAGCCCTCGACCTCGAAGATCCCGGCCTATCGTCCGGGCGACCACGCCTTGACGGGCCGCGGTGGTCCGGGCTGGTGGGGGCCCGTGGATGCCACGGACGTGCCTGCCCTGCGCGGTTACGTCGAGACTCGAGCCCGGGACGAAGCCGAGATGCTTTTGGAAACGACGGAGCAGCGTCATCCCGTGCTGGCCACCTGGAAGTTCGGCATGGGAAGGGTGACGGCCCTGATGACGGAGCCGGTGGGGCCCGGGACGCGGGATTGGCTGGACTGGGATGGTTACGGGCCGTGGCTGGCCCGAGTGCTGGCGCGCACGGCGCGTGAGGAACGTTCGCCTTTTCAGTTCGAAGCCGAGCGTCGTGGCGTAGAGGTGACGGTGCGCGCACGCAAGATGGTGAGCGGCGAGCGGGAGCCGTTGGTCGAGCGGCTGGGAGAGAGTCCGGTCGAAATCCCGTTGGAGCGGCGGTCTCCCGAATGGTGGACGGCTGAGCTGGTGGTCGATCCCGCCGAGGAAGCGCGTTTTCTCGGTAGCGTCCTCGGGGGCGGCTACGCTCCGGTTCCCTTTCTATCCAATGACCGGGACGACGTGACGCCGGTGGAGCACTTTGACCCCGAGAACGCGGCGGATTTGACTCGCATGGCGGCGTCGACCCAGGGAGGCGTTTTTGATTTCCAGGGGCTGACGGAATACCGGCCGGTGGCGGGGGGTGGAGACGCATCCTGGAAAGTGGCGAGACTGTGGAGATGGTGTCTCTTGCTGGCCTTGCTATGTTATGTTGCCGACCTGCTCTACCGGCGTTGGCCCACTCGAGAATCTCTATCATGATTGCACGTATTCGCCTTGGCCTCTTCTTTTCCTGGCTGCTGATCGGCTTTCCAGTCCCGGCGGAAGCCGTGGAAGGTTCAGAGCTTCCGTCGAGGGTGCGGGAAGCCGTCGATCAGTGGATGACAACGACGTCGCCCGCGGAGGAAGACGATTGGCCTGTCTACCGGGCCGCGCTGGTCGAGACGGAAGGATTGGAGGCTGTTCTGGCCGGGTTGGAAACGGAGGCGTCGGTGGCGGCGCGCTGGTTGAGAGCGCGACTGGCCTGGCGATACGGATTGCTGCAAGAGGCTCGGGAGGGCTTTGAGAAGTTGCGGGAGGTGACGGGCTCGGCGCGAGCCGCTTTTCACGTCGCCCAATTGCTCGATGCGGAGGGGAAGGAGAAGGAGGCGGTCGAGGCGTATCGCGCGGTGTTGGAGGATGAGGCCGCTGAGCCCTGGCATGGCCGGGTGCGGCTGCGCCTGGCCATTTTCAAGTCTGCCGGCGGGAATGTGGAGGGAGAGCTGGAGGACCTCAAGGCTTACGCAGAGAGCGGCGAGGACGAGGCATTCAAGAACCGGGCGGCGGTGGTTCTTGCGCTGGCGGGCAAACCGAAAGATGCCCTATCGCTTTACTCGGCGGAGGCCATCGAGCGGAGCACGTGTTTCAAACAAGAGATTCGGGTGGCGGAGTGGGCCATGGCGTCGAAGGAGCACGTCAAGGCGCAAGGGGCCGCGTGGTCCGCCCTGAAGCATGCGAAGCTCAAACGCGATCGGCGTTATGCCTTGACGATTCTCGCTGAATCCTATCGAGCTGCCGATCAGTTAGAAGATTTGGCGGCACGATTCGCGGCGGAGAAATCCCTCGACGAGGAATCACGCTTTGCCTGGATCGATCTCTTGCGGGAGCTGGGAAAGGCGGACGAAGCGTTGGCTCTGTTTCGAGAAGCGACGACGACTGGAGAGGGTTTCACGGAGGAGATGCGGCGAGAGCTTCTGGAGATCTGTCGGGAAACCGGCCGGGAAGAGGTGCTGCTGGAAGCTTACGACGAGGCGATCGCGCAGCAGCCGGAACGGCTTGAATGGCGCGCGGGCTTGAGCCGTTTTCATCTGGAGAAGGGCGACCGCGCGAATGGCCGTGCGGTGTGGGATGGGTTTCTCGAGGTGGCCTCGACGAAGGCGGTGCTGGAGGCTGCGAGTGTCGTGCTCGACCTGGGATTGCCGGAGCTGGCGACGGGTTACGCCGAGCACTGCGTCGGTTCGGGAGAGGAAGTGATCTCGGCGCTGCAGTTTCTCTTTTCCATGCATCGGCGACGGGGAGACGACGCCGCCATGGAGTCGGTCCTGGGACGGATGGATGCGCTGGCGGCGCCGGATTCGCCCGATCGGGTGCAGCTGGCGGAGTGCTGGGAGCAGATCGGCGGGCAAGATCGCGCGGCGGACGTTCTGGAGCGGCTGCGGAAGGCGCTGGGAGCGGAGAATTTCGCGCCTGATTTGGAAATGAGGCTGGCCTGGTTGCATTCGGAAACGGGCGAGGAGGAAAAGGCCTTCGACTACTGGCATTCGGTCTGGCTTCGGGTCGATTCACCGGGTCGCCGCCGCTACGTCGAGGATCGCCTGATGGCCACGGCCTCCCGGCTGGGCAAGCTCGCTGACATCGCCATCGATCTCGAAGAGAAGCTGGCCGAAGGGCGGGCGGACAAGCGAGACAGTGGGCTCCTGGTGCGGCTTTACACCAAGGTGGGGGACCCCGTTTCGGCCACCGAGATCGTGGAGGAGTTTTTCAAGCAAACGGGCGAGAGGGAGCGTGAGGTCCTTGAGGAAAAAGCAAGGATCTATGTGATGTGTAATGACTATTATCACTACGAGATCACGCTGCGGCGCCTGATGGAGATCGATCCCGAGGGGAGACCCGAGTATCTCACCCAGTTGGCCATGAGCTGTTTGGAACGGGGAAAGAACGACCAGGCTAGGGAGGTGTTGAGGGAGATGCGGGAATTGGAGAAGAATGCGGCCAGCGCCGAGTTCGAGGCGGGGGTGCTCAAGATCGCCGGGATGCACGAGGAAGCCACGGGGGCCTACTGGCGTGGGATTGGCGAGCAGCCCGATCGGATTGACGCCTACCTCTTGTTAGGTGATTCCTTGCGCACGGTGGGCAAGGCGCGTCAGGCTCAGGGTGTGTTTCAGTATTTGGTGGAGAATGCCGATCAGGACGATCTCTTCACCATTGCGGTGGATGGGCTGTTGAATGCCCGGGTTGGGCAGCCGGTCCTGCGATGGGCTCGCCGGGCCATTCTCGAACGCATCGCCGAGCGGGATGACAAAGTTTACCTCTATCAGTTGCTCGGCGATGTGTCGGAGGAGCTGCGGGACCAATCCATGATGATGCGTGCTCTGGCGGAGACCTTGCCCATCGCGGGCGAGCGGCGCACGGGGCAATTGCGCGAATTGGTTGAGCTGTCCAAAGTGGGCGTGGGCCGTTCGTCGTTTTCCTCGGCCGCGGCCGGGCGCAGCGCCAAGGACCGGGACGCCTTGATGCGTTTTGGACGCCGTCTGATCGGGATGGGTGAAGCGGTGCCGCCCCAGGTGCACCTGGACCTGGGGCAGGCATTTCTCGATGGGGGCGACGTCCGAAGCGCCGCCAAGACGTTTGTCCGGGCGGAAGATCTTTCCGACTATGCGGGATTTCAACGAAAGGTGGCGGACAGTTTCGAGCAGAAGCGCTATGTGAAGAGCGCGGTCCGAGTGGTGGAAGGGCTCTTGTTAGGAGAGCATGTCGATGTCGGATTGTTGCTGAAGCTGGGCGAGTTGAAGGAACAGTTGGGGAACGACGTTGATGCGAGGGAAGCTTACGAGTGGGCGCTCGATCAGTTGATCGACGTGCAGCCGATGATTTCGGCGACGGACGAAGCCCTTACTGAAGGCCCGCAATTCGCGTGGGCGAGGAACCAGGATCTCTATGATCGTTACTACCATCGGGCCCTGACGGATCTTCTGGCGACAGCTGGTGATGACGAGGCGCTGACAACCTTTCTGGAGGGGCAGGAGCAGGCATTGGCCAGCGATCTGAGTCAATTGTGCGGCCTTGACCGGCCGGTGGGGGAACGCCTGCTGAAGCGCAGTCCGCGAGTGCAGAAACGCGCGGCGCTCATCCGACGGATCGCGGTGGCTTTCGATGAGCTTCGGTGTGTGAAGCGCGTTGGTGAAATGATCTTGCGAGGCTTCCCGGAGGACGAGACCGCGATCCCGGAAGTGATGCAATCCTTGTTGACCTTTGGCCTGGAAGGGCAAGCCAGCGCGCTTCTCGAGGAGTTTGCCAGTCATCCGAGCGCCGAGGCGGGGGAGCGTTACCTGGAGCGGGTGCGTGGCGGGCAGGGAGAGGCTGGTCTCTTGCAGACCTTGGTGGAGGCGGATGAAGCCGAAGGGCGCCGGATCTTGCGGCGTGCGGTGACCGAGGAGGGATCACTGTCCGGCGGGCTGGGCGGCGATCTGTTCACGGCGGCCCGGGTCATGGATGACAAACCGACCCTGTTGCGCTTCGCGCGCCGGGCGGTGATGGAGGCCCCCAGCGAACAGGTTTGGACGTTTACGTCCATTCTCGGGAGAGTTTGGAGTCATCTGGAACCCCGAGATCGTGACGTGCTGGTGAATTTGGTGGAGCAGAAGCTCGAGGGACTGGAATCCTCCTCCAATCGTTCTTTGCCGTTCTATCTGGAGCAGCTCAATCAGCTCACCGGTCGCGATTTTCGACTGAGTCAGGACGACGTGAGAGACGCGCTGCAGGACATGCTCTCACGGAGCGGTTATTACCTGAATTCGATCGCCAGTCTCTTCAATGTTCTCCAGCTCGAAGACTACGCGCCCCTGCTCAAGGAGGCCTATCGGAAAGCCAAGAAGTCGGATCGGCTTCAGATGCTATTCAACCTTCTGAAGGGTCGGCAGGCCGAGATGAGTGAGGATTTGGCGGACCTGTTTAAGGAGTTGGTGAGGGACGCCGCTGCCGATGGCGCGGGCGGAGTATGGGAGGCATGGAACAAGGCGAGAACGGCGCAAAGAGAGGGGAAGCCCAAGCAATTTGGAGAAATTGCCGAGATATTGGGGGAGCTTGGGGAGGGGCTGGACGAAGAAGAGCGAGCGAATCTCGAGACGGTACGCGCCACCTTGCTTCTGCAATGCGGCCGCACCGAGGAGGCGGTCTCATTGGCGTTGGAGGTGCAAGAGCTTGCGCTCGTCAAGGAGGACGCGGTGGAAGCCAACGCGCTGCGGGCCATGCAGCAGGCGTTCCTTCCAGCGCATCTCGAGGCCTTGCTGGGAGCCTTCGACGAGGCGATTCACGCTGAAGGCGCCGATCGCCTGGAACTGACCCGGCAGAAGATCGCCTTCATTCGCCAGGCCAGGTCGGATCGGGAGGAACTGCTGCTCGCCCAGCTGTTGCAGGCGACCGAAGATTTCCCCGATGAAAAGGGTTTTCAGGAGGAGCATCGGCAGCTCTTGGAATCTCATGGATTGGTGTGGGAGGCCATTCAGCTTCAGGAAAAACTGGTGGACGAGGCGCCGGAGGATGTGGCCGCGCGGAATCGATTGGCGGCCTTGTGGAATCGTCTGGAACATCCCTTGAAGGCCCGGCGGGTCAAGGAAGCGCTAGCGGAAGCGGAAGCGCCATCGGAAGAGGGTGTTTCGGAGAAGGCATCGGCGCTCGTCCCCCAAGCTCAAGGACAAAGCCAGGTGGTCACCGCGTCAAAGCCAGCCAGCGCAACGGCAGGGACGACGTCCACCGTGACGACCCCCGCCGCCCCGATCGTTGCCAAAACAACGGCTGCCTCTGCGGCATCCACGGTTGGCAAGAGTTCCGAGGCTTCGGACGGCGACGATGGATCCGATGGGAGCGAGGAAGAAAAAGAAGAGATGCTTCCACCAGCCAGCATGTCTGAGATCAAGAAGGCGGCGGAGGCCGGTGACTGGGAGGCGGTGCAACGCCTGTTTCGCCGGGTTTGGCGGCAGTTCTCCATGCTCGACCGGCCCCGACACTACGCCTATTCGACGAACAGTCTCGCTCGCTACCGCTGGCCGGAAGCCTCATCGAGGAAGGCTGCCCGAAGTTTGCTAGGTTCGCCTCTGGGCGGCATGAAGCAGTACCTGACGAAGAGCCCTGTGGATCCTCCGGCTGCCGCGCAGATGCGGCAGCGAGCGCCGGTGAAGACGATTTTCGAGGCTCTCGGGGACGAGGAGGTGGTTCAGAGGGAAGTGGAGCGGGCACTGCGAACCTTGGCTCCCAATCAGTATCGTGGAGCTGTCTTCGCCAAGCAGGTCGATGTCTTGGCAGAGCATCGTGTGGCGGAGCTGGGCTTGGATGGAGCGATCGATGAGACGCTCTCCCGTTTGCGAGCCTCCGAAGATTTTCTTCCCTTGGAGAAAGCCTTGAGTTTTGCCTTGCTGGACCGCTCGGTCACGGAAGGTGTCTCCGGTGACGAGATTTGCGTGTTGGCGTTGCGGGAGGCCTTGTTTGACCGGGTGCGAGGTGGCGATGCCATGGCTTTGGGTCAACTCGCCCGCTGCCTGGCCCGGATGGGAGAGAACGATCGAGCCGTGAAGCTCTATCATTGGTGCGCCGCCAAGACGATGTTCACGCCTCACGATTACGGTGACGGACGTCTCTCCACGCGCGGTCTGGTCAACGACATTCGGGAACTCCTCGAGGGCTCGGACCGAATCCGGGCGCTTGAAGGGGTTTTTGCCCTTTCGCGGCCATCTCAGAGGGCGGCCAATTATCTGGTGCCGTATTATCTTTTGGTGCTCAACACCTGGAAAGAGGTCTTGCCCGCGGAGGAAGCCCTGAGCCGGACACAGGCGATTTGTGAGGAAGTGATCCGCGATTTCCCCGAGAATCCCATTCTGATGAAACTGGCCAGCGTGTTTCTGGGCAGCGGAGGCTTGGTAGACGAAGGCATCGCGGCATTGGAGAAGGCACTGAGCACGGTTCCGGTCGCCGGAGCGAACGGCATGGTGATGGTCTACAATCCGAACGGCACCGTCTATTACACCAGTAGTTCCAGCCGGCAGCGGGCGCCGGGCTTCGGAGAGGCGGAAATGCGCACTTTTTTTCCCGACTCGCTGAGCGACTGGAAAGCCCCGGGGCTCTGGCTGGCGAAGCTCTCGGAAATGGCCGAGCGCGTGGCGGCTTCCGGTGGTCTGTCGACCTCCGAGGCGGTTCGCATGCTGTCCCTGACGGCGGTGAATCAATACGACCTGGGCGATCTGGTAGGCGCCGCCATCAGTCTTCGGCGGCTGACGAATCTGTCAGACCGTTCGGTAGAGGACCAGCTTTGGGTTTGGGATGCTGCGGAGCACCTGGGAATGGATGAGACGTGGCGGGAAATCGGTCGGGCGTTGTTTGAAGATCGCATTTTGCCCGTAACGCGACTGCCCTTGCTGATTGAAGACGTGGCGCGAGCCGATGGCGTCGAGGCGGCCCTGACCTTGGGCGGGGATGCTTGGGACTACACGGCGCATCCAGAGATGGTGAGTGCCTGCTTGGCCGTGGCCGATGCCGCCGGCCGTGAAGAGGCACGGTCACGCTGGGAGGCTCGAAGGGCCGAACTCTTGTCGGAGACCGAAGCGCCCTCGCGCTACGGCTTCGTGGTTTCCCAAGGCGAAACGGCGATGCTCTTCCGCCACGAAGAATTGGCCAAGGAGAAAGTCATCGAGACGGCGATCAGCGAGGAGACTCACACCCTTACCTTCGACGCAGAGTCGGGCGCGATCGACGTGTGGCGCGGAACGGAGGCTGCCAGTGAAGCCGAGCGCGAACCGGTCTTGCCCGTGATAACCCTGATCGCCGAGTGGCGTCAGGCGCACCCTGAGGGCCAGGTCTACTGGGTCACTCTGCTGGAGAATACCAAGACCTACGCTCTGAAGAAAGGAGAGCCGGGATGGCGATACCACGACGACGTGGCGCCGCCGCCCGCTGGATGGGCCAGTCCCGATTTCGATGACGGCCAATGGAAAGAAGGGAGTTCGCCACTGGGTTACGGCGAGTCCGTGTCAACCACCCTTTCTTTCGGCGGAGACCCGACTAACAAGACGCTGACGGCCTATTTTCGCAAGACGATCGAGGTGGAAGAACCGGAATCTTGGGTAAAGACCTTCGCCGAGCTCGAGTGTGACGACGGCGCCGTGCTGTATCTCAATGGTGAGGAGGTGCATCGGATGAACATGCGTGCGAGTGATCCCGACACGCATGCCACCATGGCGGCCGGAAAGGGTGAAAAAGGCAATCCGAAACGATTCTTCATCGATCGCGATCTCTGGCAAAAGGGCCGGAATGTGCTGGCCGTGAGTGTGCATCAGGCCGATACCGGAAGCAGCGATCTTTTCCTCAATCTCGAGATTCGAGTGGTCACCCAGGCCGATTTGCAAGAGGCTTCCGAGGATGATGAATCTGATTGACGGCCGCTGGCCCTTTTTTCTTGTTTTCCTGACAGTGACCTGGGGACATCCCTAGGGGCAATGCCTTTAGGGAAAGCTAACAATCTCCAGCAGGAACTCGCCCTCACGAGAGTCGTTTTCTGTTAGCCTAGGCCAACTCGTCACCGGTTGGCGGACTTTGCGCGGGCAACTCCTTTGTCGTCTTTTCGGTATTGCCTCCCGAACGATCAATTCTCTGACTCGCGCTACCATCTCCTGTTTTGTCTCTTCGGTCAGCAGTCCCTCGGACACTTCGAACACTGCCCATAGTGAATTCATTTTGTCGAGCGTCTTCAGGAAACTGATGCTCAACGGCTGGATGTTGCCGCTTTTCGCGGCTTCGCATCGCTCCTGCGCGATGATCGAGCAGGCCATGAGCAATGCCGCCACCTCCTGGGCCGCTGTTTCTGGCGTATGGCTATGAAGAACGTCACTCCCGCGCATGTGGAGCTTGAGTTCCTTGTAGAATATCTCGTGTTCCCAGCGCAGGGCATAGAGCTCCAGCAATTCCTGCGCCGGATACTCCTGCTCATCAATAAGCGTCGTCCATAGCCTCTCCTCGCTCCACTGTCGTGCCCCCGGCTTCCTGATCCGGCCTCGAATCTCACGGATACGGATCTCCCCTTGATTCTCCCGCGGCCCATCAGCCTTCTTTCTGGGCACCCTGATGCTGACCAGCGCGCTTCCATCGGAGAGCCTTTCAGTCTTATGGCTCTTGTTGCTGCCGCGTGCCTTCACCAACAATTCACTATGTGCCGCCCGACATGATTTCACGAGTTCGTCGAGATACTTCCCCCAACCGTAAAGCCGGTCGACAATCAGCAGACTCCTCTTCGGCAGACTCCCGAGAAGTTCTTTGGCCAGGGTCCATTCGCCTTCTCCTTTCAGGCCGACCGTCGCCGCCAACGGGTTGTGGATGCCAAGTTCCACGAGCGCGCACATCTCTATTTTCGCAAAGGCGGCGGTCATTCTCCTGGAGGCCGCCTTGCTCATGGCAGCCAGAACCTGCGGCGTGTTCGTGACGCTCCATTTCGAGCCATCGATCCCGCACAGGCGCAGCCCCTTGTAGAAACATCCCTTGTGTACGCGCCCATCGGCGAGGGGCTTTAACACCTGCTTCATGAGCCAAGCGAATGGCTCAAGCCCCATCCTCTGGCGCCGTTCCGAGAGCGAACTATCCTTGATCACCACCTCGAACAACTGGAACACATGGGCCGAGAAATGGCCAGCATCACTGATCACGTGATAGACCAGGGAGGCGAGAAGATCCCAGGCCGGCAGCTTGGGGTTGGGGCCGCGGCCTGGGTTCTACAAGCGTTCGAAGCGATCGCGAACGAATCCGAAAAGATGTTCGAACTGACCAAGGAAACCGCTAACTTGATTGGGATGGGAGTGAGGCATCCACCCCAATTATAACTATTATGGTAAAATGCAAAATTTATCTAAAATATTTTGGATCTTTCCCTAAAGGCATTGTCCCTAGGGGGCGCCTCTCGTTCGGGGAGCGCCGGCGCCGGGCGAGGTTTCTCGACCAAACATCGTTTTCATCATGGCGGATGATATGGGCTATGCCGACGCCGGCTGCTTCGGTGGCGCCGCGATCCACACGCCGAACATCGATCGGATGGCTAGCGAAGGGATGCGTTTCACGCAGTGTTATTCGGGATCGCCGGTTTGCGCGCCGGCGCGCTCGGTCTTGATGACGGGACTGCATGCAAGGCACACGAGAAATGACCGGAAGTTGTGGATGAGGGCGGTCGGAACACCATTCGAAGTTCGATCATGGGTTAGGCAGCGGTTTGCTGCTCGATGCCGTCCACGAAGATGATTCCTTGCACGACTTTGTCAAGTTGACGATATCCGTTCAGTCGACGCCAGCCTTTCTCGGCTTCCAGGCCGAGCTTGTAGACCATTGAAAGGGTTGCTTTCCTCGATCCGCACCCTTTGGTTTGTCGAGTCCGATGGCGGACCGTGGCAAACGTCGACTCAATCGGGTTTGTCGTCCGGATGTGTCTCCAGTGCTCGGCTGGAAAGTCGTAGAACGTTAGTAGAGTTTCCTTGTCTTTCTTCAGGCAGGCGCACGCTTTCGGATACTTGGCTTCGTAGAGCGTGAAGAACTCGTCATAGGCATCCAAGGCGGCCTTCTTTGTTTCCGCCATGTAGATTTCATGGATGCGTTCCTTGGCAAGGGGCTGCGCTTTCTTCGGCAGCTTGTCGAGGATGTTGGCTGTCTTGTGCACCCAACATCGTTGCTGTTTGCTTGTCGGATATTCCTCTTCCAAGGCGCTCCAGAACCCGAGAGCTCCATCGGCGATACTCAGTTTCGGAGGGATCTTCAATCCTCGTTTCTTGAGGTCTCTGAGCACATTTTTCCAGGACAGTTTGCTCTCTCGTTCTCCATCGCTGATGGTTACCAATTCCTTGGTTCCATCGGGTAAGGAGCCGACGATTACGAGAACACATGGGCGGTCGTCATTGAGCCTGACATGGAAGTAGATCCCGTCGGCCCAGAGATAGACGTATTCCTTGTCGCTGAGGTCACGCTTGCTCCATTGCTCGCGTTCTTTCTCCCATTGCTCTTCCTCGTCGAACGATGTTGGCTGCAGAAAGACCCGATGCGTTCTCACCGAGGATCGGCTCTAAGGCTCGACTCATCTCGGAGGTTGAGATTCCTCGCAGGTAGAGTGCCGGGATGAGGTTGTCCAGTGAAGCGACTCGGCGTAGGTACGGCGGAAGGATGGCGCTGGTGAACCGCTGGCCTGATCGGCGATCATTGATCCTGGGCTGCCGAACAGAAACGTTTCCTATTCCAGTCTGAAGTTGTCGCTTCAGGAAGATGGCCGTTGCGAACGACTTGGCGATGACCCTGGTCATCACGCTGATGTTGATGGGCTTGAATGTAGTCGGAGACTTCGTTGTCGATGGCGGCCTGAAGAAGCACTTGGGCTCCTTGTCGCAGGGTGGCCTCAAGGGCGTTCTGGCAGACGGTGCTTGCTCCTTCCTGGCCGAGGATAGATGCGGATTCGGTGGGGTGGTTGGTGGTTTTCATTGGAGTTCAGTTGTTTTGGTAAATGGTTGAACTCTTCATGATGCCCCGACCGCCCTCATCCACAACTTCTGGTCATTTCTCAAGGCACACGCGGGTGCGTGGCAATTTCGGAGTGGCCGGCGGAGTGAAAGGATTGGGAGGTGGTGAAGGGCGTGTCCCTCTTAGTGTAGTCCGTCAAGCAGACCGTAGTTTATTCAGTTTGGCTCTACCGCGCTTGACCTTTTCGAGAATATCAGAGGCAGCCGCGGTTCAGATGAAGGGAGATGAGTTTTCGTTGTGAGCTTCGATATAGCCTACTAACGCCTGTTCGAGGTCAGCGACACTGGCGAACACGCCTCTCCGCACACACTTTTCACCCCATAGTTTCATAAATTGGGGCAAGAATCCCAAGAAAATAGTGGCAGGGGCCTTTGGGATAAGGTTGATTTGGAATCTACCAAAACACCAAACACTTCAACCCAAAAGCCACCTACAGTGAGAGTAGCACGACGTACGATTCATGCAAAGTCCAGAACGATTCCGGCAATCAAATTTGAAGATCAAGAACTGACCTCTTTCGGCGGTCTCGTTATCTTTCAGAAGCTCTTTCAGGAATTGGATCTGGAGGGGAAGCTTCAGCAGTGCTTTGGTCCACTGGATCGGCGCAGGTCCCGCTTCTACAAGTTCCACAAGGTTTTCATGTGTCTTATCGTGCATCTTATACTGGGCTACCGGATGCTTCGCGATTTGGACTACTACCGAGATGATCCCCTTGTACGACAGGTTTTGGGGATGCACCCATTGCCCAGTGTCCCAACGATGAGCCGGATGTTGGGAGAGGTCGATTGTCAAAGCTTTGAGAGGATGAGGGAGATGAATCATTTCGTTTGCCTGTCGCGACTTCAGGAGGAGGGAATCAAACGCATCACGCTTGATTTGGACGGAAGCGTGCAGAGCACGAGTCGCCATGCGGAAGGGACGGCTGTGGGATTTAACAAGAAGAAAAAAGGCGAACGCAGTTATTATCCACTGCTCGCGACGATCGCTCAAACCGGACAAATCTTCGACTTCCTTCATCGAAGTGGCAACGTCCATGACTCCAATGGCGCAGTGGAGTTCCTCCGTTCCTGCGTGGAGAAGATTCGCAAGGTGCTGCCTGATGTGCAGATCGAGTTGCGCGCCGACAGCGCGTTTTTCAGCGATCAGATGGTTTCAGAGGCAAAAACCCTGGGCCTGGAATATACGTTCTCGGTGCCTTTCGAGCGGCTTGTGGAACTCAAGGGCATCATTGAGAAGCGCCGTCGCTGGTCCCGAACCCGAGGCGGAGAGGGAAAAACTCATCACTTCGAAATCCGCTGGAAACCAAAAAATTGGGCACGCAAAGCGCGCATTTTGTGCATTCGAACCATGAGGCGCACTCAGCGCAAAGGACCGCTCCAACTGGATCTTTTCGAACCAGTCGAGGAGAACTATGAATACAAGGCGATCATTACCAACAAGACAAACACGGCCGCTATGTGGTGAAATTTCATGAAGGGCGTGGCTCTCAGGAGAAGATTTTTGGCGAAGCCAAGAGCCAGGCCCAGATGGACTATATTCCGGCCAAGCGACGTGCCGCCAACGAAGCTTTCCTTTTGGCCAGTATCCTCACCCACAATCTCACACGCGAAATGCAGATGCGATCTGCGGAGCGGTCACGCAAATCGTCCCCCCAAAGGGCTGCGGAGTGGATCTTTGAAGGACTCGGCACGATTCGCCGCAAAATCATCCAGCGTGCCGGACGTCTGACTCGCCCTCAAGGTCGACTCACATTGACACTCGGAGACAATCAGGCCGTCGAAGAAGAAATCGCCTACTACATGATGGCCTGACTGGCCATTTTATGAAACGCTGGGGTTCAGTCAGGTCACGGAAGAACCGCTCTACCATGTTGAGCCACGATGCGCTCGTAGGTGTGAAGTGGATGTGGATGCGTGGTCGCCTTGAAATCCACGCGCGAACTTTCGCGTGTTTATGTGTGGCATAGTTGTCGCAAATAATATGGATCTCTTTGTCCGGCGGAACACTTCCCTCGATGAGCTTAAGGAATTTGAGCCACTCTTCGTGCCGATGTTTCTTCATGCATTTCCCGATGATTTTTCCCGTCGATGTCTCAAGAGCCGCAAATAACGAAGTTGTCCCGTTGCGCTTGTAGTCGTGGGTGAGAGCCTCACATCGACCCTTCTTTAGCGGAAGCCCGGGCTGTGTCCTGTCGAGTGCCTGAATCTGACTCTTCTCGTCGCAACTAAAGACCTCACATCTGACCGATAAATCAGCTCAGTTTTCTTGCCCAAAGTGTTAGTTTATGTTGCGTTATATGCCGCCTGCCCTTAAGGTCTTGTGTGAAAAAAACACAAAAAGACAGGCAGCAAATCCGGCCGAAAAAACGCTTCTCGGAGCTATCAACCGATCTCTCAGGCCCTGAGCGACCCCAGAGTCTTTGCTGATACCGAACTCGGAAATGGTATTCGCGCTCATGGGATGGTCAACCTTTTTCGGGCCGTCTTCGGTAAGGCACGCCGCATCGATGGCGAATGCCCAGGGGCCATCCTCGCCGCCCTGCTGGTATGGCCCATCCTCAAACTCGAGAATTCCAGTATTCATGCTTTCTGTTCGG
>CBDBEZ010000048.1:0-38955 GCA_965204485.1 Verrucomicrobiales bacterium
GACTTCCACAGACCTCGTGAGTGAGAAGTTCTGTAACTGGATCATCATGCGGCGAAGCGTGAACCTTCGGAGCGAGTGAAGTCTATTTTATCGGGTCTTCAGCAGAATCTGTGGGTGAAATTCCGGATTTGCTCCGGGAACGCTGGACGCCGGGTCCCGCTGCCCCTGGACCCCAGAACTGCTGAAACTACTTGTTTCATGGGCTGAGCCCTACCAGGGGCAGCCCCGGCGCAAGCGTTGTCCTCGCAAATCCGAGGTTTGGATGGGCAGCTGGCTTGTTGCCACAACTTTGATGCCCATTAAGATTGGATATAACCCCAGCGTTTCATAAAATGGCCAGTCAGGCCATCATGTAGTAGGCGATTTCTTCTTCGACGGCCTGATTGTCTCCGAGTGTCAATGTGAGTCGACCTTGAGGGCGAGTCAGACGTCCGGCACGCTGGATGATTTTGCGGCGAATCGTGCCGAGTCCTTCAAAGATCCACTCCGCAGCCCTTTTGGGGGACGATTTGCGTGACCGCTCCGCAGATCGCATCTGCATTTCGCGTGTGAGATTGTGGGTGAGGATACTGGCCAAAAGGAAAGCTTCGTTGGCGGCACGTCGCTTGGCCGGAATATAGTCCATCTGGGCCTGGCTCTTGGCTTCGCCAAAAATCTTCCCTTGAGAGCCACGCCCTTCATGAAATTTCACCACATGAGCGGCCGTGTTTGTCTTGTTGGTGATGATCGCCTTGTATTCATAGTTCTCCTCGACTGGTTCGAAAAGATCCAGTTGGAGCGGTCCTTTGCGCTGAGTGCGCTTCATGGTTCGAATGCACAAAATGCGCGCTTTGCGCGCCCAACTTTTTGGCTTCCAGCGGATTTCGAAGTGATGAGTTTTTCCCTCTCCGCCTCGGGTTCGGGACCAGCGACGGCGCTTCTCGATGATGCCCTTGAGTTCCACAAGCCGCTCGAAAGGCACCGAGAACGTATATTACAGGCCCAGGGTCTTTGCCTCTGAAACCATCTGATCGCTGAAAAACGCGCTGTCGGCGCGCAACTCGATCTGCACATCAGGCAGCACCTTGCGAATCTTCTCCACGCAGTAGCGAAGAAATTCCACCGCGCCATTGGAGTCATGGACGTTGCCGCTTCGATGAAGGAAGTCGAAGATTTGTCCGGTTTGGGAGATCGTCGCGAGCAGCGGATAATAACTGCGCTCGCCTTTTTTCTTCTTGTTAAATCCCACAGCCGTCCCTTCCGCATGGCGACTCGTGCTCTGCACGCTTCCGTCCAAATCAAGCGTGATGCGTTTGATTCCTTCCTCCTGAAGTCGCGACAGGCAAACGAAATGATTCATCTCCCTCATCCTCTCAAGGCTTTGACAATCGATCTCTCCCAACTCGCGAGTGAGAAGTTCTGTAACTGGATCATCATGCGGCGAAGCGTGAACCTTCGGAGCGAGTGAAGTCTATTTTATCAAGGATGAATTTTCGGAACGCTGAACCTTTTCCGCCGTGGTGCAAAAATCCAGGCAGCGTGTTTTTCAAGGCGGCTGAGACAATCATTTCCGAAGGCAGCACGTCTGGGCGGATGGTTCGGATCCAGGTTCCAAAGTGTTTCCAGACCAGACCGTCACATGTCATGGCAAGGTACTGTAACATGCCCTGAGCGATCATGCCGGTCTGCACAAACACATGATATGCGTGCATCTTTCTCTGCACCTGTCTGCGATATTTCTCGGTAGTCCGGTGGAGGTATTGGTTACCATTGCGACGCTTGAGCGGTCGCATAGCGGCCATCCAGAAATGGTATCCGAATGAGCCGACCGAATGCACCGCTTGCTTGAAAGCGACTTCGATCTTGAAACGCAAACTGTAGAGCAAGATGATCTCCTGAGCTTCCATGGTGAGGTCGGTAGACAAGAGGATGATCCGCCCTCTCGTGGGATGATCGACGAGAATGAAGCGGACCATCGCCCCGGCGGGCTTCCACAACAGATCCACCGACTTGAACCGGACAGAGATGTTTCTCTCCCCATATACGGGACTGGGAACGGAACTGAAGCCGCCCGTTCCAAAGACATTCTGGAGCTTCACCGCAGCGCCATACTTTTTCGGTCGTCCGCGTTTGCGTTTGCGTGGCACTGCCGCAGGCCGAAAGCCGGTTGTCGTGCGTCGAACCCTCGTGACCAGCACACCGGAACGCCCCTTGGTGCTCCGGATCACCTTTCCGTTGGCGTAGTAGGCGTCGGCCAGCAAGACGAACTCCTGACCTCTACAGACGGATGCGAGCATCTCGTTGGCCTTGTCGATCAAGGTTCTCCTGTCGCGGTTTGAAGTGACGATACCTTCGTGAATGCGTGCACAGACCGGAACGCAGAAGAAGTATCCGCCAACCTGACAGAGCACGCCGAAGGCCTGAAAGGAATGGCTCATGATGAAGTGAGGCTTGGAATTGGACTCGGACTGTTGATGCAGATACTTCACCGCAGGCATCTTGCGGCCCTCCTTGGACTTCTTGATGCCGTCGAGAACCAGGACGGGGCGACAACCGATCTTGTAGACAGGGAAGTGCTTGATCACGATGGCGAACCAAAGTTCTGCAAGCCGGTCCGTCTTCACGGCATTGCTGTGGAAGAAATGGAGTAAGTGCTCATAGAAGTGTTCTGACAAACCGAGAGCGCGGACGAAACTGGAAACCCCGAGGAGGTCATTGCGCACGGAGAAAGCGGCCAAGACGAGCAGAAACCAGAGAAAGGTGCGGGCTCTCGAGAAAGCGGGTCGCAGAAAACAGACGATATTCCACCAAGAAATCCAGAGATCCATAACAAATGATTTGATTTTCCTAGACATTCGCATATATAAGGTAATGACCATAAAAAAGATCAGATCACTGAAAAAAGAGTCCAGAAACTTGCGGCAAAGTTAGCTGCAATCGGGCCAATGCGGCCTGGGAGCATCAGCAAGCAATACCGAGATCGACAACGCCAGCGCGGCGTGTATTACCAACTGAGCTACACGCATAAGATGAGGAGCCGGACTGAACACGTCTGGCCAGACCACGTGAAGGGACTACGAAAAGAAACAAAGGAGTACAAGAAATTCAAGAAACTGACCACCGAACTGATCGAACTGATCGATCTGAGCATTGAACTATCCAAGGCGAAGATCGCTCTATTACGCAGTCAGACAGACACGCCAGGCAAAGAGAAACCGGTCTGAGAACTTCCCACTCACGAGCTCCCAACATCCGGCTCATCGTTGGGACACTGGGCAATTGGTGCATCCCCAAAACCTGTCGTACAAGGGGATCATCTCGGTAGTAGTCCAAATCTCGAAGCATCCGGTAGCCCAGTATAAGATGCACGATAAGACACATGAAAACCTTGTGGAACTTGTAGAAGCGGGACATGCGTCGATCCAGTGGATCAAAGCACTGCTGAAGCTTCCCCTCCAGATCCAATTCCTGAAAGAGCTTCTGAAAGATAACGAGACCGCCGAAAGAGGTCAGTTCTTGATCTTCAAATTTGATCGCCGGAATCGTTCTGGACTTTGCATTAATCGTGCGTCGTGCTACTCTCACTGTAGGTGGCTTTTGGGTTGAAGTGTTTGGTGTTTTGGTAGATTCCAAATTAACCTTATCCCAAAGGCCCCTGCCACTATTTTCTTGGGATTCTTGCCCCGATTTATGAAACTATGGGGGAAACAGAGGAGTACAAGAAATTCAAGAAACTGACCACCGAACTGATCGATCTGAGCATTGAACTATCCAAGGCGAAGATCGCTCTATTACGCAGTCAGACAGACACGCCAGGCAAAGAGAAACCGGTCTGAGAACTTCCCACTCACGAGTTGACGGACTACACTAGCGTAAAGCCCTCGAATTATCGGTCAGATGTGAGTTCCATGGATTTGGAGTTCCATTTCCTCGACATGAGCGAGGAAGAGCGTTTCGCCTGGATGAGCAGCTTCACCAATTTCTTCCAGATCATTGCCGAAAACGTAACTGATTAGCGCATCTAACAAGCTCTTGACAGCTTCGATAATTAAGACATCTCAACCATTGATGTCGTCCGATTCTCTTGAATCGCTCCCCACGAGAGAACTGATCCGGCTCGTCCGCGATCTACGGGAGCGGTTTGCTCAGTTGGAGGCGGAGAATCTGAAGCTTCGCGAGGAAGATCGAAGACTGCGCAAAGAATTGGATGAGTTGAAGCGCAAGCAGAACAGATCGGCGGCTCCGTTCTCGAAGGGAAAACCCGAGGCCAACCCGAAAAGACCGGGACGCAAGCCGAGCCAAGGGTCCTTCCGGCGGCGGGAGGAACCGGAGATTGGGCCGGATGACAATGTTCGAAGCATGGAAGCCCGATTGCCCAAGAGGCGGTCGTCAAATTGTCCTCGATGCGGAGGCAGGCTTGGAACTCGTCTGGAGACGGCAAGCACGGTCGATGTGCCGGAAAAGATTGCCCGAGACATATCGATCTGGAAAGTGGAAGTCGAAGAATGCAGTTGTGGCTACTGCGCGAGAGGAACTCACCGGGACTTGCCGCTCGACCCACACGGGGCCACCGCTCACCGTGTGGGTCCCAGGGTTCGGTCGTTTGGACTGGCTCTGCACTATCACTTCGGGGTGACTCTACGCAAAGTTCCTCCGATTGTTCGCGAGATTTGCGGCATTGATCTCAGCCAGAGCGCCCTGACACAAGACGCCCTGAAATTGGGAAACGGCGATGGAGCGATCAGCCAAGAGGCGGAGCGAATCAAAGCAGAAATCAAACCCCGGTAGAATCAGCAATTCGAGGGTCCTCCGCCCCAAAATTGCATCATTTTTCTCCTAAACTGACGAACTTGGGCTAGTTCCCCTGTGAGAGAATGGGAGAAAGGCAGGGTTTGCCGGCGAACTGTGGCGATCAGGTGGCTTCTAGACCAGGATCTTGGAAATCAGCTTCCCGTGGACATCCGTGAGGCGGAAGCGCCTTCCCTGGTAAACATAGGTGAGGCTCTCGTGATCGAGGCCTAGCTGATGAAGGATGGTGGCTTGGAGATCGTGCACGTGGATGGGATCTTCCACGACGTGGAAACCCATTTCATCGGTGGCACCGAGGGCCAGGCCGCCACGAATGCCGCCGCCCGCCAGCCACATGGTGAAGGCCTGGGGATGGTGATCGCGCCCCAGGGCCCGGCCCAGCGCGGGATTCGTTTCCACCATCGGTGTCCGGCCAAACTCACCGCCCCAGATGACGAGAGTCTCGTCGAGCAGGCCTCGATCTTTGAGGTCACGGATCAGGGCGGCGGCGCCCTGGTCGGTTTGTCCACAGTTGTTGCGGAGGTTTCCCTCGACATCCGAATGGGCGTCCCAGCCTTCGTGATAGATGTTGATGAAACGGACGCCGCGCTCGACCATTCGCCGAGCCAGGAGACAGGCGCGGGAGAATGAAGGTTTGTCAGGATCGCAACCGTAGAGTGTCAGAGTTTCGGGGGACTCGCTCTTGAGATTCATCAGCTCGGGCGCGGAACTCTGGAGACGATAGGCCATTTCGTAGGAGGCGATCCGCGTGGCGATCTCGGGATCGCCCACATGGCCTAACTGTTTCTCATTCATCTTGCGGATGAAATCCAGCGTGTCGCGCTGCATGCCGGGATCCACGCCTTCGGGACTTGTGACGTTGAGAATGGGATCTCCGGTGTTGCGGAAACGGACGCCGGAATAGACGGAGGGAAGGAATCCGCTCGACCAGTTGGCTGCACCGCCGCTGATCCCGGCGCCGGTGGACATGACGACAAAGGCGGGAAGTTCCTGGGAGGCGGAGCCGAGGCCGTAGGTGGCCCAGGAACCCATGCTGGGGCGGCCGGGCTGGGCGAAGCCGGTGTTGAAGAAAAGCTGGGCGGGCGCGTGATTGAACTGATCGGTGGTCACCGACTTGATGAGACGGATGTCATCCACCACCTTGGCGAGATGGGGAAGCATCGCGGAGAGTTCCGCGCCGGATTGACCGTGCCGAGCGAATCCGAAGCGCGGACCCAGCACGGCGGAGTCGGGACGGATGAAGGCGTAGCGCTGGTCTCCGATGATGGAGGGAGGGAGAGGCTTCCCTTCGTAAGCGACCAGCTCGGGCTTGTAATCGAAGAGATCCAGCTGGCTGGGCGCGCCCGCCATGAAAAGATGGATGACGGCTTTGGCTTTGCCCGTGTAGTGGGGGCTGCGGGGGACGAGATTCTCGCCTGGCAGCATCTCCTGCGCGAGGAGGGAGGCCAGGGCCACCTTCCCCACACCGACTCCACAGTCCTGAAAGAACTGGCGACGGGTTTGCCACTGGAGCCAGGCGGATCCAGAAGACGAGGAGGTGAGCGGGGCAGGCAGTGAGTCAGTCATGGGCGCGAAATGAAGTCAGCGGGAGGATTCTCCGACAGATGAAACCCGAATGCAGGTCAAAAGTTCGCCAAAGGATGGCGATCGCTCGCTTTGTCGCTTGTTCGCTAGAAGAGCTCAAGTTGCCGACCACCGGGGGGAACGAAGGCCTCCGTGGAGAGAGGCGGAACGCTGGAGGCCAGGTGGTGTCTTTTGAGGCTCACCTGAAACAGCTGGTGAATGAATTCGGCGACAGGGCCGCTGCCGGACATGCGAGTGCCGAACCGCGAATCATTGAGACGGTTACCGCCTCGCAAAGAACGGATGCGCCCGAGGATTTTCTCCTTTTGTTCCGGAAGTTGGTCGTCGAGCCAGTGGGTGAACAGGTCTTTCACGCCATAGGGTAGGCGGACCACCGTGTAATGCGCGGCTTGGGCACCATGATCGGCCGCCGCCTCCAAAAGCTGGGGAATTTCGTGATCATTGAGCCCTGGGATCACTGGTGCGACGTTCACCGAGACCGGGATGCCCGCCTCGCGCAAAGTTCGAACGGCCTGGAGGCGGGCGGATGGACTCGAAGCTCGCGGTTCCATGCGCTGCCCGAGCTTGGGATCCAGGGTGGTGATGGAAAGCGAGACGACGCAGGCATTGACCGCAGCGAGTGGTTGCAGGTGATCGAGGTCTCGCGTGACCAGGTGATTCTTGGTGATGATGCCCACCGGATGACGGCATCGAGCGAGGACGGCAAGGCAGCCGCGAGTGATCTCGAGACGTTTCTCGAGCGGTTGATAACAATCCGTCACGCCACTGCAGGCCAGAGTCGTCGGGACCCAGCCGGGGCGGCTGAGTTCCCGTTCCAGCAGCGAAGCGGCGCGCTCTTTGACCACGATCTTCGATTCGAAATCGATGCCCGCATTGAAGCCAAGGTACTCGTGGTAGGGCCGGGCGTAACAGTAGGCACAGCCGTGCTCGCAGCCGCGGTAGGGATTCAAGCTGTAGTCAAAGCCGATGTCCGGGCTCTGATTTCGCGAGAGAAGGGATTGCGTGTCGTCTCGAAAGCGTGTCGTTTTGAGGACGGGTGGCTCAGCGGCCGGATCGGGATCGACCGTCCCGCGGGCCTGATACTCCGGATCCCACTCGATCCCCTGGTCTTCGAAGCGGTTCGGAGGGGCCTCGGCGGTTCCCCGGCCTCGGGCACCCTGGCGGGAGAGAGCGTGAAGGTGGGGCATCCCGTCTCGTAGACTTGTTCGTTTGAACAGTCAAGCGAAGAACGAGAGGTGCGGAAATAGCTCTTCAAGGGTGAATGGAATGAAAACACAACATCTTGTAGGTGTTTTTCATTGACGATACTACATCTTGCGATAGCCTCTCAATCACGATGCGATGCCTGCGCTGCGGAACTGCCGAAGATAAAGTGATTGATTCCCGTGCCTCGAAGGATGGGACCGCCATTCGTCGTCGGCGGGAGTGTCTGTCCTGCGGCCACCGCTTCACGACCTACGAGACTCTGGAAAAACGGGAGCTCTTCGTGGTGAAGACCGACGAGAGCCGAGAGCCACTCGAGCGTGAAAAGCTGCTACGAAGTCTGGACAAGGCCTCCGAAAAGCGACCGATCAGCCGGGAGACTCTCGAGGAGGCCGTGGACGGGATCATTGGCGAACTCGAGGATCTCCAAGTGAAGGAGGTTACCTCGTCCCGGATCGGGCTCGCGGTGATGCGCAAGCTCAAGGCCATCGATCCCGTGGCTTACGTCCGCTACGCCTCCGTTTACCGCTCCTTTCAAGACGTGGGCGAGTTCATCGAAGAGATCCAGACGATGAACGACGATCCCATGCACGGGGGCCATCATCCCGAGCTTTTTCAAATCAAGGAATCCCGCTACAAACCCTCCACCTCATCGGCCGCGTCCAATCACGTGGCCCCTTCCTCGACGACATCATGATTTCTTTTGCCTCTGGACTTCCCGTTTTGCAGGTCGGTGACTGCGGCGTCAGCGACTACTCCTCGGAGTGGCTCGAAACATCCATTCGAAGCGCGGCTGCCGAAGCCGGGCACGGTGAATGGTGGTTTGCCACGGACATTGTGAAGAGCCTTTTCCTCTATTTGAAAGAGAGGTTTGACTCCAGCGTGATCACGGTGGGTGAGCTGTTCGAGAAACTGCGCCTTACGTTGACGGCCCTGGGTTTCAACGACATTGCCAGTCACCTGCACGACGAAATACCGCCGATGGCGATCTCTCTCGTGCGCATGGCCAACGAGGCCTCGGTGAGCGGTGGGTATGAATTGAGTTTTTTCCGGCGCCTGGCCGAGTCCCTGGATGCCGCCGTTGGATCCGAGACTCGGGTCATCCACATGCGAGGTCTCAAGCCGGCGGTCCGCCGTCTCTGTGGAGCCAAGCGTTGGTCTCCCTCCTGCGAGGCCCTGCATGGCGAAATCCTCACGTTTGTCCAGCGCCGGATGGACGGCTTCTCCGCCGTGAATCTGCAGATCCAGTAAGCCGACCCTGCCGTTCGACTCCGTCCCATGGCCACGCTTTTTGAGAAAATCATCGCCCGCGAGATCCCGGCGGACATTGTCTATGAAGACGATCGCTGTCTGGCCTTTCGCGACATCAATCCCCAGGCGCCGGTTCACGTCTTGCTGATCCCCAAGAAGCCCATTCCGCGGGTGGGAGACGCCCAGGCGGAGGATCAAGCCTTGCTCGGGCACCTCCTTTTGAAGGTGGGCGAGCTGGCGAATGAACTGGGATTGAAGGACACCGAGAAGGGTTTTCGCATCGTCGTCAACCATGGCAAAGACGGAGGCGAATCCGTGCCCCACATGCACATCCACCTGTTGGGAGGACGCGCCTTGAAATGGCCGCCCGGTTAAGGATCACGGTGTGACGTCACGTCAACGATCCGCCACGCCACGCCAGGCTCACGACCAGTTCCAGCCGGCGCGGTGTTGCGGTTGAACGAGACCGGTGGCGAAGGCGTCATTCTTGAAGCGCGTCTCCTTGGAGTCCCACTCGAGGCGCTTGCCGGGGCGGCGGATCGCGATCATGCCTAACAACCCGATTTCGGTGAGGGCGCCTCCGTATTCGAAGCTCGATCCGGCGGGCTTGCCCTCGCGGATGGCCGACAGCCAGTCTTTCTGGTGATGGCCACCGGGCACTCTGGGGATGCGTTGCTCGGGGCGTTTGAAGGACTTCATGCGAGATTCGGGGATCAGGCGGCAACCGCCAGCGCCGTGCGAGCCGTGCATGATGGCGCCTTCGGTGCCGCGGACGACGGCTCCCGTGCCGACGACTTTGCGCTTCTCGGCATTCAGTTCCTCGGGCTGGGGAATGGAGAATTCGCCGTCGTGCCAGATCACCTTGACGGGACCGTTCTTCTCCGTGGCGGCGAATTCGTAAGTGAGTTCGACTCCCGCCGGATAGAACTCGCTGTGGATCATGGGATCATAACCCTTGGTCTCCGCTGTGACGGCCTCCGGCATCTCAAGATCGAGCGCCCAGAAGATGGGGTCGAGCACGTGGCAGACCCAGTCCCCGATGCAGCCGGCGCCAAAAGCGGCGTAGCCGCGCCAGTTGAAGGGGAGATAGTTGGGATGATAGGGACGATCTTCCGACGGTCCCAGCCAGCGATCCCAGTCCAGCTCGGCGGGGATGGGGTGGCTCTGCTGAAACTCCGCCGATTTGTTAATCTGACAGTAAACCTGCTTGAAGGCATCACAGCCCGCATGCACTTCGGTGACCTCGCCGATCATGCCGTCCCACACCATTTCGCAAAAGAGGCGGATGTGATCGGAGGAATGGCCCTGATTGCCGACCTGCGTGATGACGTTCTTTTCCAGGGCAGCGCGGCGCATGGCGCGGACTTCGCCGATGGAGTGAGCCAGGGGCTTCTCGCAGTAGACGTGTTTCCCGCAGGCGATCGAGGCCATCACGGGGCTGGTGTGAGTGTGATCCGGCGTGGCGACCAGGACGGCGTCGAGCTGATCACCCAGGGCGTCCAGCATCTCCCGGTAGTCGGTGAAGAATTTGGATTCGGGGAACTTCTTGCGTGCTCCGGTGGCCTGGCGTTCATCGACATCGCAGATGGCCACGATGTCCTCGTGTTTCATCTGGTCCAGATTGGCGGCGGCGCGTCCGCCGCTGCCGACGGCGCCGATGCGAATCTTGTTGTTTGGCAAGGGTTGACCGTCTTGGGCGCGCACCACGTGGCTCGGCACTAATTGGAAGCCGAACGCGGTGGCGGCTGCCGATTTCGAGAGAAAGGAACGCCGTTTCATGGAGCACAGCGTTTAGGCGATGGCGGGGTGGGGTGGCAAGCCTCAATCCGGAAGGGCTTGTGTCCCCGGGTGGCGATGGCTATGAGAAGGGAATGAAAATCTGGATTGCTTGCTGGTTACTCGGGCTCTCGATGGGACTTCGTGCGTCGGCGGAGACGGTGGACGTCTTTTTCGGAACCGGCAGTGGTGAGGCCAAGGGCATCTATCACGCCACCTTCGATGCCGAGCGGGGGAAACTGGGGCCGGTGAGTTTGGCGGCGGAAATCGCCTCGCCCGGCTTTCTCGCGCTGCATCCAGACGGCAGGACGCTCTATGCCGTGGCGCGGACGCCGGACGGCCCGGGCGTGGCGGCTTACCGGGTCGGGGAAGCGGGCGCGCTGCGCCTTCTCAACACCGCGCCCATCGGGGATGGGGGCGGGACGCACGTGGCGGTGCATCCGTCGGGCAAGCTCCTGCTGACGGCCCAGTATGGAGGCGGGTCCACGGCGGTTTTCGGGCTGGAAGCCTCTGGCGAGTTGAAAGGGGACGCCACCGTGTTCGAGCACGAGGGCGGTTCCAAAGTGGTGCCCGGGCGGCAGGACGCGCCGCATCCGCACTGGTGCGGGTTCTCGCCCGACGGCCGCTTCGCCTTCGTGCCCGATTTGGGCATGGACCAGATCGTCATTTACCGAGTGGACACCGACCAGCTCACGCTGCAGCCCCATGGATTCGCCGAATCGATTCCGGGAGGAGGACCGAGACACATGCGATTCTCGGTGGATGGCCGTTTCATCTTTCTCTTGAACGAGCTTTCTCTTTCCGTGACGACCTTCGTTTACGACCCTGAAGGAGGGAGTGCCCGGCGCATTGCGACGACGCCGGCCCTGAGCGAAGCGGTCAAGGCTGAAGAAGATTTCAACTCGGCGTCCGAGATTCTCACCCATCCCAGCGGGCGATTCGTCTACTCGGCCAATCGCGGTCACGATAGCGTGACCGCCTACCGGGTGGACGAGGGGACGGGTGTCCTGAGCGTGGTCGAGGTTGAAGCGATTCGCGGCGCCTGGCCGCGCAACATCAATCTGGATCCCTCCGGCAAGTGGTTGTTGGCCGCCGGCGCGCAATCGGGCACGGTGGCAGTGTTCGCCGTCGATCCCGAGACGGGCAAATTGCGCTATCAACAAGGCAGCGTCGTCGACGTGCCCTCGCCGATTTGCATCCTCTTTGTCAGGGCTCGCGACGAGGAATGATTGCCGCCACACGGTGACGGGCCGTGGTGGGGTCAGGCGGAAGGAGTCGTCGGCGCGACGCTCCCTTGATGGTCATCGCCATCATCATCAGCGCCATCGGCGTCGTCGTTGTTGGCATCGTCGCGGCACACATCGCAGATTTCCAGTCCGTCCGAAGTGATGCGGAACTCGCGATCTGGATGACTCACCTCGGTGGCGCCGCAGCCTTCGCAATGGTGAAAGGCCTCGGTCTCGGGGAGCTTTGCCTTGTTGAAGCGCTGGCGGCGGGAGGCCACCTGGCTACGTTCGCGTGTGCCTTTGATCCACCCTGGGATGAAGACCAGCGCGAAGGGTATGAGACAGGCCAGTTGCGGCACGCCGAAGGCGAGAAAGGAACCGAGACCCTGTGATGAGACTCTGAAGACGCCCCAGAGCACGGTGAATCCCGCCAACATGCCGATCCACTTCAGTTTCACCGGAATGAGCAGGTAGAGCTGAATGATGGTGTCGGGGTAGAGCGCACCGGCCGCCATGATCAGCGAGGCGTAGATGGGGATGTTGATGTCGGGCTTGGTGACGGTGACGAGAAGGCTGAGCACGAGGCAGGAGAGGACGGCCATCAAGGCGCTGCCGAAAACGTAGAGAGTCACCCCGAATGGCCCCCAGGCACGCTCAAGGCCATCGCCAATCATGAAGAGAAAGATCACTTCAAAGATAACGAAGATCGCGTTCCAACTGCCTGGCAAAATCAAAAAACTGGCCAGGCGCCAGACTTCGCCCTGGTAAATGGACCCCAGATCGAAGATGAGCAGGCGGGCGAAGTCGTCGCCCCGGGCCATGTAGAGCACCCAGGTGATGACCTTGAAGAAAACGAGGATGCGAACGAGTCCGGGAATGCCGAGGTGACCGAATCGTTGTTCCATGCGGAAGTACATGCCCATCGGCGCCTATACAACCGAATGGGGCCGAGGGCGCAACCATAATGAGCCGCGAACTGGCGTGCCGACGATTTTGGTGAGTGGACAAGCTGCCGGCCAGGCACTAGGGATGTGCCTCGTGAGCGAAGCCTCTCTTCTCGATTCGCCGCTCCTGGCAGAGCACGAGGCCCTGGGCGCCCGGCTGGTCCCTTTCGCCGGTTGGCGAATGCCCGTCCAGTATGCCGGTATTCTGCCGGAACATCATGCGACCCGCACCGCCTGCGGCGTCTTTGATATTTCCCACATGGGGCAGTTGCGGGTCGGAGGCGAGGGAGCCGGCCAATGGCTCGATGGACTCTTGACCAACCGGGTGGCGGATCTCGCTCCCGGGCAGTGTCACTACACCCTCATGCTCAACGAAGCCGGCGGGGTCATCGACGATCTCATTCTTTACGCTCTGGAGGACAGGCGCTACCTTCTGATTGTCAACGCTTCCAAGACCGGGGAAGACGAGGCCTGGCTGCGCCGACACCTTGCGAAAGGGAGCGGTGTCCTCATAGAGAATGTCAGTGACGACTACGCCGGACTGGCCGTCCAGGGGCCTAACACCGTCGCCATTGCCCAGGCCTTGTGGGAGGGGAAGCGGACGCTGCCGGGGCGCAACCGGGTGGAGGCGATGCCGGAAGAGGGCGGAGAGGCCTATTGGTGCCGCACCGGTTACACCGGCGAGGACGGTTTCGAACTGTTCCTTCCCGTGGACGGGGCAGCGGACTATTGGCGGAAGCTTCTCGCTCTCGGGGTGACGCCCTGCGGCCTGGGTGCCCGGGATACGCTGCGCCTGGAGATGGGCTATCCGCTCAGCGGGGCAGATCTCCTTCCCGACCGCAGCCCGCTGGAAGCGGGGCTGGGATTCTTCGTCGATTTGGAAAAGGGAGACTTCGTGGGACGAGGAGCGCTGTTGCAGCAAAAACGTGAGGGATTGCCCGTTCGTCTGGCAGGGTTGTCGATGGCGGACAAGGGGCCGCCCTTGCGTCCCGGTTACGCGGTCCTTGATGGCGAAAAGGAAGTGGGCGCGCTGAGCAGTGGCTGCCTTTCGCCCAGCCTGGGGAAGGGGATCGGCATGGCCTATCTGCCGGTCGATCTGGCGAGGTCCGGAAAGACTCTTGAGATGGCGATTCGCGGGCGTCGATTTTCCGTGACGACGGTGAAAAAACCCTTTTATCGTCCGGGCAAATGAGCGGACCCGCCAAGCGAAGGTATTTGAAATCTCACGAGTGGATTGAAACCGGCAAAGAGATTGCCGCGATCGGGATCTCCGACCATGCGCAGAGTGAACTGAGCGATGTCGTTTACGTCGAGCTTCCGGAAGTGGGACGCGAGGTGACGGCCGGCGAAGAGATCGCGGTGGTGGAATCCGTGAAGGCGGCGAGTGACATTTACGCGCCGGTCGACGGCGAAGTCGTGGAGGTCAACGAGGCCGCCAGTGCCGACCCGACCCTGATCAACAGCGATCCCTACGGCGAGGGATGGCTGTTCAAGCTCAAGGTGAAGGATGCGACGGCGCTGGAGGGCTTGATGAGCCCCGAAGACTACGAGAAATCGATCGGCGAAGGCTAGCGAGAGCCGCTTCTGCCGGCGCGTCATCCAGGACTGTCGCTTGCAGAGGCGCGGGAGGGGTGGCTGTCAGCGGAGAGAACCACCGTCAACGCCCAGCGTCGGGCGGCGTGGATGGCTGGGTGGCGTCGGCTTCTTCCTCCGCGATGGGTTGGCGGCCCAGCGGCCAGTAGCGTTCCTGGTCGGTTTTCACATAGAGCCACGGATGGCCGGCAGATTCCGTGGTGTCTCTGTAGAGGTGAAACTGTCGCCACCAGGCGACCTTGCGCATGGTGGGATCCGGCCGGGAGACCGGATCCCTCGCTTGGGGAAACCAGGGCTGACCTTCGGGAAATTCCGCCACGGGACGCCGGGGCACGAAAGGGAGATGGATTTCGAAGAGGGCCTGATCACCCACGCCGGTAGGGGCTTCGGTGGTCTCGAGAAGGTCTCGTTCGCGGGCTTGCCGCGCGGTCACCAGGGTCGCGGCGGCGATGCCGACCAGGAAGACGCCGAGGACGCGAACGGGCGTGTAGCGGGGCCGGTTTCTCGGTTTTTCCCGGATTGTGCGAAAGGCGGCCATTGGACGGGAATCGTAGCACGTGGCCGGGCGAAGAAAACCCCGCCAAAAAACGCGAACGGCCCTTCGATTGCCGGTTGACACCCGGAATGAGTCCCTATAGCGTCCGCCTCCCTTCCAGAGGGGGGAATGACCTCCCGTTGACACGACTATCGATGAAGACTTTTTCAGCCAAAGCCCAGGATGTGGAACGCAAATGGTGGGTGATTGACGCCGAAGGCAAGGTCCTTGGGCGCGTCGCCGTGGAAGCCGCGCGCCTGTTGCGCGGCAAGCACAAGCCCATTTTCACGCCTCACGTCGATACGGGAGATTTCGTGGTGGTGGTCAACGCCGAAAAAGCGGTGCTCACGGGAGATAAAGAGGACATGAAACGCTACGTCCGCTACACCGGTTGGATGGGTGGTCAGAAGGTGGAGAATGCCCGCTCGCTGCGTGCCCGCCGCCCCGAGCGTCTGATGGAGAGTGCGGTGCGTGGAATGGTGCCTCACAATCGTCTGGGACGCCAGGTCATGAAGAAACTGAAGATTTACGTGGGTGGCAATCATCCGCACGAGGCGCAGTCTCCCGAAGCCTACGCCATTTCCTAGCTAACTGAACAAACGGCTTTTCCCGCCTCAGCCTGATTATTTAGAATTCGATTCGTTATGAGTGAAGTTTTCTCAACCGTTGGTCGCCGCAAGACGGCGGTGGCTCGTCTCCAGATGCGGGAGGGTGACGGTCAAATCACGGTCAACAAACGACCTTACGACGAGTATTTTCCGACCGTCAGCTTGCAGAACAGCCTGCTGATGCCGCTGCAAGTGACCAACATGCAGAACAAATTTGATCTGACGATCAACACCAGTGGAGGCGGCCCGAACGGTCAAGTGGGCGCCATTCGTCTGGCCATTTCCCGAGCCTTGGTGAAGCTGGACTCGGAGCTGCGTCCCGCCTTGAAGGAAAAAGGTTTGATGCGCCGCGACCCGCGGATGAAAGAGCGGAAGAAGCCGGGTCAACCCGGTGCGCGCAAGCGTTTCCAGTTCTCCAAGCGTTAGTCGTCGGTCCCGTTTTTCCGGCCCGTGTCTTGGTCCGGGCTTCTTCGACTTCGGCCATTCTTGAGCGGATCTGGCAAGCGCTGGGCTCGCTACCTCCGTGTTTTCCATCCACGCGGCGCGCCGTCAATTTTGTGCTTACGCCGGGAGGTGGCGTTGGAGGAAGTTCAACCAGTTCGCGTGGAAGATGGCGTCACGGTCGGCCTCTGCGTGGCCGCAGGATTCCAGAAGACCGTCGAGCTTTTGCAGATCGGCGATCGAATCGAGTCCGAAAGGAGTTTGGTTGCTCCCGAATCTTCCATCGAGGTCCGACCCAATGGCGACGTGACGGCGATTGTCCGCCAACTGGCAAACGTGATCGATCTGATCCACCAGGCGATCCAGGGTGGCCTGTTCCCGCGGCGTGCCCATTGAGGTTGCCGAGGCCTTTTGCCAGTCGGGCAGGAGCATCCAAGCATCACACGCCACGCCAAGAATGCCGCCACGCTCGATGATCCGGCGGATCTGGTCATCGGAGAACTGACGTCGTCCCGGCACGAGGGCCCGGCAGTTCTGATGGCTCGCCAGCACGGGGCCCGAGAAGCCCTCCAAAGCCTCGAAGAAGCTGGGGTCGGACAGGTGGGGAGAAATGACCGGAAGTTGTGGATGAGGGCGGTCGGGGCATCATGAAGAGTTCAACCATTTACCAAAACAACTGAACTCCAATGAAAACCACCAACCACCCCACCGAATCCGCATCTATCCTCGGCCAGGAAGGAGCAAGCACCGTCTGCCAGAACGCCCTTGAGGCCACCCTGCGACAAGGAGCCCAAGTGCTTCTTCAGGCCGCCATCGACAACGAAGTCTCCGACTACATTCAAGCCCATCAACATCAGCGTGATGACCAGGGTCATCGCCAAGTCGTTCGCAACGGCCATCTTCCTGAAGCGACAACTTCAGACTGGAATAGGAAACGTTTCTGTTCGGCAGCCCAGGATCAATGATCGCCGATCAGGCTAGCGGTTCACCAGCGCCATCCTTCCGCCGTACCTACGCCGAGTCGCTTCACTGGACAACCTCATCCCGGCACTCTACCTGCGAGGAATCTCAACCTCCGAGATGAGTCGAGCCTTAGAGCCGATCCTCGGTGAGAACGCATCGGGTCTTTCTGCAGCCAACATCGTTCGACGAGGAAGAGCAATGGGAGAAAGAACGCGAGCAATGGAGCAAGCGTGACCTCAGCGACAAGGAATACGTCTATCTCTGGGCCGACGGGATCTACTTCCATGTCAGGCTCAATGACGACCGCCCATGTGTTCTCGTAATCGTCGGCTCCTTACCCGATGGAACCAAGGAATTGGTAACCATCAGCGATGGAGAACGAGAGAGCAAACTGTCCTGGAAAAATGTGCTCAGAGACCTCAAGAAACGAGGATTGAAAATCCCTCCGAAACTGAGTATCGCCGATGGAGCTCTCGGGTTCTGGAGCGCCTTGGAAGAGGAATATCCGACAAGCAAACAGCAACGATGTTGGGTGCACAAGACAGCCAACATCCTCGACAAGCTGCCGAAGAAAGCGCAGCCCCTTGCCAAGGAACGCATCCATGAAATCTACATGGCGGAAACAAAGAAGGCCGCCTTGGAGGCCTATGACGAGTTCTTCACGCTCTACGAAGCCAAGTATCCGAAAGCGTGCGCCTGCCTGAAGAAAGACAAGGAAACTCTACTAACGTTCTACGATTTTCCAGCCGAGCACTGGAGACACATCCGGACGACAAACCCGATTGAGTCGACGTTTGCCACGGTCCGCCATCGGACTCGACAAACCAAAGGGTGCGGATCGAGGAAAGCAACCCTTTCAATGGTCTACAAGCTCGGCCTGGAAGCCGAGAAAGGCTGGCGTCGACTGAACGGATATCGTCAACTTGACAAAGTCGTGCAAGGAATCATCTTCGTGGACGGCATCGAGCAGCAAACCGCTGCCTAACCCATGATCGAACTTCGAATGGTGTTCCGACCGCCCTCATCCACAACTTCCGGTCATTTCTCCCCTGGGCTGCGGCGTGGGCATTGATGGCGGCGGGATAGTCGAGGTGATCGGGAGAGAGGGGCGCCTCCAGTGCCCGGGGAGTCCGGGCGATCAAGGTTCCGAAGACGAGCTTGACGCCGCCCTGACGCAGTTCGGGAAGGCTGGTGGTGGCGCACCCTCTCGCGCGTTCATCCGTGAGATGCGATTCTCGAGCGTTGAGGATTTCGAGAGGGAGGCGAAGATCTCGCCGCCAGGAGAGGGCGTTCCATGCGAGATCGAGGTGGGAATCGATGATCGGTCTCATGGATGAGAGAGCGCGCGCGGGCTGGAGGTGAAAGGCGGCCGCTCGGCCGTGAGCGCGGGCGGCGAGTCAGTCCAGCCGCCGCAAGGCCGCGAGCGAGAAGGCAGGTATTGGCAAGCTAGTGTTTGCGCAGGTCGTAGCCCATGAGGCGGTCCTGCTCACGCAAATAGAGACGACCGTTGGCCACCACGGGATGGGCTCAGTTTTCGCGATCTTTGTGAGGCGGCGTGAACGAACCTCGGATCTCGTAGTCATCGGGACTCGCCTTGATGAGAACCACTTCGCCACTTTGATAGCGGAAGATGAGATTCCCGTCGGCCGCGGTCGCGGCAGCCGATCCCTTGCCCACGCCGCGAGTCCGTCCGCCCCAGGCAACTTCGCCGTCCGCCATGCGCACGCAGATGGGGAAGCCCTCGTTGTGCCGGTGTCCGCAGTAGACATGACCGTCGATGAGCACCATGCCGCCGTGATGGTTCTGCAACGTCTGCGGCTTGAGGAAGTAGACCTCTTCGGCTTGCGCGCCGCCTTCACCGTCGGGAGAGAGTTTCAAGAGTGATCGCTTGATCAATAGCATCGTGCATCTGAGGAATTAAATCCAGCTCCCACTGGATCAACTCGTTCTTGACCACGAAATCATCAAAGGCGCAAATTAGTGGCACTAGTGGCACTAGTGGCACTAGTGCCACTCGTCGCTCTATACCTGTGGCTGGCGTCCCGCCCCGATTAAGCGTGTCGTGAATCGCCCATGAGATCGTTGTATACACCCTTTGTGGGTTCGGGTCATCACGGCGGACAAGGCGCCCATACATCTCCATCCGATCATTCGCTAGATCTGTGAATTCGGCGTCCGCTAAACCAAGAGGCTTCTGGAATACCTCGCGGAACTGTCTCCACAAATACCCTCCAACACGGTCACGAAGGCCCGGATGATTCGTGAAGAGGTAGACGTCGGCGCGAATATAAAGGTAGCAACCGAGTTCGAAAAGCGACCCATTCGATTTATAGTTATGCTCTCACATCTGACCGATTCATCGACGACACAATCAAGGTGCGACGGGGCAAGAAGGTCGAGGGCTCCTCTTTGCACTGGGACCACACGGAGAACCGTTATGTCACAGGTCACCAAGTGGTGGAGCTTGGCATCGCCGGTGAAAAGGGATTCCTTCCGGTTGATCGGCAGATTTTCATGGGCGAAAAGGAAGCGGTAGGAAAAGCGCCTGAGAACGAATTCCGAGATAAGAGATGTGCCGCCGCGAGAGACATGGAGAGGGCAAAAAATGAATCAAAACACACGATGTTTCGAAGGATGCTCAAGTCGGCGCTGGATGTGGGATTTCGAGCGGCCTACGTGCTGCTCGTGAGTGAGAAGTTCTGTAACTGGATCGTCATGCGGCGAAGCGTGAACCTTCGGAGCGAGTGAAGTCTATTTTATCAAGGATGAATTTTCGGAACGCTGAACCTTTTCCGCCGTGGTGCAAAAATCCAGGCAGCGTGTTTTTCAAGGCGGCTGAGACAATCATTTCCGAAGGCAGCACGTCTGGGCGGATGGTTCGGATCCAGGTTCCAAAGTGTTTCCAGACCAGACCGTCACATGTCATGGCAAGGTACTGTAACATGCCCTGAGCGATCATGCCGGTCTGCACAAACACATGATATGCGTGCATCTTTCTCTGCACCTGTCTGCGATATTTCTCGGTAGTCCGGTGGAGGTATTGGTTACCATTGCGACGCTTGAGCGGTCGCATAGCGGCCATCCAGAAATGGTATCCGAATGAGCCGACCGAATGCACCGCTTGCTCGAAAGCGACTTCGATCTTGAAACGCAAACTGTAGAGCAAGATGATCTCCTGAGCTTCCATGGTGAGGTCGGTAGACAAGAGGATGATCCGCCCTCTCGTGGGATGATCGACGAGAATGAAGCGGACCATCGCCCCGGCGGGCTTCCACAACAGATCCACCGACTTGAACCGGACAGAGATGTTTCTCTCCCCATATACGGGACTGGGAACGGAACTGAAGCCGCCCGTTCCAAAGACATTCTGGAGCTTCACCGCAGCGCCATACTTTTTCGGTCGTCCGCGTTTGCGTTTGCGTGGCACTGCCGCAGGCCGAAAGCCGGTTGTCGTGCGTCGAACCCTCGTGACCAGCACACCGGAACGCCCCTTGGTGCTCCGGATCACCTTTCCGTTGGCGTAGTAGGCGTCGGCCAGCAAGACGAACTCCTGACCTCTACAGACGGATGCGAGCATCTCGTTGGCCTTGTCGATCAAGGTTCTCCTGTCGCGGTTTGAAGTGACGATACCTTCGTGAATGCGTGCACAGACCGGAACGCAGAAGAAGTATCCGCCAACCTGACAGAGCACGCCGAAGGCCTGAAAGGAATGGCTCATGATGAAGTGAGGCTTGGAATTGGACTCGGACTGTTGATGCAGATACTTCACCGCAGGCATCTTGCGGCCCTCCTTGGACTTCTTGATGCCGTCGAGAACCAGGACGGGGCGACAACCGATCTTGTAGACAGGGAAGTGCTTGATCACGATGGCGAACCAAAGTTCTGCAAGCCGGTCCGTCTTCACGGCATTGCTGTGGAAGAAATGGAGTAAGTGCTCATAGAAGTGTTCTGACAAACCGAGAGCGCGGACGAAACTGGAAACCCCGAGGAGGTCATTGCGCACGGAGAAAGCGGCCAAGACGAGCAGAAACCAGAGAAAGGTGCGGGCTCTCGAGAAAGCGGGTCGCAGAAGACAGACGATATTCCACCAAGAAATCCAGAGATCCATAACAAATGATTTGATTTTCCTAGACATTCGCATATATAAGCTAATGACCATGAAAAAGATCAGATCACTGAAAAAAGAGTCCAGAAACTTGCGGCAAAGTTAGCTGCAATCGGGCCAATGCGGCCTGGGAGCATCAGCAAGCAATACCGAGATCGACAACGCCAGCGCGGCGTGTATTACCAACTGAGCTACACGCATGAGATGAGGAGCCGGACTGAACACGTCTGGCCAGATCACGTGAAGGGACTACGAAAAGAAACAGAGGAGTACAAGAAATTCAAGAAACTGACCACCGAACTGATCGATCTGAGCATTGAACTATCCAAGGCGAAGATCGCTCTATTACGCAGTCAGACAGACACGCCAGGCAAAGAGAAACCGGTCTGAGAACTTCCCACTCACGAGAGACACGCCAGGCAAAGAGAAACCGGTCTGAGAACTTCCCACTCACGAGGTGCTGGGCGACGCTTGGTTCGGTTGCAAAGAGAACATTCGAGCCTCCCTGGATCTCGGCCTCGTCGCCATTTTCCAGATGAAGCGGGGCAACATGAATTACTGGTTGGCGAATCCGCAAACCAACCGGAAAGCAAAGAGCTATACCGCGCCTCAACTCTTCAACGAATACAAGCGTCAGCTCGAGGCATCGAGCTCCAAGGCGCGCTACCGGACTTATCACGTCAAGGTCTGGATCAACTTGGAGACAGAGGCCAAGCGAGCCCCAAAATGGCAGGAGGTGACACTCATCTTCAGCGCCCCGGTGAATCCCAGTTCTGGAGCCTCTCCAGAGAAAGCGTGGGTGGTGTTCCTGACCACGGACATCGAGGCCTCCGTGGAGAAGACGCTTTCAATATATGCCTTGAGATGGTCTGTGGAAGTCTACTTTAAAGGCCTCTTCAGCAGAATCTGTGGGTGCCCAGGCGGCGCGATTCACCTAGAATCCTGACCAGCAACAAGTTATATCCAATCTTAATGGGCATCAAAGTTGTGGCAACAAGCCAGCTGCCCATCCAAACCTCGGATTTGCGAGGACAACGCTTGCGCCGGGGCTGCCCCTGGTAGGGCTCAGCCCATGAAACAAGTAGTTTCAGCAGTTCTGGGGTCCAGGGGCAGCGGGACCCGGCGTCCAGCGTTCCCGGAGCAAATCCGGAATTTCACCCACAGATTCTGCTGAAGACCCCTTTAAAGAGGCGAAACAGAACTTTGGCCTGCTCGCCGAACAGAGTGGCGCCTATCAGTATGCCTATGCCTCGGTGCATCTGGCTGCGATGCGATACGCTCTGATTTTCGAGGCCATGCTTCGGAGTGGTCGCTCGAGCTACGGGGAGGTGCGGGACCGGCAAACTGGGCATCTTCGAGTGCTGTGCTTCGCGGGATTGCTTTGGCAATTGTTTCGCAGCCTCATCGAGGGCGCCCTGGACGCCCTAGCCGATACGTTCGGGAAAGAAACTCTCGACCGCATTCTCGAAGCCATCGACAGTGAAGTGGAAGATTTCCTGAATCGAGCCCTCCATATGGATCCCGGATCACTTGAATCTGATCAATGCGCTGAAGCCCTCGGAATAGACTAGCGTAAAGCCCTCGAATTATCGGTCAGATGTGAGTTATGCTCTTTCTTCGAGTCAGCTTCGACGGTGCCGTCCATGAAACTCACGGCCGGGCCAAAAATGCAGACGAACAAGGCTCCGCCGATAGAGCATCGACCTGCTTCCATTGCGTCTATCCGCTTCTTCAATTCACGTTCGATGCCGTGATCGTCTTTTCCAAATAGCCGTGAAGGTATGCTCATTTTTTGGGGTCTTCAGCAGAATCTGTGGGTGAAATTCCGGATTTGCTCCGGGAACGCTGGACGCCGGGTCCCGCTGCCCCTGGACCCCAGAACTGCTGAAACTACTTGTTTCATGGGCTGAGCCCTACCAGGGGCAGCCCCGGCGCAAGCGTTGTCCTCGCAAATCCGAGGTTTGGATGGGCAGCTGGCTTGTTGCCACAACTTTGATGCCCATTAAGATTGGATATAACTTGTTGCTGGTCAGGATTCTAGGTGAATCGCGCCGCCTGGGCACCCACAGATTCTGCTGAAGAGGCATTTTTTGGGATAACGTCAATGGACTGCGGACCCCGGCTGGCGGGGCGCGTCGATCGCGCGGTCTGGGTTGTAGTTAGAATCTGTCATCTTAGCAACGGACTAGAGCCGGGGTTCGCAGCTCCAAATTGTTGTGCCCGCTTCAGTCCCTTCCAATGCAGGTAGTGTAAGGCGTCCGCCCCTCTAACGCAAGGTCCTTATACCAGACAACCTAACTTGGATCCGGCGCGAGCGAGGTGATATTCTGCGGCAGGGGAGCCAGCAATCCTCAGTCTATTCTCACACGAAGCCGGGAAGACACGAAGGTTTCCTGGGAACGGGAGTCGTTCGACAAGACGCTTGGAGCGGAATGCGCTTTCCGCTCTTTGGGTGACGCTGGTAGCCAGGTGTATTGCTTCACGCCAGCGCCTTGCGAGATGACAATCGAGGAATAGCCGGCCCCGTCTTTCCCTCGTCGCCCGAGGTCTTCCGGCGCCGCGCTGCGCCAAATCTCTTCACCCGTCATCTTGTCGAGGGCCACCATCATGGCCTTGGCCCCGCCCGGCGTGCAGATGAGCCGATCGCCGTCGATCAGCGGGCATTCGCTGTATCCCCAGCCAGACATCATCTTGCCGTCGAAATCGCGGTCGAATCGCTTGCTCCAGAGCTTCTTGCCATCGCTCACTTGAAAACAGGCGAGATCGCCGTCTCGACCGATTCCGTAGACTCGGTCGCCATCGACGACGGGCGGGGCGTTGCTCTCCCGCGAAGTGCCGAACGGGCTGGCCCAGAGCGGTTTTCCAGTCGATTCCTCGAAGGCGATGAGGCACTCGGCATCCTCCTCCGAGCGGTGGCCGAGCGTGAAGAGGCGTCCGTCGGTCACGGCGACGCTGGAGAATCCCTTCCCGCAGCCCGCCACGTTCCAGACCAGGGGCGGTCCGTTTTCGGGCCATTCGTCCAGGAGATCTTGATCGACCTGAGCGACGCCGCTCCGATCGCTCCCTCTCCAGCAAGGCCAATCTGCGGCCATGAGGGCTGGAAGAGCGAGAGCCGCGAGCAGAAGGCCGGTCATCGGGAGGACAGGTCGAGAGGGTGGGCGAGAAGGCGGAGAAGGTTCACGGAAGGGGTTTGCGTGAGGTCAGTGGTGGGGAATGGGGCTCGCGGCCAGACCGGCACAGTTTGGAGGATCGCCCGACCGAAAGCCAGTCGGATTTCGAGGGGCCGCTGGATTCAGGAACGGGAAGCAAGCTTCTTCCCGTGCGCCGTCGTGGGAAGTTTCGAGACCAGTGGTGAGCGCGGTTCCCCCGCCTTTCGAGAGGTGCGATCCTAACTCGATCGGGTGTAAGATTTTGGCACGTCTTTCTTGGTTTCGAGGAGGATGCGCTTGATGCGCCGGGCCTCCTTGGTTCCGAGGTGGGTGGAGAGGGGGTGATCCTTGGGAGCTTCCAGCGCCGTGAAGAGCTGTTCGTAGAGGATCGTTTTGAACACCTGAGGGAGAGCGTCAAAGCTCCGTGAGTAGATCATGTGGCTGAGGCGGTTCTCGAATAAATGAGAGAGCAGGTCGAAATCTTTGAGGGAATGTCCGTCTTCGGTTCGAAGGGCGTTGCGTTGAAAGGCCTTCTGGAATTCGAGGTTTCCCTCCACGCCCCAGCTTTCGAGCGTGAATTCATCGGTGAACAGCAGCTGGCGCAGTAACTTCTCGGCGAGATTGGTGATGACCCGCTGGGAAGTGTCGCTCAAGCCGTCATCGGGTTCGTCCCAGTACTTGGCCAGCTCGCGCTGGTGGTGGAGCATGCGGCGGGTGGTGAAGTTCGCTTGAGTGAGAAGGTTGTGCACGGTGGCCTGGTGCTCGAGCACCATCAGGGCCACGATGTCGCTGGTGGTGCGCAGGTAGGGTTGGGTGTCGATGATCTCCTCCAGGGAGCTGAGTTCCGCTCCGAAATCTTTGATGACCCAGGGATCAGACCGGTCGGATTCCTCGTGGATGAGGTTTCCCAGATGACGGGAACCGCCATTGCTCCCGGTGACATACCAGCCGCCCCAGCGCTCGGTCAGGGGGCTGGAGTGATCGGAGAGAAAAGTGCCGGCACTCAGGAGCGGATAGCCGCGGATGTCCGTGCGCACGGAACGCACCAGCATTCCGGGAACGTGTTCGGTCCGCGAACCCTCATGACAGCTGAGACAATCCTTGGAGCGCCGCACTCGGGGCGGATGATTCGCCCGCGGCTGAGGGACGGTCATCCGGTAGAAGATGGGTCCGAGCTCGGGGTCCATGGAGATGATTTCGAGATCGCCACCCTGGACCCATCCGACGTAGGCCTCTTCGGAGAAATAGACCGCGGGGGACGGCGCGGGCTGATGGCGTCGATTTGCAAGCTGGTCTTGGAGTAGACCATGACCTGGGAAGCCACCGGGACGTCGAGTTCCGCGAGCACGGATTCCACGAAGGCCGACTCACTGCGCTGATCGAACTGCAGGGAGTTCTCGTTCAGTCGTTCTTGCCAGGTGGAGACGGGATCGCGCGCCTCGGTTTCGGAATAGTGAATGGGCGCCTGTTCGAAGGGTTCGCTCTGGCCGAGGACCGGGAGGATCGCGAAGGCGGAGAGCACGACGCCCGCGAAGAAACGGGCCCGGGCTCGCAAGGATAAAGTGAAAGAAAAGGGGAGCAGCATCTTCGTCACGAGCTGGCAGATTCATGGAGTTCGAGCGCCGCGAGGAGGCGGCTCCGGGGGGCGAGGAGATCGGCGATGGTGTAGGCATCGAGGACGTCGAGGAAGGCCTGTCCGGCCTTGAGCAGGGCGCCCTTGAGGGTGCAGCATCCGGCGAGGCGGCAATGGCCCGTCCGAGGGGGGAGACACTCCACCAGCCCTAGGTTTTCCGTGCTGCGGATGACCTCGCCCACGGTGATTTCCTCGGCCGGACGGGCCAGCTGAACGCCGCCGCCACGTCCCCGGCAGGTCTTGAGAAAGCCTTCGCTGCTCAGATGGTGCGCCACCTTCACCAAGTGATGCTGAGAAATCCCGTAGGCCGAGGCGATCTGAGAAACCGAGACCAGGCCCTCCCGCAATCCGGTGTAGATCATGAGTCGAAGGGCAAAATCACTGAACTGGCTCAACTCCATAAATTGTACGTTAAATACATATTTATGGCCGTCAACGCTTGATCTGGCAGCGATTCCGTAAGATAGGCGGCTGAGGCGGCTCAAGCCCTGTATTTTTGGGTAATTCGGATCGGCAGCGCCCATTTTTGACCCCATGGCAAATTCGCATTCGTTATTTCATCTTTTTTAAGCTTGTTTCTGTAATAGTCTTATATTACAGTGCGCCGAACGAGCCGACCTTCATGCCAAGCAGAAACTCCCTGCCCCCCACCGAACGCCAGATTCGCAGCCGCCTCCGCCAGCTCCTCGACCAGGCCGAAGGCTTCCTTCACGGCTCGCCCATCGAACTCTCTCGTAAATGCGGCAAGCCCACTTGCCGTTGCGCTTCCGACGACTCCTTGCGCCATCGCTCCTTGCGCCATCGCTCCTTGGCCATCGGTCAGACTCGCAAGGGCAAGACCACCATGCTGCACGTCCCCAGACCGTTGGAAGCTCAGGCGAGACGCTGGATCGATGATTTCCAGAAGGCGAATGCTCTGCTGGAAGCCCTCGACGAGCAGGGGCGCCTCCGACTCAAGGAGGCAAAAACCAAGGCCAGAGCGGCGAGTAGCTCCGCCAAGAAGAAGGGCAAGACCGGTAAGAAATCAGCCGGCAAAGCCAAGTCCGGGCGCAATTCTCCACCAAAAAAGAAGCGACCATTCTCACGCGACTACTAACTTACTCGGACAAGATTTTCAGCCTCCGCCAACAGTGGAGGCTGCGGGTGCGTGACTCTCGTCCCAAACCACAGATTCCCACTCGAGTTTTCCCGGCAGCATTCTTCGCCATGTTCTGCTGCCGGTTACCAAGCTTCAACGAACTCGAGCAACACCGGAACAAGAGCAGCTGGACCCGTTGGCTCGGTAATCACCGTTTGCCCAGCGCCGACGAACTGGCGTATGTCTCCGAGCGCATCGAGCCTGACAGTGTGCGAGGATGTCTCGGACACATTTACTTCTGCCTCAAACGCAACAAAATCCTTGCCCCACAGCGCGGTTGGATGCTTGCCGCCGTCGATGGTCACGAAACTCACTGTAGCTACAAACGTTGTTGTCCAAAGTGTCTCCAACGCCGGATCGCCGTCGGAGACGAGGTCAAAACACAGTTCTACCACCGCTTGGTCGCGTTTCAGATTATCTGTGAGGATTTTCAATTGCTTCTCGACGTGGAAATGCTTGAGCCTGGTGAAGACGGAGATCCTGGAGACGACGAAGTCGCTGCGGCTATACGGCTGATAACTCGCGTCCTTAAGGACCACCCACGCTGCTTTGACGTGCTCACTGCCGATGCGCTCTACCTGCGTCCCTCCGTGATCAATCTTCTTGAAGACCACGGCAAATACCTTGTTGCCGTACTCAAGGATAATCAGCCTGAGCTATTGTCCGAAGCCCGCACGCTCCTGCCCCTTGAGGAGCAAGAGCCAGAATCATTTGAGACTCCGGCTGCACCGGGCAAGCCCGCGCGGCACGTTCATTTACAAGAGGCTGAGGGCTTCTGCACTGAATCCATTCACACTCCTCTTCGCGTTGTTCATTCCCATGAGACTGGCATCCGTCGCGAGCGCGTCGCTGGGGATTGGGTCGAGACTCCCATCGATAGCCACTGGTGGTGGGCGACGACCATGCCCCGCTCAATGGCCGATGCCAAGACCATCTTCCATTTCGGGCACGACCGTTGGAAGGTCGAAAACGAAGGCTTTAACGAACTCTGCTCCCGCTGGCATTCCGGTCATTGCTATCATCATCATCCCAATTCCATTCTCGTTCTGTGGCTGATCATGTTCATGGCCCACGCCGTGTTCCACTGCTTCCACAAGCGCAACTTGAAGCCAGAGATACGCCGTGGACACACGGCCATCTATTTTGCCCGTCAAATCGCCGCCTCCATGCGAGAGGATCGATGGTGGCCGCCACCGGCTCCGGGCTGAGGAACGCCCGCCCCGCGCTCTCGGTAACCTTGGGTTCGCGTCCGCCATCGGAGCGGTCTGGCTCCCTGTTGCCTATTGCCGACAGGGGGATCCATTTCGCGGCTCGAGCCCTCCGAAATTCGCCCGAGAACCGCCACACGAAACTGTTCGCCCTCCTAGCGCCAGCTTCAACACGCTCAACACCCACCAATTCAGGCCATTACGACTCTTTCCGACGCCGTCTTACGGAATCGCTGCTGATCTGGCATTGATGGTCGATTGTCGGCGGTTGCTTTCTTTCTCAGCGGATGCCCTTGACGGAGTGACGGGGCGTTGAAGAATGGGGGGATGAACACAGCGTCCTTTGGTAGAGGCAGTTGGGGATGGGCCGCAGCTCTCGCGCTGAGCCTTGGTTTGATGAACCCCTGCCAGGCAATTTTTGGAATCTTCTCGTCGAAGGATCGAGATCGGATGCCGACCAAGGCCGAGGTGGCGGAGCACGACGAAAAGGCCTCCAGTCTTTTCACGGAGGGCGAGCGTTTGCAGGAAGCTGGAAAGAACAAGAAGGCGCTGGGGAATTTCGAGAAAATCGCCAAGAAATATTTCTTCTCCCAGTACGCCCCGGAGGCGACCTTCTGGACTGCGGAACTTCTCCTGGCCACGGGGGAGCCGATGAAGGCTTTTGAATTCTATCAATCGCTCGTGGATCGGCACCAGAGCAGTCCGCGGTTTCAGCGCGCCGTGGAGCAGCAGTACAACATTGCAGTGGAGAGCGTGACGGCGAAGCACGGTTCGATTCTTGGCCTGGTGCCGATGCGCCCGTCGCGGGATCGCTTGATCGAGATGTTTGAGAAGGTCGTCGTCAACGCGCCGGCCTCCATTTACGCCGCCAACAGTCAGTTCTACATCGCCCGGATCTACGAGGGGCAAGACCGCCACGACGAGGCGATCCAGGCTTTTCAAAAGGTAGTCGACGACTATCCCCGGAGTCCGAAGGCGCCGCAGGCCCAGTTGAAGATCGCCGAGATCTACGAGAAGACGGCCAGGCGTCCTGACAATCCGAGTAACCTCCGGGAATCGCGCGAAGCGTATGAGGATTTCATCACCAACTTTCCGCAGCATCAGAAGAAGGCCGATGCTTTCGCCCAGTTGGACGTGATCGACGAGAAGGAAGCGCGCAAGAGCTTGAAGATCGCGAAGTATTACCAGAAGCGGGGTGAGACCAAGGCGGCGGCGATCTACTTCAAGGACGTGCTTCGCTCTGACAATGCGGCGTTGAAGCTGGAGGCCCGTCAGGGGATCGACGCCATCGGCAAGGTGGATTCCGAAGCCCTGAAAATGGCCAAGATCGATGAATCGGTGACTCGCGTGGACCCGGCGGAGAGGCTGAAGAACCGGGAGAATTATCTCGGGCCGCCCGCCCCCGATCTGGTGGCCGCCCGGTCCGGGACCTCGGCTGGCAACGTGCCGCTGGTTCCCTCGGAGGTCACGCCCGCTCCCTTGCCTCTGGCGGAGGAGCCGGATTTGCCGGCGGATCTCGTTGAGGGCGAAATCCCCTCCATCGACACGGGGACCTTGATCCCCTCGCCACCTCCCGCTCGGGAGGAAGATGTGCTGGTGCCAGGTTCACTCCTGGAAGCGGCGGCGGCCGAGGAGGCTTTGGAAGAATCGTCGACGGAAGACGGCGGCGATTTGTCTTTGTTAGAAGAAGAGAATTCGGAGTCCGGCTCTGAATCTGGCGAGAAAGGGGAAGCGGATGAGGACTTGGATGAGAGTGATTCGGGAGAATCTCAGGACCAGTGAGTGACGCGGAAGGGGTACGCATGAGAAGTGCTTGGCGGTGCGCGGTTCTCTTGGCCGCGCTGGCCTGCGTCCTTCCGGCTTGCGGTTATCGGCTGGGCTACGTCAAGCCGGCAAACTACTCTCACATTCGCTCACTCCACATTCCCACCTTCGCGAACGACACCCTGGAGCCGAGAAGCTCCGTGCTGGTGACCAACGCGGTGATTCAGCAGTTTCAGCGAGACGGCACTTACCGGATAGGATCCGCGAAGAACGCAGACGCTGCCCTGGAGGCCGCGATTGAACGTTTGGAGCGGTGGCAAGCGCGTTCGGCCCGTTTTAACACGCTGCGGACCAGCGAACTTGAGTTTACTTTGGTGGTGCGCTATCGCTTTCGCGACCTGCGGACGAACCAGATCCTGGACGAGGGCGTGGTGGAAGGTGAAACCAGTCGTTTCCTCGACGCCAACCTGCAGCTTTCCGAGCGGCAGGCCCTGCCCTTGGCGGCCGAGCGGCTGGCCGAGAATTTGGTGAGCCGTTTGAGCGAAGGCTGGTGATCGATGAGGAGCTTCGCCGATTTTTTCTGAGCGTGGCGACCGCCCCGACATTTCAAGAGGCCGCTCGACTGGTGCTGGTCTCCACGCCGATCGGGAATCTGGGCGATCTCACCTTCCGAGCCCTGGAGGTTCTTCGCCAGGTGGATGTGATCGCCTGCGAGGACACGCGTCACTCGGGCAAGCTCCTGGCCCATTACGGGATCGACACGCCCCGAGTGAGCCTGCACGAGCACAACGAAGCCATGCGCAGCGAGGCCTTGATCGAAGAAATGAGAGCCGGGAAGACGGTCGCGCTCATCTCGGATGCGGGCCTGCCCATCATCTCCGACCCGGGTCAACGCTTCTTGCAGCGCTGCTTGGCGGCGGGCATTGCCCACGATGTGTTGCCGGGGCCCTCCGCAGTGCTCACGGCGCTGGTTGGCGCGGGATTGCCGTCGGAACCGTTCTACTATGGCGGTTTTTTGCCTAACAAATCGGGGCAGCGTCAGCGCGTGCTCGGAGCCGCGCTCGCCCGGGAGGAGACCTGCGTATTCTTCGAGTCGCCTCATCGCTTGGTGCGTTCGCTCGAGATGCTTGCCGAAGAGGCGCCGGGTCGTTGGTTGTGTGTGGCGCGGGAACTGACCAAGCGGCATCAGGAGTTTCGACGGGGAGAGGCCCTGACCTTGCGCGATCATTATCGGGAACGTCCGCCCAAGGGTGAGATCACTCTGGTGATCGGTCCGGGCAAACTGCCCCCGTGGTATTTCGGTCAGAACGAAGTCTCCCGGTGATGTCCCTTCCCACCGATCCGTTCTACGTGGTGGGACCGACGGGCAGTGGAAAGTCGGAGGTGGCGCTTCGACTGGCTGAACGCTGGGGCGGAGAGATCGTTAACGCCGATGCCTTCCAGCTTTATTCCGGAATGCCGATCATCACCGCGGCGCCGAGCGAGGAGGATCGGCGGCGTCATCCGCACCACCTGTATGGAGTGCTCTCACCCTGCGCGGAGAACAGTGTGGCGGCTTATGCCGATCTGGCGGAGCGCGCGATGCGTAAGATCCAAGCGAGGGGTCACCGTCCGATCGTGGTGGGCGGGAGCGGCCTGTACGTCAAGGCGCTCACTCATGGCCTGGCGGACTTACCGGCGCCCGATGAAACGCTGCGGGCCGCGCTGGAGACGCTCGAGGAGAGTGAGCGTGTCGCTTGGTTGGAAAAGCTGGATCCCAAGGGGGCTCGCAGCATGAACTTGCGCAATCCGCGCTACGTGGGAAGGGCACTGGCGATGAGCTTGATCGCCGGGATTCCGGCGTCGGTCCTGAAATCCTCCTGGCGCCGGGAAGACGAAGCCGCCGGGATGGACGGGATTTGTATTCAGTGGGAACGTCAGACTCTCTACCGGCGCATTGACGAGCGCGTGGAGGCGATGGTGAAGGCCGGTGCCTTGGAGGAGGTGGCGGCGTTGCCGGCGGATCTCTCGCGAACGGCCTCGCGTGCGATTGGCGTCCAGGAACTCCGGTGTCACCTCGCCGGCGAATGCACGCTGGAGGCGGCGGTTGAGGCGATCCAACAAGCGACTCGCCGCTTCGCCAAACGACAGGAAACCTGGTTTCGTCGCGAAGGCGTTTTCCGGCGAGTCACTCACGGTGATGCGATGGCGTGGTCCTGAACGGGGTGGCCGCTCGGTCGATTTCGCCCAGCAGGCGCGGAAAGCCGCGTTTTCGCGTGGATCATCCTTCCGGGTGAATGAGCAGGAGGGAATCCGTCAATTCAGCGGCAATCCGCTGGCGCGCAGGAGCGTCTCCTGCACCGCCAGGTCGTGCTCGGCGTCCCAGGCAAGTTTTTTTTCACCCCGGACGACCTTGGCCAGGTCGCGGAACTCGCCGTGATAGCGGCCCTCGGCGGGCGGGAGATCGACCTCGTGCACGCCCCGGTCGAAGTCGCCGTGTGGTTTGGTGATAGAGAGGCGGAGTGCGGGCGACTCCAGCGGGCGGATCTCGATGCTGCCTTCCGTCCCGATGACGGTGAATTGACGGCGCGGACCTCCGAAGGGATCGTTGTGGTTGCTCCCGACCGTGGCGAGCGCTTTGGGATAAGTGAAAGTGGCCAGCTGGTTGTCGAGAAAGGCGTCCTCACCGGTGCGGCGATGGATGGCGTGGATTTCCTCCGGTTTGCCGAGCAGGGTCACCACGGCATCGATCAAGTGACAGGCCAGTTCAAACAGGCCGCCGCCCGGATAACGGGCGAGTTCGGCGCGCAGCCCGGGCGAAGCCCGTTTGCCCATGTGACCGTGAACTTCGGTGATTTCGCCTAACCAGCCAGACTTGACGGCTTCGAAGGTGAAGCTGAAGGCGGGGTTGTATCGCAGCATGTAGCCCATCTGGATGGTGAGCGCATTCTGGCTTGCCAGGGCGTGCATTTCCCGGCAGGGCGCGAGCGACTGGCTCGCGGGCTTGTCGAGGTGAATGTGTTTCCCCGCCTTGAGACAGCGAATGGCCGTGGAAACGAGGCTGTCGATGGCGGTTTCCACGGCGACGACGGCAATTTCGGGGTCGGCGAGGAGGGCGTCGACGGTTCGCCAGGGCAGGTCCTTGTAGGGCGCTCGTTGGGCCGCTCGGTTTCTGTGGGTTTCGTCGGGCTCGGCGATGGCCACGACTTCGTAGAGATCGTTCAGGTCGAGCAGCGTGCTCAGTTTGCCCGCTGCGTGGGAGTGCTGGGTCCCGATCTGGGCGGCCTTCAGGCGGCGCGGAGGCGACTCCGGCGCCTCGTCTGGCTCCTGGGCTCGACCGGATAAGGGGAAGGTGGAGAGTGTGGCCAGGGAGGAGGTGTGAAGGAATCGGCGTCGATCGGGAGGCGTCATGGAGCCCATTCTAGGACGGGACCGGGCGCCGTGGGAATGGCAAACCGGAGAGTTGTTGCACGGGTTGCCGAGCGTGCGAAGAGTGGTTCCATGAAGACGATGATTGCTGTTCAGTCGGTGTGGATCGTTCTCGCTGGCTTGGGGAGCCTGGGCCAGACACGGGCGGAGGACCTTTCCCTCAAGTTGGAAGTGCGTCACGCCATCGACCGTGGGGTGAAGTGGCTCAAGGCGGAGCGTCATGAGGACGGTTACTGGAGCGAGTCACAATATCCCGCGCTGACGGCGCTTCCGTTGGCGGCTCTTCTCATGGATCCATCTCGCGATCGCACAAGTGCTCTCTCGCCGGAAATCGAGGGCTCGCTCGACTGGTTGCTGAGCAACGTCAAGCGTGACGGTGGCATCTACGGGAAGGGTTTGGCCAACTACAACACCTCGGTAAGCATGATGGCACTCTTGTTGGCCGATCGGCCGGAGGATGAGAAGGTCCTTCTGCAGGCGCGCCGTTTCCTGACCAATCAGCAACAGGATTACGGGATCAAGGGCGAGCAGGATCATGCCCTGGACGGCGGGATCGGCTATGGCTCGAGCTACGCCCACTCGGATCTGTCCAACACCCATTTGGCTCTCGAAGCCCTTTACTACTCCAAGCACCTCGTTCAGGACAAACCGGCGGAAGTCGCCTATTCGCTCAACTGGGATGCCGCGATCGCTTTTGTGTCAAAGTGTCAGAATTTGCCCGAAACGAACCCGGGAGAGTGGGCCAGTGGCGATCCCGACAACCGTGGCGGCTTCATTTATTTTCCCGGCGACAGCAAGGCGGGGGAGCAGAAGCTGGACGACGGCAAGATGGCCCTGCGCTCTTATGGTAGCATGAGTTACGCGGGACTCCTGAGTTTCATCTATGCCGAGATGAAGCCGGACGACCCGCGAATGGAGGCCGTCAAGCAGTGGCTCTCGGAAAACTACTCCATCGAGGAGAATCCTGGCATGGAAGGGGAGGGTCTCTACTACTACTATCACACCATGGCCAAGGCGCTGGCCCTGGCGGGAGTCGATGAACTTAAACTCAAAGATGGCCGGACGGTGAATTGGCGTCGAGAGCTGTGCAAAAAGCTGTTCGATCTCCAGCGGCAAGACGGGTCCTGGGCCAATCCCACGCAGCGCTGGTGGGAAGGTGACCCGGTCCTGGCAACGTCCTACGCCTTGCTGGTGCTGGAGCGCCTTTTCCCGGGGCTGTAGGAGGTAAATCGAGGTCTCGTTAGAAACCCTTGTCGCGCAGGGTGGCCTGTAGTTTCTGCTGGAAGGCCGTGATGTCCGATTCACTGGGGCGGTAGCCTTCTTCGTCTGGATCGATGCCGAGCCGGCCCATGCGATCGACATACCAGCCGCCGCCTTTGCCATCGGAAAAGGTGACCCGGCCGCTGACCATGGCCTGGGGTTGGGTGATCTGATCCACGTTCACCGAGACGCCGCTCGTGGCGGGATCGTCGTCCCAGGCCTTGTCGAGCGATTCGTCATCCTCATCCCCATCCTTGCCGATGCCTGGGTCCGGCCCCTGGTCGCTCTCTGCCTCTGGATCCGCCGTTGCGTCCGTTTCCTCCTCGGGACGGTCGAGTTTGACCTCGAGTTCCGAGACCAGGAGCCGGGCTTCCAGATAAGTCATGCGGACGCCAAGTTCTTCGGCAATTCGTCGGTGAATTTCGGCGAGTTCGGCGCCACTGGCGGCCCATTCCCGAATCGTTTCCTTTTGCGCGTCGTTGAGCATGGATGGTGTTGGATGGATGTCTCCGTAGCCCCGATCTGGGTCAGTGGCAACCCGCGAGACGGTGGCGTCCCTTCTGGGGCAAAGGTCTTTCAAGACGCGAGGGTCTACTGTCGATTCGGTAGATTGGCGGGCTGATGAGTGGCGATTCATGGGCTCAGAACTCCTGACATAGGGGCTTCGGAGGTTGGCGGTTCTCGCGACACGGAATTGGTGTCTCACGATTATTGTAATCCTTTAATAGTGATACCATTGCCGATTTTTCACCGCGTGTTTGAGTGGCGGTTTTTGTCACAGAATTGAGCCAAAACCCGCCATTCTTTAATTCCATGAGGGGAAGCTTCCCGTGACTTGTTAAAATTTAGGTGGATGGTTACCGGCTCCGCTCGGTGAGAAGAGTCGAATTAATACAAAACCAGGAACCAGCAACCATCCATGAAACACCTTGAGATCATCCATCGACTCGGTCAAGCCGATTCAAGAGAAGCCGCCGTGGCCTTCGACGAATTCCTGCGCGGGGCGGTCCGCCAATCACTGGTCAGCGTCATGGCCGAGGAAGTCACTAGCCTCCGTGGAGCCGCGTATGGGCGAGACACCGAGAGCCCGTCTCGTCGGGCCGGCAGCGCTCCGTCGAGCCTTGAAATCGAGGGAGAGAAGATCAGCCGTCTCAGGGTCCGCCGCGAGCACTCTGACGGCACGAAGAGCGAGGTGAAACTTGCCAGCTACGAAGCAGCCAAAGGCTACGAGAAAAACAAGATTCGAGACGCCATCATATTCGCGCCCACACCCACGGAGTTTCCACCAATGAGGTGCAGGACACGATCGACTGGACCAAGGGAGCCAGCGCCTCTGAAGTCAGCCGAGTTTGGGCTCACGAAGGGAGAAATGACCGGAAGTTGTGGATGAGGGCGGTCGGAACACCATTCGAAGTTCGATCATGGGTTAGGCAGCGGTTTGCTGCTCGATGCCCGTCCACGAAGATGATTCCTTGCACGACTTTGTCAAGTTGACGATACCCGTTCAGTCGACGCCAGCCTTTCTCGGCTTCCAGGCCGAGCTTGTAGACCATTGATAGGGTTGCTTTCCTCGATCCGCACCCTTTGCCCCATAGTTTCATAAATCGGGGCAAGAATCCCAAGAAAATAGTGGCAGGGGCCTTTGGGATAAGGTTGATTTGGAATCTACCAAAACACCAAACACTTCAACCCAAAAGCCACCTACAGTGAGAGTAGCACGACGTACGATTCATGCAAAGTCCAGAACGATTCCGGCGATCAAATTTGAAGATCAAGAACTGACCTCGTGAGTGGGAAGTTCTCAGACCGGTTTCTCTTTGCCTGGCGTGTCTGTCTGACTGCGTAATAGAGCGATCTTCGCCTTGGATAGTTCAATGCTCAGATCGATCAGTTCGGTGGTCAGTTTCTTGAATTTCTTGTACTCCTCTGTTTCTTTTCGTAGTCCCTTCACGTGGTCTGGCCAGACGTGTTCAGCCCGGCTCCTCATCTTATGCGTGTAGCTCAGTTGGTAATACACGCCGCGCTGGCGTTGTCGATCTCGGTATTGCTTGCTGATGCTCCCGGGCCGCATTGGCCCGATTGCAGCTAACTTTTGCCGCAAGTTTCTGGACTCTTTTTTCAGTGATCTGATCTTTTTCAGTGATCTGATCTTTTTCAGTGATCTGATCTTTTTCAGTGATCTGATCTTTTTCAGTGATCTGATCTTTTTCACTCGTGAGTGGGAAGTTCTCAGACCGGTTTCTCTTTGCCTGGCGTGTCTGTCTGACTGCGTAATAGAGCGATCTTCGCCTTGGATAGTTCAATGCTCAGATCGATCAGTTCGGTGGTCAGTTTCTTGAATTTCTTGTACTCCTCTGTTTCTTTTCGTAGTCCCTTCACGTGGTCTGGCCAGACGTGTTCAGTCCGGCTCCTCATCTTATGCGTGTAGCTCAGTTGGTAATACACGCCGCGCTGGCGTTGTCGATCTCGGTATTGCTTGCTGATGCTCCCAGGCCGCATTGGCCCGATTGCAGCTAACTTTGCCGCAAGTTTCTGGACTCTTTTTTCAGTGATCTGATCTTTTTCATGGTCATTAGCTTATATATGCGAATGTCTAGGAAAATCAAATCATTTGTTATGGATCTCTGGATTTCTTGGTGGAATATCGTCTGTTTTCTGCGACCCGCTTTCTCGAGAGCCCGCACCTTTCTCTGGTTTCTGCTCGTCTTGGCCGCTTTCTCCGTGCGCAATGACCTCCTCGGGGTTTCCAGTTTCGTCCCGCGCTCTCGGTTTGTCAGAACACTTCTATGAGCACTTACTCCATTTCTTCCACAGCAATGCCGTGAAGACGGACCGGCTTGCAGAACTTTGGTTCGCCATCGTGATCAAGCACTTCCCTGTCTACAAGATCGGTTGTCGCCCCGTCCTGGTTCTCGACGGCATCAAGAAGTCCAAGGAGGGCCGCAAGATGCCTGCGGTGAAGTATCTGCATCAACAGTCCGAGTCCAATTCCAAGCCTCACTTCATCATGAGCCATTCCTTTCAGGCCTTCGGCGTGCTCTGTCAGGTTGGCGGATACTTCTTCTGCGTTCCGGTCTGTGCACGCATTCACGAAGGTATCGTCACTTCAAACCGCGACAGGAGAACCTTGATCGACAAGGCCAACGAGATGCTCGCATCCGTCTGTAGAGGTCAGGAGTTCGTCTTGCTGGCCGACGCCTACTACGCCAACGGAAAGGTGATCCGGAGCACCAAGGGGCGTTCCGGTGTGCTGGTCACGAGGGTTCGACGCACGACAACCGGCTTTCGGCCTGCGGCAGTGCCACGCAAACGCAAACGCGGACGACCGAAAAAGTATGGCGCTGCGGTGAAGCTCCAGAATGTCTTTGGAACGGGCGGCTTCAGTTCCGTTCCCAGTCCCGTATATGGGGAGAGAAACATCTCTGTCCGGTTCAAGTCGGTGGATCTGTTGTGGAAGCCCGCCGGGGCGATGGTCCGCTTCATTCTCGTCGATCATCCCACGAGAGGGCGGATCATCCTCTTGTCTACCGACCTCACCATGGAAGCTCAGGAGATCATCTTGCTCTACAGTTTGCGTTTCAAGATCGAAGTCGCTTTCAAGCAAGCGGTGCATTCGGTCGGCTCATTCGGATACCATTTCTGGATGGCCGCTATGCGACCGCTCAAGCGTCGCAATGGTAACCAATACCTCCACCGGACTACCGAGAAATATCGCAGACAGGTGCAGAGAAAGATGCACGCATATCATGTGTTTGTGCAGACCGGCATGATCGCTCAGGGCATGTTACAGTACCTTGCCATGACATGTGACGGTCTGGTCTGGAAACACTTTGGAACCTGGATCCGAACCATCCGCCCAGACGTGCTGCCTTCGGAAATGATTGTCTCAGCCGCCTTGAAAAACACGCTGCCTGGATTTTTGCACCACGGCGGAAAAGGTTCAGCGTTCCGAAAATTCATCCTTGATAAAATAGACTTCACTCGCTCCGAAGGTTCACGCTTCGCCGCATGATGATCCAGTTACAGAACTTCTCACTCGCGAGTGGAGTGGTGGGTAGCGACTCTTACGAGATCATCTATCTTCTTCCGGTAGAGGGAAAGTATGTTGATCGAGATGCTCCTAATGACATCTGGGAGACGAACAGTAAAAGGCTGCCTACGGGTCAACCGATATATAGCCAGCCACCCATGCATCTTGGTGACAATGATGTATGCGCTGGAGATTTGGTTAGCTGGGAAATAAAATACCCTGTCGAATTCTCGCCAAATATAACATTCACTTGGGATGCGGTAGGGCCGGAAGGGCTGAATCCTCAGACGGTCACAGGCATCGCTGGGCCTAATAAAAAACTGTGGAAAATCGCTGAGCCACTGAATT
>CBDBEZ010000049.1:0-30924 GCA_965204485.1 Verrucomicrobiales bacterium
GCATCACGCCCGAGGAGCGCTCGACCGCCGTCCGCGTCGCCAAGGTGATGGGACTCAACGTGGCCGGTGTCGATCTGCTCCGTTCCAATCACGGACCGGTCATCATGGAGGTGAACTCGTCCCCGGGGTTGGAAGGCATCGAAAACGCCACCGGCAAGGACGTCGCAAGCTCCATCATCCGATTCATCGAAAAACACTCCCGTGACAGTACCCGCACGCGGGGACGGGGATGAACGCCGATGAGTTCAGCCGGCCACTGGTGCTCGGCGAGCGCGCTTTCGCCACGGGCGTTCGCGGCACGGTGCAGCTGCCTGTTGGGCACCTGATCACTCACGAGATTGTGGGCCTGACCGTCCACGTTCATCGCGGCCATCGCCCCGGTCCCCGGCTTCTCGTGACCGCGGCCGTTCATGGCGACGAAATCAACGGGATCGAAGTCGTCCGCCGTCTGCTTCGACGCAAAATGCGAGGCCTTGCCGGCGACCTGATTTTCATTCCCGTCGTCAATCTCCCCGCCTTTCTGGCTCGCAGCCGCTATTTGCCGGATCGCCGCGACCTGAACCGCCTCTTTCCCGGTTCAGCGAAGGGATCATTCGGAGCCAGACTCGCCCACGTCCTGACCCGCGAGGTCGCCAGTCAGTGCACCCACTGCGTCGATCTCCACACCGGGGCCATCAAACGTCCCAACCTCCCCCAGACCCGTTTCAGCGTCGAAACGCCCGGTGCCATGGAACTGGCATCCGTCTTCGGCGCTCCCATGATGATCGCTTCGGACCTCCGACAAGGATCCTTCCGGGAAACCTTCGCCTCACAGGACAAACCCCATTTGATTTTCGAGGGCGGCGAGGCCGACATCCTGGAGCCCGCCTCGGTCACCATCGCGCTCAAGGGCATCCTCTCGGTGATGCGTCAGATCGGAATGCTGCGGCCGCTCAAGAATCCGCGCACCCGGCCCACGCCCATTCTCTGTCGCAACACCTACTGGGAACGAGCGCCCCGTGGAGGTCTTTTCCTGCCGGGACTCAAGCTGGGAACCGTGATCAAGAAAGGCGGCTTCTTGGGAGAGATCGGAGAGCCCTTCAGCAGCGAGAAAACGCCGATTTACGCCGCGCGAGACGGCGTGCTCATCGGGTGCACGCGCAACGCGGTGATCGACGAGGGAGACGGCATCTTTCACATCGGCCTCACTGAAAACCCTAATGAAATCACTAAGAACCTCGAGGCTGCGGTGGATGAGTTGGAGCATCCCTTCGATCATCCGGTCTTCGACGAAACCCTGGACGATTGATCGGGCACGCACCGAGGCCCCGGATTGTTTTCACGGATCGCCCGAATGGGGGATGAGACGTCCCGGCAAGCGAGCGCTCGCCTTTTGAAGATAAGCCACGGAACCGCTTTCGGGGGCGGCTACCGGGCACGATGGGCGAGGGGCCGCGTCCGTGGCGTGAACCCACGCTGAAAAAACCCCATAGTTTCATAGTAACTGATTAGCGCATCTAACAAGCTCTTGACAGCTTCGATAATTAAGACATCTCAACCATTGATGTCGTCCGATTCTCTTGAATCGCTCCCCACGAGAGAACTGATCCGGCTCGTCCGCGATCTACGGGAGCGGTTTGCTCAGTTGGAGGCGGAGAATCTGAAGCTTCGCGAGGAAGATCGAAGACTGCGCAAAGAATTGGATGAGTTGAAGCGCAAGCAGAACAGATCGGCGGCTCCGTTCTCGAAGGGAAAACCCGAGGCCAACCCGAAAAGACCGGGACGCAAGCCGAGCCAAGGGTCCTTCCGGCGGCGGGAGGAACCGGAGATTGGGCCGGATGACAATGTTCGAAGCATGGAAGCCCGATTGCCCAAGAGGCGGTCGTCAAATTGTCCTCGATGCGGAGGCAGGCTTGGAACTCGTCTGGAGACGGCAAGCACGGTCGATGTGCCGGAAAAGATTGCCCGAGACATATCGATCTGGAAAGTGGAAGTCGAAGAATGCAGTTGTGGCTACTGCGCGCGAGGAACTCACCGGGACTTGCCGCTCGACCAACACGGGGCCGCCGCTCACCGTGTGGGTCCCAGGGTTCGGTCGTTTGGACTGGCTCTGCACTATCACTTCGGGGTGACTCTACGCAAAGTTCCTCCGATTGTTCGCGAGATTTGCGGCATTGATCTCAGCCAGAGCGCCCTGACACAAGACGCCCTGAAATTGGGAAACGGCGATGGAGCGATCAGCCAAGAGGCGGAGCGAATCAAAGCAGCCATCCAGCAATCCGATGACGTCAACACGGATGATACGGGATGGCGAACGGGGGCAAGACGAGTTGCCTGATGGGATTCGTGAGCCGCCAGGAGAATGCGGTGTATTTTCAGATTCGATCACGCCACCGAGCCGAAGAAGTGGCCGAAGTCATCACGGCGGCCTGTGAGTGTGTGCTTGGAACCGATCGGTTCCGGAGCTACGACGCGGAGCGATTTTCGCAGATGGACATGCAAAAGTGCATGAGCCATATTGTGAAGAATCTCTCTGAACTCGTGAGTGGGAAGTTCTCAGACCGGTTTCTCTTTGCCTGGCGTGTCTGTCTGACTGCGTAATAGAGCGATCTTCGCCTTGGATAGTTCAATGCTCAGATCGATCAGTTCGGTGGTCAGTTTCTTGAATTTCTTGTACTCCTCTGTTTCTTTTCGTAGTCCCTTCACGTGGTCTGGCCAGACGTGTTCAGTCCGGCTCCTCATCTTATGCGTGTAGCTCAGTTGGTAATACACGCCGCGCTGGCGTTGTCGATCTCGGTATTGCTTGCTGATGCTCCCAGGCCGCATTGGCCCGATTGCAGCTAACTTTGCCGCAAGTTTCTGGACTCTTTTTTCAGTGATCTGATCTTTTTCATGGTCATTAGCTTATATATGCGAATGTCTAGGAAAATCAAATCATTTGTTATGGATCTCTGGATTTCTTGGTGGAATATCGTCTGTTTTCTGCGACCCGCTTTCTCGAGAGCCCGCACCTTTCTCTGGTTTCTGCTCGTCTTGGCCGCTTTCTCCGTGCGCAATGACCTCCTCGGGGTTTCCAGTTTCGTCCGCGCTCTCGGTTTGTCAGAACACTTCTATGAGCACTTACTCCATTTCTTCCACAGCAATGCCGTGAAGACGGACCGGCTTGCAGAACTTTGGTTCGCCATCGTGATCAAGCACTTCCCTGTCTACAAGATCGGTTGTCGCCCCGTCCTGGTTCTCGACGGCATCAAGAAGTCCAAGGAGGGCCGCAAGATGCCTGCGGTGAAGTATCTGCATCAACAGTCCGAGTCCAATTCCAAGCCTCACTTCATCATGAGCCATTCCTTTCAGGCCTTCGGCGTGCTCTGTCAGGTTGGCGGATACTTCTTCTGCGTTCCGGTCTGTGCACGCATTCACGAAGGTATCGTCACTTCAAACCGCGACAGGAGAACCTTGATCGACAAGGCCAACGAGATGCTCGCATCCGTCTGTAGAGGTCAGGAGTTCGTCTTGCTGGCCGACGCCTACTACGCCAACGGAAAGGTGATCCGGAGCACCAAGGGGCGTTCCGGTGTGCTGGTCACGAGGGTTCGACGCACGACAACCGGCTTTCGGCCTGCGGCAGTGCCACGCAAACGCAAACGCGGACGACCGAAAAAGTATGGCGCTGCGGTGAAGCTCCAGAATGTCTTTGGAACGGGCGGCTTCAGTTCCGTTCCCAGTCCCGTATATGGGGAGAGAAACATCTCTGTCCGGTTCAAGTCGGTGGATCTGTTGTGGAAGCCCGCCGGGGCGATGGTCCGCTTCATTCTCGTCGATCATCCCACGAGAGGGCGGATCATCCTCTTGTCTACCGACCTCACCATGGAAGCTCAGGAGATCATCTTGCTCTACAGTTTGCGTTTCAAGATCGAAGTCGCTTTCAAGCAAGCGGTGCATTCGGTCGGCTCATTCGGATACCATTTCTGGATGGCCGCTATGCGACCGCTCAAGCGTCGCAATGGTAACCAATACCTCCACCGGACTACCGAGAAATATCGCAGACAGGTGCAGAGAAAGATGCACGCATATCATGTGTTTGTGCAGACCGGCATGATCGCTCAGGGCATGTTACAGTACCTTGCCATGACATGTGACGGTCTGGTTTGGAAACACTTTGGAACCTGGATCCGAACCATCCGCCCAGACGTGCTGCCTTCGGAAATGATTGTCTCAGCCGCCTTGAAAAACACGCTGCCTGGATTTTTGCACCACGGCGGAAAAGGTTCAGCGTTCCGAAAATTCATCCTTGATAAAATAGACTTCACTCGCTCCGAAGGTTCACGCTTCGCCGCATGATGATCCAGTTACAGAACTTCTCACTCGCGAGAGACACGCCAGGCAAAGAGAAACCGGTCTGAGAACTTCCCACTCACGAGCTCTGAAGTTCTGGAGAAGAAGCGAGGGCGGGCACGAAGTTTCTGCGAGGGACTGAAGAATTTGCTCCGACAGTGTCTGAGGCTTTGGCAGCAGTACCACAACGGCGAGTTGACTTTACCCCATAGTTTCATAAATCGGGGCAAGCATCCCAAGAAAATAGTGGCAGGAGCCTTTGGGATAAGGTTGATTTGGAATCTACCAAAACACCAAACACTTCAACCCAAAAACCACCTACAGTGAGAGTAGCACGACGTACGATTAATGCAAAGTCCAGAACGATTCCGGCGGTCAAATTTGAAGATCAAGAACTGACCTCTTTCGGCGGTCTCGTTATCTTTCAGAAGCTCTTTCAGGAATTGGATTTGGAGGGGAAGCTTCAGCAGTGCTTTGGTCCACTGGATCGGCGCATGTCCCGCTTCTACAAGTTCCACACGGTTTTCATGTGTCTTATCGTGCATCTTATACTGGGCTACCGGATGCTTCGCGATTTGGACTACTACCGAGATGATCCCCTTGTACGGCAGGTTTTGGGGATGCACCAATTGCCCAGTGTCCCAACGATGAGCCGGATGTTGGGAGAGGTCGATTGTCAAAGCCTTGAGAGGATGAGGGAGATGAATTATTTCGGGGTCTTCAGCAGAATCTGTGGGTGAAATTCCGGATTTGCTCCGGGAACGCTGGACGCCGGGTCCCGCTGCCCCTGGACCCCAGAACTGCTGAAGCTACTTGTTTCATGGGCTGAGCCCTACCAGGGGCAGCCCCGGCGCAAGCGTTGTCCTCGCAAATCCGAGGTTTGGATGGGCAGCTGGCTTGTTGCCACAACTTTGATGCCCATTAAGATTGGATATAACTTGTTGCTGGTCAGGATTCTAGGTGAATCGCGCCGCCTGGGCACCCACAGATTCTGCTGAAGAGGCTTATTTCGTTTGCCTGTCGCGACTTCAGGAGGAGGGAATCAAACGCATCACGCTTGATTTGGACGGAAGCGTGCAGAGCACGAGTCGCCATGCGGAAGGGACGGCTGTGGGATTTAACAAGAAGAAAAAAGGCGAGCGCAGTTATTATCCGCTGCTCGCGACGATCTCCCAAACCGGACAAATCTTCGACTTCCTTCATCGAAGTGGCAACGTCCATGACTCCAATGGCGCAGTGGAGTTCCTCCGTTCCTGCGTGGAGAAGATTCGCAAGGTGCTGCCTGATGTGCAGATCGAGCTGCGCGCCGACAGCGCGTTTTTCAGCGATCAGATGGTTTCAGAGGCAAAGACCCTGGGCCTGGAATATACGTTCTCGGTGCCTTTCGAGCGGCTTGTGGAACTCAAGGGCATCATTGAGAAGCGCCGTCGCTGGTCCCGAACCCGAGGCGGAGAGGGAAAGATTCATCACTTCGAAATCCGCTGGAAGCCAAAAAATTGGGCGCGCAAAGCGCGCATTTTGTGCATTCGAACCATGAGGCGCACTCAGCGCAAAGGACCGCTCCAACTGGATCTTTTCGAACCAGTCGAGGAGAACTATGAATACGAGGCGATCATCACCAACAAGACAAACACGGCCGCTCATGTGGTGAAATTTCATGAAGGGCGTGGCTCTCAGGAGAAGATTTTTGGCGAAGCCAAGAGCCAGGCCCAGATGGACTATATTCCGGCCAAGCGACGTGCCGCCAACGAAGCTTTCCTTTTGGCCAGTATCCTCACTCACACGCGAAATGCAGATGCGATCTGCGGAGCGGTCACGCAAATCGTCCCCCCAAAGGGCTGCGGAGTGGATCTTTGAAGGACTCGGCACGATTCGCCGCAAAATCATCCAGCGTGCCGGACGTCTGACTCGCCCTCAAAGTCGACTCACATTGACACTTGGAGACAATCAGGCCGTCGAAGAAGAAATCGCCTACTACATGATGGCCTGACTGGCCATTTTATGAAACGCTGGGGTTTAAACCAATACGAGGAAGAGAGCTTGAAAAAGATCTATGAACTCGATCATTACCTGCGGGACCGGACGCTCAAAGATTCCGACAACCAACGCATGCGCAATGAGCTTGGCCGGCACTTTGACCAAGGGAATTTAACGATGTTCCTGGAGGATCCGGAGGTAGAGCCGACACAACATCGCCGAGCGGATGCTCAGGCCGGCGATCGTCGCCCGCAAGGTGTCGCAATGTTCCAAGACGGAGCGGGGAGCCAATGCCTACGCGGCATTCAAGAGTGTGCTCTCGACTCTCTCGCTGCGAGGAGCGAGTTCCGTATTCAAGTCGCTTGCCAAAATCATCGCGGGCGAGCGTACCCTTGCATGAGATGCCTGTGGCGTTTGCTGGTTAGGAGCGCTAATCAGTTACGTTTCATAAATCGGGGCAAGAATCCCAAGAAAATAGTGGCAGGGGCCTTTGGGATAAGGTTAATTTGGAATCTACCAAAACACCAAACACTTCAACCCAAAAGCCACCTACAGTGAGAGTAGCACGACGTACGATTAATGCAAAGTCCAGAACTCGTGAGTGGGAAGTTCTCAGACCGGTTTCTCTTTGCCTGGCGTGTCTCTCGTGAGTGGGAAGTTCTCAGACCGGTTTCTCTTTGCCTGGCGTGTCTGTCTGACTGCGTAATAGAGCGATCTTCGCCTTGGATAGTTCAATGCTCAGATCGATCAGTTCGGTGATCAGTTTCTTGAATTTCTTGTAATCCTCTGTTTCTTTTCGTAGTCCCTTCACGTGGTCTGGCCAGACGTGTTCAGTCCGGCTCCTCATCTTATGCGTGTAGCTCAGTTGGTAATACACGCCGCGCTGGCGTTGTCGATCTCGGTATTGCTTGCTGATGCTCCCAGGCCGCATTGGCCCGATTGCAGCTAACTTTGCCGCAAGTTTCTGGACTCTTTTTTCAGTGATCTGATCTTTTTCATGGTCATTACCTTATATATGCGAATGTCTAGGAAAATCAAATCATTTGTTATGGATCTCTGGATTTCTTGGTGGAATATCGTCTGTTTTCTGCGACCCGCTTTCTCGAGAGCCCGCACCTTTCTCTGGTTTCTGCTCGTCTTGGCCGCTTTCTCCGTGCGCAATGACCTCCTCGGGGTTTCCAGTTTCGTCCGCGCTCTCGGTTTGTCAGAACACTTCTATGAGCACTTACTCCATTTCTTCCACAGCAATGCCGTGAAGACGGACCGGCTTGCAGAACTTTGGTTCGCCATCGTGATCAAGCACTTCCCTGTCTACAAGATCGGTTGTCGCCCCGTCCTGGTTCTCGACGGCATCAAGAAGTCCAAGGAGGGCCGCAAGATGCCTGCGGTGAAGTATCTGCATCAACAGTCCGAGTCCAATTCCAAGCCTCACTTCATCATGAGCCATTCCTTTCAGGCCTTCGGCGTGCTCTGTCAGGTTGGCGGATACTTCTTCTGCGTTCCGGTCTGTGCACGCATTCACGAAGGTATCGTCACTTCAAACCGCGACAGGAGAACCTTGATCGACAAGGCCAACGAGATGCTCGCATCCGTCTGTAGAGGTCAGGAGTTCGTCTTGCTGGCCGACGCCTACTACGCCAACGGAAAGGTGATCCGGAGCACCAAGGGGCGTTCCGGTGTGCTGGTCACGAGGGTTCGACGCACGACAACCGGCTTTCGGCCTGCGGCAGTGCCACGCAAACGCAAACGCGGACGACCGAAAAAGTATGGCGCTGCGGTGAAGCTCCAGAATGTCTTTGGAACGGGCGGCTTCAGTTCCGTTCCCAGTCCCGTATATGGGGAGAGAAACATCTCTGTCCGGTTCAAGTCGGTGGATCTGTTGTGGAAGCCCGCCGGGGCGATGGTCCGCTTCATTCTCGTCGATCATCCCACGAGAGGGCGGATCATCCTCTTGTCTACCGACCTCACCATGGAAGCTCAGGAGATCATCTTGCTCTACAGTTTGCGTTTCAAGATCGAAGTCGCTTTCAAGCAAGCGGTGCATTCGGTCGGCTCATTCGGATACCATTTCTGGATGGCCGCTATGCGACCGCTCAAGCGTCGCAATGGTAACCAATACCTCCACCGGACTACCGAGAAATATCGCAGACAGGTGCAGAGAAAGATGCACGCATATCATGTGTTTGTGCAGACCGGCATGATCGCTCAGGGCATGTTACAGTACCTTGCCATGACATGTGACGGTCTGGTCTGGAAACACTTTGGAACCTGGATCCGAACCATCCGCCCAGACGTGCTGCCTTCGGAAATGATTGTCTCAGCCGCCTTGAAAAACACGCTGCCTGGATTTTTGCACCACGGCGGAAAAGGTTCAGCGTTCCGAAAATTCATCCTTGATAAAATAGACTTCACTCGCTCCGAAGGTTCACGCTTCGCCGCATGATGATCCAGTTACAGAACTTCTCACTCGCGAGGCCTTTCGAGCGGCTTGTGGAACTCAAGGGCATCATCGGGAAGCGCCGTCGCTGGTCCCGAACCCGAGGCGGAGAGGGAAAAGCTCATCACTTCGAAATTCGCTGGAAGCCAAAAAGTTGGGTGCGCAAAGCGCGCATTTTGTGCATTCGAACCATGATGCGCACTCAGCGCAAAGGACCGCTCCAACTGGATCTTTTCGAACCAGTCGAGGAGAACTATGAATACGAGGCGATCATCACCAACAAGACAAACACGGCCGCTCATGTGGTGAAATTTCATGAAGGGCGTGGCTCTCAGGAGAAGATTTTTGGCGAAGCCAAGAGCCAGGCCCAGATGGACTATATTCCGGCCAAGCGACGTGCCGCCAACGAAGCTTTCCTTTTGGCCAGTATCCTCACCCACAATCTCACACGCGAAATGCAGATGCGATCTGCGGAGCGGTCACGCAAATCGTCCCCCAAAAGGGCTGCGGAGTGGATCTTTGAAGGACTCGGCACGATTCGCCGCAAAATCATCCAGCGTGCCGGACGTCTGACTCGCCCTCAAGGTCGACTCACATTGACACTCGGAGACAATCAGGCCGTCGAAGAAGAAATCGCCTACTACATGATGGCCTGACTGGCCATTTTATGAAACGCTGGGGTTCAGGCAGGCGCACGCTTTCGGATACTTGGCTTCGTAGAGCTTGAGAAACTCGTCATAGGCTTCCAAGGCGGCTTTCTTTGTTTCCGCCATGTAGATTTCATGGATGCGTTCCTTGGCAAGGGGCTGCGCTTTCTTCGGCAGCTTGTCGAGGATGTTGGCTGTCTTGTGCACCCAACATCGTTGCTGTTTGCTTGTCGGATATTCCTCTTCCAAGGCGCTCCAGAACCCGAGAGCTCCATCGGCGATACTCAGTTTCGGAGGGATCTTCAATCCTCGTTTCTTGAGGTCTCTGAGCACATTTTTCCAGGACAGTTTGCTCTCTCGTTCTCCATCGCTGATGGTTACCAATTCCTTGGTTCCATCGGGTAAGGAGCCGACGATTACGAGAACACATGGGCGGTCGTCATTGAGCCTGACATGGAAGTAGATCCCGTCGGCCCAGAGATAGACGTATTCCTTGTCGCTGAGGTCACGCTTGCTCCATTGCTCGCGTTCTTTCTCCCATTGCTCTTCCTCGTCGAACGATGTTGGCTGCAGAAAGACCCGATGCGTTCTCACCGAGGATCGGCTCTAAGGCTCGACTCATCTCGGAGGTTGAGATTCTTCGCAGGTAGAGTGCTGGGATGAGGTTGTCCAGTGAAGCGACTCGGCGGAGGTAAGGCGGAAGGATGGCGCTGGTGAACCGCTGGCCTGATCGGCGATCATTGATCCTGGGCTGCCGAACAGGAACGTTCCCTATTCCAGTCTGAAGTTGCCGCTTCAGGAAGATGGCCGTTGCGGACGACTTGGCGATGACCCTGGTCATCACGCTGATGTTGATGGGCTTGAATGTAGTCGGAGACTTCGTTGTCGATGGCGGCCTGAAGAAGCACTTGGGCTCCTTGTCGCAGGGTGGCCTCAAGGGCGTTCTGGCAGACGGTGCTTGCTCCTTCCTGGCGAAGGATAGATGCTGATTCGGTAGGGTGGTTGGTGGTTTTCATTGGAGTTCAGTTGTTTTGGTAAATGGTTGAATTCTTCATGATGCCCCGACCGCTCTCATCCACAACTTCCGATCATTTCTCCGATATTCTCGGGCAATCTTTTCCGGCACATCGACCGTGCTTGCCGTCTCCAGACGAGTTCCAAGCCTGCCTCCGCATCGAGGACAATTTGACGACCGCCTCTTGGGCAATCGGGCTTCCATGCTTCGAACATTGTCATCCGGCCCAATCTCCGGGTCCTCCCGCCGCCGGAAGGACCCTTGGCCCGGCTTGCGTCCCGGTCTTTTCGGGTTGGCCTCGGGTTTTCCCTTCGAGAACGGAGCCGCCGATCTGTTCTGCTTGCGCTTCAACTCATCCAATTCTTTGCGCAGTCTTCGATTTTCCTCGCGAAGCTTGAGATTCTCCGCCTCCAACTGAGCAAACCGCTCCCGTAGATCGCGGACGAGCCGGATCAGTTCTCTCGTGAGGAGCGATTCAAGAGAATCGGACGACATCAATGGTTAAGATGTCTTAATTATCGAAGCTGTCAAGAGCTTGTTAGATGTGCTAATCAGTTACGCAAAGACTCTGGGATCGCTCAGTGCCTGAGAGATCGGTTGATAGCTTCGAGAAGCGTTTTTTTTGCCGGATTTGCCGCCTGTCTTTTTGCGTTTATTTTTCACACAAGACCTTAAGGGCAGGCGGCATATAACGCAACATAAACTAACACTTTTGGCAAAAAAACTGAGCTGATTTATCGGTCAGATGTGAGTTAACAAAACGGCCAGAGCCTGCCAAGTTACGGCCTCTCTGAGGCATCGCTCTGCTCGCGACGGCGGACTCATTCTCCATCGAGCAGGCGGCGGATCGCCGTCTTCACCACGCCCTCGACGCTGGGAGCCACCCGGGACGCCCGGTCACTTGCTTCATAGCCTCCCTCCGCGTAATGCGTTTCCAGGCAGATGTAACCCGGGCCGTAGTCTCCGTAGGCCGCCATCGCCACCGGACGGTCCGGGCGAAGGCTCTGGGCAAACAACTGGTACTCCACCACCATCTCTCCCGGCCCGAACAAGACGCGCGTCTCTGCCAGATGAAGACAGGAGATCGCTTGTCGATGACCCATCCGGCGTCGCCATTGCCAGGCCAAGTGCGCCGCCGCCTCCTTCTTGGCTAGCACCGTGGCCTGGGGATCGGCCAGGGTGGCCTCGAGAGTCTCCCCCGCAAACGCCTCGGAAACCGGAAGCTCGATCTCCGCAACCTCCCACCCCAGTCCCTCGTTTGGAAGGGGCATCGGGTCCGCCCGCTCAAAGGCGGCTTCCATTCCCTCCGCAAGCCGCAGCGCCAGCTTCATGCGGTTGTTCTTGGAACCGTCGTTCCACTTGCCAGCGCCGATGTTTCCACCCGCTCCGTTGAAATGAATGTGCGGCACCCCGCCGGTCACCGTCTCTCTCAGTTGACGAGCGATGCCGGGGAAGTCCGGGTTGGCTCCACCCGTGCGATAGTAGCTTTGGGGATGTGTTGCGAAAAACGTGAGGACCAAACGCGGAACGTCCTCCTCAAACAACGTCAGAACCCGGACTTGAGGATCGACCACCCCGGCCGGCAATGCCCGCAGGGCCGGATCCTTGCAGGCGGTGTAACGGGTTTGCGCCACCTTCCCATCTTCACCCAGGATCCGGCGATTCGAGGCCACTTCGGCGACCTCCGCTTCAGCGTGCCCCCAATGGGTGATTGGGACGGGATCGTGCAGGGCCTCTTGCAAGGCCGTGGCGGCCGCCGCGATGGTGCGGCGCACGAACACCGGATCAAACAACTCTCCCCCCAGTCCGTGGGCCGCCAGAATCTTGTGCGCGGTGAAATCACAGACCGGCGCGTCATGCTGATGCAGGGTATGCACGACAATGCGATCCATCGTGGTGTTGGCGGCCTCCGCCAGGGCCTCTTTCCATTCGTCCTGGCCTTCGTTGCCAATTCCGATCCAGTCCAGCGCACAGAGCACCACCGGCGCGTCGCGGCCCAACAAAACGACGCCCTTGCAAGTCAGAGGCTGATCCACCCAGGTCATTTCGTCGTAGGCCAGGGGCGCCCCCACCGGCGGCGTCGCATCGCATTCGAAGTAAGCGATCTCGAGTGGAGCCCCAAGAAGGACGGTCCCCGTGAACACGAGACACGTGGCGGCAAGCCGATGCATACTGAGCCAGGGTATCGTATTCATTCGTCTCGAGGGTTCTCGCGTTCGGGTGCTTGCTTCTCTTCCGCTTGCTGTGTCTCTCGCTGTGGCGGCTGCTGTTGGCGCTGCTGTTGGCGCTGCTGTCTCTGCCGCTTTTGCGCCAGCAGGCGTTCAGTGGTCGACCACCCCCTCTCACCCGCATCGCTATCGGATGCAAGGGAGGACTCTTCCCGGATCGACTCCGCGCCCACTTTGGTTGTCTCCGCCGACGACGGTGGCGCGGCTGGAGTGCGCCCCACTCCTGGAGACGGAACCCCACGCCGGTCACTTCCCAGGCGCGCGCCCACCTCGGACTTCCGATGCAGCAAGGCGCTCAGGGTCTCCCTGGAAACTTCCCACTTTCTTCGCCGCCAGGCCCATCGCTTCCACAGGCCCGCGTCCAGGTGTACCCGGCGCCATCCCACGTCGAGCGGCACCAGCACGGCCAGGGCCACCAGAAACCAGTCCACCACGGAACGCGAAGTTTCTTTGGATACCCTCTCAAAATCATAGAGAGCGGTTTCGCGGCCATTCAGCACCCTGCCACTCGTCCGTTCCGCCAAGCTCTCCAGTAGTTTGGGATGCGAATGCAGCTGGAGATACTCCGGCGAATAGGCCACCGGAAGGCTCGCCAGGGCCCTCTCCGATCGCCCGGGCCCGGATCCGCCCACCATCACCTGATAACGCCCCGTTCCCCACAGCGGAAAGCTCGCCCGATAGCGACGCGGCGCCACCTGATCGAGCGTAAGCGTTTCTTCGCCATCGTCAGGCCCCACTATCCGCGCCTGCAATTCGAGAAATCCGCCCGCCTCGTGCTGATCCTCCACCGTGAGGGTTCCCCGGCTACCCGCCGCCACCACTTGGAGTTGCAAAGCACTCTCCTCTTCCGCCCGGGAGATCTCTGTGATCATCTGACTGACAAAAGCCTGATAACGTTCCCAACTGACCCACTCGGCCCCCCAGTTAGGCGACAAATCCGACGTGAAGGCGGCCGCCGCGCCCGTCCCGTAGCCCCATAAAGAGAGCACTGGATTGATCTCTTCGGTTTCCGGCCCGCGCAAAATGGTTTGCGAACGCGGCTTGGCGCTCGTCAACACATAGCCCTGGAGAGGGGGCATCGATTCAACCCCCTTCAGGATGGGAGAAGGAAAGGCCACCTCCGGAGTGAAGGTCTTGTTTTGGATCATGCTTCGCTTGAGCGTCTTGGCTTCCTTGATGAAAATCGAAGGCAACTGCGCCGAATCGAAAGGTTCGTAGAACCGCCCCCCGGTGGCCTCGGCGATGCTTTGCAAAATCGCCGTGTCGTTGGGAGTGTGAGGGTTGATGCCAACTGTGCTAACCGAGATGCGCCCATCGACAAAGGCCTGCAACAAGCCAGGAACGGGAGGGGTGGGATCGCCGTCAGAGATGATGATCATGTGTTTCATCGCCGCGTCACTCGCCTGCAAGCCCGCCAGGGCCAGTTCCATGGTCGGCGCAAAACTGGGCATGTCACCGGGCTGAGCCTGATTGATTTTCATGATCAGGTGATCGTAATTCTCGACCGGCATGAGAGGGAACAGCCACTGCTCCCGGCCGCCCTCGTAATCGATCACGCCGACCTCGTCCTCGCTTCCCAACACCTGCACCGCCCGCCGGGCGATCCGTTTACCCCAGGTGTTGCCCTCTGCAAACTCACAGGTATGGAGGATCATCACCAGGGCTCCCTTCGGAAGGATCTTCTTCTGTTTGATGTCCATGCTCACGGGCAGCGTCTCCTCGATGGCCGTGCGGTGGTAGCCTCCCGGCCCGAAGCTGTTTTGCCCTCCCACCATGAGATAACCCAGGCCCTGGTGATACACCGCCCGCTTGACCGCGGCCAGCTGAGCCGCATCGAAGACGTCGGCTGGCGCATTGACAAAGATCACGCAATCGAAGGGCATGAGCGAGACCGCGTTGCGCGGAAAGGCGAAGGAGTCTCTCACTTCAACCTTCCTCCCGGAAGCCTCCAGAGCCTGAACCAGGGCCTGCCAGTCCCGCGCATCCCCCTCGGGATCCGTCACCACCAAGGCCTTGCCTTCCCCTCGCAAAAACAAATCATTCACCGCCACGTTGTTCCCCACCCAGTGATCTTCTCCATCGGCCATGAGCAGACGCGCCGTGTACTCATAGTAACCCGGTTCCCGCAGGTAAAACGGCAAGGTCACTCGTTGTTTGCCCGTCTCAAAGCCCAGGGCCTCGCGATAAATTTCCCGGCCGTTCTCCTGCACCACCAGCGTCCCCTCACCTTCGTGAATCGCCGTGAGAATGACGTGCGCCTCATAACTTTCTCCCACTTTCACTGCGGGCGGCAGATCGATCCGTTCCAGCCAGACCTCCTTTTCGATGCTGGTTCCCACCGGCAGGACGTCGACCGCGATCCGGCGAGCCCTCAGCTGGGTCACGACCGCGTTCAAATCCCCTTCCGTCGCCGTGCCATCGCTAATCAGGATGATCCTGCCCGGGTTTTCCTCCGGAATGACGGCGGCTGCCAGGGCCAGACCGTTCTCGAGGTTGGTGCCGTCGCGAGCAAACTGCGAGTTGATGGCCTCGAAGGGGAAGGACTGTCGGGGCGGCAATTCCACGGCCGCCTCCCGGCCAAAGAGCACCAGGCCCGCTTCGTCCCCCTCCGACTTGCTCCCCACGGTCTCGAGGACAAAGCGCAGAGCCTCGTCCCGCACCGGCGCCGTGATGGAATCCGAGAGATCCAGGGCATACATCACCGAGAGCTGATCGTTTTCGCGCAGAGCCCGGGGACCCGCCAATGCCATGATCATCAATCCAAACAGGAGCCATCGTAGGACCAGGGCGCCGCCTCCCCGAAACCGCCCCAGACCGTGGTGACCCTGGTGATGCCACCACCACACCCAAGGACTCAGCGCGAGCAGAAGAAACATCTCCCAATCGCTGAATCGCAGCCAACGCCCCCATTCCAGCACCGCCACCAATACCCCGAAAACCAGGAGAAAAACCCCTAGCGGGAGCACATGACGCCACGTGGTTTTCCGCCTCCAGGGAAGCAGAAACCAGGTCCATCGCTGGGGCTGGGCGACTGTTCGGGACATTGTTCGATCGACCGTGCACACCCTAACCCGATCGGCGCCCGGTTCACAGGAAAGTCTCGCGAATCCAGCGATTCCGTAAGACGGCGTCGGAAAGAGTCGTAATGGCCTGAATTGGTGGGTGTTGAGCGTGTTGAAGCTGGCGCTAGGAGGGCGAACAGTTTCGTGTGGCGGTTCTCGGGCGAATTTCGGAGGGCTCGAGCCGCGAAATGGATCCCCCTGTCGGCAATAGGCAACAGGGAGCCAGACCGCTCCGATGGCGGACGCGAACCCAAGGTTACCGAGAGCGCAGGGCGGGCGTTCCTCAGCCCGGAGCCGGTGGCGGCCACCATCGATCCTCTCGCATGGAGGCGGCGATTTGACGGGCAAAATAGATGGCCGTGTGTCCACGGCGTATCTCTGGCTTCAAGTTGCGCTTGTGGAAGCAGTGGAACACGGCGTGGGCCATGAACATGATCAGCCACAGAACGAGAATGGAATTGGGATGATGATGATAGCAATGACCGGAATGCCAGCGGGAGCAGAGTTCGTTAAAGCCTTCGTTTTCGACCTTCCAACGGTCGTGCCCGAAATGGAAGATGGTCTTGGCATCGGCCATTGAGCGGGGCATGGTCGTCGCCCACCACCAGTGGCTATCGATGGGAGTCTCGACCCAATCCCCAGCGACGCGCTCGCGACGGATGCCAGTCTCATGGGAATGAACAACGCGAAGAGGAGTGTGAATGGATTCAGTGCAGAAGCCCTCAGCCTCTTGTAAATGAACGTGCCGCGCGGGCTTGCCCGGTGCAGCCGGAGTCTCAAATGATTCTGGCTCTTGCTCCTCAAGGGGCAGGAGCGTGCGGGCTTCGGACAATAGCTCAGGCTGATTATCCTTGAGTACGGCAACAAGGTATTTGCCGTGGTCTTCAAGAAGATTGATCACGGAGGGACGCAGGTAGAGCGCATCGGCAGTGAGCACGTCAAAGCAGCGTGGGTGGTCCTTAAGGACGCGAGTTATCAGCCGTATAGCCGCAGCGACTTCGTCGTCTCCAGGATCTCCGTCTTCACCAGGCTCAAGCATTTCCACGTCGAGAAGCAATGGAAAATCCTCACAGATAATCTGAAACGCGACCAAGCGGTGGTAGAACTGTGTTTTGACCTCGTCTCCGACGGCGATCCGGCGTTGGAGACACTTTGGACAACAACGTTTGTAGCTACAGTGAGTTTCGTGACCATCGACGGCGGCAAGCATCCAACCGCGCTGTGGGGCAAGGATTTTGTTGCGTTTGAGGCAGAAGTAAATGTGTCCGAGACACCCTCGCACACTGTCAGGCTCGATGCGCTCGGAGACATACGCCAGTTCGTCGGCGCTGGGCAAACGGTGATTACCGAGCCAACGGGTCCAGCTGCTCTTGTTCCGGTGTTGCTCGAGTTCGTTGAAGCTTGGTAACCGGCAGCAGAACATGGCGAAGAATGCTGCCGGGAAAACTCGAGTGGGAATCTGTGGTTTGGGACGAGAGTCACGCACCCGCAGCCTCCACTGTTGGCGGAGGCTGAAAATCTTGTCCGCGTAAGTTAGTAGTCGCGTGAGAATGGTCGCTTCTTTTTTGGTGGAGAATTGCGCCCGGACTTGGCTTTGCCGGCTGATTTCTTACCGGTCTTGCCCTTCTTCTTGGCGGAGCTACTCGCCGCTCTGGCCTTGGTTTTTGCCTCCTCGAGTCGGAGGCGCCCCTGCTCGTCGAGGGCTTCCAGCAGAGCATTCGCCTTCTGGAAATCATCGATCCAGCGTCTCGCCTGAGCTTCCAACGGTCTGGGGACGTGCAGCATGGTGGTCTTGCCCTTGCGAGTCTGACCGATGGCCAAGGAGCGATGGCGCAAGGAGTCGTCGGAAGCGCAACGGCAAGTGGGCTTGCCGCATTTACGAGAGAGTTCGATGGGCGAGCCGTGAAGGAAGCCTTCGGCCTGGTCGAGGAGCTGGCGGAGGCGGCTGCGAATCTGGCGTTCGGTGGGGGGCAGGGAGTTTCTGCTTGGCATGAAGGTCGGCTCGTTCAGCGCACTGTAATATAAGACTATTACAGAAACAAGCTTAAAAAAGATGAAATAACGAATGCGAATTTGCCATGGGGTCAAAAATGGGCGCTGCCGATCCGAATTACCCAAAAATACAGGGCTTGAGCCGCCTCAGCCGCCTATCTTACGGAATCGCTGTCGCGAATCACCCAACCCGGCCCGGCACGCACGGTCGCCGGGAATGCCATCCCCGGGCGGTTCCACCCGGGCTCGAAAGTAAAACGGAGTCTCAACTCCGCTGCGGGTGCTACGACCCGATGACCATGTGGCCACTAATGAGATCGGGATCCCGGCTCATGCTGATCGGGTCGAGGCGGCAGGATTGCGCCTGCCGCCCCTCCCACACCACCGGACATGCGGGACCGCATCCGGCGATTGGATCCATTTGGTCTTAACTCTTGAGGTCTGATGGCATCAGGAACCCGTAGCGTCTCAGAGTTCGGTTGTTGAGGGCTTCGTGCATGACAGGGTTTCCCGCCATGCGCCACGCTCCACGACTGCTCCTCCCGACGATGGCTCGACTCGGCGGTAGGCCGAGTCGGCGCAGGGCGGATTCCCGTCCCTTGCTTTTATGCCAACGTTGCCAAAAGCATTTGCGAATGTGGCGACGGATCCACGGTTCTTTCCGGTAGATGTCCCGTCGCCATTCGCAGCGCCGGTAGTAGCCCCACCAGCCGTTCACGTAACTTCGCCATTGGTCGCGCAGTTGCTCGCTGGTCAGTGGTTGCCGGGCGTTCCAGAGTTCTCTCACGCGGTCTTCAAACCGGGTGAGGCTTGCAGGAGCAATCCCGATGAGCAGCGCGCTGGTGATGATGAACCCCAGGAACTTCCGTTCCCAAGGCCTCCCCACCCCGCTTTTGCTCTCGCTGACCTCCAGCCGGAGGTGGCGCTTGATCCAGCCAGTGAGGCTGGCAAGCACACGCTCCGCTGCGGCTTGGCTCTTTACGTAAATGTTGCAGTCATCGGCGTAGCGGGCGAATCGCAGTCCGCGTTTCTCCAGCTCCTTGTCCAGCGCGTCGAGGTAGATATTGGCCAGTAGCGGCGAAAGCGGGCCGCCTTGCGGCGTTCCTTCTTCGCTGCTGACCTTTAACCCGTCGGGCATCACCACCCCGGCTCGCAGGTATTTGCCGATGAGTTTCATCACGGCTTTGTCCCCTATCACGGTCCCAATTTTACTCATCAGGATGTCGTGGTTCACCTTGTCGAAGAACTTGGTAATGTCCATGTCGACGACGTGGGTAAACCCCTCCCGGGCAAAGCTCTGGGCGGCTTCCACCGCATCGTGGGCGCTGCGTCCGGGACGAAATCCGTAACTGCTTTCGCTGAAACGGGGTTCGAACACCGGCCGGAGCACCCCGAGCAGAAGTTGCTGCACGAAGCGATCTTGCACGTTTGGGATGCTCAGCGGACGGGTTCCGCCGCTGGGCTTGGGGATGTCTCGACGCTTTGCAGCGCCGGGCTTGTAGCTGCCCTCTAGCAGCCTCTTCTTGATCACTTCGCCATGGATGGCGAGGTGTGCTCTGAGTTCGTCGGCCCTCATGCCGTCGGGGCCGGGTGCCCCGCCATTACGCTCAACGGCGTAAAGAGCGGCTCCCCAGTTTCCCGACCTGATGGCCTTCTCCATCAGTCCCTCCAGCTTTGCTGTCCGTTCGCGGTTCACGCGCACCTCCAGGAGTTCCTCTCTCCGCAGGGCTTGCCGCGACTGCATCGCGTGGGCTCTTTGGGTTCGCGCAGGAATTCGGGATCCTTTGTCCGTAAGTCCTGCTGACGTCGGGGCGTATTCTGCCCTGGGGTGCAATGCTCCGTAGAGCGCTGCTGTTGGTTCCTTCCGCCCTTCACAGGAGAGCGTTTTCCGGTTTCACAGTTTCCACGGGCTTCTTCCAGCCCCCGGCTCTGCTCTCTGCTACTATGGCTTCTGCTGACTTCTCTCCTGCTCTCACAGGAGAGATCTCCCCGGGTAAGGTCCTTAACTTTCTCCGCATCCCATCCGGCTCTACTTGCTGTGTCTTGATGAGCTTTGGGCTTCGCGTTTACTAGCACGCTCGCCGCCCACAGCCTGCCTCGCTGCCGGTTCGTGTTCCTATGGCCGCGGATTTGCCTGCCGCTTCCTTCAGCTCCACCCTCGCGGGCGTCGCCTTGCGGTTCAGCTACGGTTGCTCTCATCAGCTCCGATGTCATCGTTTCATGTCATTAGTTAAGGCCCATGCCGGGCACACGAGTCGGGGATGCCATCCCCGGGCGGTGCGGCTCGGTGGTCATCGTACGTGTCGGCCCTGGAGGGACGGCCCGAAAGTAGAGCGGAGTCCAGAACTCCTGACATGGGCGAATCGAAGGTTGGCGGTTCTCGCGACACGGAATTGGTGTCTCGAGATTATCGTAAATCTTTAAGCCTCTTCAGCAGAATCTGTGGGTGCCCAGGCGGCGCGATTCACCTAGAATCCTGACCAGCAACAAGTTATATCCAATCTTAATGGGCATCAAAGTTGTGGCAACAAGCCAGCTGCCCATCCAAACCTCGGATTTGCGAGGACAACGCTTGCGCCGGGGCTGCCCCTGGTAGGGCTCAGCCCATGAAACAAGTAGTTTCAGCAGTTCTGGGGTCCAGGGGCAGCGGGACCCGGCGTCCAGCGTTCCCGGAGCAAATCCGGAATTTCACCCACAGATTCTGCTGAAGACCCATCTTTAATAGGGAAGACTTTGCCGATTTTATATCGGGTGTTTGAGTGGCGGTTTTTCACGCGGAATCGAGCCAAAAACCGCCATTCTTTAATTCCCTGTGAACCTAGAATTCCTCAAATGTCCCAGGGGTATGTCAGGAGTTCTGGAGTCTCAACTCCGCTGGGGGGTAACGGTGCAACTGGATGGCCATATGGCCTTCTCGGCAGGACCCCAGTCGCGACGCAGCGCAATGCTCACGACGCGGATGGAGAAAATCTCAAGGCACCGAGCGGATTTCCACTCCGTCTACCTCAGGTCAAGCGGCAAGCGAGCCTCCCGAAATTCAGGGAAGGCGTTTGATGGAGACGTTGCGAAACTCCACGGGATCGCTGTGTCCGGCAAAGCCCACGTAGCCCTTGGTGCGGTCCACTCCCTTGGGCAGCTTCTCCACCTCGCTCCGGTCGATCTCGTCAAGATCGGCGTCCACGATCACCGTTCCGTTGAGCGTGACCTTGAGATGAGAACCACGGGCCTCGATCTCTTGAAAGTTCCACTGCCCGGTGGGGCGAAGAAAACCCCGTTTGGCCGGCACCAAGCCATAGATGGAGCCGTGATACTGATAGTCTTTCAACTGGGCGTATTTCTCGTGCCCGTCATCGAGAATCTGAATCTCAAAGGCCTCCCAGGCCGGATCGCCCTGGAGCGGCGCCCTCACCGCCACGCCATTGTTCCCTCCAGGAGGCAGCTTGAATTCAAAGCGGAAAATGAAGTCTTCATATTCTTCCCGCGTCAAAAGCGTTCCTCCATGACCCGCCTTGCAGCGAATCTTGCCATCGACCACTTCGTAGTTAGACACCGCCCCTTGCCATGCATTCAAGTTCTCCCCATGGAAGAGCGAATAGAAGCCACCGCTCTCCAGGTAGTCGTTGGCCTCCTCGGCGTCGATCTCGCGAATGAACACATTCCGCCAACGAATCTCGCCTCCGTGCGTCTGCAATTGGATGGGCCCCTTGGGGAACATGGGCAATCCCTCATCTCGCCCGAAGTAGTTGTGCATCACGGCATGATCGATGACGCGCTCCCCGTTGAAATCCACCGTCACACGCTCCCCAACCATGAGAATGCGGAACTGATTCCAATCCCCAAAAGGACGATCCATTTTCTTCAAGGGATCTTTGCCAGGACTCCCGGCCGGGTTGTTCCACAAACCGCCGGATCCCTTGTCAGCGCCGATCTCCCATTTGGCCTCCTCGGTGGGATCCCAGATCTGCACCTGGGGCACGCCCCGCAGATAGATCCCACTGTCCGCCTTGGGAACCGTCTTGTACTCAATCAAGAGTTCGAAATCCCGATAGTCTTTCTTCGTGGTGAGATACAGTCCATGCCCGTCATTCACCAGCTCGCCGTCCTCCACGCTCCAGTGCTGCCGGACGTCTTCCAGGGTCTTCTCGTGATGAGCCTTCAGCTCTTCGGGGCTCATGGCCCACAGCTTGCGTGGATCTTCCGTGCCATGGCCGAACCAGCCCTCCAGGTCCTCACCGTTGAAGAGCGCAGTGAACCCCTTGGGCGGCTGATTGAGTTCGTGATGATCCGCCGCGACAGGTCCTAACAAGCCCAGAGACAGGAGTGAAACGCCAAGGAAGAGGGGTCGGTAGTTCATGACCCCGACGCTGCGTAGTCCACGCAGGCAAGTCAAGTGGGAACAAGCACGGCCCTTCAAGCGGAAAAAAGGCAGAGGCCCGCGCCCCTGCCCTTATCCGTCATTCAATTCACCCGATGAAATAATCTACCTCGCCCGGTAATAACCTTCGGGCGCCGCGAGACGGGCGGCGTCGGTTTCTTCCAGCACGCCGCTCAAGCCCGTGGCGATGACTTCCCATTCCACGAGATCCGTCGAATACTCGATGTCGGCCGTCACGCCATCCAGAAGGGTGACCGTGAAGGCGCCGTTGGCGTTGAGCCTCGCGTCAAGCAAGTCGAAGGGACGCTCGCCGCCGCCGCCGCCGCCGCCAACAGGAGGCACGCTAGCCAGCTCGCCCAGGGAAACCTCTGAACCCGCAATCATGACCACTTCCGCTTCCGTCAAGGGACGCGACCACAGCGCCACATCATCGATCAGACCGTCCCAGGTCCGGTCGTCGGTGTCCGGATTCTGGCCGATCATCATCGGCATCGGGTTGTTCTCCAAGGCCGGCGCGGCGCCTTCCTCACGAAGGACACCGTCAATGTAAAGGCGCACGTTTCCGTTGGCCGGATCGCTCACCAGGGCGATGTGATGAATCTGCCCATCGTTCACGCTTTCCAGATCCTGGCCGATGTCGGCATTGCCGCCGTTGCCGACGAGGTTGTCGGTCGAGCCCTGACGATGAACATGCCACTGATTCTGCTCGCCCTTGGCGATCAAGGCTTGCCAGCCCTTGGTGAATCCGTCGACACGGAACCAGGCGGAGACAGTGAATCCAGTGGGATTGTCAGGGGCGCCAAAGTCGAACGACTCCTCGTTTTCCAGTGGCGTCTCGATGTACTGGCCGGCTCCGTCGAGGTCCACGCCCTGTCCAAAGGCGCCATCGGCGTAACTCAGTGCTGCGGCGGGATGATCGGCCAGCAACTCCGGCTGATCCTGTTTGCCTCCTGCCAGCCAGATCTTGCCCACGCCGTGACTGTCACCCACGCCATCCTCCAGATGGCCATCGAGGGCATAGTAGGCGAGGAGACCGACCGCGAGATCGTTGTCAGGACCAGGCTCTTCCAGCTGGCCTGCCGCCCAGAGGATGGAATTGATGAGGAGTTCCCTGCCGGCATCCGTCACATTGTTGAAGGTAATGTCAGTCATCGGGAAGGCCACCCGGCGCGCGGGCGAGACATTGCCGTCGACACCGGCTCCTTCGGCCACCACGCCTCCCGTGTCGGTCACAAAGAGCATCGCCATCCCGTCGATGGCTCCCCCGACGGCCGTACCCACCGCGACCGTTCCCGCGGACAGCTCACCCGAATCGAGAGTTTCGTCCCCGGCTACGGATAGGAAGTCGATGGTCGTTCCCGCCAAGTCACCGGCGATCGGGTGATTGCCCAGGGCCATCTGGGTGGTGTCGGTCGACTTCGTCATGACCGCCACGCTCTGCCCCAACTCACCCGCGGTGTTGGCGTCCATGATCGCCTCTTCCCAGTTGACGATGGGAACGGAGGAGTTGTGGAACTTGCCGCGCACGGAACCGGATCCGAAGGTTGAAGACATTACGATGACATCGGCGGTTTCTTCTCCAGTGGCGTTGCTCGAGTTCAGGTAGCGGATCGAACCGAAAGTGGCCTCCAGAAAGGCGGCGACTTCAGCGTCCGCTCCTGCATCGGGCGCGTCGTTCGCTCCCAGAAAGAGAACGTCCACGGCGGGTGATGCCCGAACGGGTGTCCACGATGGGGGCACACCCTCGAGGCCCTGGACGACGCTGTCGAATCCCGCCTCACCGATGAAGTTGGCGCCGCCATGATCGCCGGCTTCGTTGGTCCAGTCGCCGTTGAAATAGCGGATGTCGATCGGGTAATAACCCGCCGCCGGAAAATCGACCGTTCCGGAGACCGTGTGATTGCCATGGCCGTTGTCATTGCTCACGACCAACTCATCGTTGATGTAAACCACGGAACCATCGTCCGAAGTCGTCGTGAAGGTCTGCGGTCCCGCCGCTTCCACCCGGACGTAACCGGTAAAACGGAAGGCGCCGTCGCCGAGATTGCCCTCCGTTCCCGTAAAGCTGGCAAAGTCATCGCCTAAGGAATGGCGCAAAAATAAAATGAACAATTTAAGGTTTCTCAACCTTATTTCTATGCTACTGTCAGTGCCATGCCTGACAGTTCCGTTGTCGAAAGCATTCGCCGGAAGTTCGATTCCCTGAGCCACCTCATGGACGAGCGGGCCCGGAGGTGTTGGGCGGCGGCGGAGGCCATGGAATTGGGTTGGGGCGGCGTATCCGCAGTTTCTCTTGCGGCATCGATGTCGCGGACGACGATCACTGAGGGCATCAAGCAGTTACGGCGCGGCGACTACACGGCACCCGAAGCCGACGGACGCATCCGTCGGCTTGGGGGCGGGCGCAAGCCGGTGACCGAGACCGATCCGGAACTGCTTGGGGCTCTTGAGCGGCTAGTTGATCCTCTCAGTAGAGGCGACCCTCAATCCCCATTGCGCTGGACATTGAAGAGCACTCAGAGGCTTGCCAGGGAACTCACATCTCAGAACCACCCGGTCGGTGCGCGTACTGTTGCCGCGTTGCTGCGCAAGGCCGGCTATAGTCTGCTGGCAAATCGCAAGACCCGCGAAGGGGCACAGCACCCGGACCGCAACAGGCAGTTCGAATACATCAACGATCAGGTGCGTCGCTTCCAACATTGCGGCCAGCCAGCAATCTCAGTGGACACCAAGAAGAAGGAGTTGGTGGGCGATTTCAAGAACGCCGGGAGGCGGTGGAGGCCGAAAGACAACCCTGAGCAAGTCCGCGTGCATGACTTCAAGGACAAGGACCTGGGCAAGGCAATCCCCTACGGCGTTTACGATATGCTCAACAACCAGGGCTGGGTTAGCGTCGGAATCGACCATGATACGGCCCAATTCGCGACCCGCAGCATCCTGTTGTGGTGGACGGAAATGGGCTCTGCGCGGTTCCCCCACGCCCGTCGGCTGCTAATCACCGCCGATGGCGGTGGGAGCAACAGCCACCGCTCGCGGCTTTGGAAGCTTTCGCTCCAGGAGTTGGCGAACGAGACCGGGCTGAAGTTGGTCGTCTGCCACTTCCCGCCGGGGACAAGCAAGTGGAACAAGATCGAGCACCGTCTCTTCAGCTACATCACCCAGAACTGGCAAGGCGAGCCACTGGCAACCCTGCAGACGATCGTCGAGTTGATTGGAAGCACAACGACGAAGGGAGGCCTGAAGGTCAGGGCCAGGCTCGATACCAAAAGCTACGAGACGGGGATCAAAGTGACGGACGAGGAACTGGCCGCCGTAAAACTGGAAAGGCACGAAACACACGGCTCATGGAATTACACAATCAAATCCTCGAAGTAAATGTTCACCTTATTTTTGCGCAGTTCCGTAGGTGCCGCGGTCTCCGTAGCGCCTTTCGAGAATCTCCACCACCAATCGGCCGTCCAGAAGCTCGATTCGATCCTCATAGAGATGCGCTCGAAGCCGTGCGCCCGCCCATCTCGCCGGCACCGAATAGCCGATCTTGGCCACGCGAACCACTCCATCCTTGCTCACCCGGCAATCCGACACCTCGTACTCGGGCAGGGCATGACTCGGCAAGGCGTGCATCTGTTCGAGGGCGAGTGCTTCGCGGCGATTGCCATTGCGTTCTTGGCAATTGCGAGTCAGGAAGGCCTGATAATGTTCCTCGCTCTCGAAGTCGCGGTGACCGCGCAGATCGAGACTGTCATTGAGGTAGAATCTCAAATGGCCGTGCGCGCTTTTGACGTCACCGTTCTCATGGGGTGAACCAATGTTGGTTGTCGCCGCCTCCATGTCGTAATGCGCTAACAACAACGCATAGGTTTCGTTAATGCCCTGCGGCCTCTTGCCTCGACGGAGTTGGTGAGTGGCCGTCGAGCTGTTATCCGTCTGACATATCGAAGTCGCTTTGCCTAATTGAAACAAGGTCGCCTGCAAGGTTCGCTTCAGGGAGAGAAACGATTCGCTGCGCGCCGGTATGGCCCACTCCCAGTTCGAGAACGGCAACACTGTGTGGCAGAGCAGATGCACGAAAGGCTCTCCGGCGATGGTGATCCCGAGGGACTTCCCTTCAAATCAATCCAATTGCAGCTGTTCTCCAGGGCGATGTTCTTGTGGAAAGTAGAGTTCCGGTGTCTCGCCGTGCTGCTGTCGCCATTGCTTGAGTCTTCTTTGGAGGGTCCGCAGCAGACCATCCTCGAAGCGCTCCGGATGGCGTCGCTGCAGTTCGGCAAGCAGGCGCACCGCTTTGATGTTCGGGCACTGCTTGAGTAGGCCCTCGATCTCTTTCCAGACGCCCTCGAAGGGATCCTCTCGCGTCCGCCATGTCCGGGGGCCGCGACGGCCTTGGGGCGGCCCTCCGTGGATACACTTGCGGGCTGTTTTTCGGTCGATGCCCGCCTTGCGGGCGCTTTCACTGAGGTTGTCGGTCTCTCGGTAGACTTTCATCAATTTCCGGTACTGCACGGCGCTGATCATCGCCGTGCACCTCGCCCAGACACCCCAGCGCCGCCCCCCCTAATGTGGGGAATCTTAGTTGTCGTTACCGGGGAATTCTAATTGTCGTTCTACACAGCCGTGCCGATTGGAAGAACGTCTGGTAAGGGAAATTGACGGTTTTCGCATTTTCCACCTGGCCTGCGCCTGCGGTGATCAGCCCGGTGATGATCAGCCTGGCGATGATGCGGGGACCGATCCCGCCAATCCGAACGACGACGCCTGCTGTGGCGACGAGGCCGATGGCAAGCGACCCTGCCGTGGTTATGTGCAGAAGATCGTGCAGGCCAATGGCATCGTGACCTATCAGTTGGTGTGCGGCGGGGATTGCCCCGACGGACAGAACTGCCGGCTGCGCCGCTCGGTGAACCATCATGGAGGTGTTCGCGAGTGGTGTGGTTGTGATGACCAGGAGTCGCGCCGTTGCCACATCGTGCTCTATCGGCCCGGCGAGGGCGAAGGCGGCGGAGAGCCGAAGGTGTTCTGCGCGGGTGCTTGCCCGGACGGAACGGCCTGCCGGATCAAGGAAGAAGTGGTGAGAGTGATCGATGGCCACCGAATCATCCGTTACACCTGTGACTGCCCGGAAGATGACCAGCTCGGTGATGATCAACCTGGCGACGACCAGCCCGGCGACGACGTCCGCGATCAGGTTTCCCGTGATCGAGCAAACGCTGCGGCTCGCGCCAGGCGTCTTCAAGAGCGGACTCGACTGATGACCGACATGCGTTTGCGGGCTCGCGTGATGCCGCAGCGGGGAGCCAAGTGGTTCTGTCTGGAATTCGACGGAGCAGTGACCGATCGCTATCGGGTGCTCGTTTCTGAAGATCTCCTCAACTGGCAAGATGCCGGTGAAGCCTCCGAAGTGGCCCCGGGACAGTTTGAGTGGATCGATGGATTCGAGGTGAAGGGTCAACCGCGTTACTACATGGTCGAAAAGATCGAAGAGTGATGGGCATCCCTGGGTGCCGTCAGTCTCTGGACTTGGCGATCCCTAACCAATCTGGCGCCGGAGCCCCCGGCGCCAGGCCCGGCGGCCCCGCTTGGATGATCCGAGCGGGGCCGTTCTTTCTGTTTTTCGGTCGGCGCCCGCGAGAGCATCACGGGGAATCGCCGAGGTTTCGGTGGCCTCTGAAAGGCTCAGAACCCGTGAGGGCGGGGAAATCCGTTGGCCTTCGGAACGCTCGCGACCTCGAACTTCATTTGCCTCCTCGGCAAGGGCTCCTATACTGCTCCCTGAGCAAATACGAGATTCATGTCGGAAGAAAAAGCACCTAAAATCACGGCGTACTTGAAGACCTACTGCGGCTGGAGTGAGGGCGTTCGCGCCATCATGAGCAAGTATGGTCTCGATTACGAAGAGAAAGATATCATCAAGAATCCCGCTTTTCGCTGGGAAATGGAGCAGAAGACTGGCCAGCCGCTCTCGCCCTGTGTGGAAGTGAACGGAAAAATGTTGGCGGATGTCTCCGGTCAAGAAGTGGAGGCCTATCTCTTGGAGACGGGCATGGTGGCCGGGACGGACGCCGAGACAGAGGTTCCGACGGATGCTGGCTGCTCGGCGGAACAGCACGAGGCGATGGCCAGAGCGGCGGCGATCCAGTTCATCAAGGATTGAGGGCCGGGAGGGGACGCGGGATGGACCGGCTGCTCCCTTCGGCACGGGCGAGGGCACGTGCTTGAGAGACGGGTAGAGGCCTCGCTCGAATCCTGTCATGGAATTGCAGCAGCTTCGCTACTTCGTGGCCGTCGCCCGGACGGGCAATTTCAGTCGAGCGGCGGCGCTTTGTCACGTCACCCAGCCGTCGCTCAGTCAGCAGATTCGGAAGTTGGAGGACGAAATGGGGAACCCTCTCCTGGTGAGGCGAATGACGCAATCGCGCACGACGCTCACGGAGGCGGGCAAGGTCCTTCTGCGGCACGCGGTGCGCGTGTTGGCGGAGGTGGACCGGGCTTACGCGGCGATGGCCGAAGTGGGCTCCGGGGAATCGCCTCCCGTGGGGCCGCCGAGCGCCTGAATCCTGTCGCTGGCATGTTGGCGATCTTGCAACGCGTGACCGAAGCCTCTGTCACCATCGCTGGACGGATCGAGGGCGAGATTGGTGTGGGCTTGCTCATCCTGTTGGGGATCGAGGGCGTCGACGATCAGACCGACCTCGATTGGTTGAGTGGGAAGATCGCTCGAATGCGAGTTTTTAGTGATGACGAGGGGCTGATGAACCGTTCCTTGCTCGATGTGGACGGCGAAGCGCTGATCGTGAGCCAGTTTACCCTGCACGCCACCACCAAGAAGGGCAATCGGCCGTCTTTTATTCGGGCGGCGCGTCCTGAGATCGCGATCCCGCTCTACGAGGGCTTTGTCGCGGCGATGAGAGATCTGCTCGGTGAGGATCGCGTGGCCACGGGCGTCTTTGGAGCGGAGATGCGCGTGAGGCTGGTCAACGACGGTCCGGTAACCATCCCGATTGATAGCCGAGATCGCCGCTGATTCGGACTTTGCACGAGCATGGGGCTCGTCGTAGGCTCGGCCCATGATCTCGGAAGCGGACCAGCAAGTTGTCGATGCGTGGCGAAACGAGCCGGCGCCATTGCTGCCGACGCTCCACGGGTTTCATGATCGGGACGGTTATCTTTCCGAGTCGGCGATTCGGGCGGTTTCGGAGTGCTTGAAGATTCCGATCGCGGAGCTGTGGGGCACGGTGACGTTTTATCATCACTTTTCGCGTCACGAGCCGGGAAAAGCGGCGCCCCGGGTGTGCACGGGCAATGTGTGTTGCTGGAAGGGAGGCGAGGCCTTGCTGGAACAACTCCAGGCAGAGGGTGCGGAACCCATGCCCTGTGCAGGTCGCTGTGACGAGCCAATTCCGGTGTTGTGGGGAGACCGTGTTTTGGTGGGGGACCGCAAGGAGAATCTGCAGCATCGGGAATCGCCTCTGCCGGTGGCGAATCCGGGAGGATTGGAAGAATGCGTCTTCGCGCACATCCGGGAAGCGGGCAGGGCCACCTTGTCGGGTTATGTGGCGACGGGGGGATACGAAGGGCTGCGCAAGGCTCTTGAAGGCACGCCGGAGGAACTCGTGGCGATCATCACGGAATCCAAGCTGGCTGGCCGGGGTGGTGCGGGATTTCCGACCGGCGTGAAATGGAAGGCCGTGGCGGAGGCGCCGGGTGATCCCAAGACCATCGTTTGCAACGCCGATGAAGGCGAGCCGGGATGTTTCAAGGATCGCGCGTTGATGGACCATGATCCTCATGCGCTGATCGAGGGCATGGTGCTGGCGGCTTATGCCACGGGCGCGTCGCGGGGATTCATCTACCTGCGTTACGAGTATCCGGAGACGGGGGTGATTCTCCAGCGAGCCATGGAGGAAGCTTTGGCCGCGGGTTGGTTAGGCGAACGGATTCAGGGAAGGGAGTTTGACTTTCATTTGCATCTTCGAAGGGGAGCCGGGGCCTACATTTGTGGCGAAGAAGGATCGCTCCTCAATAGCTTGGAGGGGAAACATCCTTTCCCTCGCAACAAGCCGCCGTTTCCCGTCACCCACGGCTATGAAGATCTGCCCACGGTGGTGAACAATGTGGAGACGCTGGCTTCCGTCGCTCACATTGCGCGGCACGGCGCGGCGTGGTATCAGGGTCTTGGCCTGGATGATCATGCGGGAACCAAAGTGATCAGCCTTTCCGGCGATATCCGGCGTCCGGGTAACTACGAGGTGCCCTTTGGATTATCTTTGCAGACACTGCTGCACGATTGGGGAGGCGGTCCGCTGGAAGGGCGCGAGATCAAGGCGGTGACGATGGCGGGCTTGTCAGGCGGCTTTCTCGCGGGAGCGGATCTCGACGTGACCCTTGATGACGCTTGTATCAAGCCAAAGGGGTCCTTCCTGGGTGCAGGCGGGATCATGGTCTTTGATGACAGTCGGGACATGGTCAAGGTCGCCCATGACGCCATGGCCTTTTTCGCTCACGAATCCTGCGGGAAATGTTTTCCCTGCCGCATTGGCACGGAACGCTTGACGGAGCGCTTGAACGGCAGTCATGGGCCGAAGGAATGGGAAGCCTGGCTAGCGGAAGTGCAGGACATCGGGGAGGCCATGAAAGCCACGAGCGCCTGCGGCCTGGGGATGGCCGCCCCTCACGTGACCGAGAGTCTCTTGCGCTACTTTGGCGATGACACTGCCCGGCACGTGACGGGCTAGCGGATAAAGGCCTTGAGGCGGTGGAGCTTGGTCTTGATGGCGGTGAGGTGGAGCTCGGAAAGAATTTCGGCAAACGGTTGTGCGACGGAAGAGACGGCGTCCACGTAAAGTCCCTGTATCCGGGGACCGGGACGGAAAGATCGGGTCG
>CBDBEZ010000050.1:0-31065 GCA_965204485.1 Verrucomicrobiales bacterium
GATGCCCTTCTACGCGGTTCTCCAGGAAATCTTGAAGGCGCATCCGCCCGCGAATGTCGGCGGTTTGCGGCGGGTGGAGGAGGCGTTTTGGTTTGCCGTGCTGCTCTACACTCTGGTCCTCCCCTGTCTCGTCTTGCGGTGGAGCCGGTTCCGGCGGAAACTTCGGGAGACGGCCAGGGTGACCGCCGAGGAGTTGGAATCTTGATGCTGTGTTGGGGGAAGCGGCCTGATGAAGAATGCGGGCGAGGCGTTGCGCCGGACGACGGATGCGCATTCCCGGAGTCATTGCAAAACGCAATTTCGTTAGGGAGTGGGCGGAGTCCTTGCCCGCCCCATCATCAGGGTCCAGTGCTGTTTGTAATGCGCCACGCCAAGTTCGGTCGGACCCTCCGCGAACATCGTCTTGCGATGGCCGTCGCTCCTCCACCAGGCTTCATAGGCGGCTTGAGTTGATCCGCTCCCCATGTAGAGGTTTTCTCCCTGGACATGACCGCGATAGCCGGCCGCGGTCGCTCGAGCCGCCGGGGTGCGCCGACCGGGAGTGGGCGAGTCGTGACTGAAGTATCCGAGGGCGCTCATTTCCTGGCTGTGATCGAGGCAAGCCTGGCAGAGTGGGGAATTGAGCGTCAGCGCCGATAGACCGAGGATGGCGCGGTTTTCGTTCAAGACTGCGGCAAAGACGCGTTGGGCATCGCTGGGCCAGGTCGCCTCTTTTTGGGCCTCTTCAGCAGAATCTGTGGGTGCCCAGGCGGCGCGATTCACCTAGAATCCTGACCAGCAACAAGTTATATCCAATCTTAATGGGCATCAAAGTTGTGGCAACAAGCCAGCTGCCCATCCAAACCTCGGATTTGCGAGGACAACGCTTGCGCCGGGGCTGCCCCTGGTAGGGCTCAGCCCATGAAACAAGTAGTTTCAGCAGTTCTGGGGTCCAGGGGCAGCGGGACCCGGCGTCCAGCGTTCCCGGAGCAAATCCGGAATTTCACCCACAGATTCTGCTGAAGACCCCTTTTTGGTTGTGTCGGGAGGCGAGCGCGTTCGCCGCGAGACGATTTTGCAAAGCCTCAAGAGAGCGCCGGTGTCGGGTGAGGATGTCCCCAAAGGGAACCCGTTCGATCACATCCCACGGTGTGGGGAAAAGGTGAGAGCCATCGACCCCGGCTTCCTCGTCTTTGAGAAGGCGGCGTTCGCGGGCAAACTCGGCGACTCGTGACCCCTGGGCGGTGCATTCCTCCAAGGATTCTCTCGCCTGGGGAGCGAGGCGGCGCACCTGCCGAAAGAGGCGGTCCGTGTCTTCAAGAAGATTCGAAAGTATGCGGAGAGATCGCCTCTCGCCCGCAAGATCGTGGCGGATCCCTTCGAGGGTCGCTTGCCGGGAACGCTCCCAGGCGTCCAGCTTTTCGCCGAGTGGCTGGAGGGCCTCGACGGCCTGGTTCACCATTTCCGCCAGGGTGTGCTCGTGGTGCGCCTGAGCCTGAGCCAGAAGCTCAAGGTGAATGGAGCGATCGTCTTCACCCAGTTGATTGAGGGCTTGGTGAGCCTGCCGCCGCACGGACGCCTCTGGTGAGCAGAGCCTTTCGAGCGCCGTTTCCCGGCGTTTTCCCACGAGCGTCGGAGCTGATGGCTCGGCGAGCAGGCAGGAGATGAACGTCGGCAATAGCAGGGACATCAAGACACGGAGACACATGAAGATCGGGGAGGGGGGCTTTTGGAATTTACAGGGGGACGATGGTTTGCCAATGATTTCAGGCAGCATGAACCAGAAGCAGTGGAGAGTCGCCGGCGTCAATTTCGATCATTTTCACATGGGTGATCTGCTTCGGGAGGTCTTTGATCATCCCCAGGCGGAAATCGTCGGAATTTCGGATGAACACCCGGAGCGTATGACGGAAGTCACGAAAAATTTTAGTCTAACGGATTCGCAGGTCTTCACGGATTACCGGGCCTGTCTGGAAAAGACCCGGCCCGACCTGGTGATTCTCTGTCCCTCGACGAAAGGGCACGCCGAGTGGGTGGAAAAGGTGGCGCCTTTTGGATGTCCCGTGCTTGTGGAGAAACCTTTTGCCTCGTCGCTGGAAGAAGCGGACCGGATGATCGCGGCCATGGAGCGAGCGGGCCGGCCGTTGGCGATCAATTGGCCGCTTCGCTGGTATCCGAGCCACGTCACCGCGCATCGTCTGGTGAAGGAAGGAAGGATCGGCGAGGTACGCGAGGTGCATTTCTATGACGGGAATCGTGGTCCGCTGTGGCACGGAGCGGACAAGATCGAGCTGGAACCGACCGCTGAGCGCAAGGCCACCAGTTGGTTTTACAAAAAATCCGAGGGCGGCGGGTCCCTACTCGATTATTTGGGATACGGCACGACTCTGGGTACCTGGTTTCACGATGGGCGCAAGCCCTTGGAAGTGATGGCCATGATCGATGAGCCCGATGGACTGGAGGTGGACGAGCAGAGTGTTACCATCGCGCGCTACACCACGGGGCTGTCAACATTCGGGACACGCTGGGGGACGTTCACGGATCCGTGGACGCACCAGCCCCAGCCCAAGTGCGGCTTTGTGCTCAAGGGCTCGGAGGGAACGATTAGCAGTTACGACTACGAGTCCGCGGTTCGATTGCAGGACCGCACGCATCCCGAGGGAAGTGAGATTCCCGTGGATACTCTGGACGGGCCCGCCCAGGGAGTCGTGGCCCACCTGATCGATTGCCTGGAAAGGGAAGTTCCCGTGGAAGGCCCGCTCTCGGTGGAGATCAGTCGCATCGGGCAGCAAATCGTCGATACAGCCTATCAGAGTGCTCAAGCCAAGAAAGCGCTGCCGCTGGTGGGCGAGGAGCGGTAGGAAGCCGTCGGACCTGGCCGTGATGGTCGCGAAATGGCCAAACTGGCAGGACCTTTGTCGCGCCGCCATCGCCGTGGTGACGCCGGTGGGGTGTTGTCGCCGGGAATGCCATCCACGGGCGGTGTGAGGCGACCCGTTGATCACACTGGCAGGACACCAGTCGCGGCGCAGCGCGACCCTCCCGGCGTGGGAGGAAACTCCGATGTGTTCCTGGAGGGACGACGTCCTCGTCGTCCGCGATGCGACGAAAGTGGCCGAATCGGTGAAGCGCGGTGGGGTGCTGTCGCCGGGGATGCCATCCCCCGGCGGTGCGATGCGACCCGTTGACCACATTGACAGGACTCCGGTCGCGGCGCAGCGCGACCCTCCGGGCGTGGTTGGAGATGGGTCCGTTTCAGCGGAATCAGAACACGAATACGATGACGCTGAGGACCACAATGGCGCCGAGCGTCAGTACGTGAAGCAGGTTGAGGAAGACGATGAGGCGTCCCACCCAGAGAAAGCCCCCGCTTTCACGAGCCTTGTATTCTGCGTCGCCGATGAAGGTGCTGATAAGGAGACCGGTCGAAGGGATGCCCTTGAAATACCGCCAGCGCCGGGAGGCCTGGCGGTTGATTCCCTCCCAAATGCCCCGATGATAGTGCCGGATGTGCTTGAGATATTTGGTCTGGAGAGGGAAACAGGTGAGCAGGACGACGACGTCAAAGAGCAACGTGCCCAGCAGCCAATAAATCATTCCGCATTCTGTAGGGATTTCAGTTCGCCTCGCAAGCGCAAGTAAGCCTCCTCATTGGGGTTGTCCAGAGGGAGGCGAGCGATGGTCTGGTTCTCGGAGGCAAACACCTCGACTCCCTCGCCGCTCCATTCGGCGAGCTGAGTGGAGTGTTCCACCTGTAGCGTGACGTCTGGCGCCTGGGAGGTTTCGGGAAAACGGAACTCGACGACGGCTTGGCCACCGTGAAGCGTGCGGAGGATTTCAAAGTCCGGTTGCGAGGGCGCTTTGGCATCGGTGCCGAACACATATTCGAAGAGATTCACCCATTGATCGGCGTCAGGATCCGCGAAGGGATCCGCGATCTGGGGATTCTCTTGTTCTTGTGGAGTGAAGGTGGCGGTACGCCAGGCCTCGTATCCGGGTCCGTCGCTGGGGATGCCGCCTCCATCCTCGTCCTCCGCAACTCCCGGACTGCCGCCCGCCCGGGCGCTGGCCTGCCAGGAAGTGGCTACGCCCGGATCCGCCTGGGGATCGTTGTCGGCGAGGATCAAGGAATGGCCCGCGCCGTCGGCTTCCTCCGGCCACGCTCCGCCGTCGCCATACTCGAAGTCCAAAAGCGTCTGTCCCTGGGAGTCCGAGAGCGTCAGGCGTTCCCCGTTGTTAGCGAGCCGGGTTCCATTGGCGAAACGGGCGATGATGGGAAGACCAGCGCCGTAGCGTGCGGTCATGGCCGCCGGATTCTGGACGATCAAGGCGCGCTCGCCAGGACCGAGTTCGGCGGTGAGACCTGTTGGCAAAAAAGCAGTGATCCCGCGAGTGAAGCCGAGGCCGTCCAAGAGCACGCGCTGGCCGGTGGGATTGATGATCTCCAGGTATTCGAAGGCGCCCCGGTCTTCAAAGCCGGCGGCACGCTCGGCTTCGCTGGGCTGCCCGGGGTTGTACATGATCTCACTGACCCGAAGGACTTCGGATGCGGCGAAATCGCCCACGCGAAACAGCGCTTCGAGCAGGGGACTCCATTCTCCTCCGACGAGAAAGGGATTCGAGCGGCTTTGCAGGCGGGCTTTGATGACGACCGATTCGGTGAGGGCGAGGCCTTCGCCATCGACGTCAAAGCCCTGGGCACTGGCGGAGGAGTGCCCGCCGAAGGCACGGGGATCGCTGCCGTCCATGGTGTAGTAGAGCGTGTCCGAGCCGCGGAAACCGCCAGTGGTCAGAATCCTGAGGAGAAATCCCTGGGGCACTTCTCCGCCGTGTTGGTTGAAAGCCGGTGCTTTGGTGTTGGGCCAGAGATCCTCGTTTTCGAGTTCGTTGAGCAAGGCATTGCTGTTCGAGAGGTCGTGGATCGCCGGAATGTAATGATTCACGACATTGTCCCGCTCGATGACCCAGGAGTCTTCGCGGGTGAAATAGAAGTCCGGTCCGTGTGGTGCGGGCGGATAGGCAAGGTCGTCGACATCGTTGGGATTGCGCGGTTGATCGATGCTGTTTCCGTAGGGCGTGCTCTCCTGGGTGTCGCCCCAGCGCGCCGACTCAGCGACGATGGCCTTGTCGATCTCGTTGGCCAGATCCATGTAACGGTTTTGAGATGCCTGGACGGTGAGCGCGCCGCCGTTGAAGAGGTGCTTCTGCACACGATCGGCGAAGAGGAGACGGAATTCTTCGCTCTCACGGAGTTGTTGAAACAGGCCGCCTGGCCGGCTGGCGTCGTTCGAGTCGTAGCGCTGCATTCTCAGGTTATCGAGGACGATTTCCTGGTCCCACACGTAGAAGCGGAAGGGGCCGTTGTTCGCGCGATTCCTCATGGCATGGCCGTTGTGATGCGGCCAGTCCTCGGCATCACCAAAAAAATGCAGCAGCATGTAATCGGCAAAATTCTTCAGATCACAGGCCTCGGCCAGCGCCTGGTAATTGGCCTCTTCATCCAGGTCAGCGCGGGAGAGCCGGTGCATTTCGTCCCAACCGGCGGCACTGCCCGCGATGGGATCGTTGCGCTCGAAATCGTCGATGATGTCGTAGTCCTCGGTGGAACCGCCGAGATGTTGGACCAGCGTTTCCATTTCCATTTTTTCCGCGGGATTGAAGAGTCCCCAGTAGAGTCCGTTGACGTAGAGGTGCATGAAATTGCCGTCCAGGCTGTCGTGGCCCATGTCGCGAAAGGAATCCTTCATCCACATATCGCGGATGTACTGGGAGTCGTTGGGTCGGTAGCGGCCTGGAGCCCAACTCACCAGACCCCAGCTATCCGTGAAACAGGCACGCAAAACGAGTTTATTGAACTCATCGATCGGATTGCCTTCAAAAAACGGGAATCGTAATCGTGTGGGGCCGTAGATGCTCTTGAAAGACACCCGTAGCGAGTGTTTTTGCATGCGCCAGGGGCGTCGGCTGGAGTTTCCGTGGATCTCCACTCCGCAGTCGATTTGAAAACCTTCCCGGTCGTCCGGGTAGATCAATTCCAGCGAGCACGGGCGTTCCCAGAGGAGCGGGTTGGTTTCGCTTCGAGATTGAGGGTTGGTGTAAATGCCATTTGAGCCGATGAAGTCGTCCCGGTTCATGACGATAGAGAGCGTCGGAATGTCCAGGAGAGCGTCCCGCAGGCTGTAGTTAGGCAAGGCGTTGTCCATGACGCGGGGATCCATTTCGTAGTCGGCGACTACCCGGCCGGGAACCTCGCCGTTGGTTCCCCAGTCTTCCGGCCACCCTTTCGGTTGGGCGGGTTGACGCGCGATGTCATCGACGAAGAGATAAGTATGGGTGGCGACGTTGGTCGGCTCGAAACCCTGTTTGAGGGCAATGCCGCGGACGGTCGTGGTGCCGTCGATGGTGACGGGCCCGGAGTAAGTTTCGCCGTGGTCGGGCGTGAAGAGCGTGCCTGCCATGGGCTCGCTGCCATCGAGCGTGTAGAGAATCTTGGCTCCTTCGGTCGCGGTAGTGATGGCAAGGTCGAAAGGTTGCTCGGAGAAACTGCGGTTGCGTGAGAATTTGGTGTCCGCGACGAAGCCCGAAATGCTTGAACCATTCTTCGCGCCTGGGGTGGGCCGCTTGAAGAAGCCTGGGTCTCCCTGGCTGTCGCGCCCATAGGAAACGTCCGTCCGCTGTCGCTCGTAGTCCTCCCAAGCATCCACGACGGTGACGCCGTCGGGCGCCACGAGGGCGAGATAACCCCCGTCCCGAGAGACCCGAAAACTCGTGTGGAGTTCCCCGTCGATCACCTCATCTTCGCCTGAGGCGTGAACGACGAGATAGGCGCCCGGTGCCAGCGTGAGGGGAGGGAAGCTCCAGCGAGCTTGACCCTCTTGATCGGTGAGGAACCAGCCCTCGAGATCGACGGTCGCTGCGGTGGGGTTCCAGATCTCGATCCAGTCGTTGAAAGTGCCGGTGACGTCGGCCAGCTGCCCGTCGTTGGCGGCGAGAAATTCGGTGATCATCAAGTGATCGCCCTGCGGCGTGAAGGGGGGTTCCTCTTCTCCTCCATCACCGCCACCGCCATCACCGCCGGATGGCGTTTCGGTGTTTGTCAGGCTAGCCGGATCCGCTCCCTCGGCCAGAAGAGTGATGGTGTCCTCCGCGAGAGCGCCTTCCCACATGGCGACGTCGTCGATGAGGCCGGTGAACCAGTGTGAGTCGCCACCGGCGCGCCGGATGCCTCCGAGAGAAGTGATGTCGACATCGAGGCCGTCGGCAGGTTCGAAGGAGGCCGGGTCTGCCACGCCATCGATGTAGAGCGTGGCGTGGCCTTCTTCCTGAACCCAGGCCAGGTGATGCCATTCATCATCGAGGGCGGTCTGTTGAGACAGAATGTGATTGGCTCCGGGCCGTATGAAGACGTCGATGACGTCCGAGGCGCCGCTCCCGTCCGTGCCGATGTTGAAGAGGTGGTTGACCGACGAACTACCCTCGGAGAAAATGCGAAGGTCGCTTTGCCCGGTGCCCTTGCCCTTGACCCAGAGGCTGATGCTGAAATCCGCGAATTGGTTCAGGGGAAGGTCATCACCATCCTGGTGGGTCCGGGCGAGTAGAGTCTCGTGGGAGGCGTCGAAGGCGAAAGCCTGGCCCCGGCGGCCGGCGACGAGATCGGAAGCTGTGAGATTGACCGTTTCGAGGGGATAACGGCCGAAAGCGTCGGGTGTCGATGGGCCGTCGATTTCGTCCAGTGGCCAGTGGACCACCAGGCGGGGGGCGGCCTGGAGACTGCCGGTGCCAAGCAGGAAAAGGAAGCTGCCGATGAGCAGGGGTTGTCTGGAGATCATTCGGGCAGTCTAGGCGGCAGGAGGCAAATTGTCCATGCGAGCGTGACGGCTCAGAAACGGGTGGGGCGGCGACGCAGAGCCAGAGTTGGCAAGGGGGAGACAGAGTGAACGAAGGCTCTGGGAGCCTTGATCTTCACGGGGCAAGCTCGTTGAAAATCGAGCCTCAAGGTGCAAGCATCCGGTAAAATTGCCCGTCGGCCATTCGCTGGGAGGCGAGCGTCACTTTGAAGGTTCGCGATTCAGTCTCCCATGCCGAGTTCCTCTTGAAGGTGCTTAACCTCGCCGCGAAGCTGGGCCACGGCTTCCTCGAGGGCCGATAGCCGTTCATCGGTGGCTGTGGAGGTGGCTTCCGAGGTGGCGGAGTGGCCATGCCGGGAATCCGGAAGTTTCGACAAATCGGGCTCGCCTGCTAGCAGGTGGGCGTAGCGGCGTTCCTTCTGGCCGGGGCCGGGTGGCAGCAGCGTGACGAGGGCGCCCTCCTCGCGAGTGAGGAGTTCTTCCAGCGTTTCGGTAACGGCCTGTAGGCTGTCGAATCGCGTCATGCGCTCGGTGCGCGTGCGCAATTCGCCGGCCGTTTGGGGGCCGCGCAGCATGAGCACGCCTAACAAGGCCTGGAGCTTGCCGTTGAGGCCGTACTCGTAGGCGAAATCGTGTTTGTATTTGGCGGTGCGCGAGCTGCCTGGGAAGACGGTTTCCACCAGCCGTTTCGCACGCAGACTGTCGACCGCCCGCGCGACGGTGGCCTCGTCGTAGTCGACGACAGGGAAGCGGTTGCTCTTTTGATTGCAGGCGGTGGCCAGGGCGTTGAGGGTGAGCGGATAGGAGAGGGGTGTGGTCATCTCCTTTTCGATGAGTGCGCCGAGGACGCGTACTTCGGTTTCGGTTAATTGGGATTCCATGGGATGCGGCAGCGATTCCGTAAAATAGGCGGCTGAGGCGGCTCAAGCCCTGTATTTTTGGGTAATTCGGATCGGCAGCGCCCATTTTTGACCCCATGGCAAATTCGCATTCGTTATTTCATCTTTTTTAAGCTTGTTTCTGTAATAGTCTTATATTACAGTGCGCCAAACGAGCCGACTTTCATGCCAAGCAGAAACTCCCTGCCCCCCACCGAACGCCAGATTCGCAGCCGCCTCCGCCAGCTCCTCGACCAGGCCGAAGGCTTCCTTCACGGCTCGCCCATCGAACTCTCTCGTAAATGCGGCAAGCCCACTTGCCGTTGCGCTTCCGACGACTCCTTGCGCCATCGCTCCTTGGCCATCGGTCAGACTCGCAAGGGCAAGACCACCATGCTGCACGTCCCCAGACCGTTGGAAGCTCAGGCGAGACGCTGGATCGATGATTTCCAGAAGGCGAATGCTCTGCTGGAAGCCCTCGACGAGCAGGGGCGCCTCCGACTCGAGGAGGCAAAAACCAAGGCCAGAGCGGCGAGTAGCTCCGCCAAGAAGAAGGGCAAGACCGGTAAGAAATCAGCCGGCAAAGCCAAGTCCGGGCGCAATTCTCCACCAAAAAAGAAGCGACCATTCTCACGCGACTACTAACTTACGCGGACAAGATTTTCAGCCTCCGCCAACAGTGGAGGCTGCGGGTGCGTGACTCTCGTCCCAAACCACAGATTCCCACTCGAGTTTTCCCGGCAGCATTCTTCGCCATGTTCTGCTGCCGGTTACCAAGCTTCAACGAACTCGAGCAACACCGGAACAAGAGCAGCTGGACCCGTTGGCTCGGTAATCACCGTTTGCCCAGCGCCGACGAACTGGCGTATGTCTCCGAGCGCATCGAGCCTGACAGTGTGCGAGGGTGTCTCGGACACATTTACTTCTGCCTCAAACGCAACAAAATCCTTGCCCCACAGCGCGGTTGGATGCTTGCCGCCGTCGATGGTCACGAAACTCACTGTAGCTACAAACGTTGTTGTCCAAAGTGTCTCCAACGCCGGATCGCCGTCGGAGACGAGGTCAAAACACAGTTCTACCACCGCTTGGTCGCGTTTCAGATTATCTGTGAGGCTTTTCAATTGCTTCTCGACGTGGAAATGCTTGAGCCTGGTGAAGACGGAGATCCTGGAGACGACGAAGTCGCTGCGGCTATACGGCTGATAACTCGCGTCCTTAAGGACCACCCACGCTGCTTTGACGTGCTCACTGCCGATGCGCTCTACCTGCGTCCCTCCGTGATCAATCTTCTTGAAGACCACGGCAAATACCTTGTTGCCGTACTCAAGGATAATCAGCCTGAGCTATTGTCCGAAGCCCGCACGCTCCTGCCCCTTGAGGAGCAAGAGCCAGAATCATTTGAGACTCCAGCTGCACCGGGCAAGCCCGCGCGGCACGTTCATTTACAAGAGGCTGAGGGCTTCTGCACTGAATCCATTCACACTCCTCTTCGCGTTGTTCATTCCCATGAGACTGGCATCCGTCGCTGGGGATTGGGTCGAGACTCCCATCGATAGCCACTGGTGGTGGGCGACGACCATGCCCCGCTCAATGGCCGATGCCAAGACCATCTTCCATTTCGGGCACGACCGTTGGAAGGTCGAAAACGAAGGCTTTAACGAACTCTGCTCCCGCTGGCATTCCGGTCATTGCTATCATCATCATCCCAATTCCATTCTCGTTCTGTGGCTGATCATGTTCATGGCCCACGCCGTGTTCCACTGCTTCCACAAGCGCAACTTGAAGCCAGAGATACGCCGTGGACACACGGCCATCTATTTTGCCCGTCAAATCGCCGCCTCCATGCGAGAGGATCGATGGTGGCCGCCACCGGCTCCGGGCTGAGGAACGCCCGCCCTGCGCTCTCGGTAACCTTGGGTTCACGTCCGCCATCGGAGCGGTCTGGCTTCCTGTTGCCTATTGCCGACAGGGGGATCCATTTCGCGGCTCGAGCCCTCCGAAATTCGCCCGAGAACCGCCACACGAAACTGTTCGCCCTCTTAGCGCCAGCTTCAACACGCTCAACACCCACCAATTCAGGCCATTACGACTCTTTCCGACGCCGTCTTACGGAATCGCTGAAAGAGGCCGGCGAGCCCATCGATCGACGAGCCGCACCGAGAACGGCATGGACGCCGTCCCTCCACGCGTCTGGCGCGACTCGTTTCAATCTCCGTCGAACATCTTGGGATACCAGTAAGAAACCACCTTGGCCACGCCGGGACCAGCCCCTTGCCAGTCCGGAACGTCCAACTCCAAATCGGCCACTCCGCAAGTGACGAAGCGCGCGAACGGCTTTCCTGTGAGGAAACCGGCAAACTGCTCACAACCTGGATTGTGTCCCACCAACATCACGTGTCGCCGATCCTCCGTCACTTGCCGCACCACATCCAGCAGAGCGGACATTGGCGCCTCATAGATCGACTCGGCCAGTTGAATCCGTTCCTGCGGATATCCCAGGGCATCGGCCAAGATCCGCGCGGTGTTCAGAGCCCGCACGGCAGGACTGGAGATCAAGAGATCGGGAAGATCGCCACGCTTCGCCAGACGATCGCCCATGGCCGGGGCATCCCGTTTCCCACGCTTGTTCAAGGGCCGTTCAAAATCCGGCATGATGAAATCTCCCCAGTCGGACTTGGCGTGACGGACAATGGCAAGGCGACGGCTCATGCGGCGGTGAGAGATGATATTCGCAAAGCTTGGTGACCCTTATTCAATTTTGAGCCGGACATAGTTGTCGTCGATGGCCACATGACGCTCGATGGTCCCATTGTCCTGGAAGGAAACATGCTCGTCGTCCGCCACGAAGTCCGTCCAGATTTGCAAATCTTTCGACGCTTGAAGAGTCACCGCCAATCCACTCTCATCCCGGGTGGTGTAAATCAACTCGTTCACTCCGTCATGCACCCGCACCGTTGGCACGGGAGTTCCGAGATCCAGGCCCAAAGCATAGTCCGCCAGCAAGGGAAAGCCGTCCCCGTTGGGATCCGCGCGCGGGTCGCCTCCCCGCGCGGCCAGCCATTCTTCAAAGTCGCCCCCTGGTTCGGGAGCGCTCTCGCCGGTCCCCGGTGAACCGCCCTGAGCGGCGCTCACTGACCAGCTGGCCGCCAGGCTTGGGTCGGGACGTTCGGCCGCGTTCCTCAGCACCAGGGAAACGCCATCGCCATCGGCTTCGAGGGGCCAAGGATCCGCGTCATTGTATGAGAAATCGTAGATCACCGTGTCGTCCACCGCACGGAGGCGGATGGTCTCCCCGGAATTGCGGAGCTGGCCGCGATAATCGCCCGCGATCGCCACTCCCGGATAGCGCAGGGCAAAGGCTTCGGCATCGGCGACCAGAATGAGGAAGCCTCCCGCCGCAATCTGAGCTCCTTCGGGAAAATCGAAGTCAATTCCCCGCGTAAAGCGGACGCCCGCCAAATCCACCGCCGCGTCACTGACGTTGTGCAACTCGAGAAACTCGAAGGCGTCCTGATTGCTAAAGCCCACCTCGCGTTCCGCCGCGCTGGGCGTGGCCGGATGGTACATGATCTCGCTCACCACCACATTCTCGGCGCTGGCCGCCGCCGCGCTACCCGTATTGACGACCGTGATGGTGTCCTTGCCCACCGGCGCAAAGATGGAACCGACCGTGCCCAAGACATCCAAGGCCTGAACGGTAATCACATTTTCACCCACGTCCAGGGGCAAGGTGAGCTGCCAAACATCCTCGTCCACCCAGGTCAATTCGTATTCGGTGTCTCCCACCTCCACAGAAGCCACGTTGTACCAGCCTTTCCCTTCCAGAGTGATCGTCGAAGCGGCCACCTCCAAAGTGGAGCCGCCGTTGGTCGTGATCTCGAAAGGCACCTGATCGAAACGGGACCGCAACTCGCCCTCCACGTGACGATTCCGCTGCTCGATGTAGTTGGCAAAAGTTCGGAGGTTATTGCTCCCGCCCCCCGTCAGGAAAGTGGTGTAATGCTCCGTCCAGCGTTCCATGTATTCGCGGTTGTAAACCGTCTGCAGCAGCTCGTCCATCTGCGCGTAATAGCTGCGAAAGGCCACCGGATTGTCCTCACGATCGATCATCTTGTTCAAATCACCGTTGTTGGCGATTCCTGAAGTCGCGCCCTGGCTGAAAGTGAAGTCCATGTCCCAGGGGAAATACATCGCTTTCTCGCCCACCGGGAAATACATGATCATGTTATGCTGCGCGCCATTGGCGTAGTTGTCACCGATCCCAAAGAGGTTCTGAATGGCAAAGGCCCGCAGCCACTGAGGGACGTCGATCGTCTCCCACAAGCGCTCGTAATAAGCCTCATTGGCGGGCATTCCAAACAAGTCGAGCAGGTCCATCACCCGCGTGTAGTCATCCTCCGGCCGATTGTTCTCAAGCAGATAATGCCAGCGATAGGCCTCCTTGTCAGGACCGAGATTGCGGTGAGGGACACCGCGAACCTGATCCGGCTCGGGGCGTTTGAAGCCCTCCACGCCACCGTCGGTCGTGGTGGGAAAATAAATCAGCTCGTATTCAAACATCGTCCCGTCACTGCCGCGCTCGAACTGCCCGTCGAGATACTCGTCATCAAAGCGGGCTTTCTGAAACATCGCCGAACTCTCATGACGCGGATCGGGTGAGATGATGTAAATGAGGTCGTCATACATGCAAGGGATGCCCCCGGCACGGTTGGCCGCGTGCTTTACCAGGATCTCTTTCTGGCTGAACTGATTCCCCGCCCCCGAACGATCCACAGCCACGGTGCCATGCAATCCATGGAAGGGCGTATCGGCCGGCATCTTGAGGGAAAAGCCCACCCGCACCGCCTGATTGCGGCCTCGCTGGCTTCCCTTGAGCCGGACCCCTACATTGTAATAAGCGTGCTCTCCGCGATCGATCACCGTGCAAAGCATGCGATGATTGCTCATCACGTTGGTCACCTCGTGGAGGAATTCGATGTCCGGCTCCATCATCACAATCCTCAACTCATGCCCGGGCGTGTCGCCCCCCCGACCATCTTGCAGCGGAATCAGAGCCCGCGATTCCGGCCCCGCCGCCGGCCAGACCGAAGTGTTCCCCGCGGCGTCGGTTCCCTCGAGGTAATACTGAATCTTGGTCTCGTTGAACGCGCCGAAGAGGTTCTGCGCCGGCTGACCCGGAATCACCCCGCGATGAAGCTCGCCGTCCCCAATCGGTTCCATGGCGATCGTGCTGAATTCCGCCCCCAACTCCGTGCGCCACCTAACGTTCAGCGAGGAGATCCCATCAGCATCCGTGGCCGCGACCGTGATGACGATCGGCTCCATGTCTTCTGGCACGGCCGGGGAGTGCCTCAGTTCGGCATAGGCGGGCCCGGGATTGTCGACCCGCATGGAATTCGGCGCTCCCGGCGTTCCACTGGTCTCCGGCATCGCGAGGATCGTCTTCTTGGCCAGGTAGTTGAAATAAAGCCGCGTGTGCAGTATCGGCGAACCGCTCAGCCATTTCGCACGAAACGAGATTTCGTACTCGATCCCCACGCTGACGTCCCTCCCGCCGGACAAAGTCGTCTCGATCTGGTTGTGCATGTGCTCGGTTGGCCCGGTGGCCACGGCATGGAGAACGTTGTTCCCCTCGTCCTCGGGATCGGGCACGGCGACCGTCTTGCCGTGCCCTCCATGATTGCCCCGAAAACGCCAGTCACGGACGAGATCCTGGCTGAAGAGGCTCGCACTGAAGTTCCGGTTCTTGAGCAACTGCGCCCCTTCACCATCGGGATCTTCGATCACCGACAGGTCATCGATGAGAAACTCACCGTCGTCGAGAAGTCCAAAATTGAACTCGTCCCACTGGGTCGGAAAGTTGGTTCCGGGCGGCCTCTCAGCCTCCCCCCGGTAACGGTACTCCTTCCATTCGCTCTTGGACGCCTCGTCGCTGGCAGCCCAGCTTCCCGGCTTGGCGTTGTCAGCCTCGGGGTGAAGAAGTTCAAGACTCGATCCGCCACCATCGGCCACCTCAGGCCAGTTTCCCCCGTCAACATACTCCACCTCGTCCGCCACGTTACCCGTCGCATCAACCATGACCACGCGATCGCTCCGATTGTTCAGCTCTCCCTGGTAGTTTCCGAGAATGGTGATCGCCGGATAGCGCGCACGCAGTGCCTCCGCATCGCGCGCCACCACCAGAAAGGCCCCCGGCGCCAAGAGCGTCCCGTCGGGAAAAGCATAACGAATTCCCTGGTCGAACTCCCACCCCGTCAGGTCGACGGGTGCGTCGCTCCGATTGGTGATCTCCACCCACTCCTCGGGGTTGTTCTGGTAGGCCGCGCCCTCCGTCTCGCCTTCGAAGGTCGGGCGATAGTGGTACATGATCTCGTTGATGACGATCTCATCGCGCAGGACGACCTCGTTCGGCTCGCCAGCACTGTCACCGGTGCCAATGTGCCAGCCGCCCCCATCCGGGAAACGCGCCCGCGTGCGCTCCCTCACCACCGCCGAGTCCAGCACGCGATCACCGGTGTCGGGCACGAGGAACAGACGATCCCCTTGCCGAAGATTCTCGAACCCCAAGGTATCGGCGTCCAGTGCCAGCAGGTCCCCCAAGGGGAGCGTCTGGTCCGTGAACACAAAGCTCTCGCCACCGCTTGAGCGGATTTCGTGACCCGCCAAGACGTGGATGGCATCACCCAAGGGATCGGGGCAAGGGCAGGCGCCGATCTCCACGAAAAAGGTCTCGCTCGTCAATCCGGCGACTTCGTTGAGCACGATGAAGGGCGTCCGGGGCCCGTTGCCATCCGGAAAATTCGCCGCACCCGGCGTGCCCCCCATTTGATCGCTCCAGTGCCAGGACTGCGAATCGGAAGCCAGCAGAAGCTCGTCCCGTTTGGCCAGAGTGACGCCCGAACCGTCCGGCGCCGAGGGCCACCGCCCCCGGTCGTTGTAATCGAGGATGGACATGACCCGGCCGCTGTTGTTCACCAGCCGCAACTCCTCGCCATCGTCATCCAGACGCCCCTCAAAGGGCCCCATGGCGCCCTGAATGCCCGTCGGATCCAAGGCCACCACCAGATAGCTGTTGCCAGGCATGATCGTTCCCTCCGGGAAAACGAAATCGACGGCTCCTTCCAATTCCCACCCCGAGATGTCTAGGTCCACGCCATAGAGGCTGGCCAGCTCGACCCACTCGGTCTCCTCACCCGCAGGGTGATACATGAGTTCGTTGAACACGATTACGGTGTCTTCCTGAGCCGGGACGCTAGAAAAGCCGAGCAGCGTGAGGGCGGTGGTCGCCGCCCAAGGGCGACGGAAAAAATGGGTCAAGTTCATCCTGGTGAATATTTCTGGGGTCTCCCCCTTCCATTACACGAGTTCACCGGCCCCCGTAAAGCGATCCGACACCAATTGACACCGAATCTCAATAGTTCCAAGATCTCTCATGCAAAGACGCGGTATCCAAAACGGGATTCTCGGGATCCTCCTGAGCCTTTCTCTGGCCCGAGCCGACACCATCACGCTGAACAACGGTGACCACCTGGAGGGCGAAGTGCTCAAGGAAACGGAAGAGACGGTCCTCTTCGACCCCACTCTGCTTCCTCAGCCGGTTGAGATCCCCGTGGAAGCGATCCAACTTCTGGAGAAAAGTTCCGATCCCTCCGAGCCGCAGGATGAAGATGGACCAGAAGAGGCTCCCGGGCAGGCGCCGACGCCAGAGACCCGAGAGGTTGAAGCGGGGACCGCCGCGCCTCCAACCGACGAGCCACTTATCGAGAACGAGCCGCTCGCCTCCCGCTCCCCCGAACCCTCCCCGCTCCCGCCCGGAGAGGAAGAAACTGAGGAAACCGTGGGATTCCGCCTTCCCGAGAACTGGAACGGTCGCGTGGGTCTGGGTTATTCCGATTTGCAAAACGAGAGCACCGAGAACCGCGAGGTCTCCGCCAATGCCTCGCTGAGCTGGAAGGGAGAGCGCGGCGAAGCCCAGTGGCGAGGCTACTACCAATACCAAAGCCAGGAAGAGGCCAAGTCTGCGGATCGCTACGGCGTGTCACAGCGTCTCCGCCATCGTGGTGAGAAGGGTTTTTACGTCCAGGGAGAAACCAAGGCCGAGGTGGACAATGTGACGAAAAACCGCTCCCAGCTCTCTCAAACCGCCGGTCTTGGATACGCGCCAGTCAAGGAGGAAAAGCTTTCCGTCCACCTCACCCCGGGGTTCAAGGCGGAACACGTCACCGAATCGGATCGTGACGACGAGGAGGGCACCGCCTACAAGGCCCATTTGCAACAGGACCTGAAATGGAAAGTCACGGACATGGTGGCGGTCGGCCAAGGTTTGAGCTACAGCGTCGATCCGCGCCGCAGTGAAAACTGGGACATGGATTTCCAGGCCTTCGTCGAGACCCAGGTGAGCGAAGACGTCAATCTCAGGGTCAACTACCGGCGCGACTTTCTCAACCAGACCGAGGGGCGTCCCGACAAAAAAAGCGTGGAACTCGGCGCCTCACTGGTCTGGGATTTTTGATCCTCTCCCCACCCCGATCCGACTCGGGCCTCCTTTCCTCGTTCGCGTTCGCCGATTTCGTTCCATCGTCTCGCCGTGCCCCAAAAACCCTATTATCAATGTCAGCGCTGTGCCAATTGCTGCCGTTGGCCAGGTGAAGTAGTGGTCACGGGCAAGGAAGTCGAGGCGATCGCGCGCTACCTGAACCTGCCGCTGCCTGAGTTCACCAAACTCTTCACGGCTGTCCGCGCCAATCGCCAGGGCTTGACGCTCATCGAAAAGACGAATCACGAGTGCATTTTCCTGGAAGGCAACGACTGCACGATCAACGCAGTCAAGCCGGCCCAGTGCCGGGGTTTCCCCAACGACTGGAACTTCCCCGGCTGGCACCAGGTTTGCGAGGCCATCCCGGTAGAGATCCCTGCCGAGAACTAGCGGAGAGGGAAATCAACTTCGCAAGGCCGAAAGAGTCCCGCCAGGAGTCCTGCCGTTCTGACCCAATCGGTCGTCTCGCTCCCGTGGTGGTATCCCCGGCGTCCGCGACTTCCCGGGCTCCCTTTCCGGGCCCAAAAAGCTCGGGCTTGCGCGGGACCGCAAGCCCGCTCAAGCTGCTTTTCATGAGGTCACGCTTTACCCTGATCATGGCATTCCCGTCGCTGCTCCTGGTCGTCGCCTCGTCCACTTCCTGCCACCGTGAACCGGTGGGAGGCGCCGCCGCGCCCGGGGACGCCCCGGACGGGATGGTGTGGATCCCCGGAGGCGAATTCAACATGGGCTCTTCCGAGGGGCTGCCCAACGAGACGCCCGTGCATACGGTCCGCGTGGCGGGCTTCTGGATGGACGAGACCGAGGTGACCAACGCCCAGTTTCGGGAGTTCGTGAAGGCCACCGGTCACGTCACTCAGGGAGAGAAATCCTTCAGCGCTGAGGACTACCCGAACGCCCCGCCCGAAGCCCTCAAGGCCGGCTCCCTGCTCTTCAAAAAAACCGAGGGTCCCGTCCCGCTCGACAACCACATGCAGTGGTGGGAGTTCGTCCCCGGAGCCGTCTGGCTCCATCCCTTCGGCCCGGAAAGCTCCATCGAGGGCAAGGATGACCACCCCGTCGTTTGCATTTCCTGGGATGATGCCAAGGCCTACGCGGAATGGGCCGGCAAACGCCTGCCGACGGAAGCCGAGTGGGAGTTCGCCGCCCGCGGCGGACGGGACACCACCTTCGTCTGGGGCGAGGAGCTCGAGCCCAACGGTCAGCATCAGGCCAATCTCTGGCAAGGTGATTTCCCTCACGAAAACACGGCCGACGACGGTTTCGCGACCACCTCACCGGTGAAGTCCTTCCCCCCCAACGGCTACGGCCTCTACGATATCTCCGGCAACGTGTGGGAGTTCGTCAACGACTGGTACGATCCCGACTACTACATCCGCAGCCCGGAGTTCAGCCCGGAGGGACCCACCATGGATCAGGTCCTGGATCCCTCCCAGCGCATTCGCCAGGACTCCGACCGCCGACAGCAGTTGGCCACCACGCCCCACAAGGTGATCCGCGGCGGCTCGTTTCTCTGCAATGACTGCTACTGCAAGGGCTACCGGCCCAGTGCCCGACAGATCTCCGACATGATCACCTCGACCAATCACACCGGATTTCGCTGCGTGAAGTCCGCCCACCCGTGAACTAAGCGCTCACGCCGAGCCAAAAAACCGCCGAAAAAGATTTTCAATCCACCTCGCAAACCTAAGGTCCCGCCGTGGCTTACCAGGTCTTCGCCAGAAAGTATCGCCCCCTGACATTCGAACAGATCCTCGGGCAGGATCATGTCGTGACGACACTGCGCAATGCCATCGACCAGGACCGGATCGCTCAGGCCTACCTTTTTGTCGGCCCCCGAGGAACTGGAAAAACCACCACCGCGCGCATCCTCGCTAAGGCGCTCAACTGCGAAAACGGCCCCAGCGCCACCTTCGACCCCACGAAAGACCTCTGTCAGGAAATCGCCCAGGGAAACAGTCTTGACGTGCTGGAGATCGACGGCGCCAGCAACAACGGCGTCGAGCAAGTGCGGGAACTTCGCGAGGGCGCCAAGTTCGCGCCCTCGCGAGCGCGCTACAAGATCTATTACATCGACGAGGTCCACATGCTGAGCCCCGCGGCTTTCAACGCCCTCCTCAAGATTCTGGAGGAACCGCCGCCGCACGTGAAGTTCATCTTCGCGACCACGGAGCCTAACAAAATCCTGGCAACGATTCTCAGCCGCTGCCAGCGATTCGACCTGCGCCCCATTCCCGATCAGGTGATCACCGATCACCTCCTCCACATCGCCCGCGAGGAGCGTATCGAACTCGACCAAGCCGCCGCCGAGTGCATCGCGCGCGGCGCGGAAGGCGGCATGAGAGACGCCCAGTCCATGCTCGACCAGCTGGTGGCTTTTTGCGGTGATCACATCGCCGAGCGGCACGTGCTAGACATCTTTGGATTCACGGCCTTTGAAACGGTGGCCAGCCTGACCGCCGCGCTGCTGGAGCACCGCACCGTCGATGCCCTCGACGTGCTCCACTCCCAGACCGAGGCGGGCAAAGAACTCTCCCGGCTGCTGGCCGATCTCCTCATGCATTTGCGCAACCTTCTGGTCTACAAGGTGGATCCCAAGAACGCCGTCAAGGACCTCTCCCGATCTGCCGCCGAGACTTTGGAAAGCCAGGCCGCCCACGTCGAGAACGAGCGCCTCTTGGAACTGGTGGATCAATTCGCCGAGATCGACGCGCGCATGAAGTGGGCGCCGAACAAGAAAATGCATTTCGAACTGGGGATCATCCGGGCCGTCCAGAGCTTGCAGGCATCCAATCTCAGCGACGTCATCAACGTTCTCAGCGGGGCCCTAACCGGCGGCGAAGCCGTGACGCGAGAAGTCTCCCCAGGAGCGTCTGTCCCAGACCCCGGGAGGGCGGCGAAGCCCTTGGATCCCCCCGAGCCCCCCCGCGAAACGAAAAAGCCTCCGGCTCCGGCTCGCGCCCCTCTTGCGCCCGCCGATCCAAGCGAGCCTCCAGCGTCCGCAGATGACCGTCCCGCCTTCTCCGGACGCCAAGGCGATCGTGGCGCCGCCGCCCTTTGGGAGCACCTCCAGCAAAAGTTTCCCCTCATTTTCTCACAAGCTCAGTTCGGCGGCGTCGAAGCGGATGCTCTCAGCGTCCGTTTCCACTCCACAGACTTTGCGAGGGAGCGCGCTGCCTCTGCCAAGAAAGAAATTGAGACCGAGCTCAGGCGGAAGTCGGGCGAATCGCTCCGATTGCAAATCACGGTCGATGACACGCTTCCGCTCGGCCTCGCCGCGGCGCCACCTGGAAACGCTGATTTCTCGGACACTCCACCTTTCGACGCGGCCACTCCCCCTCAAACGCCTCTCAAAAAGAAAACGCCCAAGTCGAACGGCAACACCCCGCCTCGCTCGGCACCCGCGTCGAGGCCGGCCAGCCGCTCTGAAGAGTCGAGTGATCCTCCCCCGACTGCCAGTCTCGACGAGGCCTCGTTTTACAATGACGACCTGATTCAGAAAGCACTCGACATCTTCCAGGCCAAGCCGGAGAAGAAAGACTCAACACCCGATTGATTGATCGTCCGACCACCACAGACCGAAGCCATGAACATCAACAAAATGCTCAAGCAAGCGCAGCAGATGCAGCAGAAAATGCAAACCGCTCAGGCCGAACTGGCGACCCAGGAAGTGGAAGCCTCGGCAGCTGGCGGCAAGGTCGTGGTCCGGGCCAACGGCGGCGGCGACATCCTGAGCGTGAAGATCGATCCCGCAGTGGTGGATCCCGAGGACGTGGAGTTCCTGGAGGACCTGGTTCTCACCGGTGTCAAGCAGGCCCAGGAGGAGGCCAAAGCGCTCATGCAGAGCGAGATGGAAAAAGTGACCGGCGGTCTGCAGGGATTGCCGGGAATGGGATTCTGAATGGAGTGGTTTGGGAGGGGATCGAGAATCCGCTCTACCGGGAGCTCGAAGCGGAGAGGAAATCCGCTCTTTGGCGGTGACACCGGCCTCCCCAGTGCCTGAGCCACCAATCAGGTGGTTGCATGTGATGGTTTCGTGTGTAGAAGACAGGACCTCTCTTCACCATGCCGACTTACGACTACCGCTGCGAAACCTGTGGCAGGGCCTTCGAACACTTCCAGTCGATGAACGATCCTCGCCTGGAGACCTGTCAGTTCCCGGATTGCGAGGGCAAGGTCAAGCGCCTCCTCGGAACCGGGGCCGGCATCATTTTCAAGGGCTCCGGCTTCTACCAGACGGATTATCGGAGCGAGTCCTACAAGAAAGGCGCCGAGAGCGCTTCGAAGAACGGCTCTGAATCCAAATCCAAAGGCAAAGGCAAGTCCAAGAAGGAAGGAAGCAAGACGGAGAAGGGCTCTTCGACGAGTTCGTCGTCTTCAGCGGCCAGCAGCGGGAGCGGCGGCTCCCAAAAGAAAAAAGACTGATCTGGGCACCTACGAAGTGGGCGTCGTTGACTCATCGCCAGGCGGGCCCTCCGAACGAAGACACGCACGCCGACCGGACACCCGGCAATAGGCGCAGGCGCCGCGTGAACCTCCTGTCCCCGAAAAGAGTGAGGCAACCCCTTGGCTATAGCGAGTAACCCCCATTGCTCGCGTGGCATAACCAAGAGGGCTGCCCCTTCAACCCCTAGTCCGAATGAATCGGACAACCGAGAGCTAAGGTTTTTTAACTCCCGACGCAAGACCAAAAAATGAAGGTAATTTGCGGCTCAGGGAGGATTTTCCGCCACTACACCGCACCCCCTTTTGTCAACACATCGTAAAATCCTGTGACCGAATCCCGGTGCAGAATCCGGGGTTTGGCTCTCATAAGAAGGCTTAAGAAGGTGCCCCCAGGCCCGTTTCACCACTTCATTCGCGCATGATCTCCCCATTTTCGCTTTTTTCCCTCCGCTTCCTCGCCGCCCTCTCGCTAGCCGCCTCGCCTCTGGCCGAACTGAGCGTCGCCCAAGACGACGGGCCCAACTTCAATCGTGAGGTGCGCCCGATCCTCTCCGCTCACTGCTTCGCGTGCCACGGCCCGGACCCCGCCGAGCGCAAAGCCGATTTCCGGCTGGATCAGCCATCGGACACTGACCGCTCCCGGATCGTTCCCGAGAACGGCGAATTGAGTCCGTTGCTCGAGCGACTCGTCCACCCGGATCCCGAGGAACGGATGCCGCCGCCCGCCGCGAAGAACCCACTCACAGATTCCCAGATCAAGATTCTCCGGGAATGGGTGAAACAGGGCGCTCCCTACGAGCCTCACTGGTCCTTCCTCCCGCCAATCGCCGTGTCGCCTCCCAAAGCCAGCGGGCCCTTTCCCGGACCGCTTCATCCGATCGACGCCTTCGTGCAGCGGCGCCTGGAGGAACACGATCTCTCGCTGTCCGATCAGGCGGATCGCCACACCTTGGTCCGCCGTCTTTTCCTGGACTTGTTAGGTTTCCCGCCCACTCCCGAGGAAACGGACGCCTATATCGACGACCGGCATCCGGAGGCTGAGAACCGCCTGGTGGATCGCCTGGTGGATCGCCTGCTGGCATCGCCCGCCTACGGCGAGCGATGGGCGAGCCGATGGCTTGACCTGGCCCGCTATGCCGATACCAACGGCTATGAGAAGGACCGGAGACGAAGCATCTGGCCCTATCGGGGCTGGGTCCTTCAGGCGCTCAACGCCGACATGCCCTTCGATCAATTCACCGTCGAGCAGCTGGCCGGCGACCTCCTTCCCGAGGCCAGCCTCGCACAGAGAATCGCAACCGGTTTCCACCGCAATACCATGCTGAACGAAGAGGGCGGCATCGATCCCCTGGAGTATCGCTTTCACAGCCTGGTGGATCGCGTCAACACCACCTCGACCATTTGGTTAGGCTTGACCATGGCCTGCGCCCAGTGCCATACCCATAAATACGATCCGCTCGATCATCGGGATTACTACGCCATGATGGCTTTCCTCAACAACGCGGACGAGCCCGAGCTGGAGATTCCCGACGCGCGGATCGAGGGCCGCCGGCGGGCCTTGCAGGAAAAAATCGCCCGGCGGGAGCGCGAACTTCCCAAGCACTTCCCCGCCGATCGTTCCTTCGACGACGCCCTGACCGAGTGGTTCGAGGACCTCGCCGGAGGTTTGGCCGAATGGACGTTTCCGGAAATCTCGGAATCCAGCGCCAACCTCTCCAAACTGCAAGCCCTCGAGGATGGTTCCCTGCTCGCACGAGGCGACCAAACCAAGCGCGACGTCTACCACCTGCGCCTCGCGGGCCGATGGGAAGGCGTTCGGGCCGTCCGGCTCGAAGCGCTGCCCCATCCAAGTCTTCCAGCTCATGGACCGGGCCGCGCCTACTACGAAGGTCTCAAGGGAGACTTCTTCCTCAGCGAAATCCAGCTTCTCCAGGACGGCCAACGGGTGCCTTTCCATCGAGCGACCGAGAATCATGCCAAACTCGGGATCGGTGGTGGCAAAGCGAGCGCCAGCGAGACCATTGACGGCAATGAAGTGACCGGTTGGTCGACCAGTGGAAGAGAGGGCGAACCGCATCAAGCAGTCTTCCTTCTCGAAGCCCCGCTCACGAGTCCCCAACCCGTCGAAATCCGGCTCATTTCCAATCGTCACTATCCCGCCACGCTCGGGCGCTTTCGCCTGGCCTTCTCCCGCACCTCGGATCCGGAACCGCGTGCGCAAGTGATGTCCGTCAGCGAGGAAATGCTCTTTCGACGCCCCTGGGAATCCCTCTCTCCCGACGAACGCCAACGAGTGGCTCAGCTCTTCTGTGAACAATCGCCCCTGCTCGCGAAAGCACGGGAAGCCATCGCGCAGCTGAGAAACCAGCTCCCCGAGCATCCCTCCACCCTGGTGTTTCGCGAGCGCCCCGCCGATCATCCGCGCCAGACCTTTCGCCACCATCGCGGCGAATTCTTACAGCCGAGGGAATCCGTCGCCCCCGGATTGCCCGGTCTCTTCTCGGATCTCAAGGGCCAGCCACCGGCCGACCGTCTTGGCTTTGCGCGCTGGCTGGTCAGCCGGGAAAACCCTCTGGCGGCACGCGTGCGAGTCAACCGCGACTGGTCCGCCTTTTTCGGCCACGGACTCGTCCGTACCACGGAGGATTTCGGATCCCAGGGTTCTCCCCCCTCGTACCCCCTGTTGCTCGACTGGTTGGCGGTCGATTTCATGGATCACGGCTGGTCACGCAAACGTCTCCATCGCTCCATGCTGAGTTCCGCCACCTATCGCCAATCCTCTCACCTCGATGGAGAGCGTCTGAAACGGGATCCCGAGAACCGGCTGCTCAGTCGCGGGTCCCGCTTTCGCATCGAGGCGGAACTGGTGAAGGACACGGCACTCCGCGTTGCCGGGCTCCTCACGGCCAAGACCGGCGGACCCAGCGTGTTCCCTCCCCAGCCACCCAACGTGACCACCGAGGGCACTTACGGCCGACTCCAATGGAAGGTCAGCGAGGACGAAGACCGTTATCGCCGGGGTCTCTACACCTTTTCCAAGCGGACCGCTCCCTACGCCATGTTCACCACCTTCGATGCCGGCAGCGGTGAAGCCTGCCTGGCACGAAGAGAAATCACCAACACGCCCCTGCAAGCGCTCACCGCCTTGAACGATACCGTGTTCTTTGAAGCCGCTCAGACACTTGGCCGCCAGATGGTGCGTTCTCCCCTGCCCGACAGAGAAAAGGTCGAAAGGCTCTTCCGCCGCGCCCTGACGCGTCCGCCGGATGCGGAAGAAACCAACTGGATGCTGGCCTTTCTCAAGCAACAAGCCGCCAATCTTGAAGCCCGCCCCCAAACAGCCCAAAAATTGACGAATTCGGAAAGCGACTCCAGCCAGACGGTCGCCCAAGCTCAGTGGACCCTCCTGGCGCGAGCGCTCCTCAACCTGGACGAGACCTTTCTTCATCACTGAGCCAGCGACCAACGAAGAACGCCGATACCGGCGCTGCGGTAGATCGCCCGCGGAGCGACCAATCCCCCCTCGTCGCGGATTCATGCGCTCCCGCGCGCGATTTCGGTCAGGCCGCAGCGATCCTTTCACACAACCATCGCCCGCGGAGCGGCTGATCTCCTTCACATCGACGTCGCGATGAAACGACCTTACCCTACAGCCAAAAGAGCGAAGCCGTTTCCGGCTTCACCCCTGACATTGGCAACAAGTTTGCTCGCAGCTTACTTGGCGCGGTAGTAGCCCTCTGGCGCCGCGAGACGACCGGCGTCGGTCTCCTCCAACGTGCCGCTCACTCCTGTGGCAATCACTTCCCAATTCACCAGGTCCGTCGAATACTCGATGTCCGCCGTCACGCCGTCCGGAATGGTCACCATGAAGGCACCGGTGGCATTGAGTCCCGCGTCGAGCAAATCAAAGGGACGCTCGCCATCCCCACCGCCTCCGCCGTTGCCGTCGGGCGACACGTCCGCCAGTTCGCCCAGGGACCGGTCCGCACTGGCGATCATCGCCACTTCCTCTCCGGTCAAGGGACGCGACCAGAGCGCCACGTCGTCGATCAGGCCGTCCCAGGTCCGGTCGTCCGTGTCGGGGTTCTGGCCAATCATCATCGGCATCGGGTTGTTCTCGAGAGCCGGCGCGGCACCCTCCTCACGGAGGACACCGTCAATGTAGAGGCGCACGTTGCCGTTGGCCGGATCGCTCACCAGGGCGACGTGATGAATCTGTCCATCGTTGACGCTGTCGAGGTTCTGGCCGATGTCCGCGTTGCCGCCGTTGCCGACCAGGTTGTCGGTCGAACCCTGGCGATGCACCCGCCACTGATTCTGCTCGCCCTTGGCGATCAAGGCTTGCCAGCCCTTGGTGAAGCCGTCCACTCGGAACCAGGCGGAAACCGTGAAGCCAGTGGGATTGTCAGGCGCCCCGAAGTCGAACGACTCCTCGTTCGCCAGCGGCGTCTCAATGTACTGACCCGCGCCGTCGAGATCGACTCCCTGCCCAAAGGCGCCATCTGCGTAGGAGAGATCCGCCGCGGGATGATCCGCCAACAACTCGGGTTGGTCCGCCTTGGCACCCGGGACCCAGGTCTTGCCGACGCCGTGGCTGTCGCCCATGCCATCCTCAAGATTACCGTCCAGCGGATAGTAAGCCAGCAAGTCCTCCGCCAGTGAATTCTCCGAACCCACGGTTGCCGCGACCCCTAACAACTCCACCTCGGCGATCTGCATGGAATTGGCCGTGTCAGCGTCCTTGAGCGTGGGGAAGATGAGCCGATAAGCCACGAAGGCCTGATCGTTTTGGAAGAGGACTTCCTGGTGAGCCAGCGAGAGATCCACGGCCACCGTGCCACCTTCATTGCGCTCGTCGGGCAAGGCCAGCGGACCTTCCAAGATCAATACAAAATCGTCGGCGCGCGGTCCGGTGACCGATCCCAAAAGCCGGTAGCTGGCAGGGTCACGCTCCGGCGAGTCGTTCGCCGGGTAAAGGCGGAGCCCGGTGACAACCGTGGGCCCCACGCGCGGCGCCACCGTGAATCCAGAACCGAGATCTAGGAAATTCAGATACTTCTGTCCCACGTTGTTGATGGCGTTGACCACACCCGCCGTGTTCGGCGGCCCGCCCGCGTTGCCATCGTCGTCATTCTCGCCATTGACGATGATGATCGTATCCAGCGGATCCGTGACGTCCTCGAGAGGCGGCAAGCCCGTCACCTCAAAGGCGATCTCGCTCAGGCCCACACGATCCCCGCCTGCGATCTCCCCGCCGCTGCCGTCACCGGGAGCGACGAAGAAATTGTCCAGTGCGGTGAATTCCACGTAGCGCGCCACCACCGTTTCCTCGAATCGGAGACTCTGCCGGGTGGTGTCGTCATTGGTCAGCTCGAAGGTCGGCTGGTAGCCGATGGAACTCCCGAAGCCAGCTGGGCCCTCGGCGTCCGTCGCAAAGCTCAGTTGAAAGAGGCTCACCCCGTTGGCGTTGTCAGCGGAATAACCCCAGGAACTGATCTCTCCCAGAGGCACATCAGCGCCGAGATCCAGGGTGATCACCGGCGTCCCGGCCGCCTCGATGTAATCTGCGGGAAACCCGCCCGGTGCGTCCGTCACCCAGGCTCCATCGAGACCACCGATAAGCCGAGCAAAATCCGGCCCTTCCGCGCTGAAACCCACGCCCGGTCCCTGGATGAGGTTCTCCACCGGAAAAAAATCGGTCGCGGATGACGTGACCGAGGCGATCGGATAGAACTCAGCCGTCTGAGCGGGGCTCTCCACCGCCATTCCAGGATTCGCCAGGAGAAACTGAACTTCCGTCTCAGCCAATTCGCGCGAGTAAATCTGGACGTCGTCGATCAGGCCGGTGAAACCGAAGCCGCCATTGAGTGCCCCGATCTGAATGACGGACGGCTTGAGATCCTCGTAGCCGTTTCCACCGTCGAGTTCCGCCACGACCACTCCATCCAGGTAGAGCCGGGTCCGTGTCGACCCTAACTCAATCCCGTTCTCGTCCAGCTGGGTGATGACCACATGGTGTGGCTCGCCCACGCTGAGAATGGGATCCGTGATGATCTCTTCGGCTTCCTGCACGAACCACAAGAGCGGATTGGCATCGCCGATGGCGTTGGTGGCGAGAGCAAAGGGATCGCCTGCCAGCGTCCCTTTGGCCAGCAGCATGGACGCTCCCGCGTCGGCGGGATCGGGCTGCACCCACATTGAGATGGTGAGGTTTTGTAGCGAGGGAATGCTGTCCCTCGGATCGAGCTGACCGAAGCCCCCACCATCGGCCGCGGGCGATCCCCCATCGCTGAGCTGGACGGACCGTCCGGAGGCCAAGCCATCCTGATTCAGACTGAAAGAACCGGTACCTGCGGAACCATAGGCTCCGTGATAACGCTGGCCCGAGGAATCCAACATGGTCGTGCCCTCGGTTTCATCCATCTTGTAATGAGCCACCAGCCCGTTGGCATTGGCCAGGCGAGCGCTGATGTCGATGGTCAACAAGGCGTCACCGCCGTCGTTGCTGGCGATCTCCAACGCCGCCTCGAACACGCCCGATTGCCCCTGCGGATCGAACTCCACAATGATGGCTCCTTGCTCCGCCGAGGCGAGCGTCTCCGGGAAGGAAACCACGTTGTAGAACGCCGCTTCGGGTCCCGTGACCGTGACACTCTCGATGGCGAGATCCTCGCTCTCACCACTGTTGAAAACGGTGAGACGTCCGGTGTGCACGTCAAAATCATCACCCAAGTCGCCGAATACATTGCGGGTCGAAACCGTCGCGTTGGGGTCATCAAAGAAGGAAAGCGGAATCCCATCGGCGCTGGGCCCGCCTAACAATTCCAGTTCCACATCGGACATCTTGCCCTCCCGGATCTGCACGCTGTTGACATACCAGCCCAGCTGCTCTCCATCGTCTCCGTCCGTGAACAGGATGGAATACTCGTCGAGAAGGGCACGCCGCGGCTGATCCACACTATTCTGCACCCAGTCCACGATCTTCTCGCCATTGATGAATTTCGTCACCACGGGAGGATCCGCCGCCAGATCCACAGCGAAGGCGATCCGATGCCACTCGCCAGCGGGAGCACTCCCGTGGTAGCCCCCACCTCCCTGACCAATCGCGCCGTTCTGCCAGAAGAAATCACTGTCTCCCGAGTTGGCAACGACGCCGTTCGCCCCCGGTCGCGGAGAATCGATCTGGATGATTCCCGCAGCGCCGCCGGCCCCTTCAAAGACCATGACGTCCATGATCAGGGTGTATTGATTCACTCGGGTGCCGCCGCCATTGGGCTCCAGACCATGATACATGATGTAGCCGATCCCGGGCTCTGCCCCGTCGGCATCGGGTACAAGCATCACCTCGGCAACCTCTCCGTTGATGTTGGGAATGCCGAGCGACTCGGTAGTGCCAAACTCCGTGCGCGCCATCACGTCGTCGGTGAGGAACTCCATGTCCCTGCCTCCGGCGGCGGAAAGATCCCCATTGAAATCCCACTGCCCGGTCACCCGCGTGACGCCGGCCCCAGCCGAGATCTCGAAATCCCAGATACGCTCAAAGCTTCGCCCGGCCGTGTCGTCGTAGACCAGCCTGACGGCATTCTGAAGATTTTCGCGGGCGGGGTTCGGCTGAAAGGAAATCTGTGTGCGGCCGTCGGTGTGCGTGATCGTGGCCTCGTTCGTGATGTCCAGATCGTTGAGGAAAAGCTGAAGTGAGCCCTGATCGACGTTGGCTCCATCATCGATCAAGAGGATCTCGATCTTGTCCGAGGCCGGGATCCCTCGGGATCCTGGCTGAGGTCGAATCTCGGCGATGTAGGGATGATTGTGATGGGTCGCCGTGCTGCGCTGAAAAGCCTTGATGGAACGCTCGTCATCCGGGTCGTTGATGAGAATCTTTTCCCCCGTGGCGGGGTCCACCGAGTACCACTCCAGAGCCGCTCCCCGCACGTCCTGGAGGAACACCAGGCGAAAGGGATAGAGTCCATCGACCGGCGCGGTGAAGGAATACGTGAAATCGTTCGGCACCGATTGGAACGCCGGCGCGTCGATCTTGACATACTCCGCCACCTCCAGGTTGAGGTAGTCGCGCGGGTTGGTTCCTGCGGACACCACGAAGAAATCGTCGCCACCGGTGTCGGTGCGTTCGACCCAGATCTGACCGCCGAAGGTGTGTTCGCCCGCCGTGAGTTCCAGGTAGGCCACCACCTCGGTGGTGAAATTGGTGGTGTGGCCTTCCGTCCCAGGAATCCCCGGGAAAAGGGCGTTGGGCTGGAAATTGGTGATGACGGGCGCCGGCTCTTCCGGATCCACCGGCAATTCCTCCACCCTGGCATCACGCTCAAAATTGATCACCTGAACGGAGTAACTCCCGTTCGGATTGGGACCCGGCACGGCCTCGTTCTCCAACAGAGTGCCAAACTCGTCCCTCAAAGTGCCGTTCAGTTGAAAAATGCCGCGGTTCAAGGTCACGGGGAGCGGGTTCCCATCGGGCGGCGGCGGCGACTCAAAGGCCTGCGCCGAGCGCACGATAAAACCGGGATCCCGGCCGCTGCCGGGATCGCCAGGGACACTTTCGGGAATCTCTACCAGCTGGGCCTGGCCAGAAGTCATCAGACCAGCCAGGAGCCACAAGGGACGGGGGATGCGAAGAATCGACATAATAACCGAATACCGTCGTTCCTTGGGTAGCTGTCAACTTCCGATCAGACCCAATCTGAGGGGCCCGACCGGCTCGAGACGGTTCCACCGAAGAGGTTGGTCACCCCGGCGAACCACTGTCCAAAGCAAGCTTGTTCCACGCGACGCCTCCAGGGTAAACTCGCGGGATGATCTCCCCCGCTCGCTCCTCCTGGTTCTGGAGCTAGTGTAGTCCGCCCTACAGATGATCCATTTTAAGCTTGCACTCAAGTCGGAGAGTGTTAGTTTAATGGAAATGAGAACTGCTGTGCCGATCAACCTTGAAGCAAGCCTGCGAAACAAGCTCCTGCGTTTCAGCAAGGCGTCCAACGTTTCTCCGAAATTGAGAGTTCGTTCCAAGATCGTGCTTCTCGCCAGCGAGGGGATGACCAATAAGCGGATCGCGGAAGAACTTGGATTGGACGAACCACAGGTGGGCCGCTAGCGAAAGAGGTTCGCAGAGATGGGGCTGGCGGGAATCGAGAAGGACAAGACCCGGCCTGGACGTATCAAAGCTTTGCCGAAGAGCAAGGAAAGTGAGATCATTCGGATGACGTTGGAGGAGACGCCCAAAGGATGTACTCCAGCGTTTCATAAAATGGCCAGTCAGGCCATCATGTAGTAGGCGATTTCTTCTTCGACGGCCTGATTGTCTCCGAGTCTCAACGTGAGTCGACCTTGAGGGCGAGTCAGACGTCCGGCTCGCTGGATGATTTTG
>CBDBEZ010000051.1:0-22018 GCA_965204485.1 Verrucomicrobiales bacterium
CGGATGTCGGGAAACGATGGATCAATAGCCCCGGTAGACGCGCCGGGCATTATTCTGCCTCGCTCTGCCCACGCCATAACCGGTCGCCGCTCCGGCAGCCCCTCCAATCAGGGCGCCTTCCGCCGCGTTACCCGACTGGTTTCCAATGACAGCTCCCGCGGCGGCGCCCACGCCGGCTCCGGTGATGGCGCTCTGGCTCCCGGGGGTTTCACACGAATTCAAGGAAAGCGAAACGGCCGCCACGGCCACGAGCGAGAGGTTTCGAACGGGGGAACGAAAAGAAGTAGGGATTTTCATGACACCCTATTGACGCCTCAAATCACCAGGAATTCACGTCTAATCTTTCGGATTTTCCGACAAGGTAGGCGCGAACCGGGCCGAAAGCAGCGTGAGCGTCGTCTTCCCCGACTCCGAATCGGACCTCAAGGACGCCACGACACTCCCGGGTTCCATGCCGAACTTCGCGCCAAACACTTTTGCCGAATGAATTGGCTGTTCCCGGCCGTCCACCACCCGAGTGCCCACCTCTCGACGCAGCTCGTTCCGGAAATCCAGCACGATTCGTTCCCCATGCACCGTTGGCCGACCCCACATCCAAAGGCCGGTCCACGCGAGCTCTTCCCCGTCAGACGGCGGCGCGGGCGCATGCTCCACGGACTTGATCTCGAACTCTTTGCCCCCGCCGAGGCCAGGACCCGCGGATAACTCACCACCACGGCGCTCGCTTTCTCCATCAAACCGAGATGGGCCTCCTGAGCGGCTTGATCGGACCAAAATTTCCTCAGCCTCGGCCGCCCACTCAAGACCCTCGGGCAAGACTCCGCCATCGATCATTTCGGCGGTGCCGACCTCATAAATCTTGGTTTCGATGCAAAGCGTCCGTGGCCGCTTCCGCAAGAGCTGCAGAGCCGATTCCAAAATGACGTGCTGAGAATCGGGAGCCGTCATCACCACCATCCCCGCCTCATCAAAATCGACCAACTGCATCACCGAATCGAGATCGATTCCCCATTCGCTGAGGCGCACGGTGAGAGCCACCTCCGCCACGCTCGCCGGCTCCGCGGATTCCTTCGCCTCGGGCGAAGGCAGATAGTCCGGCGCGCCCTCCGGAAGGCGAAACGTTTCCGGCAAGCGATACTCGCGCTCCTCCATGCTTTCAGAGTCCACGGTCGCCTTGCCCGTGATCTCCAGACTTCGGCCAAGAATCGACCGCCCGCCCAGAAAACTCACATAAATCAAGGTCTCCATCAGCGGCAGCTGCGCCCTTCGCAAGGGAACACGAACCTCCACCTCAACGTCGGTCAAGGAATCGTCGATCGCAAACTCTGGAGCCTCGCTGACAAAGCCAACGGTGTTCACCTCGACTTCGATGGCCCTCAAGGCTTGAGAAACCGTCATCCCTCGCAAGTCCATTTCTGGCAGGACGTAGCTCTCCAATCGCCGAATCCAGCCCGGAGGGCATGGCGGTCAGTTCTCGGTCATTCTGGGCGCTGCCGGGACGTAGCTCTCCAATCGCCGAATCCAGCCCGGAGGGGCTCCCGATGCCCCTCGGCCTGCCGATGGCTTCGGCAGCACACTCGTCCAGCTCTCCGCCTCGGCCCCGCGCATTCCGGTCATCTTGATGACTTCGTCAGGATTCGGACTCGCCGGATCGCCACCGTGCCAAAGGCTGGCCGCGAGAAGCATCACTGCCAATCCCAGTCCCGTGAGCGCCGCCCAACCGACCCAACGGCGACTCCGTGGATGGATCGCCTGCTCGATGAGTCTCTCCGCCGATGGCGGTCTTTTCGGATTCAAGGCTTCCCTCAGACTCTGTTCCAATCGCGCCCTCGACACGAAGGCCCGCCTCGCCTCGTCGTTGGCAGCCAATCGATCCGAGAGCGTCTGTTGGTGATGGTCAATGACGCCGCTTACCTCCTTCTCGTCAGCGAAGTGATCGTCCAGGCATTCATTGAATTCGTCGTCTGTCATTGTTCGTATTGTTGGCGGTATTGTTCGAGGCACTTGGCCAGTTGTTGGCGAATCCGTGAGAGATTCTTGAAAATAGCGGCCTCTGACTTCCCCAGGGCCTTGGCGATCACTCGGCCGGATTCTCTCTTCTCGTAGTGACGTTCCAGGAGGGAGCGCGCCCGGGCGGGCAGTTGATCGAGGCAATGTCGCAGACCGCGTTCGTATACCGGGACCTCCCCCTCGTTCTCGTCGAAGGCCTCGCGGATTCGCTCGATGATCTCCGGGTCCAAGATCACCGGGAAACGATGATCGTGACGCCTGGCCTGGAGAATCTTCTTGGCCGCAATCCCCCTGCCCCAGGCCCCAAAGGATCGGCTTTGGTCGAAGACGTCGAAGGTCTGCCACAGAGTCAGCAAGGTCTCCTGGAAAATATCTTCCCGCTTCACCAGATCGCGGACCACCAAGCCGATGAAGGCCCTGAGATCTCCCTGATGCCGGGAAAGATGCCGGAGAAAGGTTTGCTGAGCCGTCACTTCTTCATCTTCACGCGAAGATCAAAAAGTTGACCATTTTTCTGCAAAAAAGGGGCCCACAGACCGGCTCGAACCGCCCGGGAACGGCGACGGCGCCACATCGCCGTGCAACGGACAGTCTTGTCGGCAGTCCACATCGACGCCACGAAAGTCCCATCCGCCCAGCAGATCGGCCGCGATTGACCTCCCGCTCGCCTCACCCGGAAACCGGTCTTTCCCAGCCACAGGGACAGAGGTGAGGCCACTGCTCACTCCGGCCTTTTTGGTTGACCCGCCGCCGATTCGCCATTAGCGGCCCTTCAGTCGTTCTAACGTTCTCCATGTTCACCCACCGAATTACGCTCCTTCGCAAAGTCGCCCTTTGGGTTCGGCTTGCGCTTTGGCGTGCCTAACCATTCGGCCGAGGTGATCTGGAACGTGATGTGAATACTTGAAGTATTGGAGACGTATGGGATCGGCCTCGCCGGATCGATCCATACCATGAAAGCGACCACACCGACCGCTGCCGAACCCGACGAGGTCCAGCTCCCTCTCGCTCCGGTCCCCACTCTCGCTCACGCCCAGCAGGAGCAGGTGCGCGGGATCTACTTGATGACCCTGTGCGTGGGTTTTTTCACCAGAGGCTGTCTCAAAACCCGGGTTTTCGTGTGACGGCCGGACGAGTGCAATATGATTGCTTTACTTCGTGGAGTTTTTCGAAAAAGTCGTTGGCGCCGCCGCGAGCGTGGGTATTGGTTTCGGTGTGACTCACATTGACGCTGATTTCGATCAACTTCACATCTTACCTCCCAGCATCGAGGACTGGGTCGGCCCGACTCACCCGACGCGATTCATTCGTTGCTTTGTCGAATCCCTCGATTTGATGGATCTCGGCATTGAAGTGCGGGACTTCGGGACCGCTGGCCGTCCACCCTTCGCCCCGGCCCTGCTTCTGCGACTCTGGCTCTACGGCTATTTCAAGAAGATCCGCAGCTCGCGTAAGTTGGAGGAGGCATGCCGAAACGACTTGGGCTTTATCTGGCTATGCGGCAATCAGGTGCCCGACCACAACACGCTCTGGCGGTTTTGGAGTCAACATCAGAAAGCTATTCGCAACCTGTTCAAGCAAAGCGTGACGACAAGCTGCGAGATGGGGCTCGTAGGGCTGACCTTACAAGCAGTCGACGGAACAAAGATTCAGGCGGCCGCTCATGCCGGGAAGAAGTACGACAAGGAGGACCTGGCCAAGCGAATTGAGCGGCTTGACGAACAAATCAAGGTTTTGGAGGAAGAGATCGAGCGCTCCCAGGCCGGTGATGAGCAACCCTCCGCAGAGTTGCCAAAGGAACTTGAGAAGAAAGAGGTGCTTAAGAAAGCCATGCAAGAGGCGATCGAGACGCTCGACACCAACCCGACCGTAAAGCATATTCACCCGCTTGAACCTGAAGCGCGACGTGTGAAAGCCAACACAGGGGGAAAGCCCTTTGGATATAACGCCCAGGCCGTCGTTGATTCGGAGAATCAAATTGTGGTGGCCGCCGATGCTGTCAATGAGGCCACCGATTTGCGGCAACTAACGCCGATGTTGGATCAGGCTGCTGAGAACCTGGCCACTTATCAGCAAGAGCAAGAGAATGATGGCAAGCCGGCCAGCCAACCGGTTTCTCTCGGTGACGCTGGCTACCCGAGCGCTGAACAAATCGGCCTGGCAGAAGAGGCCGGCCATGAGGTGGTGATGCCTCTGCCTCCGCAATCAGTCAACAAGAAGGACGAAGAGTATCACGCATCGAACTTCGTCTATGACGCTGAGGCCGACGTGGTGACATGTCCCCAAGGCCAATCGCTCCCCTTCAGGCGTGAACGAGTCAAAGAAGGTGTTCCGGTGAGTGTCTATCGCGGCGCTCCGTCGACCTGCAAGAATTGCCCCGCCTTTGGAACATGCACGAAGGATCGCCACGGGCGGACCATCGACATCAGCCCCTGGAATGCGTCGGTGGAGAGGCACAAAGAGAAGATGAACAAGGAAGAAAACAAGGAGCTTCTCAAGCAACGGGCAGGAATCGTGGAGCCGGTATTCGGCCAGATCAAAAAGAACGGAGAGTTCTGGCGCTGGACATTCAAGGGATTGGAGAAAGTGAGGACGCAGTGGATGATGCTCTGTACGAGTTGGAACTTGAAAGTGATGTATCGGCACTGGATGGCCGCCCAGAACGCGCCAATCGACGGAACAAGAAAGCAAGCCAAAGCGGCCTAAAAAGTCGCGCTGGAGCCGAGGTAGATGCGCTATTCGCGCCCTACCGCGTCGCGATAGACGAAGCTCGGTCGAGAGGGCACCGCGGAATTCCGCCGGAATGTGAGATCAACCATCATTGAAACTAAAATTCTCATATTTTGTGAGGCGGTCCTGGGCCATTTTGAGACGGCCTCTCCACCACCGCCCTCCTCATTCGCTACGCCGGCACGCACCAGCAAATCGGCACATGGCCCCTCGTATTTGTCCGCGGCCTGATCGGACTCGCTGTCGTGATGGCGTGGTACGGGCGAGGCTCGGGCCTCCGCCTGAGCCGCTTGTTCACCCGGCCGCCTCTGATCGCGCGCGGGCTCCTCGGCGCCACCGGACTCATTTGTTATTACTGGTCGATCCCGCAGCTTGAGGCGGGCGTCGCCACGCTCATATGCAACACCTACGTGGTCTTCGGCGCCGTCTTCGCGGCCTGTTTTCTGCTAAGAGAGAAACTCTCGCTCAGCCGGCTTCTCTGGCTCCTCGTCAGCTTGTTAGGCGTTGCTCTTCTGACCGACCCGAGCGCCTCCGCCTCGGAGCCCACTCTTTTCTTCGCTTACGGCGTTGCCCTGCTCGGAGCGGCGGTCGTCGGCATGGTCATTGTCATCATCCGGTATCTCCATCGTTCCGAAGCCACTCCCACCATCTTCGCCTCCCAATGCGTCTACGCCATGATCGCCATCGTCCCGTGGGCGTTTCCCGAACTGGTGAAGCTCACGCTCTCCCAGCTCGGCTGGGCAACCCTGGCGGGATTCACCGCAGCGTTCGGCCAGCTCGCCATGACTCAATCGTTTCGCTATCTCAACGTGTCGGTGGGCGGCGCCTTCCACCTCACCATTCCCGTGTGGGTCGCGATCGGCGGCATGTTCTTGTTCGGCGAACGGTTCACGGCGATCCAGGTGGGCGGAGCGGCCTGCGTCCTCTTGGCCTGTCTCCAGGCCATTCGCCGCTGAAGCGGTGGGCGAAGGAAGCCGCTACCAAAGGTTCAAATCCCCGGCTTCGGCACTCCCGTCATTGACAGGCCAAGCCCAGCCGGGTGAGCCTCGTCCATGGCCGGATCCAAGGAGTATCAACTTTATCTGCTCGACGGCATGGCGCTGATCTACCGCGCCCATTTTGCCCTCATCCGCTCCCCCATTTTCACTTCCAACGGCTTCAACAGCTCGGCCCTCTTCGGATTCACCAACACCCTGCTCGACATCACGACCAAGGAGAAACCAACTCACCTCGCCCTCGTCCTCGACACCGCCGCGCCCACCTTTCGGCATGAGGCGTTTCCCGAATACAAGGCGCAGCGGGAGAAAATGCCGGAAGATCTCAGCGCCTCCATCCCTCACATCAAACGCCTGGCGGAAGCCTTCAACCTGCCGGTCATCACCCTCGACGGCTACGAGGCCGACGACATCATCGGCACGCTCGCCCGGCAAGCCGATGAAGACGGGCGCTTCGACACCTTCATGGTGACCCCCGACAAAGACTTCGCTCAACTCGTCACGGAGTCCACTCGCATCTACCGACCGGTCCGGCAAAGGAACGGCTACGAAACGCTGGGCCTCCGGGAAGTGCTCGCTCACTGGGAAATCGAATCTCCGAGGCAGGTGATCGATATCCTCGGCCTTTGGGGAGATGCCTCGGACAACATCCCCGGCATTCCCGGCATCGGCGAGAAGACCGCCAAGAAGCTCGTTAATAGATTCGGGAGCATCGAGTCTTTGCTAGAACACACCGACCAGCTCAAGGGCAAGCAGAAGGAGAACGTCGTGACTTTCGGTGAACAGGGCCTGCTCTCCAAGCGCCTGGCCACCATCGATACCGCCGCCCCCATCGACACCGATCTCGAGGACTTGGCGTCCCAGAACTATCACGAGGAAAGACTCCAGGCTTTTTTCGTCGAGTTTGAATTCAACTCGCTGGGCCAACGGCTCTTCGGCAAGGATTTCAAGGTGAGGCGCGGCGCCCGCCTCCGTGCGCAAGGCATCGATCCCGATGAACTGAAGACGATTTCGACGAGTGAGAAAGACTATCATTTGGTGCAGACTCCGGAAGATCGTGCGTCTCTGATCAAGCAACTCGAGAAACGAAAATCCTTTTGCTTCGATACCGAGACATCCTCGCTCGATCCCATGGGCTGTCAGCTCTTGGGCATCGCCTTTTCATGGTCTCCAAACCACGGTCACTACGTCGCCCTTCCCATCGATGACCCCGAGGCGGCGGAGACGATTCTCCAGGAATTCGCCTCCTTGCTCACGGATCCCAAGAAGGCGCTGGTGGGGCACAACCTCAAATTCGACATCAGTGTCCTGCGAGCCCGCGGCCTTTCCATCGATGGGTCTTTTTTCGATTCGATGATCGCGCACAGCCTGATCGATCCGGATCAGCGGCACGGCATGGACCACCTTTCCGAGGTCTACTTGGGCTACACGCCCATCCCGATCAGCGGCCTGATCGGGGAACGCAAGGCTCTAGAGGGCCAGAAGAGCCTCCTCGATCTCAGTCGTGATCACCTCGAGGAGGTGGCCCGCTACGCCGCCGAGGACGCGGATGTCACCTGGCAGATCGCCGAGAAGCTGCGGCCCCAGCTGAAGGACAAAGGTCAGGAAAAGGTTTTCTACGAAATTGAATGCCCGCTCATGCCGGTTCTTGCCGACATGGAACGAGAGGGCATCGCCATCGATCTCAAAGCCCTAGGCGAAGTCGGCCGTCAGTTAGGTGAACGTGCCGCTGAAATGAAAGCGGCGGTTTTTCGGGAAGCCGACGAGGAATTCAATCTCGACTCTCCCAAACAGCTGGGAGAGATCCTCTTCGGCAAACTCAAACTGGTCGACAAACCGAAGAAAACCAAGACCGGCAGGTACGCGACCAACGAGCAGGTGCTCTCGGCACTCGCCCCTCACTACGCGATCATCCAGCACATCCTGGACTACCGCGAGGCCACCAAGCTCAAGAACACCTACGTGGACAATTTGCCCGGCGAAGTGAATCCCCATACCGGCCGGGTCCATACGACTTTCCAACAGCTGATGACCGCCACGGGCCGTCTGCAGTCCAGCGGTCCCAATCTGCAAAACATTCCCATCCGGTCAGACCAGGGCAAGGAGATCCGGCGCGCCTTCATCGCCGGAGGTCTCGATCGGCTTTTGTTCGCCGCCGACTACTCCCAGATCGAGCTTCGGGTCATGGCCTCCATGAGTGGCGATGAGGCGATGTGCCAGGCCTTCGAGGAAAACGCCGACATCCACACCGCCACGGCGGCCGCCGTCTACCAGGTCGACCCCGGCGACGTGCTGCCCGAGATGCGACGCACCGCCAAGATGGTGAACTTCGGGATCATATACGGGATTTCGGCCTTCGGATTGGGGCAGCGCCTGGGGATTCCACGAAAGGAAGCGGAGACGATCATCGAGAAGTATTTCGCAACCTATCCCGGCGTGAAAAACCATATGGAGACCACGGTCGAGCAGGCACGGGAAAAGGGCTACGTCGAGACCATGACCGGTCGACGACGCTACCTGCGCGACATCGATTCCCGAAACTGGACGATTCGCAGCGGGGCCGAGCGCATGGCCATCAACACGCCCATCCAGGGCACCGCCGCCGACATGATCAAACTTGCCATGATCCGCGTGGCCAAGGCCCTCAAGAAAGAAGGCCTGCGCAGCAAGCTGCTGCTTCAAGTGCACGATGAACTCGTTTTCGACGTCTACCGAGACGAGCAACTACTCCTTCAACCTCTGGTGGAACAGTGCATGAGCGAGGCACTGCCTCTCAAAGTGCCCATCGTCGTGGAAACGGGCCTGGGGCAGAACTGGCTGGACGCCCACTGACTTTCAAACAACAGAGACATCACGCGAAGTCAGGTCATCCTGCCCCATAGGGCCGGAGCATTGGAACGGGTCGGCACCCATTAAGATGAGAAATCCCACGCCGCCGCGCGAAAAGGGAGGCCCCACAGCATCCCGGGAAGGTCCCGAACGGGGCCAATCGCTGTCATTCTTCTCAAGCCGATCGCTGTGGCGGTCATCGGTCTCCGTCGAGCATCCGGCCGAGCCCCCCCAAGACCGAACCTTCACCTTGCGAGGATCCGCCGATGCGACCCGGCGCGTTTTTCAAGATGCGGTCCGCCATCCGGGAAAATGGCAGGCTCTGCAGATAAACCGTCCCGTGGCCCTTCAAGGTGGCCAGGAACAATCCCTCTCCCCCAAAGAACATCGATTTCAGATTGCCCGCCCGCTCAATGTCATAATCGATTCCCGGATCGAAGCCCACCAGGCAGCCGGTATCGACGCGGAGTGTCTCGCCCTTCAGCTCGCGCTTCACCACAGTGCCCCCGGCATGAATGAATGCCATGCCGTCACCCAGAAGACGCTGCAGGATGAATCCCTCGCCCCCGAAAAGACCCGCTCCGATGCGTTTGTTGAAGGCGATGGATACCTCGGTGCCGAACGCGGCGCAGAGAAACGAATCTTTCTGACAAATCAGTTCACCGCCAACGGACGAGAGATCGACCGGAATGATCTTGCCCGGGTAGGGCGCGGCGAAGGCGACCCGACGCTTTCCCGAGGCCCCTCGATGGGTGAAATGAGTCATGAAGATCGACTCGCCAGTGATCGCGCGCTTACCGGCACTCAGCAGTTTCCCCATCAAGCCCGCGTCCGGCTGGCTCCCATCACCCATTTTCGATTCGAAGGTGAGGTCTTCCTCCATGTAATTCATCGCTCCCGCCTCACCAATCACCGTCTCCCCCGGATCCAATTCCACCTCGACGATCTGCATGTCATCGCCGAAGACTTCGTAATCCACCTCGTGGCAACGGCGAGTCGATCCCGTCGGCGCCCCCGGGATCGGAGGAGGCCCCTCATCGAGGCCGTCGAACAGGTCCGGCAACACCTGCCCCGCCGGCTGCCAGCTCGACTGACCACTGGTCCAGACCATCGTGCTCGGTCCGATCACGCCGTGGCTCGCCAACATCGGCAATTCGTCCTCGGTCGTTTGGTGCTGTTGTTTGTGTTCGTCTGCGTAATGCCAAGTTTTCATCAGTCTGTGGGGATTCCAATGGCGTTATGATTCGAAAATCAGAGCGGTTTGGCAATGCCAAAAGCGAGCCATTTCGGATCTGGGTCGCGACCCTCGCGGCCGAACCCGGCGATTCAAGGCCAGGCCGTGCCCGCAGTTTCAATCGCTCAAAGGTGAGGCCCAGTAGCGATCCAAGAAGGTTCGACGCGCTTCTTCCAGGGTGAGAATTCGCCCATCCGCGAGCAACAGGCAACGTCCGTTCCGGGAAACGCCGGAACGAGATCCAAGTTCACCCCCAATGCGGTGAGGTCCCGGAGAGGAACACCGAAGAGAGGACGGCGAACGATGGCTTGTGGAGTTCATGGTTTTCATCCCGGCCACTCTGACATTCAATGGACGCCTCGCGATTGCACTGTCCCATCCCGTTTGTAACCGAATGAGAGACCGACCGCCGCCGCCCGTCATCGCTCTCTTTCAGTCCTCTTGCGCTGAGGAATCCTTCGGGACGTTGGGGTCCTCAGCGTCCTCCGAGCCACCCTCACTCTTTGCGGAAGCACTCTCTTTTTCTCCGGCGACACCGGCCGTCTTGGCGACCTGTTTCACATACTCTTGATCCGACGCCTTCAGCCGATCCAGGGGGACGGTGCTGAGCTTCTGCTTTCCTTCCACCCAAAGGCGAATCTTCCCATCGCGGATCACCGTGAGAGGCTGCGTCACCGGCTTGCTCTCCGGATCCCCTGGCTCAAAAGCGATCAGCCACGCCATCAGTTTCTTGCCCTCATTACTCTCAAAGGCACGCAGGTCCGAGACCGCAATGTAATGGAGAGTCTGGGTCACCGGCTTCACCTTTTGGACGCCGGCGACCGAGGATCCCAGGCTCCCTCCCAAACTTCGCCCCTTGAATTCCGTGGGATTCGCCGGCGTGACGGGAAAACCCTGCCCAAAACACACTCCAATGGTCAGGACCAGTCCCCATAGGGGGCTCAAGTTCCGAAACTCGGTCGCACGCAATTTCATTTTCATTGTCTGGCCGTCAATTCGTTATCGGCCATCGATGTTAGCACGAGAGCACGCTGCCAGCCAGTGAATCCCTTTCGTGACAGCGATTCCGTAAGACGGCGTCGGAAAGAGTCGTAATGGCCTGAATTGGTGGGTGTTGAGCGTGTTGAAGCTGGCGCTAAGAGGGCGAACAGTTTCGTGTGGCGGTTCTCGGGCGAATTTCGGAGGGCTCGAGCCGCGAAATGGATCCCCCTGTCGGCAATAGGCAACAGGAAGCCAGACCGCTCCGATGGCGGACGTGAACCCAAGGTTACCGAGAGCGCAGGGCGGGCGTTCCTCAGCCCGGAGCCGGTGGCGGCCACCATCGATCCTCTCGCATGGAGGCGGCGATTTGACGGGCAAAATAGATGGCCGTGTGTCCACGGCGTATCTCTGGCTTCAAGTTGCGCTTGTGGAAGCAGTGGAACACGGCGTGGGCCATGAACATGATCAGCCACAGAACGAGAATGGAATTGGGATGATGATGATAGCAATGACCGGAATGCCAGCGGGAGCAGAGTTCGTTAAAGCCTTCGTTTTCGACCTTCCAACGGTCGTGCCCGAAATGGAAGATGGTCTTGGCATCGGCCATTGAGCGGGGCATGGTCGTCGCCCACCACCAGTGGCTATCGATGGGAGTCTCGACCCAATCCCCAGCGACGCGCTCGCGACGGATGCCAGTCTCATGGGAATGAACAACGCGAAGAGGAGTGTGAATGGATTCAGTGCAGAAGCCCTCAGCCTCTTGTAAATGAACGTGCCGCGCGGGCTTGCCCGGTGCAGCCGGAGTCTCAAATGATTCTGGCTCTTGCTCCTCAAGGGGCAGGAGCGTGCGGGCTTCGGACAATAGCTCAGGCTGATTATCCTTGAGTACGGCAACAAGGTATTTGCCGTGGTCTTCAAGAAGATTGATCACGGAGGGACGCAGGTAGAGCGCATCGGCAGTGAGCACGTCAAAGCAGCGTGGGTGGTCCTTAAGGACGCGAGTTATCAGCCGTATAGCCGCAGCGACTTCGTCGTCTCCAGGATCTCCGTCTTCACCAGGCTCAAGCATTTCCACGTCGAGAAGCAATTGAAAATCCTCACAGATAATCTGAAACGCGATCAAGCGGTGGTAGAACTGTGTTTTGACCTCGTCTCCGACGGCGATCCGGCGTTGGAGACACTTTGGACAACAACGTTTGTAGCTACAGTGAGTTTCGTGACCATCGACGGCGGCAAGCATCCAACCGCGCTGTGGGGCAAGGATTTTGTTGCGTTTGAGGCAGAAGTAAATGTGTCCGAGACACCCTCGCACACTGTCAGGCTCGATGCGCTCGGAGACATACGCCAGTTCGTCGGCGCTGGGCAAACGGTGATTACCGAGCCAACGGGTCCAGCTGCTCTTGTTCCGGTGTTGCTCGAGTTCGTTGAAGCTTGGTAACCGGCAGCAGAACATGGCGAAGAATGCTGCCGGGAAAACTCGAGTGGGAATCTGTGGTTTGGGACGAGAGTCACGCACCCGCAGCCTCCACTGTTGGCGGAGGCTGAAAATCTTGTCCGCGTAAGTTAGTAGTCGCGTGAGAATGGTCGCTTCTTTTTTGGTGGAGAATTGCGCCCGGACTTGGCTTTGCCGGCTGATTTCTTACCGGTCTTGCCCTTCTTCTTGGCGGAGCTACTCGCCGCTCTGGCCTTGGTTTTTGCCTCCTCGAGTCGGAGGCGCCCCTGCTCGTCGAGGGCTTCCAGCAGAGCATTCGCCTTCTGGAAATCATCGATCCAGCGTCTCGCCTGAGCTTCCAACGGTCTGGGGACGTGCAGCATGGTGGTCTTGCCCTTGCGAGTCTGACCGATGGCCAAGGAGCGATGGCGCAAGGAGTCGTCGGAAGCGCAACGGCAAGTGGGCTTGCCGCATTTACGAGAGAGTTCGATGGGCGAGCCGTGAAGGAAGCCTTCGGCCTGGTCGAGGAGCTGGCGGAGGCGGCTGCGAATCTGGCGTTCGATGGGGGGCAGGGAGTTTCTGCTTGGCATGAAGGTCGGTTCGTCCGGCGCACTGTAATATAAGACTATTACAGAAACAAGCTTAAAAAAGATGAAATAACGAATGCGAATTTGCCATGGGGTCAAAAATGGGCGCTGCCGATCCGAATTACCCAAAAATACAGGGCTTGAGCCGCCTCAGCCGCCTATCTTACGGAATCGCTGCACCGTCACCGCCAGCACCGATACGAGCGGGGCGACGGTGGTTCCAAGTTTACCCGTCAATTCGGGAAAAAAATAGTTCAACCCCATCCCAGCCAACACGGGAAGCAAAACGATCACCACCATGCTTTCGATCATGCCCAAGAGCTCGCCGCCGTCCCGCCCAGCCAGAGCGTCAGCACCGGCGTCAGCACGACCGAGAAAAGGGTGGAGGTCATCGTCATCAAGACGGATAGCGGGACGTGCGCACCGCTGAGGTAAGCAATGACGTTCGACGCCGTGCCCCCCGGACAGCAGCCGACGAGAATCAGACCCAGGGCAAAGGCCGGCTCGAGTCGGAACAGGCGAGCGAAGAGAAAGGCCAGGGAAGGCATGATGATGAACTGCGCGCCCACCCTGATCAACACACTGACCGGTTGCCGGAACACTTCCGCAAAATCCGCCCAGCGAAGGGTCATTCCCATCCCCAACATCACGACGCTCAGGGCGATGGGAATCCAGGGGCGAAACCAGGTGATATGCGTCGGCGCGACCACCGCCCAGGCCGTTCCCACGATCACCCAAAGCGCGAACAAATTGGTCAAGCTTACCAGGAAACGGCTCATGTCCTGCCCTTAACCGGGTGAAAGCGGCTTGTCGACTCTCGCTTCACCCTCCATCCTGCCGGTCACCAACCCGCCGGCCGATGTCCGAACCCATCAAAGCCCTCCGCGTCCACCCAAGAGACAACATCATCGTGGCCCTCCGCGATCTCGCCTCGGGGGACTCCATCACTGTGGAGGGAACCGCCCACCACCTCGCGGAGAACATCCCGGCCAAACACAAGTTTGCCGGCCGCGACTTGGCCGTGGGCGAGGCGGTCGTGATGTATGGGCTCACGGTGGGCCGGGCACAGGCGCCCATTCCCCAAGGACGCCACGTCACGACGACGAACGTCTGCCACGCCGTTCGTCCCGCCGAAATCGATCACGAGCGATCTCTCACGTGGCATCCGCCTGAAGTTAGTCGTTGGAAAAAAAGGATTTTTGATGGGATTTTACGAGATAATGGGAGCGTGGGGACCGCCAACCAGTGGCTGGTGATCCCCCTCGTTTTCTGCGAGAATCGCAATCTCCAGTTGATGAAAGAAGCCCTCGTGGGGCCGCTGGGATACGATCATGGCCAGCCTTACGCCCAGTATGTCCAACAACTGAGCCTGGCCAACCTTGCCCGCGAGCCCTTGCCCACAATCGCCGGCGAGCCTGAGGCGGAGGCGGCGGATGCCGGGACGAAGAGGAGCCGTCTCTTTCCCAACGTCGACGGCGTCAAGTTCCTCTCCCACACCATGGGTTGCGGTGGCACCAACCGGGATTGCGATTCCCTGGCCGGACTCCTGGCCGGCTACATCGCCCACCCGAACGTGGCGGGAGTCACCATTCTAAGCCTGGGTTGCCAGAAGACTCAGATCGATCAGCTGCGGGAAGAGATCCATCGGCGCGACCCGTCCTTCGCCAAACCCTTGCATTTTTTCGAACAGCAAAAGAGTCAATCCGAGAGACAGATGCTCGGCGCCGCGCTTCAGGCGACCTTCGAAGGACTCGCCCAGGCCAACGAAATCCAGCGGAGCCCCGCTCCACTGAGCCAATTGGTTCTGGGCGTCGAGTGCGGTGGCTCTGACGGTTTCTCTGGAATCTCCGCCAATCCGGTCATCGGCCTTCTTTCCGATCGCCTGGCCGCCCTTGAGGCCAGTGTGATCCTCTCCGAGTTTCCTGAGCTCTGCGGCGCCGAACAGGATCTCGTCGACCGCTGCGAATCGACGGAGCTTGCCCGGCGATTTCTCGAACTGATGGAGGCCTACCAGACCGCCGCTCAACGCGTCGGTTCGGGCTTCGATCAAAACCCTTCATACGGAAACATTGCCGACGGTCTGATCACCGACGCCATGAAATCGGCCGGGGCCGCGCGCAAAGGTGGCACTTCCCCGATTCGCGACGTCCTCGATTACCCTGGCTGGGTGAGCCATCCCGGGCTCAACCTGCTTTGCTCCCCGGGAAACGACGTTGAATCGACGACAGCCATGGCCGGTGCCGGTGCCAATCTGATTCTTTTTTCCACAGGTCTGGGCACGCCCACGGGCAACCCGGTCACGCCAGTGATCAAGATTTCCAGCAATTCCACCATCGCCACCAAACTCTCGGACATCATCGACTTCGACACTGGTCCCGCGATCTCCGGTAACGCAACATTGGAGGAATTGGCCGACAGTCTCATGGAACTGATACTAGACACCGCCAGCGGCCGCTATCAGACCCACGCCCAGCGCCTCGGCCAGGACGACTTCATCCCGTGGAAACGTGGGGTGTCTTTGTAGAAAAAACGTAAGCGGTCCCTGGGGCACCTCTAGTGTAGTCCGTCAAGCAGACTGTAGTTTATTCACCTCAGCGTTTCATAAAATGGCCAGTCAGGCCATCATGTAGTAGGCGATTTCTTCTTCGACGGCCTGATTGTCTCCGAGTGTCAATGTGAGTCGACCTTGAGGGCGAGTCAGACGTCCGGCTCGCTGGATGATTTTGCGGCGAATCGTGCCGAGTCCTTCAAACATCCACTCCGCAGCCCTTTGGGGGGACGATTTGCGTGACCGCTCCGCAGATCGCATCTGCATTTCGCGTGTGAGATTGTGGGTGAGGATACTGGCCAAAAGGAAAGCTTCGTTGGCGGCACGTCGCTTGGCCGGAATATAGTCCATCTGGGCCTGGCTCTTGGCTTCGCCAAAAATCTTCTCCTGAGAGCCACGCCCTTCATGAAATTTCACCACATGAGCGGCCGTGTTTGTCTTGTTGGTGATGATCGCCTTGTATTCATAGTTCTCCTCGACTGGTTCGAAAAGATCCAGTTGGAGCGGTCCTTTGCGCTGAGTGCGCCTCATGGTTCGAATGCACAAAATGCGCGCTTTGCGCGCCCAACTTTTTGGCTTCCAGCGGATTTCGAAGTGATGAGTTTTTCCCTCTCCGCCTCGGGTTCGGGACCAGCGACGGCGCTTCTCAATGATGCCCTTGAGTTCCACAAGCCGCTCGAAAGGCATCGAGAACGTATATTCCAGGCCCAAGGTCTTTGCCTCTGAAACCATCTGATCGCTGAAAAACGCGCTGTCGGCGCGCAACTCGATCTGCAACATCAGGCAGCACCTTGCAAATCTTCTCCACGCAGGAACGGAGGAACTCCACTGTTCCATTGGAGTCATGGACGTTGCCACTTCGATGAAGGAAGTCGAAGATTTGTCCGGTTTGAGCGATCGTCGCGAGCAGTGGATAATAACTGCGCTCGCCTTTTTTCTTCTTGTTAAATCCCACAGCCGTCCCTTCCGCATGGCGACTCGTGCTCTGCACGCTTCCGTCCAAATCAAGCGTGATGCGTTTGATTCCCTCCTCCTGAAGTCGCGACAGGCAAACGAAATGATTCATCTCCCTCATCCTCTCAAGGCTTTGACAATCGACCTCTCCCAACATCCGGCTCATCGTTGGGACACTGGGCAATTGGTGCATCCCCAAAACCTGTCGTACAAGGGGATCATCTCGGTAGTAGTCCAAATCGCGAAGCATCCGATAGCCCAGTATAAGATGCACGATAAGACACATGAAAACCTTGTGGAACTTGTAGAAGCGGGACATGCGCCGATCCAGTGGACCAAAGCACTGCTGAAGCTTCCCCTCCAGATCCAATTCCTGAAAGAGCTTCTGAAAGATAACGAGACCGCCGAAAGAGGTCAGTTCTTGATCTTCAAATTTGATCGCCGGAATCGTTCTGGACTTTGCATTAATCGTACGTCGTGCTACTCTCACTGTAGGTGGCTTTTGGGTTGAAGTGTTTGGTGTTTTGGTAGATTCCAAATCAACCTTATCCCAAAGGCCCCTGCCACTATTTTCTTTGGATTCTTGCCCCGATTTATGAAACTATGGGGTAAATGTTCACCTTATTTTTGCGCAATTCCTAACTGGATCATCATGCGGCGAAGCGTGAACCTTCGGAGCGAGTGAAGTCTATTTTATCGGGTCTATAGCAGAATCTGTGGGTGTTTTCTAGCTCGAAGCATCGTCAAAACAACCTGAGATCCTGCCAGCTCCAGGGACGAGCATCAAGTGCTGTCCTCGCCAATCCTACTCGATCTCCGCCAAGGGATTCGAATGCGGTTCGCTCGTAGCGATTGCCTCCGGGATCACTTGACCCTCATCCCCTCCGCCGCAATCCGTCATCAGGTTTTGACCGGCGTTGCTCTATGCGTTCTCTCTTTTTCATGACGCGCACCGGAACAGCGGCTTTGTTGTCAGTGCTAACCAAACAACGCGCCCTCCGTTCCGATGCGACTCCTAACCTTCGTTGATTCTGTGCTTCACTTCAAGGGTTTTGTCTTCGACAGAGCCTCCTTCGTTGATAACAACAACACACTTGTCATTGGCGCTCGGCCTCACAAGCGCAACAGGCATGTATGCTCCGGATGCTCTCGGAAGGGAGGAACCTACGATCATCGCACTCTCCGTACCTTCGAGCATGTGCCACTCTGGGATCGCACTGTCCACTTGGAATACTTGATGCGCCGCGTCAACTGTCCACGCTGCGGAGTCAAAGTCGAGCGTGTCCCTTGGGCGACGGGCAAGCAACGGATGACAGACGATTTCCGACATTTCCTGAGCACTTGGGCACGGCGCGTTACATGGAGTGAAGTGGCTCTCTACTTTCGGACGAGCTGGAACACAGTCTATCGTGCAGTTCGATCCACTGTGGAATGGGGCTTGGAAAATCGCGTCCTGAGTGAAGTCACTGCCGTCGGCGTTGATGAGATCCACATCCGCAAGGGACACAACTACATGACGCTTGTCTATCAGCTTGACGAGGGCGCTCGACGTCTCCTTGCCATTCGGCCTGGTCGCGAGGGCAAGGCCCTGGTGCAATGTTTGCGCGACATCGGTCAGGCAGCGAGGAAGAGCATTCGGTATGTATGCAGCGACATGTGGAAGGCATATCTAACGGTAATTGGTAGGCGCCTTCCCAAGGCTATCCGTGTTCTCGACAAGTTTCACATCGTTGCGAACCTGCACAAAGCTGTAGACGAAGTTCGCCGAGAAGAATCGGCGAGGATGGCCAAGGAAGGTTATGAGCCGATCTTGAAGAAGAGCAAATACTGTTTTCTCAAACGCCCGGAAAACCTCACCCCGAATCAAGACCTGAAGCTTGAGGAACTCATGCAATACGATCTGAGGAGCGTGCGGGCCTACCAATTGAAGCCTCTTCAGCAGAATCTGTGGGTGCCCAGGCGGCGCGATTCACCTAGAATCCTGACCAGCAACAAGTTATATCCAATCTTAATGGGCATCAAAGTTGTGGCAACAAGCCAGCTGCCCATCCAAACCTCGGATTTGCGAGGACAACGCTTGCGCCGGGGCTGCCCCTGGTAGGGCTCAGCCCATGAAACAAGTAGTTTCAGCAGTTCTGGGGTCCAGGGGCAGCGGGACCCGGCGTCCAGCGTTCCCGGAGCAAATCCGGAATTTCACCCACAGATTCTGCTGAAGACCCCTATTGAAAGAGGGCTTTCGCGCCCTGTGGGACTATCAATCGATCCGATGGGCGAGATGGTTTTGGAAGAAATGGAGCACGCGAGCCATGCGTTCAAAACTGGATCCGATGAAAAAATTCGTCAAGACGATGCGCAATCATGAAGATCTCATCTTCAACTACTGGGCGGCACGAAAGGAGTTTAACTCAGGTGTCGTCGAGGGTCTCAACCGTAAGGTGAATGTTGTAACAAGAAAAGCCTACGGGTTTCGCAGCGAGGAAGTCTACAGAATCGCTCTATTTCACGCTCTTGGCGACCTGCCAGAGCCACAGACTGCCCATCGATTTTGCTGAGGAGGCTTTTTATCAAGGATGAATTTTCGGAACGCTGAACCTTTTCCCTCGTGAGTGGGAAGTTCTCAGACCGGTTTCTCTTTGCCTGGCGTGTCTGTCTGACTGCGTAATAGAGCGATCTTCGCCTTGGATAGTTCAATGCTCAGATCGATCAGTTCGGTGGTCAGTTTCTTGAATTTCTTGTACTCCTTTGTTTCTTTTCGTAGTCCCTTCACGTGGTCTGGCCAGACGTGTTCAGTCCGGCTCCTCATCTTATGCGTGTAGCTCAGTTGGTAATACACGCCGCGCTGGCGTTGTCGATCTCGGTATTGCTTGCTGATGCTCCCAGGCCGCATTGGCCCGATTGCAGCTAACTTTGCCGCAAGTTTCTGGACTCTTTTTTCAGTGATCTGATCTTTTTTATGGTCATTACCTTATATATGCGAATGTCTAGGAAAATCAAATCATTTGTTATGGATCTCTGGATTTCTTGGTGGAATATCGTCTGTTTTCTGCGACCCGCTTTCTCGAGAGCCCGCACCTTTCTCTGGTTTCTGCTCGTCTTGGCCGCTTTCTCCGTGCGCAATGACCTCCTCGGGGTTTCCAGTTTCGTCCGCGCTCTCGGTTTGTCAGAACACTTCTATGAGCACTTACTCCATTTCTTCCACAGCAATGCCGTGAAGACGGACCGGCTTGCAGAACTTTGGTTCGCCATCGTGATCAAGCACTTCCCTGTCTACAAGATCGGTTGTCGCCCCGTCCTGGTTCTCGACGGCATCAAGAAGTCCAAGGAGGGCCGCAAGATGCCTGCGGTGAAGTATCTGCATCAACAGTCCGAGTCCAATTCCAAGCCTCACTTCATCATGAGCCATTCCTTTCAGGCCTTCGGCGTGCTCTGTCAGGTTGGCGGATACTTCTTCTGCGTTCCGGTCTGTGCACGCATTCACGAAGGTATCGTCACTTCAAACCGCGACAGGAGAACCTTGATCGACAAGGCCAACGAGATGCTCGCATCCGTCTGCAGAGGTCAGGAGTTCGTCTTGCTGGCCGACGCCTACTACGCCAACGGAAAGGTGATCCGGAGCACCAAGGGGCGTTCCGGTGTGCTGGTCACGAGGGTTCGACGCACGACAACCGGCTTTCGGCCTGCGGCAGTGCCACGCAAACGCAAACGCGGACGACCGAAAAAGTATGGCGCTGCGGTGAAGCTCCAGAATGTCTTTGGAACGGGCGGCTTCAGTTCCGTTCCCAGTCCCGTATATGGGGAGAGAAACATCTCTGTCCGGTTCAAGTCGGTGGATCTGTTGTGGAAGCCCGCCGGGGCGATGGTCCGCTTCATTCTCGTCGATCATCCCACGAGAGGGCGGATCATCCTCTTGTCTACCGACCTCACCATGGAAGCTCAGGAGATCATCTTGCTCTACAGTTTGCGTTTCAAGATCGAAGTCGCTTTCAAGCAAGCGGTGCATTCGGTCGGCTCATTCGGATACCATTTCTGGATGGCCGCTATGCGACGCTTGAGCGGTCGCATAGCGGCCATCCAGAAATGGGTAACTGATTAGCGCATCTAACAAGCTCTTGACAGCTTCGATAATGAAGACATCTCAACCATTGATGTCGTCCGATTCTCTTGAATCGCTCCCCACGAGAGAACTGATCCGGCTCGTCCGCGATCTACGGGAGCGGTTTGCTCAGTTGGAGACGAAGAATCTCAAGCTTCGCGAGGAAGATCGAAGACTGTGCAAAGAATTGGATGAGTTGAAGCGCAAGCAGAACAGATCGGCGGCTCCGTTCTCGAAGGGAAAACTCGAGGCCAACCCGAAAAGACCGGGACGCAAGCCGGGCCAAGGGTCCTTCCGGCGGCGGGAGGAACCGGAGATTGGGCCGGATGACAATGTTCGAAGCATGGAAGCCCGATTGCCCAAGAGGCGGTCGTCAAATTGTCCTCGATGCGGAGGCAGGCTTGGAACTCGTCTGGAGACGGCAAGCACGGTCGATGTGCCGGAAAAGATTGCCCGAGACATATCGATCTGGAAAGTGGAAGTCGAAGAATGCAGTTGTGGCTACTGCGCGAGAGGAACTCACCGGGACTTGCCGCTCGACCCACACGGGGCCACCGCTCACCGTGTGGGTCCCAGGGTTCGGTCGTTTTGGACTGGCTCTGCACTATCACTTCGGGGTGACTCTGCAAAGTTCCTCCGATTGTTCGCGAGATTTGCGGCATTGATCTCAGCCAGAGCGCCCTGACACAAGACGCCCTGAAATTGGGAAACGGCGATGGAGCGATCAGCCAAGAGGCGGAGCAAATCAAAGCAGCCATCCAGCAATCCGATGACGTCAACACGGATGATACGGGATGGCGAACGGGGGGCAAGACGAGTTGCCTGATGGGATTCGTGAGCCGCCAGGAGAATGCGGTGTATTTTCAGATTCGATCACGCCACCGAGCCGAAGAAGTGGCCGAAGTCATCACGGCGGCCTGTGAGTGTGTGCTTGGAACCGATCGGTTCCGGAGCTACGACGCGGAGCGATTTTCGCAGATGGACATGCAAAAGTGCATGAGCCATATTGTGAAGAATCTCTCTGAAGTTCTGGAGAAGAAGCGAGGGCGGGCACGAAGTTTCTGCGAGGGACTGAAGAATTCGCTTCGACAGTGTCTGAGGCTTTGGCAGCAGTACCACAACGGCGAGTCGACTTTAAACCAATACGAGGAAGAGAGCTTGAAAAAGATCTATGAACTCGATCATTACCTGCGGGACCGGACGCTCAAAGATTCCGACAACCAACGCATGCTCAATGAGCTTGGCCGGCACTTTGACCAAGGGAATTTAACGATGTTCCTGGAGGATCCGGAGGTAGAGCCGACCAACAACATCGCCGAGCGGATGCTCAGGCCGGCGATCGTCGCCCGCAAGGTGTCGCAATGTTCCAAGACGGAGCGGGGAGCCAATGCCTACGCGGCATTCGAGAGTGTGCTCTCGACTCTCTCGCTGCGAGGAGCGAGTTCCGTATTCAAGTCGCTTGCCAAAATCATCGCAGGCGAGCGTACCCTTGCATGAGATGCCTGTGGCGTTTGCTGGTTAGGAGCGCTAATCAGTTACAAGGGCGTGGCTCTCAGGAGAAGATTTTTGGCGAAGCCAAGAGCCAGGTCCAGATGGACTATATTCCGGCCAAGCGACGTGCCGCC
>CBDBEZ010000052.1:0-26562 GCA_965204485.1 Verrucomicrobiales bacterium
TTGCTGTGGAAGAAATGGAGTAAGTGCTCATAGAAGTGTTCTGACAAACCGAGAGCGCGGACGAAACTGGAAACCCCGAGGAGGTCATTGCGCACGGAGAAAGCGGCCAAGACGAGCAGAAACCAGAGAAAGGTGCGGGCTCTCGAGAAAGCGGGTCGCAGAAAACAGACGATATTCCACCAAGAAATCCAGAGATCCATAACAAATGATTTGATTTTCCTAGACATTCGCATATATAAGGTAATGACCATGAAAAAGATCAGATCACTGAAAAAAGAGTCCAGAAACTTGCGGCAAAGTTAGCTGCAATCGGGCCAATGCGGCCTGGGAGCATCAGCAAGCAATACCGAGATCGACAACGCCAGCGCGGCGTGTATTACCAACTGAGCTACACGCATAAGATGAGGAGCCGGACTGAACACGTCTGGCCAGACCACGTGAAGGGACTACGAAAAGAAACAAAGGAGTACAAGAAATTCAAGAAACTGACCACCGAACTGATCGATCTGAGCATTGAACTATCCAAGGCGAAGATCGCTCTATTACGCAGTCAGACAGACACGCCAGGCAAAGAGAAACCGGTCTGAGAACTTCCCACTCACGAGCTCACCCACAATCTCACACGCGAAATGCAGATGCGATTTGCGGAGCGGTCACGCAAATCGTCCCCCCAAAGGGCTGCGGAGTGGATCTTTGAAGGACTCGGCACGATTCGCCGCAAAATCATCCAGCGAGCCGGACGTCTGACTCGCCCTCAAGGTCGACTCACATTGACACTTGGAGACAATCAGGCCGTCGAAGAAGAAATCGCCTACTACATGATGGCCTGACTGGCCATTTGATGAAACGCTGGGGTTGAGGTAGAAATCGACGCTGGACATGAGCGCCGCGAAAAAGGCGGCGAAGACGAGGCCGAGCACGCCGGGAGGGAGCACGTCGGCGACCAGAGTCGGAACGGCGCTGTCGGGATCTTCCAGGTTTGGATACAGTGCCAGGGCTGCGAGACCGGGGGAGAATGATGAGAACGGGAACCAGGAGTTTGAGGAAGGCGGCAAAGAGGAGTGAGGCCTTGGCGTGCCATTCCGAGTGGGCGCCGAGAACGCGCTGGATGACCGCCTGATTGCTCGAGAAATAGGCAGTGGAGAGAACGATGCCGAGCCCGAAGAGAATCCCGGTCCAGGGATAGGGAGACTCGGTGGCGTTCGGGAGAAGGAGTTCGAAGTGTTCCTGGAACTCCGGCCCGCGGGCCTTGACCTGTTCGACGACGGCGCCCACGCCGCCGATTTTCCAAAGGGTGAGAAAAAGGAGGCCCGCGTTTCCGACGAACATGATGACCATCTGGATGACGTCGGTGAGGACCACGGCGGTCAAACCGCCCATGACGGTGTAGAAACCCACCAGAAAGACGGTGAGCCAGATGCCGGAACCGGTTCCGAGACCGAGAATGCCGTTGAGAAAAACGGCGGAACTCCACAGCATCACCGCCAGCATGCTCACCAGAAAGCCGAGCCAGATGATCGACTGCAGAGTGCGGACAGCGTTGCCGTAGCGTCGGCCGAGGAACTCTGGAACTCACATCTGACCGATAAATCAGCTCAGTTTTCTTGCCCAAAGTGTTAGTTTATGTTGCGTTATACGCCGCCTACCCTTAAGGCCTTGTGTGAAAAAAAAAACACAAAAAGACAGGCGGCAAATCCAGCCGAAAAAACGCTTCTCGGAGCTATCAACCGATCTCTCAGGCCCTGAGCGACCCCAGAGTCTCTGCTGATACCGAACTCGGAAATGGTATTCGCGCTCATGGGATGGTCAACCTTTTTCGGGCCGTCTTCGGTAAGGCACGCCGCATCGATGGCGAATGCCCAGGGGCCATCCTCGCCGCCCTGCTGGTATGGCCCATCCTCAAACTCGAGAATTCCAGTATTCATGCTTTCTGTTCGGAGCTTGGCCAGTTCTTGAAGGGCCGCGTAGATGACTGCAAATACAGGGCGAACATTCTTTATCGTGTCATGCGCCGTGAGGACGTCAATTGGCGGACGATGGCCATCGAGCTTTGCAAGAGCATTTTCAACGCCAACTCCGTGGGTCCAGACGATCAGCGAGCGTTCGTCATCGACGACACAATCAAGGTGCGACGGGGCAAGAAGGTCGAGGGCTCCTCTTTGCACTGGGACCACACGGAGAACCGCTATGTCACAGGTCACCAAGTGGTGGAGCTCGGCATCGCCGGTGAAAAGGGATTCCTTCCGGTTGATCGGCAGATTTTCATGGGCGAAAAGGAAGCGGTAGGAAAAACGCCTGAGAACGAATTCCGAGATAAGAGATGTGCCGCCGCGAGAGACATGGAGAGGGCAAAAAATGAATCGAAGCACACGATGTTTCGAAGGATGCTCAAGTCGGCGCTGGATGTGGGATTTCGAGCGGCCTACGTGCTGGGCGACGCTTGGTTCGGTTGCAAAGAGAACATTCGAGCCTCCCTGGATCTCGGCCTCGTCGCCATTTTCCAGATGAAGCGGGGCAACATGAATTACTGGTTGGCGAATCCAAAAACCAACCGGAAAGCAAAGAGCTATACCGCGCCTCAACTCTTCAACGAATACAAGCGTCAGCTCGAGGCATCGATCTCCAAGGCGCGCTACCGGACTTATCACGTCAAGGTCTGGATCAACTTGGAGACAGAGGCCAAGCGAGCCCCAAAATGGCAGGAGGTGACACTCATCTTCAGCGCCCCGGTGAATCCCAGTTCTGGAGCCTGTCCAGAGAAAGCGTGGGTGGTGTTCCTGACCACGGACATCGAGGCCTCCGTGGAGAAGACGCTTTCAATATATGCCTTGAGATGGTCTGTGCTCGTGAGTGAGAAGTTCTGTAACTGGATCATCATGCGGCGAAGCGTGAACCTTCGGAGCGAGTGAAGTCTATTTTATCAAGGATGAATTTTCGGAACGCTGAACCTTTTCCGCCGTGGTGCAAAAATCCAGGCAGCGTGTTTTTCAAGGCGGCTGAGACAATCATTTCCGAAGGCAGCACGTCTGGGCGGATGGTTCGGATCCAGGTTCCAAAGTGTTTCCAGACCAGACCGTCACATGTCATGGCAAGGTACTGTAACATGCCCTGAGCGATCATGCCGGTCTGCACAAACACATGATATGCGTGCATCTTTCTCTGCACCTGTCTGCGATACTTCTCGGTAGTCCGGTGGAGGTATTGGTTACCATTGCGACGCTTGAGCGGTCGCATAGCGGCCATCCAGAAATGGTATCCGAATGAGCCGACCGAATGCACCGCTTGCTCGAAAGCGACTTCGATCTTGAAACGCAAACTGTAGAGCAAGATGATCTCCTGAGCTTCCATGGTGAGGTCGGTAGACAAGAGGATGATCCGCCCTCTCGTGGGATGATCGACGAGAATGAAGCGGACCATCGCCCCGGCGGGCTTCCACAACAGATCCACCGACTTGAACCGGACAGAGATGTTTCTCTCCCCATATACGGGACTGGGAACGGAACTGAAGCCGCCCGTTCCAAAGACATTCTGGAGCTTCACCGCAGCGCCATACTTTTTGAGAAATGACCGGAAGTTGTGGATGAGGGCGGTCGGGGCATCATGAAGAGTTCAACCATTTACCAAAACAACTGAACTCCAATGAAAACCACCAACCACCCCACCGAATCCGCATCTATCCTCGGCCAGGAAGGAGCAAGCACCGTCTGCCAGAACGCCCTTGAGGCCACCCTGCGACAAGGAGCCCAAGTGCTTCTTCAGGCCGCCATCGACAACGAAGTCTCCGACTACATTCAAGCCCATCAACATCAGCGTGATGACCAGGGTCATCGCCAAGTCGTTCGCAACGGCCATCTTCCTCAGCGACAACTTCAGACTGGAATAGGAAACGTTTCTGTTCGGCAGCCCAGGATCAATGATCGCCGATCAGGCCAGCGGTTCACCAGCGCCATCCTTCCGCCGTACCTACGCCGAGTCGCTTCACTGGACAACCTCATCCCGGCACTCTACCTGCGAGGAATCTCAACCTCCGAGATGAGTCGAGCCTTAGAGCCGATCCTCGGTGAGAACGCATCGGGTCTTTCTGCAGCCAACATCGTTCGACGAGGAAGAGCAATGGGAGAAAGAACGCGAGCAATGGAGCGAGCGTGACCTCAGCGACAAGGAATACGTCTATCTCTGGGCCGACGGGATCTACTTCCATGTCAGGCTCAATGACGACCGCCCATGTGTTCTCGTAATCGTCGGCTCCTTACCCGATGGAACCAAGGAATTGGTAACCATCAGCGATGGAGAACGAGAGAGCAAACTGTCCTGGAAAAATGTGCTCAGAGACCTCAAGAAACGAGGATTGAAAATCCCTCCGAAACTGAGTATCGCCGATGGAGCTCTCGGGTTCTGGAGCGCCTTGGAAGAGGAATATCCGACAAGCAAACAGCAACGATGTTGGGTGCACAAGACAGCCAACATCCTCGACAAGCTGCCGAAGAAAGCGCAGCCCCTTGCCAAGGAACGCATCCATGAAATCTACATGGCGGAAACAAAGAAGGCCGCCTTGGAGGCCTATGACGAGTTCTTCACGCTCTACGAAGCCAAGTATCCGAAAGCGTGCGCCTGCCTGAAGAAAGACAAGGAAACTCTACTAACGTTCTACGATTTTCCAGCTGAGCACTGGAGACACATCCGGACGACAAACCCGATTGAGTCGACGTTTGCCACGGTCCGCCATCGGACTCGACAAACCAAAGGGTGCGGATCGAGGAAAGCAACCCTTTCAATGGTCTACAAGCTCGGCCTGGAAGCCGAGAAAGGCTGGCGTCGACTGAACGGATATCGTCAACTTGACAAAGTCGTGCAAGGAATCATCTTCGTGGACGGCATCGAGCAGCAAACCGCTGCCTAACCCATGATCGAACTTCGAATGGTGTTCCGACCGCCCTCATCCACAACTTCCGGTCATTTCTCCCTTCGCGGGTCTTGCGATTTGCCAGCAGACTATAGCCGGCCTTGCGCAGCAACGCGGCAACAGTACGCGCACCGACCGGGTGGTTCTGAGATGTGAGTTCCCTGGCAAGCCTCTGAGTGCTCTTCAATGTCCAGCGCAATGGGGATTGAGGGTCGCCTCTACTGAGAGGATCAACTAGCCGCTCAAGAGCCCCAAGCAGTTCCGGATCGGTCTCGGTCACCGGCTTGCGCCCGCCCCCAAGCCGACGGATGCGTCCGTCGGCTTGGGGTGCCGTGTAGTCGCCGCGCCGTAACTGCTTGATGCCCTCAGTGATCGTCGTCCGCGACATCGATGTCGCAAGAGAAACTGCGGATACGCCGCCCCAACCCAATTCCATGGCCGCCGCCGCCGCCCAACACCTCCGGGCCCGCTCGTCCATGAGGTGGCTCAGGGAATCGAACTTCCGGCGAATGCTTTCGACAACGGAACTGTCAGGCATGGCACTGACAGTAGCATAGAAATAAGGTTGAGAAACCTTAAATTGTTCATTTTATTTTTGCGCCATTCCTAAGTGCTCATAGAAGTGTTCTGACAAACCGAGAGCGCGGACGAAACTGGAAACCCCGAGGAGGTCATTGCGCACGGAGAAAGCGGCCAAGACGAGCAGAAACCAGAGAAAGGTGCGGGCTCTCGAGAAAGCGGGTCGCAGAAGACAGACGATATTCCACCAAGAAATCCAGAGACCCATAACAAATGATTTGATTTTCCTAGACATTCGCATATATAAGGTAATGACCATAAAAAAGATCAGATCACTGAAAAAAGAGTCCAGAAACTTGCGGCAAAGTTAGCTGCAATCGGGCCAATGCGGCCTGGGAGCATCAGCAAGCAATACCGAGATCGACAACGCCAGCGCGGCGTGTATTACCAACTGAGCTACACGCATGAGATGAGGAGCCGGACTGAACACGTCTGGCCAGATCACGTGAAGGGACTACGAAAAGAAACAGAGGAGTACAAGAAATTCAAGAAACTGACCACCGAACTGATCGATCTGAGCATTGAACTATCCAAGGCGAAGATCGCTCTATTACGCAGTCAGACAGACACGCCAGGCAAAGAGAAACCGGTCTGAGAACTTCCCACTCACGAGTACTGAGGCCGCTTCCTTCATTGCTTGCACAAAATTTTCGTCTCAAATAGCCAAATACTCCACAGATATCCGACGGTTGCTTCACACTGCCCTTGGTGAGGCTTCAGACAATGATCGTCGTCAGTTTATAGCTGCACTGGGAGTTGTTGCTGGACAACAGCTTGTGGATGGTCGCTCCATTTTGTTGCGCTTAGGCCAGCTTTCTCAAGAAGCCATGTTCTTGGATGCCTTCGATGACCAGGGCTATAATCAATACTTCGGCGAAACTACTTCTTTTCAGGAAGCCAAAAGTGAACTCCAACAAGAGCGTTCAACTTTGAAGGCTTTGAACTCTGATAAGAAGAACCTTTTATCGAAATTAACCAACGCAGATATAACTCATGCGTTTAACTCCCAGCTATTGCAATTTGGGGAGGTCGTGGCCTATAACTGGCTGCAGCGTCAGTAGGGTTATAAACCTTTTATGAAGGGCATCACTGTATGTGCTCGTGAGTGAGAAGTTCTGTAACTGGATCATCATGCGGCGAAGCGTGAACCTTCGGAGCGAGTGAAGTCTATTTTATCAAGGATGAATTTTCGGAACGCTGAACCTTTTCCGCCGTGGTGCAAAAATCCAGGCAGCGTGTTTTTCAAGGCGGCTGAGACAATCATTTCCGAAGGCAGCACGTCTGGGCGGATGGTTCGGATCCAGGTTCCAAAGTGCTTCCAGACCAGACCGTCACATGTCATGGCAAGGTACTGTAACATGCCCTGAGCGATCATGCCGGTCTGCACAAACACATGATATGCGTGCATCTTTCTCTGCACCTGTCTGCGATATTTCTCGGTAGTCCGGTGGAGGTATTGGTTACCATTGCGACGCTTGAGCGGTCGCATAGCGGCCATCCAGAAATGGTATCCGAATGAGCCGACCGAATGCACCGCTTGCTTGAAAGCGACTTCGATCTTGAAACGCAAACTGTAGAGCAAGATGATCTCCTGAGCTTCCATGGTGAGGTCGGTAGACAAGAGGATGATCCGCCCTCTCGTGGGATGATCGACGAGAATGAAGCGGACCATCGCCCCGGCGGGCTTCCACAACAGATCCACCGACTTGAACCGGACAGAGATGTTTCTCTCCCCATATACGGGACTGGGAACGGAACTGAAGCCGCCCGTTCCAAAGACATTCTGGAGCTTCACCGCAGCGCCATACTTTTTCGGTCGTCCGCGTTTGCGTTTGCGTGGCACTGCCGCAGGCCGAAAGCCGGTTGTCGTGCGTCGAACCCTCGTGACCAGCACACCGGAACGCCCCTTGGTGCTCCGGATCACCTTTCCGTTGGCGTAGTAGGCGTCGGCCAGCAAGACGAACTCCTGACCTCTACAGACGGATGCGAGCATCTCGTTGGCCTTGTCGATCAAGGTTCTCCTGTCGCGGCTTGAAGTGACGATACCTTCGTGAATGCGTGCACAGACCGGAACGCAGAAGAAGTATCCGCCAACCTGACAGAGCACGCCGAAGGCCTGAAAGGAATGGCTCATGATGAAGTGAGGCTTGGAATTGGACTCGGACTGTTGATGCAGATACTTCACCGCAGGCATCTTGCGGCCCTCCTTGGACTTCTTGATGCCGTCGAGAACCAGGACGGGGCGACAACCGATCTTGTAGACAGGGAAGTGCTTGATCACGATGGCGAACCAAAGTTCTGCAAGCCGGTCCGTCTTCACGGCATTGCTGTGGAAGAAATGGAGTAAGTGCTCATAGAAGTGTTCTGACAAACCGAGAGCGCGGACGAAACTGGAAACCCCGAGGAGGTCATTGCGCACGGAGAAAGCGGCCAAGACGAGCAGAAACCAGAGAAAGGTGCGGGCTCTCGAGAAAGCGGGTCGCAGAAGACAGACGATATTCCACCAAGAAATCCAGAGATCCATAACAAATGATTTGATTTTCCTAGACATTCGCATATATAAGCTAATGACCATGAAAAAGATCAGATCACTGAAAAAAGAGTCCAGAAACTTGCGGCAAAGATAGCTGCAATCGGGCCAATGCGGCCTGGGAGCATCAGCAAGCAATACCGAGATCGACAACGCCAGCGCGGCGTGTATTACCAACTGAGCTACACGCATGAGATGAGGAGCCGGACTGAACACGTCTGGCCAGACCACGTGAAGGGACTACGAAAAAAAACAGAGGAGTACAAGAAATTCAAGAAACTGACCACCGAACTGATCGATCTGAGCATTGAACTATCCAAGGCGAAGATCGCTCTATTACGCAGTCAGACAGACACGCCAGGCAAAGAGAAACCGGTCTGAGAACTTCCCACTCACGAGTGTATGTGGTGGCGGCGTGAAGTATTTCACAGGGGCCTATATTCTCGCGGGCCTCTTGCGATACCACGGATGCCGGCTTCCCATCGAATTGTGGCATGTTGGCAATCGGGAGTTAGACGATTCCATGCGTCGGCTAATTAAGAGCTTTGACGTCGAGTGTATCGATGCTCTACAATTTCCCTCACCATTTGATCCGCGACTGCTATCGGGTTGGCCGTTTAAGCCCTTCTCGATACTTCATAGTTCTTTCTCTGAAGTGCTTTCTATAGATGCTGATAACTATCCTGTAAGAGACCCCACTTATTTATTCGATTACGTCCCATATCTCAAATCAGGCGCAATATTTTGGCCAGATTTGCACATGGCTTCCGAGGATACGCGGATATGGGATTTTCTACGTATTCCTTACGTTTACGGGCAGGAATTCGAAAGTGGTCAATTACTCTCGCGAGTGAGAAGTTCTGTAACTGGATCATCATGCGGCGAAGCGTGAACCTTCGGAGCGAGTGAAGTCTATTTTATCAAGGATGAATTTTCGGAACGCTGAACCTTTTCCGCCGTGGTGCAAAAATCCAGGCAGCGTGTTTTTCAAGGCGGCTGAGACAATCATTTCCGAAGGCAGCACGTCTGGGCGGATGGTTCGGATCCAGGTTCCAAAGTGTTTCCAGACCAGACCGTCACATGTCATGGCAAGGTACTGTAACATGCCCTGAGCGATCATGCCGGTCTGCACAAACACATGATATGCGTGCATCTTTCTCTGCACCTGTCTGCGATATTTCTCGGTAGTCCGGTGGAGGTATTGGTTACCATTGCGACGCTTGAGCGGTCGCATAGCGGCCATCCAGAAATGGTATCCGAATGAGCCGACCGAATGCACCGCTTGCTTGAAAGCGACTTCGATCTTGAAACGCAAACTGTAGAGCAAGATGATCTCCTGAGCTTCCATGGTGAGGTCGGTAGACAAGAGGATGATCCGCCCTCTCGTGGGATGATCGACGAGAATGAAGCGGACCATCGCCCCGGCGGGCTTCCACAACAGATCCACCGACTTGAACCGGACAGAGATGTTTCTCTCCCCATATACGGGACTGGGAACGGAACTGAAGCCGCCCGTTCCAAAGACATTCTGGAGCTTCACCGCAGCGCCATACTTTTTCGGTCGTCCGCGTTTGCGTTTGCGTGGCACTGCCGCAGGCCGAAAGCCGGTTGTCGTGCGTCGAACCCTCGTGACCAGCACACCGGAACGCCCCTTGGTGCTCCGGATCACCTTTCCGTTGGCGTAGTAGGCGTCGGCCAGCAAGACGAACTCCTGACCTCTACAGACGGATGCGAGCATCTCGTTGGCCTTGTCGATCAAGGTTCTCCTGTCGCGGTTTGAAGTGACGATACCTTCGTGAATGCGTGCACAGACCGGAACGCAGAAGAAGTATCCGCCAACCTGACAGAGCACGCCGAAGGCCTGAAAGGAATGGCTCATGATGAAGTGAGGCTTGGAATTGGACTCGGACTGTTGATGCAGATACTTCACCGCAGGCATCTTGCGGCCCTCCTTGGACTTCTTGATGCCGTCGAGAACCAGGACGGGGCGACAACCGATCTTGTAGACAGGGAAGTGCTTGATCACGATGGCGAACCAAAGTTCTGCAAGCCGGTCCGTCTTCACGGCATTGCTGTGGAAGAAATGGAGTAAGTGCTCATAGAAGTGTTCTGACAAACCGAGAGCGCGGACGAAACTGGAAACCCCGAGGAGATCATTGCGCACGGAGAAAGCGGCCAAGACGAGCAGAAACCAGAGAAAGGTGCGGGCTCTCGAGAAAGCGGGTCGCAGAAAACAGACGATATTCCACCAAGAAATCCAGAGATCCATAACAAATGATTTGATTTTCCTAGACATTCGCATATATAAGCTAATGACCATGAAAAAGATCAGATCACTGAAAAAAGAGTCCAGAAACTTGCGGCAAAGTTAGCTGCAATCGGGCCAATGCGGCCTGGGAGCATCAGCAAGCAATACCGAGATCGACAACGCCAGCGCGGCGTGTATTACCAACTGAGCTACACGCATAAGATGAGGAGCCGGACTGAACACGTCTGGCCAGACCACGTGAAGGGACTACGAAAAGAAACAGAGGAGTACAAGAAATTCAAGAAACTGACCACCGAACTGATCGATCTGAGCATTGAACTATCCAAGGCGAAGATCGCTCTATTACGCAGTCAGACAGACACGCCAGGCAAAGAGAAACCGGTCTGAGAACTTCCCACTCACGAGAATTACTGATCGATAAAAACAAATCAAAGGCAGCTCTGTCTTTTGCGATGCGTCTCAACGAGGAGCCTGAGACATTCTATAAATTCTTGTGGGGTGATAAGAACACTTTTCGCCTCGCTTGGCATAAGATGGGGCAGCGTTTCGCCATGCCTGGACGGCCGGTACAGGTGCTAACTGTTAAAGGGGGACCATCTAATGGTGGCGTTATGTGTCAGCATGACTTAGATGGTATTCGCCTATTTCAGCATCGTAATTTTTTCAAATGGCAATACCATTTTGATAATCCCAGAGTTCCGGGATTTCTGTTTGAAGGAGAGTGTCGAGAACTATTAGAAGATCTTCGCGCGAGATGGGATGGAAGAATTTATTCGAAAGATACTAGAGTAAATACTGCTTTGGTTGATGGTTCTATTCGCGAGTTATTAGGTCTTCAATGGGCAGTAGAAGGGTTAGGCGCATTTAACTGGATGATGGTTACACCAACCGATTCCCCGGTGAGATTGGATACATGCATCAATTAAGAGGCTTCATGTGTTTCTCCGAAAAACACACCCAAAAAGCGCCCATCTCGTATGGGTGAGCAGCATTTCATTCATGGGAGAACGGATTGGCCTCAGGCACTAGCAGAGAATTATACGGAGTGTCGTTTTCGTGGATCGGGTTATACTGACTTACTTTATCAGCAAAAGTTTTCCTTGTGGCGCGTGCGCCAAATGGCGGAGCGGGTTTGCCTAGATTTAGGCGATGAGACCGGAACGCAGCTCACCTTGGAGCGGCACGCCAACAAACCGGTTTGGTCGGGGGTATTGCGAGAGCACAGCAAGAACACGGAGACGCAAGTGCGCATGATGCCGCTCGATCACCGATATACCGCTTTATCCGAATCACTACATGTTTGCACAAAAGAAAAAGGCGGGCGGTGCTTGGCAGTATATTCCTCCGCCCCAGGAATTGGCGATCAGGTAGCTGCGATGTATGCCGCCACGGGATTAGCAGACATAGGATACCAAGTTGTATTTTACACAAGATGTGCGGAATAGATGAGGCGGTGTGCATTTCCGAAACTGGAAATTATAGGCGCGTTCCCGCCAGTGGAGGAAGCTTTAGACTTAAATAGAGGTTATTTTGCGCAGTTGCGGCATAGCAAAGATAAGGCAAGCTGGTATGCAAGCATGGCCTTAAATGAAGTTCTTGTGCGAGGAAAGCGCCCCTTAACAGACCGTGCGCGCACCGAAGCATGCTTTCCCTTCGATCGTTATGTATTGCTATTTCCTTTTTCGGGTTTTCAGCAGAATCTGTGGGTGAAATTCCGGATTTGCTTCGGGAACGCTGGACGCCGGGTCCCGCTGCCCCTGGACCCCAGAACTGCTGAAACTACTTGTTTCATGGGCTGAGCCCTACCAGGGGCAGCCCCGGCGCAAGCGTTGTCCTCGCAAATCCGAGGTTTGGATGGGCAGCTGGCTTGTTGCCACAACTTTGATGCCCATTAAGATTGGATATAACTTGTTGCTGGTCAGGATTCTAGGTGAATCGCGCCGCCTGGGCACCCACAGATTCTGCTGAAGAGGCGGCTTTCTTTCTCGGGACTCTTTCGCTCGCAGAGAGTCGACGTACCCACGACGGGCAGAGTCACCTATGGTGTCCGCGTCTGGGTCAAAGACGAAGAGGACGGCTCCCTCACCAATGCCGATGGTCAGGCGAAGGTCGATGAAGAAAACGATTGGGACGAAACTTTCCAGGTCACCTTCAAGGAAAACCCGCCCCCCCCCGGAGAATCCCTTTCTCGAGTGCGGCGATTTCTCTGCCTGGTTTTGCGGCGCGGTAGTCGGTTCGGAAAACCTTTACGAGGGTACTGTCGGACTGTTGTAGTTTGGCGCAGGCGGCCTCGCCGACCTCTACAATTACACCCTCAACCGGACGGGGCACAAGCTGTGGTTGATGAGGACATGGTGGGAGGCCGTGCGTGGCGACGATGCCGCCCTCGCAGCCTTGAACCAGGAGATCTTTGTCGAGCTGGAAACGCTCAAAGAACTGGGAATCATTGCCAAGGAACAGGGCGGCGTGGTGATCGATACCCTGCCCGCCGTGCGCGACTCGATGATCAACTCACTCGATCACTTCGTGCGAAACATTCACGAGGGCGACTACGAGGAACTCAAATTTCAGACTGCCAAGTTCCTCGCGGAAAACCCCGATCTGGCCCTCGAACCCCTGATCGCCGCCCGCGCCTGGCAGAAGATCGCCCAGTCCGCCATCCGGCAAACGGATGACAACATCGGCCGGACCGTGGCGCGCCAAGCGAAGCAACAACAAGAATCGTTCACTTCCAGAGTGGCCAGAGCCGAGCGGGACGGCGTGGACATCCCCACCGTCCTGGCAGCGGGCGACGAATTGGATTTTGACTTGTTGGCCAAGGGATACGGGATCAACCGCGCGCAGGTCATTGAACTCCAACGGATCGCCAGGGAAACGAACTGCGTCATCACCTTTCGAGCAAGAAACCCCATTTCTGACGGATTGCTCAAGGCCGACAATGCCTGGCCCAAGCCGCAAGCATTGAAATACAAAACGGTCAATCGTATCGAATATCGACTACCTCGGCTATCGCCAGGAAGCCCACGGAATCGTGGAGATCGTGGAGCCCTCGCTCGCCATGAACGGAAAGACCGGCGCAGGACTCGACAAGGTCAAGGACAAGGCGAGGATCAATCAACTCCGCCAAGAACTGGAGATTGAACTCGACCTCTACATGGACGGGATGAAGGCCAAGTTCCCCGAGCTGAGATCCGATGCGGCGCTCGCCGACGAAGTTCGTCAGCGGCTGAAGGTTCGAGTGGAGGAGTGGGACAAACTCACACCTTCGCTCGATCTCGTGGGCAACAAGCCCACCACCTCCAGAATCGATACCGAATTCGACCCGGATGCGCAATTCACGGAGGGCAAAGGACGCGTGGTCGGCGTCAAACAAGAGCGCACGATCCTTCAGCGCCCGATCGATTCCGTCGATCCTGTCTCCGGGCGCCAACACCATGCATGGCAAATCGAGATGTCCAACGGTCGCGGCCACGACTTTCGCGTCGTCACCGGGGATATCGACTTTCTCGCCATCCTGGAACCCAACGGCGCCATCCTCAGCGAACAACGGCGACTCGAGGTCTACTGGCATCTGGTCAATGCCGTCGACATGCAGCACGGCGAGAGTTTTTCCTTTTCCCTCAAGAACACCCGAGAAGAGTATCTGCGCTGCTGCACCGAAGGCGGCGAGGCCATGGCTGTCATCACGCCGGATTTACAGGGTTCCGGTCGAGGGGCCACGGCTGGTTTTTTCATCGACAATCTCTCCGTCATGAGAGGCGGCCCCAATTCCGACAAGCGAAAATTCACGAAGAGCGGGAAAGAGTTCAGAGCGGATGATTGGTCAACGACAATTAAAACTCCCCATCTGGTGACAACTATAATTCCCCACCCTAGTGGCTAGTGGCAATGCCTTTAGGGAAAGCTAACAATCTCCAGCAGGAACTCGCCCTCACGAGAGTCGTTTTCTGTTAGCCTAGGCCAACTCGTCACCGGTTGGCGGATTTTGCGCGGGCAACTCCTTTGTCGTCTTTTCGGTATTGCCTCCCGAACGATCAATTCTCTGACTCGCGCTACCATCTCCTGTTTTGTCTCTTCGGTCAGCAGTCCCTCGGACACTTCGAACACTGCCCATAGTGAATTCATTTTGTCGAGCGTCTTCAGGAAACTGATGCTCAACGGCTGGATGTTGCCGCTTTTCGCGGCTTCGCATCGCTCCTGCGCGATGATCGAGCAGGCCATGAGCAATGCCGCCACCTCCTGGGCCGCTGTTTCTGGCGTATGGCTATGAAGAACGTCACTCCCGCGCATGTGGAGCTTGAGTTCCTTGTAGAATATCTCGTGTTCCCAGCGCAGGGCATAGAGCTCCAGCAATTCCTGCGCCGGATACTCCTGCTCATCAATAAGCGTCGTCCATAGCCTCACCTCGCTCCACTGTCGTGCCCCCGGCTTCCTGATCCGGCCTCGAATCTCACGGATACGAATCTCACGGATACGGATCTCCCCTTGATTCTCCCGCGGCCCATCAGCCTTCTTTCTGGGCACCCTGATGCTGACCAGCGCGCTTCCATCGGAGAGCCTTTCAGTCTTATGGCTCTTGTTGCTGCCGCGTGCCTTCACCAACAATTCACTATGTGCCGCCCGACATGATTTCACGAGTTCGTCGAGATACTTCCCGCAACCGTAAAGCCGGTCGACAATCAGCAGACTCCTCTTCGGCAGACTCCCGAGAAGTTCTTTGGCCAGGGTCCATTCGCCTTCTCCTTTCAGGCCGACCGTCGCCGCCTACGGGTTGTGGATGCCAAGTTCCACGAGCGCGCACATCTCTATTTTCGCAAAGGCGGCGGTCATTCTCCTGGAGGCCGCCTTGCTCATGGCAGCCAGAACCTGCGGCGTGTTCGTGACGCTCCATTTCGAGCCATCGATCCCGCACAGGCGCAGCCCCTTGTAGAAACATCCCTTGTGTACGCGTCCATCGGCGAGGGGCTTTAACACCTGCTTCATGAGCCAAGCGAATGGCTCAAGCCCCATCCTCTGGCGCCGTTCCGAGAGCGAACTATCCTTGATCACCACCTCGAACAACTGGAACACATGGGCCGAGAAATGGCCAGCATCACTGATCACGTGATAGACCAGGGAGGCGAGAAGATCCCAGGCCGGCAGCTTGGGGTTGGGGCCGCGGCCTGGGTTCTGCAAGCGTTCGAAGCGATCGCGAACGAATCCGAAAAGATGTTCGAACTGACCAAGGAAACCGCTAACTTGATTGGGATGGGAGTGAGGCATCCACCCCAATTATAACTATTATGGTAAAATGCAACATTTATCTAAAATATTTTGGATCTTTCCCTAAAGGCATTGGCTCTAATCCAGCAGGATTCCCGAGGGAAGAGATTCCCCGAGGAGTCCGGCGCGATCGCCCTTTTCGAGCGGGGCATAGTCGCGAATGGGAACGGTTTTGGAGGCGGGCAGACCGGCCTTTTCCAACTGATGGGCGATCTTCTTCCGGATCGGTTTGGGCAGGTCGAGGTAGGGGTTGTCGACGACGCGGGCGGCTCGAAGGAAGAGCGGAACCATTTGTTGGTGCCGGGGCTCTGTCCAATCGAAGATCTGGAGTTTTTCGTAAGCATGTTCCGCCAATTCCGGGGGCACGACCGCTTCCGGTCCGGCGTAGAGAGGTGCCCGGTTGAGGAGCAGCGAAAGGGCGACGAGGTGGGAGTCCGCGCTCTTCCCGGCATCGAGCAGGTCGACCGAGCGCGGCAAGAACAGTTCAATCAAGATTCGTTTGCGTTCCTGAGAGAGCCTTTCGAACGCGCCGGCCATTCGAATCAGTTCGGCGGGAGGGTTCTTGGCGGAAGCGAGGAGATCCCACTCGCGCCTGAGAAGGCGTTCCTGCCTTTCGCGGCTCAGGCCACCCGAGAGTCGCCGCCAGAGAATGTATTCCTGCAGTTTGACGCGTTTGTTGGGATGAGCCAGACCTTCTTTTTGAAGAATCTGCCAGAGTGAATCGACGCGCGCGTCGTCGAGATGAGCTCCGTAGCCCGGGCGTAGCAAATAGCCCGCCAGGCTGAGCCAGGTCTCTTCATGCTCGATGGATCGACCGCGGCCCGCAGCGTTCGCTTCCAGCGCGGGCCAGAGGGAACGAACGAGCATCCAGTTCCAATCTTGCTTGGCGAGTTGAAGCGCCGCTTCGAGCGCCTGAAACAGGCGCCCTGGCGTAACCTTGGAAGCCTTCGCCGCTTGGTTCCGCGAACGCTTGGCCGGTTTGGACGAATCGGCCGGAGCGGCTTTGAATTGCCGCTGGAGGATTTGGAGACTGGCGTTCAAGCGCTCGGAGTCCACTCCGGGATCCCCCGCGACGGTCGTTTCCCCGCCGGCCCGCTCGTTCTCCGTGAGGCGATCGGCCGTTCCGACCGTCACTGCCCGCAGATTGAAATCCAGCGGCCAACGGGTGTCGAGGTCTTCCCAGAGGCTCTCGCAGGAAACCTGCAAGAGTCCCAGGGCGTTCATCTTCGTCCGCAGACGCACGGGCACATGGCCGCCAGGGGGCTTTTGGGAGGTGTCCTGAGAGAGTCGGGCGACGGTTTGCAGCGGTGGCAATGAGTGGAACTCACCCCGCTTGGGCGTCACCACGTCGCCCGCCCGGTCACGGCCGCGCCGGGTGGCGTAGTGAGTCTGAAAGCGAACGGGTTGGTCGACCCGCAATCGCAAGCCCTCCTGCTCGACGGTGACCTCTTTTTCAAGCGCCGTTCCCCGGGGGAGGATGCAGACGAAGACGAGGGAGCGTTGCCCTGCCTTTCCGGTCTGTTGCTGCACTTCCAGGTAGAGCGAGCGGGCGGCTCCGGCCTCGATCTGGATCTGCTCGCGCGTGGTGAGCCAGCCGTAGTGGGCCGCTCCCCGTGCCACTGCGAGGTCGGGTTCGGCATTCTCGAGCACGACAGGCGAATCGCCATCTTGCCAGGAAGCGATCAAATCCCGCAGACGGTCGCGCAGGACCCGGGGATAGAGAGTGCCTCCATTGAACAAAACAGCGTCAATGCGAGGACGATCGCGGAGAAACTCGGCCAGGTAACGGGTGACGGCACTATCGGAAGCATAGGGCAAGCCCCACTCCTTGAGAGCGACGTCCGAGCTCTCCGGTTGCGCGTCGCTCGGGCACTGGGGAAAGAAGCCGTCCAGCAACAGGGCGAGGATATCGCGCCGGCTCAGCCTTTCTGTGAAAGTGGACGCTAGCAGGCTGGCGCCCCGGCCGGGTACGGAGACGGTAAAGGTTTCGTCCTCGGGACCCTCGGTGTTGAGCACGTGTTCTTTCGGGTCGCGGCAGCGAGCAACGAGAAAGGGCCACTGGTTGCCCCCGATCTCGTGGCCTTGACCTTCGAGACGCGCCTGCACCATGTGTCCCAGGGCCAGATCGACGTTGTCGCCCCCGAGCAGTATGTGGTCGCTGACGGCGGTGCGTTCGATTCTCGGGCGTTCGGCTTCCTGTGAGACTTGAAACAAACTGAAATCGGTCGTGCCGCCTCCGATATCCACCACGAGCACCTGTTGACCGCGTGCCTCGAGATCGAGTTCACTCTTGAGACCGCCGGTGGTCGCGGACTGAAACTCCATCCAACGGTAGAAGGTTGCCTGGGGTTCTTCGATCAACTGGACCTGCTCCGGATAACCGGCCAGCCGGGCTGCCTCCAGGGTGAGTTTCTGCGCGGCGGCGTCAAACGAGGCCGGCACGGTGATGGTGATCTGTTGGGCGTCGAAGGCCCCTTGCGGACCAAGATCCGCAAAATGCTGATTCCAGGCGGTCTTGAGTGTGGCGAGAATGAGGGCGGAGGCGCGGAGAGGCGAAATCTTGTCGGTTTCCGGGAGCACGTCGGATCCCCAGGGAAGGAAGTCGGCCGAGCGGTCCACGGCGTGGTGACAGAGCCAGGATTTGGCCGAGTGCACCACTCGCCCGGGAGTTTCCGCCGCCTGTTTTCTGGCAAGCAGACCGACCATCCATCGGTCGGCACCGGGGTCCAGGCGGACGCGCTCGGCTTCGGATTCCGTGGGGAGGTAAAGGAAGGAGGGCAGGGTGCTAGCTTCCGAGACGCTCGTCAGGCTCTCCCACTGCCGAGGATGAAACGTTTCCGAAAGGGAGTGATCGTCGGTGAGACGGGTGTAGGCGAGTGCGGAATTGGTGGTTCCGAGATCGATGCCGATGCTGAAGAGGCTCGTCTTCATCGCTTTTCGGTTAGGCGTCCTCTCTGACTTCCAGCTCGAATTTCCAGCGTTCAGACGAGGAGGTGTGCTGCATCCAGAGTTGAAGGTGGCCCAGCTCCGTGACGACGGCATTGATCTTCACGGGGATGCGTTCTCCCGGAGGGAAGCCCTCCATGGCAGGCAATGTGGCTTGCAGCTGGGCGCATTCATGGAGATTTTGCCCGGCGTTGAGCACGAGATCACCGGCGTGATCTCCCCCGCGGATGGCCGAGCTGAAGAAGCGAAACTGGGCGGGCTTGCCGATCACCAAGCCGAATTCCTGCCGGTCAATGATCAGATCGGTGCCTTCTTCCATGCCTTGCGGCACGACGCAGAGAGCCTTGATGGGAGGGCGGAAACCCGGAATGGCCGGCATGGCACTCTCGAGCCCCACGTAGTAGGATCGCGGAACGCCGGCCTGGATGCGGACACCCTGGCCGCTGGCCCGCATTTGGCCATAGACGGCGGCGCCCTTGGCCACCGCGAGGTCGGGCTCGTCACCCTCTAGCACGCGCACGGGCTGTTCCTCATTCCAGGAGGCTAACAAGTCGAGGACGCGGCCGCGGATGGCCTGGGCGTGGAAGACGCCTCCGTTGAAGAGGACGGCGTCGGGCCTGAGAAATCCCGATGATCCGTGCGATTCCGCGAATCCGGTGAGAGCTTCGCTCGAACGCAGGTTCTCGAGGCTGCGAGTGAGAAAGGCCGCCAGATGCTTGCTGATCACCGGGTCCGCGGCGTAAGGCAAGCCGACCTCCTGAAGTCCGGCGACGTCTTCATGGGGCAGTTCGTCCGCGCGGGTAAGCGGGAAGAAACCGTCGAGGATCATGGCCTCCACGGTTTCCCGCCGGAGGACGGAAGAGAGTGAGCCGGCCACCAGACTCGAACCACGCGCGGGGATGGCGATGGGAACATGGTCGAGCTCCGGTTGGGAGAAGAAACGGATTTTGGCCTGGCGGCAGGCATGCACGGCCGCCCAGAGCTGCCAAGTGTCGATCTCGTGCCCCTCTTCCGCCAATTGACCTTGAACGATGTAGGCGAGGGCGAGGTCCATGTTGTCGCCGCCTAACAAAAGGTGTTCACCGACGCTGATCCGCTCGAGAGCGAGGTCTCCCTGGGATTCCGTGACGGCGATGAGGCTGAAATCGGAAGTGCCGCCGCCCACGTCGCAGACCAGGACGAGGTCTCCTGGGGAAACCTGTTCACGCCAAGCGTCCCCGCAGCGGTTTAGCCAGGCGTAGAAAGCGGCCTGCGGCTCTTCCAGCAGGACGACGTCCTTGAATCCGGCGGCCTCGGCGGCCTCGGCGGCCTCGAGGGTCAATTGGCGAGCCATCTCCTCGAAGGAAGCCGGCACGGTGATGACAATGGTAGCGCCTTCCAGGGAGCCGTCCCGGCCGGTTTCCTGTTCGGCCTGGATCAGGGATAAACGCAGGTGGGCAAGATAACGGCCAGAGGCTTCCACCGCGGAGATTTTCTCATCGTCGGGGACCACAGTAGAGGCGAAGGGGAGCGAAGGCGAACGGGGATCGACGTGGGGATTGGAGAGCCAGGACTTTGCCGAGCTCACCAGCCTTTCCGTCACCAGCGCGCCGTGATTCCTGGCAAACTCGCCCACCGCGAAGGAGGGCGTCTCCTCATGCCAGGGCAGACGGAGGGCGTTCTCTGGAAACTCGTTAGGGCCGGCCAAATAGATGCTGGAAGGGAGGCCGGCCTTGCTTTCCAGTCGATGCGGTTCCGTGACCTGGAGGATGTCGAGCACTCGGGGATTGCCCGTGTCAGGGTCGCCCATGGCCAGGGCACAATTGCTGGTGCCGAGGTCGATTCCGATGACGGAGGAAGCGGGCATCGAATGAGGATTGCGTGGTTCGAACGAGGGGACGAAGACCTGGGAGTGGATCTAGGAAAGCTCCACCTGGGCAGCCGCAAGATGGGGGAGACTCTCGTCGTCCGGGCGCAGGGTCTTGGGGAGCTTGAGATCGGCGACCTTCCAGCCCTTGTGGATCAAGGTTCCCTGATAGGGTGGCTCTCCTTTGACGTGGCCTAACAAGCGATAGTTTTCCGCATGGTAGCCCTGCGGGAGAGAAATGGAGGCCCCTTCGGCCTCGGAAGCGATCGGCTCGACGCGGAGGTGTTCACGGAGGGCGGCCTGACAGCCCTGGTGGACCACGCGGGCGGCCGCGCCGACCTGGGCATCGGTAAAAGAGGTCACGTCGTCCATGAGAAAATCGATGAGACGGCCTTTTTCCTGGAGGAGGGCTAGAAAGGTGATCACTTCGGCATCGGCTCCCGGGCTAGGTGTCGAGGGCGCGGGCGGGGGAGCGGCGGAGCGAACCGTTTCCCGAGGAGGCGTCTGGCGGCGGCCGAGCAGAAAGGCGGCGACCGCCAGGGCGATGAGGACGGCAGCCAGGATGGCCCAATCCGTGGGGCCGAGGTCGGTGAGGGCGGCGGCGATCAGTGGGATCATGGCCGCACGCTTTCCCTTTCCGAGACCGGATGCAAGGCGGAGTTCGTCCGAGTGCGGGGAAGCGGCCTCAAACCGCGAGGCTCGGGCCGGGCGTCCACTTCAGAGCTTCTGAAACTCGACCTTTTCGTCGTTGTCGACGTCGATGATCGTCAATGTTTTCCCGTCAAAGGTCGTCTGAATGGTATCGGCCTCCTGGCCCTCCATCGTCAGGGTCAGCTCGTTGCCCTTGACTTCGTAGGTGCCCTCCCACTGCAATTGGCCGCGGTTGTAGCTGATCAGAGTCAACTCGCCGTTGGCGCGGAAGTCGATTTGAATCTTTTCCGGAGCGTTGTCCAGGCCGTCGAGCTTGCTGCTTTGCCAGACTCCCTGGATGATCTCCTCCAGGATGGGGGGAGGCGCGTTGGGCTCAACGGGCTGAGACGAAACTTCATTGGCGACCTCCGCAGACCTGCCTTCTTCCGAAACGGGCGCAGAGGGTTTGTCGCACTGGGTGAGTGAAAGCGTGATCATGGCCACGTACATTCCGGAAACGAGCGATTTCCGTCGAGAGATGAGAGTGAACACGTTCATGAGAGGAAGAAGCGGATGATGAGCTTGAATGGCTCAATCTGAAAATGACCCCTGGCGACGTCAACCGGGAAATGAGGCGAGGCGGTGCTTTGCGATCAAGGCTCTACCGACGTTTTGAGGACGATCTTGCCCTTGAGTGTCCCCTGACAGCCCACGGTGCTCTCCTCCTGCAGGCGGTGCGCCTCGGCGGCCTCGGAGAGTGGCAGAATGCGATCAATCCGCGCTTGCAGGTCCCCCGAGGAGAGCCAGCGATTGATGTCGTCGGCGGCCTGGCGTTGGAGGGCGGGATCTGCCAGGAACATGACGAACCCTAACAAGGAGGCGCCCTTGGTGTAGAAGGGGCCGATGGGGACTTTGGATCGGGCGTCCCGGCCGGCCATGACGATAATGCAGCCGTTCCGGGCGAGGCCGGTCACCGCCCGTTCCAGGAGCGGTTCTCGGACGGTTTCCCACCAGAGATCGACGCCCTCTGGCGCGTGTGCCTGCACCTTGGCGAGGACGTCTTCTTCCTTGTAGAGGATGACATGGTCGGCGCCTAACTGGCGGCAAATGGCGGCCTTCTCCTCGTTGCCCGCGGTGGTGATCACCTGGCGAGCTCCGAGGCATTTGGCCATTTGAATGACGGTGGAACCGACGCCCCCGCTGCCGCCGTTGACAAAAACGCTTTCACCGGATTGGAGCCGACCGCGATCCACCAGGCCCAGGTGAGCCGTGATCCCGACCAGCGAAATGGCCGCGGCGGTGGCGTCTTCAACGCCCTCGGGAGTGGGGTAGAGGAAGTTCTCGTGGGCGCAGGCCCATTCCGAGGAGGTCCCCTGGCGGCCTAACAAGCCCTGATTCGAGCCCCACACGCGGTCTCCCGGACGAAACCGGGTGGTTTCCGGCCCGAGGGCCTCCACGGTGCCGGCGAGATCGCTGCCGACGACGTAGGGCAGAGGAAGGTCCATGTGCACAGTGCCAGATCGCACGTAGGTGTCGATGGGATTGACCGAGGCGGCTTCCACACGGATGAGGACCTCTCCCGGGCCGGGCTCCGGGGTGTCCAGATCGCCGTAGTGGATGCAATCAGGCGCACCGGTCTCTCGTATGTAGGCGGCTTTCATGGGCTCATCCAACCAGATTGGCGGAGTGTGGCAAGTTTGAAGGCCCGGCGCCGGCGAGGAAAGTTGAAAGCGAAATTCTTGAACGGACTCGATCCCGGTTCAAACTGTGGCCGAATCTGTTCACTTCACACTTCATTGATGATGAGACCTATCCGCAAACTCGCCCTTCTCGCCCTTCTCGCCTTGCTGGCCATTTCTCTGCCGGTTTCTGCGGGAGAGAAATACACGATTGAATCCGTCTTCTCCACCGTGCTGTTCAAGGTCAAGCACATGCAGACCGCCAACGCCTGGGGTCGGTTCAATGAGCTGGAGGGCACCTTGGATTACGATCCGGCGGATCCGGCCAAGAGCCAGTTGGAGATCAAGGTGAAGGCGGCGAGTGTCGACACCAACAATGAGCGGCGGGACAATCACCTGCGTGGACCGGATTTTTTCAATGCCAAAGAGTTCGAGGACATCGTTTTCAAGTCCACGGGGATCCGCAAAGTAGGTGGCGATGACTACGTCATGACCGGCGAATTGACGATGTTGGGAGTGACTCGGCCCGCGGAGGCCAAGTGTGAGTTTTTTGGCGAGGGAAAATCGCCGCGCGGCGATCAAAAGATCGTGGGTGCTGAGGCCACGTTCACGGTGAAGCGGACGGACTTTGGAATGAATTATGGCGTTCCCAACGTGAGAGACGAGGTGACTCTGATCGTCAGTGTGGAGGCCCTGGAAGCGAAGTAGATGAGTGGTGGTGGCGGGAGCTCGGCGGAGGAGCTGGTTTGGGTCAACGGTAAGCTGGGACCGATGGGGGAGGCGAGGATCGCTCCGTCGGACCACGGGCTGTTGACGGGCGATGGTGTTTTCGAAACTCTGATCGTCTACGGGGGAAAGCCTTTTGCCCTCACTCGGCACTGGGAACGCCTGCGCCGCTCTGGAGAGGTCATGGATCTCGATGTGCCGGATTTGGAGGTGCTTCGAGGAGCCATTGAGGCGGTGATTGCGGGCAATGAGAGAGTCTCGGGACGATTGCGGATTACCGTGACCGGTGGCCCCGCGCCCCTCGGTTCGGAGAAGGGCGACGCGCCGGCGACGGTGGTGGTGGCGATCGCCGACCTGCCGGGTCACGCGTCGGAAGCGGACCTGGTGACCGTTCCGTTTCGGCGGAATGAGCATGGCGCCCTGACCAATCACAAGACCATTTCCTACGGGGAAAACGTGGTGGCGCTCGCTTACGCCAAGAAGCAGGGTGGCACCGAGGCCATCTTTGCCAACACAGCGGGGAGTCTTTGCGAGGGCACGGGAAGCAACATTTTCATGGTGTATGAGGGTGAACTGATCACGCCTCCCATCACCTCGGGATGCCTGCCGGGCATCACGCGAGCCCTGGTGCTGGAGTTGTGTGAGGCGGAGGGCCTGGAGGTGAGCCAGCGAAACGTTCCCTTGCGGGCTTTGGCGGAGGCCTCGGAGACTTTCCTGACCTCGACGCTGCGTGAGGTGCAGCCCGTTCGCCGAGTGGATGGCAACGATTTGCCGCAGTGTCCGGGGGAGATCACGGAGCGTTTGCGAAAGGCCTTCGCTGATTTACGAGACCGGGAAATCGATCCCTGACGCGGAGGCTTTCGCGGGGATTGACGTCACTGTGCGGCGTGAATGGGTGACGGCGCGGGACGGGGTGCCGGGTCGGTATCCGCCACCCGGATCGTCAGCGAGACGGTGATCACCAGAGAGAGCGGCTCTCAGGCGATGATCCAGGTCAGCTCTCCCGCCACCGGTAAGACCTTGGCGGCGGGCGCCTGGTCGTTGCCCGAGAATATCCGTTCGTAGACGGGACGCTTGGTTTCTCCGCTGACCAGAAAGCAGACGTGACGCGCCGCGTTGAGCAGCGGGTAGGTCATGGTAAGGCGGAACTCCTCGAACTTGGGGACCTCATTGGCTACCACCCAGCGCTTCGTTTCCTCCAACGCCGTGGTGCCGGGAAAGAGCGAGGCGGTGTGGCCGTCGTCTCCCATGCCTAACAAAATGAGGTCGTGCCGGTAAATCGGCTCGTCGTATTGGTCGGCGGTCTTCTTGAGTGCGGCTTCGTAGCCCGCCGCCGCCTCATCGGGCGGGCGTTCGCCTTCCATGCGGAGAATTTGGTTTCCCGGTAGTGGCACTTTCGTCAGGAGGGCCTCTTCGACCATGCGATAGTTGCTTCGCTCGTGACCGGGAGGGACGCAGCGTTCGTCTCCGAAGGTGAGCTGGACTTTGCTCCAGTCCAGTCCGGTGGATCGTGCGAGGGCTTCGTAGATGGGCCGGGGTGTGCTGCCGCCGCAGAGAGAGAGCCGGAAACGGCCTCGAGCAGCAAGGGCCTTCTCAGCCGACTCTTCGATCAGCTGGAGAGCGTCGCCGACGAGGGAGTCGGTCTCGCGAATGTTTGCGTGATAGTCCATGTCCCCTCACATAACCATTCCACCATCGACCGCCAGCACCTGCCCGGTGATGTAGCGGCCGCCCGGACCCGCCAGATAGAGGGCGGCGCGGGCGATGTCCTCCGGGGCTCCGAAGGTGTTGAGCGGAATCTTTTGCAGGACGGCTTCGCGCAAGTCCTCACCGAGATCCCCGGTCATGCCGGTGGTGATGAAGCCCGGCGCGATGACATTGGCGGTCAATTGGCGGCTGGCGAACTCGCGGGCCAGGGATTTGGTGAAGCCGATGAGGCCGGCCTTGCTCGCGGCGTAGTTGACCTGGCCGGCATTTCCCATGAGGCCCACCACCGAGCCGATGTTGATCACGCGAGCGTTTTTGGATTTGAGGAGAGGGCGTTGGAAGGCGCGGAAGGTGTTGAAGGCGCCCTTGAGATTGGTGTCGAGAACGGTGTCCCAATCCGATTCGCCCATCCGCATGCAGAGACCGTCCCGGGTGACTCCCGCGTTGTTGATGAGGATGTCGATCTGCCCGAAAGCCTCGATCACGGCTTTTCCAGTCGCCTGCATGGCCTCAAAATCCGCCACATCGACCGCGAAAGCCTTGGCGCAGTCGGGATGGGCCTCATTGAGAGCCGCGGCGGTCCGTTCGGCGTTGGCCTCGGTGCGGCTGATGACGGCCACCTTGGCGGCCTCTCCGGCAAAGGCCTTGGCGATGGCTTCGCCAATGCCCCGGCCCGCTCCGGTCACCACCACCACGAGATTTGAAAAGTCAGACATGCCCGCTTTTCTCACGGCTTGTCGGGCGGGTCAAGGGGGGAACCCGAGGAGGTGGGCGCCGGCGTTTCGTCGAGCTGCCGTCGGGGGATCCGCCTCTGGGGTATGGAACCGCGACGTGCCGGGCGGGGAGTCGGTTGTCTTGCCAGGAATCTCCAGGATCGGGTTTCGATCGACACGGAAAGTTTTTCTGGAGCAACCAAGTGCGGCAGCCCTCTGCCGCTTTGGTAGGGTGAGCTGCCAAACGTGAAGTGGAAAAAGGTGATGACGCGGAAGGAAAGAACGAATCCGCCCGAATCGGGCGTCCGACGGCTGCCCTCAAGGCCTCACCATTCGGGTGAGACCGCCAGTGATTTCGAGAGGTGCCGGAGAGGGATGTTGGTTAGTAAGCGAGGGCGATCTCTTGGTCCTGGGGGAGTTCAAACCAGAAGACGCTGCCCTCACCGGGCTTGCTATCGACGCCCAAGCGGCCTCCCATGGCTTCGACGGCGAGTTTGCAGTATGCGAGACCGAGCCTGGGAGCCAGCCGGGCGTCGCCCGCCTCGGCGCTGCGGTCGAGTTTGCTGGCGATGAGTTGCCGGTCTTTCGACGAGATTCCGGAGCCGGCGTCGCGCACCTCCACCCGTAATTGCTCATGGGTGGCATCCGAGAAAACGCTGACCCGCACTTCCTCGTCTTCCGCAGCGATTCCGTAAGATAGGCGGCTAAGGCGGCTCAAGCCCTGTATTTTTGGGTAATTCGGATCGGCGGCGCCCATTTTTGACCCCATGGC
>CBDBEZ010000053.1:0-36217 GCA_965204485.1 Verrucomicrobiales bacterium
CCTGCGTCACGCTGATGTGCGGGCCGCCGCCAAGGACTGGCAGACCTACAGTTCCAACGCTCCTTTCCGCGTGCCCATTCCCTCCGAGGAACGCGTGCGGACCATGCGGCAACTCCCCATCGAGACCGACCCGCCGGATCACGGTGAATACCGCGCCCTCGTCGAGCCCTTCTTTCAGCGCTCCAAGAGCCCCGAGGTCATCGCCAAGGTGGAGACCTTGATCGCCCGCTATCTCGACGATGCCCTCGGTCGCGAAGCCACGGAGATCGTCAATGACTTCGCCCTGCCGATCCAGTCCCACGCCCTCACCTACCTTCTCAACGTCGACGAAACGGAAGCCGCCACCTACATCGGTTGGGGGATTCACGTCTTCAAGGTGAGCGGCGAACTCGCCAAGGAAGGCACGGATCTCGAACGCTACCTGCACGCCCAGTTCGACCGGGCGGAGGCGGCCCCGGGAGACGATTTCTTCAGCGCCCTCACCCAGGCTAGCTTCCGGGATCGAGCCCTGACCCGCGAGGAAATGATGGGCTTTGCCAACCTCACCTTCGCCGGCGGACGGGACACCATCATCCACAGCATCTCCTCCATCATCGCCCATCTGGGAGCACATCCCGAGGCGCTCGCCTCCCTCCGCGAGGATCCCAGACGCATCGTCCACGCGAGCGAGGAGTTCTTTCGCGTCTTCATGCCCTTGACCTACATCGGACGCGTGTGCCCTGCCACCACGCGGGTGGGCGACGAGACGGTCGAGGCCAACGAACGGGTCTCCCTGACTTGGGCCTCGGCGAACTTTGACGCCGAAGTCTTCGTGGCGCCAGAGGAAATCCGGCTCGACCGCAAACCCAATCCTCATCTCTCCTTCGGTTTCGGCACGCACCTTTGCCTGGGAGCTCCCCACGCCCGCTTGATCGTCCGCACGCTGCTCAAGCAACTCGTCGAGCGCGTGGACGCCATCGAGATCGTCGAGGCGGTGCGGCTCGTCGAGCGGGAAGCCCGTTATGAACGGCCCAACGGCTACGAAGCGCTCACGGTGAACCTGACGAGGCGATCGGCCGGATAGCCGTGGGCACAGCGGGGAAGCCACCGGGTCGTCCAGCAAACCCGCCAGCGCCTCCTCTGCTTGATTGCCTGCGTGGCGGTCGACATCCACGTCAAATCGCCCGAGGAAGCGGCGGCCGCCGAGGAAGCGAGCGTCGACCTGATGAGTTGCAGCTTCGATTCGCACGAGGCTCAGGCCCGACTCCCGCGCCTGGTCGCCGCCGCACCGAACAGCTTTCTCTCCGCCGCCACTCCCCATGGTCTGGCATCACCCGAGGAAGCCATTCGCGTGGCTTTTCAGGCCCTGGAATGCGGTGCCAGCTCGGTCTACTGCTCGGCCAGTCCCAGCATCATCGAGGCCATGGCCCGGGAACGCATTCCCGTGGTCGGTCACGTGGGAATGGTTCCGCGTCACGTGACCTGGACCAACTACCGGGCCATCGGCAAAACGGCGGCGGAGGCCAAACGTCTCGATCAGGATCTGAAAGACCTGGAGAACGCGGGTGCCTACGCCGCCGAGATCGAGTGCGTGCCTCACCCGCTCGCCACTTATCTCTGCTCGCGAACCTCTCTCATTCTCATGTCGCTCGGTTCCGGCGATGGCTGCGACACCCAATTCCTGTTTTCCGATGACATTCTCGGGGACTACGAGGAACGCCTTCCCCGTCACGCCAAGGCCTACCGAAACTTCCTCGCCGAATATCGCCGTCTGCAGAAGGAGCGGGTCGCCGCTTTCCGCGAATTCATCGACGATGTGAAGACCGGCCGTTTCCCCGAACCCGGTCATTTGGTGAAACTGAGTGAGGACCGGCTGGCGGAGCTCATCCGGGCCATCGAGGCCGAATGAACTGGGCACCCCCGCGTCCGCGCTGCGAGGGCATCCTCCCAGAAAACCCCATTCCTAGTCGGGAAAAGCACAAAGCCCCGCATTTTCGACTTGCCGAGACCTGTCCATTTTTCCTACCTTCTGGATGATTTTGCGCGTCGAAATCCAAGAGGAAACCCAAACCCAAAAAGCAAAACCACACACACCACTATGGTGAAGACACCCCTACCCAGCTTGGGGGTGGGTCTTTCCGGTCTCTGCGGACTCGTGTTATTGACCCTCCCACCCACGCTACTGGCACAGAGTGACGTCACTCAACCGGGCGACCCCCTCGTGGCCAGTTCAGACAACAGCCCCGGCTCCGAGACCGGTCCCAACGCCATCGACAATCAGCCGACGAAGTATCTCAACTTCGACACCGTGGGAACGGATCCGGTGGCATCCGGCTTCGTGGTCTCGCCCTCCGTGGGCGTGACCCTGGTGACCAGCCTGGGGATACAATCCGCCAACGACGCCCCGGATCGTGATCCCAAATGGATCCGGCTGGAGGGCTCCAATGACCCCGCGCCGAATTGGACGGACGGAAGCTGGGAAGTGATTTACGAGAACGACGCCGTCGAGCCATGGACCGAACGCTTTCAGACCCAGGAGTTCGCCTTCGAGAACTCCAAGCCGTTCACCCACTACCGGTTCACGGTCCTCGAGGTGCAGGGCGCGGGTGCCAACAGCACCCAGTACGCGGAAATCGAACTCTTGGGCGAAGTGATCGGTGACGTGACTTCACCGGGTGACGCCCTCATCGCGAGTTCGGACAACAGCCCGGGTTCTGAAACCGGCCCCAACGCCATCGACGGTCAGCCCACCAAGTATCTCAACTTCGACACCCTCGGCACCGATCCCGTGCCTTCCGGCTTCGTCGTGACCCCCAGCATTGGACGCACCGTCGTCTCCGGCCTGACCATGCAGTCGGCCAACGACGCCCCGGATCGTGATCCCAAGTGGGTTCGCCTCGAAGGCTCCAACGACGAGGCGCCAGCCTGGGATTCGGGCAACTGGACGACGATTTTCGAGAAGAACGACATCCAGCCCTGGGCCATGCTGTTCCCGGGTGGCGACCGTTTCCAAACCCAGACCTTCGTTTTCGAGAATCTGGCCGCTTTCACCCACTACCGATGGACCGTGCTTGAGGTCCAGGGCGCTGGCGCCAACTCCATGCAAATCGCCGAGGTCCAGTTGCTGGGCGGTCCCGCTCCCAAGGACGTGACTCAGCCGGGCGATCCGCTCATCGCGAGTTCGGACAACAGCCCGGGTTCTGAAACCGGCCCCAACGCCATCGACAACCAGCCCACGAAGTATCTCAACTTCGACACCCTCGGCACCGATCCCGTGCCTTCCGGTCTGGTGGTGTCGCCCTCCGTCGGCGCCACCACGATCACCGGTCTGGCCATCCAGTCCGCCAATGACGCTCCAGATCGCGATCCCAAATGGGTCCGTCTGGAGGGCTCCAACGACGACGCCCCCACCTGGGACAGCGGCAATTGGGAAGTGATCTTCGAAAAGAACGACATTCTAACCTGGGCGGAAGTCTTCCCGGGTGGAGACCGTTTCCAAACCCAGGAGTTCTTCTTCAACAACACGACGTCCTACACCCACTACCGCTTCACGGTGCTCGAAGTTCAGGGAGCCGGCGCGAACAGCACGCAGTATGCGGAAATCGAACTGCTCGCGGTCACCAAGGGCAATCCCTGCGACATCGCCCGCTTCAAGACCCAGCCGGTCGACTCGCCCGTCTTGCTTGGCAAGGGGACCGGCGCCGAGTTCTTCGTCGAGACCAACGGTCCCTGGACCGTGCAATGGTACAAGAACGACGAGCCCATCGCCGGGGCCGTCCAGAACCGGTACAGTACCACGAGCGTCGGTCCCGACAACGTCGACGACGTCTACACGGTCAAACTGACCGGCTGTGAAGAGGAGGCAACGGGCGTTTCCACCGAGGCCAGCGCCTTTCTGCTCGATCCCGAGGAGAATCCCGTCAGCATCGGGATCAGCTTCGCCGGCGCCGGCGCCAACGGCGCACCGACACGCACCGACGATCTCGAAGTGGCCGGTGATCAACTCCAGGGTTACTGGAACCACTTGCCGCCGGAGGGCGACGGTGCCGCGACCGGCTTCCAGGAGGAGCTGATCGACAGCCTGGGTGATGATTCCGGCATCTCGGTGGAATGGACGACCGCCAACGGCTGGGGAGCCGGCACCGGGACCGAGAGCCCGATGGCCAAGCTGCTCAACGGCTTGGTCGAGGGCGGTGATAGCGAGGACAATCCCGCCATCATCACCTTCTCCAACGTGCCCGAGGGTTCACACTCCGTGCTGATCTACGGGGTAGCGCGTCCGCTCGAGTTCCCGGTCGCCAGCTACAAGCTGGTCGAGACCGGTGAGGTGGTCACCATGGCCCAGGAGAACGCCGACGCTTACAATCCAGATCCTGCCGTGCGTCGGGTGACCAGCGACGACTCGCCCGATACCCCGGGGAACTTCGTCCGTTTCGACAGCATCCGTCCGGTGGAAGGCGTGGTGACGATCGAATTTTGGGACGACGGTGGAACGAACGCTAACTCGACCATCAATGCCGCACAGCTGGTCTTGAACGCCCTCTTCGACCCTCCTCGCGACGGTCCCGATGAGGACGAGGACGACCTTCCCGACATCTGGGAGCTGGGCCTTTTCGGCAACCTCTCCGAGACCCCCGGCGGCGACGCCGACGGCGACGGCCTCACCAACGCCGAGGAACTGGCCAACAAGGTCGATCCCACCCACGTGGACACCGACCGCGACGGCCTGGAAGACGGTGCCGAGGTGAACGATCACGGCAGCAATCCGGCCCGGGTCGACACCGACGGCGATACCCTGACCGACGGTGAAGAGGTCAATGATCACGGGACCGATCCCGCCAATCTGGATTCGGATGGGGGCGGCGTGCTCGACTCTGTCGAAATCGCCTTCAGCACGGATCCCAACGACGCAGGGGACGATCCCAACGTGATCGTGGCGACCCAGTCCGGTCCCTGGATGGATCCCGCGACCTGGGGCGGCACGGCCCCGGTAGCCGGTGGCCAGTATGTGGCGCTCAAGGGAATCGCCGATGACCTGAGCACCACCTCCGGTGCCTTCGCCGGAGATTCGCTCACCCTGCTCGGTTCGACGCTCGTGCTGAATCATTCAGGCTCGGCCAGTGCCAACTTGACCCTGCGCAATGGCTTCATGGAGTCCACCACCGACAACAGTTTCGGCGGTCAAATCACCTTGGTCGGCAACAGCGTCATCGACGCGGGGGCTAACGATCTCACGGTCAACGCCGGCCTCGTCGGCCAGGAAGGAGTGACCTTCACGGGAGGCTCGCCCGACGAGCCATCCGGCAATGTCTTCATCAACGGTCCGGCCAGCAAGCTCAACGGCGACATTGACATCATCGGCACCAACGTGAGCATTCTCTCCGAGAAAGGTCTCACCGGTGAAGGGAACGTCCTGATTTCGGGCGGTGGCTTGGCCTTGGGTGGCTTCGCCGGTTTCTGTGGAGACCTCCTCCTGCAAGGCGACAACTTCGTCTTGGCCTTCGAGAACGATCTCCAGGTGAGAGATGTGAAGGGACTCAATCCCGACGGGAACGAGTTGTTCGCACTCAGCACCCGCAACCTGGCCAACACGACGGTGACCGCTCCGGACTTCGCCGAGCTGCTGGGCCTCGGCGAGGACTCGATCTTCGGCGACGCGAACTTGGTCCTCACCGACGATCCCGATTGCGGCATCGTGGACGACGGAGGCGGAGACGCCGGCTTCGGCGTTACGGCGGTGGTCTTCAACAGCCATGGTGAGGGAATTGATCTCACCTTCCCGAGCGAACCCGGCACAACCTACGACGTGGAAGTGTCCGGTGACCTGGTCACCTGGACTCGCCTCGCGAGGGCCACAGGCGCCGATGGGGCCGAGAGCACCTCGGTGAACGTGCCGTCCGGCGGTTTCCGGATCCAGTTCTACCGCATCGCGGAGCGGTAAGCGCACCACCATCAGATCCTAATCTTCCGCTCCACCCGTTGGAGCGGAAGTTCAGATCCCGCAGAGGGCAGCACTTCGGTGCTGCCCTCTTTTTGTTTGCCCTGGTGGATCGGGCGCTCCCGCGCGCGATCGGGAGTATTACGAAGCGATTCGACGCACTAAGGGTGGCCTGCTTCCTGGCGGATCAACAGTTGAGGCATGGCTTGGGGCGACACGGACACTTCGCTCGTCGATCCGTCAGGCCAGCGAACGGAGACCGCCTTCACTTCATCAGCCCCGGAATTGAACCAAATGCGAGGCGGCGACTGCGAGAGGTAGCCGTTCCCCCCATGAATCTCCCTCACCACTTGGTCTCCCGATGCCAACTGAATCGTCACCCGGGCACCCAGGGAATCCGGATTCCCAGCCCGGCCCCGCAACACGATCTCGATGGGCTGATCGCGTTTTCCCGCGCCAGTGCTTTCGAAGGTCATCACCTCCCCGTCATTCTGCGCCACCACAAGATCTGGCCGCGCATCCCGATTCAAATCGATCACCGTGGCCGACTTCGCATCACCCGGCACCAACAAGCCACTTTCCCGAGGCATGACAGGGTGAAACCCACCCTTGCCATCGCCGACTAGCAAGAGCCCCAGACCGCTGGAATAGGGACCCGTCTCAAACTGAGGCGTGAAAAAATTCTGCGCCATGAACAGATCGATCAAGCCATCGCCATTGGCGTCCAAAAAGACCAATCCAAAGGCAGGGGAGACCTGCGCCAAGGCCGGCAATGCGCGGAAAGCGAAGCGCCCTCTCCCATCATTCACGAACAAGCCCGAGTCGAGGGTGGTCGCTGAAAGCTTGAGTGACCGCTCCAACTCATCCGGCGAGTAAACCTCCGGAAGAGTGGCCGAGGCGAATTCATGATACGTGGTGAACTTTTGCGCCAAGTGAGGCATGGCGTGTGTCGAACAACTCTTGCCCCGCACCGGCAAGAGCGTTTTGTCTTCATACTTGGCTTCCACCAAGGACTTCGTGCCCTCACCGCCATAGTCGCCGTAATAGAGAATGGTCGGCTTCTCCAGACTGGCCTTGTACTTGGTATTCCATCCGAAATTGGCCACTGCGTAGTCCATATCACCGTCCCGGTCGATGTCCGCGGCGGCGATGCCGTTCCACCATCCTGACCATTGATCCAATCCCGTCGCTTGGGTCTGCTCTTCCAGCCGTCCCTCGCGATTGATAAACAACTTCACGGCCCCCCACTCACAGGTCACCAAGAGATCTACCCAGCCGTCGCCATTGGCGTCCGACCACAAGGCTCCCGTCACCAGACCGGCCTCGCGAAGCCCCGGCGCCATCGCCTCCTCGGCCTCCCTGAACGCCGCCCACTCGCTCCCGGCACTCTCATTGATCCAAAGACGCGAAGACGCCGGCTCCGGATACCGGCCAGGGATCACCCTGCCCCCGACGAAGAGATCAACGTCACCGTCCCGATCGAAGTCCGCCCCGACCACACAACTACTGGCATCCCGTCGCTCGGGCACGGACTCGATTGCCTTGGTGAAACGGCCCTTCCCGTCGTTGAGATAGAGCCAGTCTCGCAGCAAGGGATCGTTCTCCTCGTATTCGTAGCTGCCATTGGCCACGAAGAGATCCAGGTCGCCATCGCCCTCCGCATCGAAGAAAAGCGCTCCCATGTTCTCCTGCTGAGCATCGCGCAAAAACGGTTCCGCCGACGGCAGGGCAAACTGGCAAACTCCCGCCTCGTCCACTCCCATGTTGTGCAGCACCGCGCCACCCATGCCTCGCGCCGCGCCGACGTAGAGGTCGTCGTCGCCATCCCCATCCACATCGCCCCAAGCCAGGCCCGGCCCTAACTGAGAAAGCTTGTTGGGCAGGAGTAACTGCCGGTCGAAGTCCTCGTAGGGCTTCTCCCGATGGGCCAATCCCCCAAGCACTTTCGAGCGCCTGAAAAGCGGCGCCGGCTCGGCGATTTCTCCAGCCTCCGGAGACTCTCCGCCCCGCTCGGCCGTTTGATGAATGCTGAAGCGATGACCGGCTTTCAGGTTCTCGAATACCTGACGCCCGCCGTCGGGCCAGGCGACGGTCAGCTTGGCAATGTCGGTTTCCTCTCCCAGCCCAAAGACGAGTTCAGGATCATTGCTAGACAGAAAACCGGTGGCGGGAACCAGCTGCCGCAAGTGTTTCTTTCCGGAGGCGGTTTCCAGGTGCACCCGCGCGCCGAGGGCACTCGTGTTCCCATCCACCCCTCGCAAAGCCACCACCGCGACTTGCCCGTCCGACTCCCCACTCTGATTTTGATAGACGCTCACCGGCTCCTCCAGGTTGACCACCACCAGATCGAGATCGCCGTCTCGATCGAGGTCACCATAAGCCGCCCCAAAGCTCATGCCGGTGTGATCGAGCCCCCATTCGGCGCTCACATTGTCAAACTTCAAGCCGTCTCGATTCCGGAAAGCCAGGTTTTGTTCCGGCATCGTGGGCGTGTGCTCGTAGTGATCCCACTCCGTCTTCCCGATGAAATCGGCCTTGTTGTAATTGGTGTCAGAGTTGTTGAAATCGCGCGTCATCCCGTTGGAGATGAAAAGATCCACCCGGCCGTCGTTGTCGAAATCCGCCAGTTTGGGAGCCCAGGACCAGTCGGACTTGGCAATGCCGGAAAGCGGCGCCGTCTCCAGAAAGCGCGCCGTGCCGGTATTGAGATAACAGACATTGCGCATGAGCTGCCGGGGCTCGATGTTTTCCAGGCGCCAGCGCATGCTGTTCATCTCGCCCATCGCCATCTTCGACTTGTAATGAGTCGTCGCCGCCATGTCCAAGGCCACGAAATCCAGCCTGCCATCATTGTTCAGATCGGCGGCATCCGAGCCCATGGAAAACCAGGGAATGGCGTTCACTGTTTCCGCGATCACGTTGGAAAAAGTGCCGTCGCCGTTGTTCTTGAAAAGGCAATCGGGCCCAATGAAATCGTTGCAGACATAGATATCCATCCAGCCATTCTCGTTGAAGTCCCACCAGGTGGCGGAAAGCCCGAATCCGTTGCCCACGATGCCGGCCTCCTCAGAGACGTCGACAAATCGGCCGCCGTCGTTGCGCAGGAGGATGTCGGACCGGCCCAAGTCATCCATGGTGTATTCAGCCGGTCCGACCTGGAGGATTTCATAGTACCTGGCGAACTCAGGTTTGACCCGCGCGCGGCCCGTTGCCTCGTCATGTTCAAAGGGAGGCTCCTTCGGACGGCCTCCCTCACGGTACAGTCGATTGGTGACAATCCAGCAGTCCAAATCGCCATCGCGATCATAATCGCAGAAACTGGGCATGAGACTGGAATCCGCGAGATCGAGGCCAAACTCCGCGGCCGCCTCCCGAAATCTCAAGGCTTCAGGCGCTTCATTCAGGTAAAGCGCGTTGGGGGCATCGTAATGGCAAACATAGATGTCGAGATCGTCGTCGCCGTCGATGTCGACAAAGGCCACACCCGCTCCCCAGTCATCTCCACCGCCGATCCCAGCCGAAGTGGACACGTCCTCGAAGGACCACGGTGCGGTCTGGCGAAAGAGGCGATTCTTCCCGGGGCCGCTGGCCACGAATACTTCCGGGAGACCATTCCCATCGAGATCGCCCAGCGCCACGCCGCCGCAGGCAAAGCCCGAGTGATAGAGACGCCGGAGAGGATGATCCGCCACGATCGCGTTCATCGCGTCGAGCCCCGTCTCGTTCGGCGCCATTCTGGAGAATAAGGCGCTCCCTTCCGGCCGGGGCCTCCGTTCCGGCAGCGGCTCGACCACCAATGGATCTTCCGGCGTCTCCGGCGTCATGCGCGGCGCCGATACCGGCGGCTCTTCGCCGCGATCGCCGCAAGACGCCACCAGGAAAAGGAGGCCAAAACCAAGGCCGAAGCTCCGGCACCAGATATCCCGCAGGTTGCCACGCGCAGCGCTCATCATTTTGGCACAGTAAGAACGACAGGCTTAAAGGCAACGAAAGAGCGCGATCGCCGCGGGAAGCCGTCCCTCCCCGTCCCGGGGTCGCCCACAGCCCGATTCTTCATCGGTCAAGTGCCAACTCCGTTGCGCAGTCTCCCTTGCGAACCATCACCACACGGGCTGCCCTCCCCTCTATGACCGAATTCTACCTCGCCGCCGTCGTGCTTCTCTTCGCGCTGGCGATCATCGATTTGATGGTCGGCGTCAACAATGACGCGGTGAATTTTCTCAATTCGGCCATCGGCTCGCGCGTGGCGCCCCGCTGGACCATCATGGTGGTGGCCACCCTCGGCATTCTCATCGGCACCTCCTTTTCCAGTGGCATGATGGAAGTGGCCCGCAAAGGCATCTTCAATCCTCAAATGTTCACCTTCGCCGATGTCATGGTGGTGTTCCTCGCGGTCGTGCTCACGGATGTCATCCTCCTGGACCTCTTCAATACCTTCGGGATGCCGACCTCCACCACGGTCTCAATCGTGTTCGAAATCCTCGGAGCCTCCGTTCTCATGGCGATCATCAAGTCGAGCCTCGCCGCAGACGTCTCGGTCGCCGACTACGTCAACGGCGCCAATGCCCTGCGCATCATCTCCGGCATCCTCCTCGCGGTGGGCATCGCTTTCGCCATCGGAACGATCGTTCAGTTCGTGGCCCGCCTCCTTTTCACCTTTCAGTTTGCCAACAAGCGACGGGCCATCGCCGCCATCTGGTCCGGCCTCTCCATGACGATCATGATCTTGTTTCTCTTCATCAAGGGACTCAAGGGAGCCACCTTTCTGGAGTCCGGTACGCTGTTGTCCCACTTCTATCATCAGTGGTGGGAAGCACGCCCATTCGCCACGGCGGGACTTCTGGCGATCGCCTCGCTCTTTCTCATGGCCATTCTCGAGAAGCTGAGGATCAACACCCTTCAGCTCACGGTTCTCGTAGGAACTTTCTCCCTGGCAATGGCTTTCGCCGGCAATGACCTGGTCAATTTCATCGGCGTCCCCGTGGCGGGCTATCAATCCTACCAGGCATGGTCCGCCTCTGGGACCGCTCCGGCCGACTTCAGTGTCGCCTTTCTGAAAAATCGGGTGGCCACCGAACCGCTCTTTCTGATTCTGGCGAGCGCGATCATGGCCGTCACCCTCTGGTTGTCGAAAAAAGCGCGCTCGGTCACCGAAACCGAGGTGAATTTTGGACGCCAATCCGCCGGCCACGAGCGTTTCCAGCCCAATTCCTTTTCACGCGGGCTCACTCGCTGGGTGCTCTTTCTCGGTCGATGGCTACACCTCGCCCTCCCTTCCCGGACCAAGGAGTGGATCGAACGACATTTCGCCCAACCAGACGAATACCGCATCGATCTTCCGGCGAAAGAACAACCAGCGTTTGATCTCGTGCGGGCCTCGGTGAACCTCACCGTCGCCAGCGTTCTCATTGCTCTGGCGACCTCTTACAAATTGCCTCTTTCGACCACCTACGTCTCCTTCATGGTCGCCATGGGCACTTCCCTCTCCGACCGCGCCTGGGGACGGGAGAGTGCCGTGCACCGAGTCAGCGGAGTCCTTCACGTCATTGGCGGCTGGTTCATGACGGCCCTCATCGCCTTCAGTGCCGCCGCGGTTCTCGCCACCCTCATCCACTACACCGGCCTGATCAGGATCATCATCGCGGTTTGCCTCGCAGCGGCTTCGTTCTATCACTCCTTCCGTCTCCATCGCCGACGGGAAAAGCACGCCGACGAAGCCCGTCATACCGTGGCTTTTCACGACGCCAACCACCTCGACGTGACCACCCGTGTTGGGCTTTTTTTACAAATGCGACACCTGAGGCCGGTATTTCTCCAAAAGAATCCGGTTGGAACGGCCACCATCCGCGTTGCTGCTCACGAAGAGTTCCGGTACTCGCCCCTGGGCGATGAGACGTTCCATGGCGCCCACGTGAATCATCTGTAGCATCGCCGCCCCGAGCACCGTCGACACCGCCCCGGCCGTCAGCACGTCATTGCCCAGGGACACCGAGGCATCGCCCGCAGGCGCTCCATGATCCAGCACCAAATCGACGACCTCGTGCAATCGACGACCCGAAGGATGACGGGCCGGGAAGGCCTGCGCGTGCGCCAGACTGGTCAAGGCCACCGTGAACGTTCCCCTTTCCTTCGCTTTGCTAGCCAGCTCGATCGGAACCGCATTCCGCCCCGAATTCGAAGCGACGATCAAGACATCGATCCCGGAAACCGGGTAACGCTCCAGGATCAACGCGGCGCGCCCTAACTCGCGTTCCCGCTCGGTCGATTCGGAGGCGCTCCGATGGAACATCAGATCATCCAGGAGCATGGGCCGGACCCGGGGCGATCCTCCCGCTCGAAAGAAGAGTTCCTCCGCCAGCATGTGTGAATGCCCCGTGCCAAAGACATAAAGCCAGCCTCCCCGGGCAAAGGTCTCCGCCACCCGCTCGGCCGCTGAATCCATGGCCTCACGCTGCGTCGAAAGCGGGCGCCCAAGCCGTTCCTGCACGCCAGCCAGGTAGTCCGCCATCGCATCATCAGACTTCATCCGACCTTCATAGCTCTCCGGCGAATCGCTCACGAGCCCAAAAAGCGGCACCCCAGTGCGCCGGATGCGCGGCCGGACGAAGATCGATGGGTTGATCCGCCAGTTCACGCAGCAGCGCCTCCCGCACGCAGGCGTTTCGGTCTAACATTCCCCCGGCCACGTGGAGCGACAAGCGTCCCTCGCTCGTGAAATCCCCTCGACCGATGAGTCGTCGCACCTGCCCTGCGCTGTTCCTCGCCGCCTCGAGGAACAGCGCTTCGATCTCTCGGCAACCCTCACAGCGCTCGAAAAGATGCGCCGACAAGCCCGCCAGGCGACGTTTGTCCATCGTCTTGCCGTAGATTTCGGGTAGAGCATCCACGAAGTCAGAGACTCCCAGCCACTGACAAACGACTTCGAGCACGGGAGTGGATCGGCCGCCGTCCACCGCCACGCTCGCCCCTTTCAGGGCCTGCACCGCCACGTCGTAAGCACTCCCGGCCTCGCCAAAAACATGACCCCACCCACCCACGCGATGAAACTCACCCCGGACGTCTCGCCCCATCACCACGGACCCCGTCCCACTGATGGCCAGAAAGCCCGGTCCGCCCGCCGAGGCGCCGTAGAGGGCCGTCAAGCCATCGCTCACCACCACGGCCCTGGCCGGATCCAGCAATCCTTGGCACAAACGCGCAATCTCGTCCGGACGGGCCTCCTCCAGAACGGCCGCCGAACCGATGACCGTCCCCGCCAAGCTTGTTCCGCCCGCGCCGTTCGGACACGCCCACGCCAACAGTTCTTTCAGATGCGCACGGACCTGCTCGTCCGGAAGCGCGTAGAAGTTGAGCGGCCCTCCCTCGGTCTCCCCCAGGCGTTCCCCCCGCTCATCCACCACCGCGGCCCTGGAGTGGGTCGCGCCACCGTCGATTCCAAGAAAAACTCTCATCTCAGGACTCCCGGCAATTCCTAACGAAACGGCAATCCCATGTAAAGATAGTCTCCTCGCCGGGCCAGTTCACGAAATCCCATCTTGCGGTAAAATCGGATGGCTCGCCGATTCCTCAGCCCCACCCCGAGATGCACGCCATGAGACCCACGCTCGCAGAGCGCGCGAAGGAGATGAAGCATCACGCACGTCCCATTTCCCCTTCCCTGAGCCCGCGGCAAGAGATCAATATGCAAATGAGAGGGCATTCTATCGGACTCCTCGGGAATCCACGTTTCCGGCACGTAGAGCATTTCCACGATGTGATCGGTGCGCGACCAGCTCGAGGGCTGCCCTCCGGGCCGCGGAAACCGCTCATGCCATTTCGGCAGCCATTCGGATTCGTAGCGATGATAGAAGGCCTCCGAGTCCAGGGCTCCCAGGACATAGCCGCAGACGCCCTCCTCGTCTTCCAGCACAAAGGCCAAGTCGGGCGCCAGGTGCAGGTAGGGCGCGGCGTAGATGATCCCGAGGATATCCGGATCATCGTAGACCGCCCTTCCGTCCTCACCGTCGTCACCGGTTTCCAGACACACCCGATTCACCGCCTCCTCGTCCTCCAGCGTCGCCCGCCAAATGCCGGTGGTGTCGCCCCAGGCGGGCTCTTCGCGCCGGTGATAGGCCTCCATTCGGTTCATGGGCAGGCGCTCCTTAAACTGTGAGAGCACGCCGCGGCGCATGATGGGGTGCCGGAACTCCCAGGTGACAAAGGGCCCGCGCGCCTTGCCGACCAGTTCGCCCAGCAAGACGGCTTCCTTCAGCTCCCAGGCATGCCGATACACCGCATGCATCAGGCTGCGATTGCGGAGCAGGGTCACTTTGCGTGCAAAATCGATCGCCCATTCACCTCCCCGGACGCCACCGGGCGCACCTTCTAGCCAGGCACGAGCCGACTCACCCAACTGATCCGGCAAATGATAGGCATCCGCGAAAAAGCGCAGCTCCTCTTCGGTCACCGGTTCTCCATGCGTCTCCCACGCCGGGAGCCATTGTTTGACGGCCCTCTCGTAGGCTTTCCGGGGATCATAGGCCTCTCCCCGTCCCGGCAAAAGCTTCCCAGCGTCACGATGGCATTGTGATTGATCTCAAATTCACCATTCGGATTGATCAACCAGCCGGCCGTCCGCTCGAGCGTCTCGGGAGGCCGCCCGGCCATCGGCCCGAGGTAGAGGCGGCGCATGTCGTAATCGTGGGCGTGCAGGTTGTCCCAGATCACCGGGTGGCGCCCGATGACCTCCGCGAGATCCTCCAGCGAACCGGGAGGAATCCGTTCCGAGACGATGTCCGGCCCGGTCCAGAACACGTCAATGTCAGGGTGAAGGGAACGTCCCACTTCACGGAGGTAAGGTGACTCCTCCACCAGGCCCGCCATCGCTTCGCAATAGGGCGTGGGACAGAAAATCAAACGCGTTTCCGGCCAGGCCTTCGCCATCCATTCCCACAACGCATTGGCCACCCGCACGTGCGCCTTGGCAAAAGAACCAAAGACCCTCGCGTCCGCCTCGCCGAGCGCCTCCGGAATGTCGTCGAAGAGCAAGGCCACTCCTCCCGCTCCGCTCGCCAGCATGGGCTCGAGCTTGGCACGCAGCGCCACCGCGTCCTCCTCGCTCGCATAACGCATGTCGAGGCCCGGCGCGATCCCATAGTAAAAGTGCAAGTCATGCCACCGAGCCGTCTTGGCCAGTTCGGCCAGGCGACGGCTCTCGGCCGGATCGTAGGGCTCCCGCCAAAGCGCCCGATGTTTGATGTCATCCTTTGGCGCGTAAAGATAGGTGTTGAGCCCTTCCCGCCGAAGATCCTCAAACAACTGGCGACGCTGCCGCGGGGTCCACGGCACTCCGTAGAAACCCTCGATGACTCCCTTGAGATAAAGCGAGCTCATGGCGTCGGACGGCTCGGTTTGAGGTGAATGCCCAGGGGCCGGTAGAAGTCCGCCATCGCCTCGAGAAAGTCCTCGGGCGAACGCCCGCCGCTGAGGACCGGCAAGGCCCGTGCAGCCACCTGGTGCTGGAGCTTCGCTCGCGCCACGAGGGCTCGAGCGAGCTTCTCCCGCTCCGCCTCGGTGGAGGCCCGGTCGGGAATTTTCAGGCGCCGCAGCCCGCTCTCTTCGACCGCTTTCCGATGCGCCTCAAGGTAGCGCCCCAGCCTCGCCGCTCCACTCTCGCCTTCATTGAGCGCGAAGTGGACCAGGAGAAGGGATGAATGATAGTGATGCAGCACCTGGCCGTGCTCAATGGGCGGAGCGGGCGGATAGCCCATGAAACCCGCCTGGCTCGCCAGAAGCACTTCAGCAGGATCGATCGGAAACTCGAAGCCGGAAGGCCCCAGATCGCGGACCCGTGGATTCGCTTTCTGCTTACCCAGCAAGCGTTCCTTGATTCCCTCGTGCAGCCGATTGAAAAACAGTCGGCCACTGTCGTAGCGCGCCGATCCGATCAAATCGGCAAACCCTTCATTGAACCAAATCGGGGCCACTTCCAGCCAGTGATCCAGCAACTGATGCGTCACCTCGTGAATCAGCGTCGTGGGATCGTAAACCTTGCCCTGGCGAACCCAGGCCACGTTGGCCTTGCGCAAACCCAGCGAACGGAAAGGCACCAGAATTTCCTGACTCCGCCGATTGTAAACGCCGGCCGTGTTGAGCAGGCCGCCCGCCCGCTGATACCCGCGGGTATCCTTGAACAACCTCACGACGTGGTGGCCTCGAGGCGGCCGATAAAGGCTCAATCCGAGCGGATTCTTCTCCAGGGCGGCGTGGGTCACCTCGAAGATGCGCGCAAAATCTCGAACCAGGTTGGGCGCCAGTTTGGCGTCGGCCTCGAATTGAAAATGGGCCGTGCGATAGACAAACTGGCCCTCGTCTGTCCCCTCGACAGTCTCCACCTCGCCCTCCAGCCAATTGAGCATCACGCGCTCGGGCCAATCGCCCCGCTTGGTCTCTCCGGTCCAGAAGTGCTGCCATCGGCGAAAGGCCTCGACCCGGTCCCGGTCGGGCTCCACCAGATCCGTCAGGGGAATCTTGGCCGTCCGCCCATCCGGCAGCAGAAACTCCACGGATTCACCATCCGCGCCTACCAGGCGGGCCGTCATCTCGCGGCCATCCCGGTGGGTCCAGGTCTCCTTCGGGCGATCGGTCTCCGCCTGACCAAGGCAGGAGCAAGCGCTCAGCCACCCCAGACATCCCAGCAGAACCACCATGGGCGGGAAAGTGACCCTGGACCTGCCGGGACCCACCCATCGTGTCAATACGCTCCGCTCCATCAGCCTAACTAACAAGGCGTCACGCCTTTCTTCAGGATGATGTTGGCATACTTGGCAGTGTTCCCGGTCACCAACACGGCAAAAGCCTTCCGGGCGCGTTCGTAAAAGGCGAAGCGTTCCAGCATGCGGATGGGAGGACATTCAGGCGTCCATCGACCCAGAACACGCTGATACTCGGCCTCGATTTCTGGATCGGCCGAGTCTCCAGGAACGGTCTCCATCATCAGCACCGGCGCTTCGTCGTAAGCGTCCAGTTCGAAGAGTGGAAGAATCCCCTCCAACAAGGGCCCAATCCGCAAACCATCCGCTCTCAAGGCATCGGGGCGCACGGAATGCCCCGGGAAATGCGCATCCGCCAACACGATCTCATCACCATGACCCATGCGGCTGAGTGTCGCCAAGAGTTCCGGACTGAGCAGCGGAGAGATTCCTTTGAGCATGATGAGCGATCGGGCGGGATGATTCCGTGGTTCTACGAGGCGCCCTCAAGCGGATTGGGATTCATCGAGGTCGTGTCGCCTTCGCCTGCCTCGCTCTCCTCGGCTTCCCCACTTCCTCCTTCTTCCGCTTCGCCAGGACGGCCTGAACTTTCATCATTCCCGGCATCGGTTTCCGATGGCTCCGGGCGCGAGGGGTTCGGGCGGTTCCCCATGCCCGTCGGCGGTGGAGTGATTTCGAGCGGAGGGATGATCGGTGGTCCCAGGTCCTCCGTCACCGGCGGCACCTCCCGACCGGGTTCGGGAAGCAATTCGGGAGCCAGATCGCTGGCGTTTCCCTCGTCCTCTTCCGGGGCACGCACGCGCGTCGGGATCTGCCCGGCCGAGCCCTCATCCGCCTCCCCTACCCGCTGACGGACCAGCCTCGAGGGAACCCAGCCCTTCTTGCCATCCGGCAGGCGGACCTGGGAGAACTGCTGCTCCTCCTTCTCCTCGAGTACTTCCACCTTCATCCCCTGATCCAGAAAGCGCGTGGGCTTGGCCTCACTCCGCAATCCCGAACGCAACCACCGGAAAAACGGGGTCTCGTCCATCGCCACCAGGCGAAAATCTCCCTCTTGCTCCGACCCCGGGGACGCCGACGCCTCCTGGTCCGCGTTCTGCCTCCCACGCTGACTCGGGCTGCCGAAACGATCGAGCAGCGTGCACTGCGACAAGAACCAAACCGCCATCGCGAGGATTGGCCAGCGGCAGAAGTCCAGGTGACACGCTCGAAGCAGCATGCAATCCAATCTGGGCAGTGCGGCCCACGATGCAATCCCTCGTTTTGGCAAGCGAGTTGGAAGTAAGAAAGAAGCGCTCCCCATGGCGCTCGGCCGATACCTCGACCACTACGCCAGGGTCATGCGCGACATGGATCCCCAGGCCGTTCCACCAGCCACGCCGTCCCGTCTAGGAGGTGAGCATCTTGTTGCGCTCGAGCTTCAAGCCCATCTTACGGTAAAGGGTCGCAATGGAAACGCCCAGCATGCTGGCCGTTTTTTCGCGAGAACCCTCGTTGTACTTCAAGGTCTCTTGAATGAAAATCTTCTCCTGCTTCTTGATGTAATCGGAGAGCTTGCTGCCGATGGGAAGCTGATGCTTCAGCTTCTGATTCTCCTCATCCGTGATCTCGATCTTCTGGGTGATCTTGGGAGGCAGATCCACCGGACGCAAACGCTCGTCCTCAGCAAAGGTGCAAGCACGCTCAATGGCGTTCTGCAATTCGCCCACGTTGCCCGGCCAGGCATAATTCGTCAGCAATTGCATCGCATACTTGTCCACATGCTTGACCTTGGATTGTGATACCTTGCTGTAATTCTTCACAAAATGCTCGGCCAACGAGGAGATGTCTTCCTTCCGGCTCCGCAGGGGCGGCATCGTGATGGGAATGATGGAAATTCGATAGTAGAGATCTTCCCGAAATCGACCGCCTTCCGCCTCCTTCTCCAACGGTTTCGTCGAGGTTGCGACAAAGCGGAAATCCAGATTCGCCGGCAGAGAGCCATGCACTCGCCGGTTGTTGATGTCCTCCAGAAAAGCGTCCAGTTGGCTCTGAAGACGTTTGGGAAGCACATTGATCTCCTCCAAAACCACCGTGCCACCCTGGGCTCGCATGAAAATCGTTTCCCCCGAATGCGCCGCTCCTCCGAAGAGCTCGAGTTCCAGAAGTTCCTCCGGCAAGGCACTGCAGTGAAGCACTTTGAAGGGCGCGCTGTTGCGGCGGCTCTGATTGTGAATGGCCCGCGCCACCATCTGCTTGCCGGATCCAAACTCACCCTCCAACAAGACCGGGCTGTCGTTGTCCGCCACCTTCTTTACCACCGCGAGGATCTCCTTGATCGGAGAGCTACTCCCCACAATCTTCGAACGCTCACCGAAAGTCGCCAGAGTGGGACGCGAGTAAGGGTCTTCCTTGTCGCCCTTCGTTCCGGGACCCGCCGTCACCGCCCGATTGATGATCCGCTGGAGATCGTCCAGCTCGAAGGGCTTCGACAGGTAATCAAAGGCACCAAACTTCATCGCATCCACCGCGATCTTCACGCTGCCATAACCCGTCACCATGATGATGGCCATGCCCGGATACTGAATGTGACACTGCTGAATGATGTCGAGGCCGTCCATGTCCCCGATCTTCAGATCGACGATCATAATCTCCGGGGTGTTCCTCCGGATGAAGGTCATGCCTTCCGTTCCGGTTTGGAAGGCGTAGGTTTCGTGCCCGAGACGTTCGCAAAGCTGCGACATCATCTTGAGCACGGCGGCTTCATCGTCGATAATTACAATCTTGACCATAACAACTGGGTGAATTAGATTGAAGCAAATTTGTTATAGAAAACTGGACTCTTTGACACTCAATAAGCAGATTTTGTGGAAAATCTCCAATAAAATCTTTCAGTTTTGATATTTTTTATAAGCGAATCGAATTTTATGAGTCTATTCCCAGGAAACGGATTCGCCCATAATCGTGGCCAGATTGCCATACTTATAGCAAATCTGCGAAGTGAAAAATCGCAAAATATTAGCTGAGCCATGGATTTCGCGATTGCCAAGAGAGACGCGGATTCCCAAGCGCTCCGAAATGCCGATAGGCGCTGGAGGAATCACCGAGACGGCCACTCACTACGAGGACTCTCCTCCCCAAAACGAAGGGAAAGTTTCTGAGGCGGCGCCGACATCGAGGACCTCAACCCCTACGCGGTCGCCGCCTCAATCCCCTCAACACAAGATGAAACGCCATCCGCTGGACAGCACTCACCGGCAAACATTCGACTCATCTTGATAATTATCAAGGTTTCACTTAATATTTTGATTTAACCGTATTTCCCAAAGACTTGACGTTCGAGATCTCGCCTCCGACGCTGCTGCTCTCTCAATGGCTCTCTTCGACTCGCTCGTGGTCTTGACCGCCCACCCGCCTCCCAAGGCCGACGGACCCACCAACATGGCGCTCGATGAGACCTTGTTCAGCCTTGCTGGCCGCTCCAGCCTCCGCCTCTACGCCTGGGATCGGCCCGCCGTGACTCTTGGCTACTTCCAGAGCCACTCGGCGATGGCCGAAGCCTTTCCCGGCTTCGCCCTCACCCGCCGCTGGACCGGGGGCGGCGCGGTCCAACACGGCGACCCGAGGGAATGCACCTACGCCCTCGGCGTCCCCCGAGCCGAGGCATTCGCTCATCTCCGGCCCCAGGAGGCCTACGTTTCTCTACACGGAATCGTCCGGGACGCCCTCAGGGACGTCGGCGTGGAGGCCGCCCTCGTGGAGGTGGAAGGCCCTCAACCGGCGGCCTCCCACTTTGCCTGCTTCGAGGGACCCGTTCTCGGCGATGTCATCCTCCCCTCCGGCCGGAAACTGGCAGGAGCCGCCCAGCGGCGCACCCGCCGGGGCCTTCTCATTCAAGGATCCATCCGCCTGGCCGAACCGATTCCCGAACGGTTTCGCACGGCATTCGCCAAGCGTCTCTGCCGTGACGTCACGCCTCTCGATCCCGCGATTCTCCCGGCCGCTCGGGTCGAGGATCTGATCGTGAACAAATACGGCCGCGCCTCCTGGCTGCACCGTGTCCCCTGACCCGACCCGGAGAGAGCACCCACGCATCATCATCCCTCCCTCACACCATGCCCGCTCTCAACAACCGAGCAGAGACGCCCTGCCTCGCTGCCCATGAGGGGCGAGGCGGTGGCATCTCATGCCCTCCTGCGAACCAGACGGCGAATGGCCTTAGGGCTTTCGATTGGTAAGATGGCGGCAGAGATCGGCTGTCCGAAGTCCAGCTACGCGAACTGGGAGAAAGAGGGGGGCAGCAGTCCTAGCGCCGCGACGCGATTCCGTATTGAATCAGTATTCCAGCGGCTTGAAGGGAAGACTACATTCCTCATGATTGGGCTGCCGAGCGACAAGGCCAAGATACTCTCAGACCGGGCGGCCAAAGAAGGGAAGACTCCAGAGGAAGTGGCTGCAGAGATCTTCGGGAAGATCTTAGGCCTCTTCCTAGCCGGTGCCCTTCTTCTGATGGGGGGTGCGGCCCATGAGCTGACGTCGGCTCATGCCAGCGACGAAACACACTGGTTGTTCGCGGCCCATCGAGGAGATCGACGATGAATGACAGCGACTACCAGCAGCTGAATTACTCGCACATCTTCAAGCTTGCGAAAGCCAAGCAGGAGCGAGACGAGAAGGCGGTGGAAGAGAAGGCTCGCCTTGCCCGAGAGGCGCTGGAGGCCGCGACACGTGAGGCTCAGAAACTGATTACGGAGACCATTCTCCCTGAGTTTCGCTTGGCTGCGACAGCTGGCCGATCGACCTTCCCCGATGAGCTTTGGCATGTTCGATTGAACGGAAACCAAATCCATGAGCAAACGAACTTGAGTCACTACCAAGCAGCCGAGATTGCGCTTTGGAGGCAGGGGCAAAAACTGCCTGACATACTCACCTACGAGGGCGATCCAGACGCCGAGATCTTCAATGTAGGCTGGTGTGTGCGTGGAAAGAAAACCAGTGAGGTGGTTCTCTTTCGGGATGTGTCCACTTCTTCGGTTGGGCTCAATCTTGCGAGCTTCCTTCGTTCCTCTTTCCAACTCTGAGTTGAGCACCGCATGATCGCGATCGCAATGTCGGTCCTCACAATGACCCAGACCCCACTGGCCTCAGAACCTACGAAGTGAGGATCAACAAGGAGCTGATCACCACCTTTGAGCATGTTAGAGGTGAGGGACTGGCAAAGTGCCTGTTTGAAGCGTCGAAGGCCGTGGAGCGAGCAGGGCGGGAGGAGATTTCGAAGCACGTGAGGCAAGATAATCATCTCTAGCGCCTTAGCCTGAAATTGGCTTAGCGAGTGTAGCCTTCTTTTTTGCCTTCGATAATAGAGCGACCTGCGATATAGGAATAAGCGACAGCAGGAGCAAAGTGAAGATGGACATTCTGGCAGATAGTGCCAGAAAAAACATCTCTCGTTGTGCATCTGGCACGACCGATATTGTTGGTGTGGCAGAATTTGAGGAGAGATTTAAGCTTGTTAGGAGAAGATGCAAACCGATTGCTCCATTTGACCTCAAGAGCATTATAAGGCTTCTGATCAGCGGAAAGAAAAACAAGATCGACTTCTCCGTCGTTCCAGCGGGCGTAGTGAAGATTGTTCGACCCTTCGGTATGAAAACATTGAGAAAAGTAGGCCGTTTCTACAAGATCTCCAATGTGCTCACTATCTGGCCCGACTGCCTCAAAAAGCGCAGTCCTAATCGAAGGATTGCAGAGATAGACTTTGAAATAGTTAGCCCGCTTGAACTTCTTTGAATTGACGTCTACCCGGTTAATTCTCTTGATAAGAAAGGCCGCTTCAAGGTAGTCGATGTAGCGTTTAATTGTATTTTTGGCGACTCCCGAGGATTGGGATAAGTTTTCCAAGGTAACTTCGTTGGCGGTATTAAACGCGAGGGTAGTAAAAAGGTAATTAAGTTCCTGAACGTCCTGGATACCATAGAGACTGGGAAGATCTCTCAGCAAGACTTTGTCAACGATATCATTTTTAATATACTGTGCAGGATCATTTCTAAGCGTCTCTGAAAGCGCGATCTCTGGGTAGCCGCCGAAATTGACATAATTAATAAACTCCTCGTTTATCTCAGAAAAATCTTTGGATTGGTAGGTGCAGTTCTCACTACTTTCATTCCAAGTGAAGAATCTGTCCTTCCCGATAAGATCCAAATACTCGTAAAACGTGAGCGGAGGAAGCAGGAAATCCGAGAAACGCCCAGCGCCAGACTCCGTGCTCTTGAGTTTTAGTGCTGCGGCTGCCGAGCCAGAGGCAACAAATTGAATGTCAGGACGCTCGTCCACCAGAAGTTTTAGGTGCCGCTCCCAATCTTTTAATTACTGAATCTCGTCAAAGATGACCCACTTGGGCAAGTCTGGGTTACATCCAGCTACATCACTATAGTACGCGCAGAGTTGTTCAAGCGACAGCCCATTATAGATTGGGTGATCAACAGAGATATAACAGATTTGAGCAGCACAGGCTTCCTTCTGAAGGAGTCGCTTGATGGCGTGATGAAGCAGCACGGTCTTCCCTACGCGGCGAGGCCCCAGCAAGACTGAAGCCCGTCTAATCTCCGGGTCAGTGATTCGTGGCATCAACATTTCAAGGTATGGCCTCGGACGATAGGCTTCGTAAACATCCTGGATTCTTGCTTGGTTAGCCCACCATGGGTTTTCTGCCTTTAATTTCACTGTAACTTGTTCAGCAGCAATGGTTTTCATGTAAGATTAAATGTTTGATCTTATGCTAAGAGAGCACCTTTAGGGTCAGTTGTCTAATCTTATTTTTGCCTCAAAGTCTTGATCAAGTTTACGACGGGCATCAACTCAAAGCTTGGGCTCTCCTCGGAGCTTTGGGGCTGACTCTCTGAATCCGCCCTCGTTCTTGTTGTTTCGACGGTCGATGTTTCCGTTGATCTGCTGTTTCAATTGGACGCCATCCCGCTCCAGCGGCCATGGAGGACACGCCTAACTAACTGCTTACAATTTCAGTTAGACTTTATACTAGCATTTCACATTAGTTAGGCAACTCTTCTGGCATGAACACGCAAGCCATCCAAGCCGCTCACACTCTTCGCAACCAACACCTTGACCTACGTTGGTGTGATGCCATCGCCTGGGCGTGGCAGTGCCTTAGAAAAGCGAGAGAACGTCAGGAGGCTGAACTAGCCGCCAAGCAGGCTGAATGGTTTCTCGCCCGCAAGGAGGCTCTCAGAAGTGAGCAGTGGAGAGAGAAGGTGAGGGGTGCCGGGGTGATCGATCACGTCAAGCATGCGGCCATGAACGATCGCGAGGGTGGTTGGTGTGTGGAGTATCTGCCTCCGAGTTCGAAGGAGGCGGCTTGACGGAGGGTGTGAATTGGGATGAGTTGTGTTGAACCTATGAAATCTGGCCCAACCATTTCAATTCAGCCTGTCGGATGGCGTTTGCCCCAGAACCAAAATCAGCGAAAGTTTGAGCTATCAAGAATGAAACAACTGGTGAACTGCACGGCTGAATCCTTGCTAATGCACTGCCCAAGCGCAGAAATGCCAGATGTTGTGGTGGAGAATTACAAGAATCCAATCTGTTACGATCAACGCGATACGAAGGGAAGGGTTCGAATTGGCCTCAAGGAATTACGGTCAGATCGTCTATCAGTTTGCTCATGAGTGGACTCACGCACTCACTTCGCATAGCGCCCCGGATGGGCAGTGGCAAGGCACAATGCGTCCAACCCATTTTTGGCTGGAAGAGTCGCTTTGTGAGATGGCCTCCTTTTTTGCGTTGGACAATATCGATCGGTTCACCACGAGTGCGGGAGTTAGATTCAAACGAAAAGGCGGATTCTCGGATTATAGATTCTCGGATTATACGGAAGAATTGCTAATTGCTGCGCCCCCTCTCGAGATGGGTGAAAAGCGGTTGTGCGAGTGGATTGATCCCGAGATGGATTCTATCATTGGTCACATCTGGGATCCGCGTCATGAGGAGCATCCGGAGAGAAAGAAAGCCCGGCAGCAGAACCGAACGGTTGCCCTTCAACTTCTACCAATCTTCAAAGAGAATCCGAACGGATTCGATGCGATGACTGCTCTCAGGCGAGATGTCCCTCCCGATGAGCCTGATCTGAAAAAGTATCTTGATGGCTGGAGGGATCGGTGCTCCGAACAGTCGAACTGTGTGGTTCAGGAGATAATTGACATGCTGATTGCTCAATAGACCCCTACCGCGTAGCTTGAAAAATGCATCGCGTCCTTGCCCCAGGAGCGGGCGTAGGCCTTCCACCCGTGCTTCTCGAAGATCTTCAATGACTTTGACGGGCATGTTCGCGTAGCCGAACTGACCGATCTTCTCAGCTCAGTTTTCTTGTCTAAAGTGTTAGTTTATGTTGCGTTACATGCCGCCTGCCCTTAAGGTCTTGTGTGAAAAAGAAACACAAAAAGACAGGCGGCAAATCCGGCCGAAAAAACGCTTCTCGGAGCTATCAACCGATCTCTCAGGCCCTGAGCGACCCCAGGGTCTTTGCTGATACCGAACTCGGAAATGGTATTCGCGCTCATGGGATGGTCAACCTTTTTCGGGCCGTCTTCGGTAAGGCACGCCGCATCGATGGCGAATGCCCAGGGGCCATCCTCGCCGCCCTGCTGGTATGGCCCATCCTCAAACTCGAGAATTCCAGTATTCATGCTTTCTGTTCGGAGCTTGGCCAGTTCTTGAAGGGCCGCGTAGATGACTGCAAATACAGGGCGAACATTCTTTATCGTGTCATGCGCCGTGAGGACGTCAATTGGCGGACGATGGCCATCGAGCTTTGCAAGAGCATTTTCAACGCCAACTCCGTGGGTCCAGACGATCAGCGAGCGTTCGTCATCGACGACACAATCAAGGTGCGACGGGGCAAGAAGGTCGAGGGCTCCTCTTTGCACTGGGACCACACGGAGAACCGCTATGTCACAGGTCACCAAGTGGTGGAGCTCGGCATCGCCGGTGAAAAGGGATTCCTTCCGGTTGATCGGCAGATTTTCATGGGCGAAAAGGAAGCGGTAGGAAAAGCGCCTGAGAACGAATTCCGAGATAAGAGATGTGCCGCCGCGAGAGACATGGAGAGGGCAAAAAATGAATCGAAACACACGATGTTTCGAAGGATGCTCAAGTCGGCGCTGGATGTGGGATTTCGAGCGGCCTACGTGCTGGGCGACGCTTGGTTCGGTTGCAAAGAGAACATTCGAGCCTCCCTGGATCTCGGCCTCGTCGCCATTTTCCAGATGAAGCGGGGCAACATGAATTACTGGTTGGCGAATCCGCAAACCAACCGGAAAGCAAAGAGCTATACCGCGCCTCAACTCTTCAACAAATACAAGCGTCAGCTCGAGGCATCGAGCTCCAAGGCGCGCTACCGGACTTATCACGTCAAAGTCTGGATCAACTTGGAGACAGAGGCCAAGCGAGCCCCAAAATGGCAGGAGGTGACACTCATCTTCAGCGCCCCGGTGAATCCCAGTTCTGGAGCCTGTCCAGAGAAAGCGTGGGTGGTGTTCCTGACCACGGACATCGAGGCCTCCGTGGAGAAGACGCTTTCAATATATGCCTTGAAATGGTCTGTGGAAGTCTACTTTAAAGAGGCGAAACAGAACTTTGGCCTGCTCGCCGAACAGAGTGGCGCCTATCAGTATGCCTATGCCTCGGTACATCTGGCTGCGATGCGATACGCTCTGATTTTCGAGGCCATGCTTCGGAGTGGTCGCTCGAGCTACGGGGAGGTGCGGGACCGGCAAACTGGGCATCTTCGAGTGCTGTGCTTCGCGGGATTGCTTTGGCAATTGTTTCGCAGCCTCATCGAGGGCGCCCTGGACGCCCTAGCCGCAATGCCTTTAGGGAAAGATCCAAAATATTTTAGATAAATGTTGCATTTTACCATAATAGTTATAATTGGGGTGGATGCCTCACTCCCATCCCAATCAAGTTAGCGGTTTCCTTGGTCAGTTCGAACATCTTTTCGGATTCGTTCGCGATCGCTTCGAACGCTTGCAGAACCCAGGCCGCGGCCCCAACCCCAAGCTGCCGGCCTGGGATCTTCTCGCCTCCCTGGTCTATCACGTGATCAGTGATGCTGGCCATTTCTCGGCCCATGTGTTCCAGTTGTTCGAGGTGGTGATCAAGGATAGTTCGCTCTCGGAACGGCGCCAGAGGATGGGGCTTGAGCCATTCGCTTGGCTCATGAAGCAGGTGTTAAAGCCCCTCGCCGATGGACGCGTACACAAGGGATGTTTCTACAAGGGGCTGCGCCTGTGCGGGATCGATGGCTCGAAATGGAGCGTCACGAACACGCCGCAGGTTCTGGCTGCCATGAGCAAGGCGGCCTCCAGGAGAATGACCGCCGCCTTTGCGAAAATGCTGATTGTCGACCGGCTTTACGGTTGCGGGAAGTATCTCGACGAACTCGTGAAATCATGTCGGGCGGCACATAGTGAATTGTTGGTGAAGGCACGCGGCAGCAACAAGAGCCATAAGACTGAAAGGCTCTCCGATGGAAGCGCGCTGGTCAGCATCAGGGTGCCCAGAAAGAAGGCTGATGGGCCGCGGGAGAATCAAGGGGAGATCCGTATCCGTGAGATTCGAGGCCGGATCAGGAAGCCGGGGGCACGACAGTGGAGCGAGGAGAGGCTATGGACGACGCTTATTGATGAGCAGGAGTATCCGGCGCAGGAATTGCTGGAGCTCTATGCCCTGCGCTGGGAACACGAGATATTCTACAAGGAACTCAAGCTCCACATGCGCGGGAATGACGTTCTTCATAGCCATACGCCAGAAACAGCGGCCCAGGAGGTGGCGGCATTGCTCATGGCCTGCTCGATCATCGCGCAGGAGCGATGCGAAGCCGCGAAAAGCGGCAACATCCAGCCGTTGAGCATCAGTTTCCTGAAGACGCTCGACAAAATGAATTCACTATGGGCAGTGTTCGAAGTGTCCGAGGGACTGCTGACCGAAGAGACAAAACAGGAGATGGTAGCGCGAGTCAGAGAATTGATCGTTCGGGAGGCAATACCGAAAAGACGACAAAGGAGTTGCCCGCGCAAAGTCCGCCAACCGGTGACGAGTTGGCCTAGGCTAACAGAAAACGACTCTCGTGAGGGCGAGTTCCTGCTGGAGATTGTTAGCTTTCCCTAAAGGCATTGGCCCTAGCCGATACGTTTGAGAAAGAAACTCTCGACCGCATTCTCGAAGCCATCGACAGCGAAGTGGAAGATTTCCTGAATCGAGCCCTCCATATGGATCCCGGATCACTTGAATCTGATCAATGCGCTGAAGCCCTCGGAATAGACTAGCGTAAAGCCCTCGAATTATCGGTCAGATGTGAGAGTATAAGATGCACGATAAGACACATGAAAACCTTGTGGAACTTGTAGAAGCGGGACCTGCGCCGATCCAGTGGATCAAAGCACTGCTGAAGCTTCCCCTCCAGATCCAATTCCTGAAAGAGCTTCTGAAAGATAACGAGACCGCCGAAAGAGGTCAGTTCTTGATCTTCAAATTTGATCGCCGGAATCGTTCTGGACTTTGCATTAATCGTACGTCGTGCTACTCTCACTGTAGGTGGCTTTTCGGTTGAAGTGTTTGGTGTTTTGGTAGATTCCAAATCAACCTTATCCCAAAGGCCCCTGCCACTATTTTCTTGAGATTCTTGCCCCGATTTATGAAACTATGGGGTACACTATCAGCCAACTCTGCTACGATCTGCGCAAACTCCGAATCCACGGCATTATTGAACGCATCCCTGGGACTCATTGCTATCGCCTGACGAAAGCCGGGATGCGAACTGGCATCCTATTTGTCCAGATGCGCAGACAGGTATATGGACCTCTCGCGAAGGGGCAGCTCAAGCGACAACCGGACAACGCCCATATTCCCGACTCCGCGATCGAACGACGCTACCAAGATGTTCATAAGGCGATTGATGAACTCGTCTTTCAGCTTGCAGCCTAACTCATTGAACAACAATAAACCGAGAGATTTTACTCAAGATTTTCTGATGTTAGAACCTATCCCTATCGTGTGGAATTAGCGATTGAAGACAGGGAAGGTGACGCCGTGAGCGCTCAGTTGGATCCTCGGTCTCCGGAGTGGCTGGAACTCGTTCAATCGGAGACGGGCGTTTTCGTACTTCTTGGCACGCCGCCATCGGGAACGGTGGGGGATCATTTGATTTGGCTAGAGCTGAGCCACGATCAAGGGCACCGCAGGATCACCTCGTTCATCGCCACGGTCAGGCGGAATCTTGGGGTGATGACCTACGCCAAATGGGACACCGCCCATCGCGGCTCAGGGGAAGCCTTGGAGTTGATGGAAGACCCCGACGAAGATGGACTGAGCAATTTGCTCGAGTTCGCTCTGGGCGGTCATCCCAGGAAGCGGGATGGGACGAGTCGATTGATCGAGATTCGGTCCGTTGATTGAGGGTCAGCTAGTATTGCACTGCCGAATACGCCGTTGACTGAGAATGCCGTCTATCGGCTGCAGCGTCGGGGCAAGCTGGAAGAGGATGATTGGGAAGACGTCGGTCTTCTGCCACAGTTGGCCAAAAACGAACGCGGGCGGATCACCCGCTCTTGGTCATTGGCTCTGTCGCCCGAGGCCGGCCGTTTCTATCGAATCGCCGTCGATTTCAACCCCTTCGACAACGGATTTGGAGGCTTTTGAGCGGAGCGTTGCGGTTTGGGGATCTTGGAGGAGATGGCTGGCTTGGTTGACGGCGTTGTGGCTCGGCTCTCGGTGGTCTCGACCGGTCGAGCCGCGGTCGGCAAGGTCATCGCCAGAGGGGGGCGACCAGCCGGCGAATGTCGAGGCTGGCAGCTTGTGGGCCATCGATCCTCCCGTGCTCAACGACGGAGGCCAGTTGGCGTTCATGAGTTCGCTGCTCGAGGCGCCGTCAAACCGCCGTCATGCCTTGGGCTGGGAATCGGGATGGGAAAGGCCGCGAGTGGTCAAGGCGCCGCGCAGGCCGACTCCAGACATCAAAAGAGCACCCACGGAGACCGTGCATGCCCTTCGGATAAAGCGTTTGAATGGTGGGGGGACCTTGCCCGGAGTGGACGGATCCCGCGGCTTTTCTCAGGATCCGGAACTCTCTTCGCTCGCCGCCGGGGCGACCAAGGCGTCGTCTTCCGATTCGAGGACATAGTCGACCCACTCCAGGTAGGCCATGGGCGCGGCGTCGGTTTGGCGGGGGCCGAGCTTGGTGATCCGGCAGTAGCCGCCTTGGCGGCCTTCACAGGCGGGGGCGACCTCCTCGAACAGCTTCTTCACGGCGCCTTTTTGGCGCAGAAAAGCGGCGGCCTGACGGCGGGCATGCAGGGTCCCGCGTTTGCCAAGCGTGACCATCTTCTCGGCGATCGGGCGCGTGGCCTTGGCTTTTGCCAGGGTCGTCTTGATGCGGCGATGCTCGATCAGGCTGCACACTTGGTTGGCCAGCATCGATTTTCGATGGGCCGCTTTGCGCTGCAGCTTCACGGTCTTGCGTCGGTGTCTCATGGTCGTTGGTCGGAATGAAAGGGTTGGTTGTGGCGAGAGGAAGTGAACGGACCGCCTCCTGAATTCACGGCGTTGCTAGAGAGGGTGGGTCGGTCGGTAAAGTGAGTCAGTCGTCCAGATTCTGGCTGATGAGGGAGGCCAGTCCTCCTCCGTCGTCGTCGTCGGAGATGGTGAAGCGGCTGGACGATTCGCCACTGCTGAGCATATGGGGTCCGAAGGGCGACTCGAGGAGAGCCGGGTCGATGCTCATTCCGAGGCTGAGACCGAGTTCGGCCAGCTTGTCCTTGATTTCGGTGAGGGACTTCTTGCCGAAGTTCCGGTACTTGAGCATTTCGGCCTCGGTCTTCATCGCCAGCTGACCCACCGTGGTGATGTTGGCGTTGTTCAGGCAGTTGGCCGCGCGCACCGAGAGTTCGATCTCGTTCACGCTCATGTTGAGCAGCTTCTTAAGCTCTTGGTTTTCCTCGCTCTGGGCCTCCGGCGCTTCCTCGAACTCGATTTGGCTGTCATCGTAGTCCACGAAGACGTCCAGGTGGTGGCGGAGGATCGAGGAGGCCTGGGTGAGGGCGTTGGGCGGGTTGAGGCGACCGTCCGTCCAGATATCCAGGATGAGCTTGTCGTAATCGGTCTTCTGACCGACACGCGTGTTTTCCACGGTGTATTTCACCCGGCGTACGGGAGAGAAAATGGAATCGATGGGGATGACCCCGATCGGCATGTCGCCGCGCTTGTTCTCTTCGCCGGTGGCGAAGCCACGGCCAACGCGGATCTCGAACTCCGCCTCAAACTTGGTCTTGCGGTCCAGCGTGCAGATGATCTGGTCGGGGTTCACGATCTCATACATCGTGTCCTCGGTGATGTCGCCGGCCGTCACCGCCCCACTCTTGTTCACCGAGATGGAGAGGATGCGGGGCTCCTTGTCGTGGTGTTTGAAGCGGATTTGTTTGAGATTTAAAATGATTTTGGTGACGTCCTCCACCACACCGGGCAGGGTGGTGAACTCGTGCGGAGCCCCGGCAATCTTGACCGAGGTGATGGCGGCTCCTTCCAGAGAGGAAAGCAGCACGCGCCGGATCGAGTTGCCGATGGTGTGGCCGTAACCGCCCTCGAAGGGTTCGGCGACGAATTGGCAGAAGGTTTCAGTTGCAGTCGCCTCATCCTTCGTGAGGCGGCTGGGCATTTCAAATCGAGCTAATCTGACTGGCATGGGATCGTGGATTTGCTGGGTTCCCCCTGGCGAGCACGGCGCGCGATCTCCGAATTGACCGGCGCCCAGGGACCAACAGCAGTTTTGGGACTCGCGGAACGCGGAGCTTGCATGAGGTCGAGGCCATTGCAACCGGAAATTAGGGATGGTCGCGGGCTCGAGAGCTCCGATGATCAGGGCCTGAGAACGGGGGATGGCCCGAGTCCCGGTTCGGGCGAGGCAAGGCGGACCTGACATCGCGAAGGCCCCTCAACGGTGGCCGATGGGGCGATGCGCCATGGTCCGGCCGGAGGGGACACCGCTCGATCCGAGACTCGAGGGAGGCCCCGCAGAAGAGGATTGGGCAGCCCGAATCCTCAGGACCGAGCAAAGGGAGGAGACCCGGCGAAGAGAGATGAATGGAATGGCTCCCCATTCTTCACCGGGCAAGGGGGGGGTGCCGAGCGATGCGCTGGCGGCGACGTGAGCCTTCCGATCAGGAGAGTCAGGCGGCGGTCAGGTCGCGGATCTCCGCCTCGGCAGCATTGCGCTGCACGCTGGCGACGCCCTTGCTTCGGCTGGCCGCGCTCGCGTACATCTGACTGCTCCCCACGACTTGTTCATTGGTCGTCGTGAGGGTGAAGTAGAGCTTGCCGTTCTTCGCTTCGTGGAGATGGAAGCGGTCGTGGTTTCCGGCGTTCTTTTTTTCACGGAAGCGATGCCCCCCTTACAGAACGGCTTGGCCTTGTAACCCTCGCTCGCGAGGATGATTTGTCCGTTCTTCGCTTTGAGCCGGAAGTAATACTGTTTGTTCTTTGGGCTTTGGTAGACTTCAAACATAGCGTTCGAATTGGAGGGAAGAAGGGCGGGTAAGGCAATCCTTATTGCGTCACGAACGCGCTCGAGGTTTTCGGAGGAGGGCGTGGTTCACTATCAGGGTGACGATGGGCCCTGGGCTTTCAAGCCGGACGAAGTGGCGGACGCTCGGCGGAAACTTCTCGGAGGCGGCGCGGTGTGATGATCAGGGCGCTGGGTCCCCTGATTTCGAAGGCCCGGCAGCAGAGGCCACCGACGGGGTCGAGGTTTGCCCGGGTTTCATGGGGACGCCGCGTCCTTCGAGGATGGCATCCACCTGTTCCGCCCAGGCCGTCTTCACGATCAGGGTGTCCTCCATGATGAGGAAATTCAGGTCGCATCCGTGAAACATCGTCAGGGCGTCGTCCGGGCTGCAAACCAGCGGCTCGCCGCCGCGGTTCATGGAGGTGTTCAATACAACCGGTACGCCCCTCAAGCGCTGAAAAGCTTCGATCAGACGATGATAGGCCGGGTTGGTTTCGCGGTTGACCAGCTGAACGCGCGCCGTTCCGTCCACGTGGACCACCTCGGGGATCCGCTCGTGCCACTCCTCGCGAACGACGAAGGCGAAGGTCATGTAGGGAGCGGGATGTCTGGTGCCGAGCACCTCTTCCGCCGCTTCCTCGAGCATGCTCGGGCAAAAGGGCCGCCATTTCTCTCGAAACTTGATCTGGGCATTGATCCGGTCGGCCACGCCGCGATGCGAGGGATCTCCCAGAATGGAGCGACAGCCCAGGGCTCGCGGTCCGAATTCCATGCGCCCTTGAAACCAGCTCAAGGGATGTCCCAGGGCGAGGATCTGCGCGCCGGCCGCGGCGGGATCTTGCAAGCGGCGAACGACATGACCCTCATGCGCGCGCCGCTCGGCCGCCTCGTGGCAGGTCTCGGATGAGTAGGAGGGGCCGAGATAGGCGTGCGACATTTTTTGGACAGCGTCGCCCATCGTTTGCGCCACGTAGCTGGCCGCTCCCACCGAGGTTCCGGAATCTCCGGCCGCCGGTTGAACGAACAGTTCTTTCAGGCCGTCCATTTCCAGAAGGAGCTGGTTGAGCTTCACATTGAGAGCCACCCCGCCGGCGAAGGCGAGGTAGCCGGTCTCCTGAATCAGGTCGCCGAGGTGGTGCTCGATGAGGTGGAGCGAGGCCCTCTCACAAATGTCCTGGAGGGCCGCGGCGTAGTCGATGTAGGGTGAACTGACCTGGTCGGTCTCCGGCATGGGCCCCAATTCGTCGACCAGTTTGCGGGAGAAGTAATGGCCCTTGCCGTTCTTCTTGTAGCGACGGGCGCCGATGACATTGAGATAGCGCGTGTTGACCTCGAATTCGCCGTTACCCCAGCGCGCGAGACGGCTGAGATCGACCTTCGTAGGATCACCATAGGGCGCCATACCCATGACCTTGTATTCCCCGTCCAGCATCCGGAAACCAAGGTACTCGGTGAAGGCGCCATACATCCCGCCGAGCGACTCCGGATCGTAGAATTCTTTCAGTTTGTGGATCTTGCCATGTTCTCCGTATCCGAAGAACATGGTCGCGAACTCCCCCTTGCCGTCGATGCTGACGATGGCTGTCTTCTCTTTGAAGCCGCTCAAATGATAGGCACTGCTGGCGTGAGCCAGATGGTGCTCGACGGGCACGAAGCGAAGGCGGTCGATGGGAAAGCCCAGCGCTGTCAGCCCTTTCAAGGCATTGCGGTGATTCCGCCGGTAGTGACGATTTCCGTTGAAAATGGCTTTGATCGCCTGGTCCGGCGCATACCAGTAGCGTTTGGCAAAATGCCAGCGCCCGGGGAAAGTGAGGGAGACGGGGGCGAAGGGATAGGCAACGGCATCGATGTCTGCGGGGGAGAGGCCACCCTCATCGAGGCAGAAACGGATTGCCTGCTCTGGGAAACAGTCCTTGGCATGTTTGATCCGGTTGAAGCGCTCTTCCTCCGTCGCCGCCACCAACTGGCCGTCGACCATCAAGGCTGCCGACGGGTCGTGCCCCAGCGCCCCGCTGATTCCCAGGATTCTCATTCGTTTAGCCAGCTACCATTCGGACGCACTGGACTCAACGGAAAACTCGGGACTCGCACGGCCGGCCCAATCGGCTCGTTTCTAGACGGTTCACTAGCGAAAAAGCGTAACAGCGGCCATTCTCGATGGCGGTATAGGAGAGCCCAGATGCGGAGACAGATTCGCATCGAGCATGCGTGGGACGTGCCGACAACGCCACACCGTGCCCTGCCAAGCCATGTGTTGTGAGGTGCCGCATCAAGGGGTCAGGACGAAATGCCGGCTACGGAGGCCGGTTGTTGGCTTGGCTGGCGGAGAGGTCGTCGATGGCGAGTGTGACGCGAGACCGGAAACTGAAGCAGAGCCGGCCAGAAAGAGGATGCTTGCAAATTCTTCGTCCTGATCCCTTGGTTGAAGCCAGGCGATGGTTGAGCGCGAGATCTGGGATTTGGTCACCGTAGGAGGAGGGGCTGCCGGTTTCTTTGGATCGATCACGCATGCATGGGAGAGCGGGGGATCCACCCTCATTCTCGAGCGAACGGCTCAGGTCTTGGGGAAGGTCAAGATTTCGGGCGGGGGGCGCTGCAACGTGACGCATGACTTGCCGGACGTGAGAGCGTTCTGTGCGCATTACCCACGAGGTGAAAAGACCCTGATCGGACCGCTGCATCGCTGGGGTTCGGAGGATACCCAAAGGTGGTTCGAAGAACGCGGGGTGACCCTGAAGACGGAGGATGACGGGCGCATCTTCCCGGTTTCCAATTCTTCGGAAAGCATCATTCGCTGTTTGACTCAAGAGGCACGGAAGGCGGGGGTGGAGGTGCGCACGAGGGCGGCGGCGAGGACGATCGAGAGGGCGCCAAGGGAGGGCGGCGGAATGTTTCGCTTGATCCTGGAGAATGGTCAAACCTTGAGGGGGCGCCGGGTTCTTTTGGCAACGGGAGGAACGCGTTTGGCGGCCAGCGCTCGACTGGCAGAACAGTTGGGGCACAGGCTGGCACCCGCCGTCCCTTCCTTGTTCACGCTCAGGATCCGCAACCGCCTTCTGGAAGGGCTACAGGGCCTTTCTAGTGCTCATGTGATCTGTGAAATTGTGGGGAGTGACCTGAGGGCGGCCGGCCCATTGCTGATCACCCACTGGGGGCTCAGCGGGCCGGCCATACTGCGGCTTTCCGCGTGGGGATCCCGGCAACTCGCAGAGGCAGGCTATCGTTTTTTGATTCTTGTGAACTGGCTGCCCGGAATCGATGTGGCAAAGCGGTTCAATGAATGCCGCCAGGCATGGGGACGGCGCCAACTGGGGTCGAAAAGCCCCTTTGATGAACTGCCCAAACGCCTGTGGGAGAGATTCCTCGAGATGGCGGAAATGGACTCCTCTCAAGTCTGGTCCCACCTGTCTCGCCGGGAGTCGGATCGGCTGGAGAAATCCCTTACCCGGTCCACATTCCAGGTGGAAGGCAAGAGCCTGAACAAGGACGAGTTTGTGACGTGTGGGGGCGTTCTTCTGAGGGACATCGATATGAGAACGATGGAAAGTCGTCTTTGTCCGGGGCTCTACTTTGCGGGCGAGGTGATTGACGTGGACGGCCTGACCGGCGGATTCAATTTCCAGAACGCTTGGACCACGGGGTATCATGCCGGGGTGACGATTGCGGAAGCGTCGGGAAGGAAGTGTGGAAGTCCTCCGAAACCGTGGAGAGATAGCGCTATGTTAGTAACAAGTTAGTAACCAACTTGGAAAAAGGGGTGAGGACGAAATCAGTGCCATTTTTCTCTCGCGGTGTTTAGGCGCCCAATTGCCGGTACAGGTCCGAATCGGGTCTTGCAGGAGCCTCCTACCAAGTGATGTGCCGTGGCGATCGTGGGGAAAATCTTTGAGGACGATACGGACCGGGTGAGCTTTGTGGATACGCTTGTGCAGGGCAGCACGCTTACCCTTGATCACACCGTTCACGTAGAGAAACTGATCTTGATCCGTGGTCTCTTTCCCG
>CBDBEZ010000054.1:0-31626 GCA_965204485.1 Verrucomicrobiales bacterium
GCGCCGATCCAGTGGACCAAAGCACTGCTGAAGCTTCCCCTCCAGATCCAATTCCTGAAAGAGCTTCTGAAAGATAATGAGACCACCGAAAGAGGTCCGTTCTTGATCTTCAAATTTGATCGCCGGAATCGTTCTGGACTTTGCATTAATCGTACGTCGTGCTACTCTCACTGTAGGTGGCTTTTCGGTTGAAGTGTTTGGTGTTTTGGTAGATTCCAAATCAACCTTATCCCAAAGGCCCCTGCTACTATTTTCTTGGGATTCTTGCCCCGATTTATGAAACTATAGGGTTTAAAGAGGCGAAACAGAACTTTGGCCTGCTCGCCGAACAGAGTGGCGCCTATCAGTATGCCTATGCCTCGGTGCATCTGGCTGCGATGCGATACGCTCTGATTTTCGAGGCCATGCTTCGGAGTGGTCGCTTGAGCTACGGGGAGGTGCGGGACCGGCAAACTGGGCATCTTCGAGCGCTGTGCTTCGCGGGATTGCTTTGGCAATTGTTTCGCAGCCTCATCGAGGGCGCCCTGGACGCCCTAGCCGATACGTTTGGGAAAGAAACTCTCGACCGCATTCTCGAAGCCATCGACAGCGAAGTGGAAGATTTCCTGAATCGAGCCCTCCATATGGATCCCGGATCACTTGAATTTGATCAATGCGCTGAAGTCCTCGGAATAGACTAGCGTAAAGCCCTCGAATTATCGGTCAGATGTGAGTCAATTTCGGGGGGATCTTCAATCCTCGTTTCTCGAGATCTCTGAGCACATTTTTCCAGGACAGTTTGCTCTCTCGTTCTCCATCGCTGATGGTTACCAATTCCTTGGTTCCATCGGGTAAGGAGCCGACAATGACGAGAACACACGGGCGGTCGTCATTGAGCCTGACATGGAAGTAGATCCCGTCGGCCCAGAGATAGACGTATTCCTTGTCGCTGAGGTCACACTTGCTCCATTGCTCGCGTTCTTTCTCCCATTGCTCTTCCTCGTCGAACGACATTGGTCGCAGAAAGTCCCGATGCGTTCTCACCGAGGATCGGCTCTAAGGCTCGACTCATCTCGGAGGTTGAGATTCCTCGCAGGTAGAGTGCTGGGATGAGGTTGTCCAGTGAAGCGACTCGGCGTAGGTACGGCGGAAGGATGGCGCTGGTGAACCGCTGGCCTGATCGGCGATCATTGATCCTGGGCTGCCGAACAGGAACGTTCCCTATTCCAATCTGAAGTTGCCGCTTCAGGAAGATGGCCGTTGCGGACGACTTGGCGATGACCCTGGTCATCACGCTGATGTTGATGGGCTTGAATGTAGTCGGAGACTTCGTTGTCGGTGGCGGCCTGAAGAAGCACTTGGGCTCCTTGTCGCAGGGTGGCCTCAAGGGCGTTCTGGCAGACGGTGCTTGCTCCTTCCTGGCCGAGGATAGATGCGGATTCGGTGGGGTGGTTGGTGGTTTTCATTGGAGTTCAGTTGTTTTGGTAAATGGTTGAACTCTTCATGATGCCCCGACCGCCCTCATCCACAACTTCCGGTCATTTCTCGTAATGAACTTCCACCCCTCCTCATCCAGTTGATTCAAAAAACTCACGTCCCAGCCTTCGCGATCGAATACCAGCACTGGCTTTTGACCTTCAAACAGAGTCTCAATTTTCTTCCGATGCTTTTTGGGGCCATCACTGTGAAGCGAAGCGGGTTCGGCCCGGAAATCACCTGGCACCAGCGCGCTTCCCTCGACGATGTGGAGACACTCGTGGAGTACAGCACCGATCTGATTGCCTGGCACCGGGAAGGCGTCGCCCTGGACGACGCGGATCCCGTCAACGGCACTCAGCGTTTCACCGCTCGGGTCACGGGAGAGGCGGGTCTGGAAGCCACGCTCTACCTCCGGATCCGCTGGAACTACCTTCCCTGATTCAACCGCCCGGACCTCACCAACCCGTCCAGCCGGAAAACCGCTTCACCCTCCGGAAACTTCACGGCATTCCGCTCGAAGCGTTCGCGATCCTTCGCACGGCGCCGGCGCCAGCGCAGGCCGCCCCAGGCGAAACTATCCAGATCGATCACGCGCAAGTCCGCACCCGGCCCCACGTGGAAGTTGCTCGCCTTGGTGTCTCCGTGAGAAGCTCTGAGTTCCTCGAGGGCCCCGAAGAAGAATTGAACCTCATCGCGAAGCCGCTCCCGCGTCTCGGGCGGGTGATTCTCGCGAACCCATTGCTGCAAGGGAACCCCATGATCCCGCACCATCAACAGGCCATCGAACCGCCACCCGCCCTCCAGCCGGCCTTCCCAAAAAGCCAGCGGATCCGGTGTCCCGACCCCCAGCAAGCGCAAGCCGTGCCCGGAAACCCAGGAACGGCGCGCCCGGCTGACGCGTCCCAGACGTCTCCAAGGCTCGCTCCAGTGAACCTTTAACACCCATTCCAGCTCGCCCTGACTCCCGGCCACCACCAGGCATCGGCTGGCCCGTTTCAATACCTCATATCTCTTATCCAGGCTCTCGGGAGACTGCCCGGCCAGGTCCTGGATCCAATCGGCGCCCAGTTCTCGCCGCCGCAAGAGCACCCTCTTCCCCTCCTCTTCCCTCACGAACTCCGAACAGCGACGCTGGCATTTGCGCCGATAACGTCTGAGCCGCCGAGCCAGGACTCGGGGAGTCGCCCTCCTCACACCTTCCCTAACATCGTGCGAGACCGCCGTGCGCAAAGCCTCATCGAAGGCGTCCCGCTGCCACATCAAGAGATTGGCTCGCAGAAGCGCCCAGTTATTTACCCGCTGTTTCCTGGAAAGGTCGCCCTTGAACCCCCGGTGACTCGCCGCGTCAACCATCCACAATTCACCTTCTCTCCCCAACAAAAAATTGCCCAAATGAAGATCGCTCTGCCAAACTCCCACCTCGTGCGAGCGGTGGACCAGGGCGACGAGGGACTCCATACCCCGCGCCAGTTCCTCGCCAGAGCAAGGCCGTCGCCACGCCGTACCCAATTCGATCGCATCTTCGAGAAATGCCGTGGCCACCCACCACCGTCCGTCGGCATCGCTCGCCAAGAAGAGGGGCTCGGGAACCGGAAGCCCGCGATCGCGCAAGCCCTCGAGGGCACCCCATTCCCGAGCCGCGTCCCCTCTCGCCTTCTCGGGATGAAGATAGCCTTTCAAAAGGACCGAAGGACCACCGGTCACCTCCGCTCGGTGCACCCGGCGCCGGCCGGGCAGAAGACGCTTTTCCTCTCCCAGCCTCAGCTCGACGAGATCCTCTCTGTGGGGAATGCCACCGCCGACTCCACCTGAGGCCTCCACCCTCACCTGAATCAGCGCCCCTTTCATGACTCGCTCGCTATCGCGCGCCGCCACGCTTCCCAGACCTGATCCACCTTGATTTCATCCATCGGCCGTCCCCCCGTCGGCGGACAGCCCGGCGGTTGAAGGATCTGATAGGGCGCATCGAAGACCGGCCCCGTTCGCACAGGATTCGTTGGCCCGAAAAGCGCGATGACTGGCACTCCCATCAAATTGGCCAAATGCATCCCTCCGGTGTCATTGCATATCACCAGGCGACGCTCTCCAATCGCTTGAAGAAACTCTCCCAGATTGGTTTGGCCCGCGAGGTCCACCACGCGATCGGAATCGAACCCCTTCCCAACGGCCTCCGTGATTTCACGATCGCGGGCCGTGCCGTAGAGAAACAGACGCTCCTCGGAATCCGCCATCATCCGTTCCACCAAGGCCCTCCAGCGCGGCACCGGCCAACGCTTTTCCGGAGTGTTCTCGGTACCGCAAATCAGTCCAACGCCCTCAGCGCTCCCCGTCTCCCCAGGCGCCCGAAGAGGCGCCCGAAGAGGCGCCTGAAGAGGCGCCTGAAGAGGCGCCTGAAGAGGCGCCTGAAGAGGCGCCTGAAGAGGCGCCTGAAGAGGCGCCCGAAGAGGCGCCCGAAGAGGCGCCCGAAGAGGCGCCCGAAGAGGCGCCCGAAGAGGCGCCCGAAGAGGCGCCCGAAGAGGCGCCCGAAGAGGCGCCCGAAGAGGCGCCCGAAGAGGCGCCCGAAGAGGCGCCCGAAGAGGCGCCCGAAGAGGCGCCCGAAGAGGCGCCCGAAGAGGCGCCCGAAGAGGCGCCCGAAGAGGCGCCCGAAGAGGCGCCCGAAGAGGCGCCCGAAGAGGCGCCCGAAGAGGCGCCCGAAGAGGCGCCCGAAGAGGCGCCCGAAGAGGCGCCCGAAGAGGCGCCCGAAGAGGCGCCCGAAGAGGCGCCCGAAGAGGCGCCCGAAGAGGCGCCCGAAGAGGCGCCCGAAGAGGCGCCCGAAGAGGCGCCCGAAGAGGCGCCCGAAGAGGCGCCCGAAGAGGCGCCCGAAGAGGCGCCCGAAGAGGCGCCCGAAGAGGCGCCCGGTCGATCGGCACCCTCAACCCGTAATGCCCGAACATGGATTGCCACACCGTCACCTGGTGACACTGGATCTCGTCGATCTCCGCGGGCAATGGCCAGCCATGTGTCAGGAGCGGCCGCCACTTGCCGGGACGGCGAAGGCCCAGCCGCAGAGGACTGCGCGAGAAGAAGGCCTCGAGGTCGCCCCGCACGGAATTGGTGAAGCAGAGAAAGGCATCGGGATAGGTCTCACTCCAACGCGCCACCGAGCGAAAGTAATCCCAGGCGGAAGAACCCTTGCACGGCAAGTCGAGCAGGCGATCCGCCACCCCGGCTCGCTCGAGGAGCGGCCGCAAGGCCGGCTGCACGATCACGGTGATCTCAGCATCCGGCCGGCCCTGGCGCACCGCACGGAGAAAGGGAATCGCCATGACCACATCGCCCAGCCAGTTGGGAAGGCGAAACCACAACCGCGTCCGCTTCGGCCATTCCCCGTATCCGTGATAGGCCGCGCTCTCCGCGAGAAGATTGTGGCGACTCCGAATGAAGAAGCGATTGCGCGCCTTGTCATGGGTCCCCCAGCGGTTGTGGAACCACAGCCAATCGGCGCACTGAGACTCGCTGCCCTTCAAGTAAGCGGCCAAGCGATCATTGGTTTCATGGGTCAGATCCAGCGGATGTCTCGGCGAAGCCAGCAACTCACACTGCACGGAAACCTTCCAAAAGCCCGTCCGCCGTGCGAGGACGAAGTAACAGGGCGCGGAGATTTTTCGCGCCATCAGACCGGGCAATTGCGTTCCCGATGCCACGCGATCGAGAAAAAAGAAGAGGTTTCCACGTTTGCCGGTGTTTTGATCGAATAACAATGTCAGGGTCATGCCGTTCCGCAGCATATTGAGCATGCTCGCGAATCCCTCCTTCCGGGAGATCAGTCGCATCCCCCAGCGCTCACGGGTGGCCTTCACCCAACGGTCCAGGCCCGACTGCTTGAGCGGCCGGTAAATGACCCCATGCCCGTCCCCCAATCGCAAGACCGCCGGCATGGCGGAGAGCATCTCGTAGAGGGTTGTGTGGGGCAATAAGAACAAGCCGCCGCCTCTCGCCGCTTCCAGGAAATTTTCCCGATCTCGCGGCTCAATGATCAAATGGTTTTCAAACCACCGCCTCGACAAGAAGGCAGTGGCCAAGGCAAAGAAGGCCATCTCTACCAGGCGAGCACTCGTCAACTTCCCCACCCGCCGTTGCCAGGCGGCGTCCCGCTCTGGAAAGGCATGGTGCAGATTGGACCGCATTTCGCGGGAACGCCGAATCGGCAAGTGATAGATGGCCGTGCCCGCTCCCTTGGCAACCAGGGCCAAGAGGCTTTCCGGGAGCCAAGCCAGGACACGTCCGAGAAACTTGCTGAGAAGAACGAGGAGCACGGCGAAGGGACCCGAGACTAAACACAAGAGACCATGAACACAACGGCCGGCGATTCTCCTGCCGGATGAACCAGGTCTCGTCAGCCCCTCACAGGCCCATCGCGGAGCGCACACGGCCCAGGACCGCCGAGGCCTCTTCCCGAGCCCTTTCCGCACCCTTGGCCAGGACCTCCTCCACGTAATCGAGATTGGCCATGATCTCCTCTCGGCGGGCCCGCATGGGGGCAAAATAGTCCCAGTAAGCCTCCCACAAACGCTTCTTGAAATCTCCATAGCCCACGCCGCCCTCGCGAAATTCTTGCGCCATGGTCTCCACCGCCTCCGAGTCGGCAAAGAGTTGATACAGCTGAAAGATGAGGGACGCCTCGGGGTCCTTCGGCTCCTCCACGCCGGCGGAGTCGGTCACGATCCGCATCACCTTCTTTCGCAAAGGCTTCTCAGGCCCGAAGATCTCCAGGGCGTTGCCGTAGCTCTTGCTCATCTTCTGGCCGTCGAGCCCGGGAACCTTGGCCATCGTCTCCCGAATGCGAGGCTCCGGCAGCTTCAACAGGTCGGCCCCGTAGAGGTCGTTGAGCTTCACGGCGATGTCCCGGGTCACCTCCACGTGCTGCTTTTGATCGTGGCCCACCGGAACCACGTCACTGTCGTAAATGAGAATGTCGGCGGCCATCAGCACCGGATAGGCAAAGAGTCCGTGAGAGGCCAAAAGTCCCTTGGCCACTTTGTCCTTGTATGAGTGACAGCGCTCCAGCAATCCCATTGGCGTCACCGTGCTGAGCAGCCAGGACAGCTCGGTCACCTCCGGCACTGCAGAGTGACGGAAAAAAACCGCTCTCCCGGGATCCAACCCGCAGGACAGAAAATCGACCGCCGCCTCCTGACAATTCCGGCGAAGCGTCTCGGCATCTTGAATGGTGGTCAGCGCGTGGTAGTCCGCGATGAAATAGAAGGCCTCGCCCTCGCCCTGCAACTTGATCGAGGGCTCCATCATCCCGATATAGTTCCCGATATGGAACGCGCCGCTGGGCTGAATGCCTGAGAGTATCCTCATGGCCGCTACTTAGAAGGGTACCGCCGGTCTTGAAAGTGAAAAAACACCCGCTTGATCTTGCCCATCCACCTCGCCATAAAGGGGTCTGTGGGATTCAAGTTCCTCGAGAAAATTCAGCGGACACACCGCCCCTCCGCCCGGCCGCCCTGGCGATGGGCCACGTTCTGGTTGGCTTTCAGCGGCGGCTGTCTGGTCATCATTGGCCTCGTCGCGCTCAAGGACTCCATTCAATCGAGTATTCACACGGTGGACAGCGAGTTATCTCCTGGATCAAAGTCCCCGAAATTCGATCTCGCGCCACCGAGGGATTCGAAGCCTTCCGATCCGTTCAGCGAACGCCCGCAGCCCCGGCCAGTCCCCGAGGCGGTGAACGAATTCCTCCGCGAAGAGCAGAGCCTCAACAGTGGCCGCGTCGATCTCCTCCGGCAACAGGACGTCGCCATCGATCCCGTGGATTTCACTTCCCGCTGCCTCCCCCAATGGGATTTCCGAAGCGTGAAACGTGAGGTGATCTGGTTTTATCATTATCAAAGCGGGGTCTTGCCCAACGGCCGGCCGACGACCGTCTTCGGAGTGGTCGACGGTCTCGGCAAGCCGCTCTTCCAATACCCACCCCTGGCGGGCGAACCCCGGGCTCTCCTCGACAGCCAATACCTCGCCCTGAAGTGGCTCCACCTGGAGGAGCCTCGCCTCGCCCTCATCGCCACCTCGAATGGCCCCTGGGACGAAGCCGGCGCGGTCATCGATCTCTTTCTCGTGAATCACCCGGAAACCCAATCCAGCCCACGATTTTGGCGCTTTGAAGATCTCAGCTACCCCGAGCAACCCGCCAAATCGATGCGGCTCGTCTGTTTCCGGGACGGCAATGGCGACGGCCTGCGAGACCTCTGCGCGTTCTGGAGCAGTGGTCGAGCGGGGGAACCCGGCCGGCCGCGGGCCATCTGGCACCGATTCGATCCCGCCTTGCGTGCCTTCGTTCGGGAGCCCTTGGCTGCCGAGGACCGGCTGGTCGAAACCTTGCAGGCCGACTTCCAACGCGTCTCGGCCGGCAAAAAACTGGACGTGCCCCACGTCATGGCGGCCCTCGCACTTCAACGCCTCCTCGACGGCCCCAGCACCATCGTCGGTCCAGGAGAGGAGATCGAGAACACTCCCGATGACTCCGATGAAGACGCCGCCCCCAGCTCTTGAACGGGAGCGCAGCGTTCGATTCCTGGCAGACTTGCGGACTCGTTTTACCCGGCAGGGCAGCCCCACCTTCTCGGGCTTCCGGGAACCTCGCCCGACAGGCAAGGTTTCCCACAAAGTCAAAGAAAAGGCTTGATTCTCCTTCCAGCCTTCCCAAAAGTCCCGGTCCTGGACGAAAAAGGGCTTTGGCGACTTCATGGTTCGACGGCCGCAGCCCTCTTGAATCCGTGTCTTTTCCATGGCTTCCCCGATTCTCCTGATCCTCGGCCTGGCGGTCCTTGGGCTCGGCTGTCTGACTTTCCAGCACCCGCTCATCCGAAAAACGGGACTGCTGGGCTTCATGGGAGCCACCGCGGTTCTCTTTTACTGGATTTCGGACAATGTCCTCATCGGCCTCGCGGGGGCGCTGCTCTGGTTCGGCCTTCCTTGGATCGAGCTGCTCACGCGTGTCCGTCGGATGGATCTGCCAGTCGACAAACCGCTGCGGAGGCGCATTCCCCCGAACGAGGATTTCCCTTTTCTCGGAGACACCACCGACGAAATCGAGGCCAGCGGCGGATTCGAATTGATCGACGACTGCGGATACGAATGGCAGAACACCGAGCACTTCTTTCGTTTTTTTTACGATCCTTCACGTCGCGTTCAAGCCGGCGTCTGCATGATCCAGGACGATTCTTTTCTCCACGCCTACGTGAAACTGGTGTCCCGATCGAGCGCTGGAACCGTCTACACCACGTGGAACTATCCCTTCTCCGCCAGTCTGAAACTCAGCCCGGAACACCGCCTCCACTGGGACCGGAACTCGGAAACCTTCGAGGCCCTGCTTGAATCACACCTCCACTTTATTGAGAAGAAGCGGAAACCGGGAGAGACCATCGACCCACAGGACGCCACCGCATTTCAAGAATCGCTCCGCAAGGATCAGCGCCGGCTCGTCGACCACAACCTCGCGCTGGGATTCTTGAAAGCTTCGGGCGAAGGCTGCTGCCGCTACACCTGGCGAGGCTTGCTCTTTCTCTGGGCTCAGTTAGTCAAAGACATGGTCCGTCTTCACTGACCCACATTCACCTCGAGATCGGGATTGGCTTGCCTGAGAAAATCGCCACCCCGCGAGGTCGCCTTGGAGTTCCACAAATAGAGCTTCTTGAGATTGCCCAAATCCTTCAGGTGTTTGAGGCCTTCGTCACTGACATTCGTCCCATAGAGATTGATGGTCTCCAATTGCTTCAAACCGCTGAGATGAGCCATGCCCTCGTCGCCCACGCTGGTTCGATTGAGCATGAGGCGATTCAAATTCTCCATCCCCGTGAGGACCTTCAAGTCGGCGTCCCTCACTTTGGTCTTGGAGAGGTCCAAGGTGTGAATCTTGTCCGCGATAGGCGCTAGCACGGTCAAGTCCAGCGGCGTTTCCGGATAGTTCCGCGTGAGGCTGCAATCGACTTCGAGAAGACCGTCCGCCAGCGCCTTGTGATGAATGTGCGCCTCCGTCAGAGCCTCACCAATCGACCCGGAGAGCGAGGCATTGAGCCCTCCCCCCGCAGCGCCTCCACCGCCACGCTGCCGCATCGCCGCCAGCGCGGCCGCCGCCGCTTCGCGATCCTCTCCGTCACCCATCGGAGCGCCTCCAAGAATCCAGCGCCGCAGGGCGCTGGTCTGTGCCGTGGTGAGGGGCTTGCCCTTCGCCGGCATGATGTCGGGATCGTCTTCCGGCAAGGTCGTCGAGGTATAGAGGGCGCTCCTCTCTGGCTGGAAAACCACGAAGACCGGTCCGCTCTTGCCGCCCTTCCGGATCCACGAGGGACTGTCCAGTCTCAGGTCGCCCTTCTGCTTTTCGGCGCCGTGACAGGAAACGCAGCGATCTTTCATCATCGGCATCACACTTCCCGTGAACACCCGCACCGCCGCCGGATCCAAACGGTGGGCAGCCGCCGTATTCGCACTCAACGACACCGTCACCGTTCCCGCCTCCTTCTCAGTCGAGGACGGCGAAGCCGCCCCGTCAGGCTCGATGCTCTCGGCGACGTCCATTCCTCTGGTGTCCTCGTCTTCCTCCATTTCCGTCGGATCATCACCAGTGCCACTGCCGTCACGATCGCCAGGCGCTTCCATTCCACGCTCGCCTCCACCTTCCTTCGAGGCATCATCGCCGAGACCTGACTCCATCGCCCCCGGGAATGAATCCGACCGCCCGCCGTCACGCGTCGGCGCAAAGGTAAACTCCGGTTCCCGTTCACGCTTGAGTTCGGGAGAATCATCGCGCATCACAATAGCCTGGACGGGCGGTGACTCCCCTTCAGCCGGCGGCTTCTCGAGAGAGGCGTCGTCGTCGCCCGCCGGAGGCGTCACCTCCGCCATCTCTCCTGACTCGGCCAGGAGCGCCCGATCGGGCCGGATCCAGGCCACGCGTCCACCGGCAATCAAGACCCCCAGCAATACCACCAGGTAAAAAGTCGGCCAAATCACGGCGGGCTGACCGCCGGCTGATCGACGAGTGCGCGCCTTGGCGGAGACCAGCAGCTTTTGCAAATAACATTGTTGCTTAAGCATCGCTGCCACCGCGCAAGCGATTCCTAACAAAACGCCACCCCCCGAGGCTCTCACCGCCAATTCCCGGCCCACGGATTCCGCCCGCGAAAACACCAGGAATCCTCCGAGGAAGAAGAGAACACTGGCAAACACCAGGAGCACCACATTACCCTTGTCCACTTCGGCGTTCTTGCTGCCGCCGGAAAAAACCTCCAACACCAGAACCGCCAGCGCCACGCCAAGGGGTAAGTAGAGACAAGCGTCCACCAGCGAGGGCATCCGGCCGCCGCCGTCGGCTATCACGGCCGCCGCCATCGTGTGAGTCACCATCGCCATGAAGGAAGTTCGGGCTTCGAGGATGCTCAATCGTTGCTTAGGCGAGCAAATCGATCAGCGGACGACCCTTGTGCGCCACCGTGAAGGGCCGTTTCGAGGGAGAGTAAACCACTTCATCGAGAGGAAGGCCAAGAGCATGGGCAATCGTCGCGTTGAAATCCGGGATCCCCACGCGATTTTCCACCGTGTCGGAACCCGTCTCGTCTGTCACACCGTAGGCTTGGCCTCCCCGAATGCCGCCCCCCGCAAGCACCCCGCTGAAGGCCTTGGGAAAGTGATCACGACCATCGTTCTCGTTGATCCTGGGGGTCCGCCCGAACTCGGTCGCCAACACCACCAGGGTTTCCTCCAGAAGACCCCGGCGTTCCAGATCCCTCAAGAGGGTCGCCATGCCCTGATCCAGTCGCGCCGCCCTTTGTGCCACCGAGTCGAAATTGTTGCTGTGGGTATCCCAGCCACCCAACGTCACCTCGACGAAGCGGACATCATTCTCGATGAGACGGCGGGCCAGCAGACATCCCTGGCCGAATGAGTTCTGGCCGTACTCGTCCCGAATCGGCTTCGGCTCACGATTGAGATCAAAGGCCTCGAGATCCTCGCTCCGCATCAGCCGGATGGCATCCTCATACATGTCCGTGTAAGCCCTCACCTGCCGATGATTGTATTTCTGTTGGAATTCTCGGTTGAAGGCGGCCGCCAAGGAGAGCTGCTCGTTGAAAGCCTTCTCCGACAAACCACGGCGCCGACTATTCTTGAGACCGTCGTTGGGATTGCTGATGACCACCGGCGCAAACTTCGATTCCAGAAAACCCGCCCCGGCGCCGCGCGCCCCTCCGCCGATGCGAACACTCGCGGGCAGCGTCCGGTTCCGGCGCCCGTCCAGGTGGTGAATCCAGGCCCCCAATCCGGGATGCTGGATCGTGCCTCGCATCGCATAACTGGAGTGCATGTAATAGTTACCCTGCTCGTGCGCGCCCTGGGTCGAATTGACCCCATAGTTTCATAAATCGGGGCAAGAATCCCAAAAAAATAGTGGCAGGGGCCTTTGGGATAAGGTTGATTTGGAATCTACCAAAACACTAAACACTTCAACCCAAAAGCCACCTACAGTGAGAGTAGCACGACGTACGATTAATGCAAAGTCCAGAACGATTCCGGCGATCAAATTTGAAGATCAAAAACTGACCTCTTTCGGCGGTCTCGTTATCTTTCAGAAGCTCTTTCAGGAATTGGATCTGGAGGGGAAGCTTCAGCAGTGCTTTGATCCACTGGATCGGCGCATGTCCCGCTTCTACAAGTTCCACAAGGTTTTCATGTGTCTTATCGTGCATCTTATACTGGGCTACCGGATGCTTCGCGATTTGGACTACTACCGAGATGATCTCCTTGTACGACAGGTTTTGGGGATGCACCAATTGCCCAGTGTCCCAACGATGAGCCGGATGTTGGGAGAGGTCGATTGTCAAAGCCTTGAGAGGATGAGGGAGATGAATCATTTCGTTTGCCTGTCGCGACTTCAGGAGGAGGGAATCAAACGCATCACGCTTGATTTGGACGGAAGCGTGCAGAGCACGAGTCGCCATGCGGAGGCGACGGCTGTGGGATTTAACAAGAAGAAAAAAGGTGAGCGCAGTTATTATCCGCTGCTCGCGACGATCTCCCAAACCGGACAGATTCTCGATTACCTTCATCGAAGCGGCAACGTCCATGACTCCAATGGCGCGGTGGAATTTCTTCGCTACTGCGTGGAAAAGATTCGCAAGGTGCTGCCTGATGTGCAGATCGAGTTGCGCGCCGACAGCGCGTTTTTCAGCGATCAGATGGTTTCAGAGGCAAAGACCCTTGGCCTGGAATATACGTTCTCGGTGCCTTTCGAGCGGCTTGTGGAACTCAAAGGCATCATTGAGAAGCGCCGTCGCTGGTCCCGAACCCGAGGCGGAGAAGGAAAAACTCATCACTTTGAAATCCGCTGGAAGCCAAAAAGTTGGGCGCGCAAAGCGCGCATTTTGTGCATTCGAACCATGAGGCGCACTCAGCGCAAAGGACCGCTCCAACTGGATCTTTTCGAACCAGTCGAGGAGAACTATGAATACGAGGCGATCATCACCAACAAGACAAACACGGCCGCTCATGTGGTGAAATTTCATGAAGGGCGTGGCTCTCAGGAGAAGATTTTTGGCGAAGCCAAGAGCCAGGCCCAGATGGACTATATTCCGGCCAAGCGACGTGCCGCCAACGAAGCTTTCCTTTTGGCCAGTATCCTCACCCACAATCTCACACGCGAAATGCAGATGCGATCTGCGGAGCGGTCACGCAAATCGTCCCCCCAAAGGGCTGCGGAGTGGATCTTTGAAGGACTCGGCACGATTCGCCGCAAAATCATCCAGCGTGCCGGACGTCTGACTCGCCCTCGAGGTCGACTCACATTGACACTCGGAGACAATCAGGCCGTCGAAGAAGAAATCGCCTACTACATGATGGCCTGACTGGCCATTTTATGAAACGCTGGGGTTGAGTGTCCGAATGACCGCCGCCTTGTCCATCTGACGAGCCAGGTTGGGTAAATACTCGCTGATCATCACGCCATCCGCGCTGGTGGAAATCGCCTCCACGGGGCCCTGCTCGTCGGTTCCCGGTTTCGGATCGAAGGTGTCCAAATGGCTCATGCCACCGGACATGTAGAGATAGATGACCTTGCTCGCCTTGGCGTGAGGATTCCGCGTCTGCGCAAAAAGGGAGGTCGGAGCCAGAGTGGGCAGCAGACTCACGCCGAGAAAAGACTTCGTCGTCTGGGAGAGGAAACGACGCCGATTGAAATCGTCTGCACGGGAGAGGATAGGATTCATGGATTCAGCTTGTGAGTTAGGGGTTCAGTGAAAACAAAACTTGAAATCAGGATCGAGGGAGTTGGATGGAGGGGAAGGAGGAAAGCCGGAACGCGCCCGAACCGCCCACCTACTGAGCGAAGAGCAATTCGTTGGTGTTCAAGAGCGCCCAAATCACTTTGCGGCAGGCTTCTTCCGAACTCTCAGCCCTGGCAAATTCACGATTCAAGAGCACTCGCTCCGATTCCGACGGCAAGCGTGTCAGGAGGCTCATGAAAATGAAATCCTGCTTCTCATCATCGGCGTAAAGCTGATCGATCCCTTCCATCAGCACACTTTTCGAACTCACCAAGCGCTCGAACACCTCTCCATTGAACAGATTGAGCACCTGGGCGACGGACGCTTCGCTTTCCGCGGCCTCAATCGTTTCCCGGTTCGACTGTCCAAACTGACGCAAGAAATGATCGGGTGGCATGGGCGAACGAAGTTCGGAAGCCCTCAAGTATTTCTCGTCGAAACCCTTCCAGCGAGGATCCGGGCGGTCGTCCAGTGTCATGCCAGCGCTCCCGCCTTCCATTCGTTTCATGGCCATCTCGTTACGCATCGTGACCGGCGTGCCGCCGGCGCCGGACGGCGACTCGGCCTCGGCAACCTCACTTTCGAAGGCTTCCCGGATCCGCTTCACCTCCTCGTCCTTGGCCTTGCGGGCCTCCCGCATTTCATCGTTGAGAGACTTGGCCTGCGAATCGTTCCCGGCTTCTCGCGCCTGAGCCAATTGTTTTCTCAAATCCTTGGTCGCTTTCTCGTGGTCGAACTCGATTTGAGCCATCGCCTTGGCCGTGGACAAAATCTTTTGCGGCTGGCTCCTCATCTCCTCCAGACCTCGCACCCGCGCCTTCATGGCCTCGTACTCCTGCCGATACGTCTGCGGACGCTTCCTCTCATCGACTGCCGGCATCGTTGCCGTGAGAAGGGAATCCCACACCTGCTCAGCCGTGAGACGGCGTAGCACGGGTCCGGGAAAATGATAGTCATCAAGAACCACATCTCCCCGCGTGGCTTCCCGCTGGTAAGTCCGGGTGTTGAAGAGAATCTCCAGAAAACGTCGGATATCGTAGTCGACCTGAACCATCTGCTGCTCAAGGTAATCGAGCAGCGCCGGATTGCTCGCCTGCGTGCCGTCCTTGAAATCATCCACCGGCTCCACCAGGCCGACTCCCATGACCTCTTTCCATAGGCGATTCACGGCCACCTTGGTGAAACGCGGATTGCTCGATCCGGTCAACCACTCGGCGTAAGATTCCAGTTTGCGGCTGCTTCGACCGGCGGGGCGCTGGCCAAAGATGGTGTCCGGCTTCACCTCTTCGCGGGGGTCGGCATCGTCGTATTGATAGTCATTCGGCAGGCGCAACATTTTTTCCTCGTCGTGCCGCACCCGGTAACTCAGCGGCTCAAGCAACTCCCTCAGGGAGTTGCGGATGTGCCGGTTCATCTCCTTCCCTCTATCTCGCCTCTCGGCCCGCTTTTCGAGCTTCTCCAGCTTCTCATCCACCCGCACCACCTCTTCGGGATTGACCCGCGTCTCCATCCCGTATGTGTAGGCCGCCATTTCGTAGTAGTCTCGCTGCTTCCACTTATCAAAGGGATGGTTGTGACACTGGGCACACACCAGTTGGGTCCCCAGAAAGATCTGCGTGGTGTTCGACATGTTGTCCAGGGGCATGCCGGCATCACGCATGTAGTAACCCACCGCCCCATTGTCCCACACATACCCTTCTGCCGTGATCAGTTCGTGGACCATCTCCCGATAGGAGTTGTTCGCTCGCAAGGCCTCTTTCACCCAATCGGCGTAGGCCTCACCGGCCTTGTCGGCCCCGCCATCGAGCCTCGACTTCACACGGAGAATGTCCGCCCAGTAATTGAACCAGTGACTGACATAACCTTCAGAATCGAGAAGATGGCGGATCAACTGACCCCGCTTCGACGAGGAAGTGGCATCGAGAAAGGCGTTCGCTTCATGGAAGGTCGGCACTCGCCCGATCACATCGAGATAGATCCGGCGAAGGAACACCTCGTCGCTGGCCGGAGGGTTCGGCTTGATTTCGTGTTTCCGGTAGTTCTGCTCCACCAGCTCAGCAACCCGGCGACTAATCGCCCGGTCATTGGCCGCAGCCAAACCTGCGGACAATGCCGAGATGATCAGGAGAAGGAGGAGAGAGAGGGCACGAGACAAACAACGATGGGGGAAGAGTTCGTTGACCATGAATGAATGCGTTGGAGTTCCCGGCAGCATCGCCGCAGAGCACTGAAAGATACATCAGGTGAGAGGATGCGCAACCGTCCGCAGAGGCTCCCGGAACGCTTCGCGCCGCCACAGCCCCAATATCCGCGACTTGCTCTCAGCGGAAGCTTCCCGCTCCGAGCCGACCGGCATCCGGCGCTCGGGTGGGCAGGAATCGCGCAAAAATTGCCCCGCAGTCCGCCTCGTGAGGGCAAAATCAGCCCGCCACCGAACCGCCAAAAGGTGCGCTCTTCAGGCCACCTTCATCCGCAGCCAGAACGAGGTGTCCTCGACGTCGCTCTTCACTCCGAGTTCCATCCCCATGTGCCCAGCCAGCACGGCGGCCGTGGTCAATCCAATCCCCATGTGACTGCTGTCCTTGGTCGTGTAGAAAGGTTCGAACATCGTCCGCAAACGGTTTTCCGGAATCGCTTCGCCCCGGTCGAGAACGAAAAAACTGACCCATTTCGGGTTCCTATCCGGCGCCTTCCCGGGCCCGACCACTTCGACGATGACCGGGTCCTGCGGCCCCGAGGCCTCCAGCGCATTCTTGACCAACTCGTCCATGATCACTCGAAGCCGATCCGTGTCCGCAATCACGTGCGGCAGGTTCGGGTCCACCCGAGCGTGAAAGTCCAGCCCTTCGGCTTGAACCCGGCTCTTCAAACGGTTCATCAGCATGGGCACGGCTTCCTCCAGGTTGGCCTCCGTCAGATCGATGCGCGAGCAACCGCCTGCCGGAAGTACGCGCTCGCCCAAATCCGAGGCCGTCGTGGCCGCCTCCTTCATGTGACGAAGGTTTTCCTTCGACATGTCGTCGAGCTCCTCCTGCATCAAAACCAGGCTGGAAAACCCCTGAATGACCGCCAGCAAATTATTCAATTTGTGCGTAAGCCCACGCAACAACGCGTCGTAATGTCTGGTCGTCGGGCTATTCTGATCGACCAGCTTCTCGGGAAAAATATAGCCCGCTTCCTCTTTGACCTCGATGGTATCAACTATGCCCACCATGCCCTTTTCCTAGCGAACTCACGACAACCTGTCCAGTCAGAAAATAAAGATTCTCAAATAAACCAGAGATTCAGATTATCAATTGATCTGAAATTTATAAATCCCATGGAAACCATCAGTCACACCGAATGGTGCCAAGAGCTCGAAGATTTCCTTCCACCCGGAAGGGTCGAAACCGGTGAGGTCTCTCGCCAGGATCACGCCGGCGATCGCTGGCATCTCGCCCGTGTACCAGACGTCGTCGTGAAAGCGCGGACGACCGACGATGTCCAAAAGACCCTGCGCTTCTCCCACCAGCACCGCCTTCCCGTCACCGCCCGCGGCGGCGGCGTGGGCTACGTCGGGGGCTGCGTCCCCGTCCAGGGAGGGATCGCACTCTCGCTTGCCGAAATGACCCGCATCCGTTCAATCGATCCCCGGGACGCGGTCGCCGTCGTGGAGCCCGGCGTCATCACCGCCGATCTTCAGGCCGCCGCCGCAGAACACCGCCTCTTCTACCCGCCCGACCCCGCCAGCCAGAAAGAGTGCACGCTCGGCGGCAACATCGCGACCAATGCCGGCGGGCCGCGCTGCCTCAAGTACGGAGTGACCCGCCACTACGTCCTCGGACTTGAAGTCGTCCTGGCCGACGGCCGCCTTCTGCACTGCGGCAGCCGCTGTCACAAGAACAAGACCGGCTTCGACCTCGTCGGCCTTTTCGTCGGTTCGGAAGGCATGTTGGGCGTGGTCACGGAGGCGACGCTGCGATTGCTCCCCCTGCCGCCTTCCCGGGCCATGCTCTCCTGTTCATTCACGGATTTCGCCCAGGCGGCCCACGGCGTGCAAGCGGTCTTGGGCGCGGGGCACCTCCCGTCAGCTCTCGAAATCAGTGATCAATTCACGCTGCAGGCGGCCCGCGATCACGTGGGCCGAGAAATGATCCCCGATGGCGACGCCCATCTCCTGGTGGAAATCGATGGACAGACCGATAGCGTCCGGGCCGAATGCGCCCAGTTGGAGACCCTTCTCCGATCGCTGGAACCGCTCACCCTGGCCACCGCCGTCACCGAGGAAGCCTGCGAACGAATCTGGGAAATTCGCCGGGCTTTTTCCTACAGCCTTCGTGCCACCGGTCTCACCAAGCTCAACGAGGACATCGTCGTTCCCCGAGGACGGCTGGTCGATCTGGCCAATTTCGCGGCCCAGCTCCAGGCGGATACCGGGTTTCAGATCGCCTCCTTCGGTCACGCCGGAGACGGCAACATCCACGTCAATCTCATGGTGCCGCCCATGGACGAAGCCGAGAATCGCCAACGCGTTGATGAAGCCCTCGACCGCCTCTTCCAACAGGTCCTGGCCTGGGGAGGCGTGGTCTCCGGGGAACACGGCATTGGAATGGCCAAGAAGCGCTGGTTCGGCGACGCTCTCTCTCCCGTGGCGCTCGACGTTCATCGCACGCTCAAGAATGCCCTGGATCTCGAAGGAATTCTCAACCCGGGAAAATTTCTTGGTTAACCTTTGGCGGCCGGGGACATTTGCGGTTGCCGGAAACTGCCATGGAACCCCTAAGCCCAGAGCACGACGCTGAAATGGTGAGCCTCCTCACGAGGCACCAATCCGCCCTGCGTCTGTATGTCAATTCGCTGCTTCCCGGCGACCCCGCGGCGGACGACGTCGCCCAGCTCGCCAATCGCACCATCTGGCAGAAACGCGACACGTTCACTCCCGGAACCCATTTTAAGGCCTGGATCTTTTCCATCGCCCGCTACGAGGTGAAGAACCACCGCAAACGGCAGTCGCGCGATCAGGCGCAACTCGTCTTCGCCCCGGCCCTCGAGGATCTGATCGCGGAGGAACTCCCTCAACAATCGGCCGATCTTGAAAAGCAATTCAGGGCACTGCGCCACTGCCTTTCCAAGCTGCGCGCGAAAGATCGTGAACTCATCCTGCACCGCTACTTTCACCGCACTCCCCTCCGCGACTACGCGGACCTGATCAATCGCAGCGTGGGCGGTTTGAAAGTGACCCTCCACCGGCTTCGGTCGAGCCTCGCAGATTGCATCACCGAACAATTGGCCAAGGAGGGTCGCGCATGACACGGGGAGAATGTCAGGCTCTCATCGATGCCCTTCTCGATGACGCGATCACCGAGAGCGAATTCGCCCGCTTGCAGGACTGCCTCCAGGAGGACTCGGTCATGCGTGCGCTCTACTACGAGCGTCTCCGGCTTCACACCAGTCTGGAATTGATCGGCGAGGAGATGCCCTCCGCGGTGGCAACGGCCACGACGAAGTCCCGTTGGATCCCATCGGGCGAATGGATCCAAACGGCCGCCCGCCTGGCCGCGCTCGGCACGCTTCTGGCGGCGGGAGCCGGCTTGACCTGGTGGAAGCTGCGTCCCCCTGCCGCCCAAACGCCGGACTTCCCAGGAACCCTGGCTTCGGAAGCGAGCGAACCGGCGGCCAAGGGGTTTGCCGTTCTGACCGAGCAGTCCCAAGCGGTCTGGGAGAGGAGCCGCCCCTTCTCCAAGGGCGAACTCATCCCGGCGGGCACCCTCCATCTCCTGTCCGGCACCGTTCAACTGGACCTCTTCAGCGGCGTCACTCTCATCGCCGAGAGCGACGCGGAGTTCGAAATCCTCTCGGCCATGGAAATGCGCGTGGTTCGGGGAAAGATCCGCGCTCAGGTTCCCCCTCCCTCGCAGGGATTCCGCATCCACACCACTCAGGGCCAGCTCGTGGACCTCGGCACCGAATTCGCTCTCGACGTCGGCCCGGATCACGCCGACGTCCACGTTCTCGATGGCGAAGTCGAATGGCACCCTCTCGACCAAGCGGATCACCGTCTTCTCCAAAAAGGCCAGGCGGTCCGGTGGTCGAGGGACCAGGGCTCCGGCGTTCCTCTGCCCTTCCCTCAAGTCACATCGTCCATCTCCTCGCTGGAGGCCTCCCTGGCGCGCCAGCGAAGCGACCGTCGCCGGGCATGGGAAGCTCACGGAACCTCCCATGCCAGCGATGCGCGCGTCCTCGCTTACTTTCCCATGAATGAGCCCGGACCCTGGCATCGTAGCCTCAGGGACTCCGGACCGCTCGGCCTGGAAGGCACCATCGTGCGCACCCAAAGGGTCGCCGACCGTTGGGGACAGGCCGACAGCGCCCTGGACTTTTCCCCCACCGGCAGCCGCGTTCGCCTCCAAATCCCGGGCACGCATCAGGCCCTCACACTTTATTGCTGGGCCAGGATCGACAGCCTGGATCGCTGGTACAACTCGCTTTTCCTGACGGATGGCCACGAATTGCACGAGCCTCACTGGCAGATCATGAATGACGGGCGGCTTTTTTTCTCCGTCAAAGCACACGATCGCCGCGGGCCTAACAATCCCGACAAGCACATCTGTCACTCTCCGCCTTTTTGGTCGGCGAGCTTGAGCGGCCGCTGGATCCAGTTGGCCACGACCTTCGACAGCGAGCGCGCCGAAGTGGCGCACTATCTGAACGGCGAAATTCTCAACCGCGAATCCGTGCCAGAACCCATGCTTGTGCGCGCCGTCAAGATCGGCGCCGCCTCCATCGGCAATTGGAGTGAGCCCAAGCGGCACGACCCGGATTTTGCCATTCGCAACCTGAACGGCGCCATCGACGAGTTCCTCCTTTTCGACACCGCACTTTCTCCAGCGGAGATCGCGACACTCTATCATTCCGGCAAACCCTGAGTTCCCTTCATGACGCTTCGCCCGTACTCCAGACGACTGACACGACCCCTCTCGAGAGCCCGCCTGGTGACCCTCGCCAGCCTCGTGGGCATCGGTTACCTTGGCTTTTGCCGAATGGATCCGGCTCTCGCCGAGACACCTTCTTCGGAGTCAGTGAGCCAGGCTGGCCAGCGCCTCTTCGCCCTCGAAGTGCAACCACTCCTTGCGGCCAAATGCGCCACCTGTCACGGCGAGGATCCCGATGATCTCAAGGGCGGCTTCAGTGTCCTCTCCCGGGAAGCCCTGCTCGAGGGCGGTGAGACCTCGTCGGAGGTCCTCGTTCCAGGGCATGCCGAGAAAAGCCTGCTGCTCACCGCCATTCGCTGGGAAGACCCGGACTATGAAATGCCGCCCAAAGAAAACGACCGTCTGACGCCGAACCAGATCACCGCGGTCGAGCGCTGGGTCGAACTCGGAGCTCCCTGGCCGGACGAAGCGACCCGAAGCCAATTCATCGCCGAGGAACGCAAACAGGAGCGGACCGCGGACGGCGTATTGATCGAGACGAGTGGAGGCCTCTCCGATACCTGGACCTACCGTCGCTACCGCGAGGACGAGCTCTGGGCCTATCAACCGCTCCAACCGGTCGAGCCACCGATGGACGGCATCCATCCGGTCGATGCTTTTGTGAGAGCCGAGCTGACGGAAGCGGGCTTCGAACCCGCCCCGCCCGCCTCTCCCCGTAGCCTAATCCGGCGCGCCACTTTCGACCTTCTGGGACTCCCTCCCACGCCCGAGGAAATCGACCGTTTCCTGACCGACTGGGGCCGCGAACCGGAATCCGCCTGGTCGGCTCTCATCGATCGCCTCCTGGACAGCCCCCACTACGGCGAACGCTGGGGCCAGCACTGGCTGGACGTCGTGCGCTACGCCGACACCGCCGGCTTCTCCAACGACTTCGAGCGATCCAACGCCTGGCGTTATCGCGACTACGTCATCCGTTCCTTCAACCAGGACAAACCCTTCGACCGCTTCATTGTGGAACAACTTGCGGGCGACGAGCTCGAACCGGACAACCCCGAATTGACCGTGGCCACGGGCTTCCTTCGCATGGGACCTTGGGGCACGGCCATGGTGCAGCAAGAAGTGGCACGACAGCTCTACCTCGACGACGTGGTGGACAATGTCGGGCAGGCTTTCCTCTCCACGCCCATGAGCTGTTGCAAGTGCCACGACCACAAATTCGACCCCATTCCCACGCGCGATTACTACAGCGTTTACGCGACCTTCGCCACCACCCAGCCGGCCGAACAACCCGCGCCGTTTCTCCCTTCGGAAAACACCAATGGCTTCCAGGAAAACCGCGAGCTGGTCGATGAACTCTGGCAATTTGCCGAGAACGAACGGAGAAGGCTGGAGGAAAAACAGGAGGGTGCCGCCCGGGCCTGGTATGCGGAACGAGGACAGAAATACCTTTCTCCGGAAGAGCGCAAGAACTTGCCTGACGACGCCAAACCACCGCGCCACGTGGGTTTGGATCACATCGACGAGGGCACCCTCAAGGTCCGGGAACAGGACGTGCGGATCTGGGGACGGCGAAAGGAACGCTTCGAGCCGCTGGCCCAGACCGTTTACAACGGCCCGGACTACCGATACAACGGCATCAAGTTGCGGCGCTCCCAAAAACCGCACCCCAACTGGGATCCCAAGACCAGGATCTTGTTAGGAGGCGCCATCGACGCGCCGGGCGAAGAAGTCTCTCCGGGCGCGCTCAGCGCCGTGCCTCCAAAAGCAGACGTTCCTGAATCGATGGAGGGTCGGCGCCTGGCCCTGGCCCGCTGGATCGCCCAACCTGAGAATCCACTTTCGACCCGCTCGATCGTCAATCGCGTCTGGCACTATCATTTCGGCCAGGGGCTTTCGGCCACTCCGAACAATTTCGGGTCCAAGGGTGCCAAACCCACTCACCCCGAGCTGCTCGACTGGTTGACCCGCGATTTCGTGGATCACGGCTGGAGATTCAAGCGCCTGCACCGCTTGATCATGACCTCACAGACTTATCGCCAGGATACACTGCACCCCCGGCGCGAAGTCCTGCGGGAGAAGGATCCTCTCAATCGTCTGCTTGCGCATGCCAGACCCCGCCGACTGGAGGCTGAAGCTCTACGCGACAGCCTCCTCAAGATCACTGGGGAACTCAATCTCGAGATGGGAGGGCTGCCAGTACTTCCCGAAATCAACATGGAGGTCGCGCTGCAACCGCGCATGATCCAGTTCTCCATCGCCCCGGCTCACCAGCCCTCACGAATGCCCGAACAGCGTAACCGGCGCACGATTTACACCTACCGCGTCCGCGGACAGGCGGATCCTTTCCTGGAAATCTTCAACCAGCCGAACCCGAATAAATCCTGCGAGAGCCGGGATTCCGCCGCCGTTTCACCCCAGGCCTTCACGCTTCTCAACAGCGGCCTCATCACCGACCGCTCCATCGGCCTGGCGCTGCGTCTGCAAAGGGAAAGCGACGACCTTCCGGGTCAGATCGAGCGCGCCGTCGAACTGACCCTTGGCAGGCCGGCACGACCCGCGGAAAAGGAGCGCCTCGCAAATTACGTCGACGAAATGACGGCTTATCACCGGGAGGTCAAACCCGATCCCATCCCCTATCCCATCGAGGTCACCCGCTCACTGGTCGAGGAATTCTCCGGTCTCGCCTTTAATTACATCGAGCGCCTTCCGGTCTACGAGGATTACGTTCGCGACCAAAAAGCATGGGATGTCGACGCAGAAACTCGAGCCCTGGCCGATGCCTGCCTCGTCCTGTTCAACACCAACGAATTCCTCTACATTTACTAAACCCACCGTCCCCGCCATGCTCCAGACACCCACACGCCGCGATTTCCTCTACGGGCTGGGCGCCTCCCTCGGACCCCTCGCATTCACCCAACTGCTGGCCAGCGAGGCCGGTGCGACTTCGTCGCCCCTAGCCGCCAAGCCTGCCCAGCGGATGCGCAAGGCGAAGCGCTGCATCATGCTCTTCATGGAGGGCGGTCCCAGTCACATGGACACCTTCGATCCCAAGCCGGAACTCAATCGCCGTCACATGGCGGAGTCTCCGCTGACTCAGGAGATCGAAAGTGGCCAGCGTTTCTTCGTGGGTTCGCCCTTTGGCTCCCGCAAGGTCGGACAGTCTGGCATCGACATGTGTGACGAATTCGTTCACCTGGCCGATCCCGAAGTGGCCGATGAACTCTGCGTCTACCGTGGCTGCCAGGCCGAATCACTCAACCACCCCGAAGCTCTCTTTCACATGAACACCGGCAGCCGCCTGGGCGGCGATCCCGGCATCGGCGCCTGGGTGAACTACGGTCTCGGCACGCTCAACCAGAACCTTCCCGGCTACGTCGTCATGACCGAACTCGCCCTGCCGCAAGGCGGTCCTGGCAACTGGACCAATGGCTTTCTGCCCGCCCATTTCCAGGGCACTCGGCTGCGCTCCCAGGGATCGCCAATCCTCGATCTCAATCGACAAGCCTTCAAGAGTCGTGCCCATCAGCGACGCGCCCTGGACGAACTCGCGCTTCTCAATCAAGCCCACGCGGAAGTCCATCCAGAACACGCTGAACTCGCCGCCCGCATGGAGAGCTACGAACTCGCCTATCGCATGCAAATGGAAGTGCCCGGCCTGGTCGACCTCGATTCGGAACCAAGCTCGGTCCGCACGCTCTACGGGCTCGACGACAAGGATTGCGGTGATTTCGCTCGCCAATGTCTCCTGGTCCGCCGGCTGGTGGAACAGGGCACACGATTCGTGCAGATCTTCTCCGGCGGCTGGGACAGCCACGACTATCTCGAGCGAGGCCACTCGGCACGCATCAAGAGCGTGGACAAACCCATCGCGGGTCTGATCAAGGACCTCAAGAGCCGCGGCCTCCTCGAAGACACCCTCGTCATGTGGACCGGCGAATTCGGGCGCACCCCGGACAACAACTACCGCGGCGGGGCCATGGCCCTGGGCCGTGGCCACAACAACAAGGCCATGGCGATGTGGTTTGCCGGCGGCGGCGTGAAACGCGGCAGCGTGATCGGTGCCACCGACGACATCGGCTCCCAAGCCGTCGACGTGGTCCACCCCATCCGCGACGTCCACGTCACCCTCCTGCAATTGTTAGGCATCGACGACAACAAGCTCACCTATTTCCATGGCGGGCGCTACAAGCAGCTCTCTCAATTTGGCGGCAAAGTCATCGATGATTTGATCGCTTAGCGAGACGGCGCGTCATCCCTTTCTTCCGTTCCACCGTTCGCGCTTATCGAAACTCGAAGCGCCCACGGATCGACGAATTGAAAGGAAACACGGCCAAGCAAGGTTCAGCGGAGGGTCTGCAAACCGGAAATCTCCTCACGATCCAGGGCGCGATCGGTGAACGCCACCTTGTCCAAGCGGCCCTGCCAATCACCGCCCAACTGCAAAATCTCCCCGAGCCGTGTTTCCCCGACCGAAAGCGGACTTTCCAGGATCGATCGGCCGTTGATGAAGCACTCGATCTCCCCTTCCTTACCCACGAGGACCAGGTGATGCCATTGCCTCGAGAGAATCTCTTGCTCCGACCGCCATGCGCGCTCGTTCAGCTTCAGGCCCACGCGGAACTCACCGCCCTCTCCCGCCTCCAGGGCGACCACCAGATCACCCATACGGAGGAGATTCGCCGTCGTTTCGTGGTCCCCGGTCAGCAGCCCGTTCCAGAATTCCAGCACCACGGAGAAGGAGGCGTCACTCGTCCTTTCCTCAAGCGTCCCCACCAGCCGGCCGCCCGCCAAATGCATGGCTCGGCTGCTGTATGGAGACAAGGTTTGCTTCCCTTCCCGCGCACCGGGCAAATGAAAGGCCACATTCCCCTCGATGCGACCGTGCCGCCCGTCCGCTCCCGCATCGTGCATCACAGAGCCTTCCAGCTCCGCCAAGCGCCAGTGGAACTCCGGACGCAAGTCCTGAATCGCTCGGGCATAGGGAGTCATCGGCTCCTCGAAATGCCGGCGAGGCTTTCCCGAAACCGATTCTAACAAGGTCAGCGCGCTCTCCGCGATCTTGGGCTCGGCTTCGACCTCCAGACCGGCCGTCCGCGCCGGCCAGGTGTTGTAGCCTCCCAGAACGTGTTGCTCGGGCGGCGGGATGTAGCCCGCAGCGCCGTTGGCCAATGTGATGGTGAACATCGTTGACAAGGGACTCCGCAAACGCGTCTTCAATCCGGTGATGCCATAGACCTCGTTAGGCATCGCCGCGATGCCAAGATCTCCGATGCGAATCGCCTGCACCACGATTTCCTCTTTCGGATTCTCGTGAAGATAGATCGCCTGTTCGGCGTAGACCTCTGGACGATCTCTCGGACGGCGATCTCCCATTACCGCGAGTTTTTCGCGAGCCCAGTCCAGACGGGCCTGGCTGGGAACTCGTTTCCCCAACACCAAGCGTTCCTCCGCCATCCCGATCGGGACGTCGCGCCGATGCCTCAGATCCGAGTAGCTCTCCACCACCAAATCGACCAGGCCCGCCGTATAGCTTTCGATATCGCGATCGATCTTGGGACGGCTGTAATCTCCCCACCAAAGATCTCCACTCGTCCCCTGGGAAAGCATCCCCACAAAGCCATCAACCTCCGGAGCGATCCGGCGGGCGATCTGTCGACAGAAATGCCCGAAGTAATCCGCCGAGGCCCTGGCATGCCCGCTGAAGTAATGCATGGCAAAGTTGCCCAACAAGGCCAGCGGCGTCCCGTCGGCGCTTCTCACACTGAGAAAGGAAAGCCAGGGATCCGTGGGTCCCGCCGGGCCGACGAAATCCGGATTGGCATGACCCGGGTGCATCATGGCCCGCACGGTCCGCTCGCCAAAGGGATCCACCTGCATCTTGTCCGCACGCGTGATCCACCTCCGGCAGTGGGTCAACTCCCCGGCGTCGACCCTTCCCCATGCCGCCTCGGCCGGCGCAAGGCGCGAGACCGCCGTTTCGATGGCCTCGACCAGCTTGGGCAGCAGAAAGGCCGTGTAATTGAGGTCGGCGCGTGAGCCAAGGCAATAGTTCATCACGCTGGGAGCCGAGTGCGTGTGGGTCGCGGCAATCAAGATCCGATCACGGGCCAGTCCGGCGCTTGGCGACACCAGATCCTTGACCGCGTCACCGATCGTTCGCGGGATCATGCAGCTATCCACCACCAGGAGGGCGATTCGCGTCTCGCCATCATCCAATGCCAGGCAGCGGGCATGCAACTTCTCCGTGGCTAACAGAATGCGACCTTCGAGAAAACCACCGTTCTGGATGACGGGAAACTCGGTCGGCGTGATATCGACCGCGCTGGCGCCGGCTCTCAGGGCGTTCTCAGCCTGGGCCGGCTCACAAATCCACCCGGCCGTGACCATCGTCACCGTCACCGCCGCAAAGACCAATCGAGAAACTCTCATCCTCGCAAGCTAACGATTCGACCCCCCCCGAGAAAAGCTCAGATTGATGGCCGAGCTTCCCTTCGACTCCCAGCTGGATTGGGTCGACACACGACGCAATTCACGGTAGTCGCTTGGTTCATCATGACCGTCGAAGACATCACCGCCAAAATCCGCGCTTTCCGGGATGAGCGTGAGTGGAAGCAGTTCCACCAACCCAAGGAAATGGCCGCCGACATCGCCATCGAGGCTGCCGAACTGCTGGAACACTTCCTGTGGAAGACGCCCGAAGAGTGCGCCAAACGCACCGCCACCCACGCGACAGCGATCCAGGAAGAGATCGCCGACATCGCCATCTACCTCTTCGAATTGGCTGACAATCTCGAGATCGACCTCCTTCGAGCGATGGAGGCCAAGCTGCGAGCGAATGCCGAGAAGTATCCCGTTGCCAAAGCGAGAGGTTCCCACCAGAAGTACACTGAGTTCGAATCATGAAGACGGTCACACTCGGTCTCCTCCAGTTCACCGCGACAGCGGATCCCTCCGTCAACCTTGACCGCGCCGAAGCCCTGGTCCGCCAGGCGGCCGAAAAGGGAGCGCAGATCATTTGTCTGCAGGAACTCTGCTCAACTCTCTATTTCTGTCAGAAAGAAGACCCGGCCCTCTTCGATCTCGCCGAGACCATGCCCGGCCCCGCCACGAACCGATTCGCCTCCCTGGCTCGCGAACTCGGCGCGGTGATCGTCCTGCCCTTGTTTGAGAAACGGGCCACGGGGCTCTATCACAACACCGCGGCCGTGCTCGACGCCGACGGAACCTACCTGGGGTCCTATCGCAAGATGCACATTCCCGAAGACCCGGGGTTTCACGAGAAGTTCTATTTCACTCCCGGCGATCTCGGCTACCGGGCCTGGGAGACGGCCTACGGAACCATTGGCGTGCTCGTCTGCTGGGACCAGTGGTATCCTGAAGCGGCTCGCCTGACGGCCATGCAAGGAGCCGACATCCTCTTCTACCCGACCGCCATCGGCTGGCTGGAGGAGGAGAAAGAAACGCTCGGCCCTTCCCAACGGAATGCCTGGGAAACCGTTCAGTGTGGTCATGCAGTGGCCAACGGCTGCTTCGTGGCGGCGGTGAACCGGACGGGCCAGGAAGGGGGCACGCTTTACTGGGGAGGCTCTTTCGTCGCCAATCCCTACGGCGAAATGTTTGCCCGCCAGGAAGCCGATGAAGACACCGTCCTGCTGGCGGCCTGCGATCTCGACTTGTTAGAGGAATTCCGCCGTGTCTGGCCCTTTTTTCGCGACCGTCGGATCGACAGCTTCGCCGGCCTGAACGCGCGATGGGGATCGTAGACTCCGGAGATTGCTTCAATCTTCAACATGCCCTCACGACTCGGATTGGCCGCTGCCGCACGTTTCACCGGCCTTCATCATGGCGTCGAACCGCTTCATCAGCTTGTCCCACGCCCTGCTCCGGATTGTCCAGCCCCAGGAATCGATTCTCCTCACAGGCCAAGAGTCCTGAGCTCGGCCGAGTCCGTCCTCGCCGCATACGGGGCGCCGACCTCGGGCCCACCGGCCCTCCTTCCTGCCTGGTGACCGGCCCGAGAAGCCCCGTCCCAGCCGCGAACGCCGCTCCCGAGCCAACTCGCCCACGCAAGAATTGCCGGATCCCAGCGATTCCGTAAGATAGGCGGCTGAGGCGGCTCAAGCCCTGTATTTTTGGGTAATTCGGATCGGCGGCGCCCATTTTTGACCCCATGGCAAATTCGCATTCGTTATTTCATCTTTTTTAAGCTTGTTTCTGTAATAGTTTTATATTACAGTGCGCCGAACGAGCCGACCTTCATGCCAAGCAGAAACTCCCTGCCCCCCACCGAACGCCAGATTCGCAGCCGCCTCCGCCAGCTCCTCGACCAGGCCGAAGGCTTCCTTCACGGCTCGCCCATCGAACTCTCTCGTAAATGCGGCAAGCCCACTTGCCGTTGCGCTTCCGACGACTCCTTGCGCCATCGCTCCTTGGCCATCGGTCAGACTCGCAAGGGCAAGACCACCATGCTGCACGTCCCCAGACCGTTGGAAGCTCAGGCGAGACGCTGGATCGATGATTTCCAGAAGGCGAATGCTCTGCTGGAAGCCCTCGACGAGCAGGGGCGCCTCCGACTCGAGGAGGCAAAAACCAAGGCCAGAGCGGCGAGTAGCTCCGCCAAGAAGAAGGGCAAGACCGGTAAGAAATCAGCCGGCAAAGCCAAGTCCGGGCGCAATTCTCCACCAAAAAAGAAGCGACCATTCTCACGCGACTACTAACTTACTCGGACAAGATTTTCAGCCTCCGCCAACAGTGCTCGTGAGTGAGAAGTTCTGTAACTGGATCATCATGCGGCGAAGCGTGAACCTTCGGAGCGAGTGAAGTCTATTCTATCAAGGATGAATTTTCGGAACGCTGAACCTTTTCCGCCGTGGTGCAAAAATCCAGGCAGTGTGTTTTTCAAGGCGGCTGAGACAATCATTTCCGAAGGCAGCACGTCTGGGCGGATGGTTCGGATCCAGGTTCCAAAGTGCTTCCAGACCAGACCGTCACATGTCATGGCAAGGTACTGTAACATGCCCTGAGCGATCATGCCGGTCTGCACAAACACATGATATGCGTGCATCTTTCTCTGCACCTGTCTGCGATATTTCTCGGTAGTCCGGGTGGAGGTATTGGTTACCATTGCGACGCTTGAGCGGTCGCATAGCGGCCATCCAGAAATGGTATCCGAATGAGCCGACCGAATGCACCGCTTGCTTGAAAGCGACTTCGATCTTGAAACGCAAACTGTAGAGCAAGATGATCTCCTGAGCTTCCATGGTGAGGTCGGTAGACAAGAGGATGATCCGCCCTCTCGTGGGATGATCGACGAGAATGAAGCGGACCATCGCCCCGGCGGGCTTCCACAACAGATCCACCGACTTGAACCGGACAGAGATGTTTCTCTCCCCATATACGGGACTGGGAACGGAACTGAACTGAAGCCGCCCGTTCCAAAGACATTCTGGAGCTTCACCGCAGCGCCATACTTTTTCGGTCGTCCGCGTTTGCGTTTGCGTGGCACTGCCGCAGGCCGAAAGCCGGTTGTCGTGCGTCGAACCCTCGTGACCAGCACACCGGAACGCCCCTTGGTGCTCCGGATCACCTTTCCGTTGGCGTAGTAGGCATCGGCCAGCAAGACGAACTCCTGACCTCTACAGACGGATGCGAGCATCTCGTTGGCCTTGTCGATCAAGGTTCTCCTGTCGCGGTTTGAAGTGACGATACCTTCGTGAATGCGTGCACAGACCGGAACGCAGAAGAAGTATCCGCCAACCTGACAGAGCACGCCGAAGGCCTGAAAGGAATGGCTCATGATGAAGTGAGGCTTGGAATTGGACTCGGACTGTTGATGCAGATACTTCACCGCAGGCATCTTGCGGCCCTCCTTGGACTTCTTGATGCCGTCGAGAACCAGGACGGGGCGACAACCGATCTTGTAGACAGGGAAGTGCTTGATCACGATGGCGAACCAAAGTTCTGCAAGCCGGTCCGTCTTCACGGCATTGCTGTGGAAGAAATGGAGTAAGTGCTCATAGAAGTGTTCTGACAAACCGAGAGCGCGGACGAAACTGGAAACCCCGAGGAGGTCATTGCGCACGGAGAAAGCGGCCAAGACGAGCAGAAACCAGAGAAAGGTGCGGGCTCTCGAGAAAGCGGGTCGCAGAAGACAGACGATATTCCACCAAGAAATCCAGAGATCCATAACAAATGATTTGATTTTCCTAGACATTCGCATATATAAGGTAATGACCATGAAAAAGATCAGATTACTGAAAAAAGAGTCCAGAAACTTGCGGCAAAGTTAGCTGCAATCGGGCCAATGCGGCCTGGGAGCATCAGCAAGCAATACCGAGATCGACAACGCCAGCGCGGCGTGTATTACCAACTGAGCTACACGCATAAGATGAGGAGCCGGACTGAACACGTCTGGCCGGACCACGTGAAGGGACTACGAAAAGAAACAGAGGAGTACAAGAAATTCAAGAAATTCAAGAAACTGACCACCGAACTGATCGATCTGAGCATTGAACTATCCAAGGCGAAGATCGCTCTATTACGCAGTCAGACAGACACGCCAGGCAAAGAGAAACCGGTCTGAGAACTTCCCACTCACGAGAACAGTGGACTCCAGCGTTTCATAAAATGGCCAGTCAGGCCATCATGTAGTAGGCGATTTCTTCTTCGACGGCCTGATTGTCTCCGAGTGTCAATGTGAGTCGACCTTGAGGGCGAGTCAGGCGTCCGGCATGCTGGATGATTTTGCGGCGAATCGTGCCGAGTCCTTCAAAGATCCACTCCGCAGCCCTTTGGGGGGACGATTTGCGTGACCGCTCCGCAGATCGCATCTGCATTTCGCGTGTGAGATTGTGGGTGAGGATACTGGCCAAAAGGAAAGCTTCGTTGGCGGCACGTCGCTTGGCCGGAATATAGTCCATCTGGGCCTGGCTCTTGGCTTCGCCAAAAATCTTCTCCTG
>CBDBEZ010000055.1:0-59780 GCA_965204485.1 Verrucomicrobiales bacterium
GTCGGACGAAAAGCAATTTCCTAGCAGTCACGTGCCTTCTCTTCGTAATGTCATTGCTATACAGCGGCGACCTTCTGGGTAATATTATATCACTAACCTCGAACAAGGATGTTTTCTTGCCTGGCGAGGAGATCACTTGGACGGTCAGTGTTTACCCACTCCCAACTGGGACACTTCAGACTTCTTTTCTAATCGGCCCATCAAGCGTCGTCAATCCATCGAGTGGCGCGGGCAATCCCACCGGCGACCCTGCAACACACACATTTGAATGCGTTGCCAGCGAGGACGCTTCAGTATCATGTCTGATGTTTGCAACTTGGAATGGAGTAACGTGGTTGGCGGCCAAAATAGTCACAGTTCTTCAAGCCCCAAAGGTCACTAAGGTTAGTTTCGTGGGGAGCTTGTTTCATCCTTATGAATCGGATCTGGTAGACTGGCCTGGTGGACTGCCAATTCAGGATCCTGTTTGGGAACAATCCCTTCAATCCCAAAGTCCGACAAAAAATGAACCCGCCGCGTGGAAGATGGGGAAATATCTTCGATCAAAGATCGTTATGGAGGCTCTCACAGACCTCCCTCAGGCGATAAATGTAAAAGTCCGCGCCGTGGGCGTGATCGATTATAAGGAGCAAGCAACGCAGTTTCAATCATGGCCGACAGCAGAGCTTACTGTTCACTCCGATGACCATGTGCAAGATTCGGTCGGGGTTTACGATCCTTTGAGTATTGAGTGGCAGTATAGAGTAGATGGGACTTGGGATTGGATCACGATGAACGAGACTGAGCATAAGATCTACGTCGTTTACGATAGCACTGGAAATAACGCCGCGTCGGAAAAAGCGTTAGAGTTTGCGACTGACTTCGCAGATGGTCAATCTGTGTTGGCGAATATATGCGCCGAACTATCAGCTGGTGTCCAGGATACTGTGTATTATAAATCCGCCGCAAAAACTGCTCCTGCAAATCCGATTTCTGCGCTAACGGATTACACAAATGCAGCAAAACCTCTTCACTGTCACGGGCACTGCGATGCAATGAAGGTTCTTGTTGAGTCGTTGTGTGACGTTCCCGCTAACGTTTGGGATATCTGGGGGGGGGAAGGATGGTAGTTCGATCAATCTATACGATGTCGGAGGCTCTCTCAACACAATGCAGATTAGCGCTCCCGCAGAGAACGCCGTGGGCCAAGATCCGCATTTTGTATTCCACGCGGTGGTAAGCGTAAATAGCCAATACTACGACCCAACTTATGGAACTGCCGCATTCCCTAATGTAACTACATTAGCACCAGCAAGCACGCATGCAGAAAAGCTGACCGTCGTGATTTGGAACACTGATCCAGACGTAGTTACTATTGGTAGTAGTGGCCCGGGAACCTACGCAGCTGTCACACAAGTTCAGGTTGGAACCGGGTTTGAGATCAACGGAAGCACGCTTGCCCGTAACCATAATTACCACAACTTGCAACATCCAGACTTCAAATGCGCCTGGAAAGCTCCGCCCTCAAGGACTCGCTATGTTCACCTTACTCCGTAATAACTGAAACATTAGATCATTAATTTTCCATAGCTATGAAATTCATTTCTTTCATAATAGTAACTACTTGTCTTTTCTTTCAGAAAGCAGTCGCGAACAACGAGGACTTCATCTCAACAGTTGCCCCAGGATGGACCTTAGATGCAGCCTACTATGCCACGGACGATGTCCGGTTTTCCCTGAAATCAGGCGAGCGCGTTTTGTTCATAGATCTGAGCCTATGTGATGACGATCAAGCTGCGAAGTCGAGGTTCGATAAGCTGGCAAGCGAAATGTCTAAGGTTGACGGAAAGTCCATCGGGATCGGCGATGCGTCTGTAGACTTGCTTGAGAACGGCAATGAGGTCTCGGTGTTGTTATTCAAGCGTGGCAAGTTTGTCTGCCGGTTGCAGGGAAGCGAGCGCAAGGATCGTGTTCTAGCTATAGGAGGCAGAATGGATTCGCTTCTTCAAAGAAAGAGCGAAATCGTAGAAGACGATCTCAAAGTGCATCGTGCCAAGCAAAAAGAAATAGCTCCAATCCTCAAGGCCGATGGCGCGAAAGAGGAGCCCTTCTCTGAGTTCCCGGGCTATTTCCGCGAGCTGGTAGGAGCTCGTGAGTGGGAAGTTCTCAGACCGGTTTCTCTTTGCCTGACGTGTCTGTCTGACTGCGTAATAGAGCGATCTTCGCCTTGGATAGTTCAATGCTCAGATCGATCAGTTCGGTGGTCAGTTTCTTGAATTTCTTGTACTCCTCTGTTTCTTTTCGTAGTCCCTTCACGTGGTCTGGCCAGACGTGTTCAGTCCGGCTCCTCATCTCATGCGTGTAGCTCAGTTGGTAATACACGCCGCGCTGGCGTTGTCGATCTCGGTATTGCTTGCTGATGCTCCCAGGCCGCATTGGCCCGATTGCAGCTAACTTTGCCGCAAGTTTCTGGACTCTTTTTTCAGTGATCTGATCTTTTTCATGGTCATTAGCTTATATATGCGAATGTCTAGGAAAATCAAATCATTTGTTATGGATCTCTGGATTTCTTGGTGGAATATCGTCTATCTTCTGCGACCCGCTTTCTCGAGAGCCCGCACCTTTCTCTGGTTTCTGCTCGTCTTGGCCGCTTTCTCCGTGCGCAATGACCTCCTCGGGGTTTCCAGTTTCGTCCGCGCTCTCGGTTTGTCAGAACACTTCTATGAGCACTTAGGAATGGCGCAAAAATAAAATGAACAATTTAAGGTTTCTCAACCTTATTTCTATGTTACTGTCAGTGCCATGCCTGACAGTTCCGTTGTCGAAAGCATTCGCCGGAAGTTCGATTCCCTGAGCCACCTCATGGACGAGCGGGCCCGGAGGTGTTGGGCGGCGGCGGAGGCCACGGAATTGGGTTGGGGCGGCGTATCCGCAGTTTCTCTTGCGACATCGATGTCGCGGACGACGATCACTGAGGGCATCAAGCAGTTACGGCGCGGCGACTACACGGCCCCCGAAGCCGACGGACGCATCCGTCGGCTTCGGGGGCGGGCGCAAGCCGGTGACCGAGACCGATCCGGAACTGCTTGGGGCTCTTGAGCGGCTAGTTGATCCTCTCAGTAGAGGCGACCCTCAATCCCCATTGCGCTGGACATTGAAGAGCACTCAGAGGCTTGCCAGGGAACTCACATCGCAGAACCACCCGGTCGGTGCGCGTACTGTTGCCGCGTTGCTGCGCAAGGCCGGCTATAGTCTGCTGGCAAATCGCAAGACCCGCGAAGGGGCACAGCACCCGGACCGCAACAGGCAGTTCGAATACATCAACGATCAGGTGCGTCGCTTCCAACATTGCGGCCAACCAGCAATCTCAGTGGACACCAAGAAGAAGGAGTTGGTGGGCGATTTCAAGAACGCCGGGAGGCAGTGGAGGCCGAAAGACAACCCTGAGCAAGTCCGCGTGCATGACTTCAAGGACAAGGACCTGGGCAAGGCAATCCCCTACGGCGTTTACGATATGCTCAACAACCAGGGCTGGGTTAGCGTCGGAATCGACCATGATACGGCCCAATTCGCGACCCGCAGCATCCTGTTGTGGTGGACGGAAATGGGCTCTGCGCGGTTCCCCCACGCCCGTCGGCTGCTAATCACCGCCGATGGCGGTGGGAGCAACAGCCACCGCTCGCGGCTTTGGAAGCTTTCGCTCCAGGAGTTGGCGAACGAGACCGGGCTGAAGTTGGTCGTCTGCCACTTCCCGCCGGGGACAAGCAAGTGGAACAAGATCGAGCACCGTCTCTTCAGCTACATCACCCAGAACTGGCAAGGCGAGCCACTGGCAACCCTACAGACGATCGTCGAGTTGATTGGAAGCACAACGACGAAGGGAGGCCTGAAAGTCAGGGCCAGGCTCGATACCAAAAGCTACGAGACGGGGATCAAAGTGACGGACGAGGAACTGGCCGCCGTAAAACTGGAAAGGCACGAAACACACGGCTCATGGAATTACACAATCAAACCCTCGAAGTAAATGTTCACCTTATTTTTGCGCAGTTCATTACTCCATTTCTTCCACAGCAATGCCGTGAAGACGGACCGGCTTGCAGAACTTTGGTTCGCCATCGTGATCAAGCACTTCCCTGTCTACAAGATCGGTTGTCGCCCCGTCCTGGTTCTCGACGGCATCAAGGAAGTCCAAGGAGGGCCGCAAGATGCCTGCGGTGAAGTATCTGCATCAACAGTCCGAGTCCAATTCCAAGCCTCACTTCATCATGAGCCATTCCTTTCAGGCCTTCGGCGTGCTCTGTCAGGTTGGCGGATACTTCTTCTGCGTTCCGGTCTGTGCACGCATTCACGAAGGTATCGTCACTTCAAACCGCGACAGGAGAACCTTGATCGACAAGGCCAACGAGATGCTCGCATCCGTCTGTAGAGGTCAGGAGTTCGTCTTGCTGGCCGACGCCTACTACGCCAACGGAAAGGTGATCCGGAGCACCAAGGGGCGTTCCGGTGTGCTGGTCACGAGGGTTCGACGCACGACAACCGGCTTTCGGCCTGCGGCAGTGCCACGCAAACGCAAACGCGGACGACCGAAAAAGTATGGCGCTGCGGTGAAGCTCCAGAATGTCTTTGGAACGGGCGGCTTCAGTTCCGTTCCCAGTCCCGTATATGGGGAGAGAAACATCTCTGTCCGGTTCAAGTCGGTGGATCTGTTGTGGAAGCCCGCCGGGGCGATGGTCCGCTTCATTCTCGTCGATCATCCCACGAGAGGGCGGATCATCCTCTTGTCTACCGACCTCACCATGGAAGCTCAGGAGATCATCTTGCTCTACAGTTTGCGTTTCAAGATCGAAGTCGCTTTCAAGCAAGCGGTGCATTCGGTCGGCTCATTCGGATACCATTTCTGGATGGCCGCTATGCGACCGCTCAAGCGTCGCAATGGTAACCAATACCTCCACCGGACTACCGAGAAATATCGCAGACAGGTGCAGAGAAAGATGCACGCATATCATGTGTTTGTGCAGACCGGCATGATCGCTCAGGGCATGTTACAGTACCTTGCCATGACATGTGACGGTCTGGTCTGGAAACACTTTGGAACCTGGATCCGAACCATCCGCCCAGACGTGCTGCCTTCGGAAATGATTGTCTCAGCCGCCTTGAAAAACACGCTGCCTGGATTTTTGCACCACGGCGGAAAAGGTTCAGCGTTCCGAAAATTCATCCTTGATAAAATAGACTTCACTCGCTCCGAAGGTTCACGCTTCGCCGCATGATGATCCAGTTACAGAACTTCTCACTCACGAGGTAGGAGGTCCGAAATTGAGAATGGCTATTGCCTATGAAGTAAATTACGGACTATTGGTGGAGATTTATCTTGGGGAAGAGCAGACGACTGGGAGTATTTTCATTCGTATTTGCGAGAATGAGAAACAGGCGCTGAATGAGTATTCAAAGGTCATGGGCATTACTTCCTTCAATTTCCAAGCCTGTGCTGTTGGCGATCGCGGATTGTTCAGAGAGAGCGTGGTAAAAGACATGGAGGATCCCGAGATCGAACCGGTTACTGTTAGCGAGTGTCATTGGGTCCGAGGAAACATCTGTGTTTCCATCAGTGGCGCATTTGATAAAGGGGTAGTCTTAAGCAAGTCCATTGCATTTGACCGGGCGATTCTTGAGAATGGCTTGGATAGGATAAGCAACGATATCAACGTGGGATTTGATCAGTAGGCTCAAGGGGGCTCCGTAACCCCATAGTTTCATAAATCGGGGCAAGAATCCCAAGAAAATAGTGGCAGGGGCCTTTGGGATAAGGTCGATTTGGAATCTACCAAAACACCAAACACTTCAACCCAAAAGCCACCTACAGCGAGAGTAGCACGACGTACGATTCATGCAAAGTCCAGAACGATTCCGGCGATCAAATTTGAAGATCAAGAACTGACCTCTTTCGGCGGTCTCGTTATCTTTCAGAAGCTCTTTCAGGAATTGGATCTGGAGGGGAAGCTTCAGCAGTGCTTTGATCCACTGGATCGGCGCATGTCCCGCTTCTACAAGTTCCACAAGGTTTTCATGTGTCTTATCGTGCATCTTATACTGGGCTACCGGATGCTTCGCGATATGGACTACTACCGAGATGATCCCCTTGTACGGCAGGTTTTGGGGATGCACCCATTGCCCAGTGTCCCAACGATGAGCCGGACGTTGGGAGAGGTCGATTGTCAAAGCCTTGAGAGGATGAGGGAGATGAATCATTTCGTTTGCCTGTCGCGACTTCAGGAGGAAGGAATCAAACGCATCACGTTTGATTTGGACGGAAGCGTGCAGAGCACGAGTCGCCATGCGGAAGGGACGGCTGTGGGATTTAACAAGAAGAAAAAAGGCGAGCGCGGTTATTATCCGCTGCTCGCGACGATCTCCCAAACCGGACAGATTCTCGATTACCTTCATCGAAGCGGCAACGTCCATGACTCCAATGGCGCGGTGGAGTTCCTCCGTTCCTGCGTGGAGAAGATTCGCAAGGTGCTACCTGATGTGCAGATCGAGTTGCGCGCCGACAGCGCGTTTTTCAGCGATCAGATGGTTTCAGAGGCAAAGACCCTCGGCCTGGAATATACGTTCTCGGTGCCTTTCGAGCGGCTTGTGGAACTCAAGGGCATCATCGAGAAGCGCCGTCGCTGGTCCCGAACCCGAGGCGGAGAGGGAAAAGCTCATCACTTCGAAATCCGCTGGAAGCCAAAAAGTTGGGTGCGCAAAGCGCGCATTTTGTGCATTCGAACCATGAGGCGCACTCAGCGCAAAGGACCGCTCCAACTGGATCTTTTCGAACCAGTCGAGGAGAACTATGAATACGAGGCGATCATCACCAACAAGACAAACACGGCCGCTCATGTGGTGAAATTTCATGAAGGGCGTGGCTCTCAGGAGAAGATTTTTGGCGAAGCCAAGAGCCAGGCCCAGATGGACTATATTCCGGCCAAGCGACGTGCCGCCAACGAAGCTTTCCTTTTGGCCAGTATCCTCACCCACAATCTCACACGCGAAATGCAGATGCGATCTGCGGAGCGGTCACGCAAATCGTCCCCCCAAAGGGCTGCGGAGTGGATGTTTGAAGGACTCGGCACGATTCGCCGCAAAATCATCCAGCGTGCCGGACGTCTGACTCGCCCTCAAGGTCGACTCACATTGACACTCGGAGACAATCAGGCCGTCGAAGAAGAAATCGCCTACTACATGATGGCCTGACTGGCCATTTTATGAAACGCTGGGGCTAAGGCTCTTCTTGAGGATGAGTGGGATCGCTGCCGAGCAGTTTGGAACGAGTGCGTTGCGATTGGGAATGAGTCTTACCGCCAGGCTAAAGAAATCATCGAGCCCGACAGCCCGACGTTCCGTCACCTGTCCAAATTCCTCGCGGATATGCGTGTGAAATTTCCGTGGCTCAAAGAGGGCTCGTCGGTCCCTCAGCAGGAAACGGTTCGAAATTGGTCGATCGCTTATCAGCAATTCTTCAAGCTTCTTCAGCAGAATCTGTGGGTGCCCAGGCGGCGCGATTCACCTAGAATCCTGACCCGCAACAAGTTATATCCAATCTTAATGGGCATCAAAGTTGTGGCAACAAGCCAGCTGCCCATCCAAACCTCGGATTTGCGAGGACAACGCTTGCGCCGGGGCTGCCCCTGGTAGGGCTCAGCCCATGAAACAAGTAGTTTCAGCAGTTCTGGGGTCCAGGGGCAGCGGGACCCGGCGTCCAGCGTTCCCGGAGCAAATCCGGAATTTCACCCACAGATTCTGCTGAAGACCCTTCTTCAAGAAGCCTGATAAAAGCCCACCTAAGTTCAAGAAGAAGAAAAACGCTCGTCCCACTCTGCAATACACTACCGAGGGGTTTTCAATCAAGGAGAGGCGTCTCTGTCTTGCTGGAGACATCAGCTCGCCAGGCGCACCATCCTCATCTTGCAAACGGCGGGCGAAAGCCTCACTCTGTTCGATCATGAAGGGGTGGTTCATCAGATAGAGCGCCTGACTGGGGATGTTCGTCACTTCCCGCTCGCCGGTCACCCGGTTGGAATCCGCCAGATCGAATAGCGCCAGTGCTTCCGGGGCTTCATCGCGCAACATCGGCAAATAGACGGATCGATAAGCCACCGGCTGGTTCAACCGCGCCTGATCCAACCGGCGTCCCACCTGCCCGTCTCCCACCATTGCCACCGCGGAACCCAAGGGACGATGGAGATCCAGATTGCCTGACACCAGCAAAAGATTATCACGCAAGACCTCGGCGTCCATGCGACGCGGTGAGTGGCGCCACAGCAAGGTGTTGCCGGGATCGCGCTCGTAAGCCCGCTCATCGTGGTCCGCGCTCTGACGATAGGTGCGCGTCAAGACGAGCTCGCGAATCAGGCCCTTGACCGACCAACCGGATTCCATCAACCGAACCGCGAGGTGATCCAGCAGGTCCAGGTGGGTGGGCGCTTGTCCGGTGGCGCCGAAGTCGTTGGGCGAGGCGACCAAGCCCGTGCCAAAGAGATGTTGCCAGACTCGGTTGACCATGACGCGCGCGGTCAACGGGTTCTCCCGTGCCGTCAGCCACTCGGCAAGCTACCTTCGTCCGCTGGACCCTCCCGGAAGCCTCATCGATCGATCAGTGTGCGGCATCACCTGAAGAAAACCGCGTGGAGTGGCCTGAGCCGGCTTGTCCAGCTCCCCCCGGACCAAGACACGCACATCCTGGGGACGCGCCGCATCCTGCACGCCCATGAACAGCGACCGCGCCCGGCCGCGGTCGTCGAAATCATTCAAGCGCGCCCGTAGAAAAGCCACCGTCGATCGCAGGCGCAGGACATTGGCGAGATTGGCGGGCTCCGGCCCACTTCCGCTGCTTCCAGCGCCCGGGCGCTGGCGCCGGGCCTGGCTGGAACGGGTCAGCTCGGCCAACTCCGCTTCCGCGCGAGCCAGACGCTCACTCACCCTTTGCCGCTCAGGAGTCGAGAGCCGCTTCAAAGGAACGGCATCCGCAGCCGGAAGTTCCAAGAGCGGCGTCGCTCGCCGATTGGTTGCCGCTCGCATCGTTCCGAAATGAGTTTGAGTACTTTGAAAGATGCCGGACAGGGCATAGTAATCGGTCGTGGGGATGGGATCGCTCTTGTGATCATGACAGCGAGCGCAGGCCACCGTGATCCCCATCACCGCCTGGAAGGTCGTGTCGATCTGCTCGTCCGCCAGATCGATGGCGAACTGCCGGGGATTGCGCTCGTTCAAACCCTTGGGTCCCAGGGCCAGAAACCCGGTGGCGATGAGGTTCTCCGCCCACTCCTCGTCGTCATCGACCGGCAACTGGTCACCCGCGATCTGCTCCTGGATGAAGCGGTCGTAGGGCTTGCCTTCATTGAAGGAATCGATGACGTAATCGCGATAGCGCCAAGCGTGAGGGAAGGTCATGTTCCGCTCTTTCCCGGCGGACTCCGCATAGCACGCGACGTCCAGCCAGTGCCGCCCCCATCGTTCTCCAAAGTGCGGGCTCCTGAGCAGTTCGTCCACCTTTTCCCGGTAGGCCGACAAGCCCCACGCGCGATGAGCGTCGACGAAAGCGCTCACCTCCTCGTGGACCGGCAAGAGCCCCGTCAAATCGACCGCGAGCCGCCGCAGCAAGGTCGCCGGTTCGGCGTCTCGACTCGGGTTGAGCGATGCCGCCTCCAGCCGGGCCAGCACAAAACGATCCACTTCCGAAGCGGGCCAGCCTTTTTCCACGACCGCCGGAACGGGCGGATTCACCGGGCCGAGAAACGACCAGAAATCACGTCCCGCCTCCACGTCGATTTCGGTGGAAACTTGCGCGAGGTCGACCTCACGCGGATCGGGCGCTCCTCGCAGAATCCACTGCCGGAAATCCTCGATCACCTCGTCGGGCAGTTTTTGCTTGGGCGGCATCTCGAGATCATCGGTCCAGTTGAGCGCCGACCAGAGGAGACTCCTTTCCAGGTCACCCGGCACGACTCCGGGACCTGAATCGCCGCCGTGCCGAATCCCTTCCCGGGAGTCCAGCACCAGCCCCCCACGAACCTTTTCTTCGGTGGAATGGCAGGAATAACAGGACTCGGCCAATACAGGACGAATCTTTACCTCGAAGTACTTCCAGTCCTCCGGCGTGGATAGCTCTTCGCCAGTTCCGGACGAGACCGTCCAAGGAAAGAGGCCGACCAGAAGGGTGAGGGTCCGTTGGCTCATGGTCGTCGCGGAGTGAAGTTGGGTGAAGCAAATCGGTTTGGGCGGGAGAGGCCTCCACCAGGTCACCGGTCCCTTGCTACTTCTCAATAAACGCCACCACCATGACGGCACCGTGACCTCTCCATGACAAGCTTGTCATCCGGCCGCGCGACCGGCCATCCCGCCTGACGCTCAGGAAACCGGTCGGCCGGAATCGAGCTCGGCCTCGACATCGCCCGAGTCGGGAGCGGGAGCGGGCGGCTGGTCGTCGTCTCCGGGCTCGTCGGCCCCGGACTCCCCCGATGATTCGCCCTCCGCTTCCTGCACTTCCTCCTCCGCCGCTTCACGGGTCACCTGCTCCGAGGCTTCGAAGTTTTCCTTCGGCATCAAGACCAATCGCACCCTCCGCGGATTGAGCTTGGGATCCTCTTCTTCGTCGCCGCTTTCCCCGTCATCCGCCTCTGGATCCACGCCTTCGTCTGCCCCAGGCTCTTCCTTGGGGCGGGCGGGAAGGACGGGGCGGAGCACAATCTGCTCCTCCAGAAAACCGACCTTGACCAGTTCCGCTGCCACAGCCTTGCACCGTTCTTCAGTGTACCACCGATTGGCTGCGGCGCTGCCCTTGTTGTCGGAAAACCCGTAGACCACCAGCACGTCATTACGCTTCTCCAGCACCATGGCGGAAGCCAAGTCCTGCAACTTTTGGCGAACCTCGTAAGCCGGCGTCACCTTGCCTTTGGCAAAGGTGATCTCCCCGATTTCGGCAAACAGTTCCTCCGCCTTGACGGGTTTCAACAGTTGGTTCGGCGCGCCGAGTTCGGCGGACCAGTTCAAGACCAGCTGCTGGGAGGGCTCCTCCGCAAATCCGAATTCGACTCGCCTCAACCGATCGGCCAGCCCCGTCTCTGGAGGATGATTCTCTGGAATTCCGACGGCCTCAAATTGGCTGTCATCCAGCCCGTGATTGCGTCTCAGGTAACTGACGACGTTGCGGCAGCGCAATCCACTCACATAATCATTGGTCGCCGCATCGCCCGACGCATCCGTGAAACCGAACACGAATACCTTGCCGGTGAAATTCTCTTTCTTCCACTGCCGACCTAACCGGTCCAGCTTGTCACGCTCCTCCTGCGCCAAGGATGACGCCCTGGCCCGCCCGCGGGGAAAGAAGATCTTCATGGACCTCACCATCTCTGCCAGGGTCTCCGCGGGAGTGGCCACCGCCTCGCCCGATCCGCCAGTCGCCAACGGCCGCTGCAAGACGCCCAGCTGAAGATCGAGCTCCAACTCGAATGGCGGCGAGGGAAAGCTGGACGTGATTTTCCGCCGCAATCCCGCAAGGGCCGCGGCCTGAGCCAGGCCCGCAATCTTCACCCGGTTTCCCTCCTCGATCGTGAAACTGGCACGTTGCACCGATTGGAGGAAGTCGGGCAGGAATGTCGTAATCCTCTCCTGCCAGCTCGGCTCCACCGCGAAACGGTCATTGAGGAGATCGCTGACCACACGCGCCCCCGGGACGGAGCTTTTCACAATCTCGAGAAACACCCGCTCCGCGCCTTCCGGAAGCACCCCTGACAACAACACCGTACTGTCGGGCGACGACCACACGGAGAGGGAGGCCAGCGGCGGGCGCGCCACCTGCAGCTCGCTCTCAAAAGCCACGCCTGAGGGGATGCCCTGACGCAGTCGCCGTTCCAACTCCTCCATCTCCGCAGCACGCGCGGCCATCCCACTCACTTTCACCGATTCATTGGACAATGTGAGTCGAAACCGGCGAATCTGCTGGATCACGGCGAAGTCAACCCGGTCAAGCGCGTCCAGCCAGACAAAGCCGCCGCACTGATAGTCCAAGGTCACCCGGTCATCGACGTTGAAAGCTTCCGGAAGATCCGCTTTGATGGACTCGAGCAAGCGCCGCTTCTCGTCGAGAGTGGTGATGCGACCGCTCACCTCGATCCGGCGGCCCGCGTATTCCGTCACCTCGATCCGCAGAGGAACCGTCGTCACGATCGGCTCGTCACGATCGAGATCGATTTCCTCGGTCTCGGAGAGGGTCTCCTCCACGAAGGCCGCCGTGGCCTCCGTCATCGCCGAGCTGGCTTCGGATTCGGACTCCTGCTTCAGCAACCAGGATCGCATGACCAGGGCATAGACCACCGCCAGCACGATCACCGGAGCTAGCAGAAATACGAGTCGCTTGGACATGGCGCGTGTCGAGACAATCGCGTGACGCTTAACCGCGTCTAGCCTTCTCGTCTATTGAATTATCATGGATTTCAAGCCCTAGCCAGCCCGGAAAGGCCGCCGTGCCGGTTCCCCGCGATTTTTCCGCCGAGCGGCCTTTTTTGGCCAAGTTCTCGTTGTCATCGGGGCTCTGAGCACCCATTCTCGGCCCGCCACGCAACCAACCAACCCATCGATTCTTCTTCTTTCTCAGCAGATTATGAGCGCACCTGAATCTTCTACCCCCACCACCGAGAGTAGCGAGATGGCCGCCGTGATGGATAAGCCCCTCGGCGGTCGGCTCAGAGTGTATGCTTCCAAGTGCGGCCCGGGTTGGCTCCAGGGCGCCATCACGCTTGGTGGCGGCTCGCTCAGCGGTTCGCTCTACCTGGGCATCATCGGCGGCTTCGGTTTCATGTGGCTCCAGCCCATGGCCATGGTCCTCGGGGTGGTGATGCTCAGCGCCATCGCCTACGTGACGCTCTCCACGGAAGGGCGCCCCTTCCGGGCCATCAACGAAAACGTCAGCCTTTTGTTAGGATGGGGATGGCTGATCGCCACGCTCATGGCCAACATCGTCTGGTGCCTGCCGCAGTTCGCCCTCGGGACCGCGGCCATCGAGCAGAATCTCATTCCTTCCCTCAACAATCCCGACGGCACCGGCGACGAATTCGCCATCGCCATTGTTCTCCTCATCGCCGCCACCACGGTGATCTGGTTCTACGACTCCGGCGGCAAGGGCGTGAAAATCTTCGAGACCATTCTCAAAATCATGGTCGCGGTGGTGGTCATCAGTTTCTTCGGCGTGGTGCTCTCCATGGCGGGCCAGCTCCCCTGGGGTGAGATCTTCGCCGGCCTCGTTCCCGATTTCTCCATGCTTTCCAAACCGGCGCCGCTCTACGAAGACGTCATCGCTCAATCCAGCGCCGCCGATTGGTGGCGCGAATACGTCGTCAGTGAGCAAAAGAACAAGATGATCACCGCCTTTGCCACGGCCGTGGGCATCAACATGACCTTCCTCCTCCCCTACTCCATGCTGAAAAAAGGCTGGGGAAAGAATCACCGTGGGCTGGCGGTTTTCGACCTCAGTACCGGCCTGATCATTCCCTACGTCCTCGCCACCGGTTGCGTGGTGCTGGCCGCCGCCTCCCAGTTTCACGGGAAGACCGATGACGTCCTGGAAAACGGCACCGTCCACCCCAAGATGGCCGGCGCCTATCACTCGGTCACCGACCTGCGCCTGTCCAGTGAGAACGCGGATTTCCAGACCCTGTCGGAGGCCGAAAAACAGGCGCTGCGCGACGGCTTGCCGGACAGCGACAAACGATTGGCGGCCATGCTCGCCAACCGGGACGCCTTCAATCTCGCCAACGCCCTCCAGCCCTTCACCGGTCAGGTCTTCGCCCAGGTGGTCTTCGGTATCGGTGTTCTCGGCATGGCCCTGTCCACCATCATCATCCTCATGCTCATCAGTGGGTTCACCTTTTGTGAAATGCTCAACGTTCCCTCGGAGGGCTGGCCCCACCGGCTCGGTTGCCTCATCCCGGGAATCGTGGGCCTCTTTTTTCCCATCATCTGGACCGGAGAATCCAAGGTGGCTCTGGCGGTTCCCACCTCCGTCATCGTCGGCGCCCTGCTACCCATTGCCTACTTCACCTTCCTTCTCCTGATGAACTCACGTCGCCTCCTGGGCGATGCCATGCCTCGCGGCAAAAAGCGTCTCTTCTGGAACCTGCTCATGGGACTCGCCACCGCCGTGGCAGCCTTCGGTTCGATCTGGGGACTCCATGGCCGCACCTTGCCGATTGGATCCTCTCAGTTCCCTATCGGAAACGTCTCCATCTTCATCCTCACAGCCATGTTCATCATCGGTCTGTTCACCTTCATCGTCAAGAATCGCGCGCCCACCAAGCCCTGAGCGGGCGGTTCTCGACCAACTGCCCGTCCCCCTTCCAGGGGTCACGGGGCCCTTCAGCAAACAGCCACGGCTCGCCGGCCGGCACTGTCTTGACTTGCCCACCCGGCAGGACGATCCGAGAGTGAAAGCGTGAAGGTCATCGTTCAGCTGCGCCGCCTCATGATGATTGCCCTGTTCACCTTCGCGCTGGGTTTCCTTCTCCTGGCCGGGTGCACGATCGTTCGCCAGGAACACCTCATCTACATGCCCCGCGTTTACGAGGATCACGAACGCCTCCGATTCGAGCACGACGGCTACGTCCCTCTCACATTCACCACATCCGAGGGAAAGCAGACGGCCTATTGGAAACCTGCCTCCTCGGCGACCCCGTCCGATCCCTCCCCGCCCCTCTGGATGGTCTTCTCCGGCAACGGCGGTTGCGCCATGGACTACACGGACCTCGCCATTGCCGCGCCTCGCGCCTGGGAATGGCTGTTCGTCGACTATCCCAGTTATGGAGACTGCCAAGGCTCTCCCAACCCCTCCACCATTCGTGCCAACGCGCTTGGCGCCCTCGATGCCCTCGCCCGCCGCCTGGAGACCTCTCGAGAATCCCTCCTTCCGCGTCTGGGAACGTTCGGACATTCCATCGGTGGTGCGGTCGCCCTCGACGTCGCCGCAGATCTCCAACTCCAACGCTGTGTGGTGGTGTCCACCTTCACCTCCATGAAAGCGATGGCGGCCCGCGTGATCACGCCGCTCCTCACGCCCTTCCTGCGCCACCGCTTCGACAATGAAGCCGCGCTGGAACGGCTGTCCCATCAATCGCCGCTCCCGCGCGTGACCATTCTCCACGGAGCGGCCGATTCAATCATTCCTTCAAGCATGGGCGCCCGCCTCGCCCAGTCCCAACCCGACTTCACCACGTTCGTCTCCGTGACAGGCGCCGGGCACAACGACATCATCGATCTCGCCCGGAAAGACATCGTCGCCGCCCTCGAATCCGTTTCCGCCATGCCCACCCGCAACGGAAATCCCTGACGCGAGAGACCTGAATATGAGCGCACGAATCTTCCGCCAGGCTCTCGCCCTTCTCGCGATCTCAATTCCGGTCTCCGCGGACACGCCTCCAGTTGCCAATCTCATCGCGGCGCTCGACCAAGTGAAACCCGCCGTCGCGGAAACCCTCACCTTTTCCTTGCCCGAGAGCAGATTGCCAGAGGGAGGCCACCTTCAGGGAATACAGGCAGTGAACGAAACCTTTCTCCTCTCTGGCAGCAGCGACGACTTCGCCTATCTGATAGCCGTCCAGCCCGCCGAGCCTCACGCCGCCGTGACCAGGCTTTTACCCTCACCGTTTCGTCATGCGGGCGGCTTTCAGATTCTCGATCAGCGCTTTGCCGCGGTCGGCATCGAAGACAATGTGCGCAAGGACCGTTCCAAGATCTGGATCATCGACCTGGCGAACCGTGCGAGAATCAAGGGAAAAGCCGAGCCGAGCAACGGAAAACCCTTTCGGCCATTGATCGAGATTGAGCGCCAGGGCGAAATTGAACGAGCCACCGCAGGCGCCGTAGCCCTGGCGAGAGTCAACGATCGCCATCTCCTCATCGTGGGAACCTGGGATTCCGCCACGCTCGATGTTTACCAATCGAGAGCTCTCGATCTGACCGACCCAACCTGCCAATTCGAGCCGCGCGGCACCTGGTCCGCCGCCGAGGCCGATCGTGACGACTGGATCGATCCCGTTTATGGCTCCTATCAGAACGTGAATCTCATCCCGGAAGCGAATGAGAAGCTCTTCCTCGCCGCCTTTTGTCATGACCGAGGGGACGATCGCCTGGACCTCTTCGAGTGGATCACGGCGAAGGATATCCCCATGGCCCAGCGCCTGCGCAAGATCCGTTCCTGGAGCTTCCAATGTGTGCGCACCACATTCCAAGCAGGGGCCGGTCTCCGGGTTCAAGACGACGGATCGGTTTCCATCCTGGCGTGCGGGCATCGCGAGAGCGTGATCGAGGTCTTTCGTTAGTCCAGCCGGGAAGGTCGCGCTGCGTCGCGACTGGGATCCTGCCAATTTGGTCACATCGGTCGCACCGCCCGGGGAAGGCTTCCCCGGCTACAGAACCTCCAAAGCGGCGCCTCGGCCTCGCGCCTCTCCACGCATCCTTCCGCCGCGCCTCGATCGGGTCGAGGTGGCAGGATTGCGCCTGCCGCCCCTCCCACACCACCGGACATGCGGGACCGCATCCGGCGATTGGATCCATTTGGTCTTAACTCTTGAGGTCTGATGGCATCAGGAACCCGTAGCGTCTCAGAGTTCGGTTGTTGAGGGCTTCGTGCATGACAGGGTTTCCCGCCATGCGCCACGCTCCACGACTGCTCCTCCCGACGATGGCTCGACTCGGCGGTAGGCCGAGTCGGCGCAGGGCGGATTCCCGTCCCTTGCTTTTATGCCAACGTTGCCAGAAGCATTTGCGAATGTGGCGACGGATCCACGGTTCTTTCCGGTAGATGTCCCGTCGCCATTCGCAGCGCCGGTAGTAGCCCCACCAGCCGTTCACGTAACTTCGCCATTGGTCGCGCAGTTGCTCGCTGGTCAGTGGTTGCCGGGCGTTCCAGAGTTCTCTCACGCGGTCTTCAAACCGGGTGAAATCGCGGATCTTGGCAACATTTGCCTGCTCTTTTCTATATTTTTTCTAGAAAATGCTTTTAATTTGACAAAAATGACTAAAATGGGTGAGCACGAAGCCCTTAGACGACATGCTCACCCTTGTGAAGACCGCCTGCACGTATGTAGAACGATCTCTTCTGGATTTTGCCACTCATCAGCTCAATGACGAGCTGCGATCACTGGGCCCGGAATCTGTCGAGCAGTTGTCTGACGCTCTGCAGGTAGCCTTCCAAGAAGCCGGGAAAGCGACCCTTCAAAGCTTCCTCCAGGAGTGTGAAGCACAGTTCGGCACCACGGAGACAGTTGACGGTCAGGTCTACCGGCGGACGACGACGGAGCGGAAGGATTTTCTGACTCGATTCGGTGAGATCTCCGTGGACCGGGATCTCTATTACTTGAGCGGTGACGCCGATCCAGAGAGTCGAGGCAAGGCCGACCCATCTCTGCCGAAGGCCTTGGTCCCTCTGGATCGGAGTTGGGGAATGGAAGGGCGCAACGTGACTGCTGATGTCGTCGAGCAGCTGTTGTTTTGTCGGGATCCATGGCTTCAAAGGAGGCGGTCACCGCGTATAACAAGATCAGCGGATTGGATGTGAGCGCCACACGGGTCGATCACATCATCCAGAAGGAGGGTGGACGTTTCAGAGAATACACGGAGGGCGATCCGTTGCGCAGACTCGATGGCATGGAAGCGCCCAATGACACGGAAGCCTTCGTCGTGTCGTTGGACGGAGCCAGTTTGGCTGTCCGGGAGCCGAGGGAAAAGGCTCAAGAACGAAAGGAGCCACTGAAAGGCAGCCCCGGATCTGATACCGATCAGCCCAAGAAAAGCCGGTTCAAGAACGCCATGGTCGGCTCCTACTCTTTCTACTCAAGCAAGGAGATCGACGATCACGGCGGTGAGACCATCCGGGTCCCATTGCGCACCGAATCAATCTACACGGCGAAGATGCCCGAGGAGCGTTTCACCTCCTTCAAAGATGAAAACCGGCGGGTCATCACGGCCTTCCATGAGCGCATTTTGCCGGAGGGGGGCGTGATCAAGCTGCTGATCATGGACGGTGCCTCCTCGCTGTGGACCCACGCCCGAGAAAGTCAACTTTATGACGATTACGACTGGCTTCTGGACTTCTACCATGCCAGCGAGCACCTCTCTTCGCTGTCCGAGGCGCTCTTTGGAGATGCCAAAGGCGGCAAAACGGCCAAGACGTGGTATGATGGGTGGCGGCGCAAACTGCGCGACGAAGAAGGAGCAATCAAAGGGTTGATCCGGTCCGCCAGGCTCTATCGGATCAAAAACCGACTACGAGGGGAAAGGCTTCGAAAAGCCGAACAAGAGATCGGCTTCTTCACCCGCAATCAGGAGATCATGAACCACGCCATCTACTACGCGATTGGTCTTCCGATAGGCAGCGGGCCGGTGGAAGCTGCCTGCAAGACCATCGTCAAGGCTCGGATGTGCCAAAGCGGCATGCGATGGAATCGGGAAAGCGGCGGCAACGTGCTCAATCTCCGCGTCATCAAGCAATCCGGCCAGTGGGACCAGGTGTGGCACCGCTACCAGGAAGAAGCTTGGGACCTGCGCGCCGCCTAAGGTGCAGGATCCGCGATTTCACCCGTACATCCTTTGGGCGCCTCCTCCAACGTCATCCGAATGATCTCACTTTCCTTGCTCTTCGGCAAAGCTTTGATACGTCCAGGCCGGGTCTTGTCCTTCTCGATTCCCGCCAGCCCCATCTCTGCGAACCTCTTTCGCCAGCGGCCCACCTGTGGTTCGTCCAATCCAAGTTCTTCCGCGATCCGCTTATTGGTCATCCCCTCGCTGGCGAGAAGCACGATCTTGTAACGAACTCTCAATTTCGGAGAAACATTGGACGCCTTGCTGAAACGCAGGAGTTTGTTTCGCAGGCTTGCTTCAAGGTTGATCGGCACAGCAGTTCTCATTTCCATTAAACTAACACTATCCGACTTGAGTGCAAGCTTAAAATGAATTATCTGTAGGGCGGACTACACTAGGGGTTCGCAATCCCCCGTTCTGGACTCGGATTTCAACGAGGCCGCGAGCTACGGTAAAGGTAGCTGAGACGCCCAGCATGACAGCCACGATGGCCAACAGCCATAGCCAGGGGAAGGGCTGCCTTACGGGCGGGGTGTGCCTTCCGGCAAGGGAAGGAGAGAAGATCGCCGATCTTCCAGGTGTGGAGGTTTGCCCGAGGGATTCTTGTGAGGAAGCGGGGATCAGCTTGTGAGGCGATTTCAAATCCGCCTTCACGCGAACGGTGCTCACCCCGTTCACTTCCAGAACGAGTTCTGAAAGGTCTTTCTCGACACTAACTACATCAAACATAGGCGGTTCATCCGGGTAGGTCGGGTCCCTTAGATGATCCAGGGCGGACGTGTCAAGCCGCGCAAGTGAACTGAGTCCCGTGTGAAAGGCGTAGAGTCGATTTTCAAGAAGAATCTGTCCTTTCTCCTCATCATTCTCCTCATCATACACACCGGCATAGGAATGGCGCAAAAATAAAATGAACAATTTAAGGTTTCTCTACCTTATTTCTATGTTACTGTCAGTGCCATGCCTGACAGTTCCGTTGTCGAAAGCATTCGCCGGAAGTTCGACTCCCTGAGCCACCTCATGGACGAGCGGGCCCGGAGGTGTTGGGCGGCGGCGGAGGCCATGGAATTGGGTTGGGGCGGCGTATCCGCAGTTTCTCTTGCGACATCGATGTCGCGGACGACGATCACTGAGGGCATCAAGCAGTTACGGCGCGGCGACTACACGGCACCCGAAGCCGACGGACGCATCCGTCGGCTTGGGGGCGGGCGCAAGCCGGTGACCGAGACCGATCCGGAACTGCTTGGGGCTCTTGAACGGCTAGTTGATCCTCTCAGTAGAGGCGACCCTCAATCCCCATTGCGCTGGACATTGAAGAGCACTCAGAGGCTTGCCAGGGAACTCACATCTCAGAACCACCCGGTCGGTGCGCGTACTGTTGCCGCGTTGCTGCGCAAGGCCGGCTATAGTCTGCTGGCAAATCGCAAGACCCGCGAAGGGGCACAGCACCCGGACCGCAACAGGCAGTTCGAATACATCAACGATCAGGTGCGTCGCTTCCAACATTGCGGCCAGCCAGCAATCTCAGTGGACACCAAGAAGAAGGAGTTGGTGGGCGATTTCAAGAACGCCGGGAGGCAGTGGAGGCCGAAAGACAACCCTGAGCAAGTCCGCGTGCATGACTTCAAGGACAAGGACCTGGGCAAGGCAATCCCCTACTACGGCGTTTACGATATGCTCAACAACCAGGGCTGGGTTAGCGTCGGAATCGACCATGATACGGCCCATTTCTCGACCCGCAGCATCCTGTTGTGGTGGACGGAAATGGGCTCTGCGCGGTTCCCCCAGCCCGTCTCGGCTGCTAATCACCGCCGATGGCGGTGGGAGCAACAGCCACCGCTCGCGGCTTTGGAAGCTTTCGCTCCAGGAGTTGGCGAACGAGACCGGGCTGAAGTTGGTCGTCTGCCACTTCCCGCCGGGGACAAGCAAGTGGAACAAGATCGAGCACCGTCTCTTCAGCTACATCACCCAGAACTGGCAAGGCGAGCCACTGGCAACCCTGCAGACGATCGTCGAGTTGATTGGAAGCACAACGACGAAGGGAGGCCTGAAGGTCAGGGCCAGGCTCGATACCAAAAGCTACGAGACGGGGATCAAAGTGACGGACGAGGAACTGGCCGCCGTAAAACTGGAAAGGCACGAAACACACGGCTCATGGAATTACACAATCAAACCCCCGAAGTAAATGTTCACCTTATTTTTGCGCAGTTCCTTGGCATCGCCGGTGAAAAAGGATTCCTTCCGGTTGATCGGCAGATTTTCATGGGCGAAAAGGAAGCGGTAGGAAAAGCGAGCCCCAAAATGGCAGGAGGTGACACTCATCCTCAGCGCCCCGGTGAATCCTAGTTCTGGAGCCTCTCCAGAGAAAGCGTGGGTGGTGTTCCTGACCACGAACATCGAGGCCTCCGTGGAGAAGACGCTTTCAATATATGCCTTGAGATGGTCTGTGGAAGTCTACTTTAAAGAGGCCTCCTCAGCAAAATCGATGGGCAGTCTGTGGCTCTGGCAGGTCGACAAGAGCGTGAAATAGAGCGATTCTGTAGACTTCCTCGCTGCGAAACCCGTAGGCTTTTCTTGTTACAACATTCACCTTACGGTTGAGATCCTCGACGACACCTGAGTTAAACTCCTTTCGTGCCGCCCAGTAGTTGAAGATGAGATCTTCATGATTGCGCATCGTCTTGACGAATTTTTTCATCGGATCCAGTTTTGAACGCATGGCTCGCGTGCTCCATTTCTTCCAAAACCATCTCGCCCATCGGATCGATTGATAGTCCCACAGGGCGCGAAAGCCCTCTTTCAATTGGTAGGCCCGCACGCTCATCAGATCGTATTGCATGAGTTCCTCGAGCTTCAGGTCTTGATTCGGGGTGAGGTTTTCCGGGCGTTTGAGAAAACAGTATTTGCTCTTCTTCAAGATCGGCTCATAACCTTCCTTGGCCATCCTCGCCGATTCTTCTCGGCGAACTTCGTCTACAGCTTTGTGCAGGTTCGCAACGATGTGAAACTTGTCGAGAACACGGATAGCCTTGGGAAGGCGCCTACCAATTACCGTTAGATATGCCTTCCACATGTCGCTGCATACATACCGGATGCTCTTCCTCGCTGCCTGACCGATGTCGCGCAAACATTGCACCAGGGCCTTGCCCTCGCGACCAGGCCGAATGGCAAGGAGACGTCGAGCGCCCTCGTCAAGCTGATAGACAAGCGTCATGTAGTTGTGTCCCTTGCGGATGTGGATCTCATCAACGCCGACGGCAGTGACTTCACTCAGGACGCGATTTTCCAAGCCCCATTCCACAGTGGATCGAACTGCACGATAGACTGTGTTCCAGCTCGTCCGAAAGTAGAGAGCCACTTCACTCCATGTAACGCGCCGTGCCCAAGTGCTCAGGAAATGTCGGAAATCGTCTGTCATCCGTTGCTTGCCCGTCGCCCAAGGGACACGCTCGACTTTGACTCCGCAGCGTGGACAGTTGACGCGGCGCATCAAGTATTCCATTCCAAGTAGACAGTGCGATCCCAGAGTGGCACATGCTCGAAGGTACGGAGAGTGCGATGATCGTAGGTTCCTCCCTTCCGAGAGCATCTGGAGCATACATGCCTGTTGCGCTTGTGAGGCCGAACGCCAATGACAAGTGTGTTGTTGTTATCAACGAGGGAGGCTCTGTCGAAGACAAAACCCTTGAAGTGAAGCACAGAATCAACGAAGGTTAGGAGTCGCATCGGAACGGAGGGCGCGTTGTTTGGTTAGCACTGACAACAAAGCCGCTGTTCCGGTGCGCGTCATTGAAAAAGAGAGAACGCATAGAGCAACGCCGGTCAAAACCTGATGACGGATTGCGGCGGAGGGGATGAGGGTCAAGTGATCCCGGAGGCAATCGCTACGAGCGAACCGCATTCGAATCCCTTGGCGGAGATCGAGTAGGATTGGCGAGGACAGCACTTGATGCTCGTCCCTGGAGCTGGCAGGATCTCAGGTTGTTTTGACGATGCAGCGATTCCGTAAGATAGGCGGCTGAGGCGGCTCAAGCCCTATATTTTTGGGTAATTCGGATCGGCAGCGCCCATTTTTGACCCCATGGCAAATTCGCATTCGTTATTTCATCTTTTTTAAGCTTGTTTCTGTAATAGTCTTATATTACAGTGCGCCGAACGAGCCGACCTTCATGCCAAGCAGAAACTCCCTGCCCCCCACCGAACGCCAGATTCGCAGCCGCCTCCGCCAGCTCCTCGACTAGGCCGAAGGCTTCCTTCACGGCTCGCCCATCGAACTCTCTCGTAAATGCGGCAAGCCCACTTGCCGTTGCGCTTCCGACGACTCCTTGCGCCATCGCTCCTTGGCCATCGGTCAGACTCGCAAGGGCAAGACCACCATGCTGCACGTCCCCAGACCGTTGGAAGCTCAGGCGAGACGCTGGATCGATGATTTCCAGAAGGCGAATGCTCTGCTGGAAGCCCTCGACGAGCAGGGGCGCCTCCGACTCGAGGAGGCAAAAACCAAGGCCAGAGCGGCGAGTAGCTCCGCCAAGAAGAAGGGCAAGACCGGTAAGAAATCAGCCGGCAAAGCCAAGTCCGGGCGCAATTCTCCACCAAAAAAGAAGCGACCATTCTCACGCGACTACTAACTTACTCGGACAAGATTTTCAGCCTCCGCCAACAGTGGAGGCTGCGGGTGCGTGACTCTCGTCCCAAACCACAGATTCCCACTCGAGTTTTCCCGGCAGCATTCTTCGCCATGTTCTGCTGCCGGTTACCAAGCTTCAACGAACTCGAGCAACACCGGAACAAGAGCAGCTGGACCCGTTGGCTCGGTAATCACCGTTTGCCCAGCGCCGACGAACTGGCGTATGTCTCCGAGCGCATCGAGCCTGACAGTGTGCGAGGGTGTCTCGGACACATTTACTTCTGCCTCAAACGCAACAAAATCCTTGCCCCACAGCGCGGTTGGATGCTTGCCGCCGTCGATGGTCACGAAACTCACTGTAGCTACAAACGTTGTTGTCCAAAGTGTCTCCAACGCCGGATCGCCGTCGGAGACGAGGTCAAAACACAGTTCTACCACCGCTTGGTCGCGTTTCAGATTATCTGTGAGGATTTTCCATTGCTTCTCGACGTGGAAATGCTTGAGCCTGGTGGAGACGGAGATCCTGGAGACGACGAAGTCGCTGCGGCTATACGGCTGATAACTCGCGTCCTTAAGGACCACCCACGCTGCTTTGACGTGCTCACTGCCGATGCGCTCTACCTGCGTCCCTCCGTGATCAATCTTCTTGAAGACCACGGCAAATACCTTGTTGCCGTACTCAAGGATAATCAGCCTGAGCTATTGTCCGAAGCCCGCACGCTCCTGCCCCTTGAGGAGCAAGAGCCAGAATCATTTGAGACTCCGGCTGCACCGGGCAAGCCCGCGCGGCACGTTCATTTACAAGAGGCTGAGGGCTTCTGCACTGAATCCATTCACACTCCTCTTCGCGTTGTTCATTCCCATGAGACTGGCATCCGTCGCGAGCGCGTCGCTGGGGATTGGGTCGAGACTCCCATCGATAGCCACTGGTGGTGGGCGACGACCATGCCCCGCTCAATGGCCGATGCCAAGACCATCTTCCATTTCGGGCACGACCGTTGGAAGGTCGAAAACGAAGGCTTTAACGAACTCTGCTCCCGCTGGCATTCCGGTCATTGCTATCATCATCATCCCAATTCCATTCTCGTTCTGTGGCTGATCATGTTCATGGCCCACGCCGTGTTCCACTGCTTCCACAAGCGCAACTTGAAGCCAGAGATACGCCGTGGACACACGGCCATCTATTTTGCCCGTCAAATCGCCGCCTCCATGCGAGAGGATCGATGGTGGCCGCCACCGGCTCCGGGCTGAGGAACGCCCGCCCTGCGCTCTCGGTAACCTTGGGTTCACGTCCGCCATCGGAGCGGTCTGGCTTCCTGTTGCCTATTGCCGACAGGGGGATCCATTTCGCGGCTCGAGCCCTCCGAAATTCGCCCGAGAACCGCCACACGAAACTGTTCGCCCTCTTAGCGCCAGCTTCAACACGCTCAACACCCACCAATTCAGGCCATTACGACTCTTTCCGACGCCGTCTTACGGAATCGCTGTTGACGATGCTTCGAGCTAGAAAACACCCACAGATTCTGCTATAGACCCCTTTAAAGAGGCGAAACAGAACTTTGGCCTGCTCGCCGAACAGAGTGGCGCCTATCAGTATGCCTATGCTTCGATGCGATACGCTCTGATTTTCGAGGCCATGCTTCGGAGTGGTCGCTCGAGCTACGGGGAGGTGCGGGACCGGCAAACTGGGCATCTTCGAGTGCTGTGCTTCGCGGGATTGCTTTGGCAATTCTCGTGAGTGAGAAGTTCTGTAACTGGATCATCATGCGGCGAAGCGTGAACCTTCGGAGCGAGTGAAGTCTATTTTATCAAGGATGAATTTTCGGAACGCTGAACCTTTTCCGCCGTGGTGCAAAAATCCAGGTAGTGTGTTTTTCAAGGCGGCTGAGACAATCATTTCCGAAGGCAGCACGTCTGGGCGGATGGTTCGGATCCAGGTTCCAAAGTGCTTCCAGACCAGACCGTCACATGTCATGGCAAGGTACTGTAACATGCCCTGAGCGATCATGCCGGTCTGCACAAACACATGATATGCGTGCATCTTTCTCTGCACCTGTCTGCGATATTTCTCGGTAGTCCGGTGGAGGTATTGGTTACCATTGCGACGCTTGAGCGGTCGCATAGCGGCCATCCAGAAATGGTATCCGAATGAGCCGACCGAATGCACCGCTTGCTTGAAAGCGACTTCGATCTTGAAACGCAAACTGTAGAGCAAGATGATCTCCTGAGCTTCCATGGTGAGGTCGGTAGACAAGAGGATGATCCGCCCTCTCGTGGGATGATCGACGAGAATGAAGCGGACCATCGCCCCGGCGGGCTTCCACAACAGATCCACCGACTTGAACCGGACAGAGATGTTTCTCTCCCCATATACGGGACTGGGAACGGAACTGAAGCCGCCCGTTCCAAAGACATTCTGGAGCTTCACCGCAGCGCCATACTTTTTCGGTCGTCCGCGTTTGCGTTTGCGTGGCACTGCCGCAGGCCGAAAGCCGGTTGTCGCGCGTCGAACCCTCGTGACCAGCACACCGGAACGCCCCTTGGTGCTCCGGATCACCTTTCCGTTGGCGTAGTAGGCGTCGGCCAGCAAGACGAACTCCTGACCTCTACAGACGGATGCGAGCATCTCGTTGGCCTTGTCGATCAAGGTTCTCCTGTCGCGGTTTGAAGTGACGATACCTTCGTGAATGCGTGCACAGACCGGAACGCAGAAGAAGTATCCGCCAACCTGACAGAGCACGCCGAAGGCCTGAAAGGAATGGCTCATGATGAAGTGAGGCTTGGAATTGGACTCGGACTGTTGATGCAGATACTTCACCGCAGGCATCTTGCGGCCCTCCTTGGACTTCTTGATGCCGTCGAGAACCAGGACGGGGCGACAACCGATCTTGTAGACAGGGAAGTGCTTGATCACGATGGCGAACCAAAGTTCTGCAAGCCGGTCCGTCTTCACGAGAAATGACCGGAAGTTGTGGATGAGGGCGGTCGGGGCATCATGAAGAGTTCAACCATTTACCAAAACAACTGAACTCCAATGAAAACCACCAACCACCCCACCGAATCCGCATCTATTCTTGGCCAGGAAGGAGCAAGCACCGTCTGCCAGAACGCCCTTGAGGCCACCCTGCGACAAGGAGCCCAAATGCTTCTTCAGGCCGCCATCGACAACGAAGTCTCCGACTACATTCAAGCCCATCAACATCAGCGTGATGACCAGGGTCATCGCCAAATCGTCCGCAACGGCCATCTTCCTGAAGCGGCAACTTCAGACTGGAATAGGGAACGTTCCTGTTCGGCAGCCCAGGATCAATGATCGCCGATCAGGCCAGCGGTTCACCAGCGCCATCCTTCCGCCGTACCTACGCCGAGTCGCTTCACTGGACAACCTCATCCCAGCACTCTACCTGCGAGGAATCTCAACCTCCGAGATGAGTCGGGCCTTAGAGCCGAGCCTCGGTGAGAACGCATCGGGACTTTCTGCAGCCAACATCGTTCGACGAGGAAGAGCAATGGGAGAAAGAACGCGAGCAATGGAGCAAGCGTGACCTCAGCGACAAGGAATACGTCTATCTCTGGGCCGACGGGATCTACTTCCATGTCAGGCTCAATGACGACCGCCCATGTGTTCTCGTAATCGTCGGCTCCTTACCCGATGGAACCAAGGAATTGGTAACCATCAGCGATGGAGAACGAGAGAGCAAACTGTCCTGGAAAAATGTGCTCAGAGACCTCAAGAAACGAGGATTGAAGATCCCTCCGAAACTGAGTATCGCCGATGGAGCTCTCGGGTTCTGGAGCGCCTTGGAAGAGGAATATCCGACAAGCAAACAGCAACGATGTTGGGTGCACAAGACAGCCAACATCCTCGACAAGCTGCCGAAGAAAGTGCCGCCCCTTGCCAAGGAACGCATCCATGAGATCTACATGGCGGAAACAAAGAAGGCCGCCTTGGAGGCCTATGACGAGTTCTTCACGCTCTACGAAGCCAAGTATCCGAAAGCGTGCGCCTGCCTGAAGAAAGACAAGGACACGTTACTGACCTTCTACGACTTTCCAGCAAAACACTGGAGACACATCCGGACGACAAATCCGATAGAGTCGACGTTTGCCACGGTACGCCATCGAACTCGACAAACCAAAGGATGTGGATCGAGGAAAGCAACCCTTTCAATGGTCTACAAGCTCGGGCTGGAAGCCGGGAAAGGCTGGCGTCGACTCAACGGGTATCGTCAACTTGACAAAGTCGTGCAAGGAATCATCTTCGTGGACGGCATCGAGCAGCAGGCCGCTGCCTAACCCATCATCGAACTTCGAATGGTGTTCCGGTAGCTGCCCTCATCCACAACTTCCGGTCATTTCTCCGTCTTCACGGCATTGCTGTGGAAGAAATGGAGTAAGTGCTCATAGGAGTGTTCTGACAAACCGAGAGCGCGGACGAGAAACTGGAAACCCCGAGGAGGTCATTGCGCACGGAGAAAGCGGCCAAGACGAGCAGAAACCAGAGAAAGGTGCGGGCTCTTGAGAAAGCGGGTCGCAGAAGACAGACGATATTCCACCAAGAAATCCAGAGATCCATAACAAATGATTTGATTTTCCTAGACATTCGCATATATAAGGTCTCGCGAGTGAGAAGTTCTGTAACTGGATCATCATGCGGCGAAGCGTGAACCTTCGGAGCGAGTGAAGTCTATTTTATCAAGGATGAATTTTCGGAACGCTGAACCTTTTCCGCCGTGGTGCAAAAATCCAGGCAGCGTGTTTTTCAAGGCGGCTGAGACAATCATTTCCGAAGGCAGCACGTCTGGGCGGATGGTTCGGATCCAGGTTCCAAAGTGTTTCCAGACCAGACCGTCACATGTCATGGCAAGGTACTGTAACATGCCCTGAGCGATCATGCCGGTCTGCACAAACACATGATATGCGTGCATCTTTCTCTGCACCTGTCTGCGATATTTCTCGGTAGTCCGGTGGAGGTATTGGTTACCATTGCGACGCTTGAGCGGTCGCATAGCGGCCATCCAGAAATGGTATCCGAATGAGCCGACCGAATGCACCGCTTGCTTGAAAGCGACTTCGATCTTGAAACGCAAACTGTAGAGCAAGATGATCTCCTGAGCTTCCATGGTGAGGTCGGTAGACAAGAGGATGATCCGCCCTCTCGTGGGATGATCGACGAGAATGAAGCGGACCATCGCCCCGGCGGGCTTCCACAACAGATCCACCGACTTGAACCGGACAGAGATGTTTCTCTCCCCATATACGGGACTGGGAACGGAACTGAAGCCGCCCGTTCCAAAGACATTCTGGAGCTTCACCGCAGCGCCATACTTTTTCGGTCGTCCGCGTTTGCGTTTGCGTGGCACTGCCGCAGGCCGAAAGCCGGTTGTCGTGCGTCGAACCCTCGTGACCAGCACACCGGAACGCCCCTTGGTGCTCCGGATCACCTTTCCGTTGGCGTAGTAGGCGTCGGCCAGCAAGACGAACTCCTGACCTCTACAGACGGATGCGAGCATCTCGTTGGCCTTGTCGATCAAGGTTCTCCTGTCGCGGTTTGAAGTGACGATACCTTCGTGAATGCGTGCACAGACCGGAACGCAGAAGAAGTATCCGCCAACCTGACAGAGCACGCCGAAGGCCTGAAAGGAATGGCTCATGATGAAGTGAGGCTTGGAATTGGACTCGGACTGTTGATGCAGATACTTCACCGCAGGCATCTTGCGGCCCTCCTTGGACTTCTTGATGCCGTCGAGAACCAGGACGGGGCGACAACCGATCTTGTAGACAGGGAAGTGCTTGATCACGATGGCGAACCAAAGTTCTGCAAGCCGGTCCGTCTTCACGGCATTGCTGTGGAAGAAATGGAGTAAGTGCTCATAGAAGTGTTCTGACAAACCGAGAGCGCGGACGAAACTGGAAACCCCGAGGAGATCATTGCGCACGGAGAAAGCGGCCAAGACGAGCAGAAACCAGAGAAAGGTGCGGGCTCTCGAGAAAGCGGGTCGCAGAAAACAGACGATATTCCACCAAGAAATCCAGAGATCCATAACAAATGATTTGATTTTCCTAGACATTCGCATATATAAGCTAATGACCATGAAAAAGATCAGATCACTGAAAAAAGAGTCCAGAAACTTGCGGCAAAGTTAGCTGCAATCGGGCCAATGCGGCCTGGGAGCATCAGCAAGCAATACCGAGATCGACAACGCCAGCGCGGCGTGTATTACCAACTGAGCTACACGCATAAGATGAGGAGCCGGACTGAACACGTCTGGCCAGACCACGTGAAGGGACTACGAAAAGAAACAGAGGAGTACAAGAAATTCAAGAAACTGACCACCGAACTGATCGATCTGAGCATTGAACTATCCAAGGCGAAGATCGCTCTATTACGCAGTCAGACAGACACGCCAGGCAAAGAGAAACCGGTCTGAGAACTTCCCACTCACGAGATAAGGTAATGACCATGAAAAAGATCAGATCACTGAAAAAAGAGTCCAGAAACTTGCGGCAAAGTTAGCTGCAATCGGGCCAATGCGGCCTGGGAGCATCAGCAAGCAATACCGAGATCGACAACGCCAGCGCGGCGTGTATTACCAACTCTCACATCTGACCGATAAATCAGCTCAGTTTTCTTGCCCAAAGTGTTAGTTTATGTTGCGTTATATGTCGCCTGCCCTTAAGGTCTTGTGTGAAAAATAAACGCAAAAAGACAGGCGGCAAATCCGGCCGAAAAAACGCTTCTCGGAGCTATCAACCGATCTCTCAGGCACTGAGCGACCCCAGAGTCTTTGCTGATACCGAACTCGGAAATGGTATTCGCGCTCATGGGATGGTCAACCTTTTTCGGGCCGTCTTCGGTAAGGCACGCCGCATCGATGGCGAATGCCCAGGGGCCATCCTCGCCGCCCTGCTGGTATGGCCCATCCTCAAATTCGAAAATTCCAGTATTCATGCTTTCTGTTCGGAGCTTGGCCAGTTCTTGAAGGGCCGCGTAGATGACTGCAAATACAGGGCGAACATTCTTTATCGTGTCATGCGCCGTGAGGACGTCAATTGGCGGACGATGGCCATCGAGCTTTGCAAGAGCATTTTCAACGCCAACTCCGTGGGTCCAGACGATCAGCGAGCGTTCGTCATCGACGACACAATCAAGGTGCGACGGGGCAAGAAGGTCGAGGGCTCCTCTTTGCACTGGGACCACACGGAGAACCGCTATGTCACAGGTCACCAAGTGGTGGAGCTCGGCATCGCCGGTGAAAAGGGATTCCTTCCGGTTGATCGGCAGATTTTCATGGGCGAAAAGGAAGCGGTAGGAAAAGCGCCTGAGAACGAATTCCGAGATAAGAGATGTGCCGCCGCGAGAGACATGGAGAGGGCAAAAAATGAATCGAAACACACGATGTTTCGAAGGATGCTCAAGTCGGCGCTGGATGTGGGATTTCGAGCGGCCTACGTGCTGGGCGACGCTTGGTTCGGTTGCAAAGAGAACATTCAAGCCTCCCTGGATCTTGGCCTCGTCGCCATTTTCCAGATGAAGCGGGGCAACATGAATTACTGGTTGGCGAATCCGCAAACCAACCGGAAAGCAAAGTGCTATACCGCGCCTCAACTCTTCAACAAATACAAGCGTCAGCTCGAGGTATCGAGCTCCAAGGCGCGCTACCGGACTTATCACGTCAAGGTCTGGATCAACTTGGAGACAGAGGCCAAGCGAGCCCCAAAATGGCAGGAGGTGACACTCATCTTCAGCGCCCCGGTGAATCCCAGTTCTGGAGCCTCTTCAGAGAAAGCGTGGGTGGTGTTCCTGACCACGGACATCGAGGCCTCCGTGGAGAAGACGCTTTCAATATATGCCTTGAGATGGTCTGTGCTCGTGAGTGAGAAGTTCTGTAACTAGATCATCATGCGGCGAAGCGTGAACCTTCGGAGCGAGTGAAGTCTATTTTATCAAGGATGAATTTTCGGAACGCTGAACCTTTTCCGCCGTGGTGCAAAAATCCAGGCAGCGTGTTTTTCAAGGCGGCTGAGACAATCATTTCCGAAGGCAGCACGTCTGGGCGGATGGTTCGGATCCAGGTTCCAAAGTGTTTCCAGACCAGACCGTCACATGTCATGGCAAGGTACTGTAACATGCCCTGAGCGATCATGCCGGTCTGCACAAACACATGATATGCGTGCATCTTTCTCTGCACCTGTCTGCGATATTTCTCGGTAGTCCGGTGGAGGTATTGGTTACCATTGCGACGCTTGAGCGGTCGCATAGCGGCCATCCAGAAATGGTATCCGAATGAGTCGACCGAATGCACTGCTTGCTTGAAAGCGACTTCGATCTTGAAACGCAAACTGTAGAGCAAGATGATCTCCTGAGCTTCCATGGTGAGGTCGGTAGACAAGAGGATGATCCGCCCTCTCGTGGGATGATCGACGAGAATGAAGCGGACCATCGCCCCGGCGGGCTTCCACAACAGATCCACCGACTTGAACCGGACAGAGATGTTTCTCTCCCCATATACGGGACTGGGAACGGAACTGAAGCCGCCCGTTCCAAAGACATTCTGGAGCTTCACCGCAGCGCCATACTTTTTCGGTCGTCCGCGTTTGCGTTTGCGTGGCACTGCCGCAGGCCGAAAGCCGGTTGTCGTGCGTCGAACCCTCGTGACCAGCACACCGGAACGCCCCTTGGTGCTCCGGATCACCTTTCCGTTGGCGTAGTAGGCGTCGGCCAGCAAGACGAACTCCTGACCTCTACAGACGGATGCGAGCATCTCGTTGGCCTTGTCGATCAAGGTTCTCCTGTCGCGGTTTGAAGTGACGATACCTTCGTGAATGCGTGCACAGACCGGAACGCAGAAGAAGTATCCGCCAACCTGACAGAGCACGCCGAAGGCCTGAAAGGAATGGCTCATGATGAAGTGAGGCTTGGAATTGGACTCGGACTGTTGATGCAGATACTTCACCGCAGGCATCTTGCGGCCCTCCTTGGACTTCTTGATGCCGTCGAGAACCAGGACGGGGCGACAACCGATCTTGTAGACAGGGAAGTGCTTGATCACGATGGCGAACCAAAGTTCTGCAAGCCGGTCCGTCTTCACGGCATTGCTGTGGAAGAAATGGAGTAAGTGCTCATAGAAGTGTTCTGACAAACCGAGAGCGCGGACGAAACTGGAAACCCCGAGGAGGTCATTGCGCACGGAGAAAGCGGCCAAGACGAGCAGAAACCAGAGAAAGGTGCGGGCTCTCGAGAAAGCGGGTCGCAGAAGACAGACGATATTCCACCAAGAAATCCAGAGATCCATAACAAATGATTTGATTTTCCTAGATATTCGCATATATAAGCTCTCGTGAGTGAGAAGTTCTGTAACTGGATCATCATGCGGCGAAGCGTGAACCTTCGGAGCGAGTGAAGTCTATTTTATCAAGGATGAATTTTCGGAACGCTGAACCTTTTCCGCCGTGGTGCAAAAATCCAGGCAGCGTGTTTTTCAAGGCGGCTGAGACAATCATTTCCGAAGGCAGCACGTCTGGGCGGATGGTTCGGATCCAGGTTCCAAAGTGTTTCCAGACCAGACCGTCACATGTCATGGCAAGGTACTGTAACATGCCCTGAGCGATCATGCCGGTCTGCACAAACACATGATATGCGTGCATCTTTCTCTGCACCTGTCTGCGATATTTCTCGGTAGTCCGGTGGAGGTATTGGTTACCATTGCGACGCTTGAGCGGTCGCATAGCGGCCATCCAGAAATGGTATCCGAATGAGCCGACCGAATGCACCGCTTGCTTGAAAGCGACTTCGATCTTGAAACGCAAACTGTAGAGCAAGATGATCTCCTGAGCTTCCATGGTGAGGTCGGTAGACAAGAGGATGATCCGCCCTCTCGTGGGATGATCGACGAGAATGAAGCGGACCATCGCCCCGGCGGGCTTCCACAACAGATCCACCGACTTGAACCGGACAGAGATGTTTCTCTCCCCATATACGGGACTGGGAACGGAACTGAAGCCGCCCGTTCCAAAGACATTCTGGAGCTTCACCGCAGCGCCATACTTTTTCGGTCGTCCGCGTTTGCGTTTGCGTGGCACTGCCGCAGGCCGAAAGCCGGTTGTCGTGCGTCGAACCCTCGTGACCAGCACACCGGAACGCCCCTTGGTGCTCCGGATCACCTTTCCGTTGGCGTAGTAGGCGTCGGCTAGCAAGACGAACTCCTGACCTCTACAGACGGATGCGAGCATCTCGTTGGCCTTGTCGATCAAGGTTCTCCTGTCGCGGTTTGAAGTGACGATACCTTCGTGAATGCGTGCACAGACCGGAACGCAGAAGAAGTATCCGCCAACCTGACAGAGCACGCCGAAGGCCTGAAAGGAATGGCTCATGATGAAGTGAGGCTTGGAATTGGACTCGGACTGTTGATGCAGATACTTCACCGCAGGCATCTTGCGGCCCTCCTTGGACTTCTTGATGCCGTCGAGAACCAGGACGGGGCGACAACCGATCTTGTAGACAGGGAAGTGCTTGATCACGATGGCGAACCAAAGTTCTGCAAGCCGGTCCGTCTTCACGGCATTGCTGTGGAAGAAATGGAGTAAGTGCTCATAGAAGTGTTCTGACAAACCGAGAGCGCGGACGAAACTGGAAACCCCGAGGAGGTCATTGCGCACGGAGAAAGCGGCCAAGACGAGCAGAAACCAGAGAAAGGTGCGGGCTCTCGAGAAAGCGGGTCGCAGAAGACAGACGATATTCCACCAAGAAATCCAGAGATCCATAACAAATGATTTGATTTTCCTAGACATTCGCATATATAAGCTAATGACCATGAAAAAGATCAGATCACTGAAAAAAGAGTCCAGAAACTTGCGGCAAAGTTAGCTGCAATCGGGCCAATGCGGCCTGGGAGTATCAGCAAGCAATACCGAGATCGACAACGCCAGCGCGGCGTGTATTACCAACTGAGCTACACGCATGAGATGAGGAGCCGGACTGAACACGTCTGGCCAGATCACGTGAAGGGACTACGAAAAGAAACAGAGGAGTACAAGAAATTCAAGAAACTGACCACCGAACTGATCGATCTGAGCATTGAACTATCCAAGGCGAAGATCGCTCTATTACGCAGTCAGACAGACACGCCAGGCAAAGAGAAACCGGTCTGAGAACTTCCCACTCACGAGATAAGCTAATGACCATGAAAAAGATCAGATCACTGAAAAAAGAGTCCAGAAACTTGCGGCAAAGTTAGCTGCAATCGGGCCAATGCGGCCTGGGAGCATCAGCAAGCAATACCGAGATCGACAACGCCAGCGCGGCGTGTATTACCAACTGAGCTACACGCATGAGATGAGGAGCCGGACTGAACACGTCTGGCCAGATCACGTGAAGGGACTACGAAAAGAAACAGAGGAGTACAAAAAATTCAAGAAACTGACCACCGAACTGATCGATCTGAGCATTGAACTATCCAAGGCGAAGATCGCTCTATTACGCAGTCAGACAGACACGCCAGGCAAAGAGAAACCGGTCTGAGAACTTCCCACTCACGAGGTCTGTGGAAGTCTACTTTAAACTCACATCTGACCGATAATTCGAGGACTTTACGCTAGTCTATTCCGAGGGCTTCAGCGCATTGATCAGATTCAAGTGATCCGGGATCCATATGGAGGGCTCGATTCAGGAAATCTTCCACTTCGCTGTCGATGGCTTCGAGAATGCGGTCGAGAGTTTCTTTCCCAAACATATCGGCTAGGGCGTCCAGGGCGCCCTCGATGAGGCTGCGAAACAATTGCCAAAGCAATCCCGCGAAGCACAGCACTCGAAGATGCCCAGTTTGCCGGTCCCGCACCTCCCCGTAGCTCGAGCGACCACTCCGAAGCATGGCCTCGAAAATCAGAGCGTATCGCATCGCAGCCAGATGCACCGAGGCATAGGCATACTGATAGGCGCCACTCTGTTCGGCGAGCAGGCCAAAGTTCTGTTTCGCCTCTTTAAAGTAGACTTCCACAGACCATCTCAAGGCATATATTGAAAGCGTCTTCTCCACGGAGGCCTCGATGTCCGTGGTCAGGAACACCACCCACGCTTTCTCTGGCGATGCTCCAGAACTGGGATTCACCGGGGCGCTGAAGATGAGTGTCACCTCCTGCCATTTTGGGGCTCGCTTGGCCTCTGTCTCCAAGTTGATCCAGACCTTGACGTGATAAGTCCGGTAGCGCGCCTTGGAGCTCGATACCTCGAGCTGACGCTTGTATTTGTTGAAGAGTTGAGGCGCGGTATAGCACTTTGCTTTCCGGTTGGTTTGCGGATTCGCCAACCAGTAATTCATGTTGCCCCGCTTCATCTGGAAAATGGCGACGAGGCCAAGATCCAGGGAGGCTTGAATGTTCTCTTTGCAACCGAACCAAGCGTCGCCCAGCACGTAGGCCGCTCGAAATCCCACATCCAGCGCCGACTTGAGCATCCTTCGAAACATCGTGTGTTTCGATTCATTTTTTGCCCTCTCCATGTCTCTCGCGGCGGCACATCTCTTATCTCGGAATTCGTTCTCAGGCGCTTTTCCTACCGCTTCCTTTTCGCCCATGAAAATCTGCCGATCAACCGGAAGGAATCCCTTTTCACCGGCGATGCCGAGCTCCACCACTTGGTGACCCCCATAGTTTCATAAATCGGGGCAAGAATCCCAAGAAAATAGTGGCAGGGGCCTTTGGGATAAGGTTGATTTGGAATCTACCAAAACACCAAACACTTCAACCCAAAAGCCACCTACAGTGAGAGTAGCACGACGTACGATTCATGCAAAGTCCAGAACGATTCCGGCGATCAAATTTGAAGATCAAGAACTGACCTCTTTTGGCGGTCTCGTTATCTTTCAGAAGCTCTTTCAGGAATTGGATCTGGAGGGGAAGCTTCAGCAGTGCTTTGATCCACTGGATCGGCGCATGTCCCGCTTCTACAAGTTCCACAAGGTTTTCATGTGTCTTATCGTGCATCTTATACTGGGCTACCGGATGCTTCGCGATTTGGACTACTACCGAGATGATCCCCTTGTACGACAGGTTTTGGGGGTGCACCAATTGCCCAGTGTCCCAACGATGAGCCGGATGTTGGGAGAGGTCGATTGTCAAAGCCTTGAGAGGATGAGGGAGATGAATCATTTCGTTTGCCTGTCGCGACTTCAGGAGGAGGGAATCAAACGCATCACGCTTGATTTGGACGGAAGCGTGCAGAGCACGAGTCGCCATGCGGAAGGGACGGCTGTGGGATTTAACAAGAAGAAAAAAGGAGAGCGCAGTTATTATCCACTGCTCGCGACGATCGCTCAAACCGGACAAATCTTCGACTTCCTTCATCGAAGCGGCAACGTCCATGACTCCAATGGCGCGGTGGAATTTCTTCGCTACTGCGTGGAGAAGATTCGCAAGGTGCTGCCTGATGTGCAGATCGAGTTGCGCGCCGACAGCGCGTTTTTCAGCGATCAGATGGTTTCAGAGGCAAAGACCCTGGGCCTGGAATATACGTTCTCGAGGCCTTTCGAGCGGCTTGTGGAACTCAAGGGCATCATTGAGAAGCGCCGTCGCTGGTCCCGAACCCGAGGCGGAGAGGGAAAAACTCATCACTTCGAAATCCGCTGGAAGCCAAAAAGTTGGGCGCGCAAAGCGGGCATTTTGTGCATTCGAACCATGAGGCGCACTCAGCGCAAAGGACCGCTCCAACTGGATCTTTTCGAACCAGTCGAGGAGAACTATGAATACAAGGCGATCATCACCAACAAGACAAACACGGCCGCTCATGTGGTGAAATTTCATGAAGGGCGTGGCTCTCAGGAGAAGATTTTTGGCGAAGCCAAGAGCCAGGCCCAGATGGACTATATTCCGGCCAAGCGACGTGCCGCCAACGAAGCTTTCCTTTTGGCCAGTATCCTCACCCACAATCTCACACGCGAAATGCAGATGCGATCTGCGGAGCGGTCACGCAAATCGTCCCCCAAAAGGGCTGAGGAGTGGATCTTTGAAGGACTCGGCACGATTCGCCGCAAAATCATCCAGCGTGCCGGACGTCTGACTCGCCCTCAAGGTCGACTCACATTGACACTCGGAGACAATCAGGCCGTCGAAGAAGAAATCGCCTACTACATGATGGCCTGACTGGCCATTTTATGAAACGCTGGGGTGACCTGTGACATAGCGGTTCTCCGTGTGGTCCCAGTGCAAAGAGGAGCCCTCGACCTTCTTGCCCCGTCGCACCTTGATTGTGTCGTCGATGACGAACGCTCGCTGATCGTCTGGACCCACGGAGTTGGCGTTGAAAATGCTCTTGCAAAGCTCGATGGCCATCGTCCGCCAATTGACGTCCTCACGGCGCATGACACGATAAAGAATGTTCGCCCTGTATTTGCAGTCATCTACGCGGCCCTTCAAGAACTGGCCAAGCTCCGAACAGAAAGCATGAATACTGGAATTCTCGAATTTGAGGATGGGCCATACCAGCAGGGCGGCGAGGATGGCCCCTGGGCATTCGCCATCGATGCGGCGTGCCTTACCGAAGACGGCCCGAAAAAGGTTGACCATCCCATGAGCGCGAATACCATTTCCGAGTTCGGTATCAGCAAAGACTCTGGGGTCGCTCAGTGCCTGAGAGATCGGTTGATAGCTCCGAGAAGCGTTTTTTTTGCCGGATTTGCCGACTGTCTTTTTGCGTTTATTTTTCACACAAGACCTTAAGGGCAGGCGACATATAACGCAACATAAACTAACACTTTGGGCAAGAAAACTGAGCTGATTTATCGGTCAGATGTGAGCCTAGTTCATCCCGATTTCGAAGACCGTTTCGGAAACCCAAACCTTGGCTCGGTCATCAATCTCTACGTCGAAGAGCCCGGCGGAATCCCCGGCGACGGCGCCTATCTTTATGCCAATGTCTTCGGCAAGGTTCCACGGATCTTCGGCGACGTCGACCTTCCCGGCGATCAATTCAGCCAGTTGGGATTCGCCCACAACTGGCTCGACGAAGAGCTGCTGGATCGCTCCGTGGGTCGGCGCCAGGAAGATCTCTTCGATCTCGGCCCCGTCAACGGTGCGGGTGCCCTTCCCTTCATCGATGCCCAGGCGGGAAACTTTCGGCTCGCCTCGCACAGCCCTGTCCACAATCGCGGCCGGCTCGGGGAAGGTCTCGGCATGACGGTCGATCCCCACATTCATCTCATCGGTGAGCCGCCGGCCGTGACTTCGGAACGCACCGCACGACTCACGCTGGGAGGGCCCGGACTCTTCGCCTATCGTTACCGGCTCAACGAGGGCCCCTGGAGCCCGCCGCTTCCGATCGGAGAAGGCTTCGCGGGCCCGGAAACGGTACGCCGAGCGGAACTCGTCCTGAGCGATCTTCAGCCCGGAACGGCCTACCGTGTCGAGGCCATCGGCCAGGACTTTACCGGGAACTGGCAGGCCGAGGACGAAGCCACCCTTTCGCAAAGCAAAGCTGGCGCGTCGATCTCGATGGCGGGCTCGTGCAACTCCACGAGATCCTCGCGGTCAACCGCACCAGTCTCGTGGTGGACGGAGCCACTCCCGACTATCTGGAGCTCTGGAATCCAGGAATTCGCGAGGTGTCTCTGGCAGGGTGGACTCTTTCCGAGGATGATGGCGAGGACGGCTCAACCCAGCCAACCTTCATCTTCCCGCCGGACACTCTCCTCGCCGGACAGGCCTACCGGGTCCTCACAGAAAACGAACTCGGCTTTGCCTTGGACGGTGAGGGTGACGCCCTTTTTCTCAAAGACGCCAACGGCAGACTCATCGACGAACTGAACTACGGGCGGCAAGCTCCCGATCTCGCCCTGGGCCGCCTTTCCCACAGAGCTTCCTGGCAGCCCGTCTTCCCTTCCCCGGGCCAGCCCAACCGGTCAGCTCCCTTGGGCGATCCCTCCCGAGTCCACATCGCCGAGTGGCTCGGCGCGCCAGAGATCCGGATCGACTCCGATTTCGTGGAACTCTTCAATCCCATCGCCAACCCCGTCGAAATCTCAGGCTGGACCCTGACAGATCGCCCGGGATCGGGTGAAGCGTTTCCGCCTCTCAGTTTTGTCGGCGCGCGAGGACGTCTGGTTCTGAAGTACGTGAGGATCGACCGTCTTCGAGACGCTCTCTTCCTCACCGACACCACGGGCACTCTCAGGGATTTCGTCCTCACCGACCCCCAGACGCTGGACCGTTCCCAACGGCGCGACGGTTCCCTGTCCATCCTCCCCACACCGGGCACCGGCGAGCCCGCCACGCTCGCGGAAGAATCCCGGCTACTGGCATTGCTGGACGGCCTGCGCATCAGTGAGATCATGTTTCATCCGGACACCGAGGAAGCCGCCGAGTTCATTGAACTGCGGAACATCGGTCCGGAACCGCTCGACCTCGCGGGAATACGCTTCACCGCAGGTGATCGACGCCACCCTCGCTCCTGGCTTGCTCGAACCGGGCGGGTCGATCGTGCTGGCCGCCGACGCCGAGGCTTTCCGCCGCGCCTATGGCTCGGAAGTGCCACTGGCCGAAATCTATCGTGGCCGCTTGAGCAACGCCGGTGAGATCCTCATGCTTTCGCTGCCGTCTCCCTACGACGATGTCGCCATCCTTCGCTTCTCATTTGACGACGCCTGGCAACCCTCGGCTGACGGCGGCGGCCACAGCCTCGAGTTCCGGGATTTGGAAGGGGCGAACGCCTTCACTCGGTATCATCCGCGAGCCTGCGGTGAGGCCTTGTCCTGGACGGCCAGCCTCGAGCCGGGAGGAAGCCCGGCAGGATTCTCCCGGCTCCCGTCCGCAGCCGACGGTTACACTGCCTGGGAAAGTCGGCTCCAGGCGGGTCCCCCGCTCCACGATCCCGATGGCGATTCCTTGAGCAATCTGGAAGAATACGCCCTCGGAACCGATCCCCATTTGCCCAACGCAATTCCGTTTCGGCTCGAGGGAGTCGGTGACCAGCGATTTCTGCGAACCGGCGTCCTGGCCCGTCCCGATCTCGAGGTCATGCTCGAAGCCTCTGCAGACCTTCGGTCTTGGATAGCTCTTGAACGGCTCGCACTCCCCTCCGTCCGCGTGACACTTCCCACGGCGGGTTCAGCCATCCACCACTATCGTCTCCATTTCAGGCTGAGAGCCGCGCCTTGAGGACGGACTCTCGACACCCCCGGGCCATTCGCCTCAGGCAATCTCCAACCGGTAACGCGGCAAACTGGGATCCGCTTCCTTGGCGTAGGCATCGATCCCCCCGCGCAAGGTCCGCACGCGGGTGAAACCGTGCCCTTCGAGGAAGGCTGCGGCATCCATGCAGCCACTCTCTCCCCGGTGGTCGTAGACGAGAATGAAACGGTTTTTGGGCCAGCTTCCCATGATCTCCTGCAACTTGTCGTGGGAGAAACGCTCCGCCGATGGGATCGCCCCGTTTTCGAATTCCTCCCGCGTGCGCAGATCGAGCAGGACCGGAGCCTCCTCACGGCCTTGCAATCGCTCCTTCAACTCCAGCGAATCCATCTGGCGAGCCTCGTCCCGGATGTGGCTCTCGACGATGTGCGCGATCGCCTCGTCCACCGGGATGTTCTCGTTGCGCTCACACACGCCGCCGAGGGTCTCGTCCGGCCGGAAACCGCAGGAGGCACAGCCACCGATATGGTACTTGGCAAAGAGCGCGCGCTGCGCCCCGGGGTAGGCCTCGAGAATGCCTTGCATCGTCGATTCGGGGCCGATCTGGTATTCCATGGGCATTTCTCTTCACTCTATCGACTCCCCTGGCCCGATCAAGACCCTCGCCAAACATTTGCACGAGACGGCCCTTGGACGTAAACTCGCCAACCGATGAGCGATTCCGAAGAGGACGTGAAAATCCATTTCCTGCCGAACTTGATGACGGCGGGAAACCTCTTTTGCGGCTTCATTGCGGTGCTTCTCATCACCAAGGGACGGGTGGCGGGCGGCATGGACGCGCTGGAGACGGGCGATACGCAGGTCATGGGAGAGATCACGGAACTCTACATGAACGCAATCAAGTTCATTTTCGGGGCCTGCATTTTCGACCTTCTCGACGGCCGGGTCGCTCGGATCAGCGGCCAGGAATCGTCATTCGGCCGGGAATTCGATTCGGTGGCGGACGTGATTTCCTTCGGCCTCGCACCCGCGCTCCTCTTGATGGACATCGTCCTCTTCGAATTTGGGGACACCCTGGGCCAGATCCTGGCCTTCGTCTACCTCCTGTGCGGTGCCATGCGCCTGGCCCGATTCAACGTGGTGGCGGCCATCAAGGAAAAGGGAGGCAGTTCGGAGTTCAACGGCGTTCCCATTCCGGCCGCGGCTGGTTTCATCTCCTCCATCACCCTGGCAATGCTCTACCTGGGGAGCGACCACCGCGAGATCCTTGGCAAGATCAAGTTCATCCTGCCGGTGCTGATGGTTCTGGTGAGCATGCTGATGTTCAGCAATGTGAAATACCCCAGCTTCAAGAACCTCGACTGGCGTCGCAAACGCTCCGTCCCCGCCGTTCTCATCGCCATCATCGTCGTGACCTTCACCGTCCGCTATTACGAGTGGATGCCGGCCGTCGTCTTCACCGCCTATCTCCTCTACGGACTCTTCCGCCCCTCGATTAGCCGGCGATGGCGCCGCGAGATCGAACCCCTGGATCTCGAGGAAGACGACGCGACGCCCGATGAAGAGATGCCAAGAAGCTACTGAGGAGGCCGATCTTCCCTTGCTCTGACGGGATTTCAACTGATACGGTGGCGCGCCCAGCCATGCGACGCCCCTCCCTCGTCCCCCTCTTCCTCACCCTTCTGCTCTGCCACGGCATCGCTCCGTTCGCCGAGGGGCAGAATCGAAACGAGGTCGACGGTGAAGCGGAGCAGACCACTCCCGATCCGGCGTTGCGCGTCTCCGATCCCTTGGGAGCGGATTTTGTGGCATCGCCCGAACCGCTCGAGGGCATCGTTTCCGAACCGGAGAGGATCTCCGGCGACCCGGCCCCTACGGCTCCCGGAGAAAACGCCGCCGCACTTGGGAGTTCCCTGGAGGCGCTGCACGACGACGTCCCTCTCCAGGACCCCGCCACGCGCGCTCCCGATCCACTCTCGCCGGATCCGGATGCGACCGCCGCCACTTCCGAAGAAGACAAGAAGGAGCAAAGCCGATTCAACGGTTTTGACATGCTTACCCAACTGGAAGAATCCGGACTTGAATTCGACACTGCTAGCAATCCCAACGCCAATCTGAGAATCGATCAGGGCCTGACAGATACCCAAATCATCTACACCGGCGGAGGCCACGTGGCTCATCAGGGGATCGATCTTTACGCAGACAACTTTCGCGCCTCACTCGCCACCCAGGACGTCTTTCTCGACGGCAATGTCAGAATTTACAAGGACGAACTCGTCTTCAAGGGCGAGTCGGCCATCTACAACTATGAGACCGGCCGGTTGACCGCCAACCAATTGCGTAGCGGTCAGGATCCTCTCCTCTTCCAGACCGAGAAGTTTCAGACTCGGCTCCAGCTCGATACCAAAACAGCCGATTTCTTCGAGCTGGACAACGCCTTCGCCACCACGGACGACCTTGAGATTCCCAATTACCGACTACAGGCCCGCAAGATCAAGGTCTACCCCCCGCCGGAAAACCGGATCGAGATGCACGATGTCAGAATCTTCATCGGCAATCAGCAGGTCTTCTGGTTTCCCTACCTAGCCAAGTCCCTCGACGAGGAACTGGGTTGGTATTTCCGGCCCGGATTCAACAGCACCTGGGGCGCCTACCTTCAGAGCGAATACGGCATTCGCTGGCAAGATCACACCTTGGTGAAATACCAGTTCGACTTTCGGTCTCGCCGGGGACTCGCCGGCGGAATCGAACTCCACTCGCAACGATTCAAGGAGAACGAAAACTTCGGCACGATGAAGTTTTACTACGCCAACGACCTGAATCCTGACATTTCGCGAGGCGACCTTCCGAGATCGGACGTCAACGAAGACCGCTTCCGGTTCAGCCTGCAGCACCGCGTCTATCTCCCCGGGCCGGAGGAGAGCGACCTCTACGTGGACATCGACGTCAACCGCCTTTCCGACCGCTACCTCTACGAGGATTTCTTTCCCGACGAGCTCGAGACCGACCCCAATCCCGAGAACATGATCAACGTAGTGAAGCGCCACCCGGGCGGCACCCTCAGCGTCTTGGCGCGCTTCAACGCCAATGAATTCTTTCGCTCCGACGAGCGCCTGCCGGAGGTCGCCCTCGACGTGACTCGACAGTCGCTTCTCGACACCAGTTTCTTCTATGAAGGCTCAACGACCGTGGGCGCCTACCGTGAACCCTTGTCCACCTTCGAGAGAGAATTCCTCAGGGGAGAACGCGGCAGCCTGGAGGAGTTCTTCGGAGTTCCCGCCTCGGCGGTGGATCCCCGAGAACTCCGCAGCCTCCTCGACGAACTCCAGGCCCAGGTGAACGGCTACAGCTTCAAGCGCTTCGACACCTACCACCAGCTTTCCTACCCCCTTACCAGTGAGAAAGGCTTCACTCTGGCGCCGCGCCTCGGTCTTCGCCACACCACCTATTTCGACATCGATTCCGGCAACCCTGACATCGATTCCAGCGAAAGCCGCACCCTTTTCCACGCCGGCATCGAGGGAGCCTTCAAGCTTTTCCGGGAATACCCCAACGTTCGTTCCGAACGCTGGGGCCTCAACGAGCTGCGCCACATCATCCAGCCCTATTTCAATTACTCCTTCCTCGCCGGAAACGACCTCAGCGGCGACGTCCCGCGGATCGACCGGCTCACGCCCACCACCCAGCTTCGCCCCATCGACATCGCCAAGTTCATTGCGGTCGACGATCTCGCGCCCTGGAACGTCGTTCGCGTCGGCATGCGCAACGTCCTCCAAACCAAGCGTGACAGCCGCACCCACAATTGGCTCCAACTCAACACCTACGTCGACACCTTCGTCGAGGATCCCGAGGGCAATCGCACCTTCTCCAATCTCTACAACGAAATCCTTTGGCACCCGCTCCCCTGGCTCAAGCTCGAGGTCGATTCTCAGGTGCCGGCCCTCTCGAACGACGAGGAGTTCACCGAACTGAACTCTCGCGTGCGTTACATGCCGACGCGAGACATGGAATTCATCGTCGGCCACCGTTTTCTCAACGACCACCCCTTCTTCGGAGACAGCAACCTGGTTAACTTCCGCTTCTACACACGCCTCAATGAAAACTGGGGCATCGGAGCCTATCATCGTTACGAACTGGACGACAACACACTCGAACTACAGCAATACAGTCTGCACCGAGACCTCGGAAGCTGGTCGGCAGCTTTTGGCGCGCTGGCCAGGGACCATCGCGACGAACGGGAGTACGGGCTCGTCTTCGCGCTCTCTCTCAAGGACATTCCGCGCCTCCGCCTCCCCTTCAGTATCGATCCCGACCCGGCGGGTAGATAATAAGCAGGCGCTCCAACTGAGGCATCCTCCTCGTCCTTTTGGTGTCCGGGGACAATTTGCTTCGTCAGCCCGTCCATGCGCGCTATGACAAACACCTGCCGATCCCCCACCGTTCGCCTGCCCACCTCCTCCTGATGCTCCTCCTGGCGTTCTGCGCCGCGGCACGCGCCAACGACATGGACGCTTCCTTTGACCGGCTCAGCGCCGACTACATCGACCGGTTTCCCGCCCTCTCCCCGGTGAGCGCGACGCTGCTCGGCGATCACCGGTTCGATGACCGGTTCGATGACCGGTTCGATGACCGGTTCGATGACCGGTTCGATGACCGGTTCGATGACCGGTTCGATGACCGGTTCGATGACCGGTTCGATGACCGGCTCGACGACGTCAGTGACGCCGGCCGGGCCGCGCGTCTGGCATTGAACGAAGAATTCCTCCGTCGACTGCGCGAGATTGAGCGGAAGGCTCTCTCCAGGGATCGTCAGGTCGACGTCGCCCTGCTGGAAAATCAGTTAGCCTATACCATCTGGAAGCATCGCGAGTGGCAGGAGTGGGCCTGGAATCCGCTCGTTTACACTCAGTTGACCGGAAACGCGATCTACGGCCTGATGGCGAGGGAATTCGCTGCCGTGGAAGACCGATTGAAAAACGCCTCGGTTCGCCTCTCGGCCTTGCCTCGGCTCTTTGCGCAAATCCGTGAGGCCCTGGAGCCGACTCGTGTTCCCAAGATACACGCCGAGACCACGCTCAAACAAAACCGCGGACTCCTGGCTATTCTCGACGACATGGTGGTGCCCACCATGAACGCCCTCTCACCGGCAGATCGCGCCGAACTGGAAGAAGCGATGGCCACGGCACGCCGAGAAGTGGAGAGGCACCAGGCCTGGCTGAAGAATGAAGTGTTGCCCGTCGCCGCCGCGGACTTTCGCATTGGAGCCGAACGCTTTTGACGAAAAGCTTCAGTTCACCCTTCAGACTCCGCTCAGCCGCGAGGACATCAAACGCAAAGCCGACGAAGAATTCCAACGCGTTCGCGAGGAAATGTACACCGTCAGCCAGCGCCTCTATCAAGAAGCCTATTCCCACACGCGCTTTCCCGAAGAACCCTCCGAGGCCTACCGGCAAGCCATCATCCGGGCCGTGCTCGAGGTCACTTACCAGGATGCACCCGCCCGGGACGAGATCGTCGAAGCGGCCCGCGAGCAGGTGGACTACGCCAATCGTTTCATCGTCGAGCACGAGATTGTCACTCCCGCCACCGAGCCGCTGGAGATCATTCTCATGCCGGAATTTCGTCAGGGTGTTTCCTTCGCCTATTGTGATGCCCCCGGACCGCTCGACCGCGGTCTCAAGACTTACTACGCGGTGTCTCCCATCCCGGAGTCGTGGACCGAGAAACAGGTCCGCTCATTCCTGCGCGAATACAACACGTGGTCGATGCACGACCTCAGCATGCACGAAGCCATTCCCGGACATTATCTGCAACTGGCCCACTCGAATCAGCATCCCTCCACGCTTCGCGCCATCCTCTCCTCGGGAACCTTCATTGAAGGCTGGGCCGTCTACAGCGAGCGCGTCATGGTCGATGCCGGCTACCTGAATGGTGACGACCGGATGCGTCTCATCAACCTCAAATGGTATCTTCGCGGCATCGTCAACGCGATGATCGATCAAGCCATCCACGTTGACGGCATGTCGGAAGACGAAGCCATGCGCCTGATGATCGAGGGCGGTTTTCAGGAAGAACGTGAGGCCGCAGGCAAGTGGATCCGAGCCCAGCTGACTTCCGTTCAGCTCAGCACTTACTTTGTCGGGACCCTCGAACACTGGGACCTGCGGCGACGCTCGGAAAATGCCTGGGGCGAGGATTTCAATCTCAAGACCTACCACGACCAGGTCCTCTCCTTCGGCTCGCCGCCCGCCCAGTACGTCGAGGCCCTCCTGTTTGATCAGGAGATCCCCGAGTAAGGATACCGCTTGGCGGCCACGGCCCGCCAGTGAGACTGACCGTGCCCGTCGCCCCCCCAGCCAGCACCACTTCTTGCGCGCCGGCCAACCCGCTGGCAACTTGTCAAGCGTCGAACGCCGCATGCTCCCATGAAGATCCCGCTCGCCCCATCCTCTCTCCTCCTGCCGGCCCTGATCGCGGCACTCGCCGGATTCCTCGCCCAGGCCAAGGCTCAGAACGAGGCCACCACACAGTCCGCGGGCGAACTTCGCTCCGCTGTTGCCAAGAGCTTGCCTTTTCTTGAGACAAGGGGCGTGCAGTGGATGGCGAGACGCATGTCACCACTCGGCACTCTTGCTGTGGAGCGCCGAGGAGGCCTCGCGGCGAGGGTTCGCCGTTGAGCCTAACCAGAAAGGCCTGTGGCTGGACTGGGCGCTCACCAAACAGCGCTCCCCGCGGGACGATGGCAAACCGATCGGTTCCCAGAACCTTGAAGGTCTCAGTCAGCTCATTCTGGGGAGCCGACGCGCCCCTGTGGCTCAGGGCGAAGCCAAAGTCTTCAATCAGTTTCGTGATTTCCTCCTGGAGGGTCAGCAAGCCGAGAACGGTCTGTGGAGACCCATGGGTCAGTCGTCTTCCCAGAAACGCCCGCTCGAGGAAACCGCCGCGGTGTCGAGCATGTGGGCCTTGCTGGCCCTCGAATCGTTTCGCGCAGGCGAAACCGACGAGACGGTGCTCGCTTCCCTTGACTCGGCTCGAGATCGCGCCCTGACAGGCTTGCAACAATACGATCGAGGACTGAGCACGGAGTGGTGGATGCTCAAGCGCCTGGTCGCGGAGCGACTGCAACAGCCGCGCGAGAAGGCACGGTTCACCAAAGCCTTGCTCAGCCGACAAAACAGCGATGGCGGCTGGGCCTGGATCAATGGCGATCCCAGCGACGCCCTCGCCACCGGCCTGGCGCTCTACGGCCTGGCGAACGACCTCGCCGAGCCGGAAATCTTGCCGGCCATCCACCGCGCCCAACGATTTCTCGTCGACACCCAGCAGGAGGACGGCTCGTGGCACGTCCTCACGACCAAGGCCAAGAACAAGGCCGAAGCGATTCCCACCTCCATTTTCCTCGGGTCCGCCTGGGCCACCATTGGTCTGCTCAAGATCTTGCATCCTCCCGAGATGGCCGGCACCGCCATCCCTTGACGGCGCCCATCCCACACGCGGAGTCGCCTCAGTCAGGCCGCTTCTCTAGAGCAGCCGGGTTCGGCAAACGGAGCCGGAAGAAGCGCGAGGCCGCACCACGAATCTCGATTCGCTGCGGGCTGACAGTACCAGGCAAATCGCGCCACTTGCCCTCGACATCTCGGCACTCCTGGAGAATCCCCTCGTCCCACCGGAGCTCGAGCATCCCCCAGGGCAGCCCCTCATCGAGATCTCGGATCTCCAGGCAAATCGGTCCGTCCGAATCACGTCCAGCTTCGCGAAGCGCCGCCACCGGCAGTTTGGTCGCCGCCAGGATCCCTTCGGCCAGGGCAATCAATGCCTGGGCGTCAGCCGGCGAGATCTTCTTCCCTGACTGTGCCTCCACCTTGTTGATGAACGCGTTCAACTGATTCCTCGCCACCGCGCCGTCGCCCTCCTGCAAGTTCTCCAAGGCATGGGTAATGCTGACTTCGAAGGAGTTCTCAGTTCCCTTGTGCAGTTCCAGCTCGAGCATGGTTTCCCGCAGAATCACCGTCATCTCCTCGGGAGACCGCACTTTGACCGTGAAGGAGCAGGTACCCTGATTGCTGGAGGCATCCATCGACGAACACGTCACCGTGGTGAGGCCGACCGGAAAGATGTCGCCACTCTGCAAGGGCGCGCAGCTTACCGGCAAGACCCCATCGCAGACGTCCAAGGCCGTGGACTCGAAAGTCACCCCCGCGCCACTGGGCGATTGGGCATCAACCTCGATATCGCCCGGACAGAGCACGTCCGGAGGCGTGGTGTCGATGATGGTGACCTCAAAGGAACAGGACGACACGTTCCCCGACCCATCGGTCGCCGTGCAATTCACCGTCGTCGTTTCAAGGGGAAAGAGACTGCCTGACCCCGGCGAGCAAACGACGGTCGCCACACCGGACAAGTCCGTCGCGGTGGGAGCGAAGCCCACGGGCGTTCCAGCCGGATCGGCACACTCCGCCACCAGGGGCCCAACGGGACACGTCAACACCGGCGGGGTCGTGTCGACGACCCGGACAAGGAACGAACAACTGGCCTCGTTTACCCGCCGCGTCGGTCGCCGTGCAGTTCACCTCGGTGTCCCCCAGGGGGAACTCGGTCCCCGCCGCGGGCGAGCACCCCAGAGCCGGTGCTTCGCCGGAATCATCCGTCGCACTGACACCAAAGTCATCCACCACGGCCCCGCCCGGGCCGGTCAATTCGACGATCGTGGGAGACGGCGGACAGAGAAGTTCGGACGGCACCACGTCGGCATCGAGAGGATCGTCCTGGAAAATGCCCGTCAGGATCCGCATCCCAAACTCGGACCGGTCGTAGGAATCGTTCTATGTGCCATCCGTTCCCAGCGAGCACAGGCTCAGGTCGATCCGGTCGCCTTCACTCACGGTGGCGATCACGCGCCGCCGGACACCATCGCCGTCGTCAAAGGCGATGGTCGCGGCATCAAGCGGGATCCCATTGAGATGGACACCACCCGTCACCCCATTCCCGCCTCCGAGATTGTGCTTCCTCAGCCACCACTCGATGGAAACTTCCCCGGACACCGTCGCCGTCCAGCGCCGAACCGCCCAGTGCGGATCGCCACTGTTGGTTCCATTGGGGTGACCGGTCGTCTGAGAAAGCTCCGTCCACGGGACATGATTGCCGTCCAGATGCGGTTCATCCCACATCTCGCCGGTCCACCACTCGCCCGGGAACTCGACGAAATCATTGTCAGGATCGTAAGCCCCCGTGGCGAGTCCAAGGTCTCGATAGCCGTAGTTCCAATCCTGACAACCTTGACAGCCCGACGGATCCCAGTCTTCTTCCGAGTCCGCCAACGCGACCACCAAGGGCAGCGTCGCTGTCGAGCGCGTTCCCGCCTCGATCCCGCTGCCCAGGCGAACGCGCAGTTGTTCTTCCCCCACCACCTGGTTGAGCTCGACGGCGGTGTCACCCTGCCATTCTTCCACGGCCACCTGCATCCGGTGCGTTCCCGCGGGGAGCGCCACTGCCAGAATCCGGCTGCCAAAACCGACGAAGGCGCCGTTCACCCGCACGGTTTGACCGTCGGGAGAGATGCTCACGTTCGGCTCCGTCGACGGGCACCAGGCGGCGCCCTCGATGAAACAGCCGAGGTGGTCATCGCCCAGCAATTCGATGAAGTAGATGCCCTCCTCCGGCACGGTCACCGTGGTCTCGCCGACCGCCACAAAGAAATCACCCTCGAGGAGATTCAGGATTCCGCCACGGCCCGACCCCGCCGCGCCGTGCCGGTGCGACACCCAGGGAGTCTGGGCCGCCGGAGCCCCGATCGCCGCCTGATCCCAACCCGTCAGCGTCTAGCCCGGCTGCTTGACCCAGCGCCAGCCGTCACTCCCCAGAAAGGTCACTTCCTCGCTCTGGCGGTTTCCGACCAGCGTCCAATCGCTACCGTCTCCGAAACTCGAGAGGAGCCCTTCGTGCGCCAGCAACTCGAACTGGGTCGCTCCAACACCCTCGTTACCCACAAACTCAATCACATACTCGCCGGGAAAGAGCACCGTGTTCATGAAGACCTCGCCATTCCAGGTGGGATCGAGCAGGCCCACGAAGTCCCCGCCCTCGAAACGAGCGCCATTGCTCAAGTTCCACCAAAAGACGGAAGGGCCAATCGTAACTGATTAGCGCATCTAACAAGCTCTTGACAGCTTCGATAATTAAGACATCTCAACCATTGATGTCGTCCGATTCTCTTGAATCGCTCCCCACGAGAGAACTGATCCGGCTCGTCCGCGATCTACAGGAGCGGTTTGCTCAGTTGGAGGCGAAGAATCTCAAGCTTCGCGAGGAAAATCGAAGACTGCGCAAAGAATTGGATGAGTTGAAGCGCAAGCAGAACAGATCGGCGGCTCCGTTCTCGAAGGGAAAACCCGAGGCCAACCCGAAAAGACCGGGACGCAAGCCGGGCCGAGGGTCCTTCCGGCGGCGGGAGGAACCGGAGATTGGGCCGGATGACAATGTTCGAAGCATGGAAGCCCGATTGCCCAAGGGGCGGTCGTCAAATTGTCCTCGATGCGGAGGCAGGCTTGGAACTCGTCTGGAGACGGCAAGCACGGTCGATGTGCCGGAAAAGATTGCCCGAGACATATCGATCTGGAAAGTGGAAGTCGAAGAATGCAGTTGTGGCTACTGCGCGAGAGGAATTCACCGGGACTTGCCGCTCGACCCACACGGGGCCACCGCTCACCGTGTGGGTCCCAGGGTTCGGTCGTTTGGACTGGCTCTGCACTATCACTTCGGGGTGACTCTACGCAAAGTTCCTCCGATTGTTCGCGAGATTTGCGGCATTGATCTCAGCCAGAGCGCCCTGACACAAGACGCCCTGAAATTGGGAAACGGCGATGGAGCGATCAGCCAAGAGGCGGAGCGAATCAAAGCAGCCATCCAGCAATCCGATGACGTCAACACGGATGATACGGGATGGCGAACGGGGGGCAAGACGAGTTGCCTGATGGGATTCGTGAGCCGCCAGGAGAATGCGGTGTATTTTCAGATTCGATCACGCCACCGAGCCGAAGAAGTGGCCGAAGTCATCACGGCGGCCTGTGAGTGTGTGCTTGGAACCGATCGGTTCCGGAGCTACGATGCGGAGCGATTTTCGCAGATGGACATGCAAAAGTGCATGAGCCATATTGTGAAGAATCTCTCTGAAGTTCTGGAGAAGAAGCGAGGGCGGGCACGAAGTTTCTGCGAGGGACTGAAAAATTTGCTTCGACAGTGTCTGAGGCTTTGGCAGCAGTACCACAACGGCGAGTTGACCTCATAGTTTCATAAATCGGGGCAAAAATCCCAAGAAAATAGTGGCAGGGGCCTTTGGGATAAGGTTAATTTGGAATCTACCAAAACACCAAACACTTCAACCCAAAAGCCACCTACAGTGAGAGTAGCACGACGTACGATTAATGCAAAGTCCAGAACGATTCCGGCGATCAAATTTGAAGATCAAGAACTGACCTCTTTCGGCGGTCTCGTTATCTTTCAGAAGCTCTTTCAGGAATTGGATCTGGAGGGGAAGCTTCAGCAGTGCTTTGATCCACTGGATCGGCGCATGTCCCGCTTCTACAAGTTTCACAAGGTTTTCATGTGTCTTATCGTGCATCTTATACTGGGCTACCGGATGCTTCGCGATTTGGACTACTACCGAGGTGATCCCCTTGTACGACAGGTTTTGGGGATGCACCAATTGCCCAGTGTCCCAACGATGAGCCGGATGTTGGGAGAGGTTGATTGTCAAAGCCTTGAGAGGATGAGGGAGATGAATCATTTCGTTTGCCTGTCGCGACTTCAGGAGGAGGGAATCAAACGCATCACGCTTGACTTGGACGGAAGCGTGCAGAGCACGAGTCGCCATGCGGAAGGGACGGCTGTGGGATTTAACAAGAAGAAAAAAGGCGAGCGCAGTTATTATCCGCTGCTCGCGACGATCTCCCAAACCGGACAGATTCTCGATTACCTTCATCGAAGCGGCAACGTCCATGACTCCAATGGCGCGGTGGAATTTCTTCGCTACTGCGTGGAGAAAATTCGCAAGGTGCTGCCTGATGTGCAGATCGAGTTGCGCGCCGACAGTGCGTTTTTCAGCGATCAGATGGTTTCAGAGGCAAAGACCCTGGGCCTGGAATATACGTTCTCGATGCCTTTCGAGCGGCTTGTGGAACTCAAGGGCATCATTGAGAAGCGCCGTCGCTGGTCCCGAACCCGAGGCGGAGAGGGAAAAACTCATCACTTCGAAATTCGCTGGAAGCCAAAAAGTTGGGCGCGCAAAGCGGGCATTTTGTGCATTCGAACCATGAGGCGCACTCAGCGCAAAGGACCGCTCCAACTGGATCTTTTCGAACCAGTCGAGGAGAACTATGAATACGAGGCGATCATCACCAACAAGACAAACACGGCCGCTCATGTGGTGAAATTTCATGAAGGGCGTGGCTCTCAGGAGAAGATTTTTGGCGAAGCCAAGAGCCAGGCCCAGATGGACTATATTCCGGCCAAGCGACGTGCCGCCAACGAAGCTTTCCTTTTGGCCAGTATCCTCACCCACAATCTCACACGCGAAATGCAGATGCGATCTGCGGAGCGGTCACGCAAATCGTCCCCCAAAAGGGCTGCGGAGTGGATCTTTGAAGGACTCGGCACGATTCGCCGCAAAATCATCCAACGTGCCGGACGTCTGACTCGCCCTCAAGGTCGACTCACATTGACACTCGGAGACAATCAGGCCGTCGAAGAAGAAATCGCCTACTACATGATGGCCTGACTGGCCATTTTATGAAACGCTGGGGTTGACTTTAAACCAATACGAGGAAGAGAGCTTGAAAAAGATCTATGAACTCGATCATTACCTGCGGGACCGGACGCTCAAAGATCCCGACAACCAACGCATGCGCAATGAGCTTGGCCAGCACTTTGACCAAGGGAATTTAACGATGTTCCTGGAAGATCCGGAGGTAGAGCCGACCAACAACATCGCCGAGCGGATGCTCAGGCCGGCGATCGTCGCCCGCAAGGTGTCGCAATGTTCCAAGACGGAGCGGGGAGCCAATGCCTACGCGGCATTCAAGAGTGTGCTCTCGACTCTCTCGCTGCGAGTTCCGTATTCAAGTCGCTTGCCAAAATCATCGCAGGCGAGCGTACCCTTGCATGAGATGCCTGTGGCGTTTGCTGGTTAGGAGCGCTAATCAGTTACGCTCCGAGAAGCGTTTTTTCGGCCGGATTTGCCGCCTGTCTTTTTGCGTTTCTTTTTCACACAAGACCTTAAGGGCAGGCGGCATATAACGCAACATAAACTAACACTTTGGGCAAGAAAACTGAGCTGATTTATCGGTCAGATGTGAGTTCTCGTGAGTGGGAAGTTCTCAGACCGGTTTCTCTTTGCCTGGCGTGTCTGTCTGACTGCGTAATAGAGCGATCTTCGCCTTGGATAGTTCAATGCTCAGATCGATCAGTTCGGTGGTCAGTTTCTTGAATTTCTTGTACTCCTCTGTTTCTTTTCGTAGTCCCTTCACGTGGTCTGGCCAGACGTGTTCAGTCCGGCTCCTCATCTTATGCGTGTAGCTCAGTTGGTAATACACGCCGCGCTGGCGTTGTCGATCTCGGTATTGCTTGCTGATGCTCCCAGGCCGCATTGGCCCGATTGCAGCTAACTTTGCCGCAAATTTCTGGACTCTTTTTTCAGTGATTTGATCTTTTTCATGGTCATTATCTTATATATGCGAATGTCTAGGAAAATCAAATCATTTGTTATGGATCTCTGGATTTCTTGGTGGAATATCGTCTGTCTTCTGCGACCCGCTTTCTCGAGAGCCCGCACCTTTCTCTGGTTTCTGCTCGTCTTGGCCGCTTTCTCCGTGCGCAATGACCTCCTCGGGGTTTCCAGTTTCGTCCGCGCTCTCGGTTTGTCAGAACACTCCTATGAGCACTTACTCCATTTCTTCCACAGCAATGCCGTGAAGACGGACCGGCTTGCAGAACTTTGGTTCGCCATCGTGATCAAGCACTTCCCTGTCTACAAGATCGGTTGTCGCCCCGTCCTGGTTCTCGGCGGCATCAAGAAGTCCAAGGAGGGCCGCAAGATGCCTGCGGTGAAGTATCTGCATCAACAGTCCGAGTCCAATTCCAAGCCTCACTTCATCATGAGCCATTCCTTTCAGGCCTTCGGCGTGCTCTGTCAGGTTGGCGGATACTTCTTCTGCGTTCCGGTCTGTGCACGCATTCACGAAGGTATCGTCACTTCAAACCGCGACAGGAGAACCTTGATCGACAAGGCCAACGAGATGCTCGCATCCGTCTGTAGAGGTCAGGAGTTCGTCTTGCTGGCCGACGCCTACTACGCCAACGGAAAGGTGATCCAGAGCACCAAGGGGCGTTCCGGTGTGCTGGTCACGAGGGTTCGACGCACGACAACCGGCTTTCGGCCTGCGGCAGTGCCACGCAAACGCAAACGCGGACGACCGAAAAAGTATGGCGCTGCGGTGAAGCTCCAGAATGTCTTTGGAACGGGCGGCTTCAGTTCCGTTCCCAGTCCCGTATATGGGGAGAGAAACATCTCTGTCCGGTTCAAGTCGGTGGATCTGTTGTGGAAGCCCGCCGGGGCGATGGTCCGCTCCGTTCTCGTCGATCATCCCACGAGAGGGCGGATCATCCTCTTGTCTACCGACCTCACCATGGAAGCTCAGGAGATCATCTTGCTCTACAGTTTGCGTTTCAAGATCGAAGTCGCTTTCAAGCAAGCGGTGCATTCGGTCGGCTCATTCGGATACCATTTCTGGATGGCCGCTATGTGACCGCTCAAGCGTCGCAATGGTAACCAATACCTCCACCGGACTACCGAGAAATATCGCAGACAGGTGCAGAGAAAGATGCACGCATATCATGTGTTTGTGCAGACCGGCATGATCGCTCAGGGCATGTTACAGTACCTTGCCATGACATGTGACGGTCTGGTCTGGAAACACTTTGGAACCTGGATCCGAACCATCCGCCCAGACGTGCTGCCTTCGGAAATGATTGTCTCAGCCGCCTTGAAAAACACGCTGCCTGGATTTTTGCACCACGGCGGAAAAGGTTCAGCGTTCCGAAAATTCATCCTTGATAAAATAGACTTCACTCGCTCCGAAGGTTCACGCTTCGCCGCATGATGATCTAGTTACAGAACTTCTCACTCACGAGGTGAGTTACCAAAACAACTGAACTCCAATGAAAACCACCAACCACCCCACCGAATCCGCATCTATCCTTGGCCAGGAAGGAGCAAGCACCGTCTGCCAGAACGCCCTTGAGGCCACCCTGCGACAAGGAGCCCAAATGCTTCTTCAGGCCGCCATCGACAACGAAGTCTCCGACTACATTCAAGCCCATCAACATCAGCGTGATGACCAGGGTCATCGCCAAGTCGTCCGCAACGGCCATCTTCCTGAAGCGGCAACTTCAGACTGGAATAGGGAACGTTCCTGTTCGGCAGCCCAGGATCAATGATCGCCGATCAGGCCAGCGGTTCACCAGCGCCATCCTTCCGCCGTACCTACGCCGAGTCGCTTCACTGGACAACCTCATCCCAGCACTCTACCTGCGAGGAATCTCAACCTCCGGGATGAGTCGAGCCTTAGAGCCGATCCTCGGTGAGAACGCATCGGGTCTTTCTGCGACCAATGTCGTTCGACGAGGAAGAGCAATGGGAGAAAGAACGCGAGCAATGGAGCAAGCGTGACCTCAGCGACAAGGAATACGTCTATCTCTGGGCCGATGGGATCTACTTCCATGTCAGGCTCAATGACGACCGCCCATGTGTTCTCGTAATCGTCGGCTCCTTACCCGATGGAACCAAGGAATTGGTAACCATCAGCGATGGAGAACGAGAGAGCAAACTGTCCTGGAAAAATGTGCTCAGAGATCTCGAGAAACGAGGATTGAAGATCCCCCCGAAATTGAGTATCGCCGATGGAGCTCTCGGGTTCTGGAGTGCCTTGGAAGAGGAGTACCCGACAAGCAAACAGCAACGATGTTGGGTGCACAAGACAGCCAACATCCTCGACAAGCTGCCGAAGAAAGTGCAGCCCCTTGCCAAGGAACGCATCCATGAGATCTACATGGCGGAAACAAAAAAGGCCGCCTTGGAGGCCTATGACGAGTTCTTCACGCTCTACGAAGCCAAGTATCCGAAAGCGTGCGCCTGCCTGAAGAAAGACAAGGACACGTTACTGACCTTCTACGACTTTCCAGCAGAACACTGGAGACCTCGTGAGTGGGAAGTTCTCAGACCGGTTTCTCTTTGCCTGGCGTGTCTGTCTGACTGCGTAATAGAGCGATCTTCGCCTTGGATAGTTCAATGCTCAGATCGATCAGTTCGGTGGTCAGTTTCTTGAATTTCTTGTACTCCTTTGTTTCTTTTCGTAGTCCCTTCACGTGGTCTGGCCAGACGTGTTCAGTCCGGCTCCTCATCTTATGCGTGTAGCTCAGTTGGTAATACACGCCGCGCTGGCGTTGTCGATCTCGGTATTGCTTGCTGATGCTCCCAGGCCGCATTGGCCCGATTGCAGCTAACTTTGCCGCAAGTTTCTGGACTCTTTTTTCAGTGATCTGATCTTTTTCATGGTCATTAGCTTATATATGCGAATGTCTGGGAAAATCAAATCATTTGTTATGGATCTCTGGATTTCTTGGTGGAATATCGTCTGTTTTCTGCGACCCGCTTTCTCGAGAGCCCGCACCTTTCTCTGGTTTCTGCTCGTCTTGGCCGCTTTCTCCGTGCGCAATGACCTCCTCGGGGTTTCCAGTTTCGTCCGCGCTCTCGGTTTGTCAGAACACTTCTATGAGCACTTACTCCATTTCTTCCACAGCAATGCCGTGAAGACGGACCGGCTTGCAGAACTTTGGTTCGCCATCGTGATCAAGCACTTCCCTGTCTACAAGATCGGTTGTCGCCCCGTCCTGGTTCTCGACGGCATCAAGAAGTCCAAGGAGGGCCGCAAGATGCCTGCGGTGAAGTATCTGCATCAACAGTCCGAGTCCAATTCCAAGCCTCACTTCATCATGAGCCATTCCTTTCAGGCCTTCGGCGTGCTCTGTCAGGTTGGCGGATACTTCTTCTGCGTTCCGGTCTGTGCACGCATTCACGAAGGTATCGTCACTTCAAACCGCGACAGGAGAACCTTGATCGACAAGGCCAACGAGATGCTCGCATCCGTCTGTAGAGGTCAGGAGTTCGTCTTGCTGGCCGACGCCTACTACGCCAACGGAAAGGTGATCCGGAGCACCAAGGGGCGTTCCGGTGTGCTGGTCACGAGGGTTCGACGCACGACAACCGGCTTTCGGCCTGCGGCAGTGCCACGCAAACGCAAACGCGGACGACCGAAAAAGTATGGCGCTGCGGTGAAGCTCCAGAATGTCTTTGGAACGGGCGGCTTCAGTTCCGTTCCCAGTCCCGTATATGGGGAGAGAAACATCTCTGTCCGGTTCAAGTCGGTGGATCTGTTGTGGAAGCCCGCCGGGGCGATGGTCCGCTTCATTCTCGTCGATCATCCCACGAGAGGGCGGATCATCCTCTTGTCTACCGACCTCACCATGGAAGCTCAGGAGATCATCTTGCTCTACAGTTTGCGTTTCAAGATCGAAGTCGCTTTCAAGCAAGCGGTGCATTCGGTCGGCTCATTCGGATACCATTTCTGGATGGCCGCTATGCGACCGCTCAAGCGTCGCAATGGTAACCAATACCTCCACCGGACTACCGAGAAATATCGCAGACAGGTGCAGAGAAAGATGCACGCATATCATGTGTTTGTGCAGACCGGCATGATCGCTCAGGGCATGTTACAGTACCTTGCCATGACATGTGACGGTCTGGTCTGGAAACACTTTGGAACCTGGATCCGAACCATCCGCCCAGACGTGCTGCCTTCGGAAATGATTGTCTCAGCCGCCTTGAAAAACACGCTGCCTGGATTTTTGCACCACGGCGGAAAAGGTTCAGCGTTCCGAAAATTCATCCTTGATAAAATAGACTTCACTCGCTCCGAAGGTTCACGCTTCGCCGCATGATGATCCAGTTACAGAACTTCTCACTCGCGAGCTGGAGACACATCCGGACGACAAATCCGATAGAGTCGACGTTTGCCACGGTACGCCATCGAACTCGACAAACCAAAGGATGTGGATCGAGGAAAGCAACCCTTTCAATGGTCTACAAGCTCGGGCTGGAAGCCGGGAAAGGCTGGCGTCGACTCAACGGGTATCGTCAACTTGACAAAGTCGTGCAAGGAATCATCTTCGTGGACGGCATCGAGCAGCAAGCCGCTGCCTAACCCATCATCGAACTTCGAATGGTGTTCCGGTAGCTGCCCTCATCCACAACTTCCGGTCATTTCTCGCTTGCTTGCCCCGACTCCTTTTGTTGGAGCAACTCTGTTTTTTTTTGGAAATGAATAATTTGGCATTTCGCGACAACAGTCGACACAAAATAGCTCTATTTTTAGCGTTTAAAGCAACGACTCAGCGTGGCCGACCGGGCTCATGAGAACTCGATCGTCGTCTGTGCGCCTCCGGCGGCCCTGGTAGCGCCCCGGGGTGGACGACATCAAAGCACATCTATTCCTTGTCTCCTCTGTTCGGCCGCCGGCTCTATTTCGATCCCACGGGCACGAACTCGGGATCTTTCAGCAATCGATTGATCAGACAAACCAGCTTTCGCATCACTGCAATCACAGCCACATGATGGCATTTTCCCTTACTTCTCAAGCGGCTGTAGAATTCCGACAATACCGGATTGAACCGACTCGCTGCCATCGCTCCCAAGTAGAGACCGCGTCGTGCCCGAGCTCTCCCTCCTTGGGTCAGCCTCTTGCCGCGATGCTTTCCACTGTCTTTTGGGAAGGGCGCGACGCCCACGAGAGCAGACGCTTGTTTCGATGTTAGCGTTCCCATCTCCGGCATCTCAGACAGGATCGTGTTGGCCGACACCCGTCCAATTCCTTTGATGGATTCCATTCGTTTGCGCTTGGCACGCAATTCTTCGTTTCCCTCAACAAGTCGATCGACCTCTTTTTCGAATTTGATCAATCGCCCTTCAAGCCCGCGTATGCTTGATTGCAAGTCTCTTCTCACCATGGGATGCTCGGCCTTTTTGAGGGCGTTCTTCTCCTGTGTGAGCTTGTTGACTAGGCTTTGTCGTCGGCGGCCCAAAGCTTGGAGGACCTCTTGCGTGGCGCTGGGCGGGGCCAGGGCCGAGGGCTTCTTGACTTCGGCAAAGTGGGTAATCACCTCCGCGTCGATGCTGTTGGTCTTGGCGTGTTGGCTCATCGCATCGGCAAACGACCGGACGCAGCGCGCATTGATCAAGCTGATCGGTCGCCCGGCTCGGAACGCAGCCTTGAGCAAAGGCTTCTCATAGCCGCCGCTGGCCTCGCAGACGAGATGTATATTTTCGGATTGCTCAGCGAAT
>CBDBEZ010000056.1:0-31530 GCA_965204485.1 Verrucomicrobiales bacterium
CTTGCATGAGATGCCTGTGGCGTTTGCTGGTTAGGAGCGCTAATCAGTTACGGCCGATCAAACACCAGAACTCCTGACATACCCTCGGGAAACTTGAGCAATTCTAGGTCCTCATGGAATTAAAGAATGGCGGGTTTTGGCTCAATTCTGTGACAAAAACCGCCACTCAAACACGCGGTGAAAAATCGGCAATGGTATCACTATTAAAGGATTACAATAATCGTGAGACACCAATTCCGTGTCACGAGAACCGCCAACCTCCGAAGCCCCTATGTCAGGAGTTCTGAACACAGAGTCGTGGATGATCGGGCGCTCCCGCGCGCGATAGGGACGAGTGTGAAGTGATTCGCGACGGCCACACATCGCCCGCGGAGCGGCCGATCATCCACCTTGCAGAACGGCCGACTTCGGCGCCCAACGGAGTCACTCCGGCAATTCGGCTTCGTTGGCAGCCAGCGCCCGCAGGCCGAGCACTTCGGCATCGTCGTCCGCGCTCACAATCCCGCGGTATCGCAGCGGCCGGTAGCCGAGCCGTTGCAAGTGCGACACAGGGAGGTGATTGTAAACCACCTTCCAGATGGGCGGCGCGCCGCACTCGTAACCTAACAAGGCCTTGCCCTCCGCATCGGCGAACTGCTCAAAGAGAATCAAGTGGACATTCCGCAAATTGAGAATGTCTCCCGCTCGAAGCGCTTCATAGGAATCCAGGGCCTCGCAAAGCTCTGGAAACTCCCCGGTGGCAAACACCCGGGGAAGACCCCAGCAACGACTGACGAATCCCGACGCCCCGATTCCAACCGCCGACCGGCTCACGGTGGGCAAACCCTCTTCGGCGGCCGCCCGCTTCTCAGGCGTCAAGAGGTCGCCAGCCGCCAGACCGGCGGCAATCCCCAGATCGAATTCCTCCAACGTCGAAAAACCGCCCCATTGATAGGGAATCCCCTGGGCCTCGACGCCCACTTCCCACCAGCCCGGCCGAATCTTTGGCCGCACAAACCCGGCATCTGGCGTGTCCACGCGAATGCCCTGAGCGTCAAAACCATGCCAGACGTTTTCCTGGGTCGGTGTCCACCGATGGCTGGCGTAACGCCGCGCGGCTCGGATGACGTCCTGACGGCTCACCGCAAGAAGCGCCGATTCCCCCGGTTCAGCATCCAGTGGCCCATCGATCACCGGCAGGTATTCTTCGGGAATCGTCGGCACCTGACACCCTGGCACCAGCAGACAGATCGAGACTTGCATGACCACCAAACCGGCCAGCCGCGTCCATCCACGCCTCATCCCGATTCGATTCCAACCTGAATGCCCCTGATCCATCTTGTTCAATTGCTGATGAGGCCCATAGTGAGCCACCGTGATCGACGTTTCAAGGCTGCGATTGTCTAGAGGTTTGATAGCCAGTCCATTTCTTCTTCTGCTGCTCAACGCCTGTCAGATGGCATCGCTCCGTCCCATACCGCCCGCCTCCTGGACTTCAAGCGCTTTCACCGCTCCCGATGGACAGACCTTTCCTTACACCCGTTGGATGCCCGACGGACCTCCCAGAGCCATCATTCTCGCCATTCACGGGCTCGGCGGCGCCGCCAGCGACTGGCGACCTCTGGGAAATCACATGAAATCGCGCGGCATCGCCGTCTTCGCCCACGAACTGCGCGGAATGGGAAACGATCCAAAACCCGATCGCGTGGGACAGCTCGAGGATCCCGCCGCGTGGTTTCATGACTTCGTCAGTTTCGCCAAACGGATCCAGATGGCCTACCCGGACACGCCGATCTTCTGGTATGGCGAAAGCCTGGGCGGTGTCATCGGGACGCGACTCCTCACCGAATACCGAGTGGCAGAACTCCGTCTCAACGGTTTCATTCTCGCTTCACCGATCGTCCAGATCCGAGGCAAGCTGCCCATCTTCCACGAATGGGGTCTTCGCGCCGGCGCTTTCCTCTTTCCTCGATGGCGCATCGACCTGCAATCCTTGGCGCCGGAAGACCAGCCGCCTCCTCAAGTGGTCAGCACCACCACGCACGCGGAACAGCTCAGCCGCACGCCCCACGCCGTCACGCGGTTCTCCCTTCGCTTGCTGGAAGAAATCCGCCGCCTCGTGCGCTTCAACCGCCGCCGCATTCCCGAGACGGAAGTACCCTTACTGATCATCCACGGAGCCCGCGACGTCTTCATGCCAGTCGGGGAAGTGAAGGCCTTCTTCAGCCGTATCGGGTCGGAAAAGAAGCAATTGAAAATCTATCCTGAAGGCTACCATTTGCTACTCCACGACGTGAACCGCGCCGAGATACTGACAGAAATCGAAACCTGGATTGTGGACATTCTTGGAGACTCCGAAACCTCGTTCCATGCCGGTGCCGTTCCCAGCTCCCTTGGGGCGAAATAATCCTTGGCCACCACGGCTTGAGGGGCGCAGAGTGCCCGGGTGACTGAAATCGAATTGGGCTCGCTTTCCGATTTCCCGTCAGGGAGCCTTCGCCGGGTGGAGACCAAGGCGCGTGCATTGGCCTTCGCGGTGGCCGTCCCGGAAGCGGACACCTACCGAGTCATCGACGACCTCTGCACGCACGCCAACGCCCGGCTCTCCGAAGGCTGGCTGGAAGACGGCTGCGTGGCCTGTCCCTGGCACGGTGCCCAGTTCGACCTCGCCACGGGTCAGGCGCTTAGTCTGCCCGCCACCGGCAACGTGAAGGTCTATCGATCCGTGGTCCGGGACGGCACGCTTTTCGCCGAACTGCCCGAGGAGGTAAAATGAGCGATGGCGCCGCGCTTCAAGAAAAGGCTTTGATAAAGCCCACCTGGATTGCCAGCGAATCTTGAACGGTCGTCTCGAGATGTGAGCGAAGCTCTTCCAGAGCGGCCAGCCGACGGCTCAGATCCAGGGGATTCAATCGGCTCGCCACCTTGCGGGCCACGTCCGCGTAAGCCTCGAAATCGAGCCGCTCATAGCCCGCCTGCAAACGCACGGCATCCCCCACGAAGGCCACCAAGCCTTCCAGCATCGCAGTCCGTCGGCGCACGTAATCGGATTCCGTCCGCTCCTTGTAGTAGGTTTCCCGGCGCTTCAGCCAATCACCGTCGGTGGTCTCGCCATAGCGCTCCACTTCCTCATTCAAAACGACCTCATGCTCCCTGCCAATTTGCTCTTTCTCTACCCGGAGAAGTTGGGTGAACGCACCCGCCAGAACCAGGGCACGGGACAGATTCCGTTCCGGCTGCGCAAGCGCCTCGCCCGTCGCCTCGATCACCTCGCGAAACCCGTCGGAAAACATGGGCTGATGAAGTCCCGGCGCATAGAGAGGCACAGCGAGACAGCGGGAACGAATGGTGTCGAGAAGCTGATCCGGCTGCGCCGTCAGCAGGAGCAGCAAGGTCCTCGCCGGAGGCTCTTCCAGGGTCTTGAGGAAGGCGTTCTCCGATTTCCGCTGAAGCCGATCCGCCTCACAAATCACGCCAACCCTGACCTTCCCCTCGGGACCGGAAAGGTAGAGCTGCCTCTCCAATGCCCGAATCTGATCGATCGTGATCCGGCGTATCCGTGACTCCGGCCGGATCACTTGAACCTGCGCGTCGCGAATGGCTGACAGACGGGAACCCGTGGCCCCGTTGGTCAGGGCGATCAGGCGCAGGGCCAAGTCTTCCTTGCCGGACCGCTCCGGTCCCGTGATCAGGTAGGCGTGGGCCAGGCGATCTTCCTCGTGGGAACGCCGCAGGTATCCGAACGCTTGATCAACCAAAAAAGCCATCGAACCGCTGTTGCAAAACGTTCCAGATCGTGTCCGAGATCCTCCCCACCTTGTCCGTCGCCTCGACCACCACAATGCGCGCGGGCTCCGCCTTGGCCAGGGCCAAGTAGCCTTCCCTTACCTCCTCGAAGAAAGTGTCAGGCAAGCTCTCCATCCGATTGCGGTTTCCCCGTTCCATCATCCGGGCACGCGCTTCCTCTGGATCAATGTCCATGAGAAAGGTCACGTCTGGCAGGCAGTCTTCCACCGCAAAGCGATTGACCTGAGCCACGATCTCCGGCCCGAGCCCGCGTGCCACTCCCTGGTAGATGGTCGACGAGTCGAGGAAACGATCGGCGATGATGCACTTGCCCTGCCTCAAGGACGGCCGCAGCACCTGGCTCACCAGTTCCGCCCGGCTAGCCATGAAGAGCAGCAACTCTGCCCGGTCGCTGATGTCCGGCCCCTCACCCGCCCGCTGCAGGAGCTTGCGGATCTCCTCGCCAAGAACGGTGCCGCCAGGTTCCCGGGTCAGGACCACCCGGTCTCCCAGTGGACGGAGACGGCGACGCAACTCCTTGATCTGGGTCGACTTGCCGCAACCGTCCATCCCCTCAAAACTGATGAAAATGCCGCGCCGGTCCTCCACCCTCCCATAGGAAGCGCTGGAGGATTCAAAGTCCAAAAGAAATTCGTCTCGTCCCGCAGCCTCTCGGAAACGAGCGGGGTTACCTTGCTGAACGGCCCCGCCGTCCTTCCCATGCCTGTTTCCCCCTTGAAACGTCCCCAGCTCGCCTCTCTCCTCTTCGGTTTCCTTCCTTTCGCGTTGACCGGAGCTGCCTCGCTACAGGCCGGGGAGGACGCTCGCGATCACTGGGCTTTCGCGCCCGTTCCCCCTCCAAGCCTCCCGGCCACCGTCGCTCAGGAGGCCGCCGGCCCCATTGACGCCTGGCACCAGGCACTCCTTCAAAAAGCCAACCTTCCCATGGCAGCCCAGGCCGACCGTCAAACCCTGGCGCGGCGCCTCTCCTTTCATCTCCTCGGCCTTCCGCCCGACTACGCCGACGTCCTCGCCTTCGAAGACGATCCCTCACCCAACGCTTACGACCGCCTCCTGGACCGCTTCCTGGCGTCTCCCCGCTACGGCGAGCGCTGGGCACGTCACTGGATGGACGTGGCCCGATACGCCGACAACAAGGGCTACGTTTTCGAAGAGGAACGCCGTTACGCCTACGCCTACACCTACCGGGATTGGTTGGTCTCCGCGTTCAACCGGGATCTTCCCTACGACGAGTTTCTCATTCAACAGTTGGCCGGCGATCATGTGGCGGAGAACGAGGGAAATCGTCAAGCCTACGCCGCCATGGGATTCCTCACCCTGGGCCGGCGCTTCCTCAATCGGCAGCCCGATATCATCGACGATCGGATCGACGTGGTCACCAGGGGAATGCTCGGTCTCACCGTGAGCTGCGCGCGCTGTCACGATCACAAGTTCGACCCCATCCCCATCGAGGACTACTACTCGCTCTATGGTGTCTTTGCCAGTTCGGACGAGCCCGATGAAAAGCCCTTGTTAGGGGATCCCGATCCCACCTCGCCAGATTACCAGGCCTTTCTGAAGGAATCGCAAGAGCGTCAGGCCAAGATCGATGCCTTTCTCGAGGAACGGCATCAGAAGCTTCGCACCGCGCCGATCCTTCAGGCTTACTTCACGTTGGCACACGAAGGACGCAACTGGGACGAGCCCCAGATCAAATCGCGCGCCCAGCGTGGAAAGCTCTACGAGCGCGTCGCCGTGCAATGGCGGGACCGAATCCGCTCGCTCTGCGAGCAGGAAGACCCTGCCTTCGTCCCCTGGAAAACCCTCGCTGAAGCTGTCGGGAACGAGCCCGCATCATCCCGCGCGAGCGGCGATTGGCTGGAGGGGATCTGGGAGAAAAGCCATCCCCTGATCTGGACGGCGCTCTCCCAGGCCAAGGTCGCTGACATGCCGAGCCTGATCGAGATCTACGCCGGAGTCTTGGCCGCGGCCAATCAGGCCACGCCCCATGCCGATGCGGAAAAAGAGCGCCTCCGGCAGTTCCTCGTGGCCGAGGATTCGCCCACCGGGATCGAGCCCGAGCGTCTCTATCGTTTTCTCAACACGCGCGACCAGCAAACCGTTCGCCGGCTGCGCCGCGAACTCGATCAACACCGGGCCCTCTCGCCCGGAGCCCCGCCTCGCGGCATGGCGCTGGTCGATCGCGAACGCCCCGTCGAGCCTCGCGTTTTTCAGCGAGGCAATCCCGCGTCGCCCGGAAAAACCGTTCCCAGGCAATACCTCAGCGTTTTGTCCGGGCCCGATCGTCAGCCTTTCCAGAAGGGCAGCGGTCGTCTCGAATTGGCCCGGGCCATCGCCAGCCCTGACAATCCCCTCACGGCGCGCGTTTTTGTGAATCGCGTCTGGACCCACTTCTTCGGCGAACCCATGGTCGATTCGCCAAGCGATTTCGGTGTTCGCACGGGGACTCCGGTCCTCGTTCCCGTCCTGGACCGTCTCGCGGCTGATTTCATACGGCACGACTGGTCGGTCAAACGCTTGCATCGAGACATTCTTCTTTCCCGGCTTTACCGTCAGGAGAGCCTCGCCCATCCCGAGGCGCTCGAGGGTGATCCAGAGAACCGATGGCTCACGCGCCTGCCGCGACAGCGGCTCGGCTTCGAAGCGATGAGAGACGGACTGCTGGCGGTGAGCGACGACCTCGATGCTCAAATGGGCGGCCAACCGGTGGACCTCTTCGATGATGACCACCTCACTCGCCGCCGAGCTCTCTACGGCTTCATCGATCGACAAAACCTGCCCAGCACTTTCCGCACCTTCGACATGGCCAGTCCCGATGCGCACACACCACAGCGCCTCGAGACCACCGTGCCTCAACAGGCGCTCTACATGATGAACGGATCACTCGTCGAGCGGCAGGCCCGTCGTCTTGGCGAGATGGCGGAAAAGCGTGCTCGCGACGAGGGCGATCCCCGCGCCGTCACCTGGCTCTACCAAGGGCTTTTCGCCCGTGTTCTGGACGCCGTGGAGGCCGATCTGGCCCTCCAATTCCTGCGCGAATGGGAACCCGGTGAGAAGGCGGAATCCGCCTGGACCGCCTACGCCCAGGCCCTGCTCTCCTCCAACGAGTTTCTCTTTGTTGACTAACGGTATCTTTGATGAAATCGCATCACTCCCCCGACCTTCACCACGCCTTTTACACCCGCCGGGATTTTCTCGCCCGCGTCGGCATGGGCATGGGCGCCACCGCCCTAGGCGGTCTCTTCAATGAAGCCCAAGCCGCGCACAATCCTCTGGCGTCTCGGCCTTCGCAGCATTTCGGGCGCGCCAAGGCCGTCATCCATCTCTTCATGAACGGAGGGCCTTCCCAGGTCGACACCTTCGATCCCAAACCGCTCCTCACCAAGTATCACGGCCGGGAACTGCCCATGGACTACCTGAAGACGGAGCGCCGGACCGGTGCCGGCTTCAAATCTCCGTATTCCTTTGGCAGACACGGCCAATCGGGCCTGGAGGTCAGTGAGATCTTTCCCCACGTGGCCGACTGCGCGGACGATCTCTGCGTCATCCGTTCCATGCACGCCGACGTCCCCAATCACGAGCCCTCACTGATGCTCATGAACTGTGGTGAGGCCCGTCTGGTCCGCCCGAGTCTCGGTTCCTGGGTCACCTACGGCTTGGGAACCGCCAATCAGAACCTCCCCGGCTTCATCTCCATGTGCCCGGGCGGCTATCCCATTCAGGAATCTCAGAACTGGCAGGCCGGGTTTCTCCCAGGTTCCTACCAGGGCACTTACATCAACACCAAGCACGAGAAGATCGACCGACTGATCGAAAACATTCGCAACTCAAGCCTCACTCGTGGCCAACAGCGAAAGCAGCTCGATCTCGTCCAGCGCCTCAACCAAAAGCATCTCGAGCGCCGTCAGGCAGACGCTCAGCTCGAGTCCCGCTTGCAATCCTTTGAACTGGCCTATCGAATGCAAATGGACGCCACCGACGCCTTTGACATCGATCGCGAACCCGCCTACATCCGCGAAATGTATGGAAAAGGCACCCAGGCCCGTCAAATGCTCATGGCTCGCCGGCTCGTGGAGCGCGGCGTCCGCTTCGTCCAGGTGTGGCACGGTCCGGGCCAGCCCTGGGACAACCATGACGACATTGAGGACCGTCACCGCCAACTGGCCGGGGAAAGCGATCAGGCGATCGCCGCGCTTCTCAAGGATCTCAAACAACGCGGGATGCTCGACGACACCTTGGTGATTTGGGGCGGCGAATTTGGCCGCACGCCCACCGTGGAGCTTCCCAAGGCGGGATCCAATGCGGGCAGAATTAACGGCCGCGATCACAATCACTACGGCTTCAGCATGTGGATGGCCGGCGGCGGCGTGAAAGGCGGCCACGTGCACGGCGCCACCGACGACTTCGGCTTCCAGGCGGTGGAGAACCGAGTTCACGTGCACGATCTCCACGCCACCATTCTCCACCTGCTCGGCTTCGATCACGAACAGCTCACCTACCGCTACGCCGGCCGGGATTTTCGCCTCACCGACGTCCACGGCCATATCATGCACGACCTCATCGCCTGAAGAGCCCGGGCCATGAGTCAGGCGGTCAATCCTGGCCGCCCTTTCCACCTCCGCCGGCAAGGCGCCCACATGACAGGTTCCGGGGGAATCACGCATCCCGCCGCACAGGTCGCCTATTTTTCTAACTTTCTAACAACAAATCGAGGAAAGCCCGCAACACTTCGGTGTTCTGTCCGTAGCCTCGCCCCGTCACCAGGAGGCCGTCGCGGACCACGTCCTCGTCAACGTAAACGCCCCCTCCCTGCTCGCCGTCCAGAGCGCATTTCGGCACGGTGGTGAACCGCTTTCCGCGCACACAGTCCGCCGCGGTGAGAATTTCGATCCCATGACAGAGGCAGGCGATCGGTTTCTTCGCCTCGGCGATGGCTTTCACCGTGCGGCAGAGATTGGAATCATAACGGATGTACTCCGGCGCTCGGCCTCCTGAGAGAAACAAGCCGGCGTAGTCCTCGGCCACCAGGTCGGCAAAGGCCACGCTGGCCTTCAAGTGATACCCGGGCCGCTCCTGGGTGATGTCCCAGCGGACGTCTGCGTTGGGCGGGATCTCGTGCAGCACGGTGTGATAGAGCCGCGCTTCTGGCCCGGCCACCACCACCTCGTAGCCGTCTTCTGGAAGACGATAGTAGGCATAGAAGGTGTCGAGGGCCTCAGTGGCGTCGCCAATCGGCATGAGGATGCGTTTGGGATGAATCATGAAATGGGGAAAGTGTTGGCAACTCTATACCCCATAGTTTCATAAATCGGGGCAAGAATCCCAATAAAATAGTGACAGGGTCCTTTGGAATCTACCAAAACACCAAACACTTCAACCCAAAAGCCACCTACAGTGAGAGTAGCACGACGTACGATTAATGCAAAGTCCAGAACGATTCCGGCGATCAAATTTGAAGATCAAGAACTGACCTCTTTCGGCGGTCTCGTTATCTTTCAGAAGCTCTTTCAGGAATTGGATCTGGAGGGGAAGCTTCAGCAGTGCTTTGATCCACTGGATCGGCGCAGGTCCCGCTTCTACAAGTTCCACAAGGTTTTCATGTGTCTTATCGTGCATCTTATACTGGGCTACCGGATGCTTCGCGATTTGGACTACTACCGAGATGATCCCCTTGTACGACAGGTTTTGGGGATGCACCAATTGCCCAGTGTCCCAACGATGAGCCGGATGTTGGGAGAGGTCGATTGTCAAAGCCTTGAGAGGATGAGGGAGATGAATCATTTCGTTTGCCTGTCGCGACTTCAGGAGGAAGGAATCAAACGCATCACGCTTGATTTGGACGGAAGCGTGCAGAGCACGAGTCGCCATGCGGAAGGGACGGCTGTGGGATTTAACAAGAAGAAAAAAAGCGAGCGCAGTTATTATCCGCTGCTCGCGACGATCTCCCAAACCGGACAGATTCTCGATTACCTTCGTCGAAGCGGCAACGTCCATGACTCCAATGGCGCGGTGGAATTTCTTCGCTACTGCGTGGAAAAGGTTCGCAAGGTGCTGCCTGATGTGCAGATCGAGTTGCGCGCCGACAGCGCGTTTTTCAGCGATCAGATGGTTTCAGAGGCAAAGACCCTTGGCATGGAAGTAACTGATTAGCGATCCTAACCAGCAAACGCCACAGGCATCTCATGCAAGGGTACGCTCGCCTGCGATGATTTTGGCAAGCGACTTGAATACGGAACTCGCTCCTCGCAGCGAGAGAGTCGAGAGCACACCCCATAGTTTCATAAATCGGGGCAAGAATCCCAAGAAAATAGTGGCAGGGGCCTTTGGGATAAGGTTGATTTGGAATCTACCAAAACACCAAACACTTCAACCCAAAAGCCACCTACAGTGAGAGTAGCTCGTGAGTGAGAAGTTCTGTAACTGGATCATCATGCGGCGAAGCGTGAACCTTCGGAGCGAGTGAAGTCTATTTTATCAAGGATGAATTTTCGGAACGCTGAACCTTTTCCGCCGTGGTGCAAAAATCCAGGCAGCGTGTTTTTCAAGGCGGCTGAGACAATCATTTCCGAAGGCAGCACGTCTGGGCGGATGGTTCGGATCCAGGTTCCAAAGTGTTTCCAGACCAGACCGTCACATGTCATGGCAAGGTACTGTAACATGCCCTGAGCGATCATGCCGGTCTGCACAAACACATGATATGCGTGCATCTTTCTCTGCACCTGTCTGCGATATTTCTCGGTAGTCCGGTGGAGGTATTGGTTACCATTGCGACGCTTGAGCGGTCGCATAGCGGCCATCCAGAAATGGTATCCGAATGAGCCGACCGAATGCACCGCTTGCTTGAAAGCGACTTCGATCTTGAAACGCAAACTGTAGAGCAAGATGATCTCCTGAGCTTCCATGGTGAGGTCGGTAGACAAGAGGATGATCCGCCCTCTCGTGGGATGATCGACGAGAACGAAGCGGACCATCGCCCCGGCGGGCTTCCACAACAGATCCACCGACTTGAATCGGACAGAGATGTTTCTCTCCCCATATACGGGACTGGGAACGGAACTGAAGCCGCCCGTTCCAAAGACATTCTGGAGCTTCACCGCAGCGCCATACTTTTTCGGTCGTCCGCCAGCGATTCCGTAAGATAGGCGGCTGAGGCGGCTCAAGCCCTGTATTTTTGGGTAATTCGGATCGGCAGCGCCCATTTTTGACCCCATGGCAAATTCGCATTCGTTATTTCATCTTTTTTAAGCTTGTTTCTGTAATAGTCTTATATTACAGTGCGCCGAACGAGCCGACCTTCATGCCAAGCAGAAACTCCCTGCCCCCCACCGAACGCCAGATTCGCAGCCGCCTCCGCCAGCTCCTCGACCAGGCCGAAGGCTTCCTTCACGGCTCGCCCATCGAACTCTCTCGTAAATGCGGCAAGCCCACTTGCCGTTGCGCTTCCGACGACTCCTTGCGCCATCGCTCCTTGGCCATCGCTCCTTGGCCATCGGTCAGACTCGCAAGGGCAAGACCACCATGCTGCACGTCCCCAGACCGTTGGAAGCTCAGGCGAGACGCTGGATCGATGATTTCCAGAAAGCGAATGCTCTGCTGGAAGCCCTCGACGAGCAGGAGCGCCTCCGACTCGAGGAGGCAAAAACCAAGGCCAGAGCGGCGAGTAGCTCCGCCAAGAAGAAGGGCAAGACCGGTAAGAAATCAGCCGGCAAAGCCAAGTCCGGGCGCAATTCTCCACCAAAAAAGAAGCGACCATTCTCACGCGACTACTAACTTACGCGGACAAGATTTTCAGCCTCCGCCAACAGTGGAGGCTGCGGGTGCGTGACTCTCGTCCCAAACCACAGATTCCCACTCGAGTTTTCCCGGCAGCATTCTTCGCCATGTTCTGCTGCCGGTTACCAAGCTTCAACGAACTCGAGCAACACCGGAACAAGAGCAGCTGGACCCGTTGGCTCGGTAATCACCGTTTGCCCAGCGCCGACGAACTGGCGTATGTCTCCGAGCGCATCGAGCCTGACAGTGTGCGAGGGTGTCTCGGACACATTTACTTCTGCCTCAAACGCAACAAAATCCTTGCCCCACAGCGCGGTTGGATGCTTGCCGCCGTCGATGGTCACGAAACTCACTGTAGCTACAAACGTTGTTGTCCAAAGTGTCTCCAACGCCGGATCGCCGTCGGAGACGAGGTCAAAACACAGTTCTACCACCGCTTGGTCGCGTTTCAGATTATCTGTGAGGATTTTCAATTGCTTCTCGACGTGGAAATGCTTGAGCCTGGTGAAGACGGAGATCCTGGAGACGACGAAGTCGCTGCGGCTATACGGCTGATAACTCGCATCCTTAAGGACAATGCCTTTAGGGAAAGCTAACAATCTCCAGCAGGAACTCGCCCTCACGAGAGTCGTTTTTTGTTAGCCTAGGCCAACTCGTCACCGGTTGGCGGACTTTGCGCGGGCAACTCCTTTGTCGTCTTTTCGGTATTGCCTCCCGAACGATCAATTCTCTGACTCGCGCTACCATCTCCTGTTTTGTCTCTTCGGTCAGCAGTCCCTCGGACACTTCGAACACTGCCCATAGTGAATTCATTTTGTCGAGCGTCTTCAGGAAACTGATGCTCAACGGCTGGATGTTGCCGCTTTTCGCGGCTTCGCATCGCTCCTGCGCGATGATCGAGCAGGCCATGAGCAATGCCGCCACCTCCTGGGCCGCTGTTTCTGGCGTATGGCTATGAAGAACGTCATTCCCGCGCATGTGGAGCTTGAGTTCCTTGTAGAATATCTCGTGTTCCCAGCGCAGGGCATAGAGCTCCAGCAATTCCTGCGCCGGATACTCCTGCTCATCAATAAGCGTCGTCCATAGCCTCACCTCGCTCCACTGTCGTGCCCCCGGCTTCCTGATCCGGCCTCGAATCTCACGGATACGGATCTCCCCTTGATTCTCCCGCGGCCCATCAGCCTTCTTTCTGGGCACCCTGATGCTGACCAGCGCGCTTCCATCGGAGAGCCTTTCAGTCTTATGGCTCTTGTTGCTGCCGCGTGCCTTCACCAACAATTCACTATGTGCCGCCCGACATGATTTCACGAGTTCGTCGAGATACTTCCCGCAACCGTAAAGCCGGTCGACAATCAGCAGACTCCTCTTCGGCAGACTCCCGAGAAGTTCTTTGGCCAGGGTCCATTCGCCTTCTCCTTTCAGGCCGACCGTCGCCGCCAACGGGTTGTGGATGCCAAGTTCCACGAGCGCGCACATCTCTATTTTCGCAAAGGCGGCGGTCATTCTCCTGGAGGCCGCCTTGCTCATGGCAGCCAGAACCTGCGGCGTGTTCGTGACGCTCCATTTCGAGCCATCGATCCCGCACAGGCGCAGCCCCTTGTAGAAACATCCCTTGTGTACGCGTCCATCGGCGAGGGGCTTTAACACCTGCTTCATGAGCCAAGCGAATGGCTCAAGCCCCATCCTCTGGCGCCGTTCCGAGAGCGAACTATCCTTGATCACCACCTCGAACAACTGGAACACATGGGCCGAGAAATGGCCAGCATCACTGATCACGTGATAGACCAGGGAGGCGAGAAGATCCCAGGCCGGCAGCTTGGGGTTGGGGCCGCGGCCTGGGTTCTGCAAGCGTTCGAAGCGATCGCGAACGAATCCGAAAAGATGTTCGAACTGACCAAGGAAACCGCTAACTTGATTGGGATGGGAGTGAGGCATCCACCCCAATTATAAATATTATGGTAAAATGCAACATTTATCTAAAATATTTTGGATCTTTCCCTAAAGGCATTGTCCTTAAGGACCACCCACGCTGCTTTGACGTGCTCACTGCCGATGCGCTCTACCTGCGTCCCTCCGTGATCAATCTTCTTGAAGACCACGGCAAATACCTTGTTGCCGTACTCAAGGATAATCAGCCTGAGCTATTGTCCGAAGCCCGCACGCTCCTGCCCCTTGAGGAGCAAGAGCCAGAATCATTTGAGACTCCGGCTGCACCGGGCAAGCCCGCGCGGCACGTTCATTTACAAGAGGCTGAGGGCTTCTGCACTGAATCCATTCACACTCCTCTTCGCGTTGTTCATTCCCATGAGACTGGCATCCGTCGCGAGCGCGTCGCTGGGGATTGGGTCGAGACTCCCATCGATAGCCACTGGTGGTGGGCGACGACCATGCCCCGCTCAATGGCCGATGCCAAGACCATCTTCCATTTCGGGCACGACCGTTGGAAGGTCGAAAACGAAGGCTTTAACGAACTCTGCTCCCGCTGGCATTCCGGTCATTGCTATCATTATCATCCCAATTCCATTCTCGTTCTGTGGCTGATCATGTTCATGGCCCACGCCGTGTTCCACTGCTTCCACAAGCGCAACTTGAAGCCAGAGATACGCCGTGGACACACGGCCATCTATTTTGCCCGTCAAATCGCCGCCTCCATGCGAGAGGATCGATGGTGGCCGCCACCGGCTCCGGGCTGAGGAACGCCCGCCCCGCGCTCTCGGTAACCTTGGGTTCGCGTCCGCCATCGGAGCGGTCTGGCTCCCTGTTGCCTATTGCCGACAGGGGGATCCATTTCGCGGCTCGAGCCCTCCGAAATTCGCCCGAGAACCGCCACACGAAACTGTTCTCCCTCCTAGCGCCAGCTTCAACACGCTCAACACCCACCAATTCAGGCCATTACGACTCTTTCCGACGCCGTCTTACGGAATCGCTGCCGGAATCGTTCTGGACTTTGCATTAATCGTACGTCGTGCTACTCTCACTGTAGGTGGCTTTTGGGTTGAAGTGTTTGGTGTTTTGGTAGATTCCAAATCAACCTTATCCCAAAGGCCCCTGCCACTATTTTCTTGGGATTCTTGCCCCGATTTATGAAACTATGGGGTTCACTTACCTTCTCGGGAATTCCTAACTTGTGATGATGAGCATGAAGATAATGAGTTTCTTGAGTGTCGGGCTCGCACTCGCAGTGATCGGCGGATTGTCGGCCCAACAGCCACCGTCAGAGGCCGAGTACTATCCGATTGAAGCGATTCCCATTCCCGAGGGGATCGTCATGGAGGTGGGGAGTATCGAGGTCTTGCCGGGGCAAAGGCTTGCGGTGGCGACTCGGCGTGGCGAGATTTACACGGTGTCGGGAGCCTACGGCGAGGATCTTTCCCAGGTGCGGTACGCGCTTTTTGCCGAGGGATTGCACGAGGTCCTCGGGCTGACTTATCATGAGGGAGCGCTTTATGTCACGCAGCGGCCGGAGCTGACGCGTTTGATAGACGAGGACGACGACGGTCGGGCTGACCTGTTTGAGACATTGAGCGATGCCTGGGGAATCTGCGGGGACTATCATGAGTACGCGTTTGGATCGAGACACGACAAGGACGGCAACCTCTGGGTGGTGCTTTGTCTAACGGGCTCGGGAGGCACGTGGGCCGATTTTCGCGGATGGGCGGTACGCGTCACGCCGGACGGGGAGATGTTGCCAACCGCGAGCGGGATCCGGTCGCCCGCCGGGATCGGCACGGATCATTTGGGGGAGATGTTCTTTACCGATGCTCAGGGTCCCTGGAACGGCTCGAGTTCGCTCAAGCATCTTCGGGTAGGCTCGTTCCAGGGCAACCCGACCGGAAATGTGCACTATCAATTGACTCGAGCCATCGGACCGCGGCCGGCGGATCCCCGCAGCGGAAGCCGGATCGTGGAGGAGGTGGCCCGCATTCCAGAATTCGTGCCTCCGGCCTGTATTTTGCCGCACGGAGACCTGGGCAACAATCCCTCGGGAATCGCCTGTGACAAGACGGAGGGCGCCTTCGGACCTTTTGAGCATCAGCTCTTCCTTGGAGAGCAGTCGGGTTCCCAAGTCCAGAGAGTCGCCTTGGAAAAGGTCAATGGCGTCTATCAAGGCGCTTGTTTCCCCTTTCTCTCTGGCTTCGGCTCGGGAAACGTCGCCATTCGCTTTGGCGAAGATGGAACCCTGTTCAACGGAGGCACCAATCGTGGCTGGGGCTCGCGAGGACCCAAGAGTTTCGCTTTCGAGCGGGTACGTTGGACCGGCAAGGTGCCGTTCGAGATGCATCGGATCGAGGCGAAACCCGACGGCTTCGTCATCCATTTCACCCGACCGGCGGCTGCGGGGACGCTTGAGAATGCCGATAGTTTCGGGGTCAAGGCCTTCACCTACATTCACCAGTCAAGCTACGGAAGTCCGAAGGTCGACTCGGTGGACCCCGGCCATCGCGGCGGTGGAACCGTCTGGGGATGGACGGTCCGTCCGTCTGCGGATCGCTCCCCTCACCAAGGGGCACGTCCATGAAATCAGGGTGCCGGGAGTGCGCTCCGCAGGGTCCGGAGAACCGGTCCTGCACCCGGTTGGCTATTACACGCTGAACCAGATCCCAAATTCGTAGTTGAGTCCCCGGGCAGGATGCGCTAAGTCCGACGAGGCGAGAGTATTCTGAAGTGCCGGGGTGGCGAAACTGGTAGACGCGCTTGACTTAGGATCAAGTGTCTTATGACGTGCAGGTTCGAGTCCTGTCCCCGGTATCTTCAAGGAGTTACGAAGATTAGGAAGCAAACGTATAGCTTGCTACTGTCCGACTTTATTCGGGAGCTCTTATTAACTCGCGAGTGAGAAGTTCTGTAACTGGATCATCATGCGGCGAAGCGTGAACCTTCGGAGCGAGTGAAGTCTATTTTATCAAGGATGAATTTTCGGAACGCTGAACCTTTTCCGCCGTGGTGCAAAAATCCAGGCAGCGTGTTTTTCAAGGCGGCTGAGACAATCATTTCCGAAGGCAGCACGTCTGGGCGGATGGTTCGGATCCAGGTTCCAAAGTGTTTCCAGACCAGACCGTCACATGTCATGGCAAGGTACTGTAACATGCCCTGAGCGATCATGCCGGTCTGCACAAACACATGATATGCGTGCATCTTTCTCTGCACCTGTCTGCGATATTTCTCGGTAGTCCGGTGGAGGTATTGGTTACCATTGCGACGCTTGAGCGGTCGCATAGCGGCCATCCAGAAATGGTATCCGAATGAGCCGACCGAATGCACCGCTTGCTTGAAAGCGACTTCGATCTTGAAACGCAAACTGTAGAGCAAGATGATCTCCTGAGCTTCCATGGTGAGGTCGGTAGACAAGAGGATGATCCGCCCTCTCGTGGGATGATCGACGAGAATGAAGCGGACCATCGCCCCGGCGGGCTTCCACAACAGATCCACCGACTTGAACCGGACAGAGATGTTTCTCTCCCCATATACGGGACTGGGAACGGAACTGAAGCCGCCCGTTCCAAAGACATTCTGGAGCTTCACCGCAGCGCCATACTTTTTCGGTCGTCCGCGTTTGCGTTTGCGTGGCACTGCCGCAGGCCGAAAGCCGGTTGTCGTGCGTCGAACCCTCGTGACCAGCACACCGGAACGCCCCTTGGTGCTCCGGATCACCTTTCCGTTGGCGTAGTAGGCGTCGGCCAGCAAGACGAACTCCTGACCTCTACAGACGGATGCGAGCATCTCGTTGGCCTTGTCGATCAAGGTTCTCCTGTCGCGGTTTGAAGTGACGATACCTTCGTGAATGCGTGCACAGACCGGAACGCAGAAGAAGTATCCGCCAACCTGACAGAGCACGCCGAAGGCCTGAAAGGAATGGCTCATGATGAAGTGAGGCTTGGAATTGGACTCGGACTGTTGATGCAGATACTTCACCGCAGGCATCTTGCGGCCCTCCTTGGACTTCTTGATGCCGTCGAGAACCAGGACGGGGCGACAACCGATCTTGTAGACAGGGAAGTGCTTGATCACGATGGCGAACCAAAGTTCTGCAAGCCGGTCCGTCTTCACGGCATTGCTGTGGAAGAAATGGAGTAAGTGCTCATAGAAGTGTTCTGACAAACCGAGAGCGCGGACGAAACTGGAAACCCCGAGGAGGTCATTGCGCACGGAGAAAGCGGCCAAGACGAGCAGAAACCAGAGAAAGGTGCGGGCTCTCGAGAAAGCGGGTCGCAGAAGACAGACGATATTCCACCAAGAAATCCAGAGATCCATAACAAATGATTTGATTTTCCTAGACATTCGCATATATAAGGTAATGACCATGAAAAAGATCAGATCATTGAAAAAAGAGTCCAGAAATTTGCGGCAAAGTTAGCTGCAATCGGGCCAATGCGGCCTGGGAGCATCAGCAAGCAATACCGAGATCGACAACGCCAGCGCGGCGTGTATTACCAACTGAGCTACACGCATGAGATGAGGAGCCGGACTGAACACGTCTGGCCAGACCACGTGAAGGGACTACGAAAAGAAACAGAGGAGTACAAGAAATTCAAGAAATTCAAGAAACTGACCACCGAACTGATCGATCTGAGCATTGAACTATCCAAGGCGAAGATCGCTCCATTACGCAGTCAGACAGACACGCCAGGCAAAGAGAAACCGGTCTGAGAACTTCCCACTCACGAGTTATTAACTCGTGAGTGAGAAGTTCTGTAACTGGATCATCATGCGGCGAAGCGTGAACCTTCGGAGCGAGTGAAGTCTATTTTATCAAGGATGAATTTTCGGAACGCTGAACCTTTTCCGCCGTGGTGCAAAAATCCAGGCAGCGTGTTTTTCAACTCGTGAGTGAGAAGTTCTGTAACTGGATCATCATGCGGCGAAGCGTGAACCTTCGGAGCGAGTGAAGTCTATTTTATCAAGGATGAATTTTCGGAACGCTGAACCTTTTCCGCCGTGGTGCAAAAATCCAGGCAGCGTGTTTTTCAAGGCGGCTGAGACAATCATTTCCGAAGGCAGCACGTCTGGGCGGATGGTTCGGATCCAGGTTCCAAAGTGTTTCCAGACCAGACCGTCACATGTCATGGCAAGGTACTGTAACATGCCCTGAGCGATCATGCCGGTCTGCACAAACACATGATATGCGTGCATCTTTCTCTGCACCTGTCTGCGATATTTCTCGGTAGTCCGGTGGAGGTATTGGTTACCATTGCGACGCTTGAGCGGTCGCATAGCGGCCATCCAGAAATGGTATCCGAATGAGCCGACCGAATGCACCGCTTGCTTGAAAGCGACTTCGATCTTGAAACGCAAACTGTAGAGCAAGATGATCTCCTGAGCTTCCATGGTGAGGTCGGTAGACAAGAGGATGATCCGCCCTCTCGTGGGATGATCGACGAGAACGAAGCGGACCATCGCCCCGGCGGGCTTCCACAACAGATCCACCGACTTGAACCGGACAGAGATGTTTCTCTCCCCATATACGGGACTGGGAACGGAACTGAAGCCGCCCGTTCCAAAGACATTCTGGAGCTTCACCGCAGCGCCATACTTTTTCGGTCGTCCGCGTTTGCGTTTGCGTGGCACTGCCGCAGGCCGAAAGCCGGTTGTCGTGCGTCGAACCCTCGTGACCAGCACACCGGAACGCCCCTTGGTGCTCCGGATCACCTTTCCGTTGGCGTAGTAGGCGGCGGCCAGCAAGACGAACTCCTGACCTCTACAGACGGATGCGAGCATCTCGTTGGCCTTGTCGATCAAGGTTCTCCTGTCGCGGTTTGAAGTGACGATACCTTCGTGAATGCGTGCACAGACCGGAACGCAGAAGAAGTATCCGCCAACCTGACAGAGCACGCCGAAGGCCTGAAAGGAATGGCTCATGATGAAGTGAGGCTTGGAATTGGACTCGGACTGTTGATGCAGATACTTCACCGCAGGCATCTTGCGGCCCTCCTTGGACTTCTTGATGCCGTCGAGAACCAGGACGGGGCGACAACCGATCTTGTAGACAGGGAAGTGCTTGATCACGATGGCGAACCAAAGTTCTGCAAGCCGGTCCGTCTTCACGGCATTGCTGTGGAAGAAATGGAGTAAGTGCTCATAGAAGTGTTCTGACAAACCGAGAGCGCGGACGAAACTGGAAACCCCGAGGAGGTCATTGCGCACGGAGAAAGCGGCCAAGACGAGCAGAAACCAGAGAAAGGTGCGGGCTCTCGAGAAAGCGGGTCGCAGAAAACAGACGATATTCCACCAAGAAATCCAGAGATCCATAACAAATGATTTGATTTTCCTAGACATTCGCATATATAAGGTAATGACCATGAAAAAGATCAGATCACTGAAAAAAGAGTCCAGAAACTTGCGGCAAAGTTAGCTGCAATCGGGCCAATGCGGCCTGGGAGCATCAGCAAGCAATACCGAGATCGACAACGCCAGCGCGGCGTGTATTACCAACTGAGCTACACGCATAAGATGAGGAGCCGGACTGAACACGTCTGGCCAGACCACGTGAAGGGACTACGAAAAGAAACAGAGGAGTACAAGAAATTCAAGAAACTGACCACCGAACTGATCGATCTGAGCATTGAACTATCCAAGGCGAAGATCGCTCTATTACGCAGTCAGACAGACACGCCAGGCAAAGAGAAACCGGTCTGAGAACTTCCCACTCACGAGCAGACACGCCAGGCAAAGAGAAACCGGTCTGAGAACTTCCCACTCACGAGTTTTTCAAGGCGGCTGAGACAATCATTTCCGAAGGCAGCACGTCTGGGCGGATGGTTCGGATCCAGGTTCCAAAGTGTTTCCAGACCAGACCGTCACATGTCATGGCAAGGTACTGTAACATGCCCTGAGCGATCATGCCGGTCTGCACAAACACATGATATGCGTGCATCTTTCTCTGCACCTGTCTGCGATATTTCTCGGTAGTCCGGTGGAGGTATTGGTTACCATTGCGACGCTTGAGCGGTCGCATAGCGGCCATCCAGAAATGGTATCCGAATGAGCCGACCGAATGCACCGCTTGCTTGAAAGCGACTTCGATCTTGAAACGCAAACTGTAGAGCAAGATGATCTCCTGAGCTTCCATGGTGAGGTCGGTAGACAAGAGGATGATCCGCCCTCTCGTGGGATGATCGACGAGAACGAAGCGGACCATCGCCCCGGCGGGCTTCCACAACAGATCCACCGACTTGAACCGGACAGAGATGTTTCTCTCCCCATATACGGGACTGGGAACGGAACTGAAGCCGCCCGTTCCAAAGACATTCTGGAGCTTCACCGCAGCGCCATACTTTTTCGGTCGTCCGCGTTTGCGTTTGCGTGGCACTGCCGCAGGCCGAAAGCCGGTTGTCGTGCGTCGAACCCTCGTGACCAGCACACCGGAACGCCCCTTGGTGCTCCGGATCACCTTTCCGTTGGCGTAGTAGGCGTCGGCCAGCAAGACGAACTCCTGACCTCTACAGACGGATGCGAGCATCTCGTTGGCCTTGTCGATCAAGGTTCTCCTGTCGCGGTTTGAAGTGACGATACCTTCGTGAATGCGTGCACAGACCGGAACGCAGAAGAAGTATCCGCCAACCTGACAGAGCACGCCGAAGGCCTGAAAGGAATGACTCATGATGAAGTGAGGCTTGGAATTGGACTCGGACTGTTGATGCAGATACTTCACCGCAGGCATCTTGCGGCCCTCCTTGGACTTCTTGATGCCGTCGAGAACCAGGACGGGGCGACAACCGATCTTGTAGACAGGGAAGTGCTTGATCACGATGGCGAACCAAAGTTCTGCAAGCCGGTCCGTCTTCACGGCATTGCTGTGGAAGAAATGGAGTAAGTGCTCATAGAAGTGTTCTGACAAACCGAGAGCGCGGACGAAACTGGAAACCCCGAGGAGGTCATTGCGCACGGAGAAAGCGGCCAAGACGAGCAGAAACCAGAGAAAGGTGCGGGCTCTCGAGAAAGCGGGTCGCAGAAAACAGACGATATTCCACCAAGAAATCCAGAGATCCATAACAAATGATTTGATTTTCCTAGACATTCGCATATATAAGCTCGTGAGTGGGAAGTTCTCAGACCGGTTTCTCTTTGCCTGGCGTGTCTGTCTGACTGCGTAATAGAGCGATCTTCGCCTTGGATAGTTCAATGCTCAGATCGATCAGTTCGGTGGTCAGTTTCTTGAATTTCTTGTACTCCTCTGTTTCTTTTCGTAGTCCCTTCACGTGGTCTGGCCAGACGTGTTCAGTCCGGCTCCTCATCTTATGCGTGTAGCTCAGTTGGTAATACACGCCGCGCTGGCGTTGTCGATCTCGGTATTGCTTGCTGATGCTCCAGGCCGCATTGGCCCGATTGCAGCTATCTTTGCCGCAAGTTTCTGGACTCTTTTTTCAGTGATCTGATCTTTTTCATGGTCATTAGCTTATATATGCGAATGTCTAGGAAAATCAAATCATTTGTTATGGATCTCTGGATTTCTTGGTGGAATATCGTCTGTCTTCTGCGACCCGCTTTCTCGAGAGCCCGCACCTTTCTCTGGTTTCTGCTCGTCTTGGCCGCTTTCTCCGTGCGCAATGACCTCCTCGGGGTTTCCAGTTTCGTCCGCGCTCTCGGTTTGTCAGAACACTTCTATGAGCACTTACTCCATTTCTTCCACAGCAATGCCGTGAAGACGGACCGGCTTGCAGAACTTTGGTTCGCCATCGTGATCAAGCACTTCCCTGTCTACAAGATCGGTTGTCGCCCCGTCCTGGTTCTCGACGGCATCAAGAAGTCCAAGGAGGGCCGCAAGATGCCTGCGGTGAAGTATCTGCATCAACAGTCCGAGTCCAATTCCAAGCCTCACTTCATCATGAGTCATTCCTTTCAGGCCTTCGGCGTGCTCTGTCAGGTTGGCGGATACTTCTTCTGCGTTCCGGTCTGTGCACGCATTCACGAAGGTATCGTCACTTCAAACCGCGACAGGAGAACCTTGATCGACAAGGCCAACGAGATGCTCGCATCCGTCTGTAGAGGTCAGGAGTTCGTCTTGCTGGCCGACGCCCTACTACGCCAACGGAAAGGTGATCCGGAGCACCAAGGGGCGTTCCGGTGTGCTGGTCACGAGGGTTCGACGCACGACAACCGGCTTTCGGCCTGCGGCAGTGCCACGCAAACGCAAACGCGGACGACCGAAAAAGTATGGCGCTGCGGTGAAGCTCCAGAATGTCTTTGGAACGGGCGGCTTCAGTTCCGTTCCCAGTCCCGTATATGGGGAGAGAAACATCTCTGTCCGGTTCAAGTCGGTGGATCTGTTGTGGAAGCCCGCCGGGGCGATGGTCCGCTTCATTCTCGTCGATCATCCCACGAGAGGGCGGATCATCCTCTTGTCTACCGACCTCACCATGGAAGCTCAGGAGATCATCTTGCTCTACAGTTTGCGCTTCAAGATCGAAGTCGCTTTCGAGCAAGCGGTGCATTCGGTCGGCTCATTCGGATACCATTTCTGGATGGCCGCTATGCGACCGCTCAAGCGTCGCAATGGTAACCAATACCTCCACCGGACTACCGAGAAATATCGCAGACAGGTGCAGAGAAAGATGCACGCATATCATGTGTTTGTGCAGACCGGCATGATCGCTCAGGGCATGTTACAGTACCTTGCCATGACATGTGACGGTCTGGTCTGGAAACACTTTGGAACCTGGATCCGAACCATCCGCCCAGACGTGCTGCCTTCGGAAATGATTGTCTCAGCCGCCTTGAAAAACACGCTGCCTGGATTTTTGCACCACGGCGGAAAAGGTTCAGCGTTCCGAAAATTCATCCTTGATAAAATAGACTTCACTCGCTCCGAAGGTTCACGCTTCGCCGCATGATGATCCAGTTACAGAACTTCTCACTCACGAGCACCGAACTGATCGATCTGAGCATTGAACTATCCAAGGCGAAGATCGCTCTATTACGCAGTCAGACAGACACGCCAGGCAAAGAGAAACCGGTCTGAGAACTTCCCATTCACGAGCTACTCTCACTGTAGGTGGCTTTTGGGTTGAAGTGTTTGGTGTTTTGGTAGATTCCAAATCAACCTTATCCCAAAGGCCCCTGCCACTATTTTCTTGGGATTCTTGCCCCGATTTATGAAACTATGGGGTGGAGGCTGCGGGTGCGTGACTCTCGTCCCAAACCACAGATTCCCACTCGAGTTTTCCCGGCAGCATTCTTCGCCATGTTCTGCTGCCGGTTACCAAGCTTCAACGAACTCGAGCAACACCGGAACAAGAGCAGCTGGACCCGTTGGCTCGGTAATCACCGTTTGCCCAGCGCCGACGAACTGGCGTATGTCTCCGAGCGCATCGAGCCTGACAGTGTGCGAGGGTGTCTCGGACACATTTACTTCTGCCTCAAACGCAACAAAATCCTTGCCCCACAGCGCGGTTGGATGCTTGCCGCCGTCGATGGTCACGAAACTCACTGTAGCTACAAACGTTGTTGTCCAAAGTGTCTCCAACGCCGGATCGCCGTCGGAGACGAGGTCAAAACACAGTTCTACCACCGCTTGGTTGCGTTTCAGATTATCTGTGAGGATTTTCAATTGCTTCTCGACGTGGAAATGCTTGAGCCTGGTGAAGACGGAGATCCTGGAGACGACGAAGTCGCTGCGGCTATACGGCTGATAACTCACGTCCTTAAGGACCACCCACGCTGCTTTGACGTGCTCACTGCCGATGCGCTCTACCTGCGTCCCTCCGTGATCAATCTTCTTGAAGACCACGGCAAATACCTTGTTGCCGTACTCAAGGATAATCAGCCTGAGCTATTGTCCGAAGCCCGCACGCTCCTGCCCCTTGAGGAGCAAGAGCCAGAATCATTTGAGACTCCGGCTGCACCGGGCAAGCCCGCGCGGCACGTTCATTTACAAGAGGCTGAGGGCTTCTGCACTGAATCCATTCACACTCCTCTTCGCGTTGTTCATTCCCATGAGACTGGCATCCGTCGCGAGCGCGTCGCTGGGGATTGGGTCGAGACTCCCATCGATAGCCACTGGTGGTGGGCGACGACCATGCCCCGCTCAATGGCCGATGCCAAGACCATCTTCCATTTCGGGCACGACCGTTGGAAGGTCGAAAACGAAGGCTTTAACGAACTCTGCTCCCGCTGGCATTCCGGTCATTGCTATCACCATCATCCCAATTCCATTCTCGTTCTGTGGCTGATCATGTTCATGGCCCACGCCGTGTTCCACTGCTTCCACAAGCGCAACTTGAAGCCAGAGATACGCCGTGGACACACGGCCATCTATTTTGCCCGTCAAATCGCCGCCTCCATGCGAGAGGATCGATGGTGGCCGCCACCGGCTCCGGGCTGAGGAACGCCCGCCCCGCGCTCTCGGTAACCTTGGGTTCGCGTCCGCCATCGGAGCGGTCTGGCTTCCTGTTGCCTATTGCCGACAGGGGGATCCATTTCGCGGCTCGAGCCCTCCGAAATTCGCCCGAGAACCGCCACACGAAACTGTTCGCCCTCCTAGCGCCAGCTTCAACACGCTCAACACCCACCAATTCAGGCCATTACGACTCTTTCCGACGCCGTCTTACGGAATCGCTGCAGATCCAGGGTTGCGTTTTCCAGCCTTTTCGTTCATTTACAGTCCGCTATGGCAGGCACCTCCCTCAGAAGACGTCCCCGATTGATCGGCCCACGCAAGACCGTGGCCATCATCGCGAGCACGTATCACGAGAACTACGTGGCCAGCATGATCGAACATGCGCGGGACGAACTCCTGGCAAGCATGCCGAACGCCTCTGTCCCCCTCTACCGGGTTCCCGGTGCCTACGAGATCCCCGTCTGTGCGTCCTACGTGACAACCCACACCAATGTCGACGTGATCGTGGCCTTGGGTGTCATCATCCGAGGTGAGACCGAACACGCCGATCTCGTGGCCAACTCCGTTTTTCAAGGCCTCCAGGACATTGCCATCCAGCAGCATGTCCCCGTGATCAACGAAGTGCTCCTCCTCGATGACGAAGCACAGGCGGAAGAACGCTGTCTCGGCGAGGAGATGAATCGCGGCACCGAGGCCGGTCAGGCCGCCGTCTCGATGGCCGAACTCTTCATCAAGTTGCGAGAAACCTACCCAGATGCCGTCACCAAAACCGGGTAAGCGGCGGCTGGGAAGGGAAGCCGCCGTCCAGTTTCTCTACAGCCAGGAAATCAATTCCGATCGCCACTCCGACCCCTCCGAGGAGGCTTTCTGGGAAGTGCGTCCCCTCCGCCCCGAAGCCCGGGCCTTCGCCGAGGAACTCATCGTCGGTGTGCAGGCCCACCTCGAGGAGATCAACCAAGTTCTCACCGAGAGCCTCGATAACTACCGGCTCGAACGCTTGGCGGTGGTGGACCGAAACATCCTTCGGCTCGCCATCCACGAAATCCTCCATCGGTCCGATGTCCCAGACAGGGTCGCCATCAACGAAGCCATCGAGATCGCCAAACGCTTCGGCTCAACCGAATCCTTCGCCTTTGTCAATGGCCTGCTGGACACCATCCGGAAATCCCGGGCCCCGCAGTAAGCTGATGAAGCCCATCGCTCCCCGAGCCCAAGCTTTCTCCGTTCCCCACCGTTCTTCCATCGCATCGCTCCCCTTCTCCCTCTTTCATGGCTGGCCTGTTCTCCAAAATTCTCACCCGCTTTCGTCAAGAAGACATCGACTGGAACGACCTCGAAGAAGCCCTCATTGCCGGCGACCTGGGCGTTCATCTGTCGATGAAGATCATCGATGATTTGCGGGCACAGGGACGCAAGATCAGCGCGGAAGATGTGGTGGAGGCCTGCCGCGGGGAAATTCGAGGGATTTTGCCGAAAGAGCCCCCCCCGTTGGCCCGCGCCCATGACGGACCGACCCTAGTCCTGGTCGTCGGGGTCAACGGGGTCGGAAAGACCACCTCCACGGCCAAGCTGGGTCGCTGGCTCAAGAATGAGGGTCACAGCGTCCTCTTCGCCGCCGCCGACACTTTTCGTGCCGCCGCCATCGAGCAGTTGGAGATCTGGTCGCAGCGCCTTGACATCCCCATCGTGAAAGGCGCCTACAAGGCCGATCCCTCCTCGGTCTGCTACGCGGCCTATCAATCCGCAAAAAAGAAGGCCATTGATTACGTGCTCTGCGACACCGCGGGCCGCCTGCACAATCGCCAGAATCTCATGCAAGAACTCGGAAAAATGGAACGAGTGCTGGCCAAGTTGAGCGAAAACGCCCCTCACGAAGTCCTCATCGTGGTCGACGCCACGACCGGAAGCAACGCCCTGGCCCAAGCCAAGGAGTTTCAGGCGGCCCTTTCCAAAATGACGGGGTTGATCGTCACCAAACTCGACGGAAGCGGCAAGGGCGGCATCGTCGCCGCCATTCAAGACCAGCTCGACGTTCCTTCCCGATTCATCGGCACCGGCGAAAGCGAGGAGGCCTTCGAACCCTTCGAAGCCCAACGATTCGTCGAGCAGATCCTCTAGATCTAACAGACTCACCACGCCGGGAGGGTCGCGCTGCGCCGCGATTTTGGTCCTGCCAATGTGGCCAATTCGGTCGCATCGCAGACGGAGAGGACGCCGTTCCTCCAGCCACGCCTCGTAGCGCGGACACTCATGCCCGCGGTCTGCATCACGGCCGGGAAGGTCACGTCCATCCGATTCCTCGCTGACATGACCGCCCGGTCGCACCGCCCGGGGATGGCATCCCCGGCTAGTGTGCCCGGCATGGGCCTTAACTAATGACATGAAACGATGACATCGGAGCTGATGAGAGCAACTGTAGCTGAACCGCAAGGCGACGCCCGCGGAGAAATGACCGGAAGTTGTGGATGAGGGCGGTCGGAACACCATTCGAAGTTCGATCATGGGTTAGGCAGCGGTTTGCTGCTCGATGCCGTCCACGAAGATGATTCCTTGCACGACTTTGTCAAGTTGACGATATCCGTTCAGTCGACGCCAGCCTTTCTCGGCTTCCAGGCCGAGCTTGTAGACCATTGAAAGGGTTGCTTTCCTCGATCCGCACCCTTTGGTTTGTCGAGTCCGATGGCGGACCGTGGCAAACGTCGACTCAATCGGGTTTGTCGTCCGGATGTGTCTCCAGTGCTCGGCTGGAAAATCGTAGAACGTTAGTAGAGTTTCCTTGTCTTTCTTCAGGCAGGCGCACGCTTTCGGATACTTGGCTTCGTAGAGCGTGAAGAACTCGTCATAGGCCTCCAAGGCGGCCTTCTTTGTTTCCGCCATGTAGATTTCATGGATGCGTTCCTTGGCAAGGGGCTGCGCTTTCTTCGGCAGCTTGTCGAGGATGTTGGCTGTCTTGTGCACCCAACATCGTTGCTGTTTGCTTGTCGGATATTCCTCTTCCAAGGCGCTCCAGAACCCGAGAGCTCCATCGGCGATACTCAGTTTCGGAGGGATTTTCAATCCTCGTTTCTTGAGGTCTCTGAGCACATTTTTCCAGGACAGTTTGCTCTCTCATTCTCCATCGCTGATGGTTACCAATTCCTTGGTTCCATCGGGTAAGGAGCCGACGATTACCCCCATAGTTTCATAAATCGGGGCAAGAATCTCAAGAAAATAGTGGCAGGGGCCTTTGGGATAAGGTTGATTTGGAATCTACCAAAACACCAAACACTTCAACCGAAAAGCCACCTACAGTGAGAGTAGCACGACGTACGATTCATGCAAAGTCCAGAACGATTCCGGCGATCAAATTTGAAGATCAAGAACTGATTTCTTTCGGCGGTCTCGTTATCTTTCAGAAGCTCTTTCAGGAATTGGATCTGGAGGGGAAGCTTCAGCAGTGCTTTGATTCACTGGATCGGCGCATGTCCCGCTTCTACAAGTTCCACAAGGTTTTCATGTGTCTTATCGTGCATTTTATACTGGGCTACCGGATGCTTCGCGATTTGGACTACTACCGAGATGATCCCCTTGTACGACAGGTTTTGGGGATGCACCAATTGCCCAGTGTCCCAACGATGAGCCGGATGTTGGGAGAGGTCGATTGTCAAAGCCTTGAGAGGATGAGGGAGATGAATCATTTCGTTTGCCTGTCGCGACTCCAGGAGGAGGGAATCAAACGCATCACGCTTGATTTGGACGGAAGCGTGCAGAGCACGAGTCGCCATGCGGAAGGGACGGCTGTGGGATTTAACAAGAAGAAAAAAGGCGAACGCAGTTATTATCCACTGCTCGCGACGATCTCCCAAACCGGACAGATTCTCGATTACCTTCATCGAAGCGGCAACGTCCATGACTCCAATGGCGCGGTGGAATTTCTTCGCGACTGCGTGGAAAAGATTCGCAAGGTGCTGCCTGATGTGCAGATCGAGTTGCGCGCCGACAGCGCGTTTTTCAGCGATCAGATGGTTTCAGAGGCAAAGATCCTTGGCCTGGAATATACGTTCTCGGTACCTTTCGAGCGGCTCGTGGAACTCAAGGGCATCATCGAGAAGCGCCGTCGCTGGTCCCGAACCCGAGGCGGAGAAGGAAAAACTCATCACTTCGAAATCCGCTGGAAGCCAAAAAGTTGGGCGCGCAAAGCGCGCATTTTGTGCATTCGAACCATGAGGCGCACTCAGCGCAAAGGACCGCTCCAACTGGATCTTTTCGAACCTGTCGAGGAGAACTATGAATACGAGGCGATCATCACCAACAAGACAAACACGGCCGCTCATGTGGTGAAATTTCATGAAGGGCGTGGCTCTCAGGAGAAGATTTTTGGCGAAGCCAAGAGCCAGGCCCAGATGGACTATATTCCGGCCAAGCGACGTGCCGCCAACGAAGCTTTCCTTTTGGCCAGTATCCTCACCCACAATCTCACACGCGAAATGCAGATGCGAGCTGCGGAGCGGTCACGCAAATCGTCCCCCAAAAGGGCTGCGGAGTGGATCTTTGAAGGACTCGGCACGATTCGCCGCAAAATCATCCAGCGTGCCGGACGTCTGACTCGCCCTCGAGGTCGACTCACATTGACACTCGGAGACAATCAGGCCGTCGAAGAAGAAATCGCCTACTACATGATGGCCTGACTGGCCATTTTATGAAACGCTGGGGTTACCTTGGTCAAAGTGCCGGCCAAGCTCATTGAGCATGCGTTGGTTGTCGGAATCTTTGAGCGTCCGGTCCCGCAGGTAATGATCGAGTTCATAGATCTTTTTCAAGCTCTCTTCCTCGTATTGGTTTAAAGTCGACTCGCCGTTGTGGTACTGCTGCCAAAGCCTCAGACACTGTCGGAGCGAATTCTTCAGTCCCTCGCAGAAACTTCGTGCCCGCCCTCGCTTCTTCTCCAGAACTTCAGAGAGATTCTTCACGATATGGCTCATGCACTTTTGCATGTCCATCTGCGAAAATCGCTCCGCGTCGTAGCTCCGGAACCGATCGGTTCCAAGCACACACTCACAGGCCGCCGTAATGACTTCGGCCACTTCTTCGGCTCGGTGGCGTGATCGAATCTGAAAATACACCGCATTCTCCTGGCGGCTCACGAATCCCATCAGGTAACTCGTCTTGCCCCCCGTTCGCCATCCCGTATCATCCGTATTGACGTCATCGGATTGCTGGATGGCTGCTTTGATTCGCTCCGCTTCTTGGCTGATCGCTCCATCGCCGTTTCCCAATTTCAGGGCGTCTTGTGTCAGGGCGCTCTGGCTGAGATCAATGCCGCAAATCTCGCGAACAATCGGAGGAACTTTGCGTAGAGTCACCCCGAAGTGATAGTGCAGAGCCAGTCCAAACGACCGAACCCTGGGACCCACACGGTGAGCGGTGGCCCCGTGTGGGTCGAGCGGCAAGTCCCGGTGAGTTCCTCGCGCGCAGTAGCCACAACTGCATTCTTCGACTTCCACTTTCCAGATCGATATGTCTCGGGCAATCTTTTCCGGCACATCGACCGTGCTTGCCGTCTCCAGACGAGTTCCAAGCCTGCCTCCGCATCGAGGACAATTTGACGACCGCCCCTTGGGCAATCGGGCTTCCATGCTTCGAACATTGTCATCCGGCCCAATCTCCGGGTCCTCCCGCCGCCGGAAGGACCCTTGGCCCGGCTTGCGTCCCGGTCTTTCGGGTTGGCCTCGGGTTTTCCCTTCGAGAACGGAGCCGCCGATCTGTTCTGCTTGCGCTTCAACTCATCCAATTCTTTGCGCAGTCTTCGATCTTCCTCGCGAAGCTTCAGATTCTCCGCCTCCAACTGAGCAAACCGCTCCTGTAGATCGCGGACGAGCCGGATCAGTTCTCTCGTGGGGAGCGATTAAAGAGAATCGGACGACATTAATGGTTAAGATCTCACATCTGACCGATAATTCGAGGGCTTTACGCTAGTCTATTCCGAGGACTTCAGCGCATTGATCAAATTCAAGTGATCCGGGATCCATATGGAGGGCTCGATTCAGGAAATCTTCCACTTCGCTGTCGATGGCTTCGAGAATGCGGTCGAGAGTTTCTTTCCCAAACGTATCGGCTAGGGCGTCCAGGGCGCCCTCGATGAGGCTGCGAAACAATTGCCAAAGCAATCCCGCGAAGCACAGCACTTGAAGATGCCCAGTTTGCCGGTCCCGCACCTCCCCGTAGCTCGAGCGACCACTCCGAAGCATGGCCTCGAAAATCAGAGCGTATCGCATCGCAGCCAGATGCACCGAGGCATAGGCATACTGATAGGCGCCACTCTGTTCGGCGAGCAGGCCAAAGTTCTGTTTCGCCTCTTGTAACTGATTAGCGCTCCTAACCAGCAAACGCCACAGGCATCTCATGCAAGGGTACGCTCGCCTGCGATGATTTTGGCAAGCGACTTGAATACGGAACTCGCTCCTCGCAGCGAGAGAGTCGAGAGCACACTCTCGAATGCCGCGTAGGCATTGGCTCCCCGCTCCGTCTTGGAACATTGCGACACCTTGCGGGCGACGATCGCCGGCCTGAGCATCCGCTCGGCGATGTTGTTGGTCGGCTCTACCTCCGGATCCTCCAGGAACATCGTTAAATTCCCTTGGTCAAAGTGCCGGGCCAAG
>CBDBEZ010000057.1:0-97297 GCA_965204485.1 Verrucomicrobiales bacterium
CTGAGGAGATCACCTGTCGCATCACGCCCTGGTATACCAAGAGGATGTCACTGATGACGGTGATGTTCGTTGGTTTTGGCCTCTATTTTTTTTACGACGGCTTCATTGGTTATCCTAAGAAAAACAAGATTTTCCGTGAGCATGAGAGGTTCATGAAAATTCAGGAAGAGAAGGAGACTTTTCTGGCCGAGAGCGGCACCAACGTGGAGTGGGCCGATGTGGTGGAGGAGAAGGGCTATCCCGCGCAGAGTGACTGGGTGGGTTTTGCTGCGGAGAATGGATGGCCCGAGGAGCCCCCGGAGAAAATCCACACCACCGAGGATCAGTTCTTCTTTGGGACCCTGTGTGTGGGGATTGGGTTGGTGGTACTGGGGACGATGTTCGCCAACCGGAAGCGGGTGCTCCGGGCGGATGCGACGAGTTTGACTACTCCGAAGGGAGAACGAGTGCCTTTTGCTTCGGCCTTTCGAGTGGACCAGCGGAAATGGGATCACAAGGGGCTGGCGTATGTCTATTACCGTGAGGGAGAAGGGAAGGTTCGGCGGGCCATCATCGACGACTTGAAGTTCGGTGGGGCCGACGCCATCCGGAAGCGTTTGCTGGCCAATTTCGATGGCGATTTGGTCGAACGTCTTCCTGCGACGGACGAGCCGAGCCCGAAAGGAGGCACGGCGTCCGAGAATGAGGAAAAAGCTCCGGGAGGTGATTCCTCGTAAGCCGTTGCCTTTCAGCTTGTTCTAAAAAGCTGTTTTTAATGGTTGCAGAGGAAGGGAGAGCTGTTTAAGGAACTCGCTGTTCCGAGAACCCAAGCGATCCTGCATGAGCGAGAAATCCATCGAAGAAAGAGTCACTGACATCATTGTCAAAGAGCTCGGTGTCACACCTGAGCAAGTCAACCCCGACGCCAAGTTCATTGAAGACCTCGGCGCCGATTCCCTCGACACCGTCGAACTCGTCATGGCGTTCGAAGACGAATTCGATGTCCAGGTCCCCGATGAGGAGGCGGAAAAGCTTCTCTCCGTGGGTGACGTCACACGCTTCATCGAGGAGAAGGCTTAAACAAGGGGTCGCCGTTTCCGGCCCGTTCCTTGCCATTGGCACTGCCTGCCGTTTGGGGTTCAACCTGGCGATTTTTTCCGAGCCCTCGCCGGACTTCCGGCGGGGGCTTCTTGCGTTCCCGGCGACGGCGCGCCCTCGAACAAAGGCCAGCTTGAAGTATTTGTGGAGATGATCCAGCGGGTTCACGACCGGGTAAGGGCTTTCATCGAGGCCGACAAGTCACGGGGCGAGCGGATCGCGGCCAGGCCGACGGCTTCGTTGAACGATCGCTGGCCGGGGCGGCGAGCTGGACGTCTGGATAGGCAACGTCCACGGCACCTTGATCGAGTGAAGCGATGAGCGAGAGTCATCCGGTGCCTGCCTATATCATCGTGAGGGTCAAAGTCGGCGACGCCGATGCCTACGGCGAGTACATGAAACACACGCCTCGAATCATCGACCGGCACGGAGGGAAGATGATCGTGCGCGGTGGACGAATCGAGTCTCTTGAGGGGAAAGAAGAAACCCATCGCATCGTAATCATTGCCTTTCCCTCGATGGAAAAGGCCAAGGCGTTCTACGCGTCGGAGGACTACCAGAAAGCCAAGGCGATTCGAGACGGGGCGGGCGAGGCCCAGTTCTTCGCGGTGGACGGGTATCCGGGATCGGAGTGGGAGGCGGCGGTGGCCACCAGCGCTCAATTCGACTTTGGCGCGTAGCGGTAGTGCCCGATGATTTTCCACTCGAAGAGACGGTCTTCGAGTTGGGGACCTCTGCCGATGTTGTGGACGATCCAGCGCGCGGAGGCGTCTCCGGGAGGCGCGACCACGATGCCGATATGAGTCAGGCCCTTGTCATTGAGGTCCCAGGCGACGACGTCTCCGACTTGGTAGTCGGTGACGCGGCGACTGATGGGCAAGCTCTCGCCATGGCGACGAAAGAAGGTTTGCAGATTGGGGACGCGGTGATGACCGATGTTCTTGTCGGGACGCTTGAGGCCCCACTTGTTGGGATACTTTCCGAAATGCGCCTTGATGTCCTCGTGGAGACGCCGCTGCAGATCGATGCCGAGCGCGCGGTAGCTGCGGATGACGACGTCGCTGCAGACCCCGCGGTCAGGGGCCACGTCTCCTCCGGGATACGCGAGCACCACGTAGGCGGGATCGTAGGTCACCTGGCATTTTGTGCGGGCGAGCGCGGCCTCTGCCAGGCGTGAGGAAACGGTCGAAGCCGAAACGGTCGAAGCCGATGTCGGCGCCTCCGCAGATGCAGACGAGGCGGACTGATCGGGATGAGCCCGGGCGAGGAAGAGGGTAAGTCCGAGGACCGTGGCGATCCGGAGACGGTGCTTCATGGAATGTTAGAGGCCAAAGAGGCGGATCTTGTCCAAATTTCAGAACTCCTGACATAGGGGCTTCGGAGGTTGGCGGTTCTCGCGACACGGAATTGGTGTCTCACGATTATTGTAATCCTTTAATAGTGATACCATTGCCGATTTTTCACCGCGTGTTTGAGTGGCGGTTTTTGTCACAGAATTGAGCCAAAACCCGCCATTCTTTAATTCCATGAGGACCTAGAATTGCTCAAGTTTCCCGAGGGTATGTCAGGAGTTCTGAATTTGATTGTGGATGCGGCGGAAAGGTATATCGCAGGGTCATGGCTGAACAAAACGATGCATCTCCCTCGTCTCGTTCCGGATCGGTATCCCACATGATTTTGGGAGTTGTGACCGGACTTCTCTTCACGGCCTTCGCGGGCCTCATGGTCCTCGCGATCTTCGCGATCTTCGCGGACTACGATGGTCTGAAGCCGATTGGCGAAGGCTTGTGTCTCTTGGCGTCCGCGGTGGCGCTGGGAAGCGGGCTCGGCGCCTTGTCGGGATACCGGGACTCCCGTTAGTAATCAAAAGGTGAAAAGCGTTGCGTCGGGAAGGGTGGTGTCGGGAGGTCCGATGCCAGGATCGAGTCTGGCAAGGCGCCATCGTTTCCACTGGGTGCATGATCGCCCCGCCCATGCTTCGATGGTCCTCGCCGCTTCGCCAAGGCTTGAGCAAGGTGACGGTGCCGAGTCGGTGCTACCGGGTCTTGAGCTTGGCCTCGTTCCACGCGGCATCCATTTCCTCCGGCGTGGCCTTCTCAAGGGTGCGCCCGTTCGCGGTCAGACGGCTCTCCATGGTGTGGAATCGCCGACGGAATTTTTCGTTGGTTCGCGCAAGCAGGCTTTCGCTATCGAAGCCGTGATGCCGGCTGAGATTGACGAGCGAGAAGAAGAGGTCGCCCAGTTCTTCCTCAATATTGGAGATCTCGTTGTGGTCCACGGCTTCTTCGAGTTCTCGAATTTCTTCTCTCACCTTGTCCAGCACAGAGCTGGCATCCGGCCAGTCAAAGCCGGTTTTGGCGGCCTTTTTCTGCAGCTTCGTCGCGGTCATCAGGGCGGTTAGCCCTTCGCCGACCTTCTCGAGATAGGGAGTCCGCGATGCATCGCCGCCCTTTTCTTCGCGTTTGATGGCGTCCCATTGCTTGAGGACGGCTTCGGTATCCCGGGCGTCTTGATCTCCAAAGACGTGGGGATGCCGGCGGATGAGTTTCTCCCCGACGACCCGGGCGATGTCTTCTAACTGAAATCGTTGGGATTCCGAGGCGATCTCCGCGTGCATGACCACCTGGAGGAGCAGGTCGCCGAGTTCTTCGACCATGTGATCGGTGTCGTCGGTCCGAATGGCAGCCGCTGTCTCGTAGGCTTCCTCTAACAAGTTGGCGATGAGCGAAACATGAGTCTGCTCGCGGTCCCAGGGGCAGCCTCCCGGCGCGCGCAGGCAGTGGACGATGTCCCGCAGGCGCTGCACGGGATCTGCGTGATCGGGAACGGGCAATCCCATGAAGGGGCTCAGGAAGAAGGTTTGTTCCGGTCAGCCAGTTGATCGCTCACATTTTCCAATTGGCTCCGCTCTTCCGGAGTGAGGCTGGAGAGGCCTTCGCGAGCGATTTTTTCCAACAAATGATCGACGGAGGCGGTCCGGGAAGTGGGCGGTTCGACTTTGGGCGCCAGCTTGGATTCGTAGCGATGACGCTTCTTGCCCTTGGGAGGCTTGACCACCTTGAGATTGCGGCGGGAGCTGCGGTAGCCCTTGGGTTTGCGCGAGGGAATCAGGCTTGCGAGTGGTTCCTCGATCGCTGAAAACTTCATGCCCATCCCCATGCGCCGGAGAGTGATGTAGGCTAACAAGAGGGAAAGCCAGCACATGGAGAAGTAGAGCCATTGCCGGGCGCCGAGATACTGGAGTGTCTGAAGGGCCACGAAGATGATGCCGAGCCATTTGGCCCGGATGCCGGGCCAGAAGAGGGCGTCTGAATAGAGCCAGACGAAGGCGATGAGAACGCTCAGACGGACGTTGTCCGAGGAGTAGTAGCCGCTCAAGCTACTGACGAACAGCCCGGGGAGGGCTGAACCGGCGAAAAGATCGACGAACACGAGGCCGAAGATCGAGTGCAGCAGGGTGGGGCCCAGGATGAGGATGCCAATGAGAGTCAGGTAGCGCCGGGTGCCAAGATGTATTTCGACGCGGATCCCGAACAGATAGAAGAATACCAGACCGAGCACTGCCCAGAAACTGATCGGCTCCACGAAGGCGTAGGTGATCAAGGTCCACAGCCTGCCCGCTTCCACGTTGGTGGCGGTGTAGATAAACTCGCGGCTCCAGGGCGAGCCATGGCCGACGACAGCCATGACGAACATGGCGATCACCTGGAGGGCGATGATCAGAGTCGTGACGTAGACCGGCAGGCCGCCGACACGAAGCAGGGGGTGATTCGCGGCGTAGTGGGGGTACCAGGGATTCATGGCTGCTCCGGGCCCCTATCTAGCACGCCGGTCTGGAGAACACAAGCGGGGGCGCCGGGAAGCAGCGATTCCGTAAGACGGCGTCGGAAAGAGTCGTAATGGCCTGAATTGGTGGGTGTTGAGCGTGTTGAAGCTGGCGCTAGGAGGGCGAACAGTTTCGTGTGGCGGTTCTCGGGCGAATTTCGGAGGGCTCGAGCCGCGAAATGGATCCCCCTGTCGGCAATAGGCAACAGGGAGCCAGACCGCTCCGATGGCGGACGCGAACCCAAGGTTACCGAGAGCGCGGGGCGGGCGTTCCTCAGCCCGGAGCCGGTGGCGGCCACCATCGATCCTCTCGCATGGAGGCGGCGATTTGACGGGCAAAATAGATGGCCGTGTGTCCACGGCGTATCTCTGGCTTCAAGTTGCGCTTGTGGAAGCAGTGGAACACGGCGTGGGCCATGAACATGATCAGCCACAGAACGAGAATGGAATTGGGATGATGGTGATAGCAATGACCGGAATGCCAGCGGGAGCAGAGTTCGTTAAAGCCTTCGTTTTCGACCTTCCAACGGTCGTGCCCGAAATGGAAGATGGTCTTGGCATCGGCCATTGAGCGGGGCATGGTCGTCGCCCACCACCAGTGGCTATCGATGGGAGTCTCGACCCAATCCCCAGCGACGCGCTCGCGACGGATGCCAGTCTCATGGGAATGAACAACGCGAAGAGGAGTGTGAATGGATTCAGTGCAGAAGCCCTCAGCCTCTTGTAAATGAACGTGCCGCGCGGGCTTGCCCGGTGCAGCCGGAGTCTCAAATGATTCTGGCTCTTGCTCCTCAAGGGGCAGGAGCGTGCGGGCTTCGGACAATAGCTCAGGCTGATTATCCTTGAGTACGGCAACAAGGTATTTGCCGTGGTCTTCAAGAAGATTGATCACGGAGGGACGCAGGTAGAGCGCATCGGCAGTGAGCACGTCAAAGCAGCGTGGGTGGTCCTTAAGGACGCGAGTTATCAGCCGTATAGCCGCAGCGACTTCGTCGTCTCCAGGATCTCCGTCTTCACCAGGCTCAAGCATTTCCACGTCGAGAAGCAATTGAAAATCCTCACAGATAATCTGAAACGCGACCAAGCGGTGGTAGAACTGTGTTTTGACCTCGTCTCCGACGGCGATCCGGCGTTGGAGACACTTTGGACAACAACGTTTGTAGCTACAGTGAGTTTCGTGACCATCGACGGCGGCAAGCATCCAACCGCGCTGTGGGGCAAGGATTTTGTTGCGTTTGAGGCAGAAGTAAATGTGTCCGAGACACCCTCGCACACTGTCAGGCTCGATGCGCTCGGAGACATACGCCAGTTCGTCGGCGCTGGGCAAACGGTGATTACCGAGCCAACGGGTCCAGCTGCTCTTGTTCCGGTGTTGCTCGAGTTCGTTGAAGCTTGGTAACCGGCAGCAGAACATGGCGAAGAATGCTGCCGGGAAAACTCGAGTGGGAATCTGTGGTTTGGGACGAGAGTCACGCACCCGCAGCCTCCACTGTTGGCGGAGGCTGAAAATCTTGTCCGAGTAAGTTAGTAGTCGCGTGAGAATGGTCGCTTCTTTTTTGGTGGAGAATTGCGCCCGGACTTGGCTTTGCCGGCTGATTTCTTACCGGTCTTGCCCTTCTTCTTGGCGGAGCTACTCGCCGCTCTGGCCTTGGTTTTTGCCTCCTCGAGTCGGAGGCGCCCCTGCTCGTCGAGGGCTTCCAGCAGAGCATTCGCCTTCTGGAAATCATCGATCCAGCGTCTCGCCTGAGCTTCCAACGGTCTGGGGACGTGCAGCATGGTGGTCTTGCCCTTGCGAGTCTGACCGATGGCCAAGGAGCGATGGCGCAAGGAGTCGTCGGAAGCGCAACGGCAAGTGGGCTTGCCGCATTTACGAGAGAGTTCGATGGGCGAGCCGTGAAGGAAGCCTTCGGCCTGGTCGAGGAGCTGGCGGAGGCGGCTGCGAATCTGGCGTTCGGTGGGGGGCAGGGAGTTTCTGCTTGGCATGAAGGTCGGCTTGTTCGGCGCACTGTAATATAAGACTATTACAGAAACAAGCTTAAAAAAGATGAAATAACGAATGCGAATTTGCCATGGGGTCAAAAATGGGCGCTGCCGATCCGAATTACCCAAAAATACAGGGCTTGAGCCGCCTCAGCCGCCTATCTTACGGAATCGCTGTTCCGCGAGGGTCTCCCCGTCAACCTCTCCAAAAGGTCGGCAGTGGCGCGCGGGCCGAGTGACCGGCCCCGACCCCCGAGTCTCGGTCGCATGACGGATCGCAAGTGTTCATGGTCCCCTGAATTCCCAGCGGACCTCTCCTCAGCATCACCCGCCGAGAGATCGATCACTCCCCAGTCGCCCGGACAGAGGCCCGCCTCACGTCCGCCTCGCCCTCTTCCCGAATCAGCTCAACCCCCGACAACACAGGCGTTTCTTCGCCGCCTTCCGGCGCGGCAAACTCGATGTCCAAATGATGCGGCACCGGGATCCCTCGGAACTCCTTCACCACGACATGATCGGCATCCTTACGGTGAGCACTGATATCGAAGTCTTCGAGTACCACTTTGCCCTGCAGGCGGACATCCCCCATTCGCCGACCCTGTGGAAGTCCATCGGGATCGAAGAAATGAAGCCGGACCGTGTAGCGCGGCGCCTCGGCAAGATCGAGTTCCTGAGGCGAGGAAGGGTAATTCACCAGCAGCGCTGGCGCCTGTTCCTTCTTCCCGTCGAAGGAGATGGCACCGCGATGACCTTCGCCCGTGATCATGAAGACCATCGCGTTTCCGGGCTCCCAATCCTCGCGATCGATCAGCGGTTGCAACAAAGGCGCCAAATTAGGCGTCCTCTGTGCGGAGCCTCTCTCATCCTTGGCACGCCACTCACCGGGTCGCCACCGGAGGCTTTCTTCCATGAGCTTGCGCCCGGAGAGATGCCTTTTCTCTCTTTTGAAGGGCGGCGGATTGACGGCATCCTCCACCGTGATGATTAAGTCGGCATCCTCCCCCGAGGGCTCGTCGCAGATGAACTGCAAATACACTTCATCGAGCCGCTGGCCGCGAGGAATCTGCAGCCCGCGAAACCGGATGCCGACTCGTTGCGAGCCGTCCTGATCGGGATCGGCGGTCAACTCAAGATCCCCGCTGTCCAGCGACACGCTTCCATCGGCCCTCTCCTCGGCATCGTCCTCTTTCGCCGCCACGCGGACTCGCGGCGCTCCGCTTTCCACCTCCACCACGAGGCGAGGCGCCTTTTTCGGATCCTTATCGAACGCATGGGCCACCCGTTTGCCCTGACCCTGAATGAAGAAGGCCATGGCCTGCCCAAAAGCCCAATCATCCCGGTCCACCACCGCCTGCACCAATGCCGCCAGGTCCGGCGTCTGCTGATCCCCACCGTGATCATCCGCCTTCGCCCACGCCTTGGGCTTCCACTCGATCCCCTTGTCTCCCAGGAAAGGTCGCCGAGACAAATCACCCGCGCTCGTGTCGAACGGTCTCGCATTGGCCGAATTCTCCACGTGGATGGATAGAATCGTCTCGATCGCCTTTCCGTCCTCGCCGCTCACTACGGCCTTTGGCTCATCGACCGTGAATTGGATCGAAGCCTTCTTGATCTTCTCGCCAGGGAATAAGGGGAGATCCGTGAATCGCAGACTCACCAGCTGGTCAGCCCCGTCGTGCACCAGTTCCAGGTCACTGCTCGTCAATCGCACCGTGCCGCTTGGGGCTTCCTCCGCATCATCTTCCGAAGTCGCAATCCCCGCCGTGATCGTATCCTGACTGTTTTGCGCTTGAAAGCGCATCGTTGGCGTGATGGTGACCCGGCTCACGTGACGCATGCCGGAAGCACCCACCCAGCCGAGACTGCGGGTGGTCCGCACCTGAGACGAGTGCCGGCGGAAAGTGTCCACTTTCCGGCCTTCCATTCCCTCCAGCGAGACCGTCACCTCCGGAGAATCGCCCCCCACCGAGGGCGCCTCGAGCCACAGCGTGCCGTCCTCGGAACGGCGGTCACCGGGCGCGCCAAAGTTGATGCCGACCCGCCGGATCTCCTCGTGGGAATCGGCATCGACACCATAACGATTGTAAGTCCAAAGCTCCACGTCGGGCATGTGCACCATCGCCAGCGAGGTCTGGTTCTGATAGCCGCAGCTACAGGTCCGCGTATAATCCGGCGCGTTCAAGACGCCATTGGCCGGGATCAAGTTCGACGTACAGCCTGATTTGAAGCCCCCAAAATTGCCCGTGCCACTCATGTTATCGAGGTCGTAGTAACCCGCCGCGCCCGAGCGGAAAGTGAGCAAGTGCTCGCCTGCCACGGGGGTGTTGCAGCCATAGGCCCGGGTGATCCGCCAGGGCTCTTCCTTCCCCGTCAGCGGATTGGTGATCAAGTAGGGGCTGCCATCGACCAAATGATAGGCTCCCGCAGAATCCGCGTATTGATCGGGAGCGGTGAGGATGAGGTCATTGTGAAGAATGCACGGACCCGCATAGGCCAGCTTCTCCTTCTTCCAAAGGATCTCACCACTGATGCCTTGGTAAGTCGTCAATCCCTCACCGACTTCATCCTTCAGCCGATCCCGGCCCTTGGCGCCCGCCTCCAGAAGGATATCGTGCTTCGCGGAGTAGGAGAGCCAGGTTCCAAAAATGCCGCCCCGGTGCTCCCACACTTGCTCTCCGGAGTTCGCATCGATCGCGACAATGCGATAGTCTTCCGGTTTGGCCAAGCCGCGCCGCTTCAATTTGTCCTCCATGCTCTTGGGGAACTTGTCCAAAAGATAGAGCTTGCCTCCGCCGCTCACGATTCCGTTGTGCAAGAAGCTGAACTCCGCATCGACCTTCCACCGGATTTCTCCCGAATGACGGTCATAAGCGATCAAGCCCTGGGAGGCCGAGAGATCTTCGATGGCCGGAACAGCCTCCTTCTTGGGGGGCTCTTCACTCGCTGCCCGCTTCCGCTTCCGTCCCCGGCGATCGCGGTTGTCCTCCGCGTCCTTGCCCTCGTTCTTCTTGCGGTCGAGCCCGTAACGGCTGGTGTAGCGGGCGAAATCGTTTCCCGCGAGCAGGAGATCGCCTTCCACACCGATGAAGGCCCAGGAGGGCGGAGGTGTCCTTTCGTCAGGATTGGGCACCTCAAAAATCTTCACATCCTGCCCCGTGGCGGCGTCGAGAACGTGACAGGCGTTTCCGATCGCCACGTAAACGGAATCCTCCGTGGCCACGTAGTTGGTTCCCCGGGCGTTGGCGCCCGGGATGTGCACCTGGTTGTAGGCCGGATTGAGCGGATCATCAGTGTAAGTGTGGTCGTAATAAACGCCGTAGGTGCCCAGGTTCTCGAACTCTCGTTTCCACAAGATCCGGCCGGTGTAGACGTCCCGCGCGCTCAAACAGTCCATGCCCTCGATGATGGTGCGACCGCCCACCACCTGCTCCGAGGGGCCATGCCCGTGCCTGGGCAGCACATCCGTGTTGGGCGCTCCTCCAAACCACAGAACTCCCAAGGGCAGCTTCACCAGTTTGTCGTCGGACTTGACGGTATTGGCCATGTCTCCGTACTGATGCGTCCAGTCGGAGGACTCCGGCAGAGGCCCCTGACGGAACACGTAGACGCTTCCTCCCGGACCACGCGTCACCTCGGCGCCCGGCATGCCCAGGGCCTCGATCCGTTCCACGAGGGCCGGATTGCTCCGAAACCACAGGGCTCCTCCGTAGGGCCGCACGGACTCAAAGATCAGTTTGATGGTGGAGGGATCGTGAAGCTTCGATGCTGTCTCGTCTCCCAGAATCACCAAATTGAAGATGTAAGGAGGCGCTTGATAGCCCTGCGGGTCACTCTTCTGCAACACGATTCGCTTGCCATAAAGGCCCATGTAATCGTACTTCTCACGCAGACCTTGAACCACTTCCTCATCGGGCTCCACCGCCACCATGTGCAGCCGCGATTCCTCGGCGAAGGACTCTAACATCCGCCCGTCGTCGACTCCGAAGCAGAGGGCGTAGCCTTCGTCGACATCGGCCAGCGCCAGGACTTGCCGTGCCAGGCGGTTGTCCGCCGGCTGCGAGAACGGCCAGCTCTGATCAGCCAGAACCCGCTTGGGCGGCTTCCTCGGATTGCGGGTCCGCTCGCTCCCGTAACAAAAGATCCTGCCGTCGAGCGTGACCGTGATGAGCTTGCCATTGGCCGCCAGCAAGCGGAGGACTTCGCCATCGACAGACTGCCGCCAGGACACGCGCGCCCGCGCCGAGTCACCGGGATGCTCCACCGCCACGATCTCCTCTCGCCCCGCGGCGTAGAGCCGTTGACCGGCAAGGATCAGGTCGCCCAAACCATCCGCCGCGAACTCCCACTGCAATTCCGCTTTGCCGTTGTAAGCCTGCAGAACCGGCACGTCCCGGCCCACGGTCTCCCACTCTTGCTTCAGGGCTTGATGATCAAAATCCTTTTCACAGAGCGCGGCCTCCCGTTTCGCCAGGTTTTCGAATAGCTTCGGGTCCACAGGGTCCTTCTTTTTTTTCCGAGCCCCTTCGAGTTTTTTCTTGGATTCTGACAGGGTCTTTTTCGCCTCCTCCAACTTCTTCACGGCCTCTTTCAAGAAGGAATCCTCCGACTCAAGAGAAATCTTGAGTTCCTCGACGGCTCGCTCGGCTTTGGAGACCCCTTTCTCGGCATCCTCCACCTTTTTCTGAGGCTCGGTCAGGGGCCTCTCCTTGTCCGCGATCGCCGAGGCCAATTGCTTGTCGGCCTTCTTCCACTCCGCCACGGCGTCCCTGACTTCCTTCTCGGCGGCAGCCAGATGCACCTTCAAGACCGGCTGTTCGGCCGCAGTGTAGAGAACCTCTTCGGCCAGGACCGGTTCGTTGACCACAAAACCCTTTTTGTCGCCGTTCTTGACGTCATAGGCCCGCACGCCGCGAAGACGGGTGTGCACGTAAAAGTGATCGCCCTGCCCGATGACAAAGGATCCCCCGTTGGCCTTGCCGCCGTCGTTCAGGCGGAAATGGATCAACTCGCCCGTCCCGCGGTCGAGGGCGGCCGGCACCGATCGGCCGCCGGGAACCAGCAAATGATCCTCCATGGCCACCAAGGTCCCCTGAGGAGCCACCCCGCCGAAGGAAGGCGCGCTGTGCGGTTGCTTGATGTAGTCGGCCCCCGTGCCGTCATTCACCCATTCCACCGCTCCGCTACGCGCGTCCAGCGAGTAAATGAAGGTTCCCATGAAAGGCCAGATGCTGGCCGCGAAGTAGATCATTCCGTCGCGAATCACGGGTCCGCCGCGAGCCGGCCAGGCCGAGATCACCCGCCCATTCCCCAGCACTTTGCGATCGCTGGGCGCCCCTTGAAACTTCCATACCAAGCTCCCCTCGGCCGCATCGAGGCAGTAAAGGTATCCGTCATCGCTGCAGACGTAGAGCCACCCTTTCCAGCCCACCGGCGCGAACCTCACCGGACCGTCCGCATAAAAGGCCCAAACCTCCTGACCCGTCTGCAGATCAAAAGCAGCGACCTTGTCCTCGCCACTGAAACTGACAAACATCCGCTCGTCCATGACGATGGGCTCCAGAATCTTGTCGTATTGCATCAGGTCGTGGTTCAACGGGTCGTCCCATACCCGCTCCCTCTCGGAAAATGTCAGGATCCACTGTAGGTGCAAGGACTCGGCCAGCCGTTCCTCGGAGACCGCCGTGTGCCCGGCATCGGCCCGCCACATCGGCCAGTCCACCGCCCCGGCCCGGGCCAGTCCCAGGACGAGAAATCCCTGACAAATCAGCAAGCGCCATTGAAATCGTTTGGTATTCATGTGAGTAAAGAAAGAAATCATGGGCTCGGCGACATCCTCATACCAAGCGTCCCTCCGCCATGGTCAGCACCCGATCCGCCGCCGCGGTGGCTTCCCGGTCGTGGGAAACCATCAGTACGGCGCCTCCACCGGCCGCAAAAGCCTTCAGCCGTTCGAGGACCATCGCCGTGTTGTCCGGATCCAGGTTGCCTGTGGGTTCATCGGCCAACAGGACCTCGGGATCGTTGTAGAGAGCCCTCGCCAGGGCCGTCCGCTGCCGCTCACCCGTGCTGAGAGCCGAGGGCGTGTGATCCCCGCGATGTTCCAATCCCATCTCCGATACCAAGGCCAAGGCCCGCGCCCTCTCTCGATCCCGGCCTCCAGACGCCAAGCTCGGCGAGAGCACATTCTCAACGACGCTCAGGTAGGGCACGAGATGAAACTGCTGGAAGACAAAGCCGATCTTCGAGGACCGGAAACCGGCCCGGTCAGCGAGTGAAAGTGCGTAGGGCTCGGTCGCCGCCACCGAGACCGTTCCCTCGGTCGGGCGCAACAAGGCGCCTGTGATCAGCAAGAGCGTCGACTTGCCGCAGCCGCTGGGACCGCGCAAAGCGACGAATTCCCCCGGCTTCACCGTCAGTCCCACCGATTCGAGCGCCGAGACGCTTCCACCGTCCGGTGCTCGATAGCGATGCGTGAGCTTTTCTAACCGAATCATTGGACTTCGCTTTTACCCTAATCTTGCTGCAGCACCTTGGCGGCATCTTGCCTGGAAGCCATCAGGGCCGGCAGCCAACTCCCGATCAAAGCCATCCCGATGGCCAGCCCCAGGGCCAAAGCGACCGTCGGCAGGTTGATCAGGGATGGCCAGACCGAATCCAGCGCACCACCTTCACTCAGCGCCAGCCCCACGCTCGCGCCGATCACCAGTCCGCTCACCGCGCCTAACAAGCCAGTGAGCAGCGCCTTGCCCAGAAACACACCCAGCACTTGGCGCGACCGCAGCCCGATCGCCGTCAGAATCGCCATTTCCTGTCGTCGCTGACGCGAATTGGAAAAAGTCATGAGCCCCATGAACAGCGCGCTGCCCACCGTCGTCAGCGGCACCAGAAAGGCGGCGAACTCTTCCCTCTGCGCGCGAAGCTGGTCGCGGCTCTCCACTTCCCTGGCCAGAGCTTCTTCGGCCGACACCCTGGCTTGATCACGCGCCTCCGCCCGGGCCAGCGCCGGAACACCGCGCTCGATGGCCTGCGTCCCTGGCAGAATGGCGGTGATCTCCGCACGGATCTGCGAAATCCGGTCCCCCGCACAGTGACATTCCAATGCCTGGATGGCGTGAATCAAGTTCTCCATCCCCAACATCTCCTGGGCTTCTCGCAGGTTGATCCACACCGTCGTGTCATCCACCGAGCCCCGCTCCTCGTGAGCCTTGACGATTTTGAACGGTCTCCCTGACAAGGCCACTTCATCGCCCGCCTTCAGATCGAGCTTTTGCGCGATCTGAAAGCCGATGATCATCGACCCTTCCGGCACAGCGTCGAGGAGCGGTTTCTTGGGATCCCGATGGGCCAGCGGCACTTCACCCCGCGTGCCGTAGAGAACGATCGGCAGATCGTTCATCTCCGGCCAATTGAGTTTCTGGGTCACGGTGGGAAGGAGATGATTGACCGTGACGATGTTGGAATTGGCCAGGCGCTCCACGTATTCCTCCGGCATGGTCTTCGAGATGGTGTCGCTCACGTGCATCTCCTGCAGATCCTGGTCCTTAGGGAGAATCACCACATTGAAACCAAGGCCTTTGGTGATCTTGCGCATGGCGTCATTCAGGGCAGCCCCCGCCTCTTCCACCGCCTCTTGCTTCGCCGCGAGAGCCCGTTCGGTGGCCCGAGCATCCGCCTTGAGCAAGACCAGCGCCCCCACCAGACAGGCGGTGGCCACGGCAATCGCCGCCGCGCCCAGGGTCACGTTCAATTTCCGGTGCCGGATCTCCCGCACCACCAAATGCCAGATACTCATACTTTCTTTGTCGATAAAAAGGCACCGCCGAGAGCGACCGCCACCAGCATGGTCACCAGCACGGCCAAGGTCGTCCACAACATCTGTCGACTCTCACCGGCGCTCGCGACCGTCGATTCGCCCGGCGCGTCGTTGCCGGAGGCACGGATCGGAAGGGTGGCCGCCGGCAGCTCCTCGGAAACCTCTCCCGGTTTCGCTGGCGGCATGATCCCCGCCAATTCCGGCAGCTCCTGCTCGTGATCGAGGGTCGACTCCACGAGAGCGTTCCAGTTCACCGCCATCAACAGATCCACCCCCGGGTTGTCCGCCTTCACCTGACAGGAACACGAACCGACCAGGTAAGCCGCCGCCGCCTTGATAGTCTCCGAGACAATCCCGCCGCCAGCGAGCCCGTAAAGCACTCGCCCCCGTCCAAAGACGGGAAACACAATCGGATCGTTCCGGTCGATCAGGTCATCCTCGGTATCGAGAAGCATCCGCACAAACATCTCATCCGCGGGTTTGTCCCGGTTCACCCGCAGGGAAGAGAAGACGATCTTGAGTTCGTTCTCGTCCAGGGCCAACAAGCCGGCGTCGATGTCTTCCTGCTCGATCATCGGCAGTTCGAGTTCCTCTTCCAGGCGCGCCAGCTCCGCGTTGAGGAGTTTCCAGGCCGCTTCGTCGCGCGCCGCGTCGCCGCTTTCCAGAAGCACCCACACCGCCGACTCACCGGCCACCAGGCGATTCCCAATCTCTCGCCGGACCGAGGAATCCAACACCGCACCCATCAAAGGATCTCCCAGCGGCCCCGAGGCCAGTTCAATCGCCACCGGGTGCGCTTCCGGGTAGGTGACATAGAGCCAGGGGAGCGTCTCGCTGCGCTGTTCCTCCCAGATTTCCAAAACCGAGGCTTCGGATTCCACCGCCAAATCCACCAGAACGACTTCCAGATTGGCATCCGAGGCACGGAGACGTTCCACGTTTCGAGTCTGTTCCTCCTCGAGCGGCCCCTGGTGAAACACCGTGGCCCGATAGGAATCGGGTGACCACCGTTCCAGCGCGTAGCGAAAAACCGGTACCGAACAGGCGACCACCGCTTCCGCGACCAGGGCCAAAACACCCAGCCCAAGGAGCGCTTTTCGGAGACTTTGGGATCGCATGGACGTCATCATATCGCGCCTCCTCCGTCTGCCAAGAGGGTTTCCGCGCCGCTCGAACGGTTCTCAACCCCTCTCGATCCGGCCCTCCACCAGCCGGAAACGAATGTCCGCCAATTGCTCGGCCTCCGCCGTCCCGTGGGTGATGTGGAGCGTCGTGAATCCCTGCGAGCGCTGCAGTTCCTTGAGCAAATTGCAGATCTCGCCGTGGGTCTCCTCGTCCAGGGCGCTGAAAGGCTCATCGAGGCACAGCACCCTGGGCTTGGCCGCCAGGGCGCGCCCCAGCGCCACCCGCTTGCCCTCGCCACCGCTGAGGCCGTGGGGCTCCCGGTGCAGCAGATGAGACACTCCCAATGCCTCGCCCAGCTCCTGGACCCGCTCCTCAATCTGCTTCCGACCCCACCCATGGAGCGTCGGCCCAAAAGCGAAATGCCGGTAGACCGTCATGTTGCTGAAAAGCACGGTATCCTGAGGAACGAACCCGATCCCGCGCTCTCCCGGACGCCATCGGGTCACGTCCTGGCCAGCCAGGCGCACCGCGCCGGCGGTGACTTTCTTCAAGCCACAAACCGCCTCCATCAGGGTGGTCTTGCCGCTCCCGGTCCGGCCCATGAGCACCCCGTAACGCTCGGAGGGAATCGTCATGGAAACGCCGGAGAGGCTGAACCCACCCGCCCGCACGCTCAGTTCCCGCAGCTCAAGCATGGCGCCCGCCTCCCTGAGAATGCGGCGTTTCCGTGCCCAAAACCGTGCGTTCCCCCAGGAAACGCACCAGAAAAATGACCACCAGCGCCAGGAGAATCATGAGAAGCGAAACCGCCACCGCTCCCCGCAAGTTCCCGATATTGATCTCGAGAAACACCGTGGTGGACAGCACCTCCGTGCGGCCCCGGGTCGCGCCCGCAAACACCAAAATGGGTCCGAACTCACCCAGGGCCCGCGCCCAGGCGAGCGTGCCACCGGTGAAAATTCCCCGCCAGGCCTGGGGCAGCAACACCATCCAGAAGGCCTGGGAGCGATTGCATCCCAGGGTCAGGGCCACGTCTTCATGGCGGGGATGGATCTGATCGAAGGTCGTCTTCATCGTCCTCACGGCAAAGGCGCAAGAGACGGTGAATTGCGCGAGAATCACCGCCGGCACCTTGAAGGAAACCCCCGGCCGCAAATCCGGCCGGATCGCCGTCACCCATTGAAAGGCGTAGGCCACCCATTCCTCGATCGACCGGCCAAAGAGATGGACCTGATGAAACAGGATCAGCAAGCTCAGCCCGATCACCAGCGGCGGCAGCAAGATGGGGATATCGAGCAGCGCATCCACCAGACGCTTGCCGGGAAAACGAAAGCGCGAAAGCAAATAGCCCGTGGGCACGGCCACCAGCACGGAGAGAATGGCCGTGATGGTGCACGAAATCAATGTCAGGGAAATCGAACTCTGGATGTCTCGATCACCGAGAGCGGCTCCGATGTCCGACCATCTCACATACTGCGCATCGGCCCCCAGCAAGGCCACGATCAAGAAAAGGTAGCCGCCCCCGATGGCCAGCAAGCCGAAGAAAAACGGCCGATCGGACGGCACGCGACGACGCTCGTAATCTCGCGCCATGCCTACTTCGCAAGCTCCCAATAAAATCCGTACTTGAGAAACTCTTCCCTCCCCTCGGCATTCGTGAGAAAGTCCTCCAACCGCCGCATCAATTGCTTGTGCTCCGAATTCCGAGACACCGCGAAGGGCTGCGTCGCCTGGGGATCGTTCTCGATCGAAATCATGTCGCAATGTTCGAGAATCTGCGGGCTCGACAGGGCGTTGCTTCGGTAGACGATGGCGACGTCGAGGGCCCCGATCTGCATTTGATTTGCCAGTTCATCTCCCTTGGAAGCGAGAATCTGCACATTGCCGCTCTCCACAAGCCGCTCGTGCACACCCCGCTCCCTGAGCAGGTCCAGAGTCAGCGTTCCCAGGGCCGATTTCTGGGGATGAGCCACCCCCACCTTGAGCCCCGGCTGCAACAAATCTTCCAGCCCGGAGACGTTCTCGGGATTTCCCTTTTTCACGACCAGAATCATGTCGTTCCGCGAGACCACCTTCCCCTCCTCAAAACGATCTCTCACCTGGTCGAGAAAGCGCACGTCGCAGGAGAAATACCCATCGGGCTGCGCGCCGGCTTCCATCATGCTCACCAGAATCCCGCAACCCTCGTATGCCGGCAAGACCGTCACGCCCTCACGCTGTTCGAAAAGCGCCAATTGCTTTTCGATGGCCGGGCGCAGCATCGAGCCGCTGAAAAAGGTGATCTCCGGGTGCAGTGTCCATCGGTCGCCTTCCACCACTTGGAAGCCGTGCTTTTCGAAGTGCTCCAGACCGCGGTCCGAAGCCGTCAGGTAGCGGGCGAAACGAAGCGCCGCCGGCGGTTGAGAGGCGCTCGACAAAATCCCAACCGTCGCCGTCTTGCGGCGCCGATCAAACGCAGCCACATGGACGAACTCGACCTTGTCGAACAAGCCCGCCACCGCGTCCCACACCACCGCCACGTCGGCAGCGCCGGTCGAGACGTCCTGGGCCACGTCGTTCACCGTGAACTTGAAGACCGTGGCGTTGGCTTCGACGGCTTCCCAATGGCCTGCTTCCGTGAGCACTTTCTTAGTGAACTTGCCAATCGCCGCCGAGGGAATGGCCAGGCTGATTCTCACATCTTCACGACCGAGATCTTTCAAACTTCGAATGCCCTTGGGATTGCCCTCGGCCACCACCAGGCCCGCCGTCAAGTAGGCGGCCGGAATCGATTCACGAACCAATCCCCGCGCCCGAGTCTGCTCGATATAACTCACGTCAGCCGGAAGATAGAGATCTCCTCCCGCCACCTCGATCTGCGCCGCCAATTCACCGGAACCGCCGAAATGAGGGCGCACCACGACGCCATGCTCCTCCTCATAACGTCTCACGATCTCCATGACCGGAATCCTCAGCCCCGCGGCACAGTGAAGAACGAGCTCTTCTCCCCCCGCGGGATTCTTGCCGGCGCCGCGAAAAAAGAGCAGCGCTAGCAGGACAATGATGACGATCAAGCTGGAAAAGAAGAGCGTTTTAGCGGCATTCATGATGTCTGGCAAACGGGGCAATCAGTCCTTCGCATGATCTCAATGTGACGCAAGCGCATCTTGAGCGTGTCCAAGTGCAGGATGCGATGCAGGCAGGGAGTCCCCACTTCCGTTAGGAGCTTGATGCCCTCCACCACCGCCAGGTTGCCCACCAGAGCCGAGACCGCGCCGATCACCGGAAAGCGTCGTTTCCAGTGCACCGGCTCTTCGGGATAGACGCAGGCCAGGCAAGGCGTCACCCCCGGCACCACCAACATCACCTGCCCCTCCATGTTGTACATCGCCGCATCGACCATCGGTTTTCCCTGCGCCACGCAGGCCCGGTTCAGGCGGAATCGTTCGGGAAAGCGCGGCGCCGCGTCAAAAACGATGTCCGCTTTCCTCACCCATTCCGCAACGTTGTCATCGGTCACATGAGAGGCGAACGTTTCCACCTCAATGTGAGGATTGAAGGCTCGCAGGGTGGCGGCCGCCGATTCCACGCGGAGCGCTCCCAGCCCTTCGTAACGCATGAGAATCTGCCGGTTGAGATCGCCGGGCTCCAACTCGCCGCCGTGCGCCAAGATCAACTTCCCGATGCCGGCCGCCGCCAGCGAGAAGGCGATCGGACCCCCCAATCCGCCGATGCGGCTGACCAAGGCCGTAGTCAGCCGGAGTTTGCTCTGGCCCGCCTCACCCAGTCCCGGAACGCCTAACTGCCACTCGTAAAACTCCCGATCTCGCTGGCTCAGGGGCCGCTCCTCGTCCGCTTGCACGACCGTCATCTCCCTCCCGTCCATCAGCCTCCGGCGATGGGCGTCATCAGAAAAATGTCGTGATTGCCATTCAACACCTGCGTTCCCGGCTCACTCACTTGGAGGTCGTCCATGGCGACGATCAATGTCCGCCGCAAGGCGCCCTCCTCATCGAACAGGAGTTGCTGGAACTTGACGCTGTGCCGCGAAGCCGCTTCTCGCAGAACGTCGATCAATAACGTTCCGGTCTCGGTCCGGAACGTTTCCAGATAAATGCCGGCCTCGGCACCCAGCTGTCCCGCGTAGTTCAAGGTCAGAAGTAGTTTGTCGTCGCGCGCCATCGCGAATCATTCAATCGGATGACCGACGAACCATCAAGAAGCTTCCCGCCGCGACCAGCAACCCCAGGATGGCGAGGGCGAGCATCAAGGGAAAGCCAAACCCCGCGCGACCGTCGCTCCTGTTCTTCCCCGCCGACGATGATGATGACGTCGTCGGCACCTGAGAGGACTTCCCAGCGGAGACTTGACCCACACCAATGCCGGATAGCGCAGGAAGCGGCCTCTCCAGCAGGACCAGGCTCCCCGCCAGCATCGCCTCCCAATCCACGTTCAAGAGCAGGTCCACTCCGGGGTTCTGATCCTTCACCTGACAGGAACACTCTCCGCAGAGATAAGCCGCCGCCGCCTGAATCGCCGCCGCGTTCATCCTCGAAGCCGGCATGCCGTCCAGTGCCCGGCCCCTTCCGAAAACGGCCACCGCCACGGGTTCATTCAGTGATCCGCCGCGCCCCGTCGGCGAGAGTCCCCGAAGCATCGCTCGGAAAATGGCCTCCTCTGGTACGTCCACCCCCACCGGCAAGACCTTGAAAGCGATTTTCAAAGGAACGGAAGTCCGCAAGACATCATCCATTTCGAGAGGGGCGCCGTCAGCCGTCGTGCCATCCGCCGTCACTTCCTCGGCGTGCACCACTCCCTCGGGCAAGCTGAGATTTGACGCAGCTTCCGCCAGCATCGTCTCCAATTGACTGAAAACCTCCTGGTCCCGCTCAGCGAAGCCCGTTTCCAGAAGCAGCCAGGTGCTGGAGGCTCCCTGGAGAATGGCCTCCGATAAGCGAGCCCTCACCGGTGAATCGACCACCCGTTCGGCGATTTCCGGGGTCAAATTCCCTTCCCAAAACGGCTCCTCAAGACCCGTCTCCCGCGGATAGTGGAGCCGGAGCCAAGGCTCCTCGCCCAATTCCTGGAGGTCGTCGTACTGCCAGAGCTGCGCCTCCGTGAGAGCCTCCACATCCACCAACTCGATCTCGAAATTGCCACTGACCGCCTTCCGGAAAGGGCTCATCAAGGATTCCATCACCGGATCGCCATGCGTCGAGCCCCGGTAAACCACCACGGCCCGATAGGGATCCGTTTCCCAGCGCTCCAGCGCATAACGGAAAACGGGCACCTTGCAAGCCACTGCGTTCACTAACAAGCCCGCGATGACGGCGAGTAGCGGGAATTTCATGAAGAGTGGAAACAATGAATCCTTCCGCGATCAGTGCTCACATACAATCGTCCTCCCGCCGCCGCCAAGCCGTAGGCTATTCCTTCGACTGCGGCACTCCACAGCAGTTTTCCATCCGAGGCATCCACCGCACTCACCACGCCATCGCCGCCGGTGAGGAGGATCTCACCCGCCAACATGAATCCAAGGGGCAAGGGATGGGCCACGGACCATTTCTCACAAGACACTTTGCTCGCCTCGAGAGCCTCGACCTCCCGATTCGCCCGTTCGATCTCCCGGTCCAAGGCCGCCACGCTCTCCTGATTCGCACCCAGCGCCTTCTTCTCCTTGGCACGCCTCTCGTTGGCCGCGCGCAAGCCATCGATCTCGGCCTGGATGGCGATGAGTTGGAAGCGATCGATCGCTTTCAACTGTTTTCCCTGATGTGAGAAAGCCATCTTACCCGAGACAATCATCCGGTTGGCCCCTCCGAAGCTCACCAAGACCTGCCGCTTCCGGCCGTCGGCGATCCGGACCGTGTCTTCTTTTTCCTTCTGGCTCGAGGGCATGGCGATGAACTGTTCGTCCTCGGTCAAGACGCAGTAAACACCGCCGCTTCCCTCGATACCGCCGAGACGCTCTCCCGTGGCTCGCGCATAGACCAGGGGAACGCTGCGGCCCTGCGGCGCGTAGAGGCTGTCCGACGACGCTAACATGGCGCCTTGCAAGGTGACGCCCGTCTCCTCGCGCAGATAGACCGCCGATCCCGATCCGGCCTCCACCGCGCAGAGGTAACTGGGTTCCCAGGGAAGCAAGGACGCGGCGAAGTAAGCCCGCCCGTCCTTGACCAGGACCCCCGAGCGCACCGGCCAGAGCGAGATCAACTTGCCGTTGTTAGGAATCCGGCGAGGATCCGGCGAGGGCTTGAGCTTCCAGAGGAGCTCGCCGCGCTCCGCGCTGACACAATAGGCAAATCCGTCATCGGATCCAAACCACGCCTTGCCGTCCTGAACAGTCGGCGGAAGACGCACCGCGCTCCCGGTGAAAAATACCCAGCGTTCCTCGCCCGTCACGGCGTCCAGACAATGGGCCGCGTCATCGACCGAGGACCCGAAATGGACGGCCTCTCCCGCAGCCGTGACGTAGAACGCCGGATCGAAATTCCGCATGGACTGAAGGCCTTCGTTCTCGACATAGGCATCCCACTTGGCGGGTCCTGACCAGGCCATCATGGGAGGAACCGGCGAACGGTAGACCCACGCCTCTCCGAGTGGGAGATGCAGGGTATCCTCAGTCACCCCGCTCCGCCGGGGATCGTGCTGATAGGTCGGCCAATCCTCGCCTCTCACCGCTCCAAGGCCTCCGGCGCCAAACAGAAGCGCGAACACCACCATCCAAAAATCTCTGGCGACTCCCGCCCCGGACCTCCGTACCACGCGCCAGCGGCGACGCCCATGCCTACTCATCGGCCTCACCCTCCTGCTTTAACTGCCGCGAGGGAACGCCCAACACCACCCTGGGCGCGAAAACCAGCGAGGTCTCCATCCATCCTCCACAGGAACAGCCCGCACCGCCTTCCGGCACCAGGAGCATCCCGTTCGATGGCACTACGCTGAGCCAACAACTCGGCCGCAGACGCGTCCAGCTCGTCACCCCCTCATCTTTCTGATCCCAGACCGCGATCTGACGGTTCTCACCCCGGTAAATGAGGCAATCGCTGGCGCTGACATAGGTGTGGCAGCCGCTGCGCGCCCCCACGTTGCTCGTCACCATCTCGCCCGTCTTCAGGGCATAACCATTCGGCTGCAAGAAAACCTTGTCGTTCACCACCACGGGATGCTGGATGTGGCCGCTGTGATGATCGTCGGGCCAGGGATTGTGATTCTCCCAGCGCGACTCACCCGTTTCCAGATCGAAGAGATAGAGATGAAATGCCTCGTTGGAAGCCGTCACCAGGATGCCCTCCCCGGTGATCTGCAAATAAAGGCTCACCGTTCCATCTTCCAGATCGATGGGCTTTTCAAAGAGGCGCTCTCCGGTGTCGGCATCGAGTGCCACCAAATACTGATCGAGCCAAAGCTCCGACCGGTTCAACTGCCGCTGAGGATCAGCCGCCACCGCTGGATGGCGCGATTCGATGAACACCACTCGCCCACTTCCCACGGCGATGGTCGGATTGAGAATCACGCCCTGTTCGTAGGTCCAGGCCAGACGCCGGGAGTCGGCTTCGTAAGCGAACATCCGATCACTGCACACCTTGGCCGTCCCCAAACCGCCCGCCTTGGCATCGTACCAGGCATCACCACCCCAGTAACGCTCGTAGATGGCCCTCGGCCGCACCCCACTTCCAAACACTTTCCCCTCGGCCTGCGCGAGATAGCCCCAGGAAAGAGTTTCTTCGCCACGCCCGGCCGGCACCGGAAGGGTGGCCAGGCGCTCACCGCTTGCCGCGTCGTGAATCCACACGCGGTCTCGCACCGCCAGGTAAAGTCGATCCCCACCCACACACCAATTGCTGCTGTCCCTCGGAATATTGACTCGCCTGAGGTCGGGGATCTCCAGGCTCCAGAGCACCGCTCCATTGTAGGCGTCCAATGCCACCGCTCGATCCATCCCCTGATGGAACAAACGCCCGGCCGCCGCGACGGGCGCCGGCATCCGCGGGTTGCGATCCACGCCAAAATCGCCTCCCGGCTGGCCGATCCACTGCACGGTGAGATCCTCCGTGGAGCGAGTGCCAGACAAGGTCTCCCCGCTATTGGCCGTGTTGGCGGCATCCCCATACTGATGAGTCCACTCACCGATTCCGTCCAGGGGCGGCCGGGTCAAGACAACGGGCTCCTCCGACTCATCGGGAATCAGACAGACTTTCCCTCTTCCCGGCACCACCAGCTCGAGCAAGGCGGTCCGCTCCAGCTCGGCCGGTCGATCCCGAGCGAGCAAGAGATTGGCGAAGCATGGCGTCACCGGCAGGTCGCTGAGGGATTCCACCGGCATGACCGAAACGCGCGTTCCATAAACGCCCTGCTGATACAGCGCTCGCCGCAATTCCCGAATCCGATCGGGATCCTCTTCCATGGCATGGATCACCAGATCACTCTCGATGGCCAGAGCCGTCAAGGCCTCCGCATCCCCATAACCCAGCGTCAAGGCGTAGCCCCTGCGAACCCCCGTTCGTTCCAAGAGCGCGCGTGCCTCTCGCCGCGCCGCCTCACTACTCACGGTCTCAGGGGAAATTCTCGGCACGGTGAAGTTGAGGGCGTTGCTGAAACTGTAGACCGGACTGAGCCGCCGTTTTCCATCGGCCGTCGTGGTGGTGGCCACACGATAGTGATAGTCCTGGCCCGGCTCCAGTTCACTCAGCTCCGCCTGGTGCACCAGCCCGTCCCGCGTCTCGGCCGCCACCACGGTGCCCAATTGCGGCGTCTCGCCGAAGGCCAAGGCTCCCCTCGCCGCCTCCTCGGATTCCCAAATCACCCGGGCCCTGTCCGGCGCCGTGAACTGAAGAAAAGGAGGCACTGCCAGCGAATCAGCCGCGGACGAAGTCGAGGCCTTTCCCAGGAGACAAGCCAGCGAAAAGAGAATCCATCGCCCGATCATTGGACCCCATCCATCCCACGTTTCATCTCGGAAAACAAGCCGGGATCGCGACCGGCAGACAATCCGCTAAGATCGTCACTTCCGTCTCTCCCCTCTCATCACCACGATCCCTCATTCCAGGACTCCAGCAGCCGCATGCAGGTCCACTGCATTCGCGGCATGTGAAAAGGCCCCTTCCAGAAGTTGCCTTTCAGGGTTGAGGACAGACGGCCGTCGCGTCGTGCGTAGCCAAACCACTCGCCATGCTCCGGATCCTGAAACGTCCGGCGGCTGTAAAGACGCACTTCGTGATGCCACGCCGCGTAGCGCGGATCCCCTGTCAGTCGGTAGGCCAACAAGGTGGCGATCTCCGCCTCGTTGTGCGGCCACCAAAACTTCATGTCATGCCAATACTCCTGCACCGGTTTTCCGTGGACATCGGTGAAGTAGAGAAGCCCTCCAAAGTCCTGATCCCATCCACGCGCCCACATCCAATCGAGCATTCGGCAGCCGAGATTCGTTAGGCGAGTCGCCTTGCGATAGGCCGCCTCGCGCAAGATGAACCAGGCGCACTCGATGGCATGGCCCGGATTCAGGGTTCGCCCGTCAAAATGATCGATGAGGGAGCCGTCCAGCGCCACCCGCTCCATCACACAGGCGATGTCAGGCTTCACAAAATGCCGCTCAATTTCCTCGATCAAACGATCGATCCACGCCTCAGCGGTCGGCTCGCCCAGAATCTCACGCATCTCCTGCGCTACGTTGAGGAGGATCATTGGCTGGCCGATTGACCTGGAGGGTCGAGTCCCGGTCTCCTTGGCCGGCAACTTCTCAGGATGCTCGTAGTAATCGAGACAGCGGCGGAACCATTCCCCCGCCTCCTCCACCGCGCGTTCGTCGCCAGCCGCCTTGCCACAGGCGGCAAAGGCCAGGCAAGTGAAGCACTCCGAAAAAAAATAGCGGCGCTTGCGGATGGGCCGACCATCCCTGGTCAGGTGAAAGAACATCCTGCCGTCACCCTCCCGATCGAATCCGTGATCCCACAGAAACTGGACGCCCGACCGCGAGGCCTCCAGCCAGTCTTCACGCGCCTCCACGGTCCGGTAGAGCGTGGCCAGGAGCCAGGCGAACCTTGCCTGCTGCCAGACGGGTTTGTCGTCATCGACCAGGGTACCGTCCCGATCCCGGCAGGTCAGATACCCGCCATGCTCCTCGTCCAGGCAGCGGGGCAGCCAAAAGGGCAAACAATCCTCCAGCAAATCCCGCCGGTAAGCCGCGGCCAGCGTTTCTCGGTCTTCTTGACTGTAGTGAGAGGGATTCATGAGAGCAAATGCCCCGTGTAACCCGCGTCCACCAGCACGTCGAAGGCCTCGCGCACCTCGGCCGGAATGTCCTGCGAGGTCATGAAGCCCAACTTGGGATACTCCATCAAACGATGGAGATCACCCACCATGATCCGCACCACGTCCTCGCGCGGGATCGCCTCCGTCGGATAGTCGTCCAATGACAGCTGCGGCGAAGTCACCAGGATCGACAACTCGGGCCACTGGCAGCGAATCGTCGCGTAAGTCCGGCGCTCCATGTAGGGTTTCTGCACCGCGATGGCCGAACTCAGTTCGATCCCGTACTCGGCCAGCAAAGCCCGGGTGAGAAGCACGTTCTCGCCGCAGTTGCTGGACCGCGCTTCCAACAACATCGCGTGATCGGGCACTCCCAATTCCCGGGCGCGATCCGCGAAGAGTTCGGCCTCCGGTTTCTCGAAGACTCCGTCGGTGAAGTTCCCCAATCCGCCTGACAGAATCACCCGGGGCGCCAGGCCTTGATGCCACAATTCGGCCGCCCGGTCCGCCACGCGAAGATCGTGGCTGCCCAAGACCCAGATGGCGTCCGCGCGGACCAGCTTGTGACCGAGATGGTGATAGTTCCAGACCAATTGAACGGCTGCGGATACGGTCATGTGCCTTCCAGCCAATCAGCAAATGTGGGCGCCCTGGGTCTCGACGTAAACCGCGTAAAGCGATTGGCTGCCCGTCATGAAAAGCCGGTTCCGCTTGGTGCCGCCGAAACACACGTTGGAACAGATCTCCGGGAGCCGGATCTGTCCGATGCGATCTCCATCGGGAGCAAAGACGTGCACGCCGTCGTAACCATCGCCCACCCAGCCGGCACTGGACCAGATGTTTCCATGGACATCCGCACGGATCCCGTCCGCCAAGCCCGCCTTGCCATCGATCTCCATGGAGGCGAAGACCTTGCCATTGGCCAGGGTCCGGCCCTCGACCACATCCCACACCTTGATCACCCTGGGCACGTCCGGGTCGTGGGTCGCCCCGGTGTCCGCCACATAGAGTTTCTGATAGTCCGGCGAGAAACACAGGCCATTCGGTTTTCCAATGTCGTCTGTCAACTTGCTGATGGCGCCCGTGCGGGCATCGATGCGATAGACGCCTCTTTCAATTCCAACGGCCCTCGGTTTCCTTCGTAATTCATCAGACTGCCATACCCGGGATCCGTGAACCAGATGGCTCCGTCCTCGGGGTGCACCACCGCGTCGTTGGGCGCGTTCAAGGGCATGCCGTCAAACCGATCGGCGAGGACGGTAACCTTGCCATCATTCTCGTAGCGCACCACCCGCCGCGTTCCGTGCTCGCAAGAAATCTGCCGTCCTTGAACGTCGAAAGTGTTCCCGTTGCTGTTTCCGGAGGGCTGGCGGAATACCGAGACGTGGCCGTCCTCTTCCAACCAGCGCATCTGCACGTTGTTAGGAATGTCGCTCCAAACCAAGTAACGTCCCACCCCGTTCCAGGCCGGCCTCTCCGCCCAGAGCATCTCCTTGCTGTGATAGAGCCTCTGGATGGGCGTGTTGCCCAGCTTGTAGGCGTTGAACCGGTCATCGAGCGAGACAATGTCCGGGTCCGGGTAGCGCACCGGCGGCGCGTCGGCGGTAAAGTCCCGCGCCATTGCCGCTCTCGCCGTGGAGAGCGCCGCCGCGAGAAAACCGCGCCGTCCGATGGCCGCCGAGGGCGAGCCGGCCAGAGGGCGTTCGCTCGATTCCGCGTGATGTGATTCTCGAGGTGTTTCCTTCATGCCGCCGGTTTATCCGATCCGCCACCCCATGGCAAAACCATTCGACCGAGCGTAAGTAGAGTGCTCCGGCTTGATTCACTGAATGCGGGGCTCATCGAGGCCTCGAGTGATCGCGAGAATGTCCCCACCACGCCGCCCCCTTGCTCGCAAAGTCAGATTCCGGTCATCCCGTCCACGGCCGCTCCGTCCACGCATCCCGCAGGATCTGAACCGTGTGCCGGATGGGCAGGGTCCGGCCTTGTTTGGTCAGATGCAGTCCGATCTGCGTGAGGCAGCCGATGTTTCCCGTGGCCACCATGTCCGCCCCGGTCCCGGCGATCGCGGCGGCTTTGGCCTTGCCTAGCGAAGCGGCGATTTCCGGCTGATCGATGTTATAGGTGCCCGCCGAACCACAGCAAAGGTGGGCCTCGGGAATCTCCACCAATTTCAAGCCGGGAACTCGCCGCAAAAGGTTTCGCGGTTCCTTGCGAACTCCCTGCGCGTTGGCCAAATGGCAGGCGTCGTGATAGGCCACTGTGCGCTCTTCGCCGCGCTCGGGAAAGGCTTGCAGATCTCCCAGGCGATCGAGAAACACCGTCACGTCCACGACCTTTTTGGCAAACGCCAAGGCTTGAGTCTCCCACTCCGTGCCCTTGAGCACGAGCGGCATCTCCTGGAGGCCCGACCCGCACCCGGCGGCGTTGGTGACGATGGCATCAACCTCCTCGCCACCAAAAGCCTTGAGGTTCCCAATCGCGAAGCGCTGCGCCACCGAGAGATCGCCCGTATGCCAGGAGAGCGCGCCACAACAACCCTGTCCGGGCGGCAAGCAGACCGTCACTCCATTGCGCGTGAGCACATCGATGGTCGCCGTGTTGATGTCAGGGTCGAGGACTCGCTGCGCACAGCCCAGCAAGAGCGCCACGCGGGCACGGCGCACGCCGCACGCCGGATACTCCGACTTCCAGGTTTGGCGCGGCGGCAACTTGGCGGGGATCAAGTCGAGCATCGGCCGCCAGGAAGGAGGCAGCACTGGCCGCGTCCACCGCCCGAACTGACCCAATCGGGCGCTCCAGCGAAAGCGTTCGGGAAAGGGCAAGGTCTCGCTCACCAACAGACGCCGCAGGCGCTCCAAGAGGGGTCGCCCGCGCTCCGCGTTCGCCTTCGCTCGAAAGGGACTGATCAGATCGCGATAGAGCACCCCGGAGGGGCAAGCCGGCTCGCAGGCCAGGCAACCCAGGCATCGATCCACATGCGGCAGGGCCTGCTCCAAGGGCAAGTCGCCTTCCAGCACCTCTTTCATCAACACGATCCGTCCTCTCGGGGAATCCATTTCCTGACCCAGTTCTTCGTAGGTCGGACAGGCGGCCAGACAGAATCCGCAGTGCACGCAGGCCTGCACCGCGGAAGCCATGGGTTCGCCCAGGGCGCCGTGTTCGTTGGGATGAATGCGATGTTGCACGATGAAGGGTTAACGATCGGATGGGCCGTCAGTCTCATGGCGGCGGAGTTCGGGAAAGCGCCCCTGAGGATCAAGGGCTTTTTTCACCGCGCGATCGATCGCGCGATCGGAATGAGTTCCCAGCCAAAGCGGAACACTCGCCGCACCCAGAAACGTCAAGCCGGTCAGCTCGAACCTCATGAGAGCGTCCGAGAGTTCCGCCAGACGTGCCTGCGGGGGGAGGGATAGGTAAGCCACGTTGCCTCCCGCCGAATAATGCGCTCGATCGATCCCCAGCGCCTCCATCTCTCGCTGAAACTCGGCGATCCTTGCGGGGCTCAGCGGCACCTTTACCAGGGCACCTCCTGGAATCCGCCACTCGAATTCGCGTACTTGGCGCCACCAAATGCCCGCCTCATCGGCGTCGAGAACCTTCGCATCACCCGGCCAACGACTCTCAATGCCATCGCTCAAGGCCCGCAAGGCCTCGTCGGGGCCGCCGAGGCGAAGGAAGAGCTTTCGGTCAGGCGCCGCGTATTCCAGAGCGGAGAGTTCCCACCGGGAGACCGCCGCCTCACAAAGTCTCGACACCGCTTCCTCATGCGATCGACACGCCACCGCCAAGGTGCGAAAGGCGGAGGGACGGGGAAACACCTTGAAAGTCGCTTCCGCCAGAATGCCGAAGCGTCCGAGGCTCCCCACCATGAACTTGGGCAAGTCGAAGCCGGCCGCATTCTTCACCACCTTCCCGCCCGCCGCAATCAAGGTTCCCTCCCCGGAAACATAGCGAATGCCCAACAAGAAATCGCGCAAGCCGCCAAAACGAAAACGTCCAGCACCCGAAAGTCCCGAAGCCACCGTTCCACCCAGAGTCGCCCCCGTTGCCACCAGCGCGACGGAGCACGGCAGAAACTGGTTCTTCTCGGCCAGAATCTCGTCAATGAGCTTCACCGGGGTGCCAGCCAGGGCGGTGAACGTGTACTCGGAGGGTTCGTATTCGATCATCCCTGACAGTTTCGTCATCTCGATCGGCGACACGTCCTCCGAAGCAAGGGTGCTCAGTCGAAGCTTGGTCCGCGCCCCCACCGCCAAGACCCGCCGATGAGCCAGGACCGCATCCTGCAATTCCTGAATGGATTCGGGGATTCCCATGACCATTATTCCCTGGAAATCACGCCCGCTTTCTCCAGGGGATGGGCACCCCGTTGCCCCAGGGTCGGGGCTTCACCTCCGGAAAACATCTTTCCCGGATTGGCGATGCCACCCGGATCGAAAGCGGCCCGCACGGCTTGCATCGCGGCGATGTCCTCATCGGAAAACATGGCGCCCAGATAGTCCCGCTTCTCCATGCCGATCCCGTGCTCACCGGTGATCGATCCGCCCATCGCGGTACACATTTTCAGAATCTGGCCGGCCAGTTCCTCCGCCCGCTCCAAGGCGCCCGCTTCCCGGCCATCGTAGAGGATCAAGGGATGCAGGTTGCCGTCCCCCGCATGAAACACGTTGGCCACGCGGATTCCCGTCTCCCGCGAGAGCCGGTCGATCTCCCTCAGGGCCTCGCCCAGGCGATTCCTCGGTACCACGCCGTCCTGCACGATGAAATCCGGGCTCAAATGTCCCACTGCGGAAAAGGCGCTCTTTCGCCCGCGCCAAATCGCCATTCGCTCGTCGTCATCTGCCGCCACGCGCCTCTCGAAGGCATGGGTATTGCCTAACAAACGGTCGAGTTTCACTCGCTCCAGGGCCACCTTTTCACGGGGTCCCTCGAGTTCCACGATGAGGACTGCCTCGGCGCCTTCCGGATAACCGCAGGCCACCGCCGCCTCTGCGGCCTCGATGGCCAGAGCGTCCATGATCTCCATGGCACCCGGCAGGAGGCCGGCCTCAATCACGGCCGCCACCGCGTTGCCGGCATCCTCCAGCGACCGATAACCTACCAAGACGGTGTGAAAGCACTCCGCCCGCGGAAGGAGTTGCAAGGTGATCTCCAGGGCCACGCCAAAAAGCCCCTCGGAGCCACAAAAAAGGCCCGTGAAATCGGGGCCCACCTGTTCCCGGCTGCGTCCTCCGAAAGACACCACCTCGCCGGTGCCCAACACGGCCTTGACTCCTAACACATGATTGGTGGTCATTCCATACTTGAGGCAATGCGCGCCACCGGAGTTGAAGGCGACATTGCCCCCAATCGTGCAGATCGTCTGGCTCGAGGGATCCGGCGCGTAGTGAAGTCCATGCGCCTGCGCGGCCCGGGTGACCTCGAGATTAATGACTCCCGGCTCAACCACCGCCAAACGCTCGTCGGGATCGAGATCGAGAATCCGATTGAGCCGGTTGAGAGCGATGACGATCCCCCCCTCCACAGGCAGCGATCCCCCGGACAAACTCGTCCCGCTTCCACGCGCCACAAAGGGCACGCCATGGTCCCGGCACCAACGCACCACGGCGATGACCTCGTCGGCCGTCTCCACCATGACCACGGCCCGCGGCGTGGCGCGAAAGGCCGTGAGCCCATCGGACTCGTAGGCGGTCAAGGGCGCCTGGTCGCGCAGCAGCCGATGGGCGGGAATGATGGATTCCAGCGAGGTCCAGGCGCTCGGGGCAAGATCTTTTGTCATTCGCTCCATCGCCCTTTCGCTAGTGCGGTGTTTGAAACCTACTAGAGCACGGCCTTGAGCGCCGCCAAGACCAGGTCCACGTTGCGGCGAGAACAGGAATGGCCCATCAAACCGATCCGCCAAGCCTTGCCCGCCATCGGCCCGAGACCGGCGCCGATCTCGATGCCATAGTCATTCAACAAGGCCGAGCGCACCGAAGCGTCATCGGCCTCCTCCGGCTTGTAGACGCAGTTCAAGTTGTGCAGCGAACGCTGCGGGACGTACTCGAGCCCCAAGGCCTCCAACCCCACCCGCAAATGCCGATGCTCGCGCTCATGTCGGGCGATGCGATTCTCCAAGCCCTCTTCCAACACCATCAGCAAGCCCTCGCGCAAGGCATAGGTCATGTTGATCGGCGCGGTATGATGATAAGCGCGGCCTCCCTGGGCATTTCCCATGTAGTAATTGCGCAGCATCGACACATCCAGATACCAACTCTGGACCTTGGTCTGACGCTTTTTCATGACCTCCACCGCACGATCGGAAAAGGACACCGGCGACATTCCCGGAGCACAGGAAAGATTTTTCTGCGTGCCCGAGTAGATCGCGTCGATCCCCCAGTCATCGACCCGCAACTCGTGCCCGCCGAGTGAAGTCACCGCATCGACGAGAAACAGCATGCCCGCCTCGTGCACGGCCTTGGAGATCTCGACCAGCGGCTGATGCGCCCCGGTCGACGTTTCCGCATGGACAATGGCGAACAGCTCGGCTTTGGGATGGGCCGCAATCGCTTCCCCGGCCGCCTCGTCCGTGATGATCTCGCCCCAGGCAGCCTCCACCGCATGCACGGTGGCTCCGCAACGTTCCATCACATCCTTCATGCGCCCCCCAAAGACGCCGTTGACACACACGATGGCCTCGTCACCGGGTTCCAGAAGATTGACTGCGAGCGTCTCCATGCCAGCCATGCCCGTCCCGGAAACGGGAAACGTCAGTTTGTTCTCGGTCTGATAAACCTGTCGCAGCAGGGCGCAGGTCTCGTCCATGATTTGGACATACTGCGGGTCCAGGTGCCCCAAGGTGGGCGCACCGAGGGCGCGCAGCACGCGGGCGGGAACCGTGCTGGGACCGGGGCCCATGAGAATGCGTTCGGCTGGGTCCAGGGCAGGGAAGTCATTCATGCCGCCATCGTTAGCCAAGGCGGCACCCTCTTGGCAACTTCAAGTTGTTTCACCTCTCCACAGACTGTGAATGGTCAGGCCATCGATCCGGCGTCGGCCCGGCAGGAGAAAGCTGGCACCATACCCCATCACCACGCAGGTCAGGATCCCCGTCACCGTGTAGAGATACCCGTTCACCTCCGTGAACCACCAGAGAAAGAACGTCACCAAAGCCCCCCCCAAACCGCCCGCCAGGGCGCCCCCGCTGTTGGCCCGGCGGGTCATCACGCCCAAGACAAACAAGCCTCCCAGCACGCCCATGAGCAGACCGATGATCTTGATGAAAGTGTCGAAGAGGGAGCGAATCTCCGGATTGACGAACACCAGGCCAAACACCGTGCCAAGGATCCCGAGAATCACAGTCACCACGCGCGCCCCGCGCAAATACCCGGCCTCCGACCGGCAGGCGTTCATCGGCCGGAGGAAGTCCGTCACCACGGTGGTGGCCGTCGAATTCATGCTCGTGGAGACCGTGGACTGCGCCGCGGCGAAGATGCCGGCCACAATCAAGCCGGCCAGACCCGCCGGCATCTCGCGAGTGATGAACAGCGGGAAAATCTGATCCGTGGTGATGGTGGGATCGAGCTTCTCGGGATGCGAGTGATAAAAGGCGAACAAGGCGGATCCCAGACCAAAAAAAAGAACGGTCGCCACCACGCTGAGGACGGCATTGGTCCAGATCGACCGTGCGGCCAAGCGAGCATCCGGCGTGGTCATGTAGCGCTGCACGACCGCCTGATCGGCCGTGTAGGAGGAGAGGTTTTGACCAATCCCTCCGATGATGATCACCCAGAGAGCGATCTGCGCGCTCGTGACGTCCGCGTGAAAGTGAGCCAGACGAAACTTGCCCGCCTCCGCCGCCACGCTCACAAACCCGCCAAACCCGCCGTCGATGCCGCCGATCAGCGCGATCAAGGCCAGGACGGCACCACCTAACAAGACGACCGTCTGGATGGTGTCCGTCCAGATCACCGCCTCGATGCCACCCATCGCGCAGTAGAGGATGCTGAGGGCGCCCATCAGAAGAACGGATTGCATCGGCGTCAGCGGCGTGGCCACCGCCAGAGCCAGGCCGGTCAGGGACATCACCACGGCCATGCGGAACACATGAAACAGCGTGAAAAACAGGCTTCCCACCATCCGAACCGGTCGGCTAAATCGTTTCTCCAGATACTCGTAAGCACTCGTCGCGTCGATCCTCCGATAAAAGGGAAGCGCCACGTAAACGGCCGCGAAGGCCACCACCGGAATCATCAGGTTTCCCACCGCGTAGACCCAGTCCTGAGCGAAGGCCTTGGAAGGCAATCCCGTGTAGGTCAAGGAACTCAACATGGTGGCGAAAATGCTGCAGCCGGCCGCCCACCAGACCATCTTCTTCCCGCCCCGGAAGAAATCGTCAGTGCTCTTGTTTCTCCGGGCAAAAAAAACGCCCACGCCGACCATCAAGAGAAGATAGAGGACCAGCACCATATCATTGATCCAGCCGAATCCTTTCCGGCTCTCCGCCGGCCTCGCCGTCCAGATGATCGGCGAACGCACTCGCGGACGGACTTCTCCACTGGGAATCACCATCGCCCCCTCCCAGATCACCGGCGTCGTCGTCACCTGATTGGCCGGCATGGGCCCGGCGCTGGTCCAGGAGTCCGTGATGGTATGAAAGACCAAGGCCTCCTTGGGAAAACCGGGATGTGCGTCCCGCAAAGCCTCCACATGATCCCACAGGGAACCGTCAGCCCCGCCCAGGACGAAGACATGACTTTGACCGTAGGCCAGCGCCGTTCCCGCCATCACGCAACGCGGCACCGGCGTCCGCTCCCGCCACTCTCCCGACCTCACATTGTACTCCCAAACGTCGGCGAGAAACTCCACTTTCTCGCCCTCCTGGCGCCGACCACTCATGACGTAAACCGCATCGTCGTAGCCATTGTGCTGCCCGACCACGAGATTGAACGCCCGGTTCTTCCCCGGCCAGGCGGGCAGCCGTTTCCAGGCGAATTGGTCCGAGTCTTTTTGACTCAAGTCCAGCGACCAAAGGTTGCGAAGCGCGGTATCGAGCGTCTGCCCGCTCTGCCCTCCCGCCCAGTAGACCGTGGTCCCCACCAGGGTTGCCTGCCCGTAAGCACAAGGCATCGGCAAGGGTGGATAAGCCAACTGGGTCATGCGATCCCCTTCCGCATCCCAACTCAGCAGCGTGACCGCATCGGTGATCGCCATGCCGTCATCGCCACCCATGCACAACACGCCATCAGGCGTCGAGACCGCACTTCCGTAAGCCAGCGGCCCCGACAGTTTCCCGCCTGCACGCCATTTGATCCGGCCACTGGCCTGCCGCTCCAGAACGAAGATGTCGTCGTGATAGACCTTGTCCGTCTCCCACAGCGGCTCATCAGGGAAATTGGCGCCCCCCGCGATGATCAAGGCCTCGCCATGCGCTCCGGCAAACGGGCCCGCCAGGCCCGGCTGGACAGACTGCCCCTCAGCCGGCGGCAGCTTGGCAAGTGCCGTCCATTCGAGGGCGATCTCTGCTGGGAGCGGGTTGAGAGCAAGCGCCCCGGCGATCAAGACGGCACCAACAATCGCTGTCCAAGAGAGAGGCCGACCCATGCCGAAGTCTCCACTGGAACCGCCGATCTCGTCAAGGAAGGCGCGCCCTCACCAGACGCTGAGGCAGACAGCCCGTCTCAGCTCACTTTGGTTGGCACGGCGCAAAGGTGGAACGGGCGCTCCGCGCGCATTGGTTGTGTGGCACGGCGCACATCACCCGATCCACCACCGACACCGATCCGCTTGTCCATCGACCGGCATCCCTTCTCGCTCTTCTCACCCTGCGCCAGGGCGGAATACCTTGTGATGAAACCCGATGGCCGATGGCTTCGGGATCAATTCGCCAACTCCACCTGCCAGCGAAGGTAGGAAGCCCCGCCATCCGCTTGAAGGGTGGTGCGCACCGTGACTTTGCGGAGCCCGGCGCCCGCCGGCTCGGCACTGATTTCAACCACTTCACCCGCGGATTCCCAGGCGTCCAAGGTGTCCGATCGTTCGAGCGCATAGGCCACGCCATCTCGCTGGGTCTGGGTCAATGTCAGGTAATCGCCCTCGGCTCCATCCACTTCGAAGGTGTCGCTCGCCACCGCAACGGCCACGGACGAACGGGCGTCTAGCGGAAGCGTCCCAAAGGCATACTCCGTCAGGTTATCGGAATCGTCTCCATCCGGATTGGCGGCCAGTCCACTGATGCTTTCGTCGGCGAGGTCAGCGGCAGCAAAGTGCAGGGCTTTCCATGCCTCGTAGCCGCCGGTGGGTTCGGGAGGTGCAGCGCCCTCGGCCCGACCGGGCGAACCGCCCACTTCCGCGCTCCACGCCCAGTTTTCGGGCTCGTTGCCATCCTCACTGACATCGAGACTCGTCCGCACGTAAGAATGCCCCTCCACTTCCTGCGGTTCGGGCCAGGGTGAGGAGTCACTGTAGGTGATGCCGACAATCGGCTCGTAGTCGCCGTTGGAAATCTCGAGATGCTCGCCTTCGTTTCTGAGCTTCTTGTTGTACTGGCCCAGGATCAAGATCCCCTCACCGTAACGCAGGGTGAAGGCGTCGCGATCATTCACAATGACGCCATAGGCTCCGGGTCCGAGCGTGGTCACCTCCGCTTGTTCGGAAAAAACAAAATCGATGCCTGCCGTGAAGCGCAAGGCGGCGAGATCGACCGCCACGTCGGTGGGATTGTGAAACTCGAGGTACTCGAAATCCGCCCGACTGAACTCGGCTGCCTCTTCCACTTCACTGAGACTGGCTGGATCTACCATCAATTCGGAAATGATGAAGTTTTGCGCTGTGGCAGGCTCCAGACCCACCCGAAAATCCGCTTCCATCAACGGGCTCCAATTCCCCGCAGGATCAAACAGATTGGTCACCCGCACCCGCGCCTTGAGCGTGGTCGTTGTTTCAATCGGGATGCCCGTGTTGGCATCGCGATCATAAAGAATCGCATCCGGGTTTGGCTGCCCGCCTTCCATGCGCGAATCGGAACCGTCCACGGTGTAGTAGATGTCCCCTCTCTGGGGAGAAAAGAGGGAACCCACCGTCACCTTCACGGCCGTCCCCGACTCGATCGCCCCGCCCCCGGGGGAGAAGTTGGGCACCTGGACTTCGCCCCAGAGATCTTCGTCCTCAAATTGTCCCCCCGCCTTGAGAAGGACGTCCTCGCGCCGGTCAATCCAACTCTCGATCTCGTTCGTGCGAACCGTTCCGTTTCCAGTGAACCGCATGAGCCCGTCGATGTCATCGGCCAGCTCGTTCATGCGCCGCGTCATGTTCTCCTTGGTCAGCGCTCCGCCCGGAGTGAAGAAGTGTTTCTGCAAGCGATCGGCAAAGAGCAGGCGCCATTCGGGACTTTTCATGAGCGCGTTCCACACCGTGGCCAAGTCGTCACTGGGCGTCGTGCCGCTACGCCCGTTCAAGTCCGAACGCATCGTGTTGTAGGTGATGGAGTGGTCGCCCGCCGTACCAAACATGCCCTCCGCATCCCACATGTAGGCCCGCCACCGACCTTCGGGGGATAGGGCTCGCGCGATGACCAGGTTGTTGTGAGGCCAGTCCCAGGTGGCGCCGTAGATATTGACGATGAAATAGTCGGCGAAATTGACAGGGTCAAGCTCATCCAAAACCGCCAGGTAATTCTCGAGCTTGGAGAGGTCCTCGGCCAACAAGGATTCCAAATGATCCCACTGGGGCGTATCGCGCAACAGATCGTCCGGGTAAGGCGAGCCATCGGCCCACACGTCGATGTGCTTCACCTGCCAGGGATCGGAGTTGCCGTAGAGATCCTGAAAGAGTTCCTCCCGCAAGCGCGACACCGTGTTGAAGTAGCCTTTGTAGACGCCGTTCACGAAGAACGCATTCTGAACGCCAATGGAACTCGGTTGCCCCGTATCCGCCATGAGGCGCCGCGAGAGTTCATCCGTGATCCAGGGATTGTTGATGTCGTTCTTGCCCGCCCGCAACCGCAACTGGTGAAAGGTCCTCACGGGATAGTTTTCCACCACCGGAAAATTCAGCGTATCGTCGCCATAATCGTTACGGAAGAACATGTTGAAGGAGGGCTTCTCACCGGGGTTGGACGCCCAGGGACTGCGATCGGTCGAACGCAGGGTGAAACGCCCGCGCGACCAGGCACTCGCCGCCAGGCGAATGCCGCAGTCGATCTGCACGTTGGTGTTGTCGTCCGGATAGATCATCTCCATGGAGACCTGGCGTTCGAAGGGGCGCCCGTGCATGTCCGGCATGTAGTAGTCCTGCACATCGGTCGATCGCCAGTCGTCCCCCAAGCCCGTGCCTCCCTCAATGGCCCACATGCCGTGAGGGGTGTAGAAGGCGTAGCCCTCGTCCGCCACCACGCTCATGGAGGGGATCTCACTGAAGACTTCGTCCACACCCACCAGATAGGTCTGGGTGGAATCGTTGGAAGGCACGCAGCCCTCCTTGAAAGCCCGTGCCCGGATGGCGGTACCCGTCTTCTCATCGATCGGCTCGACGGTGATCGGCCCCTCATACACGATCCCATTCCAGGGCGTGGGCTCCGTCCCGTCCAAGGTGTAACGAATGGTCGCTCCATCCGTGTTCGTCGCGAGGGTCACGTCCACCGGCTCGTCGTAAACTCCGCCACGCGGTTCCAAGCTCGGTCTCCGGCAGCGCTCGCCCAACTCTTCACCCCCGTTGGCCAACCCGGGGCTGGGCTCCGAAAAATAGACGAACTCGCCTTCCGTCACCGCGCTCTTGCCGAAGGTGTGAAAGGGATTTTGATTGGGATAACCATCCTCCCATTGATCGACGAATTCGCCCGCCGCGTTGGCCAGACCAATGAACTCGCCATCCGCCGCAAGTTTGAACGTGGCATGAAAATAATCACCCGGGATGGCCGTCCTTTCGTCCGCCAGCACGACCAAATAACCCCCCGCGGGAATCGTGGTTCCCTCCGGAAAAGTCCAGAAATGCGGCAAGTCTTCGTCATCGGTCAGTCCCCAACCAGTCAGATCCACCTCCTCGGCGCCGTTGTTGTGAAGTTCGATCCAATCGGAAAAGTCCGGGTCCGGATCGGCGACCAGCTCATCCGATCCGACACCGTCCGGCAGCTCGGCGTCGCCGGCCTCAGCACCTTCAATCGCCAAGGTCGCCGACTGTGCCCAATCCACCAGGCCTCCCGAGGGCTCGGCAAAACCCACCCGATAACGCCAACCCTCGTCGGGCAACTCCAAGCGGATGTTGGAACCCCCCGCAAAGATACCCAGCCCCAAAGTCAAACTGCCCTCGAAACGCAAGGAGTTGTCCACACCGCGCTGGCGCTCGTTGATCTGCTTGGGCACGCTGTTCTGGACTTGCACCGCAAACACGTTCTCTCCCGGACGCAGCACCTCGCTCGCCAAGATCTCAGAGTCGTAGCGGTTGGTCGCGTCGTCATCGACACTCGCGAAGGTCGACTGGTCGTGATACACATAGAGGTTGCGACGCCCCAAGTTTCCCCGGGCGATCTCGTGCCCGTTGATGAAGGCGACAAATCCGCTGTCCGCCATCGCCGAGAGTCGAAAGGGTTCCTCCTTGGTCGCGTCCTCGGCCGACACGGTGAAGGTTTGCCGCAAGTAGAGCGACGGGGTCACCCCATCCATTTGCTCCCCGAGGTCGGTCGCGATATCGTCCGTCCCATAACCAAACGGAGCGGTGCCGATCTCCCAACCGGAATCGTCGAACTCAAATTCGTTCCACGCCTTTCCCCAACCCACGCGCGGGCGACCGTCCGGGAGGAAGCGGAGCACCCGCTCACTGGAAGAGGCCGCGATTTCATTGATGACGACATCGCCCTGGACGCTACCAGAAAAAATCCAGGAGAAAATGGGGCAGAAGCCGAGAAAGAGGGAGGTCAGAACAAGGGGTTTCATGTGACAAAAGAGTCAATTTGGCTTGGAGAGTACAACAATTCCAGCTACCAGTGAAAAGCAAGAAAAGCCCCCGCGTGCTTTCGCCGAGCGATTCTCCTGGTTTTTGAAAGGCTTACAGGGTCAACGACCGGCGACCGGGGTGCCCGCCGGTCTCATCGGGTGGCGTCGAATCGGGGTTCGATCCTTTCGGCGGCTCGGCTCCGCCCTCCCGCGGCACGACGGCATCCAGCCCGCGCCGCAGCGCTTCCACCGCCATTCGCAAATCCGCCTCCCCGACACACAAAGGCGGCATCAGCACCAGGGTATCCTGAATGGGGCGAGTCAGAAGCCCGTGTTCTCGAGCGGCCAGGCAGACCCTGGCTCCCATGCGGGCGTCCGCGGGAAGCGGACGGCCGTTTTCGTCGCCGATCTCGACCCCGGCAATAAACCCGCATTGCCGCACGGCGAGCACCCGCGGATCCTCCGCCTCCCAGTCCTCGAGCAAGCCGCGCAAATAGGCGATCTTCGGCGCCAGGCGCTCCAAGACACTCTCCTCCTCAAAGACCCGCCAACTCGCCAGGGCCGCCGCGCATCCCAGGGGATTCCCACAGTAACTGTGCCCGTAGTAAAAAGTCCGGTGCTCTCCCGGCTCTCCGAGAAAGGCCTCGTAGATCCGATCCGTGGTGAGCGTCGCCGCCAGGGGAAGCGTGCCGCCGGTCAGGCCCTTGGCGAGGGCAAGGAAATCGGGCACGACGTCTTCGTGTTCACAGGCGAACATCTTCCCCGTCCGCCCAAATCCCGTCATCACCTCGTCGAGAATGAGAAACACGTCGTGCGCATCGCACCAGCGACGCAAGTTCCGAAGCATTCCCGCCGGCCACAGGCGCATTCCGGCGGGCCCCTGAATCAGGGGCTCGATCACCATCCCCGCCAGTTCGCGGGTGGCTTCACCGGACCAGGCCCCGAGCGCCTCCATGTCCGCGACCCGTTTCACCGGCACGCCCAGCCCGCTCAAGCGCCCGTGAAAGGTCGGGATTCCGCCGAGCGAGGCCGCTCCCAAGGTGTCGCCGTGATAGGCCCGGTCGAAGGCGACGAAGGCCTTCCGGTCGCCTTGCCTCTTCATCTGCCAGAACTGCAGGGCCATCCGCAAGGCGCATTCGATCGCGGTGGAGCCGTCGTCCGTGAAAAAAACTTTGTTCAACCCGCCATCAGGAAAATGTGCTGCCAGCTTGGCCGCCAGCGCCGCCGCCGGCCCGGAAGCGAGTCCGAGCGCAGAGACATGCGCCAGGACCGCGGCCTGTTTCTGAATGGCCCGCACGATCTCCGGCTTGCCATGGCCGTGGAGGTTGGTCCAGATCGAGGCGTTGCCATCCAGGTAGCGCCTCCCCTCCGTATCAAACAAATAGGGACCTTCACCCCGGGCAATCATCAATGGCTCGTGTCCCGGTGCCGTCCACTCGGCCATCGGTGTGAAGGGGTGCCACAGGTGTTGCCTGTCCCATCGGAGAAGCTGGTCGGGAGATTCGGTGATCAGAGGCACGGGCAAGGCAGAGGGCGTTGGCGCGACGCCACTACAGAAGCTCCGCCCGGCATTGCAAGTGATTTGGGTTCGGCTATGCTTTCCTCGTCTGCCGCCTCCTTCCCCCACCCTCGATGTTCCCGTTGTCCAAACTTTTCCTGGGAGCCTGCCCCTCGCTTGGATGCCTCATCGCCTTGGCCGCTCCGCTCGGTGCGCTGGGCGATCAGGCCCTCGAGGGGGCCTTGGCCAGGGCAGAAGCGCAATATCGAGAGCGGCTCGACACCACCGAGACCACCCTGAAGCGACTCTACCGTGAGCATCTGCGGGAACTGGAGCAGAAAGCCACGGAAGCCCGCGCCTACGAACAAGCCGCTGATTACCGGCGCGAAGCCCTTCGCGTCGAGCAAGCACTGGAGGCCTCCGCCACGGAGCCGCTGAAACTCACTCTTTTCCCGATCGAGGCGACTCGCTCTCCGGGGCTGGGCTTCGAAAACGATCCCTCACCACGGCTGACGGGGTGGCAGAGGGAGGCCACCGCGACCTGGCAATTGCCTCGCATTCCCTGCGGAGGGTACGAGGTCAAGGTGTTCCATCGAGGAAATCCCAGCCCCGTTCTCCTGGTCCTGGAAGCACGCGACTACTTTGTGAGCGGGCGGCTCGCGCCTGATCCCAATCCCAACGAGGACGGAGAAACGGTCGAGTCCTCTCTGGGACACCTTCGCATCGTCGAGGAGGCGCCCGCCCTCACGCTTTCGCTGGACGCCGACTCCAGCGGCGATTCCCTCGCCATTCTCCAAATCGTGCTCGTTTCCCATGCGCCTTTTTCCTGACCAGGAGCTTGGCCACCTCCGCGACCTCATCGGCCGATGGATCCTTCAAGGACGCCAGGCCTGTCTTGTCCTGGCGCCCCCTCTCTTCGTCGCCTCGGCCCTCTCCCAATCGCCGCAGCCTGCCGATTCCGTGAGGGAAGCGTCCGTGCTGAGAGGTCTTCTCGCCGAAAACCGACGCGCCTTCCTCGCCGAGAGAGGCCAGGCCGTAGACGCCCTCGAGCGCGTCTACGCCCAGACTTTGCGGCGCCTTGAGAGCGAGGCTGCTCAGGCAGGTTTCTACCCGCTAGCGATCAAACTTCGAGATCGAGGCCGTTCGCTTCAGCGGACCATCGAAGAGCGCGACCCTCTCAAACTCGCGGAACGCCAGACAGCCGCCGTCGAGCTTTCTCCCGATGAAGCCCAGCTCTCGGGATTGGTCATCCGCAAGAACAGCCGGCTCCAGCGTTGGAGTTCCACCCGCAGCAGCGCCTCCTGGAATCTGCGCGGGTTCGAGCCGGGTCGCTACGAGATCGTCGCTCGCTACAGTTGCGACGACGAGGTGACCGAGTCCACCAATGCCGCCGGCGAGACGATCCTTTCCCGTGCGGGGGGCCTCATCACTTTCGGGGAACGGAGCAACCTCATCGGCGGGAGAGATCAATGGATCACCCACCGGGTGCTGCCGACCGACGATTGGGATCAATTTCGCGAAGTGGCTCTGGGCAGCCTCGAAATCAACAGCACGGCGCCCGTCCTCAGATTGGAGGTCATCGAGATCGAGGCCTCGGGACTGATGCATCTCGAAAGCCTTCGTCTCATGCCCGACACCCCGGCCCCCTCGGCAGAGACGGCGTCACGCTCTCTCGAGGACCTGCGACGGGCGTTCGAAAGCGCCCAACAACGCAAGTCACAGCCGTTTCACCAAGATCAACTCACAAGGCTGCAGACACTGCGCGAACGGGCCGATGCCGCTTCCGACACGCTTCTGCGAGATCGAATCGATGCCGCCCTGGCGACCGTCCGGGCGAAGCTTCGTCCCTGACATTTCATCCACGCCCCGGTCATGCCGTGCAGGCCGGTCGTGCTCGCATCATGGGTCGCCCGTCCCGCCTTCGGCCCCCTCGTTCTCCACCAGATCTTGCGGGTTTAGCCGAGGCTCCGGCTTCTCTTCATGCGCACGGCGCAAATCCAAAACCAAGCGGAGACCCAGCTCGCCGGGTCGCTTGAGGACGGCCTTCCCCGCATCTCGCCTCACGAGGTATTGTTGAAGGTCCTGATGAGTCACCGACCATTCGGGAGCATTGTTCAACACGTCGAAGAATCCCTGAACACAGCGCCCTTCCGCGACCGGACGCAGGGCACCACGACCCACTTCCATCTCCGAGGTCCCATCCTCGCGTATCTCCGAACGGTCCCGGATGAACGTCTGAAGACTCTCAAGCTCCGGCGGACCCGGCAAGCGGTATTCCGAACCCGGCAAGAGGGATCCGTTCCGAATGTCGTGCTCCGTCAGCTATTCGCTGAAAGCCACGGCGGCGTCGAAATCCATCAGCATGGGGTGCAGGGATTCAAAATCGATGCCCGGCGAAGCTGAGGATGAGGAGTCCGCCGACTGTGCCAAAAACGCTGCGAAATCCTTCCGCGTCACTTCCCGCGAGGCCATCCATTCCCCGGCACGATTCGGCATTGGCAGGAATCGCACGCCAAGCGCATTCTCCCATGTCCGCTGGGAAGTCGGCCGGGGAAGGACCCGGCGCTCACCGAGGTCCAAAAAACGAAGAAAGGGGAAGCGGTCGATGGCCTCCACCTTCCCAAGAGGCGCGCCGACAAGGCTCAGGCGCTCGAGCGGATGACCCTTGATCTGCGTGAGATCATCGATGCTGCAGTAGTCCGCTCTGACGGCCTTGAGCCCCAGACCAGCCAAGGGCGTGAGGTCGCGAACACGGGTGTGACTGACGTCCAGCCAGTCGATCGGCAGGTTGACGATGGGGCTGATGTCAAACAGATCCGCGTGCCCGCTCAGATCCAGCTCGAGCCCATGGATGACCCAGAAGGCGGAGACGTGCCACTCGGTCTGGGAGGGATTCTTCTGGCGGAGAGACTCACCCACGGAGGCCCACACTTTGGCCCATCCTCGCGGCGTTTGAGCCAACCGTCTCATCAACTCTGGATCGTTCGGGGAGGTCTCCAGTTCGCGGTCGTCTCTGGGGGTCCTCGCCTCTGCCTAGTCTCATCAACTCTGGATCGTTCGGGGAGGTTTCCAGGGCCGCCTCAAGCGCCACGTATTCCGCCTCCTCATCGCCCACCATCCGGGCCCGGTCGGCCTCCGCCAGGGCTTCATCACAGGCCGCATCCTCCTCCTGCAACTTCTCGAGAATGCCTCGGATCTCGTCCGCCGCCGGGCCTTCCACGTCCTCAAAGGCCCCGGCAACCATTCCCGCCAGCGCCAGCGCCTCCTCACGGCTGCCAACGCCTTCCATTCCCGCGAGTTGCTCCTGCGAGGCGTCCAGGGCGACTTCCGCGCTGGCTCCCGCCAGCTCGTCAACCAGGGCATCCAAATCCATCTCGCCTTCACCATCGGCCATCTTGGCCACGATCTGTCCCATCACCATGACCGCCTGCTCCATCGAGACCTGGGTCTCTTCCTGGTCCTTGTAGCGATCGATCCCAAAGTAAATGGCGACGCCGATCACCGTCATCGAGAAAATCATGATGGCGATGAACTGGACGCGCATGGCCGCCGTCACCCCGGATTCGGCCACTGGCCGCTTCTTCTCTCGTTCCTCACGCAGGCGCGTTTCCTTTTCCCCGGGACCCGGCAACTCCATGACCCGAAGGGTTTTGGCCGCCAGGGCCGTTCGGAATTCCGCCGCCGAGGGAATGCGCAAATCCGGCTTCCCGTGGATGGCTCGCAAGATGACATCGTCCAGCCATTTTCCCTCGCCGGTCGCCTGGGAAGGCATTTTCAGAAAGTGCCCCGCCGGTTTCATGCCTGTCAGCAGTTCGTAGGCCACCACTCCAAGACCGTAAACATCGCCGACCACTTGGCGCTCTTCGCCCTCCCGGCCATTCATCTCCGGCGCCACGTAGATGCGCTCTGGCTCGAGCAAATCGGGGACTTCACCGGTCACCACATCGAGCACGCCATGATCCGCCAGCAAGACCGCCCCGTCAGGCTTCAGGAGGAACGAGTCGGTGGTCAGATACCCGTGCACCCAGCCCGCCGCGTGGTAGATCTCCATGCCTTCGGCCATCCCATCGATGAGACCAATCGCGGCGACCCCGTCGAGACGCTGCTCCGCCTTGCCTTCGAGAAGTCCCCTGCCCTCGCACCACTCCGTTACGACCACCAGACACGCGCCCAGGCTACTCACCTGGAGGATCTTCACGGCGTGGGGATTGGTGATGGAGGCCGCCTTTTGCGCCCGATGATACGCCGCTGTGAGACGCTGCATCCCGTGGGGATCACCCGGGGGCGACGTCATGAGGCAGATCGTGACACGCCCCCCCTGCGTAAAACTGGCCTTGAGTTCGAGCAGCGACCGGTGTCTCGGCGGCAGAACTTCTTCCACGACGACGGTGGGCCAGTGGGCGGCCAATTCCCGCGTGGCCCAATCCACGGGGATCAAGCAGTTGGCACACGTATCGTTCCCGGTGGCTGGCGTTTGCACATTGTCTATAAATTCTGAGATCTTCCGATATTATATTAAATATGTTTAATAATAAAATTATTATATCAGTTCCCGGTCAGATTTCTATTCGCCGACGGCTCTGCGCGAAGCCTGGATCTTCCGAACAAGGGTTGCCCGGGACCGTGAAACACCGCAGCCTGGGTCATCATGAACCGTTTGATCCTCAGCTTTCTGAGCCTTCTAACGGCCACTGGCAGTGCGGCGCTCGGCGACGAGGGCGAGCGGCCAGCGGCCCGAATGCCGAACGTCCTCTTCGTGCTGGTCGACGACCTCGGCTGGATGGATCTCGCTTGTCAGGGCAACCCGGTCGTCCACACCCCTCACCTCGATCGGCTCGCGACCGAAGGGCTTCGGTTCACGGATGCCTACGCCGCCGCCCCGGTCTGTTCCCCCACCCGTGCGGCGCTCCTGACGGGCCTGGCGCCGGCCCGCCTGCACATCACCAATCACCTTCCGGACCGTGAGCGCTTTCTCCCCGACGAACCTCGCCTGCTCCCCGCCCGAACGCTGGACCGGCTTCCGGCCGAGCACACCACCCTCGCCGAGCGGCTGAAGACCGCGGGGTATGCCACCGCCTTCATGGGTAGATGGCATCTCAGCGGACCCGGCGACGGATTGCCCGCCTACGAACCCACGGCCCAGGGATTCGATCTGAACATCGGCGGCTGCTCGTTCGGGGGGCCACCGACCTTCTTCGATCCCTATCGCATTCCCCGTCTCCCCAGTCGAAAGCCCGGCGAGTATCTCCCCGAACGGCTGGCCGATGAAGCCCTGGCATTCATGCGCCGCCACCGGAATGAGCCCTTCTTCCTCTGCTTCTGGCCCTACACCGTCCACTGGCCGATGGAAGCGCCTCAGGACCTGCTGGAAAAATACGCCGGACACCGTGGACCGGGACTCAATGACTCCCGCTACGGCGCCATGATCGAGGCCATGGACGCCGCCATTGGCCGAGTCATCGAGGGACTCGACCAGCTGGGGCTTCGCGAGGAGACGCTCCTCATCTTCACCTCCGACAACGGTGGCTTCTCCGGCGTCGCGGACAATCGGCCTCTTCGCGACGGCAAGGGCGATCTCTACGAGGGCGGTCTCCGCGTGCCCTTGATCGTTCGCTGGCCCGGAAAGATTCGGGCCGGCCGGGTCAGCGCGACCCCGGTCGTGAGCATGGACCTGCACGCCACCATCCTGGACGCCTGCGGGGTCTCCATCGGGAGCGGTCTCGATGGCCGGAGCCTCACGCCTCTGTTCTCGGACGATTCCGCTCTCGCCGAACGGCCTCTCTTCTTTCACTACCCCAATTACGCTTGGCACCGCTCGAATCGCCTGGGCGGGGCCATCCGGCTCGGCCGCCACAAGCTGATCGAACGCTTCGACGACGGTTCCGTGGAACTCTTTGATCTGGAAACCGATCTGTCGGAATCGCGCGACCTCGTCCTGGAGCGCCCCCGGCTGGCCATCGCGCTGCGCGATCGTCTCCGTGCCTGGCGCCACCAGGTCGACGCTCCGATGCCCAGGCCCGTGGAATAAAGGATGGCCAGCCATGGCGAACTCGCCGAAACTGCACGGGCCATGAATCGCCGCTCCCTCCTGCGTCAGGGCGCCCTCGCCGGGGCACCCCTCATTCTTCCGCGACGGCTGATTGCCGGCGGCCCGACCCCGCCCTCCAGCGAGACCCTCAACCTCGCGGGCGTCGGCGTTGGAGGCATGGGCGGTAACTATCTGAGCAACCTCGCCTCCCAGAACATCGTGGCCCTGGCCGACGTCGATTCAAAGAAAGCCGCCGAGGTCTTCGAGCAATATCCCAAGGCCTCCCGCTACGAGGATTTTCGCATTCTGTTAGAAAAAGAGAAGCACATCGACGGCGTGGTGATCGGCACTCCGGACCACACCCACGCCGTGATCGCACTGGCCGCTCTTGAACTGGGGAAACATGTCTACTGCGCCAAGCCGCTGACTCGCACCATCGCCGAGGCCCGTGAGGTCACCCGGCGCGCGAAGGAAGCCAAGGTGGCCACTCAGATGTCCATTCAGTGGAACGCCAAGGAATCCCACCGGCTCCTCGCCGAGTGGATCGCCGATGGAGCCATCGGGTCCGTCACCGAGGTCCACACCTGGTCCAATCGCCCCATCTGGCCTCAGGGCCTCCATCGCCCGACCGAGACGCCGCCCGTGCCCGCTCATCTCCACTGGGATCTCTGGCTGGGTCCCGCATCGCAGAGACCCTATCACCCGGCCTATCATCTTTTCAAATGGCGGGGCTGGTGGGACTTCGGTTGCGGCGCCCTCTGGGACATGGGCTGCCACCATTTCGATCCCATTTTCCGGAGCCTTCGATTGACGGCGCCGACGTCAGTTAGGGCCGAGGCCAGCGAACACTTTCCTGAAACCGCGCCCAAGGCCGCGACGATCACCTACGCGTTCCCCGCCCGGGGCGACTGGCCCCCGGTCAAGCTGGTCTGGCACGACGGTGGCCACGAGCCGGCCCGGCCCCCGGAATTGGAAGAAGGGCGAAAGATGAGCGACTCGTTCGGCGGCACCCTCTACATCGGCAGCCGCGGAAAGATCCTCACCGGGGGGCTGGCGGACTCCGTGCGTCTCATTCCCGAGGAGAAAATGAAGGCCTATCAACGTCCCAATACTTCCCTCAAACGATCGCCAGGTCACTACCAGGAATTCATCGATGCCTGCAAGGGCGGCGACCCCGCGGGCGCCGAGTTCGGGTATGGCGGGGCACTCACCGAGGCGGTTCTCCTGGGAAACGTGGCCCTGCGCCGCCCCGGCATCACTCTCGAATGGGACGCCGCCCAAATGCAGATTTCCAACGACACCGCGGCCAACACCTATTTGAAACCCTCCAGTCGGAAGGGGTGGTGAGCCATGGTCAAGTCCCTAGCGTTATTCACTTCGCTCCTCGCCGCCAGCCTGTTCGGCGTCGGTGCGGAGGAGAACCCGGAGATCAAATCCGTCGAGGCGATCGCCCGCGAGACCCGCCCCTCGCTGGTCGCCATCACCCATCATTCCAGGCCCGGTCAAGGAGACCGAGAGGGCAGCGGCTTCTTTGTCGGGGAAGGCCTGGTGGCCACGAACTTGCACGTGATCGGTGAGGCCCGCCCGATCCACGTCGAGACCAGCGACGGTCGCGAACTCACCGTCGAGGCCGTCCAGGCCTCCGATCGAAAACTCGATCTGGCGATTCTGCGAGTGAAAGAGCATGGTGATCCGGCACTTCCGTTAGGGGATTCCTCAAACCTTCCGGACGGTCACCCGGTGGTGGCGATGGGCAATCCCCAGGGATTCCGTTTCAGCGTGGTGGAAGGCGTGATTTCCGCCACGCGGGAGATCGACGGCGTTTCCATGATCCAGCTGGCCATTCCCATCGAGCCCGGAAACAGCGGAGGTCCCTTGTTGAATCGTCAGGGTGAGGTCATCGGCATTCCCGCCATGAAGTCCCAGCTGCCGGACAACATCGGCTTCGCCGTTCCCGTCAATGCTCTCAGACTCCTGCTGGAGAAACCGAACCCGATTCCCATCGAACGTTGGGTCACCGTGGGCCGACTCAATCCTCACCGCTGGAAACCTGTCCAGGCGGGGGCCCGATGGCGCCAGCGGGCAGGCACCATTTCGGTACGGGGAGCCGGTGCGGGCTTCGGCGGCCGAGCCCTTTGCCTCTATCAGACACGCCCCGAATCCATGCCCTACGAAGTCACCGCCCGCGTCAAGCTGGACGAGGAATCCGGCGCGGCTGGCCTCGTTTTCGCCTCGGATGGAGACTCCCGGCATTACGGATTCTATCCCAGCGGCGGCAATCTCCGCCTCACGCACTTTGCCGGACCCGATGTGTTCTCCTGGAACATCCTGGCCGATCAACCCTCACCAGCCTACCGGCCGGGCGACTGGAATCATCTCCGCGTGATCGTCGACGAAAAAACGATCACCGGCTACGTCAACGGGGAGGAAGTCGTGCGCATCGAACACGCCGCTCTCCGCGGGGGCCTGGCTGGCCTTTGCAAATTCCGCCAGACGGAAGCCAGCTTCCAACGCTTCTCCCTCCGTCAGCCCGAAGAGGACGATCCACAGGCTCTCCAGGTGACCCAAGGGGAGCTCGCAAAAGCGCTCGATCAATGGCTCCTCACGAAGCGGCCCGACAGCCGCCAGCCACTCATCGAACGCCCCAAGCTGGCCGTTCCCCTTCTGCAAGACCGCGCGCGCCAACTGGAACGCCAGGCGTCGGAACTCCGCGCCTGGGCTACCGACCTTCATCGCCAAAAGGTGGTCGACGAAATGAGAACCCTCCTAAAGGCACCGGATCCCGAAGAGATCGACCTCTTCCACGCCGGGCTCCTCATCGCCAAGCTGACCCAGCCCGACCTGGACTTGCCGGCCTACCAACGGGAACTCGACACGATGGCTGAAGAGGTTCGGGCCAACCTCGGTGAGGACTCGGCACCCGGCGAGATTCTTGCGCATCTGTCAGACTATATGTTTCATCAACTCGGATTTCATGGCAGCCGGCTGGACTATTACAGCCGGGAAAACAGCTATCTCAATACCGTGCTGGACGATCGCGAGGGCATTCCCATCACGCTTTCCGTGCTCTACATGGAGTTGGCCCATCGCCTGGGTGTCGCCGAGGTCGTGGGCGTCCCGCTACCGGGGCATTTCGTCGTGCATTACCGCCCCGACCCCGGCAAGCCGCATCAACACCTCCTCGTCGATGTCTTCGACGGCGGCCGGGAACTGACCCGCGCCGAGGCCGAGGAACGGGTTCGCCAGACGACGGGGCTCCCTCTGCGTGAGGATGACTTGGTCCCCGCCACCAAACCCGCCATTCTCGTGCGCATGTTGAGAAACTTGATCGGCATCGATCTCAATTCCGAAGACGCCACGCAGGCGCTCCCGGAGCTGGACCTGCTACTCGCCATCTCCCCGGAAGCAGCCTCCGAGAGGCTCAGCCGGGCGCTGCTTCGCTATCAAAGCAATCAATGGAACGAGGCACTGGAAGACCTGGACTGGATCCTGGAACGCCAGCCACCCGGCATTCATCTGGATCGCGTCGAGGAGTTGCGCCGAAGGGTTCAGACAGCGTTAGAGCGATGAAGCTTCCGCCTCCCACCGGCAGAGCTTGCCGGTGGCGGCCTGCGAACCGTCGCGCAGCCAACCGTCCAGCTGAGCCTGCTCTTTGAGCTGCTGACCCCGGGCGCGCGGCACGACCGCGTATGTGCACGGACAGTCTCGAAGCGCCGTCATGTCGCCCCACAGACGCTCGAACTGTGCCACTGGAAAAATGTCCTCATGACCGTGTCCCCAGCGCTTCTTCACTTCCTTGAGAGTTAGATAGGCCGGCAAGCGGCCGCTGAAATCACGCACCCGCTCCACGACCTTTTCCGGATGATCCAATTCGGAGCGTTCCAATCCCATCACCCGCAGCATCTGATCGATGTCGATCCAACAGGTGTTGGAGTTGTAATAGGTTAAATTGAATTCATCTTCCTCGCGAGGCATGGCCAGGCCCTCGAGAAGCCGCAGCTTGCCATTGACCTTCGCCAAGCCGCCACCCCGGTCCTCCACCCGGCGTGAGATCACCTCGAAAGTCAGCGCCGCCTCAGAGCTCCGGTGAAAGCTCAGCAACTCAGGGGACAGATTCGCACTCACCGTGTCGATGTTGTGGAGCATCAAGGTTTTCAGGCCTGGCCGCTTCTCCAGGAGATCTTTCAAAGTCCCGTTGAGAAGCAGATTGGGCACTTCATACCAGTGTCCGACCGGGTGCAGGCACTGCATCGGAACATTGTCCCGGTAATCGCTGCCCTCACCTTGGGCCTCTGCCCACTCGAGCAGGGCCGACCGCACGCTCTCACGCATTTTCTGAGCCCGCTCGTCCAGCATCTGTTGGGGCATTTCCTCCCACTCAAAACGCAAGTCACGCCGCATGGGGACCAGGCGCAGACCAATCGAGCGCCCGCGAGAGAGAAACAGGTGTTCCTCCATGCCGTAGTGATCCTCTCGCCGCAAGAACTGGCGAATCGGTTCGTCGGTGAGGTAACTGGTGGTGATGATGTGAAGCGGCATCTGGCCAACCCCTTCACCGGTGGCCCGCGTCTTAGCCAGATGCACCTCCAGAAAGGTCCGATGCCGACCGCCGAACTTGCAGAACGGGTGCAAGGCCTTCACCACGCCCGCTCCTTCCGTCCACCGGCTCGCGGTCCCCGCCGCCAAGGTCACCACAGCCACTTCCCCCGCTTCGATCGCCCGACGACCCAGGGCTTCGTCCTCGGCCGAAAACGCCGACCGGACATCCCCCGGATCCACATCCTCCACCGTGGTGATGGCGGGAAGACGATTCTTTGCCAGGCCGATCAATCCTCGACGCATGTCCTCGCGAATCCTCTCATGCAACACGGGATCGAAACCGTTCTCTCGCAACAAGCCCTCCAGGGAGGCTCCGGCCCGATCGCCCAGCTCCGACCGCGGGAAGAGACGGGTGAGCAAGTTATCGCGCACCCGATGGAAGGCCGGCTGGCTGTTTGCTCCCGCCTCAAAACGCTCCATCTCCCGCCGACGGCTTTCGGACAGCTTCCGTGGATCGACCCGAAGCAGCATCGGCAGGGTCATGTCGTAGTAGCCCGGCGGCATCAGCGATGCCTCGCCCCGGAGAAGCCGGGCGGCGCTTCCCTGTTCGTTGATGTCGAAATCGTAGACCACCGGATCCATGGCGAAGGGAAGCGAGTGCTGCAGGCGCTCCTTCAGAGACAGCATGATTCCTTTCATTTTCTCCAAGGCCAATGGCTTGGCGTCGGGATCGAAAATGAACCCCATGCCTCCGCCTGACATCCCTCCCAACATCCAAAATCCCCAGAACGCCTCGCCAAACTCTTCATTCACCGCCTCGATCAGTTCTTCGGTGAAGAAGGTCGTTGCCCACGGGACAATGGTCTGTAGAGGACCCTTGAAATGCTCGGTGGTGAGGGCCCCCAGCCGCCGGATGTCTCCCTCGCGCAACGATTGAAGAATCTCGTCAAACAGTCGCATCGATTCCCCTCGCGCCTCGAACGCCTCCGCCGTGCGCAGGAGATACTTCTCCGTGACCATTTCCAGAATAGGCCCGACGTTCTGCGCCAACCCGCCATGCACCAGAACGAGACTGTCTCGCAAGCCCTCCCGCGTGGCCGAAGAGACCACGGCTTCGTCGAGAAGCGTGTGCCGAGGCAAGAGACAGCCCGCGCTGACACCATGTTCGGGATCTCCCTCGCCCGCCGGCTGACCCTCGATGATCTTGATCCCCGGCCACACCCCCCCGGAGTCCTGCCAACCACCGCCCGATCCGCCCAGCCACTCGCCCAGAATGGCGCGCGCCGCCACGATCCGTCGCTCCGGCTCCCGTAGAGGACCTTCCATCGCTTCCGTCTGGTCCGTGGCCCTCATGCAGGCCGCGATCAATCCGCCCAGCAAATTGGTCGAAACCGCCAGACGGCTTCCCTTGGGAATATCATTGACACTACTGCAGAGTTCAATGCCCCGGCCTCGCCCGACCAATTTCTCCAACAAATCCTCCAACCGCTCCCCCGACCCCTCCAGACCAATCGGAACCACCCCCGCAGCGATGAGGGCCGCCTTGAGCAGGCCCAGATAATCTTTGCCAAAGTCAAAGAGTTCGCCCAGATCTCGAATCTCGGCACTCACCCCCAGGTCCACGCTGGCCAGGCGAATCACCAGTTCGTCAATGACGCGAAAAAACGCCTCCACCGGTGGTCGAGTTTCCGGGTCCCGACCGTGTACCGCCAGGTCCACCGAGATGTTCAGCACGCGCGCTCCTCGCGGAAAGTCCATTCCCAGAAAGAAAATGCCGCTCCACGCACTGTGCGACAAATCCATCCGGACGGCCGTGGTTTCGTGGACCAGCGGAAACGCCCCGTCCTCGGCGACCATCAATTCGGGCCGCACTCTCAAGGGATAATCCGTCACCGAGCCCGCCCGAAACAACCACTGGTTGCCCTTCACCGCACGGACACTGACACGAACCTGATCTGCCAATGACTGAATTCCCAGATCATGATAGGCTCTTGCCAGGGCGCTGCAGAGACCGTCGGAGAGACCGTCGCGTTCGGTGTCTTCGAGAAACCGCTCCAGGGCCTCACCAAACCGCCTCGCCAAGAGGTGCTCGTGAGCCGCAAAGGACACTCGCCCCGCGCTCTCTTCCCGCCCCAGCAACTTGGCTGGAATGTGGAAGCGATAGAGAGCGTAGAGGAAAAACAGGGCTCTCACCCTCTCATAGAGGTTGGCGCAGTCGCGGCGAAACGCGTCGAGCGCCCGGCATTCCCGGATCAGATCCTCCAAGCTCCAGTCGCGGCACAGAACTTCCAGCGGCCTGTCCCGCAGCTCGCCGGAGGCGGCGGTGATCACCGCCACGAGCTTGGACGGTGAACGGCCCGCGCTCATGACTCCTGGCCCGATGCGCCGCGCTCCGCACCCGCGGCCAGCAGGTCGGTGATCCCGGTCAAAACTTCGTCCCGGTAGCGCCCTGACAAACTCACTGCCAATTGCCCCATCAACAGACCGTGCATGGAGTCGAGATTGTAACGGCGTCCCCGGATCACTTGCGCCAGGTAGCGGCCTCGATCGGCCGCCTCTTGCAAGGCCCCCGAGAGGTCGAAAGGAACGCCGTCCGTCGACTCGGCCTCGCGCCGCCGGAGTGTCTCCAACACGGAGGACCGCAGCACGTGCATGCCAAAGAAGCAGAGATAGTAACCATGTCGAATGCCCGGCGTCATCAGCACTTGCTCCGCCTGGGTCGGCGTCGGCTTCTCCAAGACCGAGGTGACATCGTAGAGCTCCCGCTCCGCGTCAAACAGCGTTCCCCCCACGGCGTCAAAATGCCTGAGCCGGCCCTCATGGGTCGCCTGCACCCCGGAAACCACGCAGTCCTCCTCCTCGGCCAGACGGATCAACTGACAGGCACAGGACTCTCCCTCCGGTGAGTCGCTCACGTAGGCGTGATCGCTCACCATCAACAGAAAGGGCTCATCTCTCGTGAAGTCGCGCGCGCAAAGGACCGCTCGCCCATAGCCAGAGGGCTCACGCTGCTCGATGAAAGTGACGTCGGCCGGCAACTCCTCCACCGCTTCCCGGTAAAGAGATTCCATGCCGGGCTGAATCACCACGCCGACATCCTGCAAGCCCGCCGACACAATCTCATCGACGAGAAGCCCGAGAACTTTCCGGTTCCTCCCATGACCGTCGACAAAAGTCTGGAGCGGGAGATGCTTTTGATTTCGACCAGCTGCTGTAATGACAGCTTTTCTGATGTTCACAGATCCAAATAAGCGACATCAGTAAAAAATCAACCCCCCACCTCGAGCCACACGCCGGACGGCCACAGGACATCCCGAACGGCAAGGCCGCCGCCGTCCTTCCGGACTCCGTCCTGGCCTCGGCAACCCGGGGCGCAGCGGACCTAGGACTTGGCGTTGTAGGCTTTCTCGAAGGCTTCCAAGGTGGTCCGCAGGCTCTCGGTCGTGCTCGAATTGGCGTTCTGCTTGCACTTCATGGCGCCAACCAGGAGCTTGTGCAGCAGACTCAGGTGCCTTTTGACCGTCGCTTCCGCCGCGTCGTCTCCCGCCTCCGCGGGTTTGATGCGCTGCTGAAGGAAATACTTGGTGACGATGTCCGCGAACTGGTCGGCGTGATCCTTCTTATTGGCCACCCAGCGGACCAGCTGATTCTGCTCCACCGCCGTCAAAGCGGACTTGCTCGAGAGTGTGCCGATCTCCGTGATGCTCTTTTCAATGGTCGTGATGTGCTCCGCCAAAGCCTTGAAACGTGCCGCATCATCGTAGATTCCACAGGGAATTTGGCAGTGAGCCCAAGCGGAAACCAAGGTGATTCCAGAGATGGCCGACAAACAGAGAAATGCGCGAAGGTTCATGGGAGGACCCTACTGATTCCCGCCGCCAAGCCAAGCAAAATCGGGCCTCGACTTCGAGGCCAGGCCCGTCGGTTGAAACGCTTTCTTCACGTCGGCACCCAGTTCTCCCGACCGCTTTTGCTCGGCTTGCCGTTTTACCCTACTGCCATGAAAAAGCCCTCGAAAGCATCGCTCACCGGTTCCGTGGTCCATCTCGCTTTCCTCTTCACCCTCGCGTCCTCTCTGATTCTCATGGGAGCGGCGGACGCCGGCGAATCGGTTGCGGCTCGCCTGTCGCTCGATCACCCACAGGCGGCCGGCCTTCCCGCCAAGCTTCGCCTGACGCCCCGTTCGGGCGAACGCTACGAGATTCAAGTCAGCTCGGACCTGAAATCATGGAAAACGCTGCACGCCGACATCGGCGAATCCGAGGCCGAGCGGCTCTTCGATCGCCTGGAAAGCGAGGACCCGCAGATGTTCTACCGCGTGGTCATTCGGCCGGCGACGGCAAAGGAAACGATCAAGGTCACCCGGACCTACACTTCCGGGCGCCTGCCCGGCTCCCTCAAGCTCGGTGAAGATCCCGCTCCCCACGATCCCGACGCCCCGCCGTTCACCGGCGGTGAGAGACCTTCTGACGACATCGGCGACTTCTTCTTTGTCGGCGGTGACGTGAGCGGGGGCGCGGGAGGCTTCGGCGACGCGGATGGCGGGGGAATTGATCGACCCGCGACTCCCGCCGCGGAGGATGGGGGCGCTCCCGGGTTCCGGCCTCCCGCCGAAGACATCATCGATCTCTGGCCCGGGCCGGATCCGGAGCCCCAGCCCGGCGCCCATTTGCTCACCGCCGCCGAGTGGAACGACCACGCTCACTGGGCAGAGTTTCAGGATTTCCTACGCGAATACCCGGATCATTTCACGCGCTGGCAGTTGGACCACCAGTAGCGGGTCCGCATCGTCTTCGCCGATCCCGATCAGCGTCCGCTGCACGACGTGAAAGTGTCCCTCGTCAACACCTGCTTCGAGGGCCTGACCGCACACACTCACAACGATGGCACCGTGGCTGTCTTCCTCACGGAGGAGACCACCGCCTGCCTGGAACAGGAAGAACTCGCGCTCACCGTGAGCGTCGGGAGCTCTCTCTATCAAACCAACCTCGCCGTCACGCCGGATGACGACCAGACCTGGACACTCGAAGTCCCCTTGCAGAAGGATTCTCAAGCGCGCCAACTCGACCTCGCCTGGGTGGTCGACGTCACCGGAAGTATGGCCGACGAGCTCCGGTTCGTTCGTGAAGAACTGATCGACATCGTGGATCAAATCAAGACCTCGGCCTCGATCGATGACGTGCGCATCGCTACCATCTTCTACCGGGACCGGGGAGATCAATTCGTCACTCGGGTTCACGATTTCTCTGAGGATCTCGATCAGGTCCAAGATGACATCGAGGCGCAGCGAGCCACCGGGGGCGGCGATTTTCCCGAGTCTGTCAACGCCGCACTTCTCGAGGCGATGCGGACGCTCAGCTGGCGTGACACGAACACTGTCAGGCTACTCTTTCTGGTGGCCGACGCGCCGCCTCACTATTACCCGGACGAGCAGTACACTTACCGGGATGCCCTGCCGGATGCACAAGCCTCGGCCATCAAGCTCTTTCCCGTGGCCGGGAGCGGCATCGACAAGAGCACGGAGTACCTCTTCCGCAATCTGGCCGTCGGCACCATGGGGAAATACATTTTCATCACCGACGACTCCGGCATCGGCGGGGGGCACCTCGATCCAGACATCGAGCAGTTTCAGGTCGAAACCCTCAATGCCATCTTGATCCGGACAATCCTTGAGGAATTCCAACGGGGCCAGCGCGAGCCGGATCCTCCTCAGCAGTGAGAAGACCCTCTCTTGCACGGGCGGAGCGCCGAAGGCCCAGAGACCTCCATCCTTCCACCGACTGGACGGTCCCGCTCACTCCCCCGCCCAGAGGGAGGCGGGAAGCTGAATCTTGGCCAGGATCCCATCAATCTTGGCGTTTTCCTCGTAGGTGAAGGTTGTCTGCTCGACGGCCTTCACATTTTCACGAATCTGCTCGGGACGACTGGCGCCGATGAGGGCGCTGGTGACGCCCGGATTCCGGAGCACCCAGGAAAGCGCCATTTGGGCCAGACTCTGGCCGCGTTGGCGGGCGTGCTCGTTGAGTTCCCGGATTCCCGCCACGACCTCCGCCTCCACTTCCGCCGATCGCAAGGGGGAATTCGGCAGAGAAGCGCGTGAGCCCTGCGGCACTCCCTTCAGATACTTGTCCGTCAGCAAGCCTTGATAGAGTGGACAAAAAGCGATGATTCCCATGCCCAGTTCCGTGCACGTGGCTAACAAACTCTTTTCGATCCAGCGGTTGAGCATGGAGTAGTTCGGCTGGTGAATGATCAAGGGTGCCCAGCCATTCTCCCGGCAAATCCGCGCGGCCTCCATGGTCTGCTCGCTGTTGTAGCTGCTGATCCCCACGTAGAGCGCTTTCCCCTGCATCACGGCGGTGTTGAGGGCTCTCATGGTCTCTTCCAGCGGTGTGTCGGGATCAAAGCGGTGGCTGTAGAAGATGTCCACGTAATCCAGGTCGAGGCGCTTCAAACTCTGGTCCAAACTGGCTAGCAAATACTTCCGCGTGCCCCACTCTCCGTACGGCCCCGGCCACATGTCGTAGCCCGCTTTCGACGTGATCACCAACTCATCCCTGGGAAACTCCTTCAGGAGGCGGCCCAGGTTGGATTCGGCGCTCCCGTAAGGAGGCCCGTAATTGTTGGCGAGGTCGAACTGGGTGATTCCGCAATCGAAGGCCGTGGTCAACATCTCCCTCTGGAGGGCAGTGGGAGCGTCGCCGCCGAAGTTGTACCAACATCCCAAAGTGATCGCAGGCAGCTGAAGTCCCCATTTTCCACTGCGGCGATAGGGCATGCGCCCGTCGTAACGATTCGGATCCGGCTGGTACTCGCTCATGGTCTTCGATGTAAAGGCACCCCCGGGGGCTGTAAAGCCGGGAACGGCGTACCGCCCGCCCCAGTCGATGCCTAGGATGGCTCGGCTTCGAGCGCCGCTCGGAGATCGCTGCCAAAGGCCTTCATGTCCTCTTCCCGCGTGGCCCACGAACACATGAGCCGCCAATCTCCGATGCCCGCCAGTTCGTAAAAGTGCCAGCCTTTGCCTTGCATGGCTTCGGGCACACCGGCCGGAAGCCGAAGAAAAACCGCGTTGGCCTCCGTCGGGTAAAGCGGCTCGACTCCCGGGAGCTTTACCAGTTCCCGGCGCAAGACCTGGGCCCGCTCGTTCGCCCCGCGCGCGACCCGCTCCCACGCACGGTCACGGAGCAGCCCGCACCAGGCTGCCGAAAGGAATCGCATTTTCGAAGCCAGGTGCCCCGCCGCCTTGCAGCGATAATCGAATTCCTCCGCCAAGGTCCGATCAAAGAAGATCACAGCTTCGCCCACGGCGGCGCCCAGCTTCGTCAAACCGAAGCTGAGCACTTCCACCCCCGCCTTCCAAGTCAACTCCGTAGGCGAGACATCGAGACTCACCAGGGCGTTGGCCAGCCGGGCCCCATCCAGATGCACCCTCAGGCCGTGCGCCTGGGCGCACCGGGCCAAGGCCTCGATTTCCTCGGGCCGGTAAACGGTTCCGAATTCCGTGGCCTGGGTGAGGCTGAGCACGCTGGGCTTGGGAAAATGCACCTCCCTCCGGCCGCTCACCGCCGCCCGAATTCCTTCCACCCCCAGCTTGGCCTCGGCTCCCGGGCATCCCAAGATCTTTGCGCCACCGGTGAATCGCTCAGGAGCCCCGCATTCATCCGTCATGATGTGCGCGCTCTCGTGCGCCACGATAGCGTGGTGACCCTGACAAAGCGCCGACAGGGCGAGGGCGTTGGCCGCCGTACCATTGAAGACGAAGAACACCTCCAGATCGGTCTCGAACAGCTCCCGCAAGTGCCCCCGTGCCTCCTCCGTGTAAGGGTCCGCTCCGTAAGAACCCGCGTGCCCTCGATTGGCCTCCTCGAGCACGGCCCAGGCCTCCGGGCAAATCCCCGCGGCGTTGTCACTAGCAAAAGCGTAGTAATCGACCGCCATGTCCGCTTATGACAGATTCCAGAGGGCCTGACAACTCCGGCCTGCGAGGCCCGGCCCGATCCTCAGCCGGCCTCCCTCACGGCGACGACGTCGCCCTCTTCCAGACCGTCGATCACATGAATCTTACGCCCGTCATGCGTTCCCAACGCCACCGGGCGAGCCTCGGTCCGATCACCCGCAACCTGCACCTCCACCATCGTCTCCCCCTCGAGACTGGAGACGGCTTCCAGCGGAACGGTCACCACATCCTCCAGGTAATGCAGGAGAATCTGCGCCGTGCCCGACGACCCGGGAGTGATCTCCGCCGACTCGTCGGAAAGCGTGATTTCCGCGCGATAGACGGGCCCACGCTGGCGAGACCAGAAATGACTTCGCTCTGGGAAGAGGGACACATGAGACACCCGACCCGGATACACCTTGTCCGGCTGGGCATCGAGGGTCACCCAGGCGTCCTGACCGACGCTCACGTCGCTGGCCACCGTTTCGTGGAGCTTCACACCGATCTTCATCGCGCTGGTGTCCGGGATGGTGACCAGCTCCTGCCGTCTCCTCACCCTCGCGCCCTCCTCGATCATCGATTCCCGCGTCTGGCGGCTGGCCGACCCCCCATAGACGACCATGCCCCCGTGAGGCGCGTAAACCTTCGTCCCTTCTAGTTCTTTCTCAACTTCCTCCACCGCCGATTGCGCCAGCTCGAGGATCATGCGGGCACTCTCCAGGCGAGCCTGTGCCTGTGCCACTTTGGACTTCGCCTTTCGCCGAGCCAGATCATGCAGCGCTTCGCTTTGCAGCCGCTCCGCTTCCAGCGCACGCTCTCGCCGCATCAGGTCGAATCGCCGCTCAATCTCACGATGACCCAGGGCGCGCTCCAACCGCGCCGCGTCCGCATTCATGGTGAAACGATCCCGTTCCAAGGTGGATCGCGTCTCGCAACCCTGCTCCGCAAGCGCCGCGGAGTGACCGAAACGTTCTTGCGAGATGCGATGGCGTTGCCTGGCAATCTCCACCTCGGTCTCCGCTTCGTGAAGACGGGTCTCTCGCTCCAACTCCGTGAATTTCTGCAGATCCAAGCGGGCAAACTCTGCGGCTAGGGCGGCCTTCGAAACTTCGCTCTCGGCATCGCTTTGCGCCACCACCAGACGGCTCTCTGCCGCCGTCAATGCCGCCTGACGTTTCTCAAGCGCCAGCTTTCTGCGATCCAGGTGATCCTCCAATTCCGAGGCGTCCAGGGCCACCAAGAGATCTCCCTCCTGCACTTGAGTCCCCTCTTCCACCAAATAGACGATCCGCGAATCGCCCGACAACTCGTTGCGCAGAGTGGTCTCGGAAACGGGCTTGAGCGTTCCTCCCTCCTTCACGCTCACCACCAGGCGAGAGCGTTCCGCAGCGTGCCAGCGCAGCGGCTCATCCGAGGAGCTCCGGTCCCCCAGATCAGCGGTTCCCCGGAACACCTTCGCCGCCACCAACATCGACAGCACCGCAACCAGCACGGTCACCCCACCCATCACCGAGCCCCGAAGCGAGATTCGCCGCTCCTTGCTCCCCAACCATGATTTCAAACTCCGTTTCATCGAAAAAAAAGCGTCCTCTCTCGGAGGAAACGCATGAGTGAAAACACCAGACGCCATTTTTTGTCTTGCCAAGCCTTTCCGGATTTGCTCATTCGCGCCCTTCCTTGACAAACGGCGCCGGGAGCGGGATCTACACGCTCGCCCAGCCCTTCCGAGACCAGGAGCCAGGCCATCTCCGCCCTCTCTCGAGGCACAACTTGCTCGTCTTCCTATGCTTACGATTCGCAAACTCACCAAGTCCATCGGCGGACGGACCCTTTTCGAAGATGCCCAAATCCAGGTAAACTATGGCGAGCGCGTGGCGCTCGTCGGCCCGAACGGCGCGGGAAAATCCACCCTCTTCAACATCATTCTGAAGAAAGACGAGCCGGATCGCGGCAAGGTGGAGCGGGATGAGTGGACCATGATCGGCTTTCTAGAGCAGGAGAGCGAGCCGCTCGCCGACGAGACCGTCCTGGAGGTCGCCACCGGGCGCGCCGGCGAAATCCAGAAGCTCGAGACCCGCCTGCGCGCTCTCGAGGAAGAGGGGAACGTGGACGGGGGCGACTACCTTGAGACCCAGGCCAAGTACGACGCCCTGGTCGATCCGCAGATCGAGGCCAAGGCGAAAAAAATGCTTCGCGGGCTGGGCTACCAGGAGGAGGACTTCGACCGCAAGGCCAGAGAAATGAGTGGCGGCTGGATCATGCGAGCCCATCTGGCCCGTCTCCTTGCCATGGAGCCGGATTTGCTCATGCTAGATGAGCCGACCAACCACCTCGATCTCCTCTCTCTCCTCTGGTTCCAAGACTACTTGAAGTCTTACTCGGGAGCCGTCCTGATCATCTCGCACGACCGCCAGTTTCTCGACGAGCTGACGCAAAAGGTCTACGAAATCGACAACCCCGTGATCCGCTCTTACAGGGGCAATTACTCGGATTTTGAGCGACAGCGGGAGGAGAACTTCCAACGCCAACACACCGCCTACAAGAACCAGCAGAAGGAGATCAAGTCCCTCCAGGATTTCGCCAACAAGTTCCGCTCCGTGGCCTCAAAAGCAGCCCAGGCGCAAAGCAAGCTCAAGCAAATCGAGAAGATGGACCTGGTTCCCAAGCCAAGGCGCCCCAAGAAGCCTTTCGCCTTTCAGTTCCCGCAGCCGCCTCGCGGAGGCCAGCGCGCCGTGTCCATCGAAGGCGTCCAGATGGCCTACGGCGATCACGTCGTCTACAAACACGCCGACCTGACGGTCGAGCGCGCCGATCGCACGGTCCTCGTGGGGCCCAATGGCTCCGGCAAATCCACCCTTCTCAAGATCTTGGCTGGTGAACTCGAATTTCAAGCGGGCGAACGCAAGCTCGGACACAACGCCAAGATCGGTTACTTTTCCCAGCACCGTTCCGCCCAACTCGACCCCAAAAACACCGTGGTCGAGGAGGTCCTCAAATGCGCGCCTCCGGAGTACCGGGAAGACCAAGTCCGCGGCATTCTCGGTTCCTTCCTCTTCCGCAAGGAGGACATCTACAAAAAGACCTTGGTCCTCAGCGGTGGCGAAAAGAGCCGTCTCAATCTCGTCAAGTTTCTCGTCGATCCACCCAACCTTCTCCTCATGGACGAGCCCACGACGCACCTCGACATCCTGAGCGTCGAGTCCCTCATCATTGCCCTCCAACGCTACGAGGGCACCCTGGTCTTCATCTCCCATGATGTGCACTTCATCCGCAAGCTCGCCACCAAGGTCATTCACGTGAAGGACGGGGAACTGCATTCCTATCCCAGCGGCTACGACTATTTTCTCGAGAAATCGGGTGCCCTCGACAATCGCGCCGCCGTCGTCGCCTGAGCTCTCCGGGAGCGACCTCACCTCATTCGTCGGGGGGAGGAGACGCGAGACGCCTGTTCCATCCGTTCCCGCAGGGAACTCCACCCGGTCACGAGAGGACGGGCCTCAGTTCACGCCAATCAGGGCGCCGCCATCGACCACCAGCGTCTGGCCGGTCACCAAGCGCGAGCCTTCGAGAAGGCTGAGGACGGCCTCGGCCACATCCTCCGGTTTGGCCACCGCTTGTAGAACGACAATTAGAATTCCCCGGTAACGACAACTAAGATTCCCCACATTAGGGGGGCGGCGCTGGGGTGTCTGGGCGAGGTGCACGGCGATGATCAGCGCCGTGCAGTACCGGCAATTGATGAAAGTCTACCGAGAGACCGACAATCTCAGTGAAAGCGCCCGCAAGGCGGGCATCGACCGAAAAACAGCCCGCAAGTGTATCCACGGAGGGCCGCCCCAAGGCCATCGCGGCCCCCGGACATGGCGGACGCGAGAGGATCCTTTCGAGGGCGTCTGGAAAGAGATCGAGGGCCTACTCAAGCAGTGCCCGAACATCAAGGCGGTGCGCCTGCTTGCCGAACTGCAGCGACGCCATCCGGAGCGCTTCGAGGATGGTCTGCTGCGGACCCTCCAAAGAAGACTCAAGCAATGGCGACAGCAGCACGGCGAGACACCGGAACTCTACTTTCCACAAGAACATCGCCCTGGAGAACGGCTGCAGTTGGATTGATTTGAAGGGAAGTCCCTCGGGATCACCATCGCCGGAGAGCCTTTCGTGCATCTGCTCTGCCACACAGTGTTGCCGTTCTCGAACTGGGAGTGGGCCATACCGGCGCGCAGCGAATCGTTTCTCTCCCTGAAGCGAACCTTGCAGGCGACCTTGTTTCAGTTAGGCAAAGCGACTTCGATATGTCAGACGGATAACAGCTCGACGGCCACTCACCAACTCCGTCGAGGCAAGAGGCAGCGGGGCAGCGGGGCATTAACGAGGTCTATGCGTTGTTGTTAGCGCATTACGACATGGAGGCGGCGACAACCAACATTGGCTCACCCCATGAGAACGGTGACGTCGAAAGCGCGCACGGCCATTTGAGATCCTACCTCAATGACAGTCTCGATCTGCGCGGTCACCGCGACTTCGAGAGCGAGGAACATTATCAGGCCTTCCTGGCTCGCAATTGCCAAGAACGCAATGGCAATCGCCGCGAAGCACTCGCCCTCGAATAGATGCACGCCTTGCCGAGTCATGCCCTGCCCGAGTACGAGGTGTCGGATTGCCGGGTGAGCAAGGATGGAGTGGTTCGCGTGGCCAAGATCGGCTATTCGGTGCCGGCGAGATGGGCGGGCGCACGGCTTCGAGCGCATCTCTATGAGGATCGAATCGAGCTTCTGGACGGCCGATTGGTGGTGGAGATTCTCGAAAGGCGCTACGGAGACCGCGGCACCTACGTCAACTGGCGACACCTGCTGGAGGCCCTGCGAAGAAAGCCCGGCGCGTTTCGTCGCTACCGCGAGCAGTTCTTTCCCTCGCTGATCTGGAGGAAAGCCTACGACACTTTCCAATCGGCCTTCTCCGAGGGGAGAGCCGAACGCGATTATTTGTGTTTGTTAGCCCTTGCGCTGCCGGAGTCTCAGCAGAAACGCGTGGAAGAGGTCGTGGCGAGGTTGATGCAGCAAGGGGCCCTGACTCTGGACGCGGCGCGCCGTGAGCTCGGCACCCCTGAGAGCACGAGCCATCGAGCGTTGTGCATTGACGCTCTGGAGGCGGATCTAAACGCCTACGATGATCTTCTCATCGAAGACAAAGCCTAACGTTACCGTTACAATGACACAGAAACAAGAAGTGACGCTTAAGTCGATGGCGCCAATATTACGGAGTTTTCGTTTGACTTCGATGCTAGCAGCCTTGGATGAGATCACGGAGAGAGCGCGTGGAGAGAGCTGGGACTACCCGGAGTATCTGCGGCGCCTCTGCGGAGTGGAATGGGAGGTGCGCCACGGTCGCAAGCTCGAGCGTTTGCTGAAAGGAGCGAAGTTGCCCGAAGGCAAGACTTTGGCGACTCTCGACGAGACGAATCTCTCACAGAAGCTTCGAAGAACTCTCAAGCAACTCATCGACAGAGGTTTCGTGGAGAGACGCGAGAACGTCATTGCTTTCGGACTACCGGGACGAGGAAAGACCCATTATCTGAGCGCCGTGGCTCACGAGCTGATTATCCGTCATCAGTATCGCGTGCTGTTTGTCCCGACATTCAAACTCGTCCAGCAATTGTTAGCAGCCAAATCCTCCTTGAATCTCGAGGCAATGCTGAAAAAGTTAGACCGCTACCACGTCGTGATCCTCGACGACCTGGGATATGTGAAGCAAACACGCGAGGAAATGGAGGTGCTGTTCACGTTCTTCGCGGAGAGATACGAGAGAGGCAGCATGATGATCTCTTCAAATCGGATGTTCAGTGAGTGGGACCAGATCTTCCACGATCCGATGACGGCGATGGCGGCAGTGGAGCGATTGGTGCATCACAGTGTACTGCTCGAGTTCGGTGGCTCGAGTTACCGGGCGACGAAAGGAGAGAAAAGCGAAAAGGCGGCGCTGTGACGGGCGATGTCGCTGGCGCCGCAAATCAAAGGCACACGATTCCGCGAACCTCCCGCGAGGTGGCGCCCGAGAGTGCAAGCAGGGCCGGAAGCTGTCCTCGGCGCCCTTGCGGGAACGCTGGATCATGGGCCCCGATCCCCCTGGACCCCCCCGGGACAAGACGGCCGGGGGTGGAGGGGAGCCGCCTGCCGCCTCGGCAAGGCTACCAGGGGGATCCCCATGACCAGCGTTTTCCTCGGACGCCTGCGAGATCTTCCGGGTTCCCCGAAGAGGCGACGGGTTCGGCTGGCGCTGGTATCGGGAGGGTTGGGGTGCACCCCCTTCCCCTTTCGCCCCCCTCACCGAGGCGCACCGGCAAGGAAGGAGCCCCGTAGATCGAGAACCGTTGGGCAGGTCAGCGCCACATTCCGTTAAAAATACAGCGCCCACTAGGGTGGGGAATTATAGTTGTCACCAGATGGGGAGTTTTAATTGTCGTTGACCAGGGCAAGGGCCTCCCTCACCGTGACGTCGCGTTTGACCCTGCGCAGCGGAGTGTCTCACGTCGCGCGGGGACCCATGAGATCTCGAAATCACGGTTCCTCATTCATGTCGCCGCAGGCCCTGCGTCTCACTGGAAGGTCATTGGACCCCGATCTGGAGAAGTGGCGAGCGGAGTTGGCGCTCAAACTTCGATCGCCCTCAGGCTCTGGCCGCCCGCCGTTTCTTGCGCTGGCCGGAGAGCAGTTTGATCACCAGTTGAGCGAGAACGACTTTCGGATCCAGCGTGGTGGTGACCAGACGTCGATTCGCCTCGAGGCAGGCTTCCAATCCCTCGCGAAGTTCTTCCATTCCAAAGTTGGACGCTTGGTTGGCGGCAAGAAAGAGTGGATAGGCATTGGGCGTCCCATCCTTTTTCATGGGAAGATGGGCCACCTCACGGGCAGGCAGCTTCGCGAGAGCCGCGTTGAAGTCCTGATAACGGTTGGCTCGAATCCTGAAGCGCTGCATGAGGTCCTTGGCGAGCAACAAACGACGTAAATGGGGAACGATCGAGCCTAACAAAATACCTACCGCGGTCTCCCCTCGGTAGAGAAGGTGATTGATCAGCTCAAGCACACGCGGCAATTCCCGTCGTCCCAGGGCATTGCCAATTTCAAAAATCACGCCTCCACGGCTCAGAGACACGATCTGGCGAATGTCCTCGATTTCCACCTCCCGGCGATTGCCCAGGTAGATATCCAGCTTCTCCAGTTCCAGGTCCACTTGTTGGGTCTCCACTCCGGTCAGCATGGTGAAAAGTTCGAGGGCACCGGGCCTGAAGAACAGATTCCGCTTGTCCGCCTCAGAACGCACATAGGCCATCACTTCCCGTTCCCATCCATCTCGAGAAATGTCCGGCTTGTTGAAAACCTCGATGGGAGCCAGGGCGCTCAACTGCTTGTAAAAGGTACGGCGCTTATCGATCGCCGTGGCACTCAAGATGAACGTGACCTCCCGGGGCAGCCCCGGCAAGAGTACGCGCAGCAAGCCTTCCAAGGCCGACTGCGTGGTCTTCGAGTTGCCGGTCACGCTGTCGCCCATGAAATTGGCGCCTTTGAGCCAAACCACCTTGTCTCCGCCAAAGAACGGCAAAGTCTGCAAGGCTTCCAGCGTCCGCCCCACCAGCCGCCTGGCGTCCTCGGAATTCTCCGAGGTCCCATCAATGATCTCCGCGCCAAACTCATCCAGCCCTCGACTCTTCTCCGTGAAGCAGTCGTGGGCCGCCTGGCGCACGCGCCCGCCATCGGTCCCCACGTAGATGAAAAGATTCTCCGCCTTCTTTCGCGGCGCTCGTTTTTTCTTGGCGGGAGGCATTCAGCTCAAGGGTGGACGTGGATCACCATCCGCATGAACGATGACGGTGCCCCCGTCAAGAACTCGCTGAAGCCGGCAGAGAGAACGCCATCCGCGTGACGCGTTTCGGTCGGTTCGAGCGCCCTCCAGTGGACCAAATCCGACGATTGCTCAAACCCGAAATCAACCCCCTCTGGGACCACGCCCGGCAGTTCAAACTCGATCACCACGGCATCCTTGAACCCAGGCAACGCGAACGTCCACGGTGGATCGGTTTGCCGCTCCAGCGGAGACGTTCCCAACAAGTACTCCAGGGCGTTGCTTCGACCATCTCCGTCCGTATCTTCATCCGGTTTTCCCACTCCGGCTTGCCCCTCAGCCCAGGCCCAGTAAGGCGAAGGCAAGTCCAGGAGTCTGTTAGGCCCTCCCGGAGTCGGCTCCAGCTTCCGAAATACCGCCGCCTCCCCCTGCGCATCGAACGCGATCGGTCTCCCCACCGAAAGCGGGCCATCCTAAGAAATGGCGCTCTCGTTGACCTGAACCCCACCCGGAGTCAGCACCTCGAGCAGTTCATCGGATTCAGGGTCATCCGTCCCGTAGACCACGGCATCGATCAATCCCGCTCGCCGGGGAGGCGTCCCGCGAGGAAACTCGGAAGCCCGTCCCTCGTACAAGGCGACCGCATCTGGACCATTCTGCAGGATGAATCCATGAACTTCGCAGGCTCCGTCAACGACGCCCGCATCGCCGATCACAAAATAACCGTCCTCATCGGACGTCTTTCCCGAGAGATCATGGGGCGTCGTAGGACTCCGCCGTGGCGCCGTTGAAGAAAACAAGCACCAAATCGTCGAGCGGGACCCGACCCAAGCCACCATCATACAGTTCCACAGATTCCAGAAGATCCTCCCCCGCCTGCGTGGCATCCAATTCGTTGATGGTCCAGTCAACCGGAGGGTCGCCATCGTCGCGCACGAGTATCTGCGCCTCCGATTTCAGATGATCGGCGGTGGTCGCCTCGACGGACACCAGGACGTCCCCATCATCCCAACGATCGTCTCGCGCTTGAACCGAAACCGCAGCCATCGCCGTTCCCGCCGGAATCTCAATCCCCGCTGGCAGCAGGAGCTGATCTCGTGGGGTGGCGCTCAGCCACACGTTCACGGCCTTCTCCAGCGGTCCTTTTCGGGTCACGGTCAGAGTCGACGACACCACCGCATCGCCCGATTCCCAGATCTCCTGCGGTTCAAAGACGAGAGAAAGGGAGGGGGCGCGCTCGCAAAACGGCGATCCCGTGACATCCAGACCCGGAGAAAAGAGGGCGGGCAGACTTGTCTCACCGGCCTCCCAGTGAGCCACAAAGGTGCCCGTCAACTCGGGGTGACGCGTCCAGGAGGCCCCTCCAGCATCTCCATCGGTTTCCCTGTCAAAGTGCCAATCAGCCACCTCCCGACCCTCGCCATCCCGGAGACTCACCCGATCGCCCGAGTTGTTCAGACCCAGCCCGTATGCATTGGCGCCATTCGCCAACTGAATCGTGGCCCCCCAAAAAATCGGGATGGAGTCCCTCCGTCAACGCGCCGCCTCCGATCACGACCAGCGCACATCCCGGGGGCACCACGGTGGCCTCGGGAAAGGCGTGACGCATGGCAACGCCGTCGTGAAGGGTGTGGCCCGACAGATCCACGGACAAACTTGACGCATTGACCAACTACACAAATTCATCGAACCCAGGGCCGTCCGCCTCGCCTTCCGCGTCTCCATTGGCATCTTCACGATCGTCGACATAAGCCTCGTTGACGACCATTGCGACGAGATCCTCGCCATCATCCAATACCAGGATTTCCGCTTGAGCCTCACGGAAACCCACCGCCTGGGCCAAGATCTGGACACGCTGATCGCCGTCAGGCCATCGGTCGTCCACAGGAATCAAGGGGACGATCCGCTCTTTCTGCCCCGCAGCCAGAGCGATCATCTCGGGTCCCGCCAATTCGGAGGGATCGTCGATCACCAGGCTCACCATCAGTTCCCCGGACGTGGAACCGTCGCGAGCGATGGTCACGGATAGCTCTGGCTCGGGACCACTCTCCCGCACCTCGCTGTGAGAGATGGACAGGCTGAGGCTTTCATCCAGCACATTGGGAAGCCCAGGCGTCGGGATCATCCGTTGAAACCGATCTGGGCTCAGGGGTTTCCCGCCGTCGGGCACACGGCTGAGGGAATGCACCGGGTCGTCGTTCGCCTGAATCCCTCCCGGTGTCAGCACCTCCAGCAATTCGCGATCCTCGGCATCGTCGGTCCCATAAACCAGGGCATCGATCAAGCCCTCGCGATCCACCGGGCTTCCCGGCAAGATCGTCTCCGCAGCCCGTCGATAGAGCGCCACGCCATCCGGGCCATTCTGGATCGCCCCGCTTCGTCCGGGATCGAGGATCCAGTTCACATTGGGAACGTCCGGACTGCCCACGACGAAGTAGCCCTCCTCCGAAGCCACCTGACCTTCGAGGTCGATGACCCGGTAAACGCTGTCGCGACCCCCGTTGACCAGAACCAACACGATCCCATCCAGGGAGGTGCCGCCAGCTCCACCATCGAACAGTTCAATGAACTCAGCCGTATCGGCGCCCGTCTGATCTGCATCGATCTCATTGATGACCCATTGAGACCACGCGGGATTCCCGAGACCGAGGATGACTAGCCCCAGCCACGTCACTCGCAGAGGCCGGATGAGACCGCCGCCAGCCAGCCAGCATCGGCCAAAACAAGCACGCCTTCACCACCCTTCATTACGGAGAGAAGCGGAAAAAATTCCCTCGCGACGAAGGTTTTTCGCCAAAGTGCGCGCCCGGCGTCCGTCCGTCACTCGCCGTCGTCGCCCCGCGTCCTCCCGAATACGGAGTCCCAGACGAAGCGGCACGTGGGCGGTGGGGAACTGCGCGCGACGCTCGGCAACCCGTTTCGCCAGCGCCTGCCGCCGCTCCATCCACACGACCACCAAACCCGCCGCCACCGCCAGCAAGGCAAAAAAGACGAGGAGAACGACCATGGGCCGGGTGAAGCGAAGCGGTTCGGAAAGACTCATGCGTTCCGTCAGCACAGGATCCCGTAGGAGAGCTTTGACGGTCAGAGGAATCGTGTCCTGCGGACGGGGCTCGCGCCGCGCCGCGGTCTCGCTCGCCAAATAACGCCGGGCCGATGCGGCTGAACGCTGAAAAACTCCCGTGAGCTGCTGGGCCGAGACGAACCGTTCCAGGTCGCGCGTCCCCACATCGAGAGCTGGCTCAAGCCGTCATTAGACGAGCACAATGGCGTAGAGGTTCCTGGCCCAAGCGTTTCGCAGACGCGCGGCCCGCTCGGCGACCGTCTCGCCTTTGACCAGCCGGTAGGTGGCCACGTAGACCTCGAGCTGGTGCTTTTCCCAGGCATCTCGAAGCTGACCGGCCAGGGCCATCTCGACCGCTTCGGAGAGGACGTTCGCCTGATCCATCACGCCCGATTCCGGGCGTGGCTCCAATGCAAGCGCAAGGATTGTCAGAGGAGCAAAAATATTTAGGATAATAAATATTCTTGACAACTTGATGAAGTTTATCATAATTTACAGATACGTCGCAGGGACCGGCCAGCGAAACGAAGAGGGATGCTTGCGAGGCTTTGCCATAATTTATCGAGCAAGCCGGTTTCTCAAAGAATTAGACGGTCTTCCTGTGGTGTCCCCGATTCAGACGACTGCCAACACTCAGCCTGAGACTCATTTTTTTATACTTCTCGCGGAATCATGTCACCCTTGAGAATAATTAGTCACGTTACTTCCAAAATTATGGATTTATTCCGTAACCGCCTGTTTATCCATAAAGACCGGATCGTTTTTGAAAATCGATCTTGCTATTATTATCGATTCTGCTATACTCACTAGATACTATCAACCTTGCGATTGATCGCAAAAACGCGAATCAAATAAGATGTCAAACAAGACCCGACCTGAACTCCTAACCGTGAAAGAGACCGCCGAGTATCTGCGGATTCCTCTTCCCACCGTCTACTACCTCGTCCAGCGCGGTCAGCTCCCAGCGATTCAGATCGGTGGCCGCTGGCGGATCAAGCGCAGCCTTCTCGACCGCGACATTCTGCGGAATGAAGAGTCCGGACAGCCCACCGTCTTGGTGGTGGACGACGACACCGCGCTCCAAACTCTCTTCAAACAATTCCTCAAGAAGGCTGGCTTCGGGCGCATCGTGGTCGGCACCGGCGCCGAGGCTCTGAGTTTCGCGGAGCGTCAATCATTTGACCTCGTCTTCCTCGATCTCAATCTTCCAGACATCGCTGGCGACAAACTCTACGCCAAGCTCAAGGAACTGCATCCCGACATGCCGATCGTGATCATCACGGGCTATCCGGACAGCAAAGTGCTGAGCAAGATTCTCTCGAGCGGTCCGGTGACAGTCATCAAGAAACCCATCGAATTCGATCAGCTCAATCGCACGGTCCGCATCCTGGGACACAAGGGAGCGAAAGTCTCCTCCCAATCCTGACGAGACCCATCTAGAAGGTATCGCAGCTCGATTCCCATCGCGAGAGATCGCTTTTGTTCAAGCAAGCCGCCCTTTCTTCAGGGGCGGCTTCTTTTTTTGAGTGCATTCAAGAGGAACCCGTTGAAGAAATGATCTTCATGGTCGGCGGTCTCCCATCCCATCTTTCCACGCGTCGTCGACGTGGCGGAGGCCGCCGGCGGGGCTCCCTCCAATCGACGCTCGTCCTTCTCGCCCTCGCACTCATTTGGATTCTCTGGGACCGCACCCAGCCTCAACTGGCGACACCGGCCGATTCCCGAATGGAAGGCGGGTTTCATGTTCTATCCGGAGCCCGTCTGGAGGAAAATCCGGGGAACGATGGCGACAGCTTTCGAGTTCGCCATGGAGAAGAGGTGACCGTCTACCGGCTCTACTTCGTCGATACCTGCGAAAAGAGCACCCGCTTCGCGAAACGATTGGATTACCAGGCGGAGTACTTCGCCGGTCTGAGCCGGGACGAAGTCGTGGCCCTCGGCGAGGAGGCCAGAGCGACGACACTTTCCTGGCTGCGCGATGAGCCTTTCGAGATCCACACCCGCAATGAATCGGTCATGGGGAGTGAACGGCGCCATGCCATGGTTCGATTCCCGGAGGCAAGAGCCACCGATCGGGAATGGCTTTCCCAGCGTCTCATTGCCGCTGGTCTGGCGAGAATCTACACCCGCGGCACGCGGCTCGCCGAGGGCCCCTCCGAAAAACAGTTCGAAGCCAGGCTGAGAGAGTTGGAGGCAAGGGCCAGAGAAAACCGCGAGGGCGCGAGGGCGCTCTCAAGGTCTGGCAGAGCCAGATAGCGAGTCCTCACGAAAGCGATAAGCGATCGACCACCGGCGGGCACCCGGAAGCGTCGTCAGCTGACCCCGCCGACGAAGGACGAAAATCCGTCATCCGTCAATCGGACCGGCTTTCGCGCCGAACGGTCTCAGGAGGCGAGTGCCTGAAGTTTGGAGGCCATCGCCCCCTGATTCAGAACGCCCGTCACCCGCTCGCTCTCCTCGCCACCCTTGAAAAAAATCAGGGTAGGCATCGCACGGACGCCCAATTTCATCGCCAATTCGCGATTGTCATCGACATTCACTTTCCCAATCTTGGCAGAATCACCGATTTCCTTGGCGAGCGCCTCGATCACGGGATTGAGCTGCTGGCAGGGTCCGCACCAGGGCGCCCAAAAATCCAGAAGGACGGGAACCTCGGACTGAACCACTTCAGTCTCATAGTTGTCCGCAGTGATGGTCACAATCGAATCAGCCATGCCTACCTAAAGGTCGGCATGGCGATCGATGCAAATCGAAAAATGAGGGGAAGCGGCTTCCTGGCGCTAGATCACGCCCTTGGACATCAGCTCCAGGGCAAGCACCACCACCGCAAGGATGAAAACGAGTAAGGCTTGAAACATGAGATTGGATTCGGCAATCGCTAAGAGTTAGGACTAGGCCTGTAGGTAGTTCATCACCTGCAAACCCAAGAGGACCAGTGAGACAATGAACAAGATGATGGCGATGGGAACGAGCCCGCTCTCCTCGCCGCCATCTTCGTCCGCGACATTCGCCGAGACCCCGGCCAGTCTGGGTGCTTGAGGCATCGCTGGTGCCGCCTGCAACTTCACGGTGGCCTTCGGAAGGGGAGCGGTCTTGGCCGCCGCCACCTTCTTGGCCGGAGGCATCGCCGCCTTCTTGGCCGGCGCACCGGGAGGCGCTGATGGCACCGCACCGGGAGGCTTGGGGGCCCCTGGCGACGGGGCGGCCGCGGGCGGCCTGGGGGCACTCGGGGCCGGTGCGCCTCCCCCAGAATCAGGCTTCACCGTGATCCGCACGGTCTCCTTCTTCAGCGGAGTCGATCCCCCGGGCGAGGGAGGAGTCGGGGGAGTCGGGGGTTTGGGTGGCTGCGGTGTGTCGTCACTCATTTCTATCAATGGGTTGGGCGTTTAAAAAAAATTCCTCGGATGTCAGTCCGCACGATCTACCGATCCAGGGACTTTGTTGTCAACGGTTTTTCCTCAATTAACCACGGCCGCAGTTGCTTGCCAAGACTTCTCGCGGAGGGTGCCGCATGGCTTCGCCAAACTCCGTTTCCAAGCTGTTGCAAACGCTCATTCGCCTCCCCAGCATCAATCCGATCGCACGCGATCCGGAGTCGGCCGCCTACCTCGGCGAGGGACGATGCGCCCAGTGGCTGGCCGATTACCTGCGGGAGCTGGGAGCCGAGGTCTCACTGGACGAAGTCGCCCCGGACCGCCCCAACGTCATCGCCATCTTCCCCACGGCGAAACCCGGCAATCCTCGGATCCTGTTGGGCCCACACGTCGACACCGTCTCCATCAAGGGCATGACCATCGATCCCTTCGCCGCGGAAATCCGAGAGGGGCGGATCTGGGGGCGCGGCGCCAGTGACACCAAGGGCACCATGGCGGCGATGCTCTGGGCCCTGCGCGAACTCGGGCCAAACCTCCGCGACCTGGGAGTCCAGGTCTCCTTCGTCGCCTTCATGGGCGAAGAACACGGTCAGCCAGGCTCGCAGCACTTCGCCAAACACCATCCCGGCTACGACTTCGCCGTGATCGGGGAGCCCACCAGCCTGGACGTCGTCTACACTCACAAAGGGACAAGCTGGTTCGAACTGGTCGCTCGCGGGCGATCGGCTCACGGCTCCCGCCCCGAGCTTGGAGAAAACGCGATTCTCAAGCTCGCCCGAGCACTCGATCACCTCGACAGGAGCCTACCGCCAGTGCTGAAAACCTTCGCCGATCCCGTCCTCGGAGCGCCCACATTGAACATCGGCCAGTGCACGGGCGGCAGCCAACCCAACATCGTTCCCGACCGCGCAGCCGCGCAGTGCGATGCCAGGATCACGCCCGCCCTCGCCGAGCGCGGATTCCCTGATCTCCTGAGGGATCACCTCCCCCCGGACATCGAGATTCTTCTGCACCTGCAATTGGCCCCCCTCGCCACCGACCCGGACCTTCCCCTGGTTCAGACGCTCGCCGATGCCGGAAGCGGAAAGAAGGTGGGCGCCCCCTGGTTCTGCGACGCCGCCCATCTCGCGGCCGGCGGCATCCCCTCGGTCGCCGCCGGGCCTGGTTCCATTGATCAGGCCCACACGGAGGACGAATGGATCGCCATCGAGGACCTGGAAAAAGGGGTGGAATTCTATCGAGCTTTTCTCGAAACGTGCTAGCCAGCTAGGATGGCGAACCCGAAGCAGCCCGCCAAAACGGCGATCCAGCCCACGCGTGAACAGGATTTTCCGCAGTGGTATCAACAGGTCGTCCGCGCCGCCGACCTCGCGGAGAACTCCGAAGTCCGGGGCTGCATGGTCATCAAACCCTGGGGCTACGGCGTCTGGGAACGCATGCAGCAGCAGCTGGACCGGATGTTCAAAGCCACCGGCCACGAGAACGCCTATTTCCCCCTCCTCATCCCGCTCAGTTACCTGGAGGAAGAGGCCAAGCATGCCGAAGGTTTCGCCACCGAATGTGCCGTCGTAACCCATCATCGTCTGGAAGCACGAACGGACGCGGACGGTCAGCAGCGTCTCGTGCCCGCCGGCGAGCTGACAGAACCCTTGATCATCCGGCCCACCTCGGAGACGATCATCGGCACCGCTTTCTCCCGCTGGGTCGAGTCCTACCGTGATCTTCCGCTCCTGATCAATCAATGGGCCAACGTGATGCGCTGGGAAATGCGTCCCCGCCTCTTTCTCCGCACCGCAGAGTTTCTCTGGCAAGAAGGTCATACCGCCCACGAGACGAAAGAGGAGGCCATCGAAGAGACCAATCGCATGCTCAATGTCTACGCGACCTTCATGGAAGAACACCTGGCACTCCCGGTCCTACGGGGCCGGAAGACCGAGAACGAGCGTTTCCCCGGCGCGGTCGACACCCTTTGCGTCGAGGCCATGGTCCAAGATCGCAAGGCCATCCAGGCCGGCACCTCCCACTTTCTCGGTCAGAACTTCGCCAGGGCATCCAACATCCAGTTTCAAGGCCGCAACGGTGATCTGGAACACGTCTGGACAACCAGCTGGGGCGTTTCCACCCGGATGATCGGGACCGTCATCATGGCCCATGCCGACGACGACGGCTTGATCCTGCCACCACGCGTCGCCCCCACTCACATCGTCATCGTTCCGATCGTCCCCAAAGAGGAGCATCGAGAGGCGGTCACCCGAGCCGTCCAGGAATTGGCGGAGGCCTTGCGTTCCAAAGCCTTCCACGGCGATCCCCTGAGCGTCCGGGTGGACGACCGCGATCTCAATGGCGGGGTGAAGAATTGGGAGTGGATCAAAAAGGGCTTGCCCATCCGCATTGAACTCGGTCCCCGCGATCTCGAGAAAGGGACCATCGCCGTGGCTCGCCGCGATCGAAGCCTGCGGGAGAAGGTTTTCCTGCCGACGAGCGAATTCATCGCCGCCGCCACCTCCACGCTGCAAGAGATCCAGGACGGCTTGTTCGAGCGCGCCAAAGCCTTTCGCGACGAACACACGGTCCCGGTCGAGACGAAAGAAGCCTTCTACGATTTCTTCCAGGACCCCGCTTCCAGGGGCGGGTTTGCCCTCGCGCATTGGGCAGGCAGCAACGAGGACGAAGATCAGCTGAAGAAAGATCTGCAAGTCACCATTCGCTGCATTCCCTTCGACGAACGCTTCGCCGAAGAAGAGGGAACGTGCTTCTACACCGGCCAGCTCAGTTCCCGGCGCCTCGTTTTCGCGAAATCGTACTGAAGCTCGTCGAAGCGCATCCCCTACCGAACGGCACGAGCCCCGACAAGCCTACTTCCGCAAACGGAAGGGCGTGCCGCAATACTTGCAGACGAACCGGCGGAACGTGAACATGTCCAGGATCATCGACGTCGAGTAGGAGAAGAAGAGGTGTTTCCTGGCGTTGTTGTTCATCCGGCAACGAGCGGTCTGAAAAATCGCTCCCTGACACAGGGGACAACGGACCTTGGTGCCGAGGAAGTAGATGAGCAGCCGAGACAGGGCGCCCAGTAGCAAACACCCAAGCGCAGCCAATGCCCAAATCTTTTGGGCATCGGGCTCTTCTTCGAAGACCATCCGGAAGAGCAGAACGGGCAAAACGAAGATGCATGTCCACAAGACCAAACTGAGAAACATGATCCGCATCAACCGCCCCGCGCGGGGGAACGTGCGTGCGTATTTGGTGGCCGGCATTTTCATAGCTCTTTGCGCAGTCTCAAGGGGTTCCAGACCGGTCGATCATTCAACCCGATCGGGCAAAGTCAACGCGGAATCCCGTTCCTCCAGGGATCCGCCCTCGCCCTCAACGCGTCTGGGAGGGAGAGATCATCCAGCGGCCAACCCAGGCCCAGAGGAGCGGGGGAGCCAAGGCGCTCACCCCCAAGGCCAGCCACGGCGTGCGCTCTCCCAAGTGGCCCACCGCCGCGAAGGCAAAGGCCAGAGGAAGGCAGCCACAGGCCGCGGCGAAAAAGAATCGGCGCCGAGACATCCGGGCCATCCCCGCCAGACAAGCCACCACCTCGGCCAGAACCGGCAACCAGCGAGAGAGCGCCACCAGCCAGGGACCCGAACGCCGAAAGAGTTCCTCCCCTTCGCGCAGACCGGCTTCGCCCGCCAGTTTCTCGGCCATCGGCCGCCCCATCCATCGACACAGTGAATAGCCCATCGCGGCACTGCCAAGAGATCCCAAGAAGGCCAGGGCACCCCCCCAAATCGGCCCATACACATAACCCAGAGCACTCATCACCACCGTGGAGGGCAAGGGAACGACCAGGTCTCCCACCAGCAAGACCAAGCCCACCAGCCAGGCCCATTTCCCAAAGCCTTCCAGACGGGCCGCCGTCCACATCGCCTCCATGCCCTCGCCCCAAATCACAAACGGGACGAGCACAACAGCTCCCAGGAAAAGCACCAGGATCAGAAAACGCCCCATTGCCTCACCCTCTCCGACGCCTCAAGATGCCGCAAGATCGATGTCCTCCCACGCCCAATCTCCCCCACCCACTGGAGCCGAACTCGTGAGCCTTGCCCAGGAAACGATGGCCGCCGCCAAGTTCCCCCTTCTCGCCACCACCGACGGCGACCAAGCCTGCCTGCGCCCGGTCTCGCCCGTGAAGACCGAGCGTTTCGTCGTCCACGTCGCCAATCTGCGTTCCTACGACAAGACCCGCCAGATCGCCGCCAACCCGAAAGTCGAGTTGTGCTATTTCGCTCCCAACCACGATCAGGTCCGCGTCACCGGGCGAGCCCTGGAAGAATCCGATTCCGCCGTCCTCAAGCAGATCTGGGCAGAGAATGCACTGCTCCGCAAATACTTGGGCACGCCCGACAATCCCGAACTCATCGTCTATCGGATCGAGCCCCAACGCGTGCGCTACATGCGCGAATGGGCCCTCCAATACCAAGAAGTGCCTCTCGCTTGAACTCCGGCAAGGCGTCCGTCCATGCGCGATTTGATTCCCCATGATCGCCCCGCTCTCCTGCTCGCCCCGATGCAGGACATCACCGACCTGCCCTTCATGCGCGTCCTCGACCGCTTTGGCGGTGGCCCCGACCTCTACATCACCGAGTATTTTCGCGTCCACTCAGAGTCCCATCTGGACAGGGCGATCTTGCGCTCGATCGACGGAAACCCCACCGGAAAGCCGATCTCCGCTCAGATGATCGGGCAGTCCATTCCCGACCTGGTCCGCACCGCCCGAGCGCTTGAGAAGCACCACGTCGCCGCCATCGATCTCAATTTGGGGTGTCCGGCGCCCATTGTCTGCCGCAAAGACGCTGGCGGCGGACTTCTGCGAAACCGCGATCATCTGGACGCCATCCTGGGTCGGCTGAGGGAGGCGATCTCGGGACGGTTCACCGTGAAGACCCGCCTGGGCTTTCACAAACCCGAAGAGTTTGAGGCACTCCTGGAACTCTTCACACGGCACCACCTCGACGCGCTGAGCGTCCACGGTCGTACCGTCCAAGAAGGCTATCGAACTCCCATCCACCCGGAGTGGATCCGCGCCGCGGTCGAACGCCTGACCTGCCCCGTCTTCGCCAACGGCAATGTGGTTTCCGTCGCCACAGGCCTGGCCTTGCTGCGTCGAACGGGAGCGGCCGGACTGATGATCGGCCGGGGTGCCATTCGCAATCCCTGGCTGTTTCAACAGTTGCGGGATCACTGGCGGGGCCAGGCTCCCTCGCCTCCCTCCCTGGAAAATCTCTATCACTACGTTCAGTCGCTCTATCAGCAGACCACCAGCCCAACGCGCTTCGACGAACGCAAGCACGTTCAAAAGATGAAGAAATACATGATCTTCATCGCCCAGGGAATCGGCGCCGGCGACGCATTCGAGCACGTCATTCGCCGAGTCAAAACTCCCGATGAATTCTGGGAACAGTGTCAATCGGCACTCCTCTCTCGATCCGCTGAACAGGCCAGTGAGCCGCCCCGGGATTCCAAAGTGTTCTGCAGTTTCGAAACCCTTCATGGGGCCCCCTGACCCACCAGCGTTGGCCCGAAAGCGGATCGGAACGGATCGGGTCATCCATCCAGGCGTCGCGCGGCCCAGCGATACAAGCCCTCGAGCGTTTCTTCTCCCCGCTCCGCTTCAACGAGGCGCAGAGGCAGGCCAAAAGCACGCTCGACCTCTTCACGCAGGGTTTGGAAACGCCGGATCAAACTCCCCGAGACGGCCACCCGCTCCCAGGGCAAGCCCGGATCCAGTTGCCCGGCGAAACGGCGAAAATTGGCGGCCATGCTATGGAAAGCCGCCCGGAAAAGTTGCCCGACCCGCATGTTTCCACCCGTCAATCCCTCGATACAGCCCGTGGATCCAGTCAGGCATTCCGAGAAGGAAAGATCGACCCGCAAGCCAGTTTCCGCAACGCGCGAAGCCTCCGCATCGATGTAATCCCAGACGCGATCGGTCGGATCATTCGACGAGCCCGGGATCTCGGTGAGAAGATCCAGCAGCCAGCGGAGCATCTGCCCGGCCGGCAGATGGCTCAGGGTGTTCAGAAAAGCCCCACCAGGATACGGTCTCGTTTGATACCGGCCCGGCTTCCAATCCTCCGACAGCGCAGCGATCTGGGCTCCCGTCGAGACGTTCAGCGAAAGCTCCTCCGATTTGAGGCCCACACCCAAAAGAGCGGCCTGGTGATCACCCAGTGCCGGATAGACCCGCAACGCGCGTCCCCTGCGCACGACGTTGGCAGGGACCGAACCCGGCGCGACTTCCGGCCAGCGGAAGCGACTCAGTCCCCATTTCTCGATCACCGAATCCGCCCACCGGCCCGCTAACAGATCAAAAACTCCCAGCGAAGCGGCAAATGTCGCGTCGACGGCCGACTGCAGGCCGCTCCAGCAGGCGATGAGCGCCTCCCCAATGGGTAGTGGCACCGCCCCGTCGGGTGGCGGCTGATACTTCTCCAACCACGCCAGGGTGAGCGCACCCTGCCCTGCCCTTGTCTCGTTGCCGAGAGCGATTCTCTCCTTCTCGCTGAGCATGCCATCACAGTGATCGAAGAAACGGTCGTTCTGCCCGGGCACGGGCTCGAGAACGCGTTCATCTTTCCAGGAGATGAACGGGGTGATCGGCTGCATTCCCGACACGGCATCGAACAACCCCACGCCATGCATTTGTCCGGTCAAGAAGAGGTCCGCAGCCTCGGGTGCGTCCCGGCAAAGCCGATCCAACACCCGATCGACCGCCTCGACAATGGCGGGGAAGGCCGTCTCATGGCGAGTCGGCAACCGCCCCTTCAGCGCCCGGGGAAAGGGGGAGACTCGCAGGGGTCCCACGTCACCCGATGCCAAATCCAGCACCGCGCCCTTGATCGTCGTCGTTCCAATGTCGATCCCAAGGGCGCGCATCCGGGGAGTCTAACGTCCGGCCGCACTGGTGTCGACCTCCCACCATCCCATCGCCGTGCCCATAGTCCCACGGCACACGTTCTCGGGGAAGAAGGCCTAATAACAATACGGATCGACGTAGCGAGAGTAACCACCACGGCCCTGGCCGTAACTGTAGTAACCGCGGTCGTAATGGCGCACATTGTGATCGTAATGGCGCACGTTGCGGTAGTGATGACCCCGGCGATAGGCTTTCTCATGCGAGTGCCCGACCATGCCTCCAATCGCCGCCCCGGCGAGAGCTCCCGCTACCAGGGGAGCCTGGGGATTGCCCTGGGATTGTTAAACTTTGGAAGACGGCTCGGTTAAGCTTAGATTAATTCGAGAGTTTGTAAAATGGTTTTATTCCGTTTGATCGCATTAGAAAGACTAGCTTTCACCGACTTTTTTCATGACATTTTCCTGGACAAGTGCCGATGGTCATGTTAGTGTTACGGCAGCTGAGAAAACGGAAGCGAGCTCTGCCGAGGAGCAACTCGCCGAGGGATACTCAGTCGTGACCGAGAGACGATGGGCTCCTGCCCGCTTGTTCTTTGAGAACTCTTTTTCGATGTCCATCGTTTTGAGGGAACCCATGCCTTGAAAACCTTTCCAGAGGTCCGCCGTCAGGCGCTGACTTTTTCCCGCTTCAAGGCTGCGTGGAGCTTTCCCATTTCCTGGAAGCCTTTGATCCGCCGGAAACCCGCCTCTGCCTTCGTTAGCGCGTAAGCCAGCCATTTCGAAGCCTGGTTCGTTTCTTCCAGCCAGCGCGTCACCCGGCCAATCTTCCGGCGAGTATTGCGGAAGGCATTCTCAATGTTGTTGGTGCTGAGAAAGGTGGTGTTGAGCGTGTTGGGTAGACTCAGGCGGTGAAAGGCCAGCAGCTCCTCTTCTCCAGATTCTTCCAGGCTCTCCAATGCCTGCGCGCTCACTCCTTTGAGGAACTCACGCAGGAGAAATGACCGGAAGTTGTGGATGAGGGCAGCTACCGGAACACCATTCGAAGTTCGATGATGGGTTAGGCAGCGGCTTGCTGCTCGATGCCGTCCACGAAGATGATTCCTTGCACGACTTTGTCAAGTTGACGATACCCGTTGAGTCGACGCCAGCCTTTCCCGGCTTCCAGCCCGAGCTTGTAGACCATTGAAAGGGTTGCTTTCCTCGATCCACATCCTTTGGTTTGTCGAGTTCGATGGCGTACCGTGGCAAACGTCGACTCTATCGGATTTGTCGTCCGGATGTGTCTCCAGTGTTCTGCTGGAAAGTCGTAGAAGGTCAGTAACGTGTCCTTGTCTTTCTTCAGGCAGGCGCACGCTTTCGGATACTTGGCTTCGTAGAGCGTGAAGAACTCGTCATAGGCCTCCAAGGCGGCCTTCTTTGTTTCCGCCATGTAGATCTCATGGATGCGTTCCTTGGCAAGGGGCTGCACTTTCTTCGGCAGCTTGTCGAGGATGTTGGCTGTCTTGTGCACCCAACATCGTTGCTGTTTGCTTGTCGGGTACTCCTCTTCCAAGGCACTCCAGAACCCGAGAGCTCCATCGGCGATACTCAATTTCGGGGGGATCTTCAATCCTCGTTTCTCGAGATCTCTGAGCACATTTTTCCAGGACAGTTTGCTCTCTCGTTCTCCATCGCTGATGGCTACCAATTCCTTGGTTCCATCGGGTAAGGAGCCGACAATGACGAGAACACACGGGCGGTCGTCATTGAGCCTGACATGGAAGTAGATCCCATCGGCCCAGAGATAGACGTATTCCTTGTCGCTGAGGTCACGCTTGCTCCATTGCTCGCGTTCTTTCTCCCATTGCTCTTCCTCGTCGAACGACATTGGTCGCAGAAAGTCCCGATGCGTTCTCACCGAGGATCGGCTCTAAGGCTCGACTCATCTCGGAGGTTGAGATTCCTCGCAGGTAGAGTGCTGGGATGAGGTTGTCCAGCGAAGCGACTCGGCGGAGGTAAGGCGGGAGGATGGCGCTCGTGAATCGGTGGCCTGATCGGTGATCATTGATCCTGGGCTGCCGAACAGAAACGTTTCCTATTCCAGTCTGAAGTTGTCGCTGAGGAAGATGGCCGTTGCGAACGACTTGGCGATGACCCTGGTCATCACGCTGATGTTGATGGGCTTGAATGTAGTCGGAGACTTCGTTGTCGATGGCGGCCTGAAGAAGCACTTGGGCTCCTTGTCGCAGGGTGGCCTCAAGGGCGTTCTGGCAGACGGTGCTTGCTCCTTCCTGGCGAAGGATAGATGCTGATTCGGTAGGGTGGTTGGTGGTTTTCATTGGAGTTCAGTTGTTTGGTAATGGTTGAACTCTTCATGATGCCCCGACCGCCCTCATCCACAACTTCCGGTCATTTCTCACGAGAGACGGTCTTCAGGCGATATCACCGCCCCTTGTTCTTGCATCAGAGCTTTTGGGAATACGCGAAGCATTCGACCCACCATTGTCAGTGGGCGAAAGAATATGTAGAGGAACAAGTAAGGAATGGCGCAAAAATAAAATGAACAATTTAAGGTTTCTCAACCTTATTTCTATGTTATTGTCAGTGCCATGCCTGACAGTTCCGTTGTCGAAAGCATTCGCCGGAAGTTCGATTCCCTGAGCCACCTCATGGACGAGCGGGCTCGGAGGTGTTGGGCGGCGGCGGAGGCCATGGAATTGGGTTGGGGCGGCGTATCCGCAGTTTCTCTTGCGACATCGATGTCGCGGACGACGATCACTGAGGGCATCAAGCAGTTACGGCGCGGCGACTACACGGCACCCGAAGCCGACGGACGCATCCGTCGGCTTGGGGGCGGGCGCAAGCCGGTGACCGAGACCGATCCGGAACTGCTTGGGGCTCTTGAGCGGCTAGTTGATCCTCTCAGTAGAGGCGACTGCGCTGGACATTGAAGAGCACTCAGAGGCTTGCCAGGGAACTCACATCTCAGAACCACCCGGTCGGTGCGCGTACTGTTGCCGCGTTGCTGCGCAAGGCCGGCTATAGTCTGCTGGCAAATCGCAAGACCCGCGAAGAGGCACAGCACCCGGACCGCAACAGGCAGTTCGAATACATCAACGATCAGGTGCGTCGCTTCCAACATTGCGGCCAGCCAGCAATCTCAGTGGACACCAAGAAGAAGGAGTTGGTGGGCGATTTCAAGAACGCCGGGAGGCAGTGGAGGCCGAAAGACAACCCTGAGCAAGTCCGCGTGCATGACTTCAAGGACAAGGACCTGGGCAAGGCAATCCCCTACGGCGTTTACGATATGCTCAACAACCAGGGCTGAGTTAGCGTCGGAATCGACCATGATACGGCCCAATTCGCGACCCGCAGCATCCTGTTGTGGTGGACGGAAATGGGCTCTGCGCGGTTCCCCCACGCCCGTCGGCTGCTAATCACCGCCGATGGCGGTGGGAGCAACAGCCACCGCTCGCGGCTTTGGAAGCTTTCGCTCCAGGAGTTGGCGAACGAGACCGGGCTGAAGTTGGTCGTCTGCCACTTCCCGCCGGGGACAAGCAAGTGGAACAAGATCGAGCACCGTCTCTTCAGCTACATCACCCAGAACTGGCAAGGCGAGCCACTGGCAACCCTGCAGACGATCGTCGAGTTGATTGGAAGCACAACGACGAAGGGAGGCCTGAAGGTCAGGGCCAGGCTCGATACCAAAAGCTACGAGACGGGGATCAAAGTGACGGACGAGGAACTGGCCGCCGTAAAACTGGAAAGGCACGAAACACACGGCTCATGGAATTACACAATCAAACTCTCGAAGTAAATGTTCACCTTATTTTTGCGCAGTTCCTAAGGAAAGGGCGCCGGCGGAGTACGGCGTATAGGAGCTTGGCATTCAAATGGCAAAGGATCATGCACGCCTGCTGGCGAGACCGAACGCCCTACGACGATGCGCGCTATGTAAAGCGAAGGGAGGCGCTGGGGCCAATGAGTAATCAAAAGGCAGCGTAGACTGTGAAGAATGCGGTCAGAAAGTCCTCCAAATCCGTTGACGGACCACCTCAGATGTTCCGCTACAGAGTGAGTTATTGTAGGGGGACGCGTGAGCGTTCCTCATGGGAAGCGTTACCGCTTCCGCTACAAAGAGCTTCGTGTCTTGAGCGAAGCGGGTGTGAGACTGTCTGGTTTTTTAACACGAATGAGCACGAATGAGCACGAATGAGCACGAATGAGCACGAATGAGCACGAATGACCCCCAGCGTTTCATAAAATGGCCAGTCAGGCCATCATGTAGTAGGCGATTTCTTCTTCGACGGCCTGATTGTCTCCGAGTGTCAATGTGAGTCGACCTCGAGGGCGAGTCAGACGTCCGGCACGCTGGATGATTTTGCGGCGAATCGTGCCGAGTCCTTCAAAGATCCACTCCGCAGCCCTTTTGGGGGACGATTTGCGTGACCGCTCCGCAGATCGCATCTGCATTTCGCGTGTGAGATTGTGGGTGAGGATACTGGCCAAAAGGAAAGCTTCGTTGGCGGTACGTCGCTTGGCCGGAATATAGTCCATCTGGGCCTGGCTCTTGGCTTCGCCAAAAATCTTCTCCTGAGAGCCACGCCCTTCATGAAATTTCACCACATGAGCGGCCGTGTTTGTCTTGTTGGTGATGATCGCCTCGTATTCATAGTTCTCCTCGACTGGTTCGAAAAGATCCAGTTGGAGCGGTCCTTTGCGCTGAGTGCGCCTCATGGTTCGAATGCACAAAATGCGCGCTTTGCGCGCCCAACTTTTTGGCTTCCAGCGGATTTCGAAGTGATGAGTTTTTCCCTCTCCGCCTCGGGTTCGGGACCAGCGACGGCGCTTCTCGATGATGCCCTTGAGTTCCACGAGCCGCTCGAAAGGCGCCGAGAACGTATATTCCAGGCCAAGGGTCTTTGCCTCTGAAACCATCTGATCGCTGAAAAACGCGCTGTCGGCGCGCAACTCGATCTGCACATCAGGCAGCACCTTGCGAATCTTTTCCACGCAGTAGCAAAGAACTCGCGAGTGAGAAGTTCTGTAACTGGATCATCATGCGGCGAAGCGTGAACCTTCGGAGCGAGTGAAGTCTATTTTATCAAGGATGAATTTTCGGAACGCTGAACCTTTTCCGCCGTGGTGCAAAAATCCAGGCAGCGTGTTTTTCAAGGCGGCTGAGACAATCATTTCCGAAGGCAGCACGTCTGGGCGGATGGTTCGGATCCAGGTTCCAAAGTGTTTCCAGACCAGACCGTCACATGTCATGGCAAGGTACTGTAACATGCCCTGAGCGATCATGCCGGTCTGCACAAACACATGATATGCGTGCATCTTTCTCTGCACCTGTCTGCGATATTTCTCGGTAGTCCGGTGGAGGTATTGGTTACCATTGCGACGCTTGAGCGGTCGCATAGCGGCCATCCAGAAATGGTATCCGAATGAGCCGACCGAATGCACCGCTTGCTTGAAAGCGACTTCGATCTTGAAACGCAAACTGTAGAGCAAGATGATCTCCTGAGCTTCCATGGTGAGGTCGGTAGACAAGAGGATGATCCGCCCTCTCGTGGGATGATCGACGAGAATGAAGCGGACCATCGCCCCGGCGGGCTTCCACAACAGATCCACCGACTTGAACCGGACAGAGATGTTTCTCTCCCCATATACGGGACTGGGAACGGAACTGAAGCCGCCCGTTCCAAAGACATTCTGGAGCTTCACCGCAGCGCCATACTTTTTCGGTCGTCCGCGTTTGCGTTTGCGTGGCACTGCCGCAGGCCGAAAGCCGGTTGTCGTGCGTCGAACCCTCGTGACCAGCACACCGGAACGCCCCTTGGTGCTCCGGATCACCTTTCCGTTGGCGTAGTAGGCGTCGGCCAGCAAGACGAACTCCTGACCTCTACAGACGGATGCGAGCATCTCGTTGGCCTTGTCGATCAAGGTTCTCCTGTCGCGGTTTGAAGTGACGATACCTTCGTGAATGCGTGCACAGACCGGAACGCAGAAGAAGTATCCGCCAACCTGACAGAGCACGCCGAAGGCCTGAAAGGAATGGCTCATGATGAAGTGAGGCTTGGAATTGGACTCGGACTGTTGATGCAGATACTTCACCGCAGGCATCTTGCGGCCCTCCTTGGACTTCTTGATGCCGTCGAGAACCAGGACGGGGCGACAACCGATCTTGTAGACAGGGAAGTGCTTGATCACGATGGCGAACCAAAGTTCTGCAAGCCGGTCCGTCTTCACGGCATTGCTGTGGAAGAAATGGAGTAAGTGCTCATAGAAGTGTTCTGACAAACCGAGAGCGCGGACGAAACTGGAAACCCCGAGGAGGTCATTGCGCACGGAGAAAGCGGCCAAGACGAGCAGAAACCAGAGAAAGGTGCGGGCTCTCGAGAAAGCGGGTCGCAGAAAACAGACGATATTCCACCAAGAAATCCAGAGATCCATAACAAATGATTTGATTTTCCTAGACATTCGCATATATAAGCTAATGACCATGAAAAAGATCAGATCACTGAAAAAAGAGTCCAGAAACTTGCGGCAAAGTTAGCTGCAATCGGGCCAATGCGGCCTGGGAGCATCAGCAAGCAATACCGAGATCGACAACGCCAGCGCGGCGTGTATTACCAACTGAGCTACACGCATGAGATGAGGAGCCGGACTGAACACGTCTGGCCAGACCACGTGAAGGGACTACGAAAAGAAACAGAGGAGTACAAGAAATTCAAGAAACTGACCACCGAACTGATCGATCTGAGCATTGAACTATCCAAGGCGAAGATCGCTCTATTACGCAGTCAGACAGACACGCCAGGCAAAGAGAAACCGGTCTGAGAACTTCCCACTCACGAGCAAAGAAATTCCACCGCGCCATTGGAGTCGTGGACGTTGCCACTTCGATGAAGGAAGTCGAAGATTTGTCCGGTTTGAGCGATCGTCGCGAGCAGTGGATAATAACTGCGCTCGCCTTTTTTCTCCTTGTTAAATCCCACAGCCGTCCCTTCCGCATGGCGACTCGTGCTCTGCACGCTTCCGTCCAAATCAAGCGTGATGCGTTTGATTCCCTCCTCCTGAAGTCGCGACAGGCAAACGAAATGATTCATCTCCCTCATCCTCTCAAGGCTTTGACAATCGACCTCTCCCAACATCCGGCTCATCGTTGGGACACTGGACAATTGGTGCATCCCCAAAACCTGTCGTACAAGGAGATCATCTCGGTAGTAGTCCAAATCGCGAAGCATCCGGTAGCCCAGTATAAGATGCACGATAAGACACATGAAAACCTTGTGGAACTTGTAGAAGCGGGACATGCGCCGATCCAGTGGACCAAAGCACTGCTGAAGCTTCCCCTCCAGATCCAATTCCTGAAAGAGCTTCTGAAAGATAACGAGACCGCCGAAAGATGTCAGTTCTTGATCTTCAAATTTGATCGCCGGAATCGTTCTGGACTTTGCATTAATCGTACGTCGTGCTACTCTCACTGTAGGTGGCTTTTGGGTTGAAGTGTTTGGTGTTTTGGTAGATTCCAAATTAACCTTATCCCAAAGGCCCCTGCCACCAGCGATTCCGTAAGATAGGCGGCTGAGGCGGCTCAAGCCCTGTATTTTTGGGTAATTCGGATCGGCAGCGCCCATTTTTGACTCCATGGCAAATTCGCATTCGTTATTTCATCTTTTTTAAGCTTGTTTCTGTAATAGTCTTATATTACAGTTCGCCGAACGAGCCGACCTTCATGCCAAGCAGAAACTCCCTGCCCCCCACCGAACGCCAGATTCGCAGCCGCCTCCGCCAGCTCCTCGACCAGGCCGAAGGCTTCCTTCACGGCTCGCCCATCGAACTCTCTCGTAAATGCGGCAAGCCCACTTGCCGTTGCGCTTCCGACGACTCCTTGCGCCATCGCTCCTTGGCCATCGGTCAGACTCGCAAGGGCAAGACCACCATGCTGCACGTCCCCAGACCGTTGGAAGCTCAGGCGAGACGCTGGATCGATGATTTCCAGAAGGCGAATGCTCTGCTGGAAGCCCTCGACGAGCAGGGGCGCCTCCGACTCGAGGAGGCAAAAACCAAGGCCAGAGCGGCGAGTAGCTCCGCCAAGAAGAAGGGCAAGACCGGTAAGAAATCAGCCGGCAAAGCCAAGTCCGGGCGCAATTCTCCACCAAAAAAGAAGCGACCATTCTCACGCGACTACTAACTTACGCGGACAAGATTTTCAGCCTCCGCCAACAGTGGAGGCTGCGGGTGCGTGACTCTCGTCCCAAACCACAGATTCCCACTCGAGTTTTCCCGGCAGCATTCTTCGCCATGTTCTGCTGCCGGTTACCAAGCTTCAACGAACTCGAGCAACACCGGAACAAGAGCAGCTGGACCCGTTGGCTCGGTAATCACCGTTTGCCCAGCGCCGACGAACTGGCGTATGTCTCCGAGCGCATCGAGCCTGACAGTGTGCGAGGGTGTCTCGGACACATTTACTTCTGCCTCAAACGCAACAAAATCCTTGCCCCACAGCGCGGTTGGATGCTTGCCGCCGTCGATGGTCACGAAACTCACTGTAGCTACAAACGTTGTTGTCCAAAGTGTCTCCAACGCCGGATCGCCGTCGGAGACGAGGTCAAAACACAGTTCTACCACCGCTTGATCGCGTTTCAGATTATCTGTGAGGATTTTCAATTGCTTCTCGACGTGGAAATGCTTGAGCCTGGTGAAGACGGAGATCCTGGAGACGACGAAGTCGCTGCGGCTATACGGCTGATAACTCGCGTCCTTAAGGACCACCCACGCTGCTTTGACGTGCTCACTGCCGATGCGCTCTACCTGCGTCCCTCCGTGATCAATCTTCTTGAAGACCACGGCAAATACCTTGTTGCCGTACTCAAGGATAATCAGCCTGAGCTATTGTCCGAAGCCCGCACGCTCCTGCCCCTTGAGGAGCAAGAGCCAGAATCATTTGAGACTCCGGCTGCACCGGGCAAGCCCGCGCGGCACGTTCATTTACAAGAGGCTGAGGGCTTCTGCACTGAATCCATTCACACTCCTCTTCGCGTTGTTCATTCCCATGAGACTGGCATCCGTCGCGAGCGCGTCGCTGGGGATTGGGTCGAGACTCCCATCGATAGCCACTGGTGGTGGGCGACGACCATGCCCCGCTCAATGGCCGATGCCAAGACCATCTTCCATTTCGGGCACGACCGTTGGAAGGTCGAAAACGAAGGCTTTAACGAACTCTGCTCCCGCTGGCATTCCGGTCATTGCTATCATCATCATCCCAATTCCATTCTCGTTCTGTGGCTGATCATGTTCATGGCCCACGCCGTGTTCCACTGCTTCCACAAGCGCAACTTGAAGCCAGAGATACGCCGTGGACACACGGCCATCTATTTTGCCCGTCAAATCGCCGCCTCCATGCGAGAGGATCGATGGTGGCCGCCACCGGCTCCGGGCTGAGGAGCGCCCGCCCCGCGCTCTCGGTAACCTTGGGTTCGCGTCCGCCATCGGAGCGGTCTGGCTTCCTGTTGCCTATTGCCGACAGGGGGATCCATTTCGCGGCTCGAGCCCTCCGAAATTCGCCCGAGAACCGCCACACGAAACTGTTCGCCCTCCTAGCGCCAGCTTCAACACGCTCAACACCCACCAATTCAGGCCATTACGACTCTTTCCGACGCCGTCTTACGGAATCGCTGCCCTGCCACTATTTTCTTGGGATTCTTGCCCCGATTTATGAAACTATGGGGTGACCACGAATAAGATTGGCTCTTACTACTGATAGCGGCCTTTCTTGGTCCGGATCACCTTGATGACGTCATCGTGGCGGCTGCCTTCGATGACGTCCTTGAGCACGATATTCCCATCGATGTACTGCAAATGGATGCGCCAGCCGGAGATCTTGTTGATGTCGGCGCGGTAGATGGCTTGCTTGATGCCGCGCACGCGGTGCAGGCGGGTCTTGGGAAAGTTCTGCTGGCGGTGGCACTCGTTGTTTTCGAGTTCGGCGAGGGAGTCGAGAAACTCTAACTTGAGCTTGTTGTCGGGAAGCTTCTTGAGGGCTTCGTAAATGATGCCGAACTCGTCGACGAGTTGTTTGATTTGGGCCATGGGGAAAAGGGGTGAGCGTTAAGAATGCTCGGCGAAATCTTCGGTGATGTCGTGGATGAGTTGTTCGATGGTGGCGGCTAACTGATCGCTGGGCACGAGGCGCAGTAGGGTGACGTCGACGCGCTCGAACACGGGATCGTCGTCCACGGTGAAGAGCGCATGGTGACCAGTTGAAATCGCGAGCTCGAAAAGGGAGACCTCCACGCCGTCTTCGATTTCGCGATCCACGCGTGTGGTGCGGCGCCGGAATTGCCCGGGTTCGTAGAGCAGGTACTGACAGCAGTCGTTCAACTCGGAAACCATCACCCGACGCTCGTCGGAAGGAAGGGCCTTGGCTTCCTCGACAAAGGTCTCCGTATCCAAGAAGACGATTTCCTTGGTGGGTGAGGCGACGTTGCCGATGAAGGCTCGCGTGGAATCGCCCACGGAGGCGTAGCGGGTGAGAACGGAAAGCAGCTGAGTCAGCTCAGTGGAAGCGGCCGCACCATGGCTTTCATCGAGGAGGGCGTCGCGAATGAGGCCGTCTCAAAATGGCCCAGGACCGCCTCACAAAATATGAGAATTTTAGTTTCGATGATGGTTGATCTCACATTCCGGCGGAATTCCGCGGTGCCCTCTCGACCGAGCTTCGTCTATCGCGACGCGGTAGGGCGCGAATAGCGCATCTACCTCGGCTACCTCGGCTCCAGCGCGACTTCAGGCCGCTTTGGCTTGCTTTCCTGTTCCGTCGATTGGCGCGTTCTGGGCGGCCATCCAGTGCCGATACATCACTTTCAAGTTCCAACTCGTACAGAGCATCATCCACTGCGTCCTCACTTTCTCCAATCCCTTGAATGTCCAGCGCCAGAACTCTCCGTTCTTTTTGATCTGGCCGAATACCGGCTCCACGATTCCTGCCCGTTGCTTGAGAAGCTCCTTGTTTTCTTCCTTGTTCATCTTCTCTTTGTGCCTCTCCACCGACGCATTCCAGGGGCTGATGTCGATGGTCCGCCCGTGGCGATCCTTCGTGCATGTTCCAAAGGCGGGGCAATTCTTGCAGGTCGACGGAGCGCCGCGATAGACACTCACCGGAACACCTTCTTTGACTCGTTCACGCCTGAAGGGGAGCGATTGGCCTTGGGGACATGTCACCACGTCGGCCTCAGCGTCATAGACGAAGTTCGATGCGTGATACTCTTCGTCCTTCTTGTTGACTGATTGCGGAGGCAGAGGCATCACCACCTCATGGCCGGCCTCTTCTGCCAGGCCGATTTGTTCAGCGCTCGGGTAGCCGGCGTCACCGAGAGAAACCGGTTGGCTGGCCGGCTTGCCATCATTCTCTTGCTCTTGCTGATAAGTGGCCAGGTTCTCAGCAGCCTGATCCAACATCGGCGTTAGTTGCCGCAAATCGGTGGCCTCATTGACAGCATCGGCGGCCACCACAATTTGATTCTCCGAATCAACGACGGCCTGGGCGTTATATCCAAAGGGCTTTCCCCCTGTGTTGGCTTTCACACGTCGCGCTTCAGGTTCAAGCGGGTGAATATGCTTTACGGTCGGGTTGGTGTCGAGCGTCTCGATCGCTTCTTGCATGGCTTTCTTAAGCACCTCTTTCTTCTCAAGTTCCTTTGGCAACTCTGCGGAGGGTTGCTCATCACCGGCCTGGGAGCGCTCGATCTCCTCCTCCAAAACCTTGATTTGTTCGTCAAGCCGCTCAATTCGCTTGGCCAGGTCCTCCTTGTCGTACTTCTTCCCGGCATGAGCGGCCGCCTGAATCTTCGTTCCGTCGACTGCTTGTAAGGTCAGCCCTACGAGCCCCATCTCGCAGCTTGTCGTCACGCTTTGCTTGAACAGGTTGCGAATAGCTTTCTGATGTTGACTCCAAAACCGCCAGAGCGTGTTGTGGTCGGGCACCTGATTGCCGCATAGCCAGATAAAGCCCAAGTCGTTTCGGCATGCCTCCTCCAACTTACGCGAGCTGCGGATCTTCTTGAAATAGCCGTAGAGCCAGAGTCGCAGAAGCAGGGCCGGGGCGAAGGGTGGACGGCCAGCGGTCCCGAAGTCCCGCACTTCAATGCCGAGATCCATCAAATCGAGGGATTCGACAAAGCAACGAATGAATCGCGCCGGGTGAGTCGGGCCGACCCAGTCCTCGATGCTGGGAGGTAAGATGTGAAGTTGATCGAAATCAGCGTCAATGTGAGTCACACCGAAACCAATACCCACGCTCGCGGCGGCGCCAACGACTTTTTCGAAAAACTCCACGGAGTAGAGCAATCATATTGCACTCGTCCGGCCGTCACACGAAAACCCGGGTTTTGAGACAGCCTCGAATGGCTTGCAGCGCGGGTTTGAAGACGGGGCTGTACTGGGTAAGCGCCGCATAGCGTTCGCGATAGGCCTGCGGGTGTGGGCTGTCGTCCACGCGTCCGGACCGCTGCGCCCAGAGCAGGATGTCGAGGGTCACGTGCCGTGTGCTCAGCAATTCGCGCTCGATGGTTTGCAGACGGTCTTCGATGAGATCGGCGGTTTCGCTGAGCCACTCGGGCGAGACGTTTTCCAGGCCGGAGTCGGATAACAGGTCGGTGCGCAGGTCCTCGAGACGCACGAGGATCTCCTGATTGGCCTCGATGATGCGGTGCAGGGATTGCCTTTCTTCCTGGAGGCGGTCACCCAGTTTCCAATCGCGGGCATTGCGGTCGGCAGTGTCGCTGACCTGTCGGTGGTGGTCGAGGAGGGCTTTGCCGGCGTCGCAGATGGCCTGCGCGGCGGCCTCCATGTCGCGTTGCCAGGCATCAATGGGAAGAGGATCAAGGGGGAGGGCCATGGGAGAAGATCGGGGCGCGATCATCGGGAGGGTGGCCACGCATGGCAACTCAAACTCCCGGAACGGCGAGAAATCCGTGAAAAATGTCGGTAACACTTGCCCGGTCGACTTCCCAGAATGGGGTAGAAGCATGCCAAGCTTGCAATCTTGAGCATTAGGCTATCTGTAAAAACCATATTTATTGAGAATTTAGTTCCCGTGATGTATTGGACCGACATGAAACCGATGATTGCCGTCGCCCTGGTGGCGAGTTGGGCGCTTCCTCAGTTGGGGATGGGCGAAGAAAAGTCCGGTGAGGAGAAGCCCTCCAAGCCCGAACGCCGCATGCTGCAGGCGGAGGACTACGGCCAGTGGGAGCGTCTCCAGGGGCAGCGCGTCTCGCCCGATGGCCGCTGGGCCTATTTCACCGTGGCGCGGGTCGATGAGGACAAGACATTGCACGTCCTTGATCTCCAACGGGAGGCCGTTGATCCCGAGGCCTTGGTGGTCGAGTCGATCGAGCGTGGGGTGCGCGCTGCTTTTTCGGATGACAGTCAGTGGCTGAGTGTGTTCATCGAGAAGAAGGATGACTCCAAGGGCGGCCCGCAACGCGGGCGTGGTCCGGGCCCTGGTCCACGTGGTCAACGACCTGGGGGTGGAGGTGGAGGCAACAACGCCGACGCTCCGGGTCAGAAGCTGCAGCTTCGCCACCTGGAAGACAACGAGGTCACCGAGATCGAACAGGTCTCAATGATGCAGTTTAGTGCCGACAGCCGTTATGCCGCCATCGAGGTGGTGGGCAAGGCGGAGGGCAATCAGACCACCAAGGCCCTGATCGTGCGCGATCTGGGTGAGGGGACGGACACCACTTTCGGTAACGTGGTGCGCTTCGCCTGGAGCGATGAGCGCGCTTTGTTAGCCATGGTCATCGATTCGCCGGGCATCAGCAATACGGTGCAACTCTTCGATCCCCACGGTGGGCGCCTGCGCACGCTCGATTCCAGCGAAGAGGAATAGGTGGGGCTCCGTTGGCGGGAGGAAGCCATGGATCTGGCCGTCATGCGCGAGAAGGCGCATGAGGAAAAAGAGGACGTTTCCCACGTTTTGTTAGCCTGGAAAGGCCTCGATAAGGAACTGCGCAAAAATAAGGTGAACATTTACTTCGAGGGTTTGATTGTGTAATTCCATGAGCCGTGTGTTTCGTGCCTTTCCAGTTTTACGGCGGCCAGTTCCTCGTCCGTCACTTTGATCCCCGTCTCGTAGCTTTTGGTATCGAGCCTGGCCCTGACCTTCAGGCCTCCCTTCGTCGTTGTGCTTCCAATCAACTCGACGATCGTCTGCAGGGTTGCCAGTGGCTCGCCTTGCCAGTTCTGGGTGATGTAGCTGAAGAGACGGTGCTCGATCTTGTTCCACTTGCTTGTCCCCGGCGGGAAGTGGCAGACGACCAACTTCAGCCCGGTCTCGTTCGCCAACTCCTGGAGCGAAAGCTTCCAAAGCCGCGAGCGGTGGCTGTTGCTCCCACCGCCATCGGCGGTGATTAGCAGCCGACGGGCGTGGAGGAACCGCGCAGAGCCCATTTCCGTCCACCACAACAGGATGCTGCGGGTCGCGAATTGGGCCGTATCATGGTCGATTCCGACGCTAACCCAGCCCTGGTTGTTGAGCATATCGTAAACGCCGTAGGGGATTGCCTTGCCCAGGTCCTTGTCCTTGAAGTCATGCACGCGGACTTGCTCAGGGTTGTCTTTCGGCCTCCACTGCCTCCCGGCGTTCTTGAAATCGCCCACCAACTCCTTCTTCTTGGTGTCCACTGAGATTGCTGGCTGGCCGCAATGTTGGAAGCGACGCACCTGATCGTTGATGTATTCGAACTGCCTGTTGCGGTCCGGGTGCTGTGCCCCTTCGCGGGTCTTGCGATTTGCCAGCAGACTATAGCCGGCCTTGCGCAGCAACGCGGCAACAGTACGCGCACCGACCGGGTGGTTCTGAGATGTGAGTTCCCTGGCAAGCCTCTGAGTGCTCTTCAATGTCCAGCGCAATGGGGATTGAGGGTCGCCTCTACTGAGAGGATCAACTAGCCGCTCAAGAGCCCCAAGCAGTTCCGGATCGGTCTCGGTCACCGGCTTGCGCCCGCCCCCAAGCCGACGGATGCGTCCGTCGGCTTGGGGTGCCGTGTAGTCGCCGCGCCGTAACTGCTTGATGCCCTCAGTGATCGTCGTCCGCGACATCGATGTCGCAAGAGAAACTGCGGATACGCCGCCCCAACCCAATTCCATGGCCTCCGCCGCCGCCCAACACCTCCGGGCCCGCTCGTCCATGAGGTGGCTCAGGGAATCGAACTTCCGGCGAATGCTTTCGACAACGGAACTGTCAGGCATGGCACTGACAGTAACATAGAAATAAGGTTGAGAAACCTTAAATTGTTCATTTTATTTTTGCGCCATTCCTAAAGCCAGTCCTGAGAAGTTTGCCTATGACCACGAGGAACACGACGGGTTCCCGGAGGATTCCTATGTCACGGGCGGTGGGCTGCAGTGGTCGAAGAGTGGCGAAGTGATCTATTTCAGTCTGAAGGATTGGGAGAAGCGGCCCGAGAAGAAGGACGAGGACAGCGAAGATAAGGCCGGGGAAGACGAGAGCGATGGAGAAAAGAAAGACGAGGGTGAGAGCGACGAGAAAGTTGAAGACGACGAACAAGACAAAGTGAAGGACGGCGATGGCCGGCCTTCGCCTCAGCGAAGAGCTGGACCGGGTCAACGCCGACGCCCTCCGGGGGCGGGTCCGGGGCGCGGAGGCATGCCTCAGCGAGCCAGACGCGGTGGGCAGGGCCGGAGACCCATGCCGCGTGAGGAAAAGGCGGAGCGTGACGACGACGAGAAGGATGCGGAGGATGAAGGCGACAATGAGAGCGACGGCGATTCCGAAAAGGAAGAGAAGGAGGGTGAAGACGACAGGGAAAAAGACGCCGAGAAGCCTGAGAAGAAGAAAGGGCAATCGCTGCGCGAGACCGTCGAGGAGGATTCCAATGTTGAGGTCTGGCACTCCAAGGACCACGAGATCATGCCCCGCCAGAAGAAGACTGCTGGCATGAAGAAGAATCCCAATCGCCGTGCCGTGTGGTGGTTAGGTGAGGAGAAGATTGTGCCCTTGGCCAACGAATTGACCGAAAGGGTGCAGACCTTGCGCGTGGACGAGCGCGCTATCGGCTACGATGCTACCCCCCATGACGAAGAGGCCATGTTCGGGCCGCGTTTGAGTGACACCTACGTGATCGACACCAAGACGGGCGAACGTGAGCTGGTG
>CBDBEZ010000058.1:0-10542 GCA_965204485.1 Verrucomicrobiales bacterium
TGGACTACGTCGAGGTCAAGGATTCCCTCACGCCCCGTACCCAGGCCATCATCGCTTTTTCACTCTGCGGTTTCGCCAACCTGCCTTCCATCGCGGTCTTGCTAGGAGGACTCGGTGGCATCGCCCCCACGCGCCGACCGGATATCGCTCGGCTCGGGCTCAAAGCCATGATCGCCGCCTCGCTCTCCAATTTCATGAGCGGCGCCCTCGCCGGATTCTTTCTCTCCTTCTCGGCCCCCGTTTGACCGATCCTCCGCGTCACGCCGCGTCACGCCATGTCTCCCTTCGCTTTGTCGCGTGATGGGTGGAGAACTCAGTCTGACGGCAAGTGCTTCGCCAACAAGGCGGTCAGCTCCGCGGCTCCGCCGACCTCAAAATCGCTCGACACCGTCACCGCCTTGGCGCCGCGGACGCGAACGGTCCGCACACCCGCCGCCTTGCCCGCCCTCATGTCGTTGTCGTGATCGCCCACCATCCACGAGCGCGGCAGATCGATGGAATGATCGGCGGCCGCCTCGAGCAACATCGCGGGATTCGGCTTGCGCCGGAGATCCTTTCCCGCCAGACCAGTGGCCGCGTAAATGCCGTCGAAGGCCGCTCCCTGCGGTGTCAGGGACCGCTGCATGGCATCGTGAATCGTCTCCAGCGCTTCCCGCGTCATGAGACCCTTGCCCACGCCCTGCTGATTGGTGACGAGGATCGTGAGATAACCCCGGCGCTTCACTGCCGCCAAAACCTCAGGCATCCCTTCGATAAAATGAAAGTCTTCCCAGGCGGTGAGATAACGTTTCTCCGAATCGGGGGGCCGATTGATGACACCGTCGCGATCGAAAAAGACCGCGGGAACGCCGCCAGGAGAATGAGAATCAATCGCCATGATCAAACCGAATGGAAATCTTCACCTGATCGCCCAGCAAGTCGTAGCGCACCGAAGGCACACTCCTGGGCTCGCCCAGGAGCTCTGGAATGAGCCGCCTTCCCGAGCCGGATACCAACGGCGCCAGGTAGAGATGCATTTCTTGAATCGCGCTCGCCTGCAAGGCTTCCGTGAGAGTCTTCCCACCGCCTTCGAGCAGCACGCTGGTGACTCCCTCCCCGGCCAAATCTTCAAGCCAGTCCGGCCATCGTGCGTCGCGCACCACCTTCGTCCTCGAGGCGTCTTCATCGGTGAAAACGTGAGCGTCTGGAGGCAGGCGCCCCGAGCGCGTCAAGATCACGCGACGCGGGGGACGCTTGAAATCCGGGACATCCGGATGCCGCACCGTCAACTTCGGGTTGTCACAGCGCACCGTTTCCGCTCCCACCACCACGGCGTCCACAAGAACGCGTAAGCGTTGGGCGTCCCGCCGCGCCTCTCGCGACGTCAGCCACTGGGACTCGCCAGCCGGCCGGGTCACGCAGCCGTCCAGACTGATCCCGGCCTTGGCAATGACGTAAGGGCGTCCCTTTCGTATCCAGTGCCGAAAAATGCGAATGAGGTCATCGGCGTCCTCTCGGAGAACGCCAACCTCCACCGCCAGGCCCTGCCCTTGCAAGATCACCACGGCTTCACCGGCGTGGGCGGGACGGGGATCCACCGAGCCAAAGACCACCCGCCCAATGCCACTGCCGAGGATGGCCTCCGTGCAGGGCGGCGTGCGACCATGGGTCGAACAGGGCTCCAGAGTGACATAGAGGGTGGCGCCGTCCGCGTCCGCAGGCCGCAGCAAGCCACTCAAGGCCACGACCTCCGCGTGAGGATCCCCCGCCCGGCGATGAAAGCCCTCAGCCAATAAACACTGATTCTTAACCACCACCGCACCCACCGGCGGGTTGGGCGAAGTCGCCCCCACTCCGCGTCGAGCCAGAGCCAACGCCCGCCGCATCCAGTAGCGATCTTCGGCCCGTCCGCCGGGACCCACGTAACGCTGCTGGATGGTCATGGCGGCATCCTAGCCGTCTCACCCGTCACCTCAACTGCGGAGCCATCAATTCCCGGTTGTCTTTCCTCTTGCGCCCGCAGAGGTTCCCGCGATGCGCTTCACCTACCGAGAAAAGGGCATTCTTTACCGGGAAGTCGCCAAACTGCTCGAGGCTGGCTTCCCGATGGAACGCGCCCTCGACACCCTTCACCACCACCCGCTCTCACCGGGGGGCACCCATCTCGTTCGGGCGATGCAGCAGCAACTTGCCAGTGGGCATTCGATTGGTGAATCGATCGAGGCCATCAACGACCTCGAAATCACGGAAGTGGAGAAGAACCTGATCCACGCGGGCGAGCGGAGCGGTCAGCTCGCCGACGTGTTCCAGCACTTGGCCGACTACTTTGAACGCCTCGACGAGGCCCGCCACACCGTCCTTCGCGGTCTTTTCTACCCGGCGGTGCTCTTGCACCTGGCGGTTGTCCTGTTAGCCCTTCCAGAAGCCCTCACCGGCGAGGGATGGCGGGCACTCCAGGGGGCCCTCCTGCCGCTGGCCATCGCCTATCTGTTATTCATCGGGACCATTCTCGGCTACCGCTCGCTTCAACGCCAATCACGCACCGAGCCCAGGACGGACCGGCTCCTATCCCGGGTGCCGCTCCTGGGCAAGCTTCGGCGCATGCTGGCACTGCAACGTTTCACCGAAGTTTTCCGCATCTACCTCCTGAGCGCCTTCAAACCCTCGGAAGCCATCGAGGCCGCCGGAGATGCTTCACAAAGCGCTCATCTGCGCCGGGAATCGTCCTTGGTGAGCCGGCAATTGCTCGATGGGCGGGATCGGTTAGGCAGCTTGCTTCTGGCTAACGGCGCCTTTCCCAAGGAGTTCGCCGCCGGAATGTCCACGGCCGAGGAGTCCGGAACGCTGGACAAGGAACTGCTGCGCTGGTCCAAGCACTACTCCGGCCGAGCCCGCGACGCCTTCTCAAGCTTTGAGATCTGGCTCCCCAGGTTGGTCTATTTCACCGTCTCCGGCTTTCTCGTGTGGAAGGTCGTTTCGTGTTATTTCGACTATTTCGACTCCATCACCTCGCTCCTTTGAGCCAGCGAGTCTGCGGGTCGTGAGTTCAGGCGCGCGCGGCGCGGGAGAGAACCCGGGAGCCCAGCCCTTGGTGCGCGACCCGCCGAGGGCCGGGAAAGGCTTCCACCCGCTTCGTCCGTTGACACTGGAAGCGTCTTCGGGCAAAGGGGACCCATGCAGGTTCAAATCCCGGTCATCGACTTCGGCGGCCAGTATTCCCAGCTCATCGTGCGCCGAGTCCGTGAGCTGGGCTATTTTGCGAAGCTCTATTTGCCCAGGGATCTGGACAAGACGGGAAACCCGGCCGCAGTCATCCTCTCCGGCGGTCCCCGCAGCGTCTCGGAAACCAACGCTCCGGACGGACATCGACTTCGCCTACCTGGAGAAGCTGGGAGTCCCCGTGTTGGGAATCTGTTACGGCATGCAATTGCTCAATGTGAAGCATGGCGGGAAGGTGGCCCCCTCCCATTCCCGGGAATACGGGCCGGCCCAACTTCAACCAACCTCCCGCGAAGGTCTCTTCGCCGGCCTCTCGGAGCGTTCCCAGATCTGGATGAGCCACTCCGACACCGTCAGCAGCTTGCCAGAGGGCTGCACCGTGCTGGGCGAGAACCAGGAAGGGGTGCCGGTGGCGGTTTCCTGGCGCCATGGATGGTATGGAATCCAGTTCCATCCCGAGGTCACGCACACCCACGAGGGCACCCAAGTCCTGAAGAACTTCCTCGCCCTGGCCAAGGAACCGCCCGGTTTCGAGATCCAATCGTTCCGAGACGAGACGATCCGGGCGCTCAAGGAACGGGTGGGCTCAAGCGAAGTCATCTGCGGCGTCTCGGGAGGCGTCGACTCCACCGTGCTCGCCGTCCTGCTCAAGGAAGCCGGCGCCACGGTTCACCCGATTTTTGTCGATAACGGTCTCCTTCGCAAGGACGAGGGAGACGAGGTGGTCGCCGCCTTCAGGGAACTCGGGATCGAGGTCGAACGGGTGAATGTGAAAGAGCGCTTTCTCGAAAGTCTGAAGGGTATTGACGATCCAGAGGAGAAACGCCGCCGCATCGGCACTCTCTTCGTGGACGTGTTTGGGGACACCGTGAAGGACGTGCCCTTGCTGGCCCAGGGCACCCTCTACCCGGACGTCATCGAGAGCGCCACCAGCGGCTCCGAGGCTTCCGTCATCAAGACCCACCACAACCGCGTGGACCGCATCCTCGAGCTTCAAAAAGAGGGCCGGGTGCTTGAGCCCCTGGCCGAGCTCTTCAAGGACGAAGTGCGTGCCCTCGGAGAAAGCCTCGGCATCCCCAAGGCCATGCTCTATCGCCACCCCTTCCCCGGCCCCGGCCTCGCCGTCAGGGTTCCCGGCGTCGTCACGGAAGAGCGGCTCGACATTGTGCGCGAGGCGGACGCCATCTTCATCGGCTGCCTGCGACGTCACGGCTGGTACGAGAAGGTTTGGCAAGCCTACGCCGCCCTACTCCCCGTCAACACCGTGGGAGTGAAGGGAGACGAACGCTCTTACGAACACGCCATTTCTCTTCGGGCCGTCATCAGTGAAGATGCCATGACGGCCGACTGGGTCGAATTGCCTCACCAACTCCTCAGGGAGGCCTCCAACGCCATCTTGAATTCCGTGTCCGGAGTCAACCGCGTGTTCTACGACATCTCGACCAAGCCCCCGGCCAGCATCGAGCTCGAATGACGCCTCCCCGCTCTTCGGTGAAGTCTCCCGTCACGAACCGCTTCCGCACTTTGGCGGCGGTGACCTATCCTTTCGCCCGCACGGGCCTCTTCGCGCTTCCTCCGGAAACGGCTCACCGGCTCTCTCTCAAGACCCTCGAATGGCTCCAGCAAGCCCCGCTGGCCGGCTTCGACGCCGCCACCTTCGAACCCGGCCAAGCGGTGGAGCTCATGGGACTACGCTTTCCCAATCGATTGGGCCTGGCCGCCGGCCTGGACAAGGGCGCCCACTGCGTTGACGGCTTCGGTGCCCTCGGCTTTGGCCACATCGAAGTCGGCACGCTCACCCCCCGCCCCCAGCCCGGCAACGCCCCGCCCCGCCTCTTCCGATTGAAGAAGGCAGAAGCCATCATCAACCGCATGGGCATCAACAACCCGGGCATCGAGGACGCCATGAGCCGCGTCCGCCAGCGCGTCTATCCCGGCGTCCTGGGCGTTAACATCGGCAAGAACTTCGACACACCCAACGAGAGCGCTGCCGACGACTACCGAACCTGTCTGGCCGCCGCCTACCCGGACGCGGATTACATTGCGGTCAATCTGTCCTCACCCAATACCAAGGCGCTGCGCGAGCTCCAGCTCGTCGACCACTGCCGCCCCCTCCTCCAAGCGCTTGGCGAAGAACGTCAGCGCCTGGCGGACCGTTTCGGCAAGCGCGTGCCCGTGGCGATCAAGATCGCCCCCGACCTGGAGCCGGAACACTTGCGAGGTTTGGCCGATCTCTTCGTGGAACAAAACCTCGATGCCGTCATCGCCACCAACACCACAATCGAGCGGTCGGCGGTGGCCGGGATGCGTCACGCCGGCGAGACAGGCGGCTTGAGCGGCCGCCCCGTCAGGGCACGCGCCACCGAGGTGATCCGGATCCTGCACGCGCACCTCGGCTCGCGCCTCCCCATCATCGGCGTGGGCGGGATTTTCTCCGGAGCGGATGCCCTGGAGAAACTCCAGGCGGGGGCCTCTCTGGTCCAGGTCTACACCGGCTTCATTTATCGGGGCGCCGCCTTGATCGACGAGATCCTCCACGCCATCGACGACGATCAATCGTCCATCTGTGAGGTGTAACTCAGTGGGCTGATTTTCTTCAACGTCGTCGTGCCCTGCATCACTTCGGAGAGCCCTTCCTGATAAAGCGACAGGACACCCGCCTGGGAGGCAATCGCCCGCATGTCGCTCTGCGGCGCGTCTCGTGCGATCAAGTCCTGAATCTTGGAACCGATCATGCACATTTCCATGAGGGCCACCCGTCCGTGAAATCCCGAGTTGTTGCATTCCGGGCAGCCATTGCCCTCGTAAATAGGGCTAGTGAAAGGCGCATCGATCATGCCTTCCCGCGCCAGGATCCGCTGAAAATCGCTGGAAGATGCCACCGGACGCTTGCAGTAATTGCAAAGTCTCCTCACCAGCCGCTGGGCCTGGCTCATGGCCAGCGAGTCCGCTAACAGATAGGGGGGGAACGCCCATGGAGAGCAGGTGAGAGACAGCCCGAATGCAATCGTTGGCATGCAGCGTCGTCAAGATCAGGTGCCCCGTCAAGGCCGCGTTGACCGCCGCCTGGGCGGTTTCCGTATCGCGCGACTCGCCGATGAGAATCACGTCAAGATCCGCGCGCAAGAGAGCGCGCAAACCGATGGCGAAGTTGATGCCGTGCACGCCATCGGTCTGGGTCTGGTTGATTCCCTCGATTTCGTATTCGATGGGATCCTCGATGGTATGAATGTTTTTCTCGTCCGAATTGACGCTGTTGATGAGGGCGTAAAGGGTCGTCGTCTTGCCGCTTCCCGTCGGCCCTGTCACAAGGATCAAGCCCTGATCGCGAGACATGCAATCGTCCACGATGTGCGATTGCCTCTCGGATAGGCTGAGATCCGCCAGCGATTTCAAGCCATCCTGCTTGTCGAGAAACCGCATGGTGAGCTTTTGCGACTCCTTCCGGCAGGGCACCGCCGAGACACGGACGTCCACCCGGCGCTTGCCCATGGTGGTGGCAAAACGGCCGTCCTGGGCTTCCTGACGCACATGCGGAATGTTCGAGTAGTTTTTGATCAGGGCGACGAACCGCGTGAGGTTCTCATCGGGACAGCTGTAGATCACGCGCAGCTTGCCATCGATCCGAGCCCGGAACCGGCACATGTTGTAGAAGCGCTCCAGATGGAGGTCGCTGGCCCGGTTCATCACGGCCTTGTAAAGCACCCAGTGAATGATTTCCTCCGCCGTGGTGTTGATGTTGGAGGGGTTGATCTGTTCGACTTCGCTCGGCTCGATCTCCACCAGGTTTGCATTGTCCGCAAACACCAAGTCCCCCACGTGCTGAGGCTGTTCGCTGGCCTCGCTGGACTGCTTGGTGCGATTCCGATTGATTGTCTTTTTGATCAATTGACCGTCCGCCAGAACCATGAAAATAGGCACGGGATCGTTCCCGGCCGATAGCCATTCGTCCTCAAAAGCGTAGTTCGAGGGGTCGGCGGTCAAGAGATAGATCCGGTCCGCGCAACAGTAGAGCGGGTAGACATTGTGCTTCTCCAAGAGGGCATCCGCAAACACCATCTGGGAAGGTGCCTCCTCGGGATTGAAGACCGGTTCCCCGTTGGAAATACGATAGAAAGCCGTGCCGAGGTGTTGCTCCAACCCGTTGAACTGTTCTGGAGTTTGCATCTCCGCGGGGTCGGACTTGCTCGCCACCGCAGCAAGGCGGTCGACGTCCACCCCAGCGTTTCATAAAATGGCCAGTCAGGCCATCATGTAGTAGGCGATTTCTTCTTCGACGGCCTGATTGTCTCCGAGTATCAATGTGAGTCGACCTTGAGGGCGAGTCAGGCGTCCGGCACGCTGGATGATTTTGCGGCGAATCGTGCCGAGTCCTTCAAAGATCCACTCCGCAGCCCTTTGGGGGGATGATTTGCGTGACCGCTCCGCAGATCGCATCTGCATTTCGCGCGTGAGATTGTGGGTGAGGATACTGGCCAAAAGGAAAGCTTCGTTGGCGGCACGTCGCTTGGCCGGAATATAGTCCATCTGGGCCTGGCTCTTGGCTTCGCCAAAAATCTTCTCCTGAGAGCCACGCCCTTCATGAAATTTCACCACATGAGCGGCCGTGTTTGTCTTGTTGGTGATGATCGCCTCGTATTCATGGTTCTCCTCGACTGGTTCGAAAAGATCCAGTTGGAGCGGTCCTTTGCGCTGAGTGCGCCTCATGGTTCGAATGCACAAAATGCGCGCTTTGCGCGCCCAACTTTTTAGCTTCCAGCGGATTTCGAAGTGATGAGTTTTTCCCTCTCCGCCTCGGGTTCGGGACCAGCGACGGCGCTTCTCGATGATGCCCTTGAGTTCCACAAGCCGCTCGAAAGGCACCGAGAACATATATTCCAGGCCAAGGGTCTTTGCCTCTGAAACCATCTGATCGCTGAAAAACGCGCTGTCGGCGCGCAACTCGATCTGCACATCAGGCAGCACCTTGCGAATCTTCTCCACGCAGGAACGGAGGAACTCCACTGCGCCATTGGAGTCATGGACGTTGCCGCTTCGATGAAGGTAATCGAGAATCTGTCCGGTTTGGGAGATCGTCGCGAGCAGCGGATAATAACTGCGCCCGCCTTTTTTCTTCTTGTTAAATCCCACAGCGGTCCCTTCCGCATGGCGACTCGTGCTCTGCACGCTTCCGTCCAAATCAAGCGTGATGCGTTTGATTCCTTCCTCCTGGAGACGCGACAGGCAAACGAAATGATTCATCTCCCTCATCCTCTCAAGGCTTTGACAATCGATCTCTCCCAACATCCGGCTCATCGTTGGGACACTGGGCAATTGGTGCATCCCCAAAACCTGTCGTACAAGGGGATCATCTCGGTAGTAGTCCAAATCGCGAAGCATCCGGTAGCCCAGTATAAGATGCACGATAAGACACATGAAAACCTTGTGGAACTTGTAGAAGCGGGACATGTGCCGATCCAGTGGACCAAAGCACTGCTGAAGCTTCCCCTCCAGATCCAATTCCTGAAAGAGCTTCTGAAAAATAACGAGACCGCCGAAAGATGTCAGTTCTTGATCTTCAAATTTGATCGCCAGAATCGTTCTGGATTTTGCATGGATCTTCAGCAGAATCTGTGGGTGAAATTCCGGATTTGCTCCGGGAACGCTGGACGCCGGGTCCCGCTGCCCCTGGACCCCAGAACTGCTGAAACTACTTGTTTCATGGGCTGAGCCCCACCAGGGGCAGCCCCGGCGCAAGCGTTGTCCTCGCAAATCCGAGGTTTGGATGGGCAGCTGGCTTGTTGCCACAACTTTGATGCCCATTAAGATTGGATATAACTTGTTGCTGGTCAGGATTCTAGGTGAATCGCGCCGCCTGGGCACCCACAGATTCTGCTGAAGAGGCTTTTGCATTAATCGTACGTCGTGCTACTCTCACTGTAGGTGGCTTTTGGGTTGAAGTGTTTGGTGTTTTGGTAGATTCCAAATCAACCTTATCCCAAAGGCCCCTGCCACTATTTTCTTGGGATTCTTGCCCCGATTTATGAAACTATGGGGTCCATCTTCTCCATGGGATAGTTCTCCGTGAACCAATGAAAGACGTCCATGAGGGGAGCGTTTCTCGGCGGAGGGGCCATGAATTCGTTGGCATTTTCCGCTGCCACCGGGTTCATGCGCAGGGGCTGGATGAGATCATCGTAAATCTCCTTGTACTTTTCCAGCGTGATCGCCACCCGGATGACGAGGAACTCGGGGACGCCCCACAATTCCTGAGCCGCCGGATTGTAGTGTCCCAAGACAAGCAGCGGACCCATGGTCGCCATGGGAATCCAGGGATGAGGCTCACGCGGCACGCGCCCCAGCTTGCGAACCAAAAACTCCGCTTCCGTGGAGCAGGTGGTCCGCGCGGGCAGCCAGGGAAGGATGTTGTAGCGTTCCGCCAGAGCTTCCAGAGACGATTGCCTTTGCTGCTGACACTCCTGACCTCTACAGACGGATGCGAGCATCTCGTTGGCCTTGTCAATCAAGGTTCTCCTGTCGCGGTTTGAAGTGACGATACCTTCGTGAATGCGTGCACAGACCGGAACGCAGAAGAAGTATCCGCCAACTTGACAGAGCACGCCGAAGGCCTGAAAGGAATGGCTCATGATGAAGTGAGGCTTGGAATTGGACTCGGACTGTTGATGCAGATACTTCACCGCAGGCATCTTGCGGCCCTCCTTGGACTTCTTGATGCCGTCGAGAACCAGGACGGGGCGACAACCGATCTTGTAGACAGGGAAGTGCTTGATCACGATGGCGAACCAAAGTTCTGCAAGCCGGTCCGTCTTCACGGCATTGCTGTGGAAGAAATGGAGTAAGTGCTCATAGGAGTGTTCTGACCTCACATCTGACCGATAAATCAGCTCAGTTTTCTTGACCAAAGTGTTAGTTTATATTGCGTTATATGCCGCCTGCCCTTAAGGTTTTGTGTGAAAAATAAACACAAAAAGACAGGCAGCAAATCCGGCCGAAAAAACGCTTCTCGAAGCGTAACTGATTAGCGCATCTAACAAGCTCTTGACAGCTTCGATAATTAAAACATCTTAACCATTAATGTCGTCCGATTCTCTTGAATCGCTCCCCACGAGAGAACTGATCCGGCTCGTCCGCGATCTACGGGAGCGGTTTGCTCAGTTGGAGGCGGAGAATTTGAAGCTTCGCGAGGAATTGGATGAGTTGAAGCGTAAGCAGAACAGATCGGCGGCTCCGTTCTCGAAGGGAAAACCCAAGGCCAACCCGAAAAGACCGGGACGCAAGCCGGGCCAAGGGTCCTTCCGGCGGCGGGAGGAACCGGAGATTGGGCCGGATGACAATGTTCGAAGC
>CBDBEZ010000059.1:0-7800 GCA_965204485.1 Verrucomicrobiales bacterium
GGCGAAACAGAACTTTGGCCTGCTCGCCGAACAGAGTGGCGCCTATCAGTATGCCTATGCCTCGGTGCATCTGGCTGCGATGCGATACGCTCTGATTTTCGAGGCCATGCTTCGGAGTGGTCGCTCGAGCTACGGGGAGGTGCGGGACCGGCAAACTGGGCATCTTCGAGTGCTGTGCTTCGCGGGATTGCTTTGGCAATTGTTTCGCAGCCTCATCGAGGGCGCCCTGGACGCCCTAGCCGATACGTTTGGGAAAGAAACTTTCGACCGCATTCTCGAAGCCATCGACAGCGAAGTGGAAGATTTCCTGAATCGAGCCCTCCATATGGATCCCGGATCACTTGAATCTGATCAATGCGCTGAAGCCCTCGGAATAGACTAGCGTAAAGCCCTCGAATTATCGGTCAGATGTGAGATCGAGAAGCGCCGTCGCTGGTCCCGAACCCGAGGCGGAGAGGGAAAAACTCATCACTTCGAAATCCGCTGGAAGCCAAAAAGTTGGGCGCGCAAAGCGCGCAAAGCGCGCATTTTGTGCATTCGAACCATGAGGCGCACTCAGCGCAAAGGACCGCTCCAACTGGATCTTTTCGAACCAGTCGAGGAGAACTATGAATACAAGGCGATCATCACCAACAAGACAAACACGGCCGCTCATGTGGTGAAATTTCATGAAGGGCGTGGCTCTCAGGAGAAGATTTTTGGCGAAGCCAAGAGCCAGGCCCAGATGGACTATATTCCGGCCAAGCGACGTGCCGCCAACGAAGCTTTCCTTTTGGCCAGTATCCTCACCCACAATCTCACACGCGAAATACAGATGCGATCTGCGGAGCGGTCACGCAAATCGTCCCCCAAAAGGGCTGCGGAGTGGATCTTTGAAGGACTCGGCACGATTCGCCGCAAAATCATCCAGCGTGCCGGACGTCTGACTCGCCCTCAAGGTCGACTCACATTGACACTCGGAGACAATCAGGCCGTCGAAGAAGAAATCGCCTACTACATGATGGCCTGACTGGCCATTTTATGAAACGCTGGGGTGAAGGCTCTGATCGTCCCGAAGTTTCAGGTCAAAGAGCTTTCCCTCGTCGAGGCCGGGGCTGATCTCGAGAAGCTCTCCATTCTTCACGATCCCCGAGAGGTCTCCGAAGAGCGCAAAGGCGTGAACATTATCGTGGATGAACGCGCCATCCAGAGGGAAATACCCAAGGCCCTGGATACTCAGCTGACTTTTGATTTGCAAGCCACACCCTTGTCCGTCCTTCTCGAATACCTGACCGAGCTTGCCGGGGTCGACTATTTCGTGGAAACCTATGCGGTGGTGGTCCGCCCCATCGTTCCGGCCAACCACGTGGTTCAAAGGCGCTATCACGTGCCTCGCGGAGCCATCGTCCAAGGGGCCAAAGCCTTCCTCGAAGAGAAAGGCATCCAATTCATCGAGCGAAGCTCGGCCGTTCTACCTGCCCGAACGCGAACAGCTCCTCGTCAAGCACACGAAGAGCGTCCTGGAGAAGGTCGATGCCATCATCAGCGGTCTCGCCATTGAAGCGCAATCTGGATACGTGATCTATTCGCCGTCCAACGACCGTCATACCATCACCAATCAGAACCTTTGCGAGATGCGTTTCCCTCCCTTCTCCACCTACAAGATACCCCACACGCTCTTGGCCCTGGAAACCGGAGTCCTCGACGACCCCGCTGCGATGAGGCCACACGATCCGGCGAAGCATCCCGCCCAAGACTGGTGGCCCAAGGCGTGGACACAACCGGCCGACCTGGAAACCGCCTTTCGGAACTCGGTTGTCTGGTACTACCAAGACATCGCCGAAAGCATGCAAGTCGAGTCGATCACCGATCGACTTCTGCGATGGGGCTACGGCAACGCTTTGGTTTCCCAAGACCTCACCACTTACTGGCTGGGTGAACCGCTGGAGATTTCCGCCATGGAGCAAATCCAGTTTCTGCAAAAACTTCACGCCGACCAGTCGCCGGTCGACAAAGAGCATCTCGCCATCCTCGACCGCATCAGCCTGGTCGAGGCAAGGGGTGGCAAGCAACTTCACGCCAAGACCGGCACCGGCGAGCACCTCGGTCGTTGGATTGGCTGGCAGGTAGGCTGGGTGGTCTTACCCCACGGAAGGAGGGATTACTTCGCCGTCATTTGCCTGGATCGCAGCTTCGATCGCGTGCGAGCAGAGAGAGCCGAGCTCCTCCAGCAGGTGTTGAAGGACCTGCAATTCCGTTAGGTTCCGAATTGAAAGCTTCTCATTGACGTCAAGAAAATCTCAAGCTCGCGGCATTAACGATTTGTGATTGTTAGCATAACAATCCGTAGGCCGCCGTGACTTTCCCGGCCGCCGACTTCTCTTGACCGTGGTAAATCACGGAAGCACAGGAGCGCTTCTCTCCCTCGTGAGAAAGGCGCCGCTGGCGGTGATTCGTTCCACCCGGGAGGGCGGACGTCCCGGCCGCCGACTTCTCCTCACGGTCGAAAATCACGGAAGCACGTTGAATCATCGAAGCTTATTTTCCATGGCGCTTCCGATAGGCCCGCGGCGACAAACCCATGACGCGGGAGAACTGGCGAGAAAACGCCGCGTGATCGTAGAAGCCGACTTTCAAGGCGATCTGCGTGATCGATTGATCGGTGTTGAGCAGGCTCTCGCAGGCCGCGAGAATGCGCAGCTTCATCACGTAGTGGCGCGGCGTCGTCCTGAAAGTGTTCTGAAACCGCCTCTCCAGCTGCCGAACGGACATTCCTGCCTGTCTGGCCAGTGCCGCGATGGAAACGTTTTCGTGGTAATGTGATTTTAAGTACTCGGTGACCGGGACCAGATCGAGGTAGGGCTGCAGCTCGGCATGAGCCCCTTCATAACTGCGGACGGTGCCGCACAAGCCGGCCACCGTTCCGTCCATCGCCAGAAGCGGCACCTTGTCGGTGATGAACCACTCCGGTTCGCCTAAGCAATTGGGGAACAGTTCCACGATCCCGCGGAGAGCCTCACCGCTCTCCAAAACGCGTTCGTCGTCGGCTCGGTATTTTTCCGCCAATTCGGCGGGAAACACCTCTCGGTCGGACCGTCCGATGATCGATTCCTCGTTGCTGTAGCCGCAGCGCGTGACGAAAGCCTGATTGCCCGCCATGAACCGGCATTCCCGATCCTTGGCGAAATAAAGGGTATTGGGGAGATGCTCGAACAGTTCGCGCATGCCGCCCGGCCGCAGACCGGCAAACCAGGAATCTCGCTTTTTTAAGCGGTTCATGTCGCAATCATACACAAATCAAACGCCCCGATACAAGACCTCATTCATTCCCAGCCTATCCTGAGTGCCATGAGCCAAGTCAAAATTGCCATCGTCGGTCTCGGTTTCGGAGCGGAGTTCATCCCCATCTACCAGCGCCATCCCCACGCCCACATGGCGGCGATCTGCCAGCGCACCAAGGCCTCGCTGAACGAAGTTGGGGATAAGTTCGGCATCGAAAAGCGTTACGAGAACTACGAAGATTTGCTCAAGGATCCGGAGATCGATGCCGTCCACATCAACACCCCCATTCCCAACCACGCCGAGCAATCCATCGCCGCTCTCCAGGCCGGCAAGCATGTGGCCTGCACCGTGCCCATGGCCACCACCGTGGAGGAATGCCGCCAGATCGTCGAGCTGACCCAGTCGACTGGACTGAAGTACATGATGATGGAGACCGTGGTCTATGCCCGCGAGTTTCTCTTCATGAAGGAACTCTTCGACAAAGGCGAATTGGGGAAACTGCAATTCCTCAAGGCCTCCCATCAGCAGGACATGGACGGCTGGCCGAACTACTGGCCCGGCCTACCGCCGATGCACTACGCCACCCACTGTGTGGGACCCGTCTTGGGTCTCGGACGCGACCAGGCCGAATACGTGTCCTGCTTCCCCTCCGGGACGATCCGCGAAGAACTCCATCAGCACTACAACTCGCCCTACGCCGTGGAGACTTGCCATATCAAATTCCACAACAGCGATCTCTCCGCGCTCGTCTACCGCTCCCTTTTCGACGTCGCCCGCCAATACCGTGAGTCCTTTGAAGTCTACGGTTCAAAGAAGGCCGTGGAATGGCCGCTGATCGAGGGTGAACCCCTGATTGTCCACACGGCCAAGAAACCCGAACCGGAGATTCCCGAGAAGGTGGAGTGTCCGGACTACGGCCATTGGTTGCCCGACGAGATCGCCCCCTTCACCAAGGGCGGCGTCTACGGCGGCGAAGAGGGCGAAGAACATCTCTCCTTCACCCAGGGGGCGGGCCACGGCGGTTCCCATCCCCATCTGGCTCATCAATTCATCGAGATGCTCCGCTCGGGTCAAGACGCCTATCCAAACGCCGTGCAGTCCGCCAATATCACGGCAACGGGCATCCTTGCCCACGAATCGGCTCAAAAAGGAGGCGAGATTGTCCGCCTTCCCGAGTTTACCTTGGCCTAACCATCCGCACCGCAAATTCCATGCATCCCATGCGCTCCTTCGTCCTCATCATCTTCTTGGTCCTCTCCGTTTCGCTGACTCCGCCGCTCATGGCAGGGCCGACGGAAGGCCCTCTCCGTATCCTGTTCCTCGGACACGACGCCGAACACCACAACTCGAACGAATACTATCCCATGCTGGCCATGGCCCTGGGGCGAGACGCCATTTACTTCGACTACCACACCGTGGTGGAGGAGGCGTTGGGCGATTACGACTACCTCTCACAGTTCGACGGTCTTCTCCTCTACGCAAACCATGACACCATCGAAGATCATCAGTACAAGAACATCGTTCGTTTCGTGGAGGAAGGGGGCGGCTTCGTTCCCGTTCACTCAGCCAGCTTCTGCTTTCGCAACAAGCTGGGCTTCGTGAGTCTGGTTGGCGGCCAATTCAAACACCACCGCACCGGCACGTTCACGACCAAGATCGTCAAGCGAGATCATCCCGCCATGGATGGCGTCGAGGAGTTTGAAGCCTGGGACGAGACCTACGTGCACGGCGACCATGGAAACGACCGGACCATTCTCATGGTGCGGGAACCCGAGGGAGAGGACGACAACATCGTCGAGCCGGAACCTTGGACCTGGACGCGCACTCAGGGCAAGGGGCGCGTCTACTACACGGCCTCCGGACACGACCAACGGGTTTGGTCGCAGCCGGCCTTCCATCAACTCCTCAAGTCGGGCATACTCTGGGCCGTGGGCGACGAACGGCGCGCCTCCTATAAAGACTTCATCGCCAAGCGCAAACCGCTCGCTTACGAGGAGCGCGACAACATCCCCAACTACGAGCGTCGTCCCGAACCGCTGCCCTATCAGCTTCCGCTCAGTCCTTTCGATTCGCTCAATTACACCCAGGCGCCCGTGGGCTGGCGCCTCGAACTCTTCGCCGCCGAGCCGGACATCATCAATCCCATGCAACTGGCCTGGGATGAACGCGGGCGCCTCTGGGTGATCGAGACCGTCGATTACCCCAACGAAGTCAAGCCGGGCCGGAAGGGCGACGACAAGATCAAGATTCTCGAAGACACCGACGGCGACGGGCGATGCGACAAGATCGCCGTTTTTGCCGACGGCTTGAATATTCCGACTTCTCTCACTTTCGCCAACGGTGGAGTCATCGTGCATCAGGCGCCGGTGACCCTCTTCTTCAAGGACACCGACGGCGATGACCGTGCGGATGTCCGCGAGGAGTTGATCGAGGGCTGGGGTCTCGGAGACACCCATGCCGGCCCATCCAATCTCCGCTATGGCTTGGACAATCAGATTTGGGGCACGGTGGGCTACGCCGCTTTTCGGGGAACCATTGGCGGAGAAGAGGACCTTCGATTCGGCATGGGGGTCTATCGCTTCACCCAGGACGGCCAGTCGATGGAGTTTCTTCACCAGTTCAACAACAATACCTGGGGCCTCGGCTTCAATGAAGCCAGCGATGTCTTCGGCTCCACCGCCAACAACAACCCCACCTTTTACTGTGGCCTGCCGGCAACCATTTTCCCCGAGCGGCAACAAGGTAATCGCGGCCTATCGGCCAAGATGGTGGCTTCCTCTCCGGATTTCCACCCCATCACGCCCAACATCCGTCAGGTGGACGCCTTTGGCGCCTACACGGCGGGCGCCGGGCACGCCTTTGCCAATTCGGACGCCTTTCCCGAATCCTGGAGGGGCAGGCGCGCCTTCATCGCCGGCCCCACCGGCAACTTGTTGGGCCAGTATCATGCCATCGAGGACGGAGCCGGTTACACCATGAAGAACGCCTTTTCCCTGGTGGCCTCGGCAGACGAATGGTTCTCACCCGTGGCGGCCGAGGTCGGCCCGGACGGGAATCTCTGGATTGCCGATTGGTACAATTTCATCATTCAACACAATCCTACTCCAAGCAGCCAACGCGGGGGCTACGACGCGCAGAACGGGCCCGGCAACGCTCACATCAATCCCAACCGCGACCGCGAACACGGACGGATCTATCGCCTCATCTGGAGCAAGGCCCCGGAGAGCCGCATCGCCTCCCTGGCGGATGCCTCAACCGCGAAACTCATCGAGGCTCTGTCTGACGCCAATCAGTTCTGGCGGCTCACCGCCCAGCGCCTGCTGGTCGAACACAAGGCCACGAACGCCGACGTCGTTTCGGCTCTCCAGGCCAAGGTACACGAAGGCGGTCTGGGCGCTGTGCACGCGCTCTGGACGTTGAAGGGCCTGGGCTCCCTCGACGCGGACACCCACCGCGCCGCTCTGCTTTCGAGTGATGCCATCGTGCGCCGCAACGCCACCCGCGCGCTTCCCTCCGACGCGGAAGGCTCCCAGCTGCTCTTCGAATCCGCCGTCATCAACGATCAGGACCTCACCACGCGGTTGGCTGCCTTTGTCGCCCTCACACAGTGTCCAACATCACCGGCCATTCAAAGCGCCGTCAAAGGACTCATGACGCATCCAGAAAACGCCGAAGATGAATGGCTAGCCGCCGCCCTCGACGCCGCCGCGCAGAAACATGGCGTGCAAGGTCTCAAGCCTCAGGGTTACGAGCCCGGCGCCAACCTTCTGGCGGAAAACGAATGGCGTCCCCGCACTTACAGCGGCCGCAACGCCGGCGTGAAACACAGCCAACCCGCGGACGAAGGCGTCGGCGAATCCGCCTGTCTCCGCATCGAGGCCGAACAACCGGTGGATTCCTCGTTCTTCACCACGGTTTCCGTCAAACCACGCACCGAGTATCGTCTCAGCGCCAAGATCAAGACTGAAAACGTGCGAGGCAACGCCCGCGGCGCGCTCCTCAATGTGCACGAACTTCAGGACGGAAGTCCGGTGACCACCGAGGCTTTGAGAGGCACGAGCGATTGGAAGGAGGTCACGATCGATTTCAACTCCCAGGATCTCTCCGAGATTTCCATCAACGCCTTGTTCGGTGGCTGGGGGCGCTCCACCGGCACCGCCTGGTACGACGACATCCAGCTGCAGGAGTTGATCCCTGTTTTCGCGGATACAACCCAATCGAAGGTGGAGCCAGGCGACATCGGACGCGGCGAGAAACTCTTTTTCACCCACCAGGCGGCCGCCTGCAGCCGCTGTCACCAAGTGGGTAATGAAGGCGGCACGATCGGGCCGGCGCTGGACGGCATCGCCGCCCGGAAAACCGAGGACTACCTTCGACAGTCGCTCCTCGATCCCAACGCCACCATCGCCGAGAACTATCCGGCTCCCATCTCGCCCATGCCCCCCATGGATCTCCTGCTAGGTGAACAGGAGATCGAGGATGTGCTCGCCTACCTCAAGACTCTGAAGTAGACCGGCACCGAGGGCACACCTGAGCCCA
>CBDBEZ010000060.1:0-11130 GCA_965204485.1 Verrucomicrobiales bacterium
GATGTGAGTTCCCTGGCAAGCCTCTGAGTGCTCTTCAATGTCCAGCGCAATGGGGATTGAGGGTCGCCTCTACTGAGAGGATCAACTAGCCGCTCAAGAGCCCCAAGCAGTTCCGGATCGGTCTCGGTCACCGGCTTGCGCCCGCCCCCAAGCCGACGGATGCGTCCGTCGGCTTGGGGTGCCGTGTAGTCGCCGCGCCGTAACTGCTTGATGCCCTCAGTGATCGTCGTCCGCGACATCGATGTCGCAAGAGAAACTGCGGATACGCCGCCCCAACCCAATTCCATGGCCGCCGCCGCCGCCCAACACCTCCGGGCCCGCTCGTCCATGAGGTGGCTCAGGGAATCGAACTTCCGGCGAATGCTTTCGACAACGGAACTGTCAGGCATGGCACTGACAGTAGCATAGAAATAAGGTAGAGAAACCTTAAATTGTTCATTTTATTTTTGCGCCATTCCTTAGCGTCGGAATCGACCATGATACGGCCCAATTCGCGACCCGCAGCATCCTGTTGTGGTGGACGGAAATGGGCTCTGCGCGGTTCCCCCACGCCCGTCGGCTGCTAATCACCGCCGATGGCGGTGGGAGCAACAGCCACCGCTCGCGGCTTTGGAAGCTTTCGCTCCAGGAGTTGGCGAACGAGACCGGGCTGAAGTTGGTCGTCTGCCACTTCCCGCCGGGGACAAGTAAGTGGAACAAGATCGAGCACCGTCTCTTCAGCTACATCACCCAGAACTGGCAAGGCGAGCCACTGGCAACCCTGCAGACGATCGTCGAGTTGATTGGAAGCACAACGACGAAGGGAGGCCTGAAGGTCAGGGCCAGGCTCGATACCAAAAGCTACGAGACGGGGATCAAAGTGACGGACGAGGAACTGGCCGCTGTAAAACTGGAAAGGCACGAAACACACGGCTCATGGAATTACACGATCAAATCCTCGAAGTAAATGTTCATCTTATTTTTGCGCAGTTCCTTATTGATCATCCCCTCGCTGGCGAGAAGCACGATCTTGAAACGAACTCTCAATTTCGGAGAAACGTTGGACGCCTTGCTGAAACGCAGGAGCTTGTTTCGCAGGCTTGCTTCAAGGTTGATCGGCACAGCAGTTCTCATTTCCATTAAACTAACACTCTCCGACTTGAGTGCAAGCTTAAAATGGATTATCTGTAGGGCGGACTACACTAGGTGCTCGACGGTGACTGGGACGGCGGCGGCCCGGTTGGGATGAGCTTGGTAGATGACGCGGACTTCGTAAGTGCCCGGCTCCAGATCGGCGGTGAAGACGGCCTGGCACTCGCCTTTGCGGGCGTTGTCGTCGTGATGATAGCCTTGGCTCCAGTAAGGATGCACGGCCGTGCTGTGACGCCACGCTCCCTCTCGCTCGGCCTGTTGGTGTTGGTCGTCGACCACGGTGCCGGGGAGTCGCTTCAGGGCCTGGGAACGCCGCACGCCTGCGTGTTCCAGGATCTGTCCCTGATCCAGAAGCCGGGTTTTCAGGGGCTCGTAGGGAACGTTCTGCACGGCGATCCCGGCATCCAGGGCGATTCCCGCGGCCGTGGCGGCCGATTCACCGAGGATCATGAAGACCGGCTCCATGCGAATGGAGCCGAAAGCGATGTGGCTGGCGGAGAGGCAAACGGGGATCAAGAGATTCTCACACTGTCTTTTCTTGGGCACGAGAGAGCGATAGGAGATCTCGTAGGGTGCCGGTGGGGAAACGCCGATGTCGCCTTCGTTTTAGACGAATCCATCGGGCTTGACGTAGCGCTGCACGTTGTGGGAATCCATCGTATAGGAACCCATGCCGACGGATTGCGGGGTCTCTCGTTGATCGAGGCAATCTTGCTCGATCATGACATATTCGCCAATCATGCGGCGGGCCTCACGGACATAGATTTGATGGGGCCAGCCGCCGTTGTCGCTGAACTCGTCCTTGGCCAGGCCCCACTGAGCCATGGCTTCGCGGACATCCTCGGGAACTCGTGTTCTGCGAGGATTTCCCGGCGGCGCTCGTAGGTGGCCTCCGGATAGTCGTAGTTGAAGCCAATGTTATCCGTGCTGAAGGGGCCGTGATTGTTGGTGTCGGTCTTCTGGTTGGGGATGGGATCGAATTTCTGGAAGGTTTCTCGCCAGCCCGCTTCAAACACGCGCAGCAGCAGCTCGTACTGCGTGGGATCGTATCCATCGGGCTTGGGAAAGGGGATGCCGGTTGGCCTCCACACGAGTCAGGCACATGCGGTAGCAATAGACCTGGATACGCTGGTCGGCAGATCCCTTCTCACCGGGCGGTTCGGCGCTTACGCGGGGAAGGAGACCGCTGGAAGAGTCTCCAGGGATTTTGTAGGGGCTGATGTCGTGCTTGAACCAGTGGCCGTGGTGGAGCACGCCCGTTTGCACGCCGTTCCAGGTCTCACCATAGGCGGTTCGCGCTTCCCGCCCGACGTGGTAGTCGACGCCGGCGGCCGCCATGAGATCTCCCTCGTAGGTGGCGTCCACGAACATAGCGCCACGGAAAATCTTACCCGAGTGCATCGTGATGACGCGAATCCGGCGTCCTTCCCGGTGGACGCCATCTTCCCGGTGGACGCCATCTTCCCGGTGGACGCCATCTTCCCGGTGGACGCCATCTTCCCGGTGGACGCCATCTTCCCGGTCCGGCCATTCGTTCCGGTAAACGGGGATCGCATGTTCCTCGACGAAGGATTCGAAGACGCCTTCGGCCACATGAGGTTCGAAGATCCACATCGTCCTCTGGGCATCGTCGATCGCCGGCGTGCCTTGGCCTTTGTTTCCGTAGGACTCACGCTTTTGCCACTTCCAGGCGTCCTCTTTTTGATAGTGCTGGTAGACACGGTGATAGAATTCCCGGGCCAGGCCGCCGATCACCGTCTTGTTGCCGGTGTCCGTGAAGCCCAGGCCGCCGGCCGACAGGCCGCCGAGGTGGCGGTCCGGGCCCGCGATGACCGCAGTCTTGCCCATGATCCGGGCCTGCGCGGCGGCGATCACGCCGGCGCTGGTGCCGCCGTAGACAATGAGATCGGCTTCGACGGTTTCCCCGCGGACGGAGGCGGGGCCGACGACGAGGAGTCCGGTGGTGATGAGAAGGAGTGTGGAGAGGAACGGGCGGTTCAGCATGGCCGATGAGTAGAGGGCAGGGATGACGTGAGGGCGAGGCGAGGCGGGGGCAACGCCAGGACGGGATTCAATCCTGGCGGCTGGCCGGTCGAAAGGCAAGATAGGGATGGGAGGAAAGAGCAGGCGAACGGGGGCTTGGCCCTGGTCTCGGCGACTGGGCCGGGTCCAGCATTCGTTCGCCTTTTGAGGCCCCCTGTGCTTCGCTCTGGAACACATGAACTCGGGGGAGACAGATTCGGAGCAGCGTTTCCATGCTCCCTTGCCGGAGAGACTGCGGGCGGTGATTCCGGTGAGCGATGAAATCCGTTACTGCATTGAGGCGGACATGAATCGGGCCGGAGCGTTTGCCGAGACTTACCTGGTCATCACCGAGCGGGCTGTTTGGGGCTTGTCGTGGGAGGACGGCGAGGAGGCTGTCAGGGTTCCCCTGACGGAGATCGAGGAGGCGAAGACGGTGGAACTGTTCGGAGGCGGGCAGGTGGTTGTCCGGACGGTGGCGGGCGACCGGATCGTTGCGTCTTACAGCCGTGACCTCGTCCCCGAGTTCGCGGCCGGCGCGCGGATCATCGAGGATTTCGTCAAGGGAAGGGAAGTGATCCTGCCGGAACTGGAGGGGCCCGCTTACTCCAAGATGGGCGTGCCTTTGCCCGAGCGGGGGGCTCAGAGTCCGTTGGAGGTGCGGCGTTGGGAGATTTTCCTGCGGCTTTTTGAATTGGTCCGGCCCTACAGCGGGCGCCTGGTCTTGATGACCATGGCGATGCTCATCTCGGTGATGGCGCAGATGTCGATTCCCCTGACCACCAAATGGATCGTGGATGGCGTTCTGCAGGGCGGAGAGCTGGGCCGGGTGGATCCCTCGAGGGCGGAGCCCTTGCTGGGTTGGCTTTGTTTGTGGATTGGGGTGGCCTACCTCCTGACGGGCGCCTTCCGCGCGGTGGGCAATCGGCTCACGGCCTGGCTGAGCGGGCGGGTCACAGCGGACCTCCGGGCCCGTTTGCACCGCCAAATGCAGCGACTGACGATGCGTTATCACGGCAAGCGGGAGAGCGGCGAGCTCATCGGACGGGTGATGAATGACACCAGCGAGCTGAAGCAGTTCCTGGTGGAGGGAGCGCCCTATCTCTTCATCAATACCCTGACTTTTCTTTCCATCAGTGGGATTTTGTTATGGCTCAACCCTTTTCTCGCTCTGTTCGTTTTCCTGCCAGTGCCTCTTTTGGCTCTGGGCGGCGGATGGTTTTGGAAACGTCTGGTGCCTTTGTTTCACAAGCGCGGGAACCGGAACAGCGTCCTCCATTCGAGCCTGGGCGAGAGCATCCGTGGCATCAAGGCGGTGAAAGCCCTGTCACAGGAGGAGCGGCGCCACGGCGAATTTGTGCGGGACAATGAGGGCTTCTTTTCGGTCGTTTTCCGCCTGGAGAAAACGTGGATCCACTTTGCCGAGGTCATGGCCTTTGTCATGGGCTTGGGTTCGGTAGCGGTTTGGTATTTTGGAGGGCACGCCATCTTGGATCCCGGATCGTCGTTCACCTTCGGAGATCTGATTGCCTTCATTGGTTACATGGCGATGTTCTACGGACCATTGCAGTGGTTCACCGCCGTGGTGAACTGGACGACTCACGCCTTCGCCTCCGCTGAGCGGATCCTCCACATCCTCGATGAGAATCCGGAGGACTACGAGGCCCCGGATGCCGTGATTTTGCCCCGGATTCGCGGGAAGATCGAGTTTCGCGATGTCCGCTTCAGCTACGATCGCGGGAAGGAGGTGATCAAGGGCGTGAGCTTCGCCATCGAGCCGGGAGAGATGATCGGTCTGGTGGGGAAGAGCGGAGCGGGAAAGAGCACGCTGATCAATCTCTGTTGTCGTTTCTACAATGTCGATTCCGGCGCCATCCTGGTCGACGGGCATGACATCCGCGATCTCCAGCTCAAACAGTGGCGGGAAAGTATCGGCATTGTCATGCAGGATCCCTTTCTGTTCAATGCCAGCATTGCCGAGAACATCCGCTATGGAAGACCGGAGGCTTTTTTTGAGGATATTGTGAGGGCCGCGCGAGCGGCGGAAGCTCACGAGTTCATCCTGGAAAAGAGCGAGGGCTACGACACCATCGTGGGCGAGGGCGGGAGCAATCTCTCGGGCGGAGAGAAGCAGCGCTTGGCGATCGCGCGAGCCATTCTCTCCGATCCGCCTGTTCTGATCCTAGATGAGGCGACTTCTTCGGTGGATTCCGAGACCGAGAAAGCCATTCAGACGGCCATGGCCAAGCTGGTGGAAGGACGCACCACCATCGCCATCGCTCACCGTTTGGCCACCCTGAGGAATGCCGATCGTCTCCTGGTGATCGATGGGGGAAAGGTCGTGGAGCAGGGCACTCACGAAGAACTCCTGGCGAACGAGGATGGGCATTTTTCCAAGCTGGTGAGCATCCAGGAAGAAAACAATCGGCTGCGTTCGGAGCAAGCGGTCTATGCAGAAGACTAACGTTGATGGAAGGATTGGATCATGATGAAATCGCGATGCACCGTCCGCCGACTCTCTAAAAAGGGGGATGCTCTTTGGGCCTCCCTCCAGTCAGATGAGAAAGGCGAGCGAGAGGAACCCGTGCGCCTGGTCTATGGTCGTCCGGTTTCGGCGCGCGACGGGGAGATCGCGGTGATGGAGGCCGACGGATCGAAGGAGTTGGCCTGGCTCGTCTCGTTGGAGGACCTTGACCCCGACTCGAGGGAGCTGGCGCGAGAGACCCTCTGGCAAAGTTACCGGATGGCCAAGATCGACCGGGTGGTGGATAGCCACGTCAATCACGGCCATCGCTACCTCAAGGTGGAGACGGATCGCGGTCCGCGCTACTTCAATTTGAAGGAGCCGGGGAACAACGTGACCTACCTGACGAGCGATCATCTGGTGATTCGCGACAGCATGGGCAATCGTTATGAGGTCGAATCGCTTCGCGCGCTCGATGAGGAGTCCCGTGAGCGACTGGATCGGGTTTTGTGAGAGTGGCCGGTGTGCCCTGTTTCCGTTGTCTTCACTCAGGCGTGCGAAGACAGATCTGCTCGCCCGGGCCGTGGACGCCTTCGATGAGAATGCCTTCAATGTCGGCGGTCTTCGAGGGGCCGGTGGCCCAGATGATGTTGTCCTCCTCGCCGAACGCTGCGAGGGCGTCCGCCAGGCTCTGGAGGAGAAGGTTTCCAGGGAGCACGGCGATGTGAATCCAGGGGGTGAGGGCCGCCAGGCGGTCCGAGGTGCCAGTGTCCGTAAGGATCAGGGTGCCCGTCTCCGCGATGCCGCCGGACGCTCGCGTGATGCCGAATTCATAGTCGTCATAGTGTGAGCGATCGTAGTGGTCGCGCACTTCGAGGCCGGCATCGAGACAAGCTCGGCCGACGCTGGAAACCAGGACGGGATCGCAGTAGCCCACCGAGACCTTTTGCTCGATCAAGAAGTTCGTGAGCTGGCGGATCTCGGTGAAGGGGCGTCCGTTGACGGCCTGGAAGTTGCGAGCGAAGACCGGCCAGAGCTCTCGATCGGCGCCTTCTGGTCTCTCAAGGCGAGGTTCGGCCGTGGCCACTTGATCGTCGTAATCCGGATAGGATTCCGGATGGGAAATCGCCTTGGCGGTCGATTGGAGCCGCTGGAAGAGAGATTCGCGTTCTTCTGTCATGGTCATGAGTGCGGCAGCCCTCTGCCGCTTTTTGGTAGGGTGAACGGCGTTCCGAAAGCGCTTGGGGGCAGGAGCACTTGGTTGTTGAAACTGGGGTATAATCTCTTCGAATTCCGAAAGGAAGACGGAAGACGCCTTCATCGCGGATAGCTACCAAGATGAGGGCGGGTCCGGTGACTCCGACCGCACTTGAACCCTTGAGTTCGTTTTGGAGCAAGGAGCACCGGACCCTTTTCCCATCTGCAATTCGGAGAGTTGATTGAGCCCTAGAGCTCGTAGATCCAAGTATGAACCACAGATGAAAACTACCGAAACCTACTACCTCGTGAGTGAGAAGTTCTGTAACTAGATCATCATGCGGCGAAGCGTGAACCTTCGGAGCGAGTGAAGTCTATTTTATCAAGGATGAATTTTCGGAACGCTGAACCTTTTCCGCCGTGGTGCAAAAATCCAGGCAGCGTGTTTTTCAAGGCGGCTGAGACAATCATTTCCGAAGGCAGCACGTCTGGGCGGATGGTTCGGATCCAGGTTCCAAAGTGTTTCCAGACCAGACCGTCACATGTCATGGCAAGGTACTGTAACATGCCCTGAGCGATCATGCCGGTCTGCACAAACACATGATATGCGTGCATCTTTCTCTGCACCTGTCTGCGATATTTCTCGGTAGTCCGGTGGAGGTATTGGTTACCATTGCGACGCTTGAGCGGTCGCATAGCGGCCATCCAGAAATGGTATCCGAATGAGCCGACCGAATGCACCGCTTGCTTGAAAGCGACTTCGATCTTGAAACGCAAACTGTAGAGCAAGATGATCTCCTGAGCTTCCATGGTGAGGTCGGTAGACAAGAGGATGATCCGCCCTCTCGTGGGATGATCGACGAGAATGAAGCGGACCATCGCCCCGGCGGGCTTCCACAACAGGTCCACCGACTTGAACCGGACAGAGATGTTTCTCTCCCCATATACGGGACTGGGAACGGAACTGAAGCCGCCCGTTCCAAAGACATTCTGGAGCTTCACCGCAGCGCCATACTTTTTCGGTCGTCCGCGTTTGCGTTTGCGTGGCACTGCCGCAGGCCGAAAGCCGGTTGTCGTGCGTCGAACCCTCGTGACCAGCACACCGGAACGCCCCTTGGTGCTCCGGATCACCTTTCCGTTGGCGTAGTAGGCGTCGGCCAGCAAGACGAACTCCTGACCTCTACAGACGGATGCGAGCATCTCGTTGGCCTTGTCGATCAAGGTTCTCCTGTCGCGGTTTGAAGTGACGATACCTTCGTGAATGCGTGCACAGACCGGAACGCAGAAGAAGTATCCGCCAACCTGACAGAGCAAGCCGAAGGCCTGAAAGGAATGGCTCATGATGAAGTGAGGCTTGGAATTGGACTCGGACTGTTGATGCAGATACTTCACCGCAGGCATCTTGCGGCCCTCCTTGGACTTCTTGATGCCGTCGAGAACCAGGACGGGGCGACAACCGATCTTGTAGACAGGGAAGTGCTTGATCACGATGGCGAACCAAAGTTCTGCAAGCCGGTCCGTCTTCACGGCATTGCTGTGGAAGAAATGGAGTAAGTGCTCATAGAAGTGTTCTGACAAACCGAGAGCGCGGACGAAACTGGAAACCCCGAGGAGATCATTGCGCACGGAGAAAGCGGCCAAGACGAGCAGAAACCAGAGAAAGGTGCGGGCTCTCGAGAAAGCGGGTCGCAGAAAACAGACGATATTCCACCAAGAAATCCAGAGATCCATAACAAATGATTTGATTTTCCTAGACATTCGCATATATAAGCTAATGACCATGAAAAAGATCAGATCACTGAAAAAAGAGTCCAGAAACTTGCGGCAAAGTTAGCTGCAATCGGGCCAATGCGGCCTGGGAGCATCAGCAAGCAATACCGAGATCGACAACGCCAGCGCGGCGTGTATTACCAACTGAGCTACACGCATAAGATGAGGAGCCGGACTGAACACGTCTGGCCAGACCACGTGAAGGGACTACGAAAAGAAACAGAGGAGTACAAGAAATTCAAGAAACTGACCACCGAACTGATCGATCTGAGCATTGAACTATCCAAGGCGAAGATCGCTCTATTACGCAGTCAGACAGACACGCCAGGCAAAGAGAAACCGGTCTGAGAACTTCCCACTCACGAGCTACTACATCGGCATCGACGTAAGCAAAGAAAATCTTGATATCTTCATTCGCCGCGACAAACGCGTCCGAACCATCGCCAATCGCGCCAAAAGCATCGAGCGCCTCATCGCAGAACTCGCTGAGCAACACGAAAATATACATCTCGTCTGCGAGGCCAGCGGCGGCTATGAGAAGCCTTTGCTCAAGGCTGCGTTCCGAGCCGGGCGACCGATCAGCTTGATCAATGCGCGCTGCGTCCGGTCGTTTGCCGATGCGATGAGCCAACACGCCAAGACCGACAGCATCGACGCGGAGGTGATTACCCACTTTGCCGAAGTCAAGAAGCCCTCGGCCCTGCCCCGCCCAGCGCCACGCAAGAGGCCCTCCAAGCTTTGGGCCGCCGACGACAAAGCCTAGTCAACAAGCTCACACAGGAGAAGAACGCCCTCAAAAAGGCCGAGCATCCCATGGTGAGAAGAGACTTGCAATCAAGCATACGCGGGCTTGAAGGGCGATTGATCAAATTCGAAAAAGAGGTCGATCGACTTGTTGAGGGAAACGAAGAATTGCGTGCCAAGCGCAAACGAATGGAATCCATCAAAGGAATTGGACGGGTGTCGGCCAACACGATCCTGTCTGAGATGCCGGAGATGGGAACGCTAACATCGAAACAAGCGTCTGCTCTCGTGGGCGTCGCGCCCTTCCCAAAAGACAGTGGAAAGCATCGCGGCAAGAGGCTGACCCAAGGAGGGAGAGCTCGGGCACGACGCGGTCTCTACTTGGGAGCGATGGCAGCGAGTCGGTTCAATCCGGTATTGTCGGAATTCTACAGCCGCTTGAGAAGTAAGGGAAAATGCCATCATGTGGCTGTGATTGCAGTGATGCGAAAGCTGGTTTGTCTGATCAATCGATTGCTGAAAGATCCGGTAGTGGGTCAGTTCGATTGTGGTAATTAGAATGGGCAATTATCGTCCGTCTCATAGGCGATCCTTGGCTTTTTAACATCAGAGTTAGGGCCACCGCTCTCAGCGTCGAGATACCATGGAACGAGTGGAGCAGCCGGCTCGTGTGTCTTCGGTGACTGGCTGGCGAATGCCGCCTCAAACTTCGCAGTTTCGGCTTTCTCGGCTTTCTCGGCTTGCTCGTCCATCATCTCCACCACGTCTTCGATTTTCCAAATACGACTCTCCACGCCAGCCTCCACTGCGGGAGCGGTCTTCACCGTAGTATGCCGACGGCAGAAATTTTAGTTAATAAAGTGGATCGCCATCATGTGAGTGTGGTTCTCCAGCTTCTTTGAAAAGGCATTGGTTAGGCGAGTGAAACGACGGTTGCTCATGCGGATTGTGAGGTTCTGACGCTCCACATAGGACGTGCTCACTAGATCCATGTCAGGACGTCCAAACACGGCCTCCTTCTTGATACCCGTCACGACATCAAGGCCGTTCGCATCCTTCCCGTAGATCTTCACGAGGCGGGCATAGTCGACATTCTTGAAGGGGTCTTCAGCAGAATCTGTGGGTGAAATTCCGGATTTGCTCCGGGAACGCTGGACGCCGGGTCCCGCTGCCCCTGGACCCCAGAACTGCTGAAACTACTTGTTTCATGGGCTGAGCCCTACCAGGGGCAGCCCCGGCGCAAGCGTTGTCCTCGCAAATCCGAGGTTTGGATGGGCAGCTGGCTTGTTGCCACAACTTTGATGCCCATTAAGATTGGATATAACTTGTTGCGGGTCAGGATTCTAGGTGAATCGCGCCGCCTGGGCACCCACAGATTCTGCTGAAGAGGCTTTTGAAGTTGCTTCCGATTGCCCAGCGGTAAGAACCGAGACCATCAGTGGTGATTTGGAGGTGGCCAGAGAAGCGCTTGCTGAGATCATGGCAAAACTCATAGGCAGCATCACCCGAGCGATCAGCAACCAACCAGGAAGGGACCAGCTTGGTGTCAGCGCAAAGGGCCGTCCAAGTCCAGACATCGCCAGGGTGACGGCCTTTCGCCCTGTCCTTAGCCTTCTCCTTGCAGCCAACGAATGACCAGATCTCATCGAGTTGGAGCACCTTTGATGGCAGATCCACTAGGTTCTCATTCTGGTATGCTGTGCAAGCTTCGCCCATTCGGGCCAGCAGAGAGAGGACCGTGCCCTTGGCTGCCCCGGTAATCCGAGTGGTCGCTCGGATTGAGTTTCCCTCTGTGAGGCAAC
>CBDBEZ010000061.1:0-32669 GCA_965204485.1 Verrucomicrobiales bacterium
CTTCGCCGCATGATGATCCAGTTACAGAACTTCTCACTCACGAGGATCGATAGCGATCCTCTTTATACACAGGTGGGAATCTTACAGGATTTCTGGAGAGTGAATCGACACGATTTGTTCTTGTCGTTCGGCGAGAATATTGGGAAACCGCAATGCCAGGTTCCGACAGCCGGCCTGGATTGGAAGGCGACCCGGCAGCCGGTGATTCTGGATCGGCTGTGCCTGGGCGTCGACCCGAACCGTCGGAAGAGAAGAGTAGGGACGACGGTGGCATCATGGGAGCCGACGACTGAGAATGGCCCAGTGTATGAAGGTGTTCGTTATTCAGGGAAGAGTGTTGAATTCGAGAGGTTCAAGGAACTTCCCGGTAGTTCGTCCCTCGACCTCGAAATTGCGTTGAGCGGTGCGGCTCCCCGTGTGGATCTAAATAAATTGGGTTGGAGAATCATCGATGCGCTGGAGGTTTCTCGTGACCCATGGACCTACCGGGATTATCTCGCGAATTCCTTCGCGGAATGGAGTGTGGCGAAGAACGCGTATGTTTCGGCGCGTAGTGGCTGGTTCTCGTGTAGGAGCGCTTGCTATTTGGCACTCGGCGTGCCGGTGATCGTGCAGAACACTGGTTTCGATTCAGTGATTCCGACAGGGAAGGGTGTTCTGGCGTTCAATAGCCTGGACGAAGCGGTGGCAGGTCTGGCTGAGGTGGAGGGAAACTACGAGGTGCACGAGGCCGCAGCCAGGGAAATCGCGCACGAGTACTTTGACTCGAGCAAGGTCTTGCGGCGCTTGTTGGCGGACCGTGGCTTCGGTTGAGCTCGGCCGCGGGGAGGCTTCAGATTAGCCGATCTCGGGAGCCGCTGGCCCCCGAAACGGCCGCAAGTACCATCCTTTGAGGCGCTAGAGGTAGCCGCCGCAGTCCTCACTGATGAGGAGCGTGCAGGGAATCAGAAAGAGCGTGATGACCGTGGCGAACATGACGCCGAAACCCAGGGAGATGGCCATGGGAATGAGGAACTGAGCCTGGATGGAGTTGTCCATCAGGAGTGGCAAGAGGCCGACGAAGGTGGTGATCGAGGTCAGCATGATCGGGCGGAAACGAGCACCGCCGGCCCGGTGAACCGCCTGGGAGAGGGTCATCCCACTGCGGACGTGGCGATTGACGTAATCCACCATCACGAGGGAGTCATTGACCACCACCCCCGCCATGGCGAGCATGCCGAAGATGGATAGGTAGGAAGGTGTGACGTCCATCAGCAGGTGACCGAGCAGGGCGCCAATGATGCCGAAGGGGACGGCGACCAGCACATAAAAAGGTTGGATGACGGACTTGAACGGAATGGCGAGGAGGGCAAAGAGGGCGAAGGCGAGGGCGATGGATCCGAGGATGGTCTTCCGGCGCGATTCCTCGTGCTCGGCGATGTAGCCGGAAAAGCGAAAGGAGAGGTCTTCGGATTGACTCACCAGGGCTTCGATTCGTGGGGTGGCCTGCTTGGCGATGCCGATGATGTCCACGGTTTCGTTTTCGGGCTGAGCGAAGATCTCGATGACCTCGGAGCCATCCATCCGCTCGATGTCTGCCGGGGCTTTGACAAAGGCGATGTCGGCCACGCTTTCCAGCGGCACCTCCGCCCCTTCCGGGGTGCGAACCTTCAACGTCTCAAAAGTGTGCAGAGATTCACGGTCCTCGCGGGGCAGGCGGACCATGACGCGGATGTCGTCGCGATCGCGCAGGATGCGCTGGGCCTCCTCACCGTAAAAAGCCTGGCGAACCTGTTGGGCAAGGGCCTGTTGGGTCAGGCCAAGTTCCACGGCCCTGGGCTTGAGAGAAATCTCGAGTTCATCGGTCTCCCGCGTGTTGTTCGACCAGGCTTCACTGATGCCCTCAAAAGACTTCAGCAGGTCTTCGATCTGTTGGGCGATTTCGGTTTTGAGAGGCGAACCCTCGCCTCGAAGTTCAATCTCGACGGCTTCCTCATCCCGGGAGTCGCGGCCCCCGCCGGAGCGCTCCCCGCGGATCCGGAGGGAACGCGCCTCGGGCATGGGACCGATGATCTCCTGCCAGCGATTGGCGATGACACTGTTCTTGGGGCCGGGCTCCGATCGCAGGCTGGGTGGGGTGACCTCGATGCGAGCGCAGGCCTCATCGTTGTCGAAATTGCTACCGACCCAGTGTCCGCCGAGCGTGGTCATGACGTTTTGGATCAGGGACTCGCCAGTCCCTGGATCGATGAATTCCTTCTTCAACTGATCGGTGGCAGCGACGATCCGGTTCAGGTAAATCTCCGTCTTGTCGATGGTGGTGTCACGGGGCATGTCAAGGTAGGCGCCGATTTCCAATCGATCGACGGTGGGCATGGAGACGAACCCGATGCGCCCGCCCTTGCAATATCCCAGCATGATCAATCCCATGGCGATGAAGCAAGCCGTGACTGAATAGCGATGCCGGGTGGCGAAGGCGAGAGTGGGTTGGTAGACCGTCACGACGAAGCGTTCCAGGCTGTCGGCGATCCGCTTTTGCATGCGGGTGAAGGCGTTGAACTTGGTCCGTCCTGTCTTGAGATACTTGAGGTGCGCGGGAAGGATCAATTTGGATTCAATCAGAGAGAACAGCAGGACGGGCGCGACGACGGGGGGGATCTGCTTGGCGAAGTCGCCCCATTGACCGTCGAAGAAAAGCAGGGGCATGAAGGCAACGATCGTGGTGAGCACGCCAAAGGTCACGGGAACGGCCACTTCTTGGGCACCGATCACGGAGGCCTCCAGCGGGTTCATGCCAGTCTTCAGTTTGGTGTAAATGTTCTCGCCCGTGACGATGGCGTCGTCGACCACCACGCCCACCACGATGATGAAGCCGAAGAGACTCATGACGTTGGCTGTGATGCCAAACCAGGGCATGAAAATGACGCCGCCGGCGAAGCTCACCGGGATGCCGATCATGACCCAGAAGGCCAGCTGTGGACGGAGAAAAAGGCCTAACAAGACGAAGACCAGCACGGAGCCTTGCACGAGAGACCAGGTGAGGGTGGAGAGACGGCCGCGGATGGAAATGGATTCGTCGTTCCAGGTGTAGAGATTGATGCCCTGGGGAAAGCGAGTGTGCGCGGAGGCCACGTATTCCTTGACCCGATCGGAGACCGCAATGGCGTTTTCGTTGCCGGTTCGCATCACCTCAAGGAGCATGGCGTATTCGCCGTTGAACTTGGTGATGACGCGTCCCTCCTCGAAGTCGTCGTTGACCTTGGCCACCTCGCCGAGGAGGACTTCGGCCCCGTTGGCCGCGCGGATGGGGATCTTTTCGAAATCGGTTTGGCTGTAGGCCTGGCCCCGCGTTCGAACGGTTAGCGTGCCGCTGGTGCTGTCGATCGAACCCGCGGGAAGATCGAGCGAGAAGCGTTGGATGGCGTCCGCCAATTCGCGAAATCCCAGGTTGTAGGAATCAAGCATGTCCTGATTGGCCTCGATGGAGATTTCGTAATCACGGGCACCTTCGAGGTTCACCCGGCTGATGCCGTTCACTGAGGTGAGGTCGTCCTGGACGCGCTGGGCGACCCGGCGGAGTTCCTTGTCTTCGAGGTTTCCGGTGACGGCAAGGGAGATCACTTCGTGCCAGTGCGAAGTGTCGGGAATGTAGACCCGGGGCTTCTCGGTCTCCGAGGGGAAGGTTGTGATCCCGTCGATCCGGCTCTTCACCTCTTCCAAGACCTCGCGGATCTCGGCGTCGGGATCGACGTCGAGCCACAGCCAGGCGTAGCCCCGGCGAGCTCCGGCGGTGATGGCATCGATTCCCTCCAGGCCTTCCAGGGCCTGCTCGATCGGGATGATGACTGATTGCTCGACGTCGCGAGCGGTCCCACCTCGATAGTCCATGGTCACGCGGATGTTGTCGTAGACCCGCGCCGGTTGGACTTCCAAGGGGATCTTGTTCAGCGCGACGTAAAGTCCGGCCAACAAGATGCCCACCATGAGAAAATTGGCGGCAATGTTATTGTTGGCGAACCAGCGAATCATGAGGTGTGGGAGCTCGAGCGCGCGGCCGCGGTGCTACTGGTCTGCTCATTCCCCTTGTCGGCCTCCGTCTCCTCGGCCACGGCGTCGACGGATTGAATGATCTCCACCTTAGCATCGTCGGGGGTGTAGCTGAGCTGGCTGGTGGCCAGGTAGGAGCCGTCGAACATGCCGGGGTCGCGGATGACCACATGATCTTCATTGGCCCATACGGGACTGATAACCTGACGATCGAGAGTCATTTCGTTCTTGTTGACGAGAAAGATTCGATCGACCTGGCGGATGGCCTTGCGAGGAATGACGTAGACCTGTTCGAGGAGTTTTCCTTGGATGGCGCCGATGACGGGTTGGCCGATCCGCAAGGGCGGATGATCGCTCTCTCGACCGAAGGGATCGGCGATGCGGGCGATGGCGAACAGTTCCAGCGAGTTCTCGTCCAGGGTTCCCTCCGTGCGCACAATGTGAGCCTTCCAGGTGGTCTCCGGTTCCTCGGCCAAGGCGTTTGTCAGATCAACGGGAACCGGTGGATCGTCGATTTCCTGGGGTAGGGTGAGGAATTTGAGACGGTAAGAGGAAATGGGGAGCCTGACCTCGGCGAAGTCGACGGAGAAGATAGTGCCGAGGGAGGTGCCAGGACCCACGGACTGGCCAAGGCCGACGGCGCGCATGCGCACGCGTCCATCGAAGGGTGCCCGGACCTTGGTTCGGGCGAGGTCGCGATTTGCCTGCTCCAGTAGAGCTTCGGAGGACTTCACGGTGGCCTCGGCTTCCCGGAGTTGGGGCAGGCGCAAGACGAGTTCCGAGGGCGGTTCGTCGTAGCCCAAACTGTCCCAGTTGACCCTGGCCTGTTCGGAACGGGCTTTTTCCTGTTCGTAGGTCGCCGTCGAGCGGGCGAGTTGGGCTTCTGCGGCGACGACGGCGGTGCGGTAATCGGCGTCATCGAGTTTGACGAGAACGTCGCCTTTGGCGAAGTAGGCCCCGTCTTCGAAGTGGGGTGAGATGGCCTCGATCTTTCCCGAGACTTCCGGGGTCAGCTCCACCTCGTTGTGAGGTCGGACGACGCCGCGCGTGGTGACCACGGTGCGGTAGTCCTGGAGCGAGACGTCTTCCACCGTCGTCTTGATCACTCTCTGCGGGTCGGGGGGCCGCTTGGCCTCTTCCGGCTCTACGGACAGGATCTTGTAACTGACGAAGCCGACGATCAGGATGGAAAGCGGGATCAAAAGACGGGCGCCGACGGCGGCGGCTGAACCCCTGGGGCTCCGATACGGTCTGCTGGGGGGTGGGGTGGGACTCATGAAATCAGGCGTGGAGAAAGCTTCTAACCGCAGAATGGCCGGTCGGTTCCCTCGTCTTCTTACTTACGTGCCGGATTTGTCTCTTCGCGAAAAAATTACTCAGGAATGGGAGGGTGATGTGTCGGCCGGTTCAGGCGGCAGCGTTTCGAAATCGCCGCCAAGTGCCAGATGGAGATTGATGCGATTCTGTAGCCTCTGGTTTTGCAGGGAGATGGCGGAGTTTCTGGCGTTGATCACACGGCGTTGTGCCTCAAGGAGTTGGAGAGGGGTGATCAAGTCCTGGGTGATCTCCTGGTCCGCTTGGCGCTCGGCCAAAACGGCGGTGTCCAGCTCGGTCTGGACGTGGGTCTGTTGTTCGGCCAGCGAGCGTTCGTTGGCCAGTGCCGTCTCGACCTCTTGGAATGCCCGCAGAGCCACGGAAACGAAGCTGTCGATCGCCGCACGATTCCGTTCCAGAGCCTGGCGTGCTTGGGCTGTCGGGGCACCGCCGCGAAAGACGGTCTGGGCGAGCGAGGCGGCGACGTTCCAGGCGATGGATTCCGGGTCGGCGATGAGGTCGATCAGTTGGTCGCTCGACGTGGAGCCGCGGCCGCTGAGGATGATCGAGGGCAAGAGGCTCTTGCGCGAGGCGTCGGCTCGCGCCGCCGAGGCGAGGACATTGGCACGGGCCGCGAGGAGATCGGGCCTGCGCATGAGAAGTTCCGCGGGAAGACCGACGGGCACATCGTCGGGCAAATGAGGCAGCTGGCTTTGGTGTTCGAGGGTGGCGCTGGGATAGCGGCCGATGAGGACTTCAAGGGATCGCGCGGTGTTCTCCAGGCTGAGCTGGCGGGAGATCAAATTGCGTTTGGCCGAGGCAACATTGTTGTAGCCGAATTTGACGTCGAGCGAGTTGGATCCCTGCACGCCTTGTTTGTAATTGCCCTCCTTGATCTTGAGGTCGGTGATGAACATCTGAAGGGTTTTTTCGGCCGAGTCCACCAGAAGACCGTTGGTGATGAGACCGCACCAAGTGCTTGCGGTGTTGGCGGCGAGGGAGAGGCGCGTGGCGCGGAAATCGGCTCCCTCGTTGATGAAGTCGTGCACCGAAGCGTCCTCGATGTCTCGCAGGCGGCCCCAGAGATCGAGTTCCCACGAGGCATTCAGCGAGAGACCGTAGGAGGTCGATTGCTCCCAGGCGGAGAGGTCGCCGGATCCGTCCTGGAAGCGGGACCCGGAGCGCGAGCCCGACGTGGAGGCATTGATCGAGGGGAGCCTGCCCGAGCGGCCGATGATCATTCCCTCACGAGCTTGGCGGAGTCGCGAAGCCGACACGCGCAGATCGGCGTTGTGGCGCATCGCTTCGTCGACCAAGCGTTCCAGCGCGCGGTCCTCGAAGGCTTCAAGCCATCCTGCGGCGATCTTGCCATCGTTGCCTTTTCCGGCCTGAGTCCACATTTCGGGGATACCGAAACGGGCGGAGATTTCACGGTCCGGCTTGGCGACCTGAAACGCCGTGCAGCCAGCGAGAAAAGCGCATATTACAGCGATCGAGAGGAGTCTACGCATTGCCAAAATTTCCATAAACAGTTGAGATCGACAAGATGAATGTCGATGAGGTCTTGCGGGAAGACGGTCCTGTAGAGGAACCGTTAATGTAACGCCTGAGGGATGTGAGGAGTTGTGGCGGAACGTGTTGCGTGGTCATTCATTCCCTCAAGGCGACACGAACGGCGGACCGCGGTCCTGTTGAATTCTTGTGGCGGAGTGGAGACCATGCCTCACTGGATGGGTGGAATCTTCAAGGCGCCGGCTGCCAGGATTCGTCGAAGAACCCGGAGGCGACCACTTTTCCGGGAGAGCGGGGTCTATCGGATGTCGACGACCGCCCAGTCGCCCAGCTTGGGATTCTGCAAGGAGTTGGTGCGGTCATGGCCTTCGCGGAAGGTGGGGCCGCTGTTGATCACCACGTAGCGTTCGGGTTGGCCCGGGTGAGGGTAGATCATGAGCAAGACGTGATGCCGGGCGTCCCATCGCCGCTCACCGATCTCAATGGATTCTTGCGTCCATCCAACCGGTGTCTTGGTGAGGATCTCCTGGAGGCGGGGATCGGTCCAGGGCGTGCCAAAGATGACGAGATGACGGCCGGAAAGGTTTTCCTGGGTTGGCTCGGACTGGCGTTGCTCGGGGAAACGGCCACGGAACAGGGCTTCCCAGCGCTCCTGGAAATGGTCCCTCTCGAAGGCCAGCCAGGCCTTCAGTTCCGGAGTGAGCCTGCGGCCGGACTCCGTCTCGCGGGACGGCGTGAGCACCCGAAAGGGCTCGAGAAAGGCGTCATCGATGGGGCCCTGCAGGCCGGGTCGTTTGCGGAGGCCGGGAAGCGTGCCCCGTTCCCATCGAGCCGGATTCGCGGCGCTTCGCCGGAACTGGGCCGGCTGACCAGCCTCGAGCTGCTGACCGTCGATCTCGATGGCTTGGAACGCGGCTTCGCCAAAATGTTGGAATCCCGTCACGTTTCGCGTTTCCACTCGCAGCGTTCCGTCATCGCTCTGGTAGGCGTCGAGGCGGCTGTCCTTGAAATGTTCGGCCAGACCGGTCAATCGCCAGGGTCCCATTCCCGGGTAGCGCAGGGTGGGCGTTTGCCAGTGCCAGGAGGTCTGGGGTGCCCCGGCCTTGCGGAGTTCTTGTTGGAGCCAGTCTTTGATCTCGGTGAGGGACTCCGGATCATACTTGTGAGCGGTTTGCGGTCCGATCACGTGGCTAAGGGTGTGTCCGTGAGTTTCGAGGGCTTTGGCCATCACCTGGGCCGCCTGGATCTGTTTGTCGATTTCCCCACTGTAGACGATGAGGGGAAGATTGAGGAAATTGCGAGCGTAATGGGGGACGTCGTAGAGCTTCCAAAGTGTCTGTTCGTAAGCGGGCGGGTAGTCCCGCCCATGGAAAACCCTGACAAGACCACGCGTTGGGGGTCGATGGTGTAGCGCTTCTGGACATCCTCGACGGCTTCGAGAACATCGATCTCGCCGGCGGCCTTGAATCCGATGCAGTGACGCCCGAAAGGATGGAGCGTGATGCCGTCCTCGAAGGCGAACGGGCTGCGTTTGGCTTCTCGGTCGCGGATGAAGTAGAGGTCGGTGTTCGTGTCGCCCCGGCCGTGCAGCCAGACATAGAGGGTGAGGGGCTGGGTGAGATCAAGATCTTCGGGAATCTCCAGGCCGTAGATCTGGAGGGAGCCGTCGATGCGCGAGCGGTATCCGGCCACCACCAGGCCTCGCTGGTTTCGCCAGGGTGTTTTTCCTTCCCGGAGATGGCCGAGGCGTTCCTCCGCTTGGTTCAGGGCAACGTCGATCCATTCGGCGACACGCTTGTGATAGAACTCGTCGTGGGCGTAGGCGCGACGAACCGCTTCGAGATAAACCGCGGCGTCTGGGTAGGCTTCATGATGGGTCAGCCCGATGGCGTCCAGTCGGGCGATCTCGCGTTGGTGGAGCCGTTGCTGTTCCTCTGTAGGCCGGTGGGTGCCCGGCGGTGGCAGCCGCCGAGGAATCGGGGGGATCGTTTCCTGGGCGACCGTGACGTGCGTGAAAAGGCTGAAAGCGATCGGAAGACAGGCGGAGATGAGAAGGAGACGAGTCATGACAAGGAATCCTACGGGAACTCTCGGGACTTCCCCAGGCATGCTTGGAAAGTTGCTGACCATTCCATGGTCAGTCCTTGGAGGAACTGATTTCGGAGAAGTCAGCGACAGAATAGCCTCTTCACGCTTCGGTGGCCTGAAGAATCTCCCGCAGGACGAAGGGGAGAATCCCGCCGAACCGATAGTACTCAACCTCGATCGGCGTGTCGATTCGCACCACCAGCGGCACGGTTTGAGTCTCGCCGTTGGCGCGGTGGATGACCAGGGTGGCGTTTTGTCGCGGCCGGATATCGCTCTCGATTCCGGTGATGTCGAAGGTCTCCGAGCCGTCGAGATGGAGGCTCTCGGGCATGGTATCGTCCTTGAAATTGAGCGGCAGCACTCCCATGCCCACGAGGTTGGAACGGTGAATTCGCTCAAAGCTCTTGGTGATCACGGCCTTGACGCCCAGCAAGCGCGTGCCCTTGGCGGCCCAGTCCCGGCTGGAGCCCATGCCGTAGTCCGCGCCGCCGATGACGACGAGGGGTGTATTGGAGGCGGCGTAGTGACGGGACGCCTCGAAGATACTGGTCTCGGTGCCTTCGGGGTGGATCTTGGTGACGCTGCCCTCGACTCCCGGGACCATGAGATTCTTGATCCTCACATTGGCAAAAGTGCCGCGAGTCATGATGCGGTCATTGCCGCGCCGGCTGCCGTAGCTGTTGAAGTCCCGCTCGGCCACGCCGTTCTCAGTCAGAAAGCAGCCGGCGGGGGAGTCGGGCTTGATGGCGCCGGCGGGCGAGATGTGGTCGGTCGTCACGCTCACGCCGAAGACTCCCAGAGGACGCGCGCCCACGATGTCCGTGATGATTCCGGGTTCCGTGGAAAACGCTTCGAAGAATGGCGGCTCCTGGATGTAAGTGGAGTTTTCCTGCCATTCATACACATCGCCGGTGGAGGAGGGAATCTCATTCCATTTGGGATTCTGATTGGCGAAGTCGGAGTAGAGCTTGCGGAAGACGTCGGGGCTGAGAGCGGATTGGAGGGCATCCTTCACCTCTTGCAAGGTCGGCCAGATATCCTTGAGGTAGACCAGCTGTCCCTCGCGATCGGTGCCGAGCGGCTCGCTGCTCAGGTCGATGTCCACCGTGCCGGCCAGCGCGAAAGCCACCACCAGCGGGGGAGACATGAGGAAGTTGGCCTTGATGTTTTGATGCACCCGGGCTTCGAAATTTCGGTTCCCTGAGAGGACGGAAGCGGCCACGAGATTCTGGCCCAGAACGGCTTCTTCCACGCCCGGGTCGAGCGGCCCCGAGTTTCCGATGCAAGTGGTGCAGCCGTAGCCGACCGTTTGGAAGCCTAACTGGTCAAGCTCCTTTTGCAGGCCGGTCTTTTCCAGGTAGTCGGTGACCACGCGGCTACCCGGTGCGAGGGAGGTCTTGACCGCTGGCTTCACGGTGAGTCCTCGGGCATTGGCCTTTTGCGCGAGGAGCCCGGAGGCGAGCATGACGCTGGGGTTGGAGGTGTTGGTGCAGCTGGTGATGGCGGCGATGAGCACGCTTCCGTGGCCGATTGCGTCCTCGGTGCCATCCTTGCTGGTGATGTTGATGGGGTGCTCGCCCTCGAACTCCGAAGCGCTCCGCCCGAAGCCGCCGTTCGCCACTGGGGCCTCGAAGAGATGGCGAAAGGTCGTCTTGAGTTTGTCGAGATCGACCCGGTCCTGAGGACGCTTGGGACCGGCCAAGCTGGGCTTCACGTCGGCGAGATCGAGTTCGACGTCGACGCTGTAGTCGCATTCGCCCTTGCCGGGAATGCCGAACATGCTCTGGGCCTTGAAGTAGTTCTTGAAGGTCTCACACTGTGCCTCATCGCGCCCAGTGGCCCGGAGGTAGTTCACGCTTTCCTCATCGATGGGAAAGAACCCCATGGTGGCGCCGTACTCCGGCGCCATGTTGGCGATGGTGGCGCGGTCGGGGAGGGGCAGGTGGGTGGCTCCCTCGCCGTAGAACTCGACGAACTTTCCAACCACATTCTTGGCGCGGAGAAGCTCCGTGACGTGCAGCGCCAGGTCGGTGGCGGTGACGCCTTCGCGCAGGCGGCCGGTGAGATGGACGCCCACCACCTGGGGAGTGAGGAAGTAAACCGGCTGCCCGAGCATTCCCGCTTCGGCCTCGATGCCTCCAACGCCCCATCCAACGATACCGAGGCCGTTGATCATCGTGGTGTGGGAGTCCGTCCCCACAAGGGTGTCCGGATAGTAGACGCCATCCGATTCCAGCACACCTTTGGCGAGGTATTCCAGGTTGATCTGGTGAACGATGCCGATTCCCGGGGGCACCACATTGAAGGTGTCAAACGCTTGCTGGCCCCATTTGAGAAACTCGTAACGTTCGCGATTGCGGGTGAATTCCATGTCAAGGTTTCGCTGGAGGGCGAAAGCGGAACCCGCGAAATCGACCTGGACAGAGTGGTCGACCACCAGATCGACGGGCACCAGCGGTTCGATGATTCCGGGATTCTTGCCCAGCCGGTTCACCGCGCTGCGCATGGCGGCGAGATCGACCAGCAGCGGGACTCCGGTGAAGTCCTGCAGAACGATGCGGGCGACGATGAACGGGATTTCTTCGGGAGCGGGTTCTTTGGCGTTCCAGGCGGCCAGATTCTTGACGTCTTGCTCGCTGACCTTGACGCCGTCGCAGTTTCGCAGGACCGACTCCAAAACGATGCGAATGCTCACCGGTAGGCGGGAAATCCTTCCGTGGCCCTGTTCTTCGAGGGCGGGCAGGGAATGAAGCTTGCCGTCAGTGCCTTGGCCGGTCTTGAAACTGCGTATGGTATCCATGGAATCTCGACTAGATCGCGTTGAAAGAAATGCGTTTCCCGCGCATTACCGCACGACCCGCCGCTTGTCCAGGGGCATCCCCGCTTCCATGAGGAGCCCTGGCACGTGGGCAAATCAGTGAGGAAGATAGTACGGTTCCGGGAGTTCGAAGGCGTGAACCAGCCAGTTGATCTGGGGGATTTTGCCCTCCGTGAGCAGGACCTCGGCCACGTCGAAGCGGAAGGCGATTCCCGGTCTTCCCAGCTGACGGAGCCAGTCGAGGGCACCGCGGGCGATGAGTTGTTGTTTGGCGGTGTCGACGGCATCCAATGGACGCCCGAAGACGAGGGACGTGCGCGTCTTGACCTCCACGAAAACAAGGGTGTCACCCTCGCCCGCGATCAGGTCGACCTCGCCCCCTCCATGCGCGCGGAAGTTCCGCCAGAGCAGACGCATCGACCGTATCTCCCTCAGGTATCGGGCGGCGAGGTCCTCGCCCAGTTGGCCGAGAGCGGTCTTGGATTCCCGGGGCAGCGAGCGGATGGGCGTCGCCAGGGGATCGTGACGAAGATCGTCCCACCAGTTCTCCAGCCGCCGTCCTCCCAGGGTGATCCAGAGGGTGTGGCCAACCGAGTCCGAGGGCTCGGCGAATTTCTCCTTCTCCATGTGGCGGATCATGAGACAATTCGCCTCGGTCACCAACGCTTTATCGGCGATTGACCCCTTTCCAAACTTGGCGAGGGTGTCGCGCGGCCGTGATGAAACCGTTTCCCCTCTGCCTCCTCTCCGCTCTTTGTCTGGCTTTCTTGGGTCCGCTACGGGCGCAAAACGAGGGGAACGACGAGGTCGAGACGGCTCGAGTGTTCCCTTCCAAAGATGTCGTCATCTACGCGGAGGACAGTTTCACCGACACGGATCGTGCCAACGGGACGGGACAGACCCTCTTGATTGGCAACGTGCAGAGCAATTTCACGCGTCGCAGCTTGATCGCCTTCGAATTGGATCGGGTGATTCCGCTGGGTTCCCTGGTGGTCAACGCTCGGCTGATCTTGGGGACCTTGCCCAGCTCCTTCGGTGGCTTTGTGGCGATCTTTCGCGTGCTCTCGCCCTGGGCGGCGGGGGTGACGGATCCGGCGGACGAGATCGCGGGCGGCGTCCCGCAAGCGGGAGACGTCACCTGGAATTTCCGTTTCTACAATGCGCACGACACCTCGGGCCAGGCCTTCTGGCAACAGCCCGGGGGCGATTTCGATTTTCAGCAGCCCTTGCTCAGCATGGCGGGAGAAGAGGGGAGCGGCGATCTGCTGACCTTCACCAATGAAGCCCTGGTGGCCGACGTGCAGCAGATGCTCAACCAGCCCGAGCAGCATTTCGGCTGGATCCTGCTCGGCGATGAATCGAGCAACTTTGCCAACGCCCTTCAAGTGGCCAGTAGCGAGAATGAAAGGGAATCGCTGCGGCCGGTCTTGGAAGTCGAGTACACGGCCCCGCGCGACGTCGACAAGATGATCGCCAACTACGATGCCTTGGTCACGGTGGCAGGAATTGGTGACAAGGGGGACCGCCACAACCACTGGAAGCCCCGCTTTGAGGGAGCCAATGCCTTGGAAGTGGAACTGTCGCGGCCTTCCACGGCCTCGGCGGCCGAGGATGGGACGATCTATTTCACCGATACCTACGGACATGCGATTCGGAAGATCACCCCGGAGGGAAAGGTGGTGACCTTGGCGGGGACCGGAGTGGAAGGCTACAACGGTGACTCGGGGCCAGCGCTGGACATTCAGTTAGACCAGCCCAATGGGCTGGCGGTGATGCCGAATGAGAATCTCTACGTTCTAGACATCGACAACAAGCGCGTCCGTAAAGTGACGCCTGATGGGGAGATGACCACGGTGTTTCACGATGAAACGGAACCTCCCTTTCTCACGGGCCGCGGCTTGTGGGTATCTCCGGACGAGGAAACGATTGTCTACGGGAGCCGCACCGCTCTGAAACGGTGGACGAAGGCGGGCGGTATCGAGGTGATTGTCAGAGGCTTTGTGCGCCTGAGCAACATCGGACGCGATCCATTGACCGGTGACTTCTTGGGCGCCGACGTGGATGACAACACGGTGTGGCGCATTGATATGGAGAATGGCTCGCGCCAGCGGATTGCCGGGGATGGACGTTTTCTCACCTCCGGCATCGATGCCAGGGAGACGCGGATGGAAGGCGTGCGGGGACTGGCGGTCACGGAGCACGGCGCCTACTTTGTCACCACCGAGGATGGCGGTGATGTCTGGTATGTGGATCCCGACGGCATCGCACACGTTTTGCTGATCGGATCGGGGAGCGGCGATTTGATCGGCGGGGAGGGGCAGACCTTGGCGCAGCTGGCCGAGCATGGGGAAAACATCATGGGCCAGCCTTACGCCATCACCATCGCACCCAACGGCGATCTGGTGTTGGTGACCAACGAAACCGGTGTGATTCGCGTGATCAGGAAGGGCGCCGCGCCTCGGATTCAGGGGTTTGGATTTGATGGAGAGGGCGGATTCGGTATTCAGTGGAGCAGCCAGCCACGGCGTTTGTATTTGCTAGAAGCGAGCGAAGATCTGGAAAACTGGGAGTTGATGGGAGAGGTGCCCTCCAACAGCCAGTCCACCGTGTTCATCGACTCGGCGTTTGGGGCGAATCCGAAGCGGTTTTATTGGGTGCGGTTTTTTTATCCGTGAGGATGATGATCACGGTGGATCGGTAAGATCGAGGAGGTCTTGGAGGGTCGCACCATGTGAGCGGTCGGGCTTGGCCGTCAGGGCGGCGATATGGACCGCGGAAAGGAATTCCGTTCTGCGGAAATCTCCCCGGCACGCGCTGTCGCCGGGGATGCGGAGAGAAAGATCGGGTCGAGGCGGCAGGATTGCGCCTGCCGCCCCTCCCACACCACCGGACATGCGGGACCGCATCCGGCGATTGGATCCATTTGGTCTTAACTCTTGAGGTCTGATGGCATCAGGAACCCGTAGCGTCTCAGAGTTCGGTTGTTGAGGGCTTCGTGCATGACAGGGTTGCCCGCCATGCGCCACGCTCCACGACTGCTCCTCCCGACGATGGCTCGACTCGGCGGTAGGCCGAGTCGGCGCAGGGCGGATTCCCGTCCCTTGCTTTTATGCCAACGTTGCCAGAAGCATTTGCGAATGTGGCGACGGATCCACGGTTCTTTCCGGTAGATGTCCCGTCGCCATTCGCAGCGCCGGTAGTAGCCCCACCAGCCGTTCACGTAACTTCGCCATTGGTCGCGCAGTTGCTCGCTGGTCAGTGGTTGCCGGGCGTTCCAGAGTTCTCTCACGCGGTCTTCAAACCGGGTGAGGCTTGCAGGAGCAATCCCGATGAGCAGCGCGCTGGTGATGATGAACCCCAGGAACTTCCGTTCCCAAGGCCTCCCCACCCCGCTTTTGCTCTCGCTGACCTCCAGCCGGAGGTGGCGCTTGATCCAGCCAGTGAGGCTGGCAAGCACACGCTCCGCTGCGGCTTGGCTCTTTACGTAAATGTTGCAGTCATCGGCGTAGCGGGCGAATCGCAGTCCGCGTTTCTCCAGCTCCTTGTCCAGCGCGTCGAGGTAGATATTGGCCAGTAGCGGCGAAAGCGGGCCGCCTTGCGGCGTTCCTTCTTCGCTGCTGACCTTTAACCCGTCGGGCATCACCACCCCGGCTCGCAGGTATTTGCCGATGAGTTTCATCACGGCTTTGTCCCCTATCACGGTCCCAATTTTACTCATCAGGATGTCGTGGTTCACCTTGTCGAAGAACTTGGTAATGTCCATGTCGACGACGTGGGTAAACCCCTCCCGGGCAAAGCTCTGGGCGGCTTCCACCGCATCGTGGGCGCTGCGTCCGGGACGAAATCCGTAACTGCTTCCGCTGAAACGGGGTTCGAACACCGGCCGGAGCACCCCGAGCAGAAGTTGCTGCACGAAGCGATCTTGCACGTTTGGGATGCTCAGCGGGCGGGTTCCGCCGCTGGGCTTGGGGATGTCTCGACGCTTTGCAGCGCCGGGCTTGTAGCTGCCCTCTAGCAGCCTCTTCTTGATCACTTCGCCATGGATGGCGAGGTGTGCTCTGAGTTCGTCGGCCCTCATGCCGTCGGGGCCGGGTGCCCCGTCATTACGCTCAACGGCGTAAAGGGCGGCTCCCCAGTTTCCCGACCTGATGGCCTTCTCCATCAGTCCCTCCAGCTTTGCTGTCCGTTCGCGGTTCACGCGCACCTCCAGGAGTTCCTCTCTCCGCAGGGCTTGCCGCGACTGCATCGCGTGGGCTCTTTGGGTTCGCCCAGGAATTCGGGATCCTTTGTCCGTACGTCCTGCTGACGTCGGGGCGTATTCTGCCCTGGGGTGCAATGCTCCGTAGAGCGCTGCTGTTGGTTCCTTCCGCCCTTCACAGGAGAGCGTTTTCCGGTTTCACAGTTTCCACGGGCTTCTTCCAGCCCCCGGCTCTGCTCTCTGCTACTATGGCTTCTGCTGACTTCTCTCCTGCTCTCACAGGAGAGATCTCCCCGGGTAAGGTCCTTAACTTTTTCCGCATCCCATCCGGCTCTACTTGCTATGTCTTGATGAGCTTTGGGCTTCGCGTTTACTAGCACGCTCGCCGCCCACAGCCTGCCTCGCTGCCGGTTCGTGTTCCTATGGCCGCGGATTTGCCTGCCGCTTCCTTCAGCTCCACCCTCGCGGGCGTCGCCTTGCGGTTCAGCTACGGTTGCTCTCATCAGCTCCGATGTCATCGTTTCATGTCATTAGTTAAGGCCCATGCCGGGCACACGAGTCGGGGATGCCATCTCCGGGCGGTGCGACCAGGTGGTCATTTGGGCGAGGAACCGGATGGACGTGACCTTCCCGGCCGTGATGCAGACCGCGGACATGAGTGTCCGCGTTACGAGGCGTGGCCCGGGAGGGACGGCGTCCTCGCCGTTTGCGATGCGACGCGGAGGCTCTATATCGACCGGGGACGCCGTCCCCAGCCACAGCACGTCGCGGCGCGTGACTTGTCGAGTTACGAAGGCGGACTAGAGGCCGCTGTGGCGAGTTGTCTCCGGACTCAAGCGAAGCGGGCTTAAAGTCGAGTTACGAAGGCGGACTAGAGGCCGCTGTGGCTGCTGTGGCTGCTGTGGCTGCTGTAGCCGGGGACACCGTCCCATATGCACTAACTTAAGGATTTGACATTCGGAAGCCCCGTGGAACGAGTTGCTTATGGAGTCTTCTGGGGTACTCGATGAAAACTGGGTCACGGTGCTGAGGCTGCTGCCGTCGAATTGGCGAGAGATGGGCGCGGCCCGGCGGCTGCGCGGCATTGCTGACGAGGAAGTCCTGTTGCGCCTGCTGCTGTTGCACGTTGCGCACGGATACTCGCTGCGTGAGACAGTGGCGGTCGCCAGACAGGCCCGGTTGGTCTCCATCAGCGACGTGGCCCTGCTCAAGAGGCTACGCACGAGCGAAAAATGGCTTTGGGCACTCTGCAAGTCGCTCTTTGTCGAGAACTCGCAGGAATGCCGCGCGCGGCCTGCGGGCGCGGTGCACTTCAAGTCGGTCGACGGGAGCATCGTCCGCGAGCCGGGAAAGACCGGCTCGCAGTGGCTGCTGCACTACGCCCTGAGGATGCCTTCGCTGGAATGCGCCGAGTTCACTCTGTTTCCAGCCAAGGGCAGCGGGGCGCGGGGTGAGTCGCTTAAGAACTTCACCGTGGAGAGAGGCGATTGTTTCATAGGCGATCGCATGTATGCCAACGCCCCGGGGATACACCATGTGGCCGACAGGGGTGGGCATGTTCTGGTGCGGATCAACACTGGCAGCCTAATCTTCGAAGACCGCTCGGGAAAGCCTCTTGAGCTGCTCGGGAAGATGGAGTCGCTGGAGGAGGCCGGTAGAGCCGGGGCATGGGAGGCCCAGGTGCCTAATCCGGGCAAGAGAGGGCGCGCCTTGGAAGGCCGGGTGGTCGCCGTGAGAAAGACCCGTGCGGCCACCGATGAGGCGGTGAAGAAGCTCAGGCGGGACGCGGCGAGGAAGCGGCATACCCTCAAGCCACAAACGCTGGAATATGCAAAATACGTCATGGTCTTCACGGACCTGCCAGCGGAGTGGTTCGGCACTCGCGACGTACTGGACTGGTATCGGATGCGCTGGCAAATTGAGTTGCTCTTCAAGCGCCTCAAATCGCTGGCCAACGTCGGCCATCTTCCCAAACATGACGGGTCAAGCGCCCGATCATGGCTATATGGGAAACTCCTAGTCTGCCTGCTTTCCGAGAAACTGGTCCGCTACGCGCGGGATTTTCCCCCCTGGGGGTGCCGGCTCGCTCCTTGCTGTCCTTGTTGAGCAGCCACACCTGGTACGCGCGGGATTTTCCCCCCTGGGGGTGCCGGCTCGCAGGGTAGCCAGTGGCGGGAGTTCGCCTTCGCCCTGCATCAGGTGCAAGGCGCGATCGAGCCGACTCTGAGGATCGGGGAGGTGATAAGAAATTGGGGGGAGATAAAGGATGACCTCAGCGACAACCAACGCAAGCGGCGGCGGGCTCTCGAGGAGGGCATGGAAAATATGTAAATTGTGATCATTAAGTTAGCGCATATGGGACGATGTCTCTGGCCGCCACATTGCCTCCAGGTTGGTCAAACTCGACCGCCCTTCCGGCGAAGTGACCCCATCGGCCGCATCGCAGACGGAGTTGAGACTCCGTCCTACGGGAAGGAGAGCCGCATTGCAGACGGCGAGGACACCGTCCCTCCCTCCCGCCGAATTGGCCACATCGTCGCATCGCAAACGGCGGGAACGGCGGCCCCGACAACAAGGGCGAACGCCGCCTCACTGCCGGATGGTGATCGATCCGTTGCTGGTGCGCAATTCCGACCGCGGTTCGGCGGTCTCGCCGAACTGAATCACGGCGTGCTTCTTGCCCTGGTCGATCATCCGGCCCCCTCCACTGCCTTCCAGCTGAATGCGGCCATTCGAGGTCTTCGCTTCCAGCGTTCCCTGAAGGCCGCCCATGTCCACTTTGACGGAACCGTTGGAAGATCGCGCCCGAACGGGTCCGCGGCCGGTTTCCACCAAGCCGACCTCGATGGAGCCGTTGCTGGTCTCTACATCGACCCCGCCGCTCACTTCGCACGCCTCGATGGAGCCGTTGCTCGATTCCAGCTCAACATCTCCCTGAATCCTTTTCACCCTCACTTTCCCATTGCTCGTCCGCGCGGTCAACGATCCCGCATGCTCTTCGACATTCACTCTGCCATTGCTCGTGCGTATTTTGGCAAGACCGCTCAAACCACTCACGCTGATCGATCCGTTCGAGGTGCGCAAGTCGAGCCCCTGAGCGCCGGGAGTCTCCACGGAGACGCCGCAACCCTCCCGTGATTTGCGTTTGCCTTCCGGACATTGGATTTCGAGGCTCAGCTCTCCGTTTTCCCCGCGCACGGGTTGGACGACCACCGCCTCGAGCCGCTCCGGTGTCACGCATTTCAACTGCGCCACAATCGTCACCTGATCGCCACCCGCGCGCGCCACGTCGATCTTTCCGTTGGCCGTTTCCAAACGAATCGCGGTGTCCGGCACGTGTGGCAGGGCGAATTCAAGGGTCTTCTCGTGCAGAGGCGCTACCAAGCCACAGCCCGGCAAGAGGAGGCAGGCCACCAGAAAGCCCACGCAATGGTTCCGTTCTCTCGTCTTCATCACAGCGACCATGATGCCCGTGAACCCCTCGTTCTGCCAAAGTCAGGAAGGAAATGATTCTCCTTGCCCGCCCGTGTCCATCACCCTCCTCTGGACGTAAGCCAGCGGGCGTGCCATCACTCGCTCACTCACTCATCCGCTCTCGCCTTTCACGACCCTACCCAAAGTCCAGCCCCATTGTCGATCCTGCCCTCCTCTCCCAGCCCCCGTCCATATTTCATCGCCCTGGCGGTGCTCGTCAGCTCCTGGGCCCTCGGCCTCTCCCTGGTGTCGGGCTGGGGATGGCTCGCCGAGCACTGGCCCATGAGCGTGACCATGGTGCTGGGCTCCTTCGTCGCGGGCTCCACGCCCGCGGGCGGGGCTTCCGTCGCTTTCCCCGTGTTCACCAAAGCCCTGGAAATCGAGAGCATCCAGGCAGCCACGTTTGGCCTGATGATCCAGTCCGTGGGCATGTCGATGGCCAGCCTTTTCATTCTCAGCTGCCGCATCCCCATCTACGGACAAGTTTACCGATGGGGAGCAGCTGGCGGCAGCATCGGAGTCCTGGTCGGCCTGGCCTTGCTACGCATCCCTCCGCCGTTTCCCAAACTGCTCTTCACCTGCCTGGTCCTCTCCTTCGCGATCGCTCTCTGGGCCACTCGGCGACCGCATTTCGAGATCCGCCCCCGGCCGCTGGACGGTGCGGCCCGCAAACACTTCGTTACCACTGGCTTCGCGGGTGGTCTCCTGGCCTCGCAAACCGGTTCCGGGACCGACATGATGATTTTCATGGTCATGATGCTCGCCTACCATCTCGACGGCCGACGAGCCATCCCGACGAGCGTGATCATCATGACGACCGTCTCCCTGGTCGGAACGGCGGGTCTTCTGATCTTCCCTCACCGCTCCATCGGCATCGTCTGGCACTACTGGGCGGTCTGCGTCCCCGTCGTGGCCGTGGGCGCTCCCTTGGGCGCTTATGTCATCTCCCGGCTCCTCTCCAAATACGTCTATTCCGCGGTCATCCTGCTCATTGGCATCGAGGTGACGTCGACTTTCGTGGTCGTCTCGATGACTTCCGCCCGGCTGCTCTTTGTCGGTGGAACCCTCTTGCTGGCCGGATTCATGCAGTGGAGGCTGCATCGCATTGGATCGTGCTAACCACGACGCCCTAACGAATCCAGCGCTTGCCCACGGCCCAGCGGTGGGAGATCCCCCGCCGCTGGGCCCTCGAGACCCGATCGATCAGCGATTCCGTAAGATAGGCGGCTGAGGCGGCTCAAGCCCTGTATTTTTGGGTAATTCGGATCGGCAGCGCCCATTTTTGACCCCATGGCAAATTCGCATTCGTTATTTCATCTTTTTTAAGCTTGTTTCTGTAATAGTCTTATATTACAGTGTGCCGAACGAGCCGACCTTCATGCCAAGCAGAAACTCCCTGCCCCCCACCGAACGCCAGATTCGCAGCCGCCTCCGCCAGCTCCTCGACCAGGCCGAAGGCTTCCTTCACGGCTCGCCCATCGAACTCTCTCGTAAATGCGGCAAGCCCACTTGCCGTTGCGCTTCCGACGACTCCTTGCGCCATCGCTCCTTGGCCATCGGTCAGACTCGCAAGGGCAAGACCACCATGCTGCACGTCCCCAGACCGTTGGAAGCTCAGGCGAGACGCTGGATCGATGATTTCCAGAAGGCGAATGCTCTGCTGGAAGCCCTCGACGAGCAGGGGCGCCTCCGACTCGAGGAGGCAAAAACCAAGGCCAGAGCGGCGAGTAGCTCCGCCAAGAAGAAGGGCAAGACCGGTAAGAAATCAGCCGGCAAAGCCAAGTCCGGGCGCAATTCTCCACCAAAAAAGAAGCGACCATTCTCACGCGACTACTAACTTACTCGGACAAGATTTTCAGCCTCCGCCAACAGTGGAGGCTGCGGGTGCGTGACTCTCGTCCCAAACCACAGATTCCCACTCGAGTTTTCCCGGCAGCATTCTTCGCCATGTTCTGCTGCCGGTTACCAAGCTTCAACGAACTCGAGCAACACCGGAACAAGAGCAGCTGGACCCGTTGGCTCGGTAATCACCGTTTGCCCAGCGCCGACGAACTGGCGTATGTCTCCGAGCGCATCGAGCCTGACAGTGTGCGAGGGTGTCTCGGACACATTTACTTCTGCCTCAAACGCAACAAAATCCTTGCCCCACAGCGCGGTTGGATGCTTGCCGCCGTCGATGGTCACGAAACTCACTGTAGCTACAAACGTTGTTGTCCAAAGTGTCTCCAACGCCGGATCGCCGTCGGAGACGAGGTCAAAACACAGTTCTACCACCGCTTGGTCGCGTTTCAGATTATCTGTGAGGATTTTCCATTGCTTCTCGACGTGGAAATGCTTGAGCCTGGTGAAGACGGAGATCCTGGAGACGACGAAGTCGCTGCGGCTATACGGCTGATAACTCGCGTCCTTAAGGACCACCCACGCTGCTTTGACGTGCTCACTGCCGATGCGCTCTACCTGCGTCCCTCCGTGATCAATCTTCTTGAAGACCACGGCAAATACCTTGTTGCCGTACTCAAGGATAATCAGCCTGAGCTATTGTCCGAAGCCCGCACGCTCCTGCCCCTTGAGGAGCAAGAGCCAGAATCATTTGAGACTCCGGCTGCACCGGGCAAGCCCGCGCGGCACGTTCATTTACAAGAGGCTGAGGGCTTCTGCACTGAATCCATTCACACTCCTCTTCGCGTTGTTCATTCCCATGAGACTGGCATCCGTCGCGAGCGCGTCGCTGGGGATTGGGTCGAGACTCCCATCGATAGCCACTGGTGGTGGGCGACGACCATGCCCCGCTCAATGGCCGATGCCAAGACCATCTTCCATTTCGGGCACGACCGTTGGAAGGTCGAAAACGAAGGCTTTAACGAACTCTGCTCCCGCTGGCATTCCGGTCATTGCTATCATCATCATCCCAATTCCATTCTCGTTCTGTGGCTGATCATGTTCATGGCCCACGCCGTGTTCCACTGCTTCCACAAGCGCAACTTGAAGCCAGAGATACGCCGTGGACACACGGCCATCTATTTTGCCCGTCAAATCGCCGCCTCCATGCGAGAGGATCGATGGTGGCCGCCACCGGCTCCGGGCTGAGGAACGCCCGCCCTGCGCTCTCGGTAACCTTGGGTTCACGTCCGCCATCGGAGCGGTCTGGCTTCCTGTTGCCTATTGCCGATAGGGGGATCCATTTCGCGGCTCGAGCCCTCCGAAATTCGCCCGAGAACCGCCACACGAAACTGTTCGCCCTCCTAGCGCCAGCTTCAACACGCTCAACACCCACCAATTCAGGCCATTACGACTCTTTCCGACGCCGTCTTACGGAATCGCTGCCGATCGATTTCAACGCTTGACCAAGCCTTTCTCCGGTCCGTAGCGTGGCGAAAACCAGTCATGATGAAAACCATTTTCCAGACCACCCTCGCCGCCAGCGCCCTCCTCGCGATGTTCGCTCCCACCGACACCCAAGGACACCCTGCCACCGTTCGCGAGATGGCAGAAGCCTGCCAGATCTTTCTGCAGGACCTCGATGACGACCAGCGCGCCAAAGCCACCTTCGACTGGAAAGATACCGAACGGGTCAACTGGCACTTCATTCCCCGGGAACGGAAAGGTTTGCCGCTCAAGGAACTCGACGACTCCCAGCGCGCGCTGGCCCACAGCCTGATCATCACCGGGTTAAGTCGTCACGGCTACCAGCAAGCGCTCCAGGTCATGAGCTTGGAAAAAGTGTTATTCCAAAAGGAAGACAACAATCCCACCCGCGATCCCGGCAAGTATTACATCAGTATTTTCGGGACGCCCGAGGCCAAAGGCACCTGGGGCTGGCGCGTGGAGGGCCATCACCTCGCCCTCAACTACACCGTGGTGAAGGGACGTGAACTCGCCGTCACGCCGGCTTTCTACGCCACCAATCCCGGGCGCGTTCTCGAGGGACCGCGCAAGGGTTTGCAAGTCCTTGCTGGAGAGGAGAACGTGGCGCGCGAACTCGCGCAAAGCCTCACCGACGCGCAAAGAGAGAAGGCCATCTTCTCCGAGGAAGCGCCCCGGGACATCATTACCTCCGCCGACCGCAACGCCCGGCGGCTGGAACCGGTTGGCATCGGTTACGCGGAGCTGACCGCGACTCAGCAGAAAACACTGAAAACGCTGATCCATCACTACCTCGGCAAGCATCGCACCGCCATGCAGAAGAAGGCCATCGAGCGCATCGAAGCCACGGGCTGGAACTCGGTGACCTTTGCCTGGGCAGGCGGCCTGAATCAAGGTGAGGGACACTACTACCGCGTGCAAACGCCTGATTTTCTGTTAGAATACGCCAACACCCAGAATGACGCCAATCACGTGCACGCCGTCTTCCGCGACCTGAAGAACGATTTCGGCGACGACATTCTCAAGCGTCACTACGAGGAAGATCACCAGTAGGTCGCGAGCACGACCAACAACCCACGCCATCCTCTCAGCCAGGTGTTCGAAACCGACGCCATTCATCGCGGCGGGCGCTATCAGGGAGACACCGGCGCGGTGATTCCGCCGGTCTACCTCGCGGCGACCTTTGCCCACGGGAATCCGGATGGATTTGACTACACCCGCTCGGGCAACCCCAACTTCAACAACCTCGGCGATCAGTTAGCAGCCCTGGAGAAAGCATCCTTCGCCACGGTGTTCGCCAGTGGCGTCTCCGCCATCACCGCCGTGGTCTCGACCCTGCAGAGCGGCGACCTGGTCATCGCCGAGGAAAATATTTACGGCTGCACCTTCCGTCTCTTCGATCAGGTCTTCGCCAAATTTGGCGTGGCCATCGAGTATCTCGACTTCACTCGGCCTAACCAGGGCCAGGTCATTCTGGAAAAACGGCCGGCCCTGGTTTGGATCGAGTCTCCCACCAACCCACTGCTCAAGATCATCGACATCGCCGAGGTGGCGAAACACTCCCGGGAAGCCGGGAGCGCCCTGGTGGTGGACAACACCTTCGCCTCGAGTTTCTTCCAGCAGCCTCTCGAATTGGGCGCGGACCTCTCGCTCCTCAGCACCACCAAATACAGCAACGGTCATTCGGATTGTCTCGGCGGAGCCGTCTGCACGCGGTCGCCTGAATGGCAGGATAAAATGATCTTTGCGCAGAAAGCCCTCGGCCTGCAGCCCTCGCCTTTCGATTCCTGGCTCATTGCCAGGGGCGTCAAGACCCAGGCGCTTCGCATGGAGCGCCACCACGCCAACGCCCTGGCCCTGGCCGAGTTTCTGGAATCTCGCTGGCCCCAGGCCACCGTCCGCTATCCTTGGCTGCCCTCTCACCCTCAGCACGCCCTGGCCGTACGCCAGATGTCCGGCGGATCGGGCATCGTCACCGCGGACTTCGGCCTCTCCCTGGACCGCACCAAGGCGTTCCTCAACCGGCTCCGCCACTTCACCTTGGCGGAGAGTCTCGGCGGCATCGAATCCCTGGCCTGCCATCCCGCGAGCATGACTCACGCCAGCGTGCCCAGAGCCACCCGCGAAGCGGTAGGGATCACGGATTCTCTGGTGCGCTTCTCCGTGGGAATCGAACACATCAACGATCTCATCGCCGATCTGGAGCAAGCCTGGGAGGCCTGAGATCCGGCCCCGGTAACATTCGGTTGCACCGCCTGGCGAACGCTGGCACTGGTGTCAGCGTCCGACCAGCGGTTCATGCCTAAAAATTTCAGCTATTTCCTAGCAAAGCGCTACCTGGTTCCCAAGGGTCTCTTTCTCATTTTCATCAATGTGCTGACCATTCTGGGAATCTGTCTGGGCGTCGCCGTCATGATCGTGGTACTCAGCGTGATGAAAGGCTTCGAGAACGAATTCCGACGCACGCTGCTGGGTTTCGATCCCCACCTCCTGGTGCTTCGTCCGCTGGACTCCCAGGACCCTCGATCCCATCAGGAGATCGGCGAGGCACTTGAGCAGGTCCCCGAAGTCGTCTCCCAGTCTCCCTTCGTCGCCGGTCACGTCCTGGTGCAATTCGGAGACAAGGTGCAAACGCCGATCATGAAGGCCATCATGCCCGATGACCAGCAATTGAAAGAACTTGACGAGCAGGACATGCTGATCGCCGGGGAACTCGACCTGATCCCTCAGGTGGACCTCGAGGGGAATGCCCACGAACGCGTCATCGTGAGCCAGGCCCTGGCGGATAGCTTCCGCAAGCCCGACGGAAGCGTCCTGCAGATCGGCGACCGAATCACCGTCTATTCTCCCGTGACGACCAATGAACTCCTCAAGGACATCCGCGACTACCGGGACACACCCAAGGGAGCGCGCGGCGACGCGGATGATTTCCTCGACAATCTGGAGGAGGCCATGGTGCCTCAGGAACTGATGGTGATCGGCGTGGTCAACGCTCCCATGTACCAGCAATTCATCATTCCCCCGCTCTACATCGGTCAGGAACTCTTCGCCCTGGAAGGCGATGTTCACGGCCTCGCACTTTTCGTGAAAAAACCCGACCAGGTGGAAAAGGTCAAGCGAGAGCTTCTCGAAGGCGGCGCGCTTCCCCTGGACTGGGACGCGCTGAGTTGGGTCGATCAGAACAAGCTCCGACTGGATGCCATCCGCATGGAGCGCAGCCTGATGTCCGTCATTCTTTTCATCATTGTCATCGTCGCCACCTTCTGCGTCAGCGTCACCATCATTGTCACCACGGTCCAAAAGCGACGGGAGATCGGAGTGATGAAAGCCATCGGCGCCCAGACCCCCCAGATCGTCCGGGTCTTCGTTCACCAGGGACAGGTGGTCGGCCTTTGCGGGGTGATCTCCGGCGTGATCACGGGCCTGCTGTTTCTCCATCAACTTGAACACATCCGTGGATTCATCAGCCTCTTCGGCGCCGATCCCTTCGACGAGAAGGTCTATGGCCTGGCCAAGCTGCCGGTGGAAATCATCCCGGGCAGCATTGCCAGCATCGCCATCGGGGCGATCGTTGCTTGCACCCTGGCCGCCATCCCGCCAGCGTGGGCCGTCGCGCGATTGGACGCCGCCAAGGCGCTCCGCGCCGATTGAGAATCCCAATACGTATCCCCCAACATGCAGATCTACGTCGCCGTCAACGACCAAAAAGCCGGGCCCTTCACCCTATTCAAAGTCGAGGAGCGTCTGCGCTCCGGCGAGTTCACCGATGAGCAACTCGGCTGGTACGACGGCCTGGCGGAATGGCGTCCCCTTCGTGAGCTGGCCCCCTTCGAGAGTTTTTTCCGGCTCCGGGACGAGGCCCTGGAAAACGACCGGCGCCGGGAAGCGGCGGAAAAACTGGAGGCCTACCGCGAAAAACGCGCCGCGAGCGTTCCCGAGACCGCCGTGCGTCCGTGGACGCGTTTCTGGGCGCGATGCCTCGATCTCTTCTTCTTTCAGACTCTCTGTCTGCTGGTGTTCGTCGGCCTTCGCGAAGCGGGCTGGCTCAAGAACACTCCCATGAAGCGTTTCGGCGAGATCTTTCCGGTCTTCCTCCCCCTTTGGCACCTGATCGAGGCCTATTTGATCAGCCAGTGGGGCACCACCGCGGGCAAAGCTCTGTTGGGGATTCACATCACCGACGCCGAGGGAAAGCTACTGAGCTACCGAGCCTCGCTGAGACGGTCCCTCGGAGTCTACGTGCTCGGCATGGGCTGCTACCTTCCTGTCATCATGCTGGTCGCCATGATGTTCGGCTTCCACGGTCTGTGGAAAAAGCGTCGCAATTTTTGGGACGTCACGGCCGAATCCTACGTGCAGCACGCCCCGTTTCAGGCGCGACACATTCTCATGCCCCTAGCAATCATCTTCATGATTCAGCTGGTGTTCAACGAGCCGCTGGCCGAACTCACCAACGAGCCGCTGGCCGAACTCACCAAGGAGATCGGGGAACTCTTCAAGAGAGTAAGCGGCGAGGGCAGCCAAACACTCTGAACGCCGCGAGTTTCATCTGTCCCGATGCGGACAAGGAGGAGTGTCCGCGCGACCCAATCCGTCAGGCCGTCACTTCTAGACCACGCTCATCATCTGGGCGAGCCAGCCGATGAAGAAATCTCCGGCTAGTAACGCTTGATCAAGGCGCGACTCCGCAGACCCTCTACCCATTTCGAAATGACCGCATCCTTCTGCGCGCCGACCAGGGCGGTCTCGATTTCATCCCGCACCTCGCTCAAGGGCTGCGCCTTTCCATACTGCCGCGAGTCGACCCGCAGGATGTAATAATTGTAGGCATCCTCAATGATCTCACTCGTCTCGCCCGCTTCAAGGTTGTAGGCGTTGATCGTCAGCAAGGGCTGCAAGGTCTTCTTGTCGATGATCCCCCGGTCACCGCCATTGCGGGCCGCGCTATCCTGCGAATAGGTCGTCGCCAAATCGGCGAAGTTTCCGCCCCTCTTCAGTTTTTGGTGAATGTCCTGAACGAGGCGCCGCTGACTTTCCTCACTGGCCAACGGATCACGCGAAGGCCGCTTGGGAATGGTGATCGTGCGAACCCTCAGTGTTCCCTCGTCCCGATAATCGTTTAGATGCTTCTGATAGTAATCCTGCACTTCCTTCGGCGACGGCGGCCGCGTCTTGTCCTGGGCAATGGCGCCCTTCATCCGCAGGATCTTGATGGTCTTCTCCTGGTCTTCCCGGAACTTCCGCATGGTGATCCCCGCTTCGCGAAGGGCGGCCACCAGCTTGTCGCGGTCCCCGCCGAATTGTTCCCGAATCCGGTAGTTGATCTGGGCATCGACGTGTTGAGGCTTCACGGGGAAACCGCGCTTGTCGTACTCGGCAAGAATGAGTTCGCGCTCGATCAGCGCATCAAGGCCCTCGTTCTCCAGCTCACGCATGCGACGCTCCCTCTCTCGCGGGGTCAGCACCTGCTGTTCCATGAGAAACTGCTCCCGAATGATGGCCTGCCGCACCTCGGAGCGTGTGATCACCTTGCCATTGACCGTGGCGGCAATCCCATCCGCGAAGCGGTTGTCCCGCGAACGCTGCACAGAGGGCTCCTTCTGAGCGGGGATCTGAGCCGCCTGCCCCGGCGCCGTGGTGACCTCCCGGTCGCCAAACAGCCCACAACCGGTCAGCAGGCCACTCCATGCCAACAGCCCACAACCGGTCAGCAGCGTGTTTCTCGCGTGTTTCATTCTTTTGCTTCCTTAAGAGAGCGCCCCCCGTCAGGCAAGGGCAAATCACGGAAAGGGGACGGATCCGGGGTCTCCGTCATTCAAAAGAGGCTGTGTGGTGTCCCGACTGGCCAGAATCGCCCCCCCGTGGAAAGCTCTCCGCGTGATGTCTCCAAGGCTCCTCGTCACGTCGATCGCCCTGCTCCTGACGCGCTTCTACCTCGCCTACCTCCTCCTCACGGCGGCCTTCGGCGGCTGGATCTGGGCGGACGGAGGGCTGCGGTGGGTCCCGGGCAAGCTCGCCGATCCCATTCTCTTCACCTCCCGGGTGCGGGACCTCGAATTTTTCCCGGACCCCTGGAATGCCTGGGGGGCAATGGCCCTGCCCTGGCTCGAATGCCTCACCGGCCTGGCCCTTCTTCTCCCCTGGACCGCGCTGGGCGGCGCCGTTTTGACCGCCCTCCTCATGGCGCTTTTCGGCGGCGTCCTCGTCAGTGTGCGCTTCCGGGGACTGGAGCTTTCCTGCGGTTGCTTCGGTGGCGCCGGTCGCGATCCCAGCTCCGCTTCCGTGGTGACGATCGCCTGGCGCTTTTTCTGGTGCCTCCTGGCTGTGATGACCAGCGTGTTCCTGTGGAAACGAAAGCCGGACAAAATAAACTCCCCCAGGGATAAGCACCCTCACGGCGAGGCAAGCCCGCGTCCAGAGTGACCGCGGTGCCCGATGGACCGTTTAGACTCGAAACAACGCTCCCATGCGTTTTCCTAACAAACAGCCGGCCCCCACCATCGCCACGCCGAGAAAGGCCATCGCCCAAACCCCCAGCGCGGACGCCAGTTTCTCGCCGTTGCCCAGAGCATTGAAGAGCGAGTACATCGCCGTGGTGATTGGATAATAGGCCTGCTTGGTGGCCAGAATCAACGAATCGGACACTTCGAGCATCGTGAAGGCAAACGTCAGGATACCGCCTCCGATGACATTGGCCGCGATCAGGGGAAGCGTGATCTTCCGCAGCGCGCGCAGCGGACTGGCTCCCAGACTCTGAGCCGCCTCTTCCAGATCCACGCTGGTCTGCTGAAACCCGGCCGCCGCCGACCGGACCACGTAAGGCAGGCGTCTCACTGCGTAGGCGATGACCAGCAAAATGATGGGATCCTCTCCCAACCACAAAAAATCGAAGAGACGGCCTTCGCGCGTTATCGCCAGATACCCAAAAGCGAGCACGATCCCGGGCACCGCCAGGGGCAACATGGCCAGGCCATCGAGAAGCTGCCGGCCAGGCACCGTCGTCCTCACCACCAGGTAGGCGATGAGGACGCCCAGCAACAAATCGATCCCCGTGGCAAGGCTGGCATAGATCAGACTGTTCTTGATGGACAACAGTGTCAGGGGATGACCCAGCGCTTCTCCATAAGATTCCAGGGTGAACGCCTCCGGAAGGACGGTCGCATACCAATCCGTGGCCAGGGAAGTCAAGACCACCGCCAGGTGCGGCAGGATCCCCAGCACGGTCACCAAAGCAAAGGCCAGGGTGCACAATCCCGCGCGCCACCAAGACAGGCGACGCGCCTGGCGGCCCACCACGGCCCGGCCCGCCACGGCCTGCGCCCTGGGCCCAAAGAAGTGCTTGCTCACGGCAAAGAGAAACAAGGCGAGCGCCAGCATCACAATGACCAGCGCATAGGGCGTCGGATTGCCGGAAAGATCTTTGAGGCCGCTGAAAATCTGCACGGAAGTCACCCGCGAGTAGCCGAACATCAGGGGCACGCCAAGCTCCGTGAACGCCCAGATGAAGACGATGGTGGCCCCCGCGAAGAGACCTGGCATTGTCAGGGGAAGCGTGATTCTCCAGAAACGGCTCCACCGGCGGCTTCCCAAGTTGGCCGCCGCTTCTTCCATGGAGGGATCAAGATTGGCCAGGGCCGCGGTCACGTTCAGGAAAACGATGGGATAAAGATGGAGGGCGTTCATGATCACCACTCCCAAGAGCCTGCTTTCCCCCAGCCAATCCATCGGTTGCGCCGGATCCATCCAGCCCCAATCGATCAGCGCGCTGTTCAACACGCCCACCTTGCCTAACAACTGCTTGATCCCGATGGCTCCCACAAAGGGCGGCAGAATGAGAGGAATCAGTATCAGCGAGGAAAACAAGGTCTTCCCCGGAAAGGCGTAGCGATCCACCAAGATCGCCAGAGGCAAGGCGATGAGAATCGCCAGCAAGGTGCTGAAAAACCCCATCTGAAGGGCGTTCAGCAAACCCTCCAGATAGACCGGGTCCCGAAAGACGCCCGCGATGTAGGCCAGGGTGAACCGACCCCGGTCATCGAGGAAGGCTTCCCCGACGGTGATGAATATGGGCCAGACAAAAAAGCAGGCAAAAAACGTCCCCGCCGCCGCCAGCAGCGCGAAACCGGTCCAGCGCGAGGAATTCATGGACTCCAGTCCACGGCAAAGGTTCGGTTGGGCCCCACCGCCATGCCTCTTGTCAAACTTGCCTCAGTGGCCACCGCCGGGCACGACGGCGAGGATGGTTTCGCGCACGTTCCCTCCTCCGGACATGGTCGGCATTTTCAATCGATGACTGGCCGGATCACGATGTCCCGATAATCCACACTGGTGTGATCACCTTGAAGATAAATTGGCCCGGGCCGGGATTCGTCCGACCACAGAGCGCCGCCCGTGCAGCCTAACAATGGCACGTTGTCGTGGATGGTCTGGCCGTTGAGCACCACCGTGACGTGACGGTCGACCAGGGTGATCTCGTAGCTCTGCCACTCTCCCGCCGGTTTCTCCGCGCTCACGCTCGGCGCCACCCGGCTGTAGATCCCGCCCATGTGATGCGAGTCCAGGGGCTTTCCGTAGCTGTCGGCCACCTGCACTTCATAGATCCCGCGCAGGTAGATGCCGCTGTTTCCGCCCTCGGGCACGCGCACCCACAGCGCCAGTGAGAAATCCTCAAACACCTCCTTGGTTCTGAGGTTCCCATAATGCTTGCGCGGCTTCCCCTCTTCTTGCACGGCCCGGTTCATCAACACGCCATCCTTGGCCATCCAGCCATTGTCGGACTTCGGGTTGACCAGTTCCCATTGCTCCAGGCTGCCATCACTCCCGAAGAGAACCTGGGGCTCGCCGAATTGAACCTTGTCGAGATTGGGACGCGGTGGCAGGGGAGGAATCCGTTGGCCCGAAAAAGTTTCACGATCGAGACCTTCACCGTCACGGTGCGGATTCAAGCGGGTCAGGCTCAGCGCATCGCCGTCCACCTTGGCCACCAGAGCCTGGGTGAACTGCTGAGTTCGCTTGTCTTCGCCATCGGGACCCTTGCGCTTCACGGTGTGCACGCGTGTCACCACCAACGTCTCCTCGTCGGGGAAGAAAACACTCGACACCGGCACCACACTCCCGCCGCCCCAGAGGATCGCCCCGTCGTAATAGCCTTTCTCTTGAGTGACCCTCAGCCAACCGGCGCCACCCCCCGGGATGGTGAGCGCCCAGCGCCCGAGAAAGTCCTCCCGGTCCGCTTGAACGGTCTCCGGCCAAAGGCACAGACCGGCCAAAACGCTCGTCATGAGGCCCCACATCGCTTTCGTCTGGTTGAAAATCGTCAGGTTCGATTTCATGAGACACCCATCTTCCACCAGGCTTTCACCGCCTGACAACCCCCAATTCATTCCGGCATTCCACCGGCCGGATCTTCCCATCGCACTTGAAGGCCTTCCGAACCACTCGGCGACATCTCCCCGAGGCGACGGGAGATCAAGGGGAGCGAGGCGTTCGCCTCATCAAAAGGTGATTTCCTGGATGAGACCCGCTGGAGTGTGAAACTCACGAATCGGGCGCGTTACTCCGGCCGACAACGCCCGACTTTCAAGGTCAGCGGCCAGCGGACCGAGCGTTTGCCCGCACCCCAGACCGATCGCAAGCGCCCTTCAAGCTCGTCCACCGGATCGCGCCCCTCGGCAGCGATGAAACGTTTCACCGCGGACCAGGTTCTCAGGTAGGAAAGAAACTCGTCGACTGTCCACTCCCACTCCATCGACATCGCGGGAGCCCTCAGCGACGCGTAGGGAAAGGGGAGCGAGGCGTAGCGCTCCTCGATGTGACGCCGCTCGAGAGGCCAATAGGCTCCCACCGTCTCGAAATGAAACGTCTCCAGCCAACCAT
>CBDBEZ010000062.1:0-8880 GCA_965204485.1 Verrucomicrobiales bacterium
TCGAAGTCGCTTTCAAGCAAGCGGTGCATTCGGTCGGCTCATTCGGATACCATTTCTGGATGGCCGCTATGCGACCGCTCAAGCGTCGCAATGGTAACCAATACCTCCACCGGACTACCGAGAAATATCGCAGACAGGTGCAGAGAAAGATGCACGCATATCATGTGTTTGTGCAGACCGGCATGATCGCTCAGGGCATGTTACAGTACCTTGCCATGACATGTGACGGTCTGGTCTGGAAACACTTTGGAACCTGGATCCGAACCATCCGCCCAGACGTGCTGCCTTCGGAAATGATTGTCTCAGCCGCCTTGAAAAACACGCTGCCTGGATTTTTGCACCACGACGGAAAAGCTCGTGAGTGGGAAGTTCTCAGACCGGTTTCTCTTTGCCTGGCGTGTCTGTCTGACTGCGTAATGGAGCGATCTTCGCCTTGGATAGTTCAATGCTCAGATCGATCAGTTCGGTGGTCAGTTTCTTGAATTTCTTGAATTTCTTGTACTCCTCTGTTTCTTTTCGTAGTCCCTTCACGTGGTCTGGCCAGACGTGTTCAGTCCGGCTCCTCATCTCATGCGTGTAGCTCAGTTGGTAATACACGCCGCGCTGGCGTTGTCGATCTCGGTATTGCTTGCTGATGCTCCCAGGCCGCATTGGCCCGATTGCAGCTAACTTTGCCGCAAATTTCTGGACTCTTTTTTCAATGATCTGATCTTTTTCATGGTCATTACCTTATATATGCGAATGTCTAGGAAAATCAAATCATTTGTTATGGATCTCTGGATTTCTTGGTGGAATATCGTCTGTCTTCTGCGACCCGCTTTCTCGAGAGCCCGCACCTTTCTCTGGTTTCTGCTCGTCTTGGCCGCTTTCTCCGTGCGCAATGACCTCCTCGGGGTTTCCAGTTTCGTCCGCGCTCTCGGTTTGTCAGAACACTTCTATGAGCACTTACTCCATTTCTTCCACAGCAATGCCGTGAAGACGGACCGGCTTGCAGAACTTTGGTTCGCCATCGTGATCAAGCACTTCCCTGTCTACAAGATCGGTTGTCGCCCCGTCCTGGTTCTCGACGGCATCAAGAAGTCCAAGGAGGGCCGCAAGATGCCTGCGGTGAAGTATCTGCATCAACAGTCCGAGTCCAATTCCAAGCCTCACTTCATCATGAGCCATTCCTTTCAGGCCTTCGGCGTGCTCTGTCAGGTTGGCGGATACTTCTTCTGCGTTCCGGTCTGTGCACGCATTCACGAAGGTATCGTCACTTCAAACCGCGACAGGAGAACCTTGATCGACAAGGCCAACGAGATGCTCGCATCCGTCTGTAGAGGTCAGGAGTTCGTCTTGCTGGCCGACGCCTACTACGCCAACGGAAAGGTGATCCGGAGCACCAAGGGGCGTTCCGGTGTGCTGGTCACGAGGGTTCGACGCACGACAACCGGCTTTCGGCCTGCGGCAGTGCCACGCAAACGCAAACGCGGACGACCGAAAAAGTATGGCGCTGCGGTGAAGCTCCAGAATGTCTTTGGAACGGGCGGCTTCAGTTCCGTTCCCAGTCCCGTATATGGGGAGAGAAACATCTCTGTCCGGTTCAAGTCGGTGGATCTGTTGTGGAAGCCCGCCGGGGCGATGGTCCGCTTCATTCTCGTCGATCATCCCACGAGAGGGCGGATCATCCTCTTGTCTACCGACCTCACCATGGAAGCTCAGGAGATCATCTTGCTCTACAGTTTGCGTTTCAAGATCGAAGTCGCTTTCAAGCAAGCGGTGCATTCGGTCGGCTCATTCGGATACCATTTCTGGATGGCCGCTATGCGACCGCTCAAGCGTCGCAATGGTAACCAATACCTCCACCGGACTACCGAGAAATATCGCAGACAGGTGCAGAGAAAGATGCACGCATATCATGTGTTTGTGCAGACCGGCATGATCGCTCAGGGCATGTTACAGTACCTTGCCATGACATGTGACGGTCTGGTCTGGAAACACTTTGGAACCTGGATCCGAACCATCCGCCCAGACGTGCTGCCTTCGGAAATGATTGTCTCAGCCGCCTTGAAAAACACGCTGCCTGGATTTTTGCACCACGGCGGAAAAGGTTCAGCGTTCCGAAAATTCATCCTTGATAAAATAGACTTCACTCGCTCCGAAGGTTCACGCTTCGCCGCATGATGATCCAGTTACAGAACTTCTCACTCGCGAGGGAAAAGGTTCAGCGTTCCGAAAATTCATCCTTGATAAAATAGACTTCACTCGCTCCGAAGGTTCACGCTTCGCCGCATGATGATCCAGTTACAGAACTTCTCACTCACGAGCACGACATCCTGATGAGTAAAATTGGGACCGTGATAGGGGACAAAGCCGTGATGAAACTCATCGGCAAATACCTGCGAACCGGGGTGGTGATGCCCGACGGGTTAAAGGTCAGCAGCGAAGAAGGAACGCCGCAAGGCGGCCCGCTTTCGCCGCTACTGGCCAATATCTACCTCGACGCGCTGGACAAGGAGCTGGAGAAACGCGAACTGCGATTCGCCCGCTACGCCGATGACTGCAACATTTACGTAAAGAGCCAAGCCGCCGCGGAGCGTGTGCTTGCCAGCCTCACTGGCTGGATCAAGCGCCACCTCCGGCTGGAGGTCAGCGAGAGCAAAAGCGGGGTGGGGAGGCCTTGGGAACGGAAGTTCCCGGGGTTCATCATCACCAGCGCGCTGCTCATCGGGATTGCTCCTGCAAGCCTCACCCGGTTTGAAGACCGCGTGAGAGAACTCTGGAACGCCCGGCAACCACTGACCAGCGAGCAACTGCGCGACCAATGGCGAAGTTACGTGAACGGCTGGTGGGGCTACTACCGGCGCTGCGAATGGCGACGGGACATCTACCGGAAAGAACCGTGGATCCGTCGCCACATTCGCAAATGCTTCTGGCAACGTTGGCATAAAAGCAAGGGACGGGAATCCGCCCTGCGCCGACTCGGCCTACCGCCGACTCGGCCTACCGCCGAGTCGAGCCATCGTCGGGAGGAGCAGTCGTGGAGCGTGGCGCATGGCGGGAAACCCTGTCATGCACGAAGCCCTCAACAACCGAACTCTGAGACGCTACGGGTTCCTGATGCCATCAGGCCTCAAGAGTTAAGACCAAATGGATCCAATCGCCGAATGCGGTCCCGCATGTCCGGTGGTGTGGGAGGGGCGGCAGGCGCAATCCTGCCGCCTCGACCCGATCAGCAGCCACAGGACGCCAACCCGGCCTTTCGCCTCTCCCAATGAACGCCCGTGACGCGCTATCGAGTCCGGTGGCCATCTTACCCCGGCCGAAGACCTCACTCGCGATCGGGACTTTACACCACGTCGACGCTCTTCTAAACCGGGCTCACACAATCTTCCCACGATGAAACGGTTTTCCTTCTCCCTCATCCTCCTGACCGCCGCGCTGATCGCGAGCTGCAAGCAACCCGGCAACGGCGAATCGGCCTCCGGCCAAAACGGTGGCGAATCCAAAGGAGTCATCGCCTACTCCACGCTGACTTCCAACAACCCATTCTTCAATGTCATCTCTTCAAACCTCGAGGCCGAGGCCGAGGCCACCGGTTACGAGGTGATCGTCGTCTCCGGAGACGAGGACCCCAAGAAGCAAAGCGATCAGATCAAGAATTTCATCGCCCAACAGGTTTCCGCCATCGTGTTGAATCCGTGCGACAGCAAATCCGTCGGGCCCGCGATCGAGGAGGCCAACGCCGCTGGAATTCCCGTGTTCACCTGCGACATCAAATGCCTCGCTCCCGAAGCGGAAGTCGTCGCGCACATCGCCACCGACAATCTGCAAGGCGGGCGCCTGGCCGGCGAGGCCATGATCGAGGCGCTTGGCGAGGTCGGTGGCAAGATCCTCATCCTCGACAAACGCGAAGTGGAATCCTGCCTGCTCCGTGTGGAGGGATTCAAAGAAGTGATCGCCCAACACAACGCCAGCGCCGCGCCTGGCAAGATCGAAATCGTCGCCGAACTCGCGGGCGCCGGTCAGAAAATCAAGGGACGCGAAACCACCCAGGCCGCCCTGCAGAGCCATCCGGACCTGGCGGGCATCTTTGCCATCAACGATCCCTCCGCACTCGGCGCCTATTCGGCGCTCGAAGAAGCCGGGAAGGCCGATCAGGTGAAGATCATTGCCTTCGACGGTCAACCGGAAGGCAAGCGCGCCATCAAGGAAGGCAAGATCTACGCCGACCCGATTCAGTTTCCCGACAGAATCGGTAGACAAACCGCCAAGGCCATTGTCGCCTATTTCAGTGGGGAAGAGGTCGAAGCCGAACAGCTGATTCCCACCGAACTCTACCGCCAAGCCGACGCGCTTCAAGATCCCGAACTCTGATTGCACCGATCCCGTTCCCACCCAGCTTCCTTCCCTCCCCTTCATTTCGTTCAGCCAAGCCCCTCGCCTCAGACACCTCATTATCTTGATCATGGACACTCTTCGTTCGACCTGGATCGCCGCCGCCCTTGCCATCGCCGCCGTGTTGGCACCACTGGACAGCCAAGCCCAACTCAGCCGCACGCCGGATCCCGTCACAGTGATCCTCGACGGAGCCATTGCACGCCCGGCCGGCGTCGCCGTGACCGTCGTCGGCGCCACCCTCCCGTTCTCCGCCATTTCACGGAGCACCCGTCAAGCCTGGAAATCCCTCGTGGCCGGACCCGCACGCTTCACCTTCCGCCGTCCCTTGGGCGACTTCGACCGCGATCTCTGATCTGGACTTGAAAGGCTCAGCTTTTAGAGGATAGACTCAAGTGTGACTGTGAAGACTACCCGCCAGACTCTCGGGCTGGCCGCGTTGAGCCTCCTCGCCAGCGTCGCCTGCCAATTCCTTCCCGGCGCTCAGGCCCAGGGACAGCTCTCCCTCGTTGTCAGCATGATCATCCACGACGACGAACGCAAGACGCTGTCCTACCGGGATTTCGTGAAGCGCACGATGCAGCAGGAGACCTACTCCGCTCGCGACGTCCTGGAAATGAAGCGGATCTTTAAGTTGGACCGCGCTGGCAAGGTCCGGTCAGGACTGGCCTTCGATGGCTCCGGCAAGCTGATTCTCAAGTTCAATTACGTCTACGACGACCTCGACCGGCTCAGCGAAGAGCGCGTTCACAACATGAAGAACGAGCTCGTCCGGGTCATGAAGACCGTCTATGACGAGCAGGGCAAGTCCTCGCGCTTCGCCGTCACCAATCCCAAGCCGGGCACGTTCAAGGCTCCTCACAAAGACATCCTCGAACATCCGGAACGCCTTGAAGCGAGCGGGAAGAAGGTGTCCGGAAATCAGATCAAGCGGACGCCGAAACGTTGACCGCGCCTTTTCCGGGTCGGCAGCCCCTAGTGTAGTCCGCCCTACAGATAATCCATTTTAAGCTTGCACTCAAATCGGAGAGTGTTAGTTTAATGGAAATGAGAACTGCTGTGCCGATCAACCTTGAAGCAAGCCTGCGAAACAAGCTCCTGCGTTTCAGCAGGGCGTCCAACGTTTCTCCGAAATTGAGAGTTCGTTCCAAGATCGTGCTTCTCGCCAGCGAGGCAGAGATGGGGCTGGCGGGAATCGAGAAGGACAAGACCCGGCCTGGACGTATCAAAGCTTTGCCGAAGAGCAAGGAAAGTGAGATCATTCGGATGACGTTGGAGGAGACGCCCAAAGGATGTACTCACTGGAGTCGATCGCTGATGGCCGCTGAAGTTGGCGTCAGTGAGTCCACGGTAGGACGGGTGAGGACGTTTAAGCTTTCGAACGACAAGCTATTTGAAGAGAAGCTCGAGGACATCGTTGGGTTATACCTGGCGCCGCCAGAGGTAACTGATTAGCGCATCTAACAAGCTCTTGACAGCTTCGATAATTAAGACATTTTAGCCATTGATGTCGTCCGATTCTCTTGAATCGCTCCCCACGAGAGAACTGATCCGGCTCGTCCGCGATCTACGGGAGCGGTTTGCTCAGTTGGAGGCGAAGAATCTCAAGCTTCGCGAGGAAGATCGAAGACTGCGCGAGGAATTGGATGAGTTGAAGCGCAAGCAGAACAGATCGGCGGCTCCGTTCTCGAAGGGAAAACCCGAGGCCAACCCGAAAAGACCGGGACGCAAGCCGGGCCAAGGGTCCTTCCGGCGGCGGGAGGAACCGGAGATTGGGCCGGATGACAATGTTCGAAGCATGGAAGCCCGATTGTCCAAGGGGCGGTCGTCAAATTGTCCTCGATGCGGAGGCAGGCTTGGAACTCGTCTGGAGACGGCAAGCACGGTCGATGTGCCGGAAAAGATTGCCCGAGACATATCGATCTGGAAAGTGGAAGTCGAAGAATGCAGTTGTGGCTACTGCGCGCGAGGAACTCACCGGGACTTGCCGCTCGACCAACACGGGGCCACCGCTCACCGTGTGGGTCCCAGGGTTCGGTCGTTTGGACTGGCTCTGCACTATCACTTCGGGGTGACTCTACGCAAAGTTCCTCCGATTGTTCGCGAGATTTGCGGCATTGATCTCAGCCAGAGCGCCCTGACACAAGGCGCCCTGAAATTGGGAAACGGCGATGGAGCGATCAGCCAAGAAGCGGAGCGAATCAAAGCAGCCATCCAGCAATCCGATGACGTCAACACGGATGATACGGGATGGCGAACGGGGAGCAAGACGAGTTGCCTGATGGGATTCGTGAGCCGCCAGGAGAATGCGGTGTATTTTCAAATTCGATCACGCCACCGAGCCGAAGAAGTGGCCGAAGTCATCACGGCGGCCTGTGAGTGTGTGCTTGGAACCGATCGGTTCCGGAGCTACGACGCGGAGCGATTTTCGCAGATGGACATGCAAAAGTGCATGAGCCATATTGTGAAGAATCTCTCTGAAGTTCTGGAGAAGAAGCGAGGGCGGGCACGAAGTTTCTGCGAGGGACTGAAGAATTCGCTCCGACAGTGTCTGAGGCTTTGGCAGCAGTACCACAACGGCGAGTCGACTTTAAACCAATACGAGGAAGAGAGCTTGAAAAAGATCTGCCTCTTCAGCAGAATCTGTGGGTGCCCAGGCGGCGCGATTCACCTAGAATCCTGACCAGCAACAAGTTATATCCAATCTTAATGGGCATCAGAGTTGTGGCAACAAGCCAGCTGCCCATCCAAACCTCGGATTTGCGAGGACAACGCTTGCGCCGGGGCTGCCCCTGGTAGGGCTCAGCCCATGAAACAAGTAGTTTCAGCAGTTCTGGGGTCCAGGGGCAGCGGGACCCGACGTCCAGCGTTCCCGGAGCAAATCCGGAATTTCACCCACAGATTCTGCTGAAGACCCAAAAAGCCTCCTCAGCAAAATCGATGGGCAGTCTGTGGCTCTGGCAGGTCGCCAAGAGCGTGAAATAGAGCGATTCTGTAGACTTCCTCGCTGCGAAACCCGTAGGCTTTTCTTGTTACAACATTCACCTTACGGTTGAGACCCTCGACGACACCTGAGTTAAACTCCTTTCGTGCCGCCCAGTAGTTGAAGATGAGATCTTCATGATTGCGCATCGTCTTGACGAATTTTTTCATCGGATCCAGTTTTGAACGCATGGCTCGCGTGCTCCATTTCTTCCAAAACCATCTCGCCCATCGGATCGATTGATAGTCCCACAGGGCGCGAAAGCCCTCTTTCAATTGGTAGGCCCGCACGCTCATCAGATCGTATTGCATGAGTTCCTCGAGCTTCAGGTCTTGATTCGGGGTGAGGTTTTCCGGGCGTTTGAGAAAACAGTATTTGCTCTTCTTCAAGATCGGCTCATAACCTTCCTTGGCCATCCTCGCCGATTCTTCTCGGCGAACTTCGTCTACAGCTTTGTGCAGGTTCACAACGATGTGAAACTTGTCGAGAACACGGATAGCCTTGGGAAGGCGCCTACCAATTACCGTTAGATATGCCTTCCACATGTCGCTGCATACATACCGGATGCTCTTCCTCGCTGCCTGACCGATGTCGCGCAAACATTGCACCAGGGCCTTGCCCTCGCGACCAGGCCGAATGGCAAGGAGACGTCAAGCTGATAGACAAGCGTCATGTAGTTGTGTCCCTTGCGGATGTGGATCTCATCAACGCCGACGGCAGTGACTTCACTCAGGACGCGATTTTCCAAGCCCCATTCCACAGTGGATCGAACTGCACGATAGACTGTGTTCCAGCTCGTCCGAAAGTAGAGAGCCACTTCACTCCATGTAACGCGCCGTGCCCAAGTGCTCAGGAAATGTCGGAAATCGTCTGTCATCCGTTGCTTGCCCGTCGCCCAAGGGACACGCTCGACTTTGACTCCGCAGCGTGGACAGTTGACGCGGCGCATCAAGTATTCCAAGTGGACAGTGCGATCCCAGAGTGGCACATGCTCGAAGGTACGGAGAGTGCGATGATCGTAGGTTCCTCCCTTCCGAGAGCATCCGGAGCATACAGGCCTGTTGCGCTTGTGAGGCCGAACGCCAATGACAAGTGTGTTGTTGTTATCAACGAGGGAGGCTCTGTCGAAGACAAAACCCTTGAAGTGAAGCACAGAATCAACGAATGTTAGGAGTCGCATCGGAACGGAGGGCACGTTGTTTGGTTAGCACTGACAACAAAGCCGCTGTTCCGGTGCGCGTCATTGAAAAAGAGAGAACGCATAGAGCAACGCCGGTCAAAACCTGATGACGGATTGCGGCGGGAGGGGATGAGGGTCAAGTGATCCCGGAGGCAATCGCTACGAGGCGAACCGCATTCGAATCCCTTGGCGGAGATCGAGTAGGATTGGCGAGGACAGCACTTGATGCTCGTCCCTGGAGCTGGCAGGATCTCAGGTTGTTTTGACGATGCTTCGAGCTAGAAAACACCCACAGATTCTGCTATAGATCCTTAAAAAAAATGAAATAACGAATGCGAAT
>CBDBEZ010000063.1:0-17861 GCA_965204485.1 Verrucomicrobiales bacterium
ATGGTGATCCCCGGGAACATCCACCAACCCACGCGGCCGTAACGAAGCCGGAAAAAATCTCCCGCCGTGTAACCCTCGGGGAGAATGCGATGGATGCGAAGCGCGAAGCAGGCAAACAGCATCAGCCCGAAGCTGACGGTGGAATAGGCCAGCATTCCCCACACATCCAGTGTCAGCGCGAAAACCGTCGCTAACATTGTGGTGTTTGACGTGACCCAGGTAGCCATGGCGGTGGCCGACCCGAAAACCAAGCCGACGTTTCGGCCGGCCAGCACAAAACCCTCGAACGTCTTGGCTTTCCGTCCCCACAAGATCCCCAAACCGACCCAGAGCAAGCCCAGAATAATGACGATCACCAATCCAAGAGCGGGTAAAATGGAAGATGCCAAGATCATCGATCAATTCCTGCTTCGCGCCCGAAAATGACCATGAAGAATCGTTCCCACGGTCAGGATCACCACCAGACCGCCCAAGCCCAAAAATCGTCCCAAATGATGGCGATCCATGAAGACCACCCGAGCTTCCAAGGGCTGCGACCACGCGCCCGGAAGACCCTCCGCATCCACCGCGCGAATTCGAAAATAGTGCGTCCCCTCCGCAAGTCCGGTCAGCACGGAGCCCTCGTCCCCACCCGAGTAGCGCACCATGGCCCGGGCAAATGTGGGCTCTTTTCTGCCTGATGGAGTTCCACCGCCGTACCCTCGGCGGGAAGTGGCCACTACAGGGTCACCCGTGCCATCAACTCATGCGGAGTTTGTTTCGATGGAATTGCAGATCAATCTCGATCGACTGCATGCGGACCTGCGTGAATTGGCGGAAATCGGATGGAACGCGGAGAACGGCGGCCTCTACCGGATGGCTTTCACGGAAGCCGACATGGAGGGGATGGCATGGCTGGAATCGCGCATTCGCGAGGCCGGTCTCGACTGCTCCCGCGACGGCGCCGCCAACGTGAGCGGCGTGTTGAAAGGCGCCGATCCTGACGCTCCACGCATCCTGGTCGGGTCACACCTCGACACCGTGCCCTGTGCCGGCACCCTGGACGGAGCCCTCGGCGTTCTCAGCGGGCTCGAATGCCTCCGCGCCATCCAGGAGGCGGGAATCCAACCGAATCGCAGCATCGAGGTGATCGCGTTTTCGGACGAGGAAGGGCGGTTCGGCGGGATGCTCGGCTCTCAAGCCGTCGCCGGAATGGTCAATCCCAACACCCTCCACCAGGCCGCCGATCTCGACGGTCACAAGCTGGCGGACGAGATGGCAAAGCACGGCCTGGATCCCTGGCTGGCACTTGAGGCGCGTCGCGAACCCGAATCCATCGCCGCCTACCTGGAGCTGCACATCGAGCAAGGCTCCGTTCTGGACACCGTCGGCGAGCAAGTCGGTGTGGTGGACGCCATCACCGGGTTGCTCAAGTGGAAGATCACCCTGCGAGGGGAGGCCAATCATGCCGGAACCACTCCGATGGAGTTGCGCCGCGACGCCTTTATGGGAATGGCAGACTTCGCCCACGAAATTCCCCGAATCCTCGAAGAGAACGGTTCCACCAGCTCGCGGGCCACCGTCGGCAAGGCCGAACTGACTCCCGGATCACCCAACACCGTGCCTGGCGAGGCGGCCTTTTCTCTCGACGTGCGTGACACCGATTCCCAGACCCTCGCCGAGCTGGGCACCGCCATCCGGCGCGCGCTCTCCTCCATCGCCCGGAAACACGGTTTGATGTTCGAGTTCAAGGTCGAAAGCGAGATCACTCCCGTGAGCTGTGACAAAAAACTCGTCACTCTGCTCAGCGAAGAACAAAAGAAACTGGGCGTGACCGGACGGGTCATGGCCTCAGGCGCGGCCCACGACGCCCAGATCATGGCCAGTCTGTCCCCCATCGGAATGATTTTCGTGGCCTCGCGAGGCGGCAAATCTCACTCTCCCGAGGAATGGTCGGCGCTGGCCGATATCGAAGCGGATGCCAACCTCATGCTTCGAGCACTTCACCGGCTGTCCTCCTCGGCTGAAACCATTGACGCAGCGATTCCGTAAGATAGGCGGCTGAGGCGGCTCAAGCCCTGTATTTTTGGGTAATTCGGATCGGCAGCGCCCATTTTTGACCCCATGGCAAATTCGCATTCGTTATTTCATCTTTTTTAAGCTTGTTTCTGTAATAGTCTTATATTACAGTGCGCCGAACGAGCCGACCTTCATGCCAAGCAGAAACTCCCTGCCCCCCACCGAACGCCAGATTCGCAGCCGCCTCCGCCAGCTCCTCGACCAGGCCGAAGGCTTCCTTCACGGCTCGCCCATCGAACTCTCTCGTAAATGCGGCAAGCCCACTTGCCGTTGCGCTTCCGACGACTCCTTGCGCCATCGCTCCTTGGCCATCGGTCAGACTCGCAAGGGCAAGACCACCATGCTGCACGTCCCCAGACCGTTGGAAGCTCAGGCGAGACGCTGGATCGATGATTTCCAGAAGGCGAATGCTCTGCTGGAAGCCCTCGACGAGCAGGGGCGCCTCCGACTCGAGGAGGCAAAAACCAAGGCCAGAGCGGCGAGTAGCTCCGCCAAGAAGAAGGGCAAGACCGGTAAGAAATCAGCCGGCAAAGCCAAGTCCGGGCGCAATTCTCCACCAAAAAAGAAGCGACCATTCTCACGCGACTACTAACTTACGCGGACAAGATTTTCAGCCTCCGCCAACAGTGGAGGCTGCGGGTGCGTGACTCTCGTCCCAAACCACAGATTCCCACTCGAGTTTTCCCGGCAGCATTCTTCGCCATGTTCTGCTGCCGGTTACCAAGCTTCAACGAACTCGAGCAACACCGGAACAAGAGCAGCTGGACCCGTTGGCTCGGTAATCACCGTTTGCCCAGCGCCGACGAACTGGCGTATGTCTCCGAGCGCATCGAGCCTGACAGTGTGCGAGGGTGTCTCGGACACATTTACTTCTGCCTCAAACGCAACAAAATCCTTGCCCCACAGCGCGGTTGGATGCTTGCCGCCGTCGATGGTCACGAAACTCACTGTAGCTACAAACGTTGTTGTCCAAAGTGTCTCCAACGCCGGATCGCCGTCGGAGACGAGGTCAAAACACAGTTCTACCACCGCTTGGTCGCGTTTCAGATTATCTGTGAGGCTTTTCCATTGCTTCTCGACGTGGAAATGCTTGAGCCTGGTGAAGACGGAGATCCTGGAGACGACGAAGTCGCTGCGGCTATACGGCTGATAACTCGCGTCCTTAAGGACCACCCACGCTGCTTTGACGTGCTCACTGCCGATGCGCTCTACCTGCGTCCCTCCGTGATCAATCTTCTTGAAGACCACGGCAAATACCTTGTTGCCGTACTCAAGGATAATCAGCCTGAGCTATTGTCCGAAGCCCGCACGCTCCTGCCCCTTGAGGAGCAAGAGCCAGAATCATTTGAGACTCCGGCTGCACCGGGCAAGCCCGCGCGGCACGTTCATTTACAAGAGGCTGAGGGCTTCTGCACTGAATCCATTCACACTCCTCTTCGCGTTGTTCATTCCCATGAGACTGGCATCCGTCGCGAGCGCGTCGCTGGGGATTGGGTCGAGACTCCCATCGATAGCCACTGGTGGTGGGCGACGACCATGCCCCGCTCAATGGCCGATGCCAAGACCATCTTCCATTTCGGGCACGACCGTTGGAAGGTCGAAAACGAAGGCTTTAACGAACTCTGCTCCCGCTGGCATTCCGGTCATTGCTATCACCATCATCCCAATTCCATTCTCGTTCTGTGGCTGATCATGTTCATGGCCCACGCCGTGTTCCACTGCTTCCACAAGCGCAACTTGAAGCCAGAGATACGCCGTGGACACACGGCCATCTATTTTGCCCGTCAAATCGCCGCCTCCATGCGAGAGGATCGATGGTGGCCGCCACCGGCTCCGGGCTGAGGAACGCCCGCCCCGCGCTCTCGGTAACCTTGGGTTCGCGTCCGCCATCGGAGCGGTCTGGCTCCCTGTTGCCTATTGCCGACAGGGGGATCCATTTCGCGGCTCGAGCCCTCCGAAATTCGCCCGAGAACCGCCACACGAAACTGTTCTCCCTCCTAGCGCCAGCTTCAACACGCTCAACACCCACCAATTCAGGCCATTACGACTCTTTCCGACGCCGTCTTACGGAATCGCTGCTGCCACTATTTTCTTGGGATTCTTGCCCCGATTTATGAAACTATGGGGTATAATCATGAACCCTCGCCTTGCTCGTCTTTCATCTCTGGCCTTCGCGGCGCTGAGCACCGCGCTCACGCTCGCCACGGTCCAGGGGCAACAAGTGGTGCTCTCCGACAATTTCGACGACGGCGTGCTCCTGCCGCACTGGAGCCTCGATGACCGGCCTTTCGAAACCGGCACGGTCGATGTCGGCGGCGGGATCATCGAAGGCGCGATGCAGCTCGAGGTCACGGCTCTATCCGACTTCTGGGGCGGGTTTGCCCTCAAGACGGAGCGCACCTTCGCCGCCTCCGAAGCCGACCCACTCACCATCGAGATCACTCGCGTCCTCGACGACGGCGTTGGCATCACGCGCTCCGGCGTGTGGATCTCGAACAGTGACCGCTCACAATACGTCTTTTTCGGCCAGAACATCGGCGAGGGCGGCTGGCAGTACAACCGGCGGATCGGGCAGGAAGGAGACAACCCCACCGGCGCGGGCATGAACATCGACGCTTTCGATCCCCTGGACGAAGATTTTGGCAGTCACGAAATCCGCCTGGTGGCCAACGGCTCCACGGTGGAACTCTACCTCGACGATCAGTTAGGCGCCGAGGTCGACTTTCCCTTGACCGAGGAAATCGTTTTCGCCTTTGGTTCCTACGCCCGTTTCGTGGAGGACGACGCCGTGGCGGCCTTCGACAACGTCGAGATCAAGTCCGATCTCGCGACCGGCTTGCCTTGCGTGACACTCTCCTCTCCCTCGGCAGCCTTGTTCGCTGGCGAGAGCAGCTCGGCGACCCTGTCCGCTCCGCGTCTCTACATGGCCGAGAACGCCGCCACGGTCACCGTCACCAGTAGTGACCCGGAAGTGGCGACCCTGGAAGGCGCCAATGCCAACGGCGAACTCACGGTCAACTTCACGCCCGGCGGGGACGCCAGCAAGCCCCTGCGCATCATCGCCGGCAAGGGCGGATCGGCGACCTTCTCGATCGGCGTCTCCGACCCGCTCTGCGCGGGATCTCCCCTGGGCGTAAGCGTCTCCTCGGCCTTCATTCGCAACCCGAGCTTTGAAGACCGCACCATCGCGGACCTTGAGGCGGACGGCGTGGTCTGGCCCTTCTACACCGCGATCAGCGACTGGATGGGCGGAGGCGGCATCAACGATGGCGGCCCCTTCGGCGACAACGGGCTCATCCCCGACGGCAACCAGATCGGTTTCAGCCAGGGAGCTTCGGAACTCTCCCAGGAATTGACGGGGTTGGATACCGACAAGATCTATCATCTTCAGTTTTACTACAATGCGAGGAACTGCTGCGGCGGCTCCATCAATCTCGACATTCGCTTCGAAGACCAGGCCATTGGCGAGACCTTGACGGACGTTCGGCCGGTGGGCGGCAACAATCCCTATCACCTCTTCACAGGCACCTTTCAGCCGGCCACGGACTCGGGCTTCCTGGCCTTTACCACCACGGCCGACGGGGACGCCACGATTGTCTTCGACGCCATCACCGTGGTCGAGCGCGGCATCGATGATCTGCTCCTGGTCAACTCCAGCTTCGAAGCCAGCGGCCGCGTGGCGGCCCCCGGTTATCTCGAGCGAATCGCCGGGTGGGATGCTTCCGGCCAGTTCGGCGTCAATGTGGGCGGGACCGGTCCCTTCGCCGACAACGGCGAAACTCCGGATCAGGATTCGGTGGCCTTCCTCCAGGAAGAGGGCAGTTCACTCAGCCAGGCCTCCAACGCCTTCGTGGTGGGCGAGACCTACACCCTCTCCTACGCGGTCAACGCCCGCAGCGGCAATGCGCCAAGCCTTCGGGTCTCGCTGGACGACAACGTTCTCTCGGAGGAAGCCATCTCTCCCGTGGGACCGGGCAATCCCTACCACCTGAAGACCGTGGAGTTCACGGCCACGAACGTGACTCACATCATCCGCTTCGAACAGACCGCCTCCGGCGACCAGTCCGTCTTGCTGGACAATGTGCGCTTTCTCGGCACGGCGTCCGACATCCCCTGCGTCCCCGTCTCTCCAGACGTGGTCAACGCCAGTATTGGTCAGACCGGCGAAGCCATTCGCATCGACATGCCGGAAGAAGCCGTGGCCGATGGCCCGGTGATGATCACCGTGACCAATAGCAACTCCGAGGCCTTCCAGCTGGAGGGCGCGGGTGCCGACGGCAGCGTGACGCTCGAATTCAGCCAGGGCGGCGAACTCTCTCAGGCGGTCACTTACACCGCCCTGGCCCGCGGCCAGACCACTTTCGCCCTCTCGAGCAGCAAGACCCTGTGCTTTGAATCCACCGGCGTGTCCGCCACCGCGCTGGCCGCCTTCGTGCGCAACCCCGGCTTTGAAAGCAACTACACCGACACCTGGCCACACTACGGTCAGGTCGATGAGTGGGCCTCCATCGGAGGTGGCGGAACCAACAAGGCCGACGGCCCTTTCCACGACAACGGGCTCATTCCTGACGGATCCCAAATCGGCTTCGTCCAGGGATCCAGTCACTTCAAACAGCTCGTGGGCGGCCTCGAGGTCGGCCAATCCTATTGGCTGCAGTTCTTCTACAACACCCGGGATTGCTGCGGCGGCTCCACCGTTCTCACGGTGACCTATGGTGATCAGGAACTTTTCAGCGAGGGCCCTCTGACACCCGTGGAGCCCGAGGATCCCTATCACTTCACCGCCATCTCCTTCATCCCCGAGACCAGCGCCGGCGAACTCACCTTCCAGGGCACGGCCGAGGGTGACGCCACCTTCCTGCTCGACGCGATCACCCTCGTCAAGCGCGACGACAGCCAGATTCTGCTCGTCAATCCCAGCTTTGAAGCCACCGGGGCCCTCACCCTTCCGTCGCCGGGCTATCTCGGTCAGGAAGATGCCGAGGAAAGCTTCGCGCTCGCCGGTTGGGAAGCCAGCGGCAACTACGGCGTCAACTCCTCCGGCAACGGCGTCTTCGCCGATAACGGCAACAATTCCGATCAGGATGATGTCGTGTTTCTGCAGGGTGCCGGATCATCCATTCGCCAAACGGTCGGCGGTCTCACGGCCGGCCAAGCCTACACCCTCACTTACACCTACAACGCCCGCAGCGGCAACACCCCCACCTTGCAGGTCGACATCGACGGCAACCTGGCCCAGGAAGCCACCGTCCTGCCGGTGGGCGGCTCGCAGCCCTATCATCAGCACAGCTTCAGTTTTCAGGCTTCCGGTCCCACGGCGGAACTCGTCTTCACTCAAACCGGTGTGGGCGACCAAACCGTGCTCATCGATGACGTCCGCATCGCTCCGGGCGGCGAAGCCCGCCCATGCATCACCGTGACGCCCGGAACCATCTCGGTCGACGAGGGCACAAACGGCGAAGTCACCGTGCGCGTGCCCGACGAAGCCTTTGACACGGTGGACGAAATCTCGGTCACCTTCGCCAGTGACAACCCAGGCGTGGCTCAACTGGAGGGGAGCACCGACGGCACACGCACCCTGAGTTTTCAACAGGCGGGCGAGCGCAGTCTAACCGTCGGCGTGACGACCGGCGTGGTCGGCACGGCCACCCTCAGCATCACCGCGAGTGAGGTGGCCTGTCTCAGCCGGGAAGCCGTCACCGTGAACGTCAACGAACTCGTGATCCCGCGAAACCTCTTGGCCAACGGCGGGTTCGAGGCCAACTCTAGTCTCGAATTCCCCGGTTACGGCCCCGTGGAAGGCTGGATCAAGGAAGGCGGTGGCAACTCGGGGATCAACGGCCCCGATGGCCCCTTTCACAACAATGGCGTCATCCCCGACCGGGGGCAGGTCGCCTTGATGCAGAATTCGCTCACTCTCTCTCAAACCCTCCAGGGCCTGGAAGCCGGCGAGCCCTACTGGCTCCAGTTCTTCTACAACGTCCGGGAAGGCTTTGACCTGCCGGATCTCACCGTCCGCATCGATGGGCAGGAAATCGTCGTTCTGGAAGATATCGAGCCGGTCAGCGGCGCTGAACCCTATCATTTCATGAACGCGCCCTTCGTCCCGGAGGGCTCCTCCGCCGTGCTTCAGTTCGAGTCCTTCGTGGAGGAAGGTGGCGACGGCACCGTTCTTCTCGATGCGGTCACGGTCACACGGCGCGATCCAGATCAGCTGGTGGTCGTCAATCCCAGCTTTGAAGCCAGCGGACTCGCTCTGGAGCCCGGCTACATCCAGCCTGAATCCATCGCCGGATGGCTCATCGAAGGGGACGGCTATGGCACCAATCGTTCCGGCGAAGGCCCCTTCGCCGACAACGGCGTGAATCCCGACCAGGATCTGGTGCTCTTCCTCCAGGGCCAAACCGTCGCCTCTCAGACCGTCGGCGGCCTGTCCGCCGGACAGACCTACACGGTCCGCTTCGCTTACAACGCGCGTGGCGGAAACACTCCGCAGCTGGTCGTTGCGGTGGATGACGCCGGCGTCTTTGATGAAATGGTGACCCCCGTGGGCGGCGGAGATCCCTATCATCAAGGTGAATTCAGCTTCACGGCGAGTGGCGACACCGCCACCTTCAGTTTCGGCCAGGTGGCCGAGGGCGATCACATCATTCTCCTCGACGACATTCAAGTCCTCGGCGGCTCGGTCGAACCTCCCATGGATCTGCCAGCCCTGGAGATTCACGCCGTGGACGGCGGCATGGTCGAGCTGTCCTGGCCGAACGCCTTCGCGGGCCTGACGCTGGAGGAATCGTCCGGCCTCATCGACTGGTCCGCATCCGCTGACACGGCAGTCGATCGCGACGGACGCTTCGTGGTCAGCGTGCAACGCGGAGGAGAAGCCCGTTACTTCCGCCTTCGCCGCCCGTGATGCCGGCGGAACCTGGAGAATGGGGCCCGGCAGAAGAGCTGCCCCGGTTTCCGCAACGCGACCTCGATGGCGCTTCCCCTCAACCGGGTGAAATCGCGGATCCTGCACCTTAGGCGGCGCGCAGGTCCCAAGCTTCTTCCTGGTAGCGGTGCCACACCTGATCCCACTGGCCGGATTGCTTGATGACGCGGAGATTGAGCACGTTGCCGCCGCTTTCCCGATTCCATCGCATGCCGCTTTGGCACATCCGGGCCTTGACGATGGTCTTGCAGGCAGCTTCCACCGGCCCGCTGCCTATCGGAAGACCAATCGCGTAGTAGATGGCGTGGTTCATGATCTCCTGATTGCGGGTGAAGAAGCCGATCTCTTGTTCGGCTTTTCGAAGCCTTTCCCCTCGTAGTCGGTTTTTGATCCGATGGAGCCTGGCGGACCGGATCAACCCTTTGATTGCTCCTTCTTCGTCGCGCAGTTTGCGCCGCCACCCGTCATACCACGTCTTGGCCGTTTTGCCGCCTTTGGCATCTCCAAAGCAGCGATTCCGTAACTCGTGAGTGGGAAGTTCTCAGACCGGTTTCTCTTTGCCTGGCGTGTCTGTCTGACTGCGTAATAGAGCGATCTTCGCCTTGGATAGTTCAATGCTCAGATCGATCAGTTCGGTGGTCAGTTTCTTGAATTTCTTGTACTCCTCTGTTTCTTTTCGTAGTCCCTTCACGTGGTCTGGCCAGACGTGTTCAGTCCGGCTCCTCATCTTATGCGTGTAGCTCAGTTGGTAATACACGCCGCGCTGGCGTTGTCGATCTCGGTATTGCTTGCTGATGCTCCCAGGCCGCATTGGCCCGATTGCAGCTAACTTTGCCGCAAGTTTCTGGACTCTTTTTTCAGTGATCTGATCTTTTTCATGGTCATTAGCTTATATATGCGAATGTCTAGGAAAATCAAATCATTTGTTATGGATCTCTGGATTTCTTGGTGGAATATCGTCTGTTTTCTGCGACCCGCTTTCTCGAGAGCCCGCACCTTTCTCTGGTTTCTGCTCGTCTTGGCCGCTTTCTCCGTGCGCAATGACCTCCTCGGGGTTTCCAGTTTCGTCCGCGCTCTCGGTTTGTCAGAACACTTCTATGAGCACTTACTCCATTTCTTCCACAGCAATGCCGTGAAGACGGACCGGCTTGCAGAACTTTGGTTCGCCATCGTGATCAAGCACTTCCCTGTCTACAAGATCGGTTGTCGCCCCGTCCTGGTTCTCGACGGCATCAAGAAGTCCAAGGAGGGCCGCAAGATGCCTGCGGTGAAGTATCTGCATCAACAGTCCGAGTCCAATTCCAAGCCTCACTTCATCATGAGCCATTCCTTTCAGGCCTTCGGCGTGCTCTGTCAGGTTGGCGGATACTTCTTCTGCGTTCCGGTCTGTGCACGCATTCACGAAGGTATCGTCACTTCAAACCGCGACAGGAGAACCTTGATCGACAAGGCCAACGAGATGCTCGCATCCGTCTGTAGAGGTCAGGAGTTCGTCTTGCTGGCCGACGCCTACTACGCCAACGGAAAGGTGATCCGGAGCACCAAGGGGCGTTCCGGTGTGCTGGTCACGAGGGTTCGACGCACGACAACCGGCTTTCGGCCTGCGGCAGTGCCACGCAAACGCAAACGCGGACGACCGAAAAAGTATGGCGCTGCGGTGAAGCTCCAGAATGTCTTTGGAACGGGCGGCTTCAGTCCCGTTCCCAGTCCCGTATATGGGGAGAGAAACATCTCTGTCCGGTTCAAGTCGGTGGATCTGTTGTGGAAGCCCGCCGGGGCGATGGTCCGCTTCATTCTCGTCGATCATCCCACGAGAGGGCGGATCATCCTCTTGTCTACCGACCTCACCATGGAAGCTCAGGAGATCATCTTGCTCTACAGTTTGCGTTTCAAGATCGAAGTCGCTTTCAAGCAAGCGGTGCATTCGGTCGGCTCATTCGGATACCATTTCTGGATGGCCGCTATGCGACCGCTCAAGCGTCGCAATGGTAACCAATACCTCCACCGGACTACCGAGAAATATCGCAGACAGGTGCAGAGAAAGATGCACGCATATCATGTGTTTGTGCAGACCGGCATGATCGCTCAGGGCATGTTACAGTACCTTGCCATGACATGTGACGGTCTGATCTGGAAACACTTTGGAACCTGGATTCGAACCATCCGCCCAGGCGTGCTGCCTTCGGAAATGATTGTCTCAGCCGCCTTGAAAAACACGCTGCCTGGATTTTTGCACCACGGCGGAAAAGGTTCAGCGTTCCGAAAATTCATCCTTGATGAAATAGACTTCACTCGCTCCGAAGGTTCACGCTTCGCCGCATGATGATCCAGTTACAGAACTTCTCACTCACGAGGTCCATCAATCCCGGCGGCCTTTCTCCGACCGCGATCTGAAGGATTTTTTTGAGCGCTTCAATGGTCATTGGAGGACTTTGAGTGGGTTCTCCATCGATGCTGAATGGCATCTCGGGCACCGTGCTCAAGGTCACTTTGCGAGCCTGATAACCAATGACCCGATCCGCTTGCTGATCCCGGCCAAGAGAATAATCCAAACCTACCTTCACCAGTTCCAAGCGGGGTAGCTCGGGAACCACCGTCAGATCCATCAGGCCATCGTCGAGCCGCGCCCGCGGCGCAATGGGGAAGCCGCCCCCCACGAAGCGGCCATTGAAAATGGCTAGACCATAGGTTTCCAGACCGATCTTGTGCTCACTGTCCAGTGTTATTTTCAAGGCATAGGGTTTCAATGCCACCAGCTTGGAAACCGAGTTCATCCAGTATGCCATATGGGCCCCCAGCGGCTCTTGTCGGCACCTTCGAGGTCGACTGCCACATGCCCCCCGAGACCGCCATTGGCCACGTTGACAACATAGCTCACCGAATCGGATGACGTCATGCGCAGCAGATCGATCGTCTCCACCCGATTGCCCAAGGCCGTCTCCGCAGCCTGAACAAGATCCTCCTCCAATACCCCCACCGCTCGCGCAAAGTCGTTTCCCGTGCCGCAGGGCAGAATGGCCAATTCCACACTTCCGAAATCTGGTGCAATGCCGTTGACCACCCCGTTCAAACTCCCGTCACCGGCCGCCACCACGATCCGGTCGACACCATCATCGAGCGCTTCTCTCGCGAGCCTAGCTGGCCCGTGCTCAACCGAGATCGGCCGCAATTCACACCGCGCCCCCCCGGGGATTTGAAGGAGGAAATCCTTGATCCGATCGGCCGAGCCCGCTTGGGGATTGAAGATCAAACAGATGCGCATGACGTCGAACAGAACCTGAAGTGTGGTGGCAAGGAGGTGACTTCTGGGCGTTTCGTCCGGCCCTCCGGAAATCGATCCTGATTCGCTCCCCCACGAAACCGATGATGCAGATACAGACCACATCGTTTCCTATCGACCTTCCTCATTCGCGTGCGAGGTGCGGACTCAAGGGGTCACCGCCAGGGTTCAACCGTACCTGCCTTCCAAGGAACGTCCCTTCAGGCCCGTGGACCAAAGACGAGCGCCATCGCCTTTTGCAGAGACTGGACGGTTGCTCGGCAGGCGGCCTCGTTGTCGAGATCGTTGAGGGTTTGATTGAACGGCTCCGCCCGCACGGGGCCGTCATAATCGATCACGGAGAGTGCTTGGAGAAACTCCTTGATCGGGATTACGCCCGTCGAGGCGGGCAACTGGCGCCGATTGTCTAACTGATCTTCCCTCGCAACGCCGGCCGGCGCGTCGTTGAGATCCACCAGGACAACCTCCTCATTCGTCAACTCTCGGATGGCCTCGACCGAGTCGCCAGCCGTCCACCAGTGCCAACTGTCCAGGGCCACGCCGACATTTCCCGTGCCAATGCGAGCGATGAATTCCTGGGTTTCCGCGAGGGTGTGGACAAAGGGATAGCGCGCCCGCACAAGCAGGTCTTGCGTCCCGACGTATTCGAGCTCCAGCCGGAGGTCGTGCTCCGCCAGGACCTGAGCGACGCGGCGCAATCGATTCGCGTGACGGTCGAAATTCTGCAAATAGGTCAGCTCGGGATGCGACGGCCTCAGCCAAGTGCTCACCCGCCGGACCCCTTCACTTTTCAAGGCCTCGACGAGAACCGGCAATCGCTCGAGGTCCTCCTCAAAACGCTTGTCTCCGGCCCGAAACTCCACGGGCAGACCCGCCGTTCCCCATTGCAAACCCCTCTCCCCCAGGAGCTCCGCGAAGGCGCCCGGCTTCGCCGCGGCGATCTCCTCTGGACGGGCGGTCACCGATTCAAACCCGAAGCGATCCGCCAAATCGATGAGTTCCGCCTGGCTCGCCCGCACGCCGATGGATCCGCCCACCAGGCAAAGAAAGGGTCATCTTCCTCTCTCCGGCCGGAGAAGTTTCGCTTTCGACTCCCGCTTCCGCCTCTCCCTCTGCGGCGACGGCCGACCAACTCGCCATCGCACTGAGACCGCCACCGGCCAATCGGAGGAAGCGGCGGCGCGAAGGGAAGCCGGGGAAAACCCCGTTAGAAGAATCGGATGACAGATTCATCCAGGGATTGTATAGGCCCGCCTACCACACGCAACCATGAAGAAAATCGTCGTCGCTTACTCTGGAGGGCTCGACACCTCGGTGCTCTTGAAATGGCTGAAGAACCACTATGGCGCCGAGGTCATCGCCTACTGTGCCGATGTGGGACAAGGCGAGGAACTCGACGGACTGGAGGAGAAAGCGCTCACTACCGGAGCCTCCAAGTGTCTCATTGGCGACCTCAAGGAACCCTTCGCGGCCGATTTCATCTACCCGATGTTTCAAGCCGGCGCCCTCTACGAAGGTCAGTATTTGTTAGGCACCAGCATCGCCCGCCCCTGCATCAGTCAAGGAATGGTGGCGGCGGCCCATCTAGAGGGCGCGGAGGCCATCGCCCATGGCGCCACTGGAAAAGGCAACGATCAGGTCCGCTTCGAACTCTCCACGGCGGCATTGGACCCAGACATCGAAATGATCGCACCCTGGCGCATGCAGGTCTTTCGCGATCAGTTTCCCGGCCGAGCCGAGATGATCGCCTACGCCCAGCAGGAGAAGATTCCCGTGCAGGCCTCCGCATCCAAGTCTTATTCCATGGACCGGAATCTGCTGCATATCAGTTTCGAAAGCGGCGTGCTTGAGGATCCTTGGTACGATCCCAGCGGGGAAGCGGATCGCGACATTTACGTCTTGAGCGTCTCCCCAGAAGACGCTCCCGACCGGCCGGAATACGTTCAATTGCTCTTCGAAGAGGGGCGCTGCGTCGGATTGCAGAATGAGCGCCTAGAGGAATTGATGGGAGCCACGGGCGTTTCGGCCTCGGGTGGCCAAGAAGGTTATCACCTCCTCTCACCGCTCGGCGTAATGCTCGTCCTCAATCGATTGGCGGGCGAACACGGCATCGGCCGGATCGACATGGTGGAAAATCGCTTCATCGGCATGAAGAGCCGGGGTTGCTACGAAACCCCAGGGGGCACCATCCTCTATCACGCCCATCGCCAGATGGAGAGCCTCACGATGGACCGCGAGGTGATGCATGTTCGAGACGGGCTCATCCCGGAATACAGCAAGCTCGTCTACAACGGCTTTTGGTTTGCACCCGAGCGCTTGGCAATTCAGGCTCTGATCACCGAAAGCCAGAAACACGTCACCGGAGAGGTTCGCCTGAAACTCTACAAGGGCAATGTAATCACGGCCGGCCGGCGCAGTCCCGTCAGCCTCTACAATCCAGACGTGGCCACCATGGAAGCGGATCCCACCAACGCCTACGACCAGGACGACGCCAGCGGCTTCATTCGCCTCAACGCCCTGCGTCTGAAGACCGATGTGAAGGTGCACGGCGCCTGAGTAGCCGGCCCAGCGATTCCGTAAGATAGGCGGCTGAGGCGGCTCAAGCCCTGTATTTTTGGGTAATTCGGATCGGCAGCGCCCATTTTTGACCCCATGGCAAATTCGCATTCGTTATTTCATCTTTTTTAAGCTTGTTTCTGTAATAGTCTTATATTACAGTGCGCCGAACGAGCCGACCTTCATGCCAAGCAGAAACTCCCTGCCCCCCACCGAACGCCAGATTCGCAGCCGCCTCCGCCAGCTCCTCGACCAGGCCGAAGGCTTCCTTCACGGCTCGCCCATCGAACTCTCTCGTAAATGCGGCAAGCCCACTTGCCGTTGCGCTTCCGACGACTCCTTGCGCCATCGCTCCTTGCGCCATCGCTCCTTGGCCATCGGTCAGACTCGCAAGGGCAAGACCACCATGCTGCACGTCCCCAGACCGTTGGAAGCTCAGGCGAGACGCTGGATCGATGATTTCCAGAAGGCGAATGCTCTGCTGGAAGCCCTCGACGAGCAGGGGCGCCTCCGACTCAAGGAGGCAAAAACCAAGGCCAGAGCGGCGAGTAGCTCCGCCAAGAAGAAGGGCAAGACCGGTAAGAAATCAGCCGGCAAAGCCAAGTCCGGGCGCAATTCTCCACCAAAAAAGAAGCGACCATTCTCACGCGACTACTAACTTACTCGGACAAGATTTTCAGCCTCCGCCAACAGTGGAGGCTGCGGGTGCGTGACTCTCGTCCCAAACCACAGATTCCCACTCGAGTTTTCCCGGCAGCATTCTTCGCCATGTTCTGCTGCCGGTTACCAAGCTTCAACGAACTCGAGCAACACCGGAACAAGAGCAGCTGGACCCGTTGGCTCGGTAATCACCGTTTGCCCAGCGCCGACGAACTGGCGTATGTCTCCGAGCGCATCGAGCCTGACAGTGTGCGAGGATGTCTCGGACACATTTACTTCTGCCTCAAACGCAACAAAATCCTTGCCCCACAGCGCGGTTGGATGCTTGCCGCCGTCGATGGTCACGAAACTCACTGTAGCTACAAACGTTGTTGTCCAAAGTGTCTCCAACGCCGGATCGCCGTCGGAGACGAGGTCAAAACACAGTTCTACCACCGCTTGGTCGCGTTTCAGATTATCTGTGAGGATTTTCAATTGCTTCTCGACGTGGAAATGCTTGAGCCTGGTGAAGACGGAGATCCTGGAGACGACGAAGTCGCTGCGGCTATACGGCTGATAACTCGCGTCCTTAAGGACCACCCACGCTGCTTTGACGTGCTCACTGCCGATGCGCTCTACCTGCGTCCCTCCGTGATCAATCTTCTTGAAGACCACGGCAAATACCTTGTTGCCGTACTCAAGGATAATCAGCCTGAGCTATTGTCCGAAGCCCGCACGCTCCTGCCCCTTGAGGAGCAAGAGCCAGAATCATTTGAGACTCCGGCTGCACCGGGCAAGCCCGCGCGGCACGTTCATTTACAAGAGGCTGAGGGCTTCTGCACTGAATCCATTCACACTCCTCTTCGCGTTGTTCATTCCCATGAGACTGGCATCCGTCGCGAGCGCGTCGCTGGGGATTGGGTCGAGACTCCCATCGATAGCCACTGGTGGTGGGCGACGACCATGCCCCGCTCAATGGCCGATGCCAAGACCATCTTCCATTTCGGGCACGACCGTTGGAAGGTCGAAAACGAAGGCTTTAACGAACTCTGCTCCCGCTGGCATTCCGGTCATTGCTATCATCATCATCCCAATTCCATTCTCGTTCTGTGGCTGATCATGTTCATGGCCCACGCCGTGTTCCACTGCTTCCACAAGCGCAACTTGAAGCCAGAGATACGCCGTGGACACACGGCCATCTATTTTGCCCGTCAAATCGCCGCCTCCATGCGAGAGGATCGATGGTGGCCGCCACCGGCTCCGGGCTGAGGAACGCCCGCCCCGCGCTCTCGGTAACCTTGGGTTCGCGTCCGCCATCGGAGCGGTCTGGCTCCCTGTTGCCTATTGCCGACAGGGGGATCCATTTCGCGGCTCGAGCCCTCCGAAATTCGCCCGAGAACCGCCACACGAAACTGTTCGCCCTCCTAGCGCCAGCTTCAACACGCTCAACACCCACCAATTCAGGCCATTACGACTCTTTCCGACGCCGTCTTACGGAATCGCTGTAGCCGGCCCTAAGGCCTTGACGCCGTTTCCGGCGCATGTCAGAGAGGACGATGGTCCGCCTCATCGTCATTTACGGAACCCCCGTCCTCAGGGCAAAGTGCAAGCCCGTCGACGAGGTGACGGACGACATTCGCACTTTGGCCAAGGACATGGTGGAGACGATGGCGGACGCCCAAGGTGTGGGGCTGGCGGCGCCCCAGGTGGGCGAGCCCATTCAGTTGGCGGTGATCGATGTGTCCCACGATCCAAACTGCATTTCCTATCTTCGGGTCAATGGGCAGGACGCCGAAATGAAGGCCATCATGCCTCTCATCTTCATCAACCCCAAACTGGAGCTGATCGGACCGAGGGCCGCCGATCAGGAAGGTTGCCTGAGTTTTCCTGACATTCGCGCCATGATCACCCGGCCCGAGCGCGTGGCGGCCACCGTGACCACGCTCGAAGGCGAGACCCTGGTCATTGAAACGGATGGCCTCTTCAGCCGAGCCCTCCAGCACGAGACAGATCACCTCCAGGGACGCCTCTTCGTCGATCGCATGCCCGCCGCGACAAAGGCCGCCCTCAAGGGGAGAATCAAACGCATGATGACTAGCTACGGCACTGCTTGAACCTGAACAGCCCCACACCCGCACGAGCACCGTGGAAGACACGCCCTTCATCGAAGTCTCGGTCGAAGAGCAAAAGCTGAGGCTCTTCGACGCGTTCAAGAATCTCGTCAGAGTTTACCCCGTCTCCACCGCCCGGAACGGAACCGGTTGTGAGGAGGGCAGTCACTGCACGCCGCTCGGTCGATTCCGGATCGAGGAGAAGATTGGAGACGGTCAACCTCGCGGCACGATCTTTCGCGGGCGGAAACCGGTGGGGCAATGGAAGGAGGAAGACCCGGAGGTT
>CBDBEZ010000064.1:0-54426 GCA_965204485.1 Verrucomicrobiales bacterium
ACCTTGAGCGAACGGCTCACGCAGTTTTTGCTCAGTGCAGATTTTCTGGTTCCGGCCGTCTTGCTTTGGATCTTCCGGCCGGAGAACGAGAAGGTGATTTTCTCCAAAGGAGAACATGCCCAGGTCTTGCAAGCCGTTCCCGATCCTAACCAGCCCGAGTTGTTCCAATTGCGTCGTTGGACGGAGGCCGAGGGCTGGCAGCCGATCAGCATGGAGGCGGCGCTGGCCTTCGGCGATCCCGATGTCCTGGAACTCGCGCCGATGACCAATCTTTCGGACGGTGGACGCGCGGGGAGTCCGCGCGTTGCGATTACCGAACAAGCGATTCTGGCACCCGGAGATTTCTTTCAACCCGGTGACCGGGTCGTCATCAATCCGGGCGGCGCGAGTGAAGAGACGACCACCGTTCGAGCCCTGGGTTCGCTGATCTTCACGCGGGGACTCGCGGATGAACATCAGCCCGGGGAAATGGTGGTTTCTTTGGGGCTCGATCAGACGGATCGCGATGGGGATACGCTGACGGGCTTCTTGGAAGTGGCGATGGGGACCGATCCCGACAACGCCGACAGCGATTTCAACGGTGTGCCTGACAACGTCGATCCAGAGCTGCTTTCCGGGAACGCCGCCTTCGAAGTCGCCACGTTTTTGCTGCCTCCGGCCGCCCGCACGGTGGAGTTGTGGTGGCAGGCCCGCGCGGGGAGCCGATACCGCATCGAGGGCTCTCTGACACTGACGCCGGAAAGTTGGACGGAGATCGAGACGATCACGGCGGACCTGAGCACGCTTCTCAAGCGATCCTTCGAGCATCCCTTTCCTTGGGCGAATCGTGCCTTTTTTCGCATCCGGCGCGAATAGATTCCGACGGATGAGATGACGTGGTCTTACTGTGAGCTCGAGATCACCGGAAGACCTCGCCCGGCGAGCCAGGTCGCGAAGTCAGCCGGCAACGGGCTGGGGGACGTGTCGTCATCTTCGGCGCGGCCGGGAGTTCCGCCGATGGCCGCGCTCGCTCTCCAACCGGTCGATTCGGTGGATGGAGAGGGGTCCCGGAGCACGAGTGATGGTCCGTCGCCGTCAGCCTCCGAGGGCCAGGGCGATTCGTCGTCGAAGAAGACCGTGTGGAGGATGATGCCCTCGCGATCCCTCAGGGTGAGCTGTTCGCCGCCGTTGGACAATTGGCCCTGGTAGGCGCCGAGCAGGGCCGCTTTCGTCATCGGATAGCGTTTCTGAAAGGCCTCGATCTGTTCCACCACCAGCACGCGTTGTCCCGGAGCCAGGGAATGCTCGGGAAAAACAAAGCGGACGCCCTCGGTGAGGGCGATGTCCTGCAACTGCAAGGTCCGTTCCGAGGCGTTCCAGATCTCGAGAAATTCGAAGTCGGTGCGGCTCCAGCAGCCTTCCGGGTCTTCCGATTCGACGGGTGCGGCGGGATGATAGTGGATTTCCGAAATGAGGAGCTCGCCGGGAACCGGACTTCGGCCGGTGGTGAATCTCGCCGAGGTCACAGGGCCCCAACGCCCCGTTTCGTCACGCACGCGGGCTTGGACCGTGGCGGACTCGTTCAGAATGATCGGAGTCTTGTAGACCTGTCCGGTTTCCATCGGGTCCGAGCCGTCGAGCGTGTAGAGAATGTCCCCGGCTTGAGGCTGAAAGATGGAACCGGCGGTGAGAGTGAGCGTGAAGAGAGGATCGATGGCGCCTCCGTGTTGCTTGAACACCACGGGTTGGAGGTCGTCGGGGTAGAGATCTCGGTCCTCGAACTGCCGGATGGCGTGGCGGGCCCGGGCGGGAATGATGTCATCCAACAAATTGTCGAGAGCATCCTCGAAGTCGTCCTCCACGGTATGAGGATTGCCCGGGCGATGGTGGTCGCCCCAGCGGGCGGATTCTGCCTTGAGACCGGGGCGGATGAAATCGGCCCAGCGTTGCCAGCGCGCCTTGACCGCCTCTTCGGAGAGCAGTCCTCCGTTGAAAAGGTGGCGTTGGACATGGTCGGCGAATCGGAGGCGATAATCCGCGTTGCGGCTGAGCTGGGTGTGCAGCTGCGTGGGATTGTCGGCGGTGTTGTTGCCCGTGCGGTCGATGCCACCTTCCTTGAGAATGTTTTCGGAATCCCACATGAAATAGTACCAGGAGCTGCCCTCTGACCGGTGTCTGCCATTGCGCCAATTGTTATGATCCCAGTCGCGATTTCCGGTCCAGAAATTGATCATCATGTAATCGATGAAGCCATCCAGATTGAGGTATTGCTGGATGGCGGCGTAGCCGGTCGGGTCGGAGAGGCCCGCATTGGCAATGTCGAACATGGTGTCATAGGCTCTGGTGTTGCCCGCTACCAGGGTGGGGCCTTCTTGGATGGAAGCCTTCAAGGAATCGTATTCCTCCGGCTCACCACCGAAGAGCCGCGCCATGAAGTGGTGATCCACGCGTTCGACGGTCTGATAGAATCCCCAGTAGAGGCCATTCACGTAGAGATGGGTGCGGGATTGGGGTGGCGTGGGATGACCTATCCCGCCTAACAATTCGTGAGCGAAATGATCGCGAAGATAAGTGGCAGCCTGGCGCTGGGCCAGCGCGGGATGAAACCAGGAGTCGCCGTTCTGGCCGTTGAAGAGGAGTCCGTTGATCCCGGTCCCGGTGGCCTCGCCTTCACCAAATACCAGAAAATCAAGCTTGGCGGGACCGTAACGGGCTCGGAAGGCCAAGCGGAGATTGTGTTTGGGCCGGCTGGTTTGGCGGCTGGCATTCCCGTAGACGCGAATGCCGCAATCCACCTGGGTGTCGTCCTCGCCCTCGAAGTTGATGAATTCGGCCGACACGACCTTTTCCCAGGCGGGTCCGCGTTCGAGGGAATGGGCGTAGATGCCGCCCACGCCGTCGGTCCGGCTCGGATTGAACCAGGAATCGAGCGGCATGACGAGCGAGATGGATGGATAGCCTAACAAGGCTTGTTCAAATTCCTCCGGAGTGCCGACCGAGGTATCGAACGCGTAGTCCGCTGGAACGGAACCCTAGCGATCGGGAAAGCCGTCCGGGTCCGCGGGCTGGTCGAGGACACTTTGGAGAAAGAGATAGGTCTGCGTGTCGACGTTGGTCGACAGCAGGCCGTCCTTCGCCGCCATGGCGCGGACCACGGTGGTCCGCGAGATGGGAATCGGCTCGTCGAAGGGAATGCCTGTGAGCGGATCGGGGACGTTGCCGTTCAGCGTGTAGTAGATCGTGGCGCCCTCGGTGGCCGTGGAGATGACGAGGTCGAAGGGAGCGTCGTAAAAACCGCGATCGATGCTGAACTTGGTGTCCTTCACCACCTCCGGGTGCGACTCGCCGTTGGGCTCGCCCGGTGTGGGCGAGGCGAAGTAGCCAGCCTGGCCGTCCGAGCCGATGCCAAAGGAGGCCCCGACGCGTTGTCGGGGGACGTCCTTCCATTCGTGGAGGATCGTCTCGCCATCCGGCGCCACCAGAGCGAGGTAGGCATCGTTGGAGGGCACAGTGAAGTTGGTGTGGATGGCGGCTTGAAAGATATTCTGGCGATCTTTGCCCGAGGCAAAGACCACGAGGTGTTGGCCCGCGTCGAGGGTCTGCCCCCGTGGGAAGGTCCACTGGTTGAGATCGCCGGGATCGCTGGTGAGATAGTGGTCGGTCAGCGAGTATGGCTCGGTCCCAGGGTGATAGAGTTCCAGCTAGCCGGGATAGTCCTCGTCGTCATCGATCACCGTCCCCTGGCCAGCCGAGGAGAACTCAGTGATGAGCGGGGCGGCTGGCAAGCAATGGCCGCTCCATGCGGTCAGGCAGGCGATGACGGCGAAACGCCAGAAGCGGGCGGACGGGGGGCGCATCCGCGAGTTCAGGGCGATCGGTTTGAGCGATGCAACGCCGGTCTGCAGCGCGGTGGCAGGTTTCCCGCAAGATGGGCTCTAACTGGCCCGATCTTTCTCGATGGCGCGGCGCAGCTGGATTTTGGCGTAGGTCCAGAGTGCCTCGGCGCTCCGCTTCTTCATGTCCAGGGCGGTGGCGGCTTCGTCCATCGTCATGCCGACAAAGTAGCGGAGCTTGACCAGCTGGGCGGCCTGTTCGTCCTCTTTGCCCAGAACGTCGAGGGCGGCGTGGACGGCGAGAAGTTCGTCGGCCGGGACAGCGAGTTCGATGGACTTGTCCTCGAGATGAGTGTGATTGGCTCCCCCACCGCGTTTGGCGCTCTTTTTCTTGCGGGCGTGATCGACCAGGATGCGGCGCATGGCCTCGGCAGCGGCGCCGAAGAAGTGGGCGCGGTTCTCCCAGGATCCCGTGCTGCCGTCCTTGCCCGCGAGCCTTATCCAGGCTTCGTGCACCAGAGCGGTGGGCTGGAGGGTGTGGCCGGCGGCTTCATTGGCCATTTTGCGGGAGGCGAGCCCGCGCAGTTCTCCATAGACCATCGGCAGCAGCTCGTCGGGATCGACCTGGCCGGTGTCGATGCCGTTGAGCAGTTGGGTGAATTGGAATTGGGGATCCATGGGTGGGGTGGGCGAGGGAAAGCGCATCGGGCGTGGACGCCTCTCCCCTAGAGACTCTCTGCGGCCGGAAAGAATTCGCGAAAGATTCGGTGAGGAACTGTCTTGGCTGAGGGGCCACTCATGAGCGGTCGGCCCGGCTCTGGTGGACCCGCTCCACCACCCGTCGGTACTGCTGGCGGAAGTGACCGGTGAGCTGGCGGCTGAAGGCGCTCTGATCGATCTTGGAGCGTTTGAGGACGTCAGTGATGTGGCCGGTAGCCCGTTCGTAGGTGACTGGGGAGAGGTCGTCGAACAGCGCCGTGGCTTCGGGCGGGAAATCTTGGGTGATGAGGGCTTCCCAGGCCGCCTGCAGTTCGTCGTGGGAGTCCAGGCACATGGACTTGAGAATGATGCGGAGGGCGTTGAAGGTTCGGGCCGTCCATTCCGCTTCGTAGTGGAAAAGGGCGGCGTTTTCGTAGGGGTTGACCTCGGGATCCGCGAAATGCTGGAGCAGGGGAGACCGGTAGAGGTCCTTGCGAACCGGAAGGCGGCGGAGAGCTTGCCGCTGGGGACCGCCCGGCGCGCCGACTCGATAATCCCAGAGCTTTTGACTCTCTTCGGAGAGCACGAATTCGATGAATTTGACTGCCAGGAGGCGGTTGGGGGCGCCGCGGAGGAGGGCGATGGGGTCCACGCTGAGAGACGATCCGCCCGGCGGGGTGACGAAGCGGACCCGGGATTGTCCGTTGGCGTGCAGGAGGCGTTCGTGAAAGGTGCGCCCGTAGTAGTCGATGCACATTCCAGCGGTGGCGTCGCCGGAGGCCACGTCAGAGGGGATCTTGGTGGAGAAATTGGCGAAATAGCGGGCGTTGGCCCCGATCCGGCGGATCAGATTGAGGCCCGTTTCCCATCCCTCGGCGAGGGCCTCTTGCAAAGGGTCCACGGCCAAGGGGTCGAGGGGTGAGGCCCGGTGGCGGTCCACCGCCTGGCGCATTTCTTGCTGGAGAATCATTTCGAAGGCCTTGGTCACCGAGCCGCTGGTGGTGGGATCGGCGAGGGCGACTTCTTGAAACATTCGGGGGTCGGCGAGGAGTGACCACTCGACGGGGTGGGTCCGGAGTCCCAGGCGTTCGAGGCCGTCTTCGTTCAGGACGATGCCGAAGTTCGTGAGGCAGGTGCCGATCCAGCGGAATTCGGGGTCGTAAAAGGGTTCGCCGCCGACACTCCGGGGGATGACGTCCTCGGTGAACCAGTCGGGATGGCGTTCCGCGATTCCCGAGTCCACCAGATAGCCCTTGGCGGAATGGATCACGAACGGGTAGGCGCCCCCGCCGAAAAAGACATCCAGTCCCACGCCGACCGTGGATTTCAGGAAGGCGCGCCGCGCGGCCTGGCCCGGGTTGTCTTCGCCAGGGTCTTCGGGCAGGCCGACCCGGCGGTGAGTGAAGGAGATCGCCACCTCCCGGGACCAGGGATTGCCCAGGGTCCCCTCCCAGTGGCGTTGGAAGGCGAAGGTGTATTCCGTGTCGAGGATCTTTTCGATTTCCGAGGTGCCGCCGGGCACTCGCCACTCGATGAAGACCTCACGTCCCTCGCGATCGCGCATGTGCCGGCGAAAGGCGTCCGTGAATTCCCGCCGGATGCTCTCGCTATGCGGGGTGATGATGTTGAGAACTTGGCGGGGAGAAACCGCTCGCCGCGGATCGTGCTCATCCTCGGGTTTCAGCGCGAAGGGGACGCCGAGAATCGCCGCGAGCAAGGCGAGAATGAAGAGGATGCGCATGGAAAGGCGGAGGGGAGTCGGGCGGTTCAGGGCTGGGAGCCGTGGTGAGAGGGCGGTGGAAGGACGATGACGTCTTCGGGCGCGGCGATGGCGTGCAGCCAACGCTCGCGACAGGCGCGCACCTCGTTTGGATTCAGTTCGGCCACGCGAAGTTGATCGCCATCCGTCAGGTGAAATTCGTACTGCGCGATCTCGCCCAGATAACTCGCGGCCACGACAAAGCCGTCGAAGGTGTTGGGACCTTGCGGTTCGCCGCTCAGGCGAAGCGATTCCGGGCGGACGCCCGCCACGACGGTCTCCCCCGGTTCCGGCGTCCAGTCAGGGTCCGGGAGGCTTCCCTCGACGCGCCCGTGGTTGGTGAGCAAACTCACCCGCCGGCCTTCCAGGCCTTGGACCATGGCGCCGATGAAGTTGCATTCGCCGATGAATCTGGCCACGGACACGGAGTGCGGACGGCGGTAGATTTCCCGGGGCGTGCCGACTTGATCCACCCGGCCCTCCTCCATCACGGCCAGGCGATCGGCCACCGAGAGGGCCTCCTTTTGATCATGGGTAACGTAGATGGTGGTCAGGCCGTGATCCTTGCAGATGCGCCGAATCTCCAGCCGCATGTCCAGCCGCAACTTTGCGTCGAGGTTGGAAAGGGGCTCATCGAGGAGGAGGCAGCGGGGGCGAACCGCCAGGGCGCGGGCCAGGGCCACCCGCTGTTGTTGACCTCCGGAAAGCGCATTGATCGAGCGATCCCGGTAGCCGCTGAGGTGGACGGTGTCTAACATTCGATCGACACGCTCGCGGATCTCCGTCTTGGGGAGCTTGAGCTGTTCGAGTCCGAAAGACACGTTCTGGGCGACGTTGAGGTGCGGCCAGAGGGCGTAATTCTGGAACATCATGGCGGCCTGACGGACGTGGGGCGGCGTGCCGGTGATGTCGACGCCGTCGAACAGCACCCGGCCTGAATCGGGCTTGGTGAAGCCTGCCAGGGTGCGGATGAGGGTCGTTTTGCCGCAGCCGCTCGGGCCCAGCAGAAAGAAGATCTCCCCGGGTTCCACCGTCAAGCTTACGGTGTCTAACGCTTGCGTGGATCCGAACGCTTTGCTGACGTGATCGACCGTGATCGAGACCATGGGCTGAGCAGCTTCGGTAACCTTCCCGAGGCTGATTGCAAGCGATTCGGCCTCGACGGGTCCCCGGCGGGGGTGAAAATCCTTGCAAGCCCAAGGGCTCGTCCTACTTTCGCCTTCCCATGAGCACGACCCAACGCGTCTCGATCTACGACACGACCTTGCGGGATGGCACGCAGGGCGAAGGCGTTTCCTTCAGCTCGCTCGACAAGCTCAGGATTGCGCAGAAACTGGACGAGTTTGGCGTGGACTACATCGAGGGCGGGTGGCCGGGATCGAATCCCAAGGACGTGGAGTTCTTTGAGATGGCGCGGGGGGAATCCTGGGCGCATGCCAAGATCGCGGCCTTCGGCAGCACCCGGCGGGCGGATCTGGCGGCGGATGAGGATCCCCAGGTGAAACTCCTATTGGATGCGGGCACGCCGGTGGTGACCATCTTCGGGAAGAGCTGGAAACTGCACGTCGAGCAGGTCTTGCGGACCACGCCGGAGGAGAACCGGGCCATGATCCGGGACACGGTGGCGCATTTGAAACAGCATGGGCGGGAGGTGATCTACGATGCCGAGCATTTTTTCGATGGTTACAAGGACGATGCCGAGCACGCACTGGCGACGCTGCGCGCGGCGGAGGAAGGCGGTGCGGACATCGTGGTCTTGTGTGACACCAACGGCGGCACCATGCCGCATGAAATCGCGGAGATCACCCAGACCGTGATCGAGGCGCTCACCATCCCGGTGGGCATCCACACGCACGATGACGCGGGCATGGGCGTGGCCAATGCCCAGGTCTCGGTGCTGGCCGGCAGCGTCCAGGTTCAGGGAACCATCAACGGCTATGGGGAGCGGACGGGTAACTGCAATTTGACGACGGTGATTCCTAACTTGCAGCTCAAATTGGGGATCCCGGTGGTGCCGGACCTGACAAAGCTCAAGCAGATTTCCAGTTTCGTCGATGACCTGGCCAACTGCGCGCACAACACCCGTGTGCCCTACGTGGGCGACACCTGTTTCTCTCACAAGGGAGGGATGCACGTGAACGCGGTGCAGAAGCTCGCCCGCACCTATGAACACATCGAACCGAAAAAAGTGGGCAACCGGCAGCACATCCTGATTTCCGAGCTCTCCGGACGGAGCAACGTGCTCATGAAAGCGGAGGAGCTGGGCATTCCCTTGGAGAAAACAGCGCCCGAGGTGAGAGAGATTCTGGAGACACTCAAGCGACTGGAGAAGGAGGGTTACGAATTCGAGGCCGCGGAAGCATCGTTCGAATTGCTGATTCGCAAGGTCCTCAATCATCATCGCCGCTTCTTCGAGTTGATGGAGATTCACAGCACCTTCCGCGAGCATTTTGGAGAAACTTATCAGACCTGCGAAGCCACGGTAAAACTGCGAGTGGGGGATCAGCGTGAGTACACGGTGGCGGAGGGGAACGGCCCGGTCTCCGCGCTGGACCAGGCCCTTCGCAGGGCCCTCATGCCCTTTTATCCCGAGCTCGATCGCGTGCAGCTGCAAGATTACAAGGTTCGCATCATTGATAGTCACACGGGCACTTCCGCCAAAACGCGAGTGCTGATTGTCTCCTCGGATGGACATGCCAGCTGGGACACCGTTGGAGTTTCGGAGAACATCATCGAGGCCAGCTGGAAGGCTCTGGTGGACAGCTACGAGTTTTTCCTCACGCGTTATACGGACCATCCTGGCGTGGCCGCGATGGCGGTTCCGGAGAATACCGTCCTGGTCTGAGCCCCGGCTTCCAGGATTGCCCCGCCATTCCGCGGATCAAAGCATCCTCGTTGGAAAAATGTGGTGACGCGGAGCCTATCCGGGCGGGGGAGGAACGGAGAGAAAAGAAGAGAAGAGCTCGGCGGAGAGGGGCTTGCCCCCGCCTGGGAGGCAGATTAGCCAACACGCTCACCCCTCGCGTCTGGTCAGCGATTCCGTAAGATAGGCGGCTGAGGCGGCTCAAGCCCTGTATTTTTGGGTAATTCGGATCGGCAGCGCCCATTTTTGACCCCATGGCAAATTCGCATTCGTTATTTCATCTTTTTTAAGCTTGTTTCTGTAATAATCTTATATTACAGTGCGCCGAACGAGCCGACCCTCATGCCAAGCAGAAACTCCCTGCCCCCCACCGAACGCCAGATTCGCAGCCGCCTCCGCCAGCTCCTCGACCAGGCCGAAGGCTTCCTTCACGGCTCGCCCATCGAACTCTCTCGTAAATGCGGCAAGCCCACTTGCCGTTGCGCTTCCGACGACTCCTTGCGCCATCGCTCCTTGGCCATCGGTCAGACTCGCAAGGGCAAGACCACCATGCTGCACGTCCCCAGACCGTTGGAAGCTCAGGCGAGACGCTGGATCGATGATTTCCAGAAGGCGAATGCTCTGCTGGAAGCCCTCGACGAGCAGGGGCGCCTCCGACTCAAGGAGGCAAAAACCAAGGCCAGAGCGGCGAGTAGCTCCGCCAAGAAGAAGGGCAAGACCGGTAAGAAATCAGCCGGCAAAGCCAAGTCCGGGCGCAATTCTCCACCAAAAAAGAAGCGACCATTCTCACGCGACTACTAACTTACGCGGACAAGATTTTCAGCCTCCGCCAACAGTGGAGGCTGCGGGTGCGTGACTCTCGTCCCAAACCACAGATTCCCACTCGAGTTTTCCCGGCAGCATTCTTCGCCATGTTCTGCTGCCGGTTACCAAGCTTCAACGAACTCGAGCAACACCGGAACAAGAGCAGCTGGACCCGTTGGCTCGGTAATCACCGTTTGCCCAGCGCCGACGAACTGGCGTATGTCTCCGAGCGCATCGAGCCTGACAGTGTGCGAGGGTGTCTCGGACACATTTACTTCTGCCTCAAACACAACAAAATCCTTGCCCCACAGCGCGGTTGGATGCTTGCCGCCGTCGATGGTCACGAAACTCACTGTAGCTACAAACGTTGTTGTCCAAAGTGTCTCCAACGCCGGATCGCCGTCGGAGACGAGGTCAAAACACAGTTCTACCACCGCTTGGTCGCGTTTCAGATTATCTGTGAGGATTTTCAATTGCTTCTCGACGTGGAAATGCTTGAGCCTGGTGAAGATGGAGATCCTGGAGACGACGAAGTCGCTGCGGCTATACGGCTGATAACTCGCGTCCTTAAGGACCACCCACGCTGCTTTGACGTGCTCACTGCCGATGCGCTCTACCTGCGTCCCTCCGTGATCAATCTTCTTGAAGACCACGGCAAATACCTTGTTGCCGTACTCAAGGATAATCAGCCTGAGCTATTGTCCGAAGCCCGCACGCTCCTGCCCCTTGAGGAGCAAGAGCCAGAATCATTTGAGACTCCAGCTGCACCGGGCAAGCCCGCGCGGCACGTTCATTTACAAGAGGCTGAGGGCTTCTGCACTGAATCCATTCACACTCCTCTTCGCGTTGTTCATTCCCATGAGACTGGCATCCGTCGCTGGGGATTGGGTCGAGACTCCCATCGATAGCCACTGGTGGTGGGCGACGACCATGCCCCGCTCAATGGCCGATGCCAAGACCATCTTCCATTTCGGGCACGACCGTTGGAAGGTCGAAAACGAAGGCTTTAACGAACTCTGCTCCCGCTGGCATTCCGGTCATTGCTATCACCATCATCCCAATTCCATTCTCGTTCTGTGGCTGATCATGTTCATGGCCCACGCCGTGTTCCACTGCTTCCACAAGCGCAACTTGAAGCCAGAGATACGCCGTGGACACACGGCCATCTATTTTGCCCGTCAAATCGCCGCCTCCATGCGAGAGGATCGATGGTGGCCGCCACCGGCTCCGGGCTGAGGAACGCCCGCCCTGCGCTCTCGGTAACCTTGGGTTCGCGTCCGCCATCGGAGCGGTCTGGCTTCCTGTTGCCTATTGCCGACAGGGGGATCCATTTCGCGGCTCGAGCCCTCCGAAATTCGCCCGAGAACCGCCACACGAAACTGTTCGCCCTCTTAGCGCCAGCTTCAACACGCTCAACACCCACCAATTCAGGCCATTACGACTCTTTCCGACGCCGTCTTACGGAATCGCTGGCGTCTGGTTAGGGGGCTTGCCCCCGCCTGGGAGGCAGATTAACCTCCGGAGCTCTCCGGGAGCCTCGAATTTTCAACATGTGCCTCTCCGCCCCTTGTCCTGGCTGCGATCTCAACTGCAAAAAGCTCTCCGGTCCTGGATCCAGTCCGGAGGCGATCTGGGGGAGATTTTGCATCGCGCGCGGACTAGCCCGACTTTCACGATTCGAGGGCAATACGAGCCGCGAGGCCTTGATTCTCCGGGCCTCGGCTCAAAAGGTCTCCCCCACAGACCCAGTGCCGTCCGGGGGGCAGATGCGAATGGTCGGAGGCGGCTGCTGAGGGAGATTGAGCCCCATGCGGGCGAGCAACAGCGAGAGGTCTTTGTCCGGCTGGGTGTAGCGCGGCATGATGAGCTCCTGTCCGTCCCCGGCCGGGAGGTGCACGTCGATCATCTGGACGGTGGCAAATTTCTCTAGCGCGGCGCGCGGTGTCAGGCCTGTGGCCAGGGGACGCAGTTTCGCACGCAACGCCACGTGGAGGCAGTAGGCAAGAAAGCTCACGAAGATTGTGCGCGTCGATGCGGTGCTCCCTCTGGTGGAAAATGGGCTGAATGGCCAGGTCACCTTTGAGGTTCTTGAAGCTTTCCTCGACCTCTGTCAGTCCGATATATTGACGCCAGATCTCAGACGCGGACATGGTCTCGGGCACAAAAGCCCGCAGTAGGTAGGGCCTGTCCCACAACGCTGGATTTTCTGACGTGACAGGTGTTTGAGTAGAGTGCAAGCGTTAGAGCATTGCTTCCCAGTTCCGGTTTTCCCGTTTTCTTTCCGGCCAACCCGGTTTTTGTCCTTGATTTGAGGCTTTTCGCCGGTGGCGATACGTGACTTTCCCCGCGACCTCTCAGGGGCCGGTTCATTTGCAAACTTCGGACTGATGAGGTCAGGCCGCCCGTTTCTTTGTCCTCGCTTTCTCGCGCCTTTCCGCTTGTTCCTTTCTTATCCCGGCCAGTTTCCACACATTGTGCGATAGGGCGGCCCAGCTAACCGCCGTACGGCGATTCTCGAGCCCTTTGATTCGAAGCAGATCTCCCAAGAATCGATGGACGAACTCACATCTGACCGATAATTCGAAGGCTTTACGCTAGTCTATTCCGAGGGCTTCAGCGCATTGATCAGATTCAAGTGATCCGGGATCCATATGGAGGGCTCGATTCAGGAAATCTTCCACTTCGCTGTCGATGGCTTCGAGAATGCGGTCGAGAGTTTCTTTCCCAAACGTATCGGCTAGGGCGTCCAGGGCGCCCTCGATGAGGCTGCGAAACAATTGCCAAAGCAATCCCGCGAAGCACAGCACTTGAAGATGCCCAGTTTGCCGGTCCCGCACCTCCCCGTAGCTCGAGCGACCACTCCGAAGCATGGCCTCGAAAATCAGAGCGTAACTGATTAGCGCTCCTAACCAGCAAACGCCACAGGCATCTCATGCAAGGGTACGCTCGCTTGTGATGATTTTGGCAAGCGACTTGAATACGGAACTCGCTCCTCGCAGCGAGAGAGTCGAGAGCACACTCTCGAATGCCGCGTAGGTATTGGCTCCCCGCTCCGTCTTGGAACATTGCGACACCTTGCGGGCGACGATCGCCGGCCTGAGCATCCGCTCGGCGATGTTGTTGGTCGGCTCTACCTCCGGATCCTCCAGGAACATCGTTAAATTCCCTTGGTCAAAGTGCCGGCCAAGCTCATTGAGCATGCGTTGGTTGTCGGGATCTTTGAGCGTCCGGTCCCGCAGGTAATGATCGAGTTCATAGATCTTTTTCAAGCTCTCTTCCTCGTATTGGTTTAAAGTCGACTCGCCGTTGTGGTACTGCTGCCAAAGCCTCAGACACTGTCGAAGCGAATTCTTCAGTCCCTCGCAGAAACTTCGTGCCCGCCCTCGCTTCTTCTCCAGAACTTCAGAGAGATTCTTCACAATATGGCTCATGCACTTTTGCATGTCCATCTGCGAAAATCGCTCCGCGTCGTAGCTCCGGAACCGATCGGTTCCAAGCACACGCTCACAGGCCGCCGTAATGACTTCGGCCACTTCTTCGGCTCGGTGGCGTGATCGAATCTGAAAATACACCGCATTCTCCTGGCGGCTCACGAATCCCATCAGGTAACTCGTCTTGCCCCCCGTTCGCCATCCCGTATCATCCGTGTTGACGTCATTGGATTGCTGGATGGCTGCTTTGATTCGCTCCGCCTCTTGGCTGATCGCTCCATCGCCGTTTCCCAATTTCAGGGCGTCTTGTGTCAGGGCGCTCTGGCTGAGATCAATGCCGCAAATCTCGCGAACAATCGGAGGAACTTTGCGTAGACCCCAGCGTTTCATAAAATGGCCAGTCAGACCATCATGTAGTAGGCGATTTCTTCTTCGACGGCCTGATTGCCTCCGAGTGTCAATGTGAGTCGACCTCGAGGGCGAGCCAGGCGTCCGGCACGCTGGATGATTTTGCGGCGAATCGTGCCGAGTCCTTCAAACATCCACTCCGCAGCCCTTTGGGGGGACGATTTGCGTGACCGCTCCGCAGATCGCATCTGCATTTCGCGTGTGAGATTGTGGGTGAGGATACTGGCCAAAAGGAAAGCTTCGTTGGCGGCACGTCGCTTGGCCGGAATATAGTCCATCTGGGCCTGGCTCTTGGCTTCGCCAAAAATCTTCTCCTGAGAGCCACGCCCTTCATGAAATTTCACCACATGAGCGGCCGTGTTTGTCTTGTTGGTGATGATCGCCTCGTATTCATGGTTCTCCTCGACTGGTTCGAAAAGATCCAGTTGGAGCGGTCCTTTGCGCTGAGTGCGCCTCATGCTCGTGAGTGGGAAGTTCTCAGACCGGTTTCTCTTTGCCTGGCGTGTCTGTCTGACTGCGTAATAGAGCGATCTTCGCCTTGGATAGTTCAATGCTCAGATCGATCAGTTCGGTGGTCAGTTTCTTGAATTTCTTGTACTCCTCTGTTTCTTTTCGTAGTCCCTTCACGTGGTCTGGCCAGACGTGTTCAGTCCGGCTCCTCATCTTATGCGTGTAGCTCAGTTGGTAATACACGCCGCGCTGGCGTTGTCGATCTCGGTATTGCTTGCTGATGCTCCCAGGCCGCATTGGCCCGATTGCAGCTAACTTTGCCGCAAGTTTCTGGACTCTTTTTTCAGTGATCTGATCTTTTTCATGGTCATTAGCTTATATATGCGAATGTCTAGGAAAATCAAATCATTTGTTATGGATCTCTGGATTTCTTGGTGGAATATCGTCTCTCGTGAGTGGGAAGTTCTCAGACCGGTTTCTCTTTGCCTGGCGTGTCTGTCTGACTGCGTAATAGAGCGATCTTCGCCTTGGATAGTTCAATGCTCAGATCGATCAGTTCGGTGGTCAGTTTCTTGAATTTCTTGTACTCCTCTGTTTCTTTTCGTAGTCCCTTCACGTGGTCTGGCCAGACGTGTTCAGTCCGGCTCCTCATCTTATGCGTGTAGCTCAGTTGGTAATACACGCCGCGCTGGCGTTGTCGATCTCGGTATTGCTTGCTGATGCTCCCAGGCCGCATTGGCCCGATTGCAGCTAACTTTGCCGCAAGTTTCTGGACTCTTTTTTCAGTGATCTGATCTTTTTCATGGTCATTACCTTATATATGCGAATGTCTAGGAAAATCAAATCATTTGTTATGGATCTCTGGATTTCTTGGTGGAATATCGTCTGTTTTCTGCGACCCGCTTTCTCGAGAGCCCGCACCTTTCTCTGGTTTCTGCTCGTCTTGGCCGCTTTCTCCGTGCGCAATGACCTCCTCGGGGTTTCCAGTTTCGTCCGCGCTCTCGGTTTGTCAGAACACTTCTATGAGCACTTACTCCATTTCTTCCACAGCAATGCCGTGAAGACGGACCGGCTTGCAGAACTTTGGTTCGCCATCGTAATCAAGCACTTCCCTGTCTACAAGATCGGTTGTCGCCCCGTCCTGGTTCTCGACGGCATCAAGAAGTCCAAGGAGGGCCGCAAGATGCCTGCGGTGAAGTATCTGCATCAACAGTCCGAGTCCAATTCCAAGCCTCACTTCATCATGAGCCATTCCTTTCAGGCCTTCGGCGTGCTCTGTCAGGTTGGCGGATACTTCTTCTGCGTTCCGGTCTGTGCACGCATTCACGAAGGTATCGTCACTTCAAACCGCGACAGGAGAACCTTGATCGACAAGGCCAACGAGATGCTCGCATCCGTCTGTAGAGGTCAGGAGTTCGTCTTGCTGGCCGACGCCTACTACGCCAACGGAAAGGTGATCCGGAGCACCAAGGGGCGTTCCGGTGTGCTGGTCACGAGGGTTCGACGCACGACAACCGGCTTTCGGCCTGCGGCAGTGCCACGCAAACGCAAACGCGGACGACCGAAAAAGTATGGCGCTGCGGTGAAGCTCCAGAATGTCTTTGGAACGGGCGGCTTCAGTTCCGTTCCCAGTCCCGTATATGGGGAGAGAAACATCTCTGTCCGGTTCAAGTCGGTGGATCTGTTGTGGAAGCCCGCCGGGGCGATGGTCCGCTTCATTCTCGTCGATCATCCCACGAGAGGGCGGATCATCCTCTTGTCTACCGACCTCACCATGGAAGCTCAGGAGATCATCTTGCTCTACAGTTTGCGTTTCAAGATCGAAGTCGCTTTCAAGCAAGCGGTGCATTCGGTCGGCTCATTCGGATACCATTTCTGGATGGCCGCTATGCGACCGCTCAAGCGTCGCAATGGTAACCAATACCTCCACCGGACTACCGAGAAATATCGCAGACAGGTGCAGAGAAAGATGCACGCATATCATGTGTTTGTGCAGACCGGCATGATCGCTCAGGGCATGTTACAGTACCTTGCCATGACATGTGACGGTCTGGTCTGGAAACACTTTGGAACCTGGATCCGAACCATCCGCCCAGACGTGCTGCCTTCGGAAATGATTGTCTCAGCCGCCTTGAAAAACACGCTGCCTGGATTTTTGCACCACGGCGGAAAAGGTTCAGCGTTCCGAAAATTCATCCTTGATAAAATAGACTTCACTCGCTCCGAAGGTTCACGCTTCGCCGCATGATGATCCAGTTACAGAACTTCTCACTCGCGAGTTCATAGCCAGACGCCAGAAACAGCGGCCCAGGAGGTGGCGGCATTGCTCATGGCCTGCTCGATCATCGCGCAGGAGCGATGCGAAGCCGCGAAAAGCGGCAACATCCAGCCGTTGAGCATCAGTTTCCTGAAGACGCTCGACAAAATGAATTCACTATGGGCAGTGTTCGAAGTGTCCGAGGGACTGCTGACCGAAGAGACAAAACAGGAGATGGTAGCGCGAGTCAGAGAATTGATCGTTCGGGAGGCAATACCGAAAAGACGACAAAGGAGTTGCCCGCGCAAAGTCCGCCAACCGGTGACGAGTTGGCCTAGGCTAACAGAAAACGACTCTCGTGAGGGCGAGTTCCTGCTGGAGATTGTTAGCTTTCCCTAAAGGCATTGCGGCTAGGGCGTCCAGGGCGCCTTCGATGAGGCTGCGAAACAATTGCCAAAGCAATCCCGCGAAGCACAGCACTCGAAGATGCCCAGTTTGCCGGTCCCGCACCTCCCCGTAGCTCGAGCGACCACTCCGAAGCATGGCCTCGAAAATCAGAGCGTATCGCATCGCAGCCAGATGCACCGAGGCATAGGCATACTGATAGGCGCCACTCTGTTCGGCGAGCAGGCCAAAGTTCTGTTTCGCCTCTTTAAAGTACTCACTCGTGAGTGGGAAGTTCTCAGACCGGTTTCTCTTTGCCTGGCGTGTCTGTCTGACTGCGTAATAGAGCGATCTTCGCCTTGGATAGTTCAATGCTCAGATCGATCAGTTCGGTGGTCAGTTTCTTGAATTTCTTGTACTCCTCTGTTTCTTTTCGTAGTCCCTTCACGTGGTCTGGCCAGACGTGTTCAGTCCGGCTCCTCATCTTATGCGTGTAGCTCAGTTGGTAATACACGCCGCGCTGGCGTTGTCGATCTCGGTATTGCTTGCTGATGCTCCCAGGCCGCATTGGCCCGATTGCAGCTAACTTTGCCGCAAGTTTCTGGACTCTTTTTTCAGTGATCTGATCTTTTTCATGGTCATTAGCTTATATATGCGAATGTCTAGGAAAATCAAATCATTTGTTATGGATCTCTGGATTTCTTGGTGGAATATCGTCTGTTTTCTGCGACCCGCTTTCTCGAGAGCCCGCACCTTTCTCTGGTTTCTGCTCGTCTTGGCCGCTTTCTCCGTGCGCAATGATCTCCTCGGGGTTTCCAGTTTCGTCCGCGCTCTCGGTTTGTCAGAACACTTCTATGAGCACTTACTCCATTTCTTCCACAGCAATGCCGTGAAGACGGACCGGCTTGCAGAACTTTGGTTCGCCATCGTGATCAAGCACTTCCCTGTCTACAAGATCGGTTGTCGCCCCGTCCTGGTTCTCGACGGCATCAAGAAGTCCAAGGAGGGCCGCAAGATGCCTGCGGTGAAGTATCTGCATCAACAGTCCGAGTCCAATTCCAAGCCTCACTTCATCATGAGCCATTCCTTTCAGGCCTTCGGCGTGCTCTGTCAGGTTGGCGGATACTTCTTCTGCGTTCCGGTCTGTGCACGCATTCACGAAGGTATCGTCACTTCAAACCGCGACAGGAGAACCTTGATCGACAAGGCCAACGAGATGCTCGCATCCGTCTGTAGAGGTCAGGAGTTCGTCTTGCTGGCCGACGCCTACTACGCCAACGGAAAGGTGATCCGGAGCACCAAGGGGCGTTCCGGTGTGCTGGTCACGAGGGTTCGACGCACGACAACCGGCTTTCGGCCTGCGGCAGTGCCACGCAAACGCAAACGCGGACGACCGAAAAAGTATGGCGCTGCGGTGAAGCTCCAGAATGTCTTTGGAACGGGCGGCTTCAGTTCCGTTCCCAGTCCCGTATATGGGGAGAGAAACATCTCTGTCCGGTTCAAGTCGGTGGATCTGTTGTGGAAGCCCGCCGGGGCGATGGTCCGCTTCATTCTCGTCGATCATCCCACGAGAGGGCGGATCATCCTCTTGTCTACCGACCTCACCATGGAAGCTCAGGAGATCATCTTGCTCTACAGTTTGCGTTTCAAGATCGAAGTCGCTTTCAAGCAAGCGGTGCATTCGGTCGGCTCATTCGGATACCATTTCTGGATGGCCGCTATGCGACCGCTCAAGCGTCGCAATGGTAACCAATACCTCCACCGGACTACCGAGAAATATCGCAGACAGGTGCAGAGAAAGATGCACGCATATCATGTGTTTGTGCAGACCGGCATGATCGCTCAGGGCATGTTACAGTACCTTGCCATGACATGTGACGGTCTGGTCTGGAAACACTTTGGAACCTGGATCCGAACCATCCGCCCAGACGTGCTGCCTTCGGAAATGATTGTCTCAGCCGCCTTGAAAAACACGCTGCCTGGATTTTTGCACCACGGCGGAAAAGGTTCAGCGTTCCGAAAATTCATCCTTGATAAAATAGACTTCACTCGCTCCGAAGGTTCACGCTTCGCCGCATGATGATCTAGTTACAGAACTTCTCACTCACGAGGATTGTCTCAGCCGCCTTGAAAAACACGCTGCCTGGATTTTTGCATCACGGCGGAAAAGGTTCAGCGTTCCGAAAATTCATCCTTGATAAAATAGACTTCACTCGCTCCGAAGGTTCACGCTTCGCCGCATGATGATCCAGTTACAGAACTTCTCACTCGCGAGGTACTCACATCTGACCGATAAATCAGCTCAGTTTTCTTGCCCAAAGTGTTAGTTTATATTGCGTTATATGCCGCCTGCCCTTAAGGTCTTGTGTGAAAAAAAAACACAAAAAGACAGGCGGCAAATCCGGCCGAAAAAACGCTTCTCGGAGCTATCAACCGATCTCTCAGGCCCTGAGCGACCCCAGAGTCTTTGCTGATACCGTAACTGATTAGCGCTCCTAACAAGCTCTTGACAGCTTCGATAATTAAGACATCTTAACCATTGATGTCGTCCGATTCTCTTGAATCGCTCCCCACGAGAGAACTGATCCGGCTCGTCCGCGATCTACGGGAGCGGTTTGCTCAGTTGGAGGCGGAGAATCTCAAGCTTCGCGAGGAAGATCGAAGACTGCGCAAGGAATTGGATGAGTTGAAGCGCAAGCAGAACAGATCGGCGGCTCCGTTCTCGAAGGGAAAACCCGAGGCCAACCCGAAAAGACCGGGACGCAAGCCGGGCCAAGGGTGCTTCCGGCGGCGGAGGAACCGGAGATTGGGCCGGATGACAATGTTCGAAGCATGGAAGCCCGATTGCCCAAGGGGCGGTCGTCAAATTGTCCTCGATGCGGAGGCAGGCTTGGAACTCGTCTGGAGACGGCAAGCACGGTCGATGTGCCGGAAAAGATTGCCCGAGACATATCGATCTGGAAAGTGGAAGTCGAAGAATGCAGTTGTGGCTACTGCGCGAGAGGAACTCACCGGGACTTGCCGCTCGACCAACACGGGGCCACCGCTCACCGTGTGGGTCCCAGGGTTCGGTCGTTTGGACTGGCTCTGCACTATCCTTCGGGGTGACTCTACGCAAAGTTCCTCCGATTGTTCGCGAGATTTGCGGCATTGATCTCAGCCAGAGCACCCTGACACAAGACGCCCTGAAATTGGGAAACGGCGATGGAGCGATCAGCCGAGAAGCGGAGCGAATCAAAGCAGCCATCCAGCAATCCGATGACGTCAACACTCACATCTGACCGATTAATCAGCTCAGTTTTTTGCCCAAAGTGTTAGTTTATGTTGCGTTATATACCGCCTGCCCTTAAGGTCTTGTGTGAAAAAAAACACAAAAAGACAGGCGGCAAATCCGGCCGAAAAAACGCTTCTCGGAGCTATCAACCGATCTCTCAGGCCCTGAGCGACCCCAGAGTCTTTGCTGATACCGAACTCGGAAATGGTATTTGCGCTCATGGGATGGTCAACCTTTTTCGGGCCGTCTTCGGTCGGTAAGGCACGCCGCATCGATGGCGAATGCCCAGGGGCCATCCTCACCGCCCTGCTGGTATGGCCCATCCTCAAACTCGAGAATTCCAGTATTCATGCTTTCTGTTCGGAGCTTGGCCAGTTCTTGAAGGGCCGCGTAGATGACTGCAAATACAGGGCGAACATTCTTTATCGTGTCATGCGCCGTGAGGACGTCAATTGGCGGACGATGGCCATCGAGCTTTGCAAGAGCATTTTCAACGCCAACTCCGTGGGTCCAGACGATCAGCGAGCGTTCGTCATCGACGACACAATCAAGGTGCGACGGGGCAAGAAGGTCGAGGGCTCCTCTTTGCACTGGGACCACACGGAGAACCGCTATGTCACAGGTCACCAAGTGGTGGAGCTCGGCATCGCCGGTGAAAAGGGATTCCTTCCGGTTGATCGGCAGATTTTCATGGGCGAAAAGGAAGCGGTAGGAAAAGCGCCTGAGAACGAATTCCGAGATAAGAGATGTGCCGCCGCGAGAGACATGGAGAGGGCAAAAAATGAATCGAAACACACGATGTTTCGAAGGATGCTCAAGTCGGCGCTGGATGTGGGATTTCGAGCGGCCTACGTGCTGGGCGACGCTTGGTTCGGTTGCAAAGAGAACATTCGAGCCTCCCTGGATCTCGGCCTCGTCGCCATTTTCCAGATGAAGCGGGGCAACATGAATTACTGGTTGGCGAATCCGCAAACCAACCGGAAAGCAAAGTGCTATACCGCGCCTCAACTCTTCAACGAATACAAGCGTCAGCTCGAGGCATCGAGGAGAAATGATCGGAAGTTGTGGATGAGAGCGGTCGGGGCATCATGAAGAGTTCAACCATTTACCAAAACAACTGAACTCCAATGAAAACCACCAACCACCCCACCGAATCCGCATCTATCCTCGGCCAGGAAGGAGCAAGCACCGTCTGCCAGAACGCCCTTGAGGCCACCCTGCGACAAGGAGCCCAAGTGCTTCTTCAGGCCGCCATCGACAACGAAGTCTCCGACTACATTCAAGCCCATCAACATCAGCGTGATGACCAGGGTCATCGCCAAGTCGTTCGCAACGGCCATCTTCCTCAGCGACAACTTCAGACTGGAATAGGAAACGTTTCTGTTCGGCAGCCCAGGATCAATGATCGCCGATCAGGCCAGCGGTTCACCAGCGCCATCCTTCCGCCGTACCTACGCCGGGTCGCTTCACTGGACAACCTCATCCCGGCACTCTACCTGCGAGGAATCTCAACCTCCGAGATGAGTCGAGCCTTAGAGCCGATCCTCGGTGAGAACGCATCGGGTCTTTCTGCAGCCAACATCGTTCGACGAGGAAGAGCAATGGGAGAAAGAACGCGAGCAATGGAGCAAGCGTGACCTCAGCGACAAGGAATACGTCTATCTCTGGGCCGACGGGATCTACTTCCATGTCAGGCTCAATGACGACCGCCCATGTGTTCTCGTAATCGTCGGCTCCTTACCCGATGGAACCAAGGAATTGGTAACCATCAGCGATGGAGAACGAGAGAGCAAACTGTCCTGGAAAAATGTGCTCAGAGACCTCAAGAAACGAGGATTGAAAATCCCTCCGAAACTGAGTATCGCCGATGGAGCTCTCGGGTTCTGGAGCGCCTTGGAAGAGGAATATCCGACAAGCAAACAGCAACGATGTTGGGTGCACAAGACAGCCAACATCCTCGACAAGCTGCCGAAGAAAGCGCAGCCCCTTGCCAAGGAACGCATCCATGAAATCTACATGGCGGAAACAAAGAAGGCCGCCTTGGAGGCCTATGACGAGTTCTTCACGCTCTACGAAGCCAAGTATCCGAAAGCGTGCGCCTGCCTGAAGAAAGACAAGGAAACTCTACTAACGTTCTACGATTTTCCAGCCGAGCACTGGAGACACATCCGGACGACAAACCCGATTGAGTCGACGTTTGCCACGGTCCGCCATCGGACTCGACAAACCAAAGGGTGCGGATCGAGGAAAGCAACCCTATCAATGGTCTACAAGCTCGGCCTGGAAGCCGAGAAAGGCTGGCGTCGACTGAACGGGTATCGTCAACTTGACAAAGTCGTGCAAGGAATCATCTTCGTGGACGGCATCGAGCAGCAAACCGCTGCCTAACCCCAATGCCTTTAGGGAAAGATCCAAAATATTTTAGATAAATGTTGCATTTTACCATAATAGTTATAATTGGGGTGGATGCCTCACTCCCATCCCAATCAAGTTAGCGGTTTCCTTGGTCAGTTCGAACATCTTTTCGGATTCGTTCGCGATCGCTTCGAACGCTTGCAGAACCCAGGCCGCGGCCCCAACCCCAAGCTGCCGGCCTGGGATCTTCTCGCCTCCCTGGTCTATCACGTGATCAGTGATGCTGGCCATTTCTCGGCCCATGTGTTCCAGTTGTTCGAGGTGGTGATCAAGGATAGTTCGCTCTCGGAACGGCGCCAGAGGATGGGGCTTGAGCCATTCGCTTGGCTCATGAAGCAGGTGTTAAAGCCCCTCGCCGATGGACGCGTACACAAGGGATGTTTCTACAAGGGGCTGCGCCTGTGCGGGATCGATGGCTCGAAATGGAGCGTCACGAACACGCCGCAGGTTCTGGCTGCCATGAGCAAGGCGGCCTCCATGAGAATGACCGCCGCCTTTGCGAAAATAGAGATGTGCGCGCTCGTGGAACTTGGCATCCACAACCCGTTGGCGGCGACGGTCGGCCTGAAAGGAGAAGGCGAATGGACCCTGGCCAAAGAACTTCTCGGGAGTCTGCCGAAGAGGAGTCTGCTGATTGTCGACCGGCTTTACGGTTGGGGGAAGTATCTCGACGAACTCGTGAAATCATGCCGGGCGGCACATAGTGAATTGTTGGTGAAGGCACGCCGCAGCAACAAGAGCCATAAGACTGAAAGGCTCTCCGATGGAAGCGCGCTGGTCAGCATCAGGGTGCCCAGAAAGAAGGCTGATGGGCCGCGGGAGAATCAAGGGGAGATCCGTATCCGTGAGATTCGAGGCCGGATCAGGAAGCCGGGGGCACGACAGTGGAGCGAGGAGAGGCTATGGACGACGCTTATTGATGAGCAGGAGTATCCGGCGCAGGAATTGCTGGAGCTCTATGCCCTGCGCTGGGAACACGAGATATTCTACAAGGAACTCAAGCTCCACATGCGCGGGAATGACGTTCTTCATAGCCATACGCCAGAAACAGCGGCCCAGGAGGTGGCGGCATTGCTCATGGCCTGCTCGATCATCGCGCAGGAGCGATGCGACGCCGCGAAAAGCGGCAACATCCAGCCGTTGAGCATCAGTTTCCTGAAGACGCTCGACAAAATGAATTCACTATGGGCAGTGTTCGCCCCATAGTTTCATAAATCGGGGCAAGAATCCCAAGAAAATAGTGGCAGGGGCCTTTGGGATAAGGTTGATTTAGAATCTACCAAAACACCAAACACTTCAACCCAAAAGCCACCTACAGTGAGAGTAGCACGACGTACGATTCATGCAAAGTCCAGAACGATTCCGGCGATCAAATTTGAAGATCAAGAACTGACCTCTTTCGGCGGTCTCGTTATCTTTCAGAAGCTCTTTCAGGAATTGGATCTGGAGGGGAAGCTTCAGCAGTGCTTTGATCCACTGGATCGGCGCATGTCCCGCTTCTACAAGTTCCACAAGGTTTTCATGTGTCTTATCGTGCATCTTATACTGGGCTACCGGATGCTTCGCGATTTGGACTACTACCGAGATGATCCCCTTGTACGACAGGTTTTGGGGATGCACCCATTGCCCAGTGTCCCAACGATGAGCCGGATGTTGGGAGAGGTCGATTGTCAAAGCCTTGAGAGGATGAGGGAGATGAATCATTTCGTTTGCCTGTCGCGACTTCGGGAGGAAGGAATCAAACCTCGTGAGTGGGAAGTTCTCAGACCGGTTTCTCTTTGCCTGGCGTGTCTGTCTGACTGCGTAATAGAGCGATCTTCGCCTTGGATAGTTCAATGCTCAGATCGATCAGTTCGGTGGTCAGTTTCTTGAATTTCTTGTACTCCTTTGTTTCTTTTCGTAGTCCCTTCACGTGGTCTGGCCAGACGTGTTCAGTCCGGCTCCTCATCTTATGCGTGTAGCTCAGTTGGTAATACACGCCGCGCTGGCGTTGTCGATCTCGGTATTGCTTGCTGATGCTCCCAGGCCGCATTGGCCCGATTGCAGCTAACTTTGCCGCAAGTTTCTGGACTCTTTTTTCAGTGATCTGATCTTTTTCATGGTCATTACCTTATATATGCGAATGTCTAGGAAAATCAAATCATTTGTTATGGATCTCTGGATTTCTTGGTGGAATATCGTCTGTTTTCTGCGACCCGCTTTCTCGAGAGCCCGCACCTTTCTCTGGTTTCTGCTCGTCTTGGCCGCTTTCTCCGTGCGCAATGACCTCCTCGGGGTTTCCAGTTTCGTCCGCGCTCTCGGTTTGTCAGAACACTTCTATGAGCACTTACTCCATTTCTTCCACAGCAATGCCGTGAAGACGGACCGGCTTGCAGAACTTTGGTTCGCCATCGTGATCAAGCACTTCCCTGTCTACAAGATCGGTTGTCGCCCCGTCCTGGTTCTCGACGGCATCAAGAAGTCCAAGGAGGGCCGCAAGATGCCTGCGGTGAAGTATCTGCATCAACAGTCCGAGTCCAATTCCAAGCCTCACTTCATCATGAGCCATTCCTTTCAGGCCTTCGGCGTGCTCTGTCAGGTTGGCGGATACTTCTTCTGCGTTCCGGTCTGTGCACGCATTCACGAAGGTATCGTCACTTCAAACCGCGACAGGAGAACCTTGATCGACAAGGCCAACGAGATGCTCGCATCCGTCTGTAGAGGTCAGGAGTTCGTCTTGCTGGCCGACGCCTACTACGCCAACGGAAAGGTGATCCGGAGCACCAAGGGGCGTTCCGGTGTGCTGGTCACGAGGGTTCGACGCACGACAACCGGCTTTCGGCCTGCGGCAGTGCCACGCAAACGCAAACGCGGACGACCGAAAAAGTATGGCGCTGCGGTGAAGCTCCAGAATGTCTTTGGAACGGGCGGCTTCAGTTCCGTTCCCAGTCCCGTATATGGGGAGAGAAACATCTCTGTCCGGTTCAAGTCGGTGGATCTGTTGTGGAAGCCCGCCGGGGCGATGGTCCGCTTCATTCTCGTCGATCATCCCACGAGAGGGCGGATCATCCTCTTGTCTACCGACCTCACCATGGAAGCTCAGGAGATCATCTTGCTCTACAGTTTGCGTTTCAAGATCGAAGTCGCTTTCAAGCAAGCGGTGCATTCGGTCGGCTCATTCGGATACCATTTCTGGATGGCCGCTATGCGACCGCTCAAGCGTCGCAATGGTAACCAATACCTCCACCGGACTACCGAGAAATATCGCAGACAGGTGCAGAGAAAGATGCACGCATATCATGTGTTTGTGCAGACCGGCATGATCGCTCAGGGCATGTTACAGTACCTTGCCATGACATGTGACGGTCTGGTCTGGAAACACTTTGAAACCTGGATCCGAACCATCCGCCCAGACGTGCTGCCTTCGGAAATGATTGTCTCAGCCGCCTTGAAAAACACGCTGCCTGGATTTTTGCACCACGGCGGAAAAGGTTCAGCGTTCCGAAAATTCATCCTTGATAAAATAGACTTCACTCGCTCCGAAGGTTCACGCTTCGCCGCATGATGATCTAGTTACAGAACTTCTCACTCACGAGTAAAAATAGTCTCCCTCCTTGATCGCCTCGTCCAGCCGTTCGTTCAGGGCCAGGACTTCTTCCTCCGCGTCCTCCCACCGGGCGATCAGCTTTCTGGTCTCCCGATTCTTGTACTGGACCTCCTCCTGCACGAGGGCCTCCAATCGCGCCGCCTCGGCCTCCTCGAAAGCTTCCGTGGATTTCTCGTTCTAATCTAGAAGCTCCTTCGCGGCCGAATGCACCGCCGCGGCGAGCAGTTCGAACTCGGTTCGCTGCTCACAGGACGCCAGGAGGAGGAACGGGGCGATACTCAAGGTCAGTAAAAAAGCTTTCATGATGGAGGGCATGCTAACGTGGTTTCTTTCATTTCACGGTTCGATGATCGAGGTCCCAAGCCCGAATCTATTCGAGGAATGGGAGGCGAGCACGATCAACATTCTCCGAACCAATAAACGCTCCCACATGCCAGGCACATTACAAAGCGACCCGAGATTTACCTTCGCCATTCTAGAAATAATGGCGGCTCTGGCTTTCTGGGCCCTCGGAGATTCTCATCTCCCGGCCAAGCTCCACGCCGGGCTCAGGAAGAAGCTCCCTCGCCTTCGCCAGTCTTCTTCTCCCGGGCCACGGAACGCACATAGAGTTCCCGCAGCTGTTTGAAATCGACCCCAGCGGGACTGTCACTCATCAAATCGACGCCCCGGTTGTTCTTCGGAAAGACGATCACCTCACGGATGCTCGCTTCACCACAGATGAGCATCACCAAGCGATCAAACCCGAGGGCCACGCCGCCGTGAGGCGGGGCGCCGTAGCTGAACGCCGTCAACAGATGGCCGAACATCTCCTTCTGTTCTTCCTCACCGATTCCCAGGGCGGAGAACATCTTTTCCTGCAGCGCTTGCTCATGGATCCGGAGACTGCCCCCGCCGATCTCGTGCCCGTTCAGCACGACATCGTAGGCTTCGGCTCGAATCTCGGCGTATTCCCCCGCTTCGAGCTTGTCCATGTCCTCCGCCAGCGGGCGCGTGAAGGGATGATGCACCGCATTCCACTTCACCTCGTGCTCGTCGTAGCCCAGCAAGGGAAACTCTGTCACCCAGAGAAAATCGAGATCGCCGTTTCCTTTGAGCAGTTCGCGCAATTCCGCCACCGCCAGACGAATCCGCCCCAGGACTTCACAGGCCGGCTCCCACTGATCCGCGGCAAAGAGAATCAAGTCGCCCGGCTCGATGTTTAGCTTCTCCCGCAAGGCGGCGATCTCCTCGTCGGTCATGCGTTTGACGAAGGGTGAACGCCAGGTCTTCCGATCCTCGTCCCGCGCCTGGATGTAGGCGAGCCCCTTCGCACCCGCCTCCTGGGCCAGCTGGGTCAGCTTGTCGATCTGACCCGTGGAGATGTCGGCAAAGCCCTTGGCGTTGATTGCCTTGACCACCCCGCCCTTGGCGACCGCGCCGGAAAAAACGCGAAACTCACAATTCTTCAACTCCTCGGTGAGGTCCACCAGCTCGAGCCCGAAGCGCCGGTCCGGCTTGTCGGATCCATACCGGTCCATGGCCTCGCGATAGGTGATCCGGTCAAACGAGGCCGGAATGGCCACGCCGGTCGATTCCTTGAAACAACGTGCCAGGAGACCTTCCACCCACCGAAAGATGTCATCCTTGTCCACAAAAGAGGCTTCGACATCAACCTGGGTGAACTCCGGCTGCCGGTCTGCGCGCAAGTCCTCGTCTCGAAAGCAACGCGCAATCTGAAAATACTTGTCCACGCCCGCCACCTGAAGGAGTTGCTTGTACTGTTGCGGCGCCTGCGGCAGGGCATAGAACTTCCCGGGATTCAGGCGAGATGGCACCAGGAAATCACGCGCGCCCTCTGGCGTGCTCTTGGAGAGCACCGGCGTTTCGATTTCCAGAAATCCCTCTTCATCGAGGTAATCCCGCGTCGCCTTGGCCACGCGATGACGCATCAGGAGATTGCGCGCCATGCGCGGACGCCGCAAGTCGAGATAACGATGCTTCAAACGGAGATCTTCGTGGGTGTTGTCCTTGTCCAATTGAAAGGGCAGCACTTCGGCGCGGTTGATCACCTCCACTCGCTGCACGACCACCTCCACCTCGCCAGTGGCCAGCTTGTCATTCACTGTCCCCTCCAGGCGATCCACCACGCGGCCCTCGACTCGCAAGACATCCTCGTGCCGCAGATTATGACTCTGCTCGGCGGCTTCCGCGCTCTCCTCGGGGCGGAAGACCACCTGCGTCAGCCCCTCACGATCCCGCAAGTCGATGAAGATCACGCCACCGTGATCCCGCGTCGAATGGACCCATCCGCTGAGCGTGACCACCTCACCGATGTGTTGTTTGCGGATTTCGTTGCAGTGATGGGTGCGATACATGGGCGTGAATGAGTGCGTCTAAAATGTTAGCGTCGTGAAGAAACTGAGGATTCCGAACTGGGCGGCGCCGAAAGTCGGTCGCGCAGGGCGCTCAGCATCGCTTCCACTCCCTCCACGGAGGACTCGGCACGCTCCTTGAGATCCTTGATGGTGATCCTGGGATACTCGTCGCCGAACACCACCGCCATCGCGGCTCCCTGAGCCTCGGCGTTCCGAAACTGCTTGCCCACGCGAGGACTGTCGAAGGGGTAGTGAACCCGCCACCCGGCCTCTCTCAAGCACTGGACCGCCTTCAAAGCCGACGGGCGCTGCTCTTCGGCAGCGATCACCACCGCCACATCGATCGCGGTCGCCGCCTCGGCGTAGCGCTGCAGGCGCGCCTGAGCCTCTGGCGTTTTTTCTAACAGGTTGCCGATCACCGCATCCCCCATGGCGAATCCCGCCGCCGGAAGGTCGATTTTTCCGTCGCTCAAGGTATGGATGAGCCGGTCGTAGCGACCGCCACCGGCAATCGCCCGGAGTCCGTGTTTCTGATCGAAGACCTCAAACACCACGCCGGTGTAGTAGGCCAGACCTCGCACAATCCCCAAATCCACGCGGCAATAGCTGGCCTTGCCTGAAGCCTCCAGCGTATTCAGCAGACGCTCCAGGCGCGGCGCCCTTGAAGACCCTCCCTCCATGAAGGCGCGAACGCTCTCCAGCGAAGTTCCCAGAGCTTCCAGTTTCCCCGCAGTCACCTCGTCTTTCTCCCGCTCCATCTTATCGATGCACTGCAAGAAATCTCCCTGGGCGTCCTCGACGATCCCCGCTTCCCTGGCAAAGTCGATCCAGGCTTCCCGGTCGCTCAGGCGCACCACGAAATCACTTTCGTCGAAGCCCAGGCTCACCATGATGTCAATGGCCAGGGAAATCAGCTCGGCGTCCACCGCCTCGGAGGCTTCCCCAATCACGTCACAATTAAACTGATAGAATTCCCGCAGCCGTCCCTTGGCGACCTGGGGACGTTCAAAGCGAAGGAAAGGCCCGATGCCAAACCAGCGCATCGGCTTCTTGAAATCCCGCGCCCGCGCCGCCACCATCCGACCCAGCGTCGGCGTCAACTCGGGGCGCATCGCCACCTCGCGCTCACCCTTGTCGACAAAGGCAAAGAGCTGTTCCACCACCTCCTCGCCGCTCTTCTTGCGATAGAGATCCGTGGCCTCGAGAATCGGCCCCTCGTATTCCAGAAAACCATAGCGGCGGCACCATTCACGCCATTGGCCAAACAGATAGTTCCGGGCCGCGCATTCCTGAGGGTAGAAATCGCGAAACCCGGGAAGCGTCTGCATGGCCGATCCAGAACTCATGGGAAAAGAGCGGCCAAAGTGCATTGAGCCCCCGGTTATTCAACCAAAAACCGCCTCCTCCCGGGGCCGGAGTTCGCCGGTGCGGCCGTCGCCGCGAACCAACGATTTCCCCGGTGCCCTTCGCTCTCTTCATCGATCCCCGGCAGCTCCCGTCCGTCCTCATGCCTCATCCGAGAGCGCCCAGAGACAAGAAGCCGCGATTCCAAGAAAGAATCCAGTCAAGGCCAGCCCCAGCCAGAGCGAGTTCTCCAGCAACCGTCCCACCAGCATCTCGACATTCTCCGGACCCAACAACGCGAGCCCGATCGCCAATCCCACGACCAAGGAGATGCCCTTGACCCATCGGCGCTTGGCCCGCCAGGACAAACGCCGACTGTGGCCCGGCAAGGCACCCAGCACTCGCTTGGCGAAGTCGCCGTTGTCTAAATACGGTTCTCTCTCGCTCAAGAGCGCTTCGACGGGATCCTTGGGTTTGTGTGTTCTCATCGGCGTTCTTTCCAATCCTTAAGGGTTTCGCGGACGCTTTTCAATCCCCGGGCCAAATGCGTTTTCACGGTTCCCAATGGCATCTGCAGCGTCTGGCCCACTTCGCCATGCGACATCCCCTTGCGATAGTGCAAGTCGAAGACCGCGGCTCGCTCAGGCTCCATGCCCTCCAAAGCCGTGTGAAAATCCACCGCCAGATCATGTGACCGCCGGCCAGAGTCTCCCGCGGGCTCATCCCATCGAGCCTCGGCATCGGATTCGGCCTCGTTGCGGATCCTCCGCCTCTTGGCGGATCGCTCATCGTTGAGGAAGATCCGGTAGGCGATGCGGTAAAGCCAACTGGAGAACTTGGCTTCCCCGCGATACTGACGGATGGAGCGATAGGCCCTCACGAAGGTTTCCTGCGCCAGATCATCCGTCCGGGCGTGATCTCCCCGGGTGAGGGTCCGCAGGTGATTGCGCACTCCCGATTGGTGCCGCTTCACGAGTTCACCAAAAGCGTACCGGTCATCATCGGCAATCACGCGCAAGACCAGACTCAAATCGGGATCGCCCACGATCAAATAACGTTAGGATCGGCGGATTCGGGGGTCTCCTGCCCGCTTGAATTCAGCCCTCGATGACCGGCATCTCTTCCTTCTTGCTGTCGCCGTCTGCTTCGTCGTCAGGAGCGGGCTCCAGCCTGGCAGCGATCAGGTAGCCCAGACCGATGCAGAGCGGAACCACGGCCAATGCGCCCTTTCGGAGGTTGCCATCTCCCCAGATGACCAACATCACTCCCAGACCGAGCCCGACGGCACACCAGAGAATCCCTTTGCGCCGATCGGTGACCGGTTTCCTCCAGGTGGCGGGATTGTCTGGATCGATCAGGAGTTGCACGGGCACTTCTTCACCCCGCTCCAAGTATCTCCAGATCGTCTCATGGCGATTCTGATCGACCCGACGCGAATGACCAAAGATGATCCAGAGAACGAGGAGGGTAAACCCCATGCCAGCAAAGGGCATGACCAGTGGCATGAAGCGGGAAAACAGGAGTTTGCTCTTTTCTCTCTCGAGTTCTACGGCGGCTCGTTGGCGCGCAATCTCAAGAAGGCCGGGATCCTCGGTCCTCGTGAGTGGGAAGTTCTCAGACCGGTTTCTCTTTGCCTGGCGTGTCTGTCTGACTGCGTAATAGAGCGATCTTCGCCTTGGATAGTTCAATGCTCAGATCGATCAGTTCGGTGGTCAGTTTCTTGAATTTCTTGTACTCCTCTGTTTCTTTTCGTAGTCCCTTCACGTGATCTGGCCAGACGTGTTCAGTCCGGCTCCTCATCTCATGCGTGTAGCTCAGTTGGTAATACACGCCGCGCTGGCGTTGTCGATCTCGGTATTGCTTGCTGATGCTCCCAGGCCGCATTGGCCCGATTGCAGCTAACTTTGCCGCAAGTTTCTGGACTCTTTTTTCAGTGATCTGATCTTTTTCACTCGTGAGTGGGAAGTTCTCAGACCGGTTTCTCTTTGCCTGGCGTGTCTGTCTGACTGCGTAATAGAGCGATCTTCGCCTTGGATAGTTCAATGCTCAGATCGATCAGTTCGGTGGTCAGTTTCTTGAATTTCTTGTACTCCTCTGTTTCTTTTCGTAGTCCCTTCACGTGATCTGGCCAGACGTGTTCAGTCCGGCTCCTCATCTCATGCGTGTAGCTCAGTTGGTAATACACGCCGCGCTGGCGTTGTCGATCTCGGTATTGCTTGCTGATGCTCCCAGGCCGCATTGGCCCGATTGCAGCTAACTTTGCCGCAAGTTTCTGGACTCTTTTTTCAGTGATCTGATCTTTTTCATGGTCATTAGCTTATATATGCGAATGTCTAGGAAAATCAAATCATTTGTTATGGATCTCTGGATTTCTTGGTGGAATATCGTCTGTCTTCTGCGACCCGCTTTCTCGAGAGCCCGCACCTTTCTCTGGTTTCTGCTCGTCTTGGCCGCTTTCTCCGTGCGCAATGACCTCCTCGGGGTTTCCAGTTTCGTCCGCGCTCTCGGTTTGTCAGAACACTTCTATGAGCACTTACTCCATTTCTTCCACAGCAATGCCGTGAAGACGGACCGGCTTGCAGAACTTTGGTTCGCCATCGTGATCAAGCACTTCCCTGTCTACAAGATCGGTTGTCGCCCCGTCCTGGTTCTCGACGGCATCAAGAAGTCCAAGGAGGGCCGCAAGATGCCTGCGGTGAAGTATCTGCATCAACAGTCCGAGTCCAATTCCAAGCCTCACTTCATCATGAGCCATTCCTTTCACGCCTTCGGCGTGCTCTGTCAGGTTGGCGGATACTTCTTCTGCGTTCCGGTCTGTGCACGCATTCACGAAGGTATCGTCACTTCAAACCGCGACAGGAGAACCTTGATCGACAAGGCCAACGAGATGCTCGCATCCGTCTGTAGAGGTCAGGAGTTCGTCTTGCTGGCCGACGCCTACTACGCCAACGGAAAGGTGATCCGGAGCACCAAGGGGCGTTCCGGTGTGCTGGTCACGAGGGTTCGACGCACGACAACCGGCTTTCGGCCTGCGGCAGTGCCACGCAAACGCAAACGCAAACGCGGACGACCGAAAAAGTATGGCGCTGCGGTGAAGCTCCAGAATGTCTTTGGAACGGGCGGCTTCAGTTCCGTTCCCAGTCCCGTATATGGGGAGAGAAACATCTCTGTCCGGTTCAAGTCGGTGGATCTGTTGTGGAAGCCCGCCGGGGCGATGGTCCGCTTCATTCTCGTCGATCATCCCACGAGAGGGCGGATCATCCTCTTGTCTACCGACCTCACCATGGAAGCTCAGGAGATCATCTTGCTCTACAGTTTGCGCTTCAAGATCGAAGTCGCTTTCAAGCAAGCGGTGCATTCGGTCGGCTCATTCGGATACCATTTCTGGATGGCCGCTATGCGACCGCTCAAGCGTCGCAATGGTAACCAATACCTCCACCGGACTACCGAGAAATATCGCAGACAGGTGCAGAGAAAGATGCACGCATATCATGTGTTTGTGCAGACCGGCATGATCGCTCAGGGCATGTTACAGTACCTTGCCATGACATGTGACGGTCTGGTCTGGAAACACTTTGGAACCTGGATCCGAACCATCCGCCCAGACGTGCTGCCTTCGGAAATGATTGTCTCAGCCGCCTTGAAAAACACGCTGCCTGGATTTTTGCACCACGGCGGAAAAGGTTCAGCGTTCCGAAAATTCATCCTTGATAAAATAGACTTCACTCGCTCCGAAGGTTCACGCTTCGCCGCATGATGATCTAGTTACAGAACTTCTCACTCACGAGTAACTTACGCGGACAAGATTTTCAGCCTCCGCCAACAGTGGAGGCTGCGGGTGCGTGACTCTCGTCCCAAACCACAGATTCCCACTCGAATTTTCCCGGCAGCATTTTTCGCCATGTTCTGCTGCCGGTTACCAAGCTTCAACGAACTCGAGCAACACCGGAACAAGAGCAGCTGGACCCGTTGGCTCGGTAATCACCGTTTGCCCAGCGCCGACGAACTGGCGTATGTCTCCGAGCGCATCGAGCCTGACAGTGTGCGAGGGTGTCTCGGACACATTTACTTCTGCCTCAAACGCAACAAAATCCTTGCCCCACAGCGCGGTTGGATGCTTGCCGCCGTCGATGGTCACGAAACTCACTGTAGCTACAAACGTTGTTGTCCAAAGTGTCTCCAACGCCGGATCGCCGTCGGAGACGAGGTCAAAACACAGTTCTACCACCGCTTGATCGCGTTTCAGATTATCTGTGAGGATTTTCCATTGCTTCTCGACGTGGAAATGCTTGAGCCTGGTGAAGACGGAGATCCTGGAGACGACGAAGTCGCTGCGGCTATACGGCTGATAACTCGCGTCCTTAAGGACAATGCCTTTAGGGACAATGCCTTTAGGGAAAGCTAACAATCTCCAGCAGGAACTCGCCCTCACGAGAGTCGTTTTCTGTTAGCCTAGGCCAACTCGTCACCGGTTGGCGGACTTTGCGCGGGCAACTCCTTTGTCGTCTTTTCGGTATTGCCTCCCGAACGATCAATTCTCTGACTCGCGCTACCATCTCCTGTTTTGTCTCTTCGGTCAGCAGTCCCTCGGACACTTCGAACACTGCCCATAGTGAATTCATTTTGTCGAGCGTCTTCAGGAAACTGATGCTCAACGGCTGGATGTTGCCGCTTTTCGCGGCTTCGCATCGCTCCTGCGCGATGATCGAGCAGGCCATGAGCAATGCCGCCACCTCCTGGGCCGCTGTTTCTGGCGTATGGCTATGAAGAACGTCATTCCCGCGCATGTGGAGCTTGAGTTCCTTGTAGAATATCTCGTGTCCCCAGCGCAGGGCATAGAGCTCCAGCAATTCCTGCGCCGGATACTCCTGCTCATCAATAAGCGTCGTCCATAGCCTCACCTCGCTCCACTGTCGTGCCCCCGGCTTCCTGATCCGGCCTCGAATCTCACGGATACGGATCTCCCCTTGATTCTCCCGCGGCCCATCAGCCTTCTTTCTGGGCACCCTGATGCTGACCAGCGCGCTTCCATCGGAGAGCCTTTCAGTCTTATGGCTCTTGTTGCTGCCGCGTGCCTTCACCAACAATTCACTATGTGCCGCCCGACATGATTTCACGAGTTCGTCGAGATACTTCCCGCAACCGTAAAGCCGGTCGACAATCAGCAGACTCCTCTTCGGCAGACTCCCGAGAAGTTCTTTGGCCAGGGTCCATTCGCCTTCTCCTTTCAGGCCGACCGTCGCCGCCAACGGGTTGTGGATGCCAAGTTCCACGAGCGCGCACATCTCTATTTTCGCAAAGGCGGCGGTCATTCTCCTGGAGGCCGCCTTGCTCATGGCAGCCAGAACCTGCGGCGTGTTCGTGACGCTCCATTTCGAGCCATCGATCCCGCACAGGCGCAGCCCCTTGTAGAAACATCCCTTGTGTACGCGTCCATCGGCGAGGGGCTTTAACACCTGCTTCATGAGCCAAGCGAATGGCTCAAGCCCCATCCTCTGGCGCCGTTCCGAGAGCGAACTATCCTTGATCACCACCTCGAACAACTGGAACACATGGGCCGAGAAATGGCCAGCATCACTGATCACGTGATAGACCAGGGAGGCGAGAAGATCCCAGGCCGGCAGCTTGGGGTTGGGGCCGCGGCCTGGGTTCTGCAAGCGTTCGAAGCGATCGCGAACGAATCCGAAAAGATGTTCGAACTGACCAAGGAAACCGCTAACTTGATTGGGATGGGAGTGAGGCATCCACCCCAATTATAACTATTATGGTAAAATGCAACATTTATCTAAAATATTTTGGATCTTTCCCTAAAGGCATTGTCCTTAAGGACCACCCACGCTGCTTTGACGTGATGCGCTCTACCTGCGTCCCTCCGTGATCAATCTTCTTGAAGACCACGGCAAATACCTTGTTGCCGTACTCAAGGATAATCAGCCTGAGCTATTGTCCGAAGCCCGCACGCTCCTGCCCCTTGAGGAGCAAGAGCCAGAATCATTTGAGACTCCGGCTGCACCGGGCAAGCCCGCGCGGCACGTTCATTTACAAGAGGCTGAGGGCTTCTGCACTGAATCCATTCACACTCCTCTTCGCGTTGTTCATTCCCATGAGACTGGCATCCGTCGCGAGCGCGTCGCTGGGGATTGGGTCGAGACTCCCATCGATAGCCACTGGTGGTGGGCGACGACCATGCCCCGCTCAATGGCCGATGCCAAGACCATCTTCCATTTCGGGCACGACCGTTGAAAGGTCGAAAACGAAGGCTTTAACGAACTCTGCTCCCGCTGGCATTCCGGTCATTGCTATCATCATCATCCCAATTCCATTCTCGTTCTGTGGCTGATCATGTTCATGGCCCACGCCGTGTTCCACTGCTTCCACAAGCGCAACTTGAAGCCAGAGATACGCCGTGGACACACGGCCATCTATTTTGCCCGTCAAATCGCCGCCTCCATGCGAGAGGATCGATGGTGGCCGCCACCGGCTCCGGGCTGAGGAACGCCCGCCCTGCGCTCTCGGTAACCTTGGGTTCACGTCCGCCATCGGAGCGGTCTGGCTTCCTGTTGCCTATTGCCGACAGGGGGATCCATTTCGCGGCTCGAGCCCTCCGAAATTCGCCCGAGAACCGCCACACGAAACTGTTCGCCCTCTTAGCGCCAGCTTCAACACGCTCAACACCCACCAATTCAGGCCATTACGACTCTTTCCGACGCCGTCTTACGGAATCGCTGACTACATGATGGCCTGACTGGCCATTTTATGAAACGCTGGGGTAAACCTGGTTTCCCCTCACCAAAACACCGGCCGCCGTGCCGTCGAGGGCATCGTTGAACCCCTCGGCCACCACCTTTCGCATGTCCGCGCGGCCATCCCCATCGCGATCTTCCAATAGCGCGATCTTCTCTGAAAAGCGGGTCAGAAAATCGGACCCGTCCGGCTGGAAGAGCGTCGGTCGCCTCTCCAGTTCCAAGGCAAATTCGCCATCCTCCAGCCAATTCTCTAACAACGCCCGGCGCTGTCTCAGACTGTTGGTCTGGAGATCGGCCAATTCCCGCCGGTTCTTCCCTCGATTGTCAATCACTCCGCGACCGTCATAGCGATAGGTTTCCGCGACGTAGACCCGATTCCGGGGATCGACATCGATTGCCACTGGCCCGTGCACCATCGCGGGCGGGGCGAAGGTGCGTCTTTCCAAATCGATGGGATCCGGCGCGCCGAGGGAAGTGTCTTCCCCCGTCTCGCCCGTCCGGGGCACCAGCGTCCCTCTCAACACCGGATCTTTCCAACGGAGGCCGTCGTCACTGACATAAACCGCAAACCGATGAATCCCGCCGGTGCCGTCGACCGCCGGGGTGTAGCGAAATCCCGCCAGGACCACGGAATCATTGAGATCGATGTCAAGATGATGAGGCGGTTCACCCGGCGAGCGCCATTCCGTGCCCAGATCGTCATCCCAGGCATTGAGGGCCGATCCGTAGGTCTCCCCGTGGGAGTTGCTAGAGCCATGGACTTCCCAGAGTGAGCGTTGGAGGGGGGCGCCGTCCGAAACGCCAAGCAGGCGGATCTCTGCCGCGGTGGCCACACGGTCGTTGCCGCCGGCTTCGTTGTAGGCGACCAGCCGGAAAAAACGGGCGGTGACCGGCTCAAAAACCGCTTCGTAAGATTTTACGACCTCTCCGGGCGCCACGCCGCCGGGGGCGCCGTCCTGTCCGCACGCCATGGCGATCCATCCCCAAGCCAACATCCCGTGAGCAAGAAGAAATCTGGCGCGCTGCATCGGGCTTCGACCCTAGTGGACTTCCACCCGGCAAGCAAAGCGAAAACCTTTCGGGATGGACCGTCCCGGCGGCTTGGCTTACACAGAGAGAATCATGCACCCGACGATTCCGATTCCACTCCTGGCCTGCCTGGCGGTTTGCGGACTGCTTTCAACCCAGGGCGCCACCGACCCACCCAATATCGTCTTCATCCTGGCTGATGATCTGGGCTATCGGGAGCTGGGTTGCTACGGGCAGAAGAAGATCCGCACGCCGCATCTCGATCGCCTGGCGACGGAGGGCATGCGCTTGACCCAGCACTACACGGGCGCACCGGTCTGCGCACCGGCCCGTTGCGTCTTGATGACGGGGCGCCACCTCGCTCACGCGGAGATCCGCGGCAACCGGGATTCCGGCAATGGCCGCGTTTTTCCGGGCCAATGGCCGCTGAGTGAACACGCCATCACCATTGCCGAAGCACTGAAGACGGCCGGGTATGCCACGGGAGCTTTCGGAAAATGGGGACTGGGGCCTTCGAACACTTCCGGATCACCGATCAAGCAGGGTTTCGATCGCTACTACGGCTACAACTGTCAGCGCAATGCACACAGTTACTATCCCCATTTCCTCGACTCCAACGAACGTGAAGTGGTGATCAATCCCGGGCTCATCCCCGGACATCAACGCCAACCCGAGGGCGAAATGGGAGCAGACGACTTTCGCCTGCAACGCTACGCCCCTGACATGATTCTATCAGAAGCACTCAGTTTTTTGGAGAAGAATCAGGACCATCCCTTCTTTCTCTATCTCCCTTTTGTGGAACCACACGTCGCCATTCAATCCCCCCAAGAATGGATCGATCGCTATCCCGAGGAATGGGACGAGGAAAAGGGCCCTTACCGCGGCCAAAACGGTTATCTCCCACATCCCCGGCCCCGAGCCGGTTACGCCGCCATGATCTCCGACCTGGATGAGCATGTGGGACAGGTCCTGGCCAAGTTGGATGCCCTTGGTCTCACGGAGCGAACGCTGGTCGTATTCACCTCGGACAACGGCACCACCCATCCGGGTCGAGACTCTCGTTTTCACATCGGTGGGGCGGATGCGAATTTTTTCGAATCTACCGGCGAACTGCGTGGATGGAAAGGCAGCGTCTACGAAGGCGGCATCCGCGTTCCCTGCCTCGTCCGTTGGCCGGGAAAGGTGAAACCCGGAAGCGAGAGCGCCTTTCCCAGCTATTTCCCTGACTGGTTCCCCACGCTGGCCACCGCCGCAGGGGTCGAACTTCCCGTCGAGATCGAGCTCGATGGATCGGATCTCGCGCCCGTGTTGACCGGTGATTCAGCGCCGACACGCTCCGAGCCGCTGATCTGGGAGTTTGCCGGATACGGAGGGCAGATCGCCATTCGAGAGGGGCGTTGGAAAGCCGTGCGCCGTGACGTGCGCCGGTCGACGCCGGGTGCCTGGGAACTCTATGATTTGGACAAGGATCCCGCCGAGACCGAAGATCTGGCCTCGCAGCTTCCCCAATTGGTGGAAAAGCTGGAGGCCGTCTACGTGGAGACGCGCATTCCGGAACCGGACTTCCCCTTGCCGCTCTACGACGACCAGCGCGACCCCTCGTGACATGGAGAGCATAGCCGTCTACTGCGGCGCCAGCCGAGGCCGAAATCGGGCTTATCTCAAGGCGGCCAAAGAACTCGGTCACGAACTGGCGTCCCGAAACATCACCTTGATCTATGGCGGCGGGAGCATCGGCCTCATGGGGCGGTGGCCGACGCCGTCCTCGAACGGGGTGGACGAGCGGTGGGGGTGATTCCCCGTTTCCTCGACCAACACGAACTCGGCCACTGCGGGCTCACCGAATTGGTGGTGGTGGAAACCATGCACGAGCGCAAGCAGCGCATGATTGATCTGGCCGAAGCCTTCATCGCCATGCTGGGAGGGTTCGGCACGCTGGAGGAACTGGGCGAAGTCCTCGCCTGGAGTCAGTTGGGCCTTCACAACTACCCCTGCAGCGTGCTCAACGTCGACGGATTTTACGACGGTCTCCTGCAGTGCACCGATCGCATGCGCCGGGACGGACTCTTGCGCCGGGAAGATCGCGACCGGTTGTTGGACTCGTCGTCGCCCGGTCCCTTGCTCGCCAAGCTGGAAGCCTGAACGGCACCGGCTGAACTCAAGTGGGAAGCCCTCAAACGAGAGACGCTCTAAATTCGCTCGCGGTCGCCGAGCGACGGACAACGGCCCATTCGCATCACGGTGTGTCGAGCGCGTCGGCGACCGAGCCGGAAAAAACCGGCCACTCGGCGCGGAGATTGATTTCCCCTGGCACCTCCACGTCCAGCATGCTGCCGTCTGGGAAAGCGCGATCCTTGTACCACAACGAGAGCGCCGTGACCGACAGTCGATCTTGCGGCAATCGGCTGAGATGAAGGATGGCGGCAAGGTCGCCTCCCTCCGCGATGTCAAGAATGTGCCCGGGCGGATAGGGATTCTCAAACTCGCCCTCGATCGGCAAGAGATACTCCAGAATGACGTTGGGAAAATCCAAGGATTTGGCCCGAAGCGCCAGGCCAGGGAAAACGTCGTCTTCGGTCAAAAGCCGGTGCTCGAAGATCTCGAACCGGCCCTTGATGTATCCAAGCATTTCGCCATGCTCGAAATTCTGGATGTACAAGCGCTTCTGCAGGTCATTGATCACTGCCAACTGTTCCTCCGAACGTCCAGATTCCTGATTGAAAAGTTCACGGGCACTGAAGAACTGTTGCCGGCGCTGGCGAGGCGGCTTGGTCGCGTTGAAAGCCTTGAGATCCTCCAGCTTCTCCAGCTTGCGCAGGAGTTCGTAATTGAAAGGAATGTGAGGATTGCGAAAGACGTAAGCGGGAGCGAGCCAGGACACAATGGCCAGCGCGCTCAACAAGAGGATCGTCAAGATCCAGGCGAGAAGGTTCGTCTGCGGCTCGCGGTTCGGCTTCCCTTCGCGGGAGTAGCCATAGGGCGCCTTGGATCGGGTGCCACGGATGAATTCGGGACGCGCCACGCCTTCCTGCCTCTTCTTGACTTGGTGGCTTCGGTCGCTATTCCTTCGACACCGCTTGATCGACCGGCTCATCCCCTTCCCCGCCGCACACCGATCCATCCTGCGAGGAATCGTAGCTCGGCTCCTCACCTTCCACGGCGGGCTCGAAGGAGGTCCCGCAGCCGCAACTCCGGGCGGCGTTCGGGTTGGTGATCTTGAAGCCACTGTCGGTGAGCTCAGCCGAGTAATCCACCTGCGAACCCCGCAAGAACGGAAGGCTCTCCTCATCCACCACGACCTTTGCACCCGCGGCGGGAATCACCGTGTCACCTTCCTGAGGCGTATCCAGCTTCATGGCATACTGCAAACCAGCGCATCCGCCCCTTTGCACCAGCAAACGGAGCGCTTTGCCGCTGTCGCCCACGAGAGCCTTCAGCTCGGTCGCTGCCTCTTCCGTCACAGTAATCATCTCTTTATCTATAAGCGCGTGGCTCCGCGGTCAACTCGGCGGTTTCCGCGCAAGCGGCTTGCTCAGATTCGCCGGCGCTCGCGGCCCTCCTACCGCCCACCCACAGACGAAGTAACCGTCTCCAGGCAATCGTTGCGTTTTCTTTCTTGCCCTCTAAGCTCCCCGCCTTCCAATGAACACCCGGATCCATTCACCCGAAACCACCCAAGACCTTTACGAGCACTACGTGGCGCCGAACTACGGCCGATTTCCCGTGGCTCCCGTGCGAGGCCAGGGTTGCTGGCTCTGGGACGAAGCGGGCAAGAAATACCTCGATTTTGGGGGCGGGATCGGGGTTTGCTCACTCGGACACGCCCCGGCCGTGGTGGCGGGAGCCGTTCAAGCTCAGGCTTCCACGCTCATTCACTGCTCGAATCTCTACCAGCCGCCCTGCTTCGGACAGCTGGCCAAGCTCCTCGTCGAAAAACTCATCGGACTTCCGGGCAAGATCTACGCCTGCAACAGCGGCGGAGAAGCCAATGAAGCCCTCTTCAAGCTGGCGCGCCGCTACGGCACCCTCACGCCGAAGGCCGACGGCAGCCCTCGGACGGAAATCCTGACATTCACCAACTCATTCCACGGCAGGACGCTGGCGGGCATCGCCGCCACGGGTCAGGAGAAGGTGAAATCGGGTTTCGGACCCCTGATGGAGGGTTTCCGGCACGCCCCATTCAACGACGTCGACGCTCTGCGAAAGGCGATCTCTGCGGACACCGTCGCCATTCTGCTCGAAGCCGTGCAGGGTGAAGGCGGCATTCACGTCGCCAGCCCGGACTTCCTCAAGGCCGTCCGCGATCTTTGCCGAGAGCACGATCTCCTCTTCCTTCTCGACGAAATCCAGTGCGGCATGGGGCGAACCGGGCATCTGCGGAGCTGGGAATCGGCCCTCGGCGAAAACGCCGAATCGGCGGATGTCATCCCCGATGCCGTGAGTTGGGCCAAGGGCATCGGGAGCGGGTTTCCCTTCGGCGCGGTCTGGATCCGACGGCGTGCGATGCCGGATCCGGCCGGCACGCTCCTCTGCGACGCCTTGGGCCCGGGTTCCCACGGCACGACCTACGGAGGAAATCCACTGGCTTGTGCCGCGGCGAAGGCCGTCGTCGAGGAAATCTTGGAGCGCGACTTGGCTTCACACGCCGCTCGGATGGGAGCGTATCTGCGAACCCAGATCGCCGAGTCCGCGATGCCGTTGCTTCGGGAGGTTCGCGGTTTGGGCCTCATGATCGGGCTCGTGCTGGACACCGAAGCCGTCCAAAGCTTGAAGGCCTGTCGGCAATCCCAGCGGCCACCTTCTCTCTTCGTGGTCGATGCCCTCAACCGCGCCAAGCTTCTCACCATACCCGCTGGAATCGAGGTGGTCCGCTTTCTCCCACCACTCACGGTCACCGAAGCAGAGATCGACACGGCCCTCTTCATCCTGCGATCCACTCTGGAGAAGCTCGTTGCCGCCGGCTAAGCCGCTTCAAGAAGCCGACCAAGCGAAGACCGACCACCACCCGGTCGCCGGCCTGTTCTTCCATTTCCTCATTCATTCCCACTCCTTTCTTCATTCGTTCTTTCATTCTTTCATCCTCTCGCTTTATCTCATGAAACACTTTCTCTCCATCGAGGCGCAGGCCGCCGATCAGTTGGTCGATCTCATCGATTTCGGCCAGGAATTGAAGGCCAAGCGCAAAGAAGCTCCCGGTCAAATTGTTCCCCTCGTCTATCAATGCTGGGGCCTCATCTTCACCAAGTCTTCGACGCGGACCCGAGTCAGTTTCGAGATCGGGATTCGCGAACTTGGGGGAACGGTCATGTTTCTTTCCAATCGCGACCTTCAGTTAGGACGCGGGGAACCGATCGAAGACACGGCACGAGTGCTCGGGCGAATGCTGCACGGTTGCGTCATTCGCACGCATGAGAAGGAAGATATCCTGCGATTCTCTGAGCTGAGCGGCATCCCCACGATCAATGCGCTGGACGACAATGAGCACCCCTGCCAAATCCTGGCCGATCTCTTGACCATCAAGGAGAAAAGCGGTGGCTGGGAAGGACGAAAGATCGTCTTTGCGGGAGATACCGACTGCAATGTGGCACGCTCCTGGATGTGGGCTGCGGAGCGATTGAACTTTGAGCTGGTACTGGCCGGCCCCCCTGGGTTCCAGCCCTCCTCGGAGTATCTATCGGGCTTCCAGTCCGGTAACGTGCGCGTTTCGGAGGATTTGGAAGAGGCGGCCAAGGATGCCGACGTCCTCTACACCGATGTGTGGGTAAGCATGGGCAAAGAGGAGGAGACCGCCAGCCGGATCGAAACGCTGCAACCCTATCAAATCCATCAGGGAATTGTTGATCTGGCCAAGCCGAACGCTTTGGTCATGCATTGCCTGCCCGCTTACCGCGGCATGGAGATCACCGCCGCAGTCCTCGAGGCTCACGCGGACACCATCTTCCAACAAGCCGAAAACCGGCTTCACGCTCAGAAGGCCGTGCTCGTCCGCCTCGCCGAAGCACGCGCGTGAGGAGATTCGGCGCCATCGCTTCTCGCAGCCGCTCAGGGACAAGAAGGAGACACCCGAAGCGCCAACGAGGCGGTGATCATGGAGCCCTGCGCCAAGGGCAAGGGCAGGATCGCTGCCAGACGGACGATCGCATGGAGAGTCATGATGACTGCGGGTCTTGGGGACAAGGCCCGTAGGCGCATGAGAGATCCGTTTCCAGAACTCCTGACATACCCCTGGGATATTTGAGGAATTCTAGGTTCACAGGGAATTAAAGAATGGCGGTTTTTGGCTCGATTCCGCGTGAAAAACCGCCACTCAAACACCCGATATAAAATCGGCAAAGTCTTCTCTATTAAAGGCTTACGATAATCTCGAGACACCAATTCCGTGTCGCGAGAACCGCCAACCTTCGATTCGCCCATGTCAGGAGTTCTGGTTTCCTGCCAAGGAGCCGGTTCGCCACTCCGTTCCCGCAAAACGCAATGCCTTTCGTCAACGAAAAGTGCTGCCTCTCCTCAAACGGCAATCCTTAAGGGTTTACTTTGCCTCCGGTTCAAGGCATTTTGCGCCGAGTGACCTACCCACAGAACTTCGCCATTCTCCGATGAAGACTTCCCTAACATCATCCAGCAAGACGAACCGCCGAACGTTTCTCAAACGCGGCGCGGGCGCCGGCGCTGCGGCCTTTGCGTTTCAAATCGTCCCCAGCAGCGTCTGGGGCGCCAACGAACGGCTTCATGTGGGCAGCATCGGCATCGGGGGCAAGGGAGCGGGCGACGTGCGGGACATCGCGGCGGCCGGAGGAACGATTGTCTCGCTCTGTGACGTCGATGAGCGGCGGCGCGGCAAGGACATGACGGAGGCCTTTCTCAAGGCGACGTTTTACAAGGATTTCCGCATGATGCTCGACAAGGAAGGACGGCATCTCGACGCGGTCAGCGTGTCGACCCCGGATCATCTCCACTGCCACGCCGCTGTCTGGGCCATGCGCATGGGCAAGCATGTCTACGTCCAAAAGCCCATGGCCCACTCCGTCTGGGAGGCGCGCCTGATGGCGAAGGTGGCGGAGGAACAGGGTGTCGCCACCCAGATGGGCAATCAAGCGCACGCTGGTGAACCGATTCGGCGCGCCGTGGAACTCATTCGTGCGGGAGTGATCGGGAAAGTCAGGGAGGTTCACACCTGGACCAATCGCCCGATCTGGCCGCAAGGGATCACCACCATGCCCCCCACCCAGCCCATACCCAATTCACTCGATTGGTATCTCTGGCTCGGACCAGCTCCAGACCGCCCTTACCACGAGAGCTATTGTCCGTTCAAGTGGCGGGGCTGGTGGGATTTTGGGACCGGCGCCTTGGGCGACATGGGCTGTCACATCATGGACATGCCTTTCTGGGCGCTCGATCTGAAACATCCGATCAGCGTGGAGGCCGAATCCCAGGGAAACACGGCGCTTTCGGGACCGCTGGGATCGGTCGTGAAATACCGCTTTCCCGCCGGGGAATATTCGCATGAGCTCGATTTTTACTGGTACGACGGCAGCAAGGAGAATCGCCGCATGCCTCGCGCCGAAGTGTTCGAGGGAACTCAATTCAATCCGGAGTCGGCCAAGAAATTTGACGGCATCCTCATTGGAGATCACGGCAAGTTCCTTTTTCAGCGGGGCAGCGTGCGTTATTTCGTCTACCCCGAAGAGTGCCTGCATGAGGTGGAGGACGCACCCAAAACGATTCGACGCGTTCCCAACGAGGACGCCGAGTGGGTGGAGGCCTGTAAAGGGGGCCCAGCCGCGCTCTCCAATTTCGCCCGTTCGGGACCTTTCACGGAGACAGTCTTGTTAGGAAACCTGGCCATCCGCCGGGGGAAGAAGATCGACTGGGACGGCCCCAACCTTCAAGCCATGAACGATCCCGGCGCCGAAGAGCTGATTCAGCGGCCCTACCGCCGCGGCTGGGAACTCTGAATTGGATTCCATTCCCTACCTGGACCCCTTCGTCATGCGGCTGCCATCGCGTCTCGCTCAGGTTCTTCTCTCACTTTGTTGCCTCTGCTGGGAAACGGGATGCGTCACCACGCACCAGATTCCCATGGCACGAGACGGTTTTGGACTGCACTTCGTCAACGTCCGAGTCAACGGCCTTCAGGGGATCTTTCTGGTCGATACCGGAGCCAGCCACACCGTGCTCGACCACCGGTTCGCGCGGCGTTGCCTGGATGCCTCCGTGCCATCCAACTTGCGCCTGGCCTGGTTGGGCGCAGAAAACGCCGACACCCGCGAGGGAGTGGTCCGCGAAATTCAAATTGGCCCACACATCCAGCAAGGCGCCTTTCTCGTCTACGTGCTGAACCTGGATTCCATCAACCATGCCCCGTCACGAGAACAGGCAATCCGCCTGGACGGGATCCTCGGCGCGGATTTTCTGATCTCTCACGGCGCCTTGATTGATTATCCCTCACAGGCGCTTCGTTTCAACCGTCCCTCCTCCCCTTGGCTCTCGGATCGCTCAAGCCGCGCCAGCCGGCCTTGAGACTCGGCCGATGCCATCGATCGCCGCAAGGATCGGGTGGGCGGGGCGTCGGGCGGCTCTTACTAGTTGGGCGATGAACGATTACGAGCGCATCGCCAAGGTCATTCGCTATCTCGACGAGTGTCGTGACCGTCAACCCGATCTTCGCACGGCGGCGGACCAGCTCGGCCTGAGCCCCTTTCACTTTCACCGTCTCTTCCGGCGTTGGGCGGGCATCACGCCGAAGAGTTTCGTCGAATGTCTCACTCTCCGCGCCGCCAAGGAAGCCCTCCGAGATGGACACTCGGTGCTCGAAACGGCGATTGCCTCGGGACTTTCCGGGCCGGGCCGTCTGCATGATTTGTTGATCAAATGGGAAGCCGTCACTCCCGGCGAGTTCAGACAAAAAGGCGCCGGCCTTGAAATCCGCTACGGTTTTGGAACGACTCCCTTCGGGCGCTGCCTGATCGCTCAAACGAAGCGCGGAATCAGCCACTTCGCTTTTGTTCCCGAGGGCTCCGAGCTCGACTCGGAGTCGGAAGCCCTCACCGAATTGCGGTAACGGTGGCCTCAGGCTGACCTGGCAGAAGACCCATCTTGGGTCGAGGAATGCTTGGGTCGCGCGTTCCACGATCCCGTTCGGGGTGATCCTGACATCGCCCCCATCAGAGCCTGGGTTCAGGGCACGCCGTTCCAGCTCAAGGTTTGGCGCGCGCTCCTGTCCATTCCTCCGGGCTTTCTGGCTTCCTACGGAGAGATTGCTGCGGCCATCGGCCACCCAGGTGCTGCTCGTGCGGTGGGATCCGCGGTCGGCCAGAACCCGATCGCCTATCTCATTCCCTGCCACCGCGTAATTCGTGAAACGGGCGCCATCGGGCCTTACCAATGGCGCTCGGGTCGAAAACGGACCTTGATCGCGTGGGAACGAGCCGCTCACCTCGAACGGAACCGCGGAGTTCCCTCACGCGAATTCACCTCGAGATCATTCGAGGACGATTCGCAAACGGTACCAGGTCGACGCTGATCGCGGGACTCTCGCCCGCACTCGAACCCGACCATTCTCCAGCGGCTCCACTTCCTCGTCAACCAAGCTCGCCGAGCGCCATTCACCGAGGCCTTTGGAAATCTCCCACGACACGATCAACCCAGACGCTCCGGCGTTTCGCTCGTGCGTCACCACCAGCGATTGGGCGTCTCCACTGGGCTCGATCCGCAAGGCGGCCTGACCGTCAACATGCAGAGGATCGGTTCCCAGGTAGAACTCCAACAGATTCACCTTGCCATCGAAGTCCGGGTCCGCCTCCGCTCGGCCGTCGCGTTCGTTCACGAAGTGAATGTCCTGCCACTGCACGAAGTCGGAACCGGAAGGCGTCCTCTCCTCGCCGGGTGTCCCGCCTGGGTCCTCACTGAGCTCCCAGTTGTCCGGGCCTGCGGGAGCCTCCAGATGCACTCGCTCCAGACTGAACCCCTCTCCGTCGGCGGCAAGCGGCCACGGCGCCTCATCACCGTAATCCACCCGGTCGAGCAAGCGGCCATCGTAAGCCACCAAGGAAAGGACCTCACCTCCATTGCTCAGCCGTGAATCCGCGGCGAACTCCCCTGCAACCCTCCAAGCCAATTCCGCGCCGTAGACATCGAGAAAAGCCTCGCGATCACTGACCACCAGGAGGCGCTCACCCGCTCCCAACCAGAAGTCATCGGAGAAGTCAAAACGGACTCCCTCCGTGAAGGCCACACCGTCAAGCAAGACACCGTCTGACGAGACATTGGCGAGTTCGACAAATTCGAGCGACCCCGCGCGATGGGAGTCCGTGGCGAGCGGATGGTAATGGATCTCCGCAATCCGAAGACTGCCTGCTCCCGGTCGACCATCGATCCCAAAGGATGCCTCCGCCAGAGCCGACCACTCACCCGATGCCGAGCGAGCGCGCGCTTTCACGATCGACGCCTTCACGATGGTTATCGGTCCCGTGTAGAGTCTCGCCTGTGGCGAAGGACCTGCCGTCGGAGCGTGAGAAATAGCAATCAACCGAGGCGCGAAGAGCAAATCACTGGAACTGGCGCGCTCGTTCAGCACCTGCACTGCCAAGAGGTTGTCCCCATCCCGCAGAGCGCCCACCGCATGAGAAACATCGAAGCCGCGATCAAAAACTGCATCTTCGTCAGGACGCGCGAACTCGGCGCCGGAAAAGGCATCCAAGTCCTCGGGAGCGGATAGAGAGACCAGTGGTTGGCCATTGAGAAAAGCCACGAATCCATCGTCGAACTTCGCCCGCAACACCAACGTGCCCACCGCATCCGCGTCTTCCACTTCAAAGGGAATCCTCACATAGAGCGTACTATTGACACCGCGCATTCCCGTCACATTGGTGAGGATGTGCGGCAGGTAGAAGCCCTCCTCACCGGCGTCGTAGCCCACACTGGCCGTCGAGGAAACCCAGCGCTCGAAAAAAGGCGGCTCTTCCCGTTGCCGCCAGTCGTCACCCAGAGCCGCTCCGCCATTAGCCAGCCCTGGCACCAGATATCGGGCCGGAGAATCGGGCCTCACCCATTCACTGCGGATGAATCCGACTTCGCTCAGGGGATCCGAACCGTCCAAGGTGTAATACACGTTGGCGTCGGAACCTCCATCCAATCGGACGGCAAGGATCGCGCCCGGCAGGCCTTCTGCGGGATCGATGAGCGGAGGATCGATTTCCGGGTAGAGCCCCTGATCGCGCAACTGCGCCACCAAGATCCCGCTCCGCCGTTCGACAAAGTTGTCCCGAAGCCAATCCATCTCCGGACGCCAGGCATTCGTCCGCGTGAACGGGGGACGGAAAGCGTGCAAGTCCCCCCAGCGAGCCGATTCGCCGATCATCACCGAGTCCAAGGTCTCTCGAAAAACCCCGAGCCGTTCCCGGGCCTCCCCCACCGTCAGCGCACCGCCCGGCCGGAGCAACAAACGGTAGGCGCGGTCGCCAAACCGCCGCCGATACTCGGGAAAAAACCGGAGAGCGCCGTGAATCCCGGCAGGCGTTCCCGGGTCATTGACCGCGGTCAAATCGAAATCGGTCACCCGTTGGCCGACCCCCTGTCCAAAAAGGTTGAACAGCAGATGCGAACCCATGCTCATCTCCGCATCCCACACAAAGAAGCGATACTGCCCTGGCTCCTCCCCACCGCGCCGACGGCCGGCATACCAGTTCTTGTTCCGGAAAAACTGGACTTCCTCGCCTGCCCAAAACACCGGACCCGCCCAGTCGTAGTCACCCGACCACATCCTCACCAAAAGGGAGTCGATCAAACCATCGATGTCCAGGTCGGATCGCAGGGCCTGATAGGCCCCGGAATCTGCCACGCCCATCTCCAAAATCTCATGCATGGCCTTCCAGCTCGCATCGGAACCGTCGATCACTGCCCACTCGTCTTCCAAACGATCCGAATGGTGCAGCACATCCCAGTCGCCTTCCTTTCCACCCAGATGATCTCGGAAAAAATTGGCGTCGGGTCGCTCGTGGAGGTCATAGATTCCCCAGTAGAATCCGTTGATAATCAAATGCACATGGCGTCCACGCGGACTCAGCGCCCCCATGTCCTGTTCCGTGCGACGGAGAAACTGATCTCTCACGTAGGTGGCGTGCACCGGCAGATCGAGATTGGACGAATCGAAATCGGGCGAAATTGACCAAGAATCGTGTCCGCCCGCCCGAAGGATCAACTGATCAAACCGTGTGACCGGCGAGTCCTCGAACAAAGGAAAATCAAGCCGGCCCGCCCCATACTCCCTGCGGAAGAACAGGCGAAAGGGCTTCTTAGGGTGACTCCTGGCATTGCCTCCATGAATGCTCAATCCCGCGTCCACCTGGAAAGTCTTTTCCGGTTCCGTGCGAGAAAAATACTCCAGAGAGACGCGAATCTCCCGGCTCTGTTCCGGAATCGTGTCGATTCCCCCATCGCCAAACATTTCTTCCGGATCCACCGCCACCGCCAACATTGGCAGCGAGTCCCGAAGTCCCGCCACGACTTCGTCACGGTCCGGGCCGACGATCGATTGATTGAGGAGGTTTTGGGAGGCGAGTTCATCGACAAAGACGAAAGTGCGAGTCATGACGTCGGAGGGCAGGAGATCCTCACGAAGGGCTCGGGCACGCACCGCCAAGGTCTCGTCCACCTCAATCGGCTCTTCGTAGAGGATCCCATTCGTCTTCGTCGGCTCGCTGCCGTCGAAAGTGTAGTAGATCGTCGCGTCTAGCGTCTCGGTACGCAGACTCAACAAGAAAGGTTTTTCGGGATAGCGCGTCGATTCGCCGAAGATCACGGGCCGCACGCGCCCCGCGAAACTCTGACCATTGGGTTCGCCCGGTGTGGCACGGTCCATCAAACCGTAACCGCGTCTCTCCACGGCATGGACAAGTTCCAGCCGGGGATGAATCAGGAAATCGCCAGATGTCGGCGACACGTCGAGGCCCTGAATGGCCAACACATTCGTCCCCGCGACGAGGATATCACGATGATGGCTTAGATCGACCGTCAACTCTTCAATCGCGTCGCTGGGAACTCGGTCTGAAGTGGCCCGGGAATCGGTAAACAGGCTCGCCGGCGCCGGCGCCGCCGCCGCCGCCACCCGCTCCCCGTTGAGGAAGGCGATGAAGCCGTCGTCGAACCGCAAATGCAAACGCAATCCCACCAGATCCTCCAGAGCGTTCGCCTCAAAAGGAAAACGGACATGCGCGCTGGTGGCGAATCCCGCCATGTCGAAACCCACATCCGTGCGAATCCATTCGTGGTAGTCCAGGCCAAAATCATAGCCAATTCCCGAAGTGCCATTGAACCAGCGGAAGTCATCGAACTCACGCTCGGTCCATGTCAGATCCTGACGACTGCCAAAGGGAATGGTCCATCGGCATGGCGATCCGGTGCTGATGACGGTCAACGGCCGCTCAGGCGCCGCCAATCCGTATGACTCATCCTCTTCCATCTCGGGAAACGTGATCTCACTAACAACGACGCCTACCGGGTCCACCAGAGCCAGGTACTCGCCCTCGTCGCTCAAGCCGAAATTCGTGTGCAAGTCTCCAATGACCGCACGGCGATCCTTGCCGGATGCAAACACGACCATCCTTTCACCCGGCATGATTTCGATCTCCAGAAAGGTCCATTTCCGCAAGTCCTGCCGGTCGTCCGTGAGGGCGAAGCCCGCCAGGCTCGCCTTTTCCTCACCCGCATGATGAATCTCGATCCAATCCGGCGCGTCCCCATCGCCATCAAGCAAGGCGTTGCGATTGGACGGCATCACCTCCGCGATGTAGAGAACGCCGGGGTCCAGCGGACCTTCCTGTCCGAGCAGCAAGAGCTGCCCACACAGTGTCAGCAGAATCAAGGGGCGGACGACCGACAGCGTCGAAGGGGACACGAGGAAACTGTAGTCAAGCCCCTCGAAAAAGCCAAAGCCTTTGTCCCGGCAACCGGGGGCCTCATCAGGCCGTCGACTGACCGCAGCCACCCCGCCCTAGTCGCCGAGAAACAGCGGCGAAAGATGGCGTTCGAACAGGTTGAGGGTCACATTCTTTCCGATCACCTCCCGATGCTCGCTGAGCGCGTCCGTATAGCGCGGCCCCAAACTGGCCGCCATCTTGAATCCAACATGAAGAAGCTGGCGAAAATGCGGATGATATCGCGGCTCATCCGGCTCGTGGCGCAGAGCGGCGACGAAATCCTGCGACGTCCACTGGGCCACTTCGTCGGTCGTCGGAAGCCGGTCAGGATCGATGTCGATCACGGTGGCGTAGGGCTCACACAACATCGCACGCTTTTCCAGGGCCATGCCGTAGATCTCCCGGGCAAGGGCATAACCCTCGTTACCCGACTCCGCCAGCCCGATCAGCTCCTCCAGCCAAGTGGTGCCCGCCGTCTTCACATGCAGTCCGGCGTCGAAACGGTGCAAGGCGTGGCGGATGGGAGCGTAGAGAGAAAACTTGTCGCTTCCCGAATGCACGCTCAGTTTGAGATTCAAGGGGAGATCATAGGCCTTCACGGCGTGAGCGATGACGGCGAGATCATCCTGAAACTCACCTTTGAACATCTCTAGATCACCCACGTAATCCACCCCCTTGTTGAAACGCCCGGTGAACTTGGGGGCGATGGTCTGGACCGGCACGCCCTCGTCCGCCAGGATGACTAACAACTCGGGAGGCGTCTGCGGGGCATCGGTCTCATCCATGGAGACCTCCGCGATGAAAGATTCCCCGCCCCGTCGCTCGGCGATGTGACGATAGATGGCGCCCGCTTCCCGCACGGCCATCAGATAATGCTGCACGATCCTTCGAATGCTGTCCTCCGTCGTCGCCATGGTCCCGGCAACGCCCGGGATGGCCAATTCTCCCACCAGTTCCCCGTGACGACTGACAAATCGGTCAATCTCCTCGGCGGAGGCCGGTTTTCCGATCGAGTCCGCCACGTCGATCGTGTAGAAGTCGCTGACTTCCAGAAAACGATCCACCGTGCCTCGATGGATGTGATCCGCATCCACGTGGTAGGGATTTGTCCAGCCGAGGGCCTTGACCGCCGCATCGGCCGCCGCACGCACCTCGTTCGGCTCGGAACCAATGATTTGATGTTCGCGATGAGACTTGTTCCAGACCGGCACCACGTCCACGCCGGCGGCTTCAAGCCGCTGAAAGGCCTCCAGTTGAGCCGCCGCCTGGTGGGCGAAACGATCACCGACTCCAAAGGAAAATTTGCCGAGCTCAAGCGCCATACTGCGGCGCATCCTGGCCTCAGCGTCCTCCAATGGCAATGCTTTCTTTGGCATCTCAGCCCGCCGCGACGCCTGGTGTGCACTGATTCTTGGGCAAGCACGGTCAGAGGTGTCGCCGCTCATTTCGGCGCATTCCGGGTTTCCTGTGCGCCAAGCCCGGATAAGATAACTCGCAACTTCCGCTCCTTCAGACACCATGCCGACATCCTCTCCAATCTGTTCAGGCCTTCGTTGGCTCCGTGGCCTTTCCGTTTGCTTGTGTCTCTGGCCGTCGATCGGCGTCTCGGCTGACGAAGAGGCCGTCCTCCTGAAGACTGCCCTTGAAGAGGCTGGCGATAATCGTCCGCAGATCCGGCGGGCACTCGACGAGACGCCGCCCGGCCAGCGTTCCGCAACGCGTTTTCTGGTCGCCTACATGCCGGAGCACGATTTGCGAACTCTCACCGCCGACTTCCTGCTCAAGAACGTGGCCGCAGCCTATCGGGCTCGCGAAGCCATGCCCTGGGGCCAGATCATCCCCGAGGAGCGTTTCCTCAACGACGTGCTCCCCTACGCCAGCATCAACGAGCGGCGCGACGACTGGCGCGAGGATTTCTTCAATCGCTTCCGCCCACTCGTCGAAGATTGTCAGACTCCCGGCGAAGCCGCCCAGATACTCAATCGGGACCTCTACAAGCTCTTGGACGTGCGCTATCACGCCCGCAAGCGCCCCAAACCGGATCAGAGTCCCTACGAGTCGATCGAGGCCAAGTTCGCGTCCTGCACGGGTCTCTCCATTCTCTTGATCGACGCCTGCCGCGCCGTGGCCGTGCCCGCTCGCTTCGCCGGAACTCCCAGTTGGGCACACAAACGCGGCAATCACAGCTGGGTGGAGGTCTGGGACGATGGCCAGTGGCATTTTACGGGTGCTCACGAATACAGTGCCGGCGGCTTGAACAAAGTCTGGTTCCTCAACGACGCCTCACATGCACAGAAAGCCAGTCGTCGTCACGCCATTTACGCCTCGAGCTGGAAACACACCGGCATCAGTTTCCCGATGATTTGGGCAAGGGATCTCGATTTCGTTCCCGCGGTGAACGTCACCGATCATTACACGAACCGTGCAGAGAAATTGTTAGCCAACGGTGAGTGCCTGCTGGGCGTGCAAGTGTGGGACCGTCCCGGTGGGGAAAGGATCGTCTGCCCGGTCAAGGTAACGGCTGATGCTGGAAACCAGTTGGTGCATGAGGGTGAGACGACCGGTGTCGACGACGATTCCAATCACCTCCTTGAAGTGGTCCTCAAACAGCGGTCTGGATACACCGTCACCGTCGAAGTGCCGGAAGGCGAACCCATCGCCAGGACCCTGACCACCACCAACGAGGCCAACCAGCGTCTTGACCTGTTTTTGCGAGAAGAATAGACGGTGCCAGGCGAATCGGGACGCGTTCTCGCGAACCCATTGCCGTCATTCCTCTCGCCGGGGAGACTTGCGTAGCTCCTTGACCTGGCCCCGGCGCCGTTTGGCTTCCACCAGTTTCTTCTTCTGCTTGGGCGAGCGTCGGCGTTTCTGAAAGCGCGTTTTGGCACG
>CBDBEZ010000065.1:0-4187 GCA_965204485.1 Verrucomicrobiales bacterium
GAAATCGCGACAGGCAAACGAAATGATTCATCTCCCTCATCCTCTCAAGGCTTTGACAATCGACCTCTCCCACCAACATCCGGCTCATCGTTGGGACACTGGGCAATTGGTGCATCCCCAAAACTTGTCGTACAAGGGGATCATCTCGGTAGTAGTCCATATCTCGAAGCATCCGGTAGCCCAGTGCAAGATGCACGATAAGACACATGAAAACCTTGTGGAACTTGTAGAAGCGGGACATGCGCCGATCCAGTGGATCAAAGCACTGCTGAAGCTTCCCCTCCAGATCCAATTCCTGAAAGAGCTTCTGAAAGATAACGAGACCGCTGAAAGAGGTCAGTTCTTGATCTTCAAATTTGATCGCCGGAATCGTTCTGGACTTTGCATTAATCGTACGTCGTGCTACTTTCACTGTAGGTGGCTTTTGGGTTGAAGTGTTTGGTGTTTTGGTAGATTCCAAATCGACCTTATCCCAAAGGCCCCTGCCACTATTTTCTTGGGATTCTTGCCCCGATTTATGAAACTATGGGGTACACTAGGATGAGCCGTCCGTTCCAGGCAAACCGATCATCAACGCCCGACCACTCGCCGAAAAGTGAATCGCCAAGAGAGAAGTTTCCTACCCCGATACCACTCTCATTTCCGACATCACCAATCTCGATCCATGACATCGCCTCTCTTGCTCACCCGCGTCCTGATCTGTCCGACGGCTCTGCTTGCCGCACCGGCACTGCTCCTTGCCCAGAGCGGTCCCGAAGAATCCGCCAGCGGCAGGCCGCCGAACGTTGTGGTCATCGTCGCCGATGATCTCGGCTGGGGCGATGTCGGCTACCAGGGATCCCGCATTCCCACCCCGGAGATCGATCGCCTGGCGGACGAGGGCGTCGTCTTGGAACAACATTACGTGGCGCCGATGTGCACGCCGACGCGGGTCGCCTTGCTCACCGGGCGCTACTGGAGCCGGTTCGGAAACCGCAAGCCCAGCAACGAACGGGTGCTGCCCTGGGGCACCCCGACGCTGGCCTCTCTCTTCAAGGATCGGGGCTACACGACGGCCCTCACGGGGAAATGGCACCTCGGTTCTCTCCCGAAATGGAGACCGCACCATTTTGGCTTCGATCACGCCTACGGCCCCTTGGCAGGCGGCATCGGTCCGTGGAATCACCGCTACAAGAAGGGACCATATTCCGAATCCTGGCACGAAGACGGCCGTCTCATCGACGAGGTCGGCCACGTCACCGACCTGTTAGGCAACGCCGCGGTGCGCTTCATCCATCGTTCTCGCGAGGGCATCAAGCCCTTCTTCCTCTACGTACCCTTCACGGCTCTTCACCATCCCCTGGACGAGCCCATACCGTGGCTCGAGCAGGCCCCGAGCCCACAGTGCTCCCGACCGCCTCCAATACACCGCCTGCGTCATGCACCTCGACGACACCATTGGACGCCTTCGATCCGCCTTGCGGCAAAGCGGGCAGCATGAGAACACCGTGATACTCTTTTTTTCTGACAACGGGGGGACGATCCATCCCGCGGACGGTGACAACGCCCGCTATCCGGGGACCTACCCTCCGAACCAATCCCTGGGCCAAAACGGTTCCCTCCGGGGCCGCAAATCGCAGCTCTACGAGGGAGGCATCCGCGTGCCCGCGCTCATCCACTGGCCGGCCAAACTGAAGCCGCGTCGCGTGGTCGCGCCCATTCACGTGGTCGACTGGGCGCCCACCCTCCTCAGCCTCACGGGTGCTCCGATGGACGGCCACTCCCTCAAGTGGGACGGCGAAAACGTGAGGCGACTCCTGACCGGCGAAATCGATCCCTCGCTCGACGAACGGATCCTCTACTGGCAAGGCGTAAGGGAATCGACCGCCGCGCTCCGCCAGGGGAACTGGAAGCTCATCGCCAACCTCTCTTCCGGATCCGGAGAGTTGTTCAATCTCGCCGCCGATCCGAATGAGGAACAGGACCTCGCCCGCAAAAATCCCGAGCGGATGGCCGCGCTCCAGCGCTTGCTCGAACGTGAGCGCGCCCAGGACAACGACGCCCTCCCACGGGCCGATCCCATTCCATGAGAACCGCACCTCGCCAAGAGGCCGCGAGTCTCCGGAATCGCGCCAAGCAACGATCAAATCCGAATTCCCGGAATGCCGCTCGACAAGCTCCGGGAACGTTTCTTGAGTGAGGGAGTCATGAAACAAGCCACCGCTGTCCGGCTCCTCATCCTCGGTTTGCCCCTGGGGCTGGTCCTCACCAGTGTCGCCTCGCTCGTCTGGCACTTTAACCGTCCTCCGGATGAGGAAGCGCCCCAGGTGTTCACCCGGCTCGCCGACGAGATTTCGGAGAAGAGCGTGGCGGCCTTCATTCGCAACCTCTCGGAAGTGATCGGACCACGCCACGCCTCGGCGCCGGAAACTCTGGAGCGCGCGGCCAACTATCTCGAATCCACCCTGGGACCCCGCAACATCGGCTATGACGTGGCACGGCAGGAATTCACCTTTGGCGATAAAGCGGCCGTCAATCTCTGGGTGGAAATCCCGGGAGGCAAACGGCGCAACGAATGCGTCCTGCTGACGGCTCATTACGACGCCCCTCAAGGTCGCGCCGGCGCCAATGACAACGCCAGCGCGGTAGCGGCTCTCCTGGCGCTGGCGGAGAACTTCACCATGGAAACGCCCGTCCTCACCGTCCGCCTGGCGCTCCTCACCAACGGCACCGCCCCCTTTGCCGGCACTTCGGACTCCGGCGCTTATCATTTTGCTGAATTATTGAAACGTCAGGGTGATCAGGTTCGGGCGGTGATCAGTCTCGATAGCATTGGCGCTTTTCCCAAGGACCCTCCACCTGCACCGGCGAGTCTGGCGGAGACCTTTCCTCCCGAGGGGCCCTACCTGACCCTGCTCGGTCTCGAGAATTCCACTTCATTGCTCAAAGTGGCGGCACCCACGCTTTCCCAAGCACTCTCTCTCACCGTCCACCAGGCGGTCGTTCTCGAGGATGGTGCGTCGATCTTCAGCGCGCATGACGCCCATCCCTTCCAGAACGCGGGATTTCCCACCGCCTTGGTGGGTGGCAGCGGCCTCTTTGCGTCCACCGAGCTTCCGGTCGAGATCGCCAAGCTGACGCAAGTCACCCGCGCGCTGGCCACGCTCCTTCGCGTGATGTCCAGCCCGAGATAAAGAGAGGCACCTTCTCTCCTTGCCGGAGAAGGTGCCCCCAAAAGTGATCGATCCGTCAGGAATGTCTCCTGGCTGGCTCGGGTGGTGTTTGCGAGTTTTCGTCTATCTATTTTTCAAACGCCACACTACGCATGCCTTCCCTTGAAGGTCAGTTCGGCGATGCCCGACTTGTCCAGCTCGCCCAAGCCTTTCTCGATCATCTTTTGATACTGGGCCTTGGTCGCCGCGTTCAGGGGCAGGTTGAGGCCGGCCTCCTCGGCCAGCTTCTGAGCAATGCCCGAATCCTTGGCCGCGTGCGCCGCGGAAAACCAGCACTCGTGATCGCGGGCCTCCATGTCTTCGCCGTCCGTCTCCAAGACCCGGGAATTGGCGCCCGTTTGCGAGAAGACTTCCTGCAACATCTTGAGATCCAGGCCCATCGCATGTCCCAGGCCCAAGCCTTCGGCCAGGCCTGCCGTGTTGATGTTCATGACCATGTTGACGAGGGCCTTGACTTTGGCCGCCGATCCGGTCTCACCGGTATAGCGCATGTTCACGCTCAGTTCGTCGAGCAAGGGTTCGCATTTCTTGAAGGTATTCTCATCGCCCGCCACCATGAGATAGAGCGTGCCTTCGCGAGCCTGGCTGATGCTCGCCGCCATGCATCCCTCCAAATACTCGCCGCCGGCTTCCTTGGTCTTGGCCGCCAGGTCGATGTGCGTCTGGGGACTGATGGTCGCGCAATTGATGAAAACTTTTCCCGAGGCATCCACCAGCAGGTTGTCACTCTCTTTGGTGAAAATGTCATACATGGCCTGATCATCCGACACCACCGTGATGACGATGTCCGCGGCGGTGGTGACATCCGCCAGCCTGGCGCAAGCCTGTGCGCCAAGCTCCTCGGCGACCAACTGGGTCAGCTCGGCACTCACGTCCGAGACCGCTGAAATGGTGTAACCCTGATCCTTGAGATGGCGCGCCATGTTCGATCCCATGCGGCCGATTCCGACAAATGCGATTTTCTGATCTTTCATA
>CBDBEZ010000066.1:0-88117 GCA_965204485.1 Verrucomicrobiales bacterium
GCAAGACCCGCGAAGGGGCACAGCACCCGGACCGCAACAGGCAGTTCGAATACATCAACGATCAGGTGCGTCGCTTCCAACATTGCGGCCAGCCAGCAATCTCAGTGGACACCAAGAAGAAGGAGTTGGTGGGCGATTTCAAGGACGCCGGGAGGCAGTGGAGGCCGAAAGACAACCCTGAGCAAGTCCGCGTGCATGACTTCAAGGACAAGGACCTGGGCAAGGCAATCCCCTACGGCGTTTACGATATGCTCAACAACCAGGGCTGGGTTAGCGTCGGAATCGACCATGATACGGCCCAATTCGCGACCCGCAGCATCCTGTTGTGGTGGACGGAAATGGGCTCTGCGCGGTTCCCCCACGCCCGTCGGCTGCTAATCACCGCCGATGGCGGTGGGAGCAACAGCCACCGCTCGCGGCTTTGGAAGCTTTCGCTCCAGGAGTTGGCGAACGAGACCGGGCTGAAGTTGGTCGTCTGCCACTTCCCGCCGGGGACAAGCAAGTGGAACAAGATCGAGCACCGTCTCTTCAGCTACATCACCCAGAACTGGCAAGGCGAGCCACTGGCAACCCTGCAGACGATCGTCGAGTTGATTGGAAGCACAACGACGAAGGGAGGCCTGAAGGTCAGGGCCAGGCTCGATACCAAAAGCTACGAGACGGGGATCAAAGTGACGGACGAGGAACTGGCCGCCGTAAAACTGGAAAGGCACGAAACACACGGCTCATGGAATTACACAATCAAACCCTCGAAGTAAATGTTCACCTTATTTTTGCGCAGTTCCTAACCCAGCCCTGGTTGTTGAGCATATCGTAAACGCCGTAGGGGATTGCCTTGCCCAGGTCCTTGTCCTTGAAGTCACGCACGCGGACTTGCTCAGGGTTGTCTTTCGGCCTCCACTGCCTCCCGGCGTTCTTGAAATCGCCCACCAACTCCTTCTTCTTGGTGTCCACTGAGATTGCTGGCTGGCCGCAATGTTGGAAGCGACGCACCTGATCGTTGATGTATTCGAACTGCCTGTTGCGGTCCGGGTGCTGTGCCCCTTCGCGGGTCTTGCGATTTGCCAGCAGACTATAGCCGGCCTTGCGCAGCAACGCGGCAACAGTACGCGCACCGACCGGGTGGTTCTGAGATGTGAGTTCCCTGGCAAGCCTCTGAGTGCTCTTCAATGTCCAGCGCAATGGGAATTGAGGGTCGCCTCTACTGAGAGGATCAACTAGCCGCTCAAGAGCCCCAAGCAGTTCCGGATCGGTCTCGGTCACCGGCTTGCGCCCGCCCCCAAGCCGACGGATGCGTCCGTCGGCTTGGGGTGCCGTGTAGTCGCCGCGCCGTAACTGCTTGATGCCCTCAGTGATCGTCGTCCGCGACATCGATGTCGCAAGAGAAACTGCGGATACGCCGCCCCAACCCAATTCCATGGCCTCCGCCGCCGCCCAACACCTCCGGGCCCGCTCGTCCATGAGGTGGCTCAGGGAATCGAACTTCCGGCGAATGCTTTCGACAACGGAACTGTCAGGCATGGCACTGACAGTAGCATAGAAATAAGGTAGCGAAACCTTAAATTGTTCATTTTATTTTTGCGCCATTCCTTAGTTAAGGCCCATGCCGGGCACACTAGTGCGGAGTTTCAACTCCGCTAGGGTGTGGTGCCTCAGGAAGTCTGCATTCAACCCACCGGCGGCGCCATGGCGACCAGGGACAGCGTCCCCAGCCACAGCACTTCGCGTGGGATCAAGTTCGCCGCAGGTGTTCCCTGCTTAGTTCTCGTTAGGAGTTTGAAGGAAGCGGCACAGTGCCTCCAAGCGGTCTGTATTGATGAAGTCCACCTTGGCGTCGCGGAGCAAGCGCCACGCTGCTGGCTGGTCGGGGATGCTCCAAAAGCGGACTTGGAGGTCTCGGGCGTGAGCCCGTTGGACGATGGTTCGCAGTTTCACTCGGTCCGCCTCGGGCACCGGACTCTCACCCCGCCACTTGAAGTGATGAGTCCAGTTGTCGCTGATCCAGGGAGTTAGCTGGGGATCCGCCGTTTCGAGATCCGCAAGGCGTCCATCATGACCGGCGAGTTGAGGTTGCAGCTTGGCGATCAGTTCCTTGGGTCGATTGCCAGAGATGATCGCCGTCACCGCTCGGCGTTGGGTTTCATCTGCGCCAAACTCGGTAAACATCTCGCGATACTCCTGAAGCAATCGATGCAAGGCACGGTAGGTGGAGGCACCTTCGGATTTGAAATCGATCAGGAGGTAAAACGGCTCGGGCGAGGCGGGGTAGACCTGCCCGCGGTGTTCCCGGACTCTCTCGAGAAGCGGATCGAGATACAGCGCCCGGAGGGTACGTTCGGGGCGCACGTCCTCGCGGTCGTGCGCCACCAGAAGATCGCCGCCGATGAGGAAAACGTCGGCCTCGACGCTCTGAAATCCGTGATCGAGGGCGTCGAGAAGGGGTCTGGGATACTCGTAGTCGTTGTGGGCGTGGGCGCCTGGCAGCAAGGCGGTGGCGGGCGTGGGATCCGCCATTGCAGGGCGGGTCAAGCAGAGGAGTCCCAAGGTGATGGTGAAGAGGACGAGACCGTGCATGGCCGAATCTTACGGAAGGCCAGGAAGCCTGTCACCCGCTGTTTTCGATACCCGGAGCCGGTGGACCAAGTTTCCTCTTGGCAGGTAGTGACGGCGGACTGTAGCTAGAGCCATCATGATTCTCCATCCAACCTTAGCCTGGACTCATGGGCTCGACCGAGCCAGCTCGGTGTTTGACCGCTTCGCTCACGCTTCGGGGCTCGATGGCTGTCGACAGCCGCATGGGAAAGCGAAATGATGAGTCGGCAGAGTACAGAGGCGAGCATGCACCTGCCCGTTCATCTCAAGGCCGCTCGCTTGGAGGGCATGGGCTTGGCGAAGGTGGGTCATCCTCTGCGCGAGGAGCCCTTACAAACCTCCAAGGCACTCTGCCGCTTCCGCGATGAGGAAGCGGAGCTTCTGACTCGCTGTTTTTTGAGACCTTTTCGTGCACTGGAACCTCACCGGTTTTTTCATTCGAATGATCTGGCGTGGAACACGGTTTACTCCCATGCGCGAGCGGTTTTCCGAGACAAGGAGACGCTTCTTGAGCGCAGTGCGCGGATTGCGGAGCACCTCTACGCGGAGTCCCGGCATCCCAACATCAAGTCGGGTGATCTCTGTGTGGCTTTGTTGGAAGGCGTGTCGGTGGGGGACGAACTCACGCGGGGATTGTGTTTGATCAAATCGGAGAGCAAGGTTCCGTTTTTACAGATCGCCGTGCGAGACGGAGATCTGCAATTGGTGACTCAGCAGGGAATCTATCCCGACAAGGTGGACAAGGGTTGCCTGATCCTGGATTGTCAGGAGGAGGGAGGCTACGTGACCTGCGTGTTCGACAAGGGTGGCGCCACGGCGCACTTTTGGATGCGTGACTTCCTCGGGGTTCGACCGTGGGATGAAGGGGCCTATCATACCCGTCGTTATTCCGAGATGTGCGTGGCTTTCGCGGAAAAGGGATTGCCGGAGGAGATTTGCGGCGAGGAACGTGTCAAAATTGCCAATCGGGCCTTCGATTACCTGGACGAGCACGATGAGTTCGATCTGCAGGACTTCAAGGAAGTGGCCCTAGCGGAACCGGAACTCATCGAACAGTTTGCCGATTTCAAGTCGCGCTTCGAGGACGAGCGCGGCGAAGCCCTGAAGGAATCCTTTTCCGTCGCCAAAGGGGCGGCGGAAAAGGGCCGGAAAAAGCTCAAGGCGAGATTGAAACTGGATACTGGCGCGGAGATTCGTTTCTCCAGCGGTTTCATCAAGGAATCGGACCGTCTTCTGGAACGAGGATTCGACGAGGACAAGCACATGAAGTTCGTCAAAATCTACTTTCACGAAGAAAGTTAGGGGAACCCTATCCAAGGGACCATTCTGATTCGCTCTCCGAAGTGAGCCTGGACTCCTGGGCGCGTGGGGCCAAGCACGGTGATCCGCCGCCTAACTGACTCGTCGGGTTTCCATCGCGACACGGCGTGACATGGAAAACGCCTTGGCGCGGAAGATGGTGATCGAATGTCGATGCTCTACGGACCGTTTGAAGAAGTCTTCGATTACGCGCGGCGCGTCACGGAGATTTTTCCACCGGCGTTCTGCCCTTGGTGGGCAGGAAGGACTTCACGAAGGCTTCTTCGAAATCGTAGTGGCCGACGAAATTTTCCCGAGTGTCCTCGTCGGTCTTTTCGAAAACGCGGGCTTCAATCAGATTGAAAACGATCTCACCAAAGTCGGCGCAGGAGCGGATGCTCCATTCCTCAAACACCGTCATCACCATCGGACCGAACTCCTTCAAAGCGTAGGTCCGGATTCCCTCCACCAGTTCCTTGCCGCAGACGTGCCGGTCCTCCGTCTGGCTGCTTCGCTGAGCCTGGCGCAGAGTGAAATCGAGCGCGTCCCGCATGAAGTGGTAGGCGCCCGTCGGGTAGCGAGGGTCCTGGTCGACCAGACGATTCACAGCCTCGTCGAAATCAATCTTCTGCATGGATAGGACGGGTTCATTGAGGAGGTTCGGCCTTCTGGATGACGGGTTCGGGATCGGCGGGAGTCGGCAGGTGTCGACAGTAGCGCACCACCGAGCCAAGGACCAAGAGCCCCAAAACGAGTAACAGAAGGACGTGCTCTTGCAAGGTCAAACGGCTCGTTTTGCGTGGCTGGGGTTCCGGCATTCCAGGACTATCGAAGGGCGCGTTCCACTTCGTCGAGATAGGAAGAGATGGGATCTCCGGTCGATCCCGAGGAGGATTCGATGACCTTGACGCGTTGGAGGTAGGCGTCGAAGAGACCACTCTTCTTCCGCATCTCCTCGCGTTCGAATTCGTCCATGAAGGTGTCGATGTCTTGCAGCAAGCGGGTGAGCCGGTCGCGTTCCTGATCGAGTGCGCTCAGGCGTTTCTCGATGCCCTTGGATTGGCCTCCCAGGAGGTCGCCGACGAGTTGCAGGTAGTCGTTGATGAGTGGGCGGTAGAGAGGAAAGGACCGGAAACCGAGTTCGAGAAGCGCCTGGCGAACGGGGGCGAGGATTTCCGCACGGTCTTGACGAGGCAAAATGCGCTCGAAATCATTCAGCGTTCCCTCAAACACCCGTGTGGGTGGCTCCGTGTCGGCGGGGGAAGCGGCGGGCGTAGATTCCTCCTCGCGGTCCTCCGATTGGGTGCTCCCGGAATTCGTCGCTTCCACGGTGGGACCGTCCTTCTTCCAGAACCGGGTCAAAAAATTGCGTTTCTTGTCATTCCCCTCGCCGTCGATCGTCTCCGGGGATTCAAATTCGAGGAATCGCACTTGCAAGGCCTCAGAGAGCGCCGAGGCGGTGGCCTCTGGAGTGAGAAATTCGAGCACCTGGGGTGAGGCGAGTTTGGAGCAGTAGAGCACCCATTGTTTCTCAAGTCTCTCAGCTGAACCGATGAGGGCCGGGAAGTGGCGAGCCACCATTGAGTGGCCTTGGGCTTGATGCGCGCCTCCGAATCCGTGGATCATCCGGGCGAGTTTCTGGGGCCCCTCGGGTTGGTCGAGCAGCATCAAGACAAACCCGCTGGCAGAGGCCGCGTAAACGCTGCGCGACACGGCATCGATGTCCTCCTTGGTGGCCGAGAGGATTTCCTCCGCGGGCGTGACAAGGTTCAAACGGAACATCGTTCGGAAGAATCCGCTGGGGCGTCCTTCGCGGCGAAGCCGCAGTGCGCCTGGCAGTCCGATGCGAATCCAGCGCGGGATGAGCTGATCGGTGACGGGCACTTCGACATCGCGCAAGGCTCGCTCGAACATGAGCATGTGAAGCAAGGTGTTGCGGAAGGCCTCCTTGCTGAAGTCCTGGTGCAGCCTCACGCGGATTTCCAGCGAGAAGGTTGTGCCGAACTGGTTGATATTCCAATCGACGCCGGGGCCGGTCGGAGGATCGGTGAGCTGGCCCGAGAGGCGAATGAGGATCAGGTGATGCCAGGGATCGTCATGCTGACTCAAGGTCCGAAGAAAATGGGCTTTCTCTCTCTCGGCGAAGGAGGCGAAAATGCCCCGGATGCGCGCTTTTCCTCCGATGACTTGGAATTGCTCACTGGCGCTCACGGTGATGTTGGGACTGGGCGCGGCCGATTCGGCCTCACTCACCTGGCCCGGAGCGGCCGTGGCTGCCAGAAACCACGCTCCCAGCCAGGAAAGGAGGGCTTGAGGGTATGGCGTGGACCGGAAGGGCATGTGGAAAGCTATAGAATTAACGCTCTTGGATGCAAACCTAGAATTGCACCGGTGTGGGGGCCAGGCGTGATCGGCCAGCCGCACCGGAAGGACGTGCCGTCCGAGTGCCGCCGTCAGCGGTCATCATGGCGACGTGCCGTTCGCGCCATGGGATGGTCTGTTGACGGGCGTGAGCGGGGGACGGCCTTGGAGAACTCAGGCGACGTTCTCCGCCGCTTGGGCGCGCGCCTTCAGCCGCGCCTGAGTGGCCGCTCCCTCGAGGTGAGGAGTCAGGACGACGTTGGGCAAAGCCAGCAGTTCATGACCGATGTGGGGCTCCCGTGAGAAGACGTCGAGACCGGCGCCCGCCAGGTGCTCGCTCGCCAGTGCATCCGCCAGGGCCTCCTCGTCCACCACGGCACCTCGTCCGAGGTTGATCAGGTAGCTGCCGGGTTTCATCGCGGCCAGACGGGCGGCGTCTATCAGGTTCCTCGTTTGCCCCGTGAGGGGCGTGTGGAGGCTGACGACATCGGCCTGGCGGATGAGTTCGTCGAGGGCGCGGTAGCGGGCGCTGCCGTCGGGCCGGGAGCGGGTATGAATGATGTTCATGCCGAACGCCGCTGCTCGCCTGGCGACGGCCTGGCCGATCTTGCCGAAGCCGATCAGCCCCAAAGTGAGCTTTCCTAACAATAGCCCCTCCCAGAGCGAGGGCCGCATGCCGTCGACGGGCCACTGGGCGGTTTGGAGGTAACGGTCGCCTTCGACGAGGCGACGCGTGGTGGCGAGGATCAACGCCATGGTGGCATCGGCGGTCGATTCGGTGAAGGCATCGGGCGCGTTGGTGGCCTAGACGCCCCGCGCGGCCATGGCCTCGGTGTCGAGGTTGTCGGTGCCAATGGCGACATTGGCCACGATTTGGAGATGAGGGGCGTCGTCGAGAATTTCACGATCGACGCGCAGTTCACCTTGATTGATGAGGGCGCGGGCTTTGGCGATACGTGTCAGGACGACCTGGCGGTCCATGAGGATTTCTCGTAAGGCAGTGAGGGCCGCCTCCGACTTCAAAAAATAGGGGTTTTTGGAAAAAAGAGCTTGTTGAAACGGCGAAGCTTGGGCATGAGAAGGCGCTTTCCAAATCAAACCATCCAATAAATCGTGGCAAAGAAACCATCTACCGTTAAGGAAAAATACACCAAGACTCAAATCTTGGATGCGATCGCAGAGGACACCGAACTCACCCGGAGGCAGGTTGCGGCCGTGCTCGACGGGCTGACGGATGTGATCGAGTTGCACATCAAGAAGCGTTCAGTGGGCGAGTTTGTCCTCCTGGGGCTCTTGAAGATCGCCACCGTGAAGAAGCCGGCGACCAAGGCGCGCAAGGGTATCAATCCTTTCACCGGTGAGGAAACCATGTTCAAAGCGAAGCCGGCATCGATCGCCGTGAAGGTTCGGCCCTTGAAGAAGCTGAAAGACATGGCGAGCTGATCGATGGATTTCGCCTGGCGAGGCGCTTCCGGTGGTTCATGGAAGCGGTCTTGCGAACCCAACTTTTTTGACGAGCAAACCCGTGCGGCTTCGCCTGAGTAGCCGCACGGGTTTCTTTTTGGCATCCGTCCCCGTGCGGAAAGAGGAGAACGTCGGCGTTTCTGCCAGATGGGGCTTGCGCGAGGACGGGAAGATGTGGAGGGATGGAAGCATGGGAGATCCGGCCAAGGAAGACGCCGAACCCATGCGCTATGAGATCCTGGGTGAGGACTGTGCGACGCTCGAAGAGAAACTCGCCAAGTATTCTGGGCGGGCTTCCTGGGAGGATCTCAAGAAACATTTGGAAGCGGGGACGCTGATTTACGCGGATCCCGCCCTCGACCTGGGAGAAGTGAGTCGTGCCTTTGCGAGGGACGAGAGTGATCGTGTGAAGACGTGGCTGAAAAAGGGGGATTTGCTCAAGCCCTCGCGGTGGCACGGTGATTACTGGGAGTCAATCCAGGCGATCTTCGAGTGCCAGGTGGTCTCGCCGTTTGTCTTGATCCAGCCGATCGATGAGACGGCGGGGGATTGAGAACTGGTTAAGCGGTGTTCGCGGCGACTTCCACGTGCTCGAAAGCACGGGTGCTCGTGTCGAAGAGGCCATAGCTCACGGTGCCGAATCGACCCATGATTTCGCCTGGATTGGCCCATAGCGTGGATTTCTCCGAGGAGCCCATCCGGTGCGAATAGCGCTGGTGATCATGTCCCGAGAAGACGGCGTCGTAGGCTTGGCTCTCAGCCAAGCGCTTGCCGAGTTCCGGGTAATGCTGCAGGGCGATTCTCACACCGTCGATCTCCAACTCCGCGAGGGGATGGTGAAGGGTGAGGTGGGGGTGCTTTGAGGCCACCTGCGTGAGGAGAAACACGTCGCCGTCGTTGCTCCCCAGCACGGCGTGAATGGGATGGGGAAAGCCCTCTGCCAGCGCCGCGAGGGTGAACGGCGCGCAGAAATCGCCCAGGAAGCAGAGCGCCTGCGCTTCCGTGCGCTTCACGGAGGCGAGCACGGCTTCCAGGTAATCCAGCCGATCGTGACTGTCGCTGAGGATGGCGATGAGCGTCGCGTTCGGGTGCAGGAGAGAGGTCGACGAAGGGGGCGACTCAGAACCCCGGGCTCGCCTGCCTGCCTGCGAGGTGTTCTCGCGCGGACGGATGGATGGGAATGATCGTTCGGCTAGAGAGCGGTGGGGACGTGTTTGTTCGCGGCCGGCTTGTACTTTTCGCCGATTCGTTTCGTGATGACATCCTTGTAAGTCATCCCGCCGGGGATCATCGGGAGCACGTGTTCGGTGTAGGGCACGATGACGTCGAGAACGTAGGGTTCCTTCGCCGCTAGCATGCGCTCCAGAGCCGGACGCACTTCGGCCCGATCGAGCACCCGTTCACAGGTGACGCCGAAGGCTTCACACATCTTCACATAATCGGGATAGATGTCGGTCGGCGCATCGGGCTTGCCGAGGTAGGTGTGGGCTCGATTGCTCTCATACTTGAGATCCTCCCATTGCACCACCATGCCGAGGTGCTGGTTGTTGAGAATGAGGGCTTTGGCGGCGATGTTCTCGGCCTTGGCCGTGGCCAGTTCCTGGACGTTCATGAGAAAGGAGCCGTCACCGTCAATGTCCACGACTTCGAGATCGGGGAAAGCGACCTTGGCGCCGAGGGCCGCCGGGTATCCATAGCCCATGGAGCCGAGGCCGGCGGACGTGATGAAGCGGCGGGTGTGATCGAATTGGTAGTATTGGCCGGCCCACATCTGGTGCTGGCCCACTCCCGTGGTGACGATCAACTCGCCCTTGGTGAGATCGTAGAGCTGCTCGATGGGATACTGAGGCGGGATCAGTTTGGGATTGGGATCTTCGTAGCAGAGGGGGAAATCTTCCTTCCAGCGGGCGATCTTGCCATACCATTCCGGGAACTGCTGGTGACCGGTGGATTGCGGCTTGGACCCGGCGTTCTGCAGCAGCTGATTGAGGCGCTCCAGGGCTTCCCGGACGTCGGCGAGAATGGGCAGGCGGACGACCTTGTTCTTGTTGATTTCGGAGTTGTCGATGTCGATGTGAACGATCGTGCCGTGCTTGGCGAACTCGGCCACTTTACCGGTGACGCGATCATCGAAGCGCACACCGAGGGCCAGCAAGAGATCGGCCTCGTTGACCGCGTTGTTGGCGTAGACGGTGCCGTGCATGCCCAGCCACTTGAGCGCGAGATCGTGGTTTTCGGGGAAGGAACCGATTCCCATCAGAGTGGTGGCCACGGGGATGCCAGCGCGTTCGACGAACTCCTTGAGAGCTTCTTCCGCTCTGGAGGAAACGATGCCGCCGCCGCAGTAAATCATCGGCCGTTTGGAGCCCTTGATCAAACCGATGATTTCGTTGAGGGCCAGGTCATCCAGGGGTCTGGAAGGATCGTAGCCTCGAAGCTGGATCTTCTTCGGGAAGATGGGTTGCGCCTTGGCTTCCTGTACGTCCTTGGGCATGTCGATCACCACGGGCCCCGGGCGGCCGCTGTTGGCGATGTAGAAGGCCTCTTTGACGATCCGAGGGATTTCATTGATATCGGTGACGAGATAGCTGTGCTTCACCGCCGGAAGGGTCATGCCGAAAAAATCGGTTTCCTGAAAGGCGCCGCGCCCGATCATGAATTGCGGGACCTGACCGGAGATGGTCACCAGGGGCGTGCTGTCGAGGAAGGCATCGGCGATGGCGGTCACCATGTTGGTGGCACCGGGCCCGGAAGTGGCCATGCAAACGCCCACTTTGCCGGTGGCGCGTGCGTATCCCTCCGCCGCGAAGGAGCCGCCCTGTTCGTGGCGCGGCAGGATGGTGCGGATCTGCTTCGACGCGGTGAGAGCCTGATGAATCGGCATGCTGGCTCCGCCTGGGTAGGCGAATATGACCTCGACCCCTTCGCGCTCCAGGCAGCGCACGAGAATTTCAGCACCGGTCATCAGCTCGCCGCGTTCGCCCGCAGCCGTTTCAGCGGTTTTGTTGGAGGTAGTCGATTCAGTGTTCATGGTGATTCTAGACGGTTCCCCGACCAAATGGTCGTGCGCATCGCTATAAAATCAAACTTCGAAAGCGCAAGCTTTGCCCAGCGGAGGAACGGGTACTTTCTCGCCTTGGCTGGGGCCTCGATTTGCCCTGACCTCACGAAGGGGCTAAATTGCGATCATGATGAAGGCGCGTCGGTTGACGAGCGAGTTGAGCCGGTGTCGGCAGATCCTCTTCGAGATCATCGCGGATATTGAGGAGGTTCTCCCGAGTTATCAGAAGCGGCACCTGGGGACGCCACAACAGCATGACGTGGCAGAGGTCATGCTTTTTTTCCGCAATCTGCGACACCAACTGGAGGCTTGGTCGGATGGCGAGGAGGGTGCTCATGCGGAGGATCCCCTGTCGAAGTTGTTCAACGCGGCGGAGCAGTGTGACCGTCTGGTCGCGGTTCTCAGTCACCATCATGGGGATGCCCGGTTGGATCATGCCATGGGTCGGCTGGCGGAGTGCCTGCGCCTGACGGGGCCCGGAGTCTTGCGTTGGCAGCACGGTGGGCGCGGGGGCAAGGCCGATCAAGCCCTCGCGGCGAGGGAAAAGCGGGTTCATCAAGATCTCGATAGTTTGAGGAGAAGTTTGCGGGCGGCATGAGTTCGGGGAGTCCCTCGCTTCTCTATGGCCTCGAGACGGAATACGGGATCACTCGCGAGCGGCCGGGTCCCGATTACGACGTGGTGGCGGAGTCCATCGCCTTGGTCAAGGCGGCTCGCGAGACAGGGGTGCGGATGTGTTGGGACTATGCGGCCGAGGACCCTCACGTCGATGCCAGAGGCTTCCGCGTTCAGTCCCTGCGCCAGGACTTCGATGAAGCGGAGTATTTCGCCGGGGACGCCGCGAGGCCGTTGAGCTTCTCGGAGATCAAGAGTGACTGGGTGCTATCGAACGGGGCCCGGCTCTACAATGACCATGCCCACTCCGAGTATTGCACGCCGGAATGCGGCCGCCTGCGCGATTTGCTCGTCCAGGATCGTCTGGGCGATCGCCTCATGATGGAGGCGGCCTCCACTCTCTCGCGTGCGACGGCGGATTCCACCGAGGGGCGGGTCAGGCTCTACAAGAACAACACCGATTTTCTGGGGCACAGCTACGGCTGTCACGAGAATTATCTGGTGCCCCGGGAACTTCCCTGGGAGCGGCTGAGTCTGGGGATGCGGGCCTTTCTCGCGACGCGCCAGATCTTCGCCGGAGCCGGCAAGTTTGCCTGGGAGCGGGAGGATGCCTTTGAGGGTCCGGGTTTTCAGATCGCGCAACGGAGCGACTTTTTCTCGGTCGAGGAGAGTGTCGACACGATGCAGCGGCGGCCCCTGGTGAATACCCGGGATGAGCCGCACGCGGAGGTGCGGCGATGGCGCCGATTTCATGTCATTTGTGGGGATGCTAACATGGCGCCCTACAGCACCTATTTGAAGATCGGCACGACGGCGGCGGTCCTGGCGATGTTGTCGCGGGTGGATCCGGCCATGATTCCGCAGTTGGAAGACCCGGTGGGCACGATGCGGGAGATCTCGCACGACAGGTCCTGGGAATGGCCGTGTGATCTGGTCGACGGAAAGACGGTCACGGCCATTGAGGTGCAGCGGCGGTATTTGGAACTGGTGCGTTCTTGTGATGTGGAACCCAGTGACGGTTTTCGGTTGGAGGACTGGGAGCGAGTGCTCGATGAGCTTGAGATAGATCCTCGCACCTTGGCCGACTGCCTCGATTGGGTCGCCAAGTACCAGATCATCTCGAATTTTCGCGAGGCGCAGGATATCGGGGAAGAAGACCCCCTGCTTTTGAGCCTGGATCTATCCTATCATTTGCTCGATGAATCGGAGGGGCTGTTCTACGGCTTGCGGGATGAGGGACGGGTTGCCTGTCCGTTAGAGCTTTCCTTCGACGAGGCCTTGGCCTTCGCGGCCCCTGAGGACACGCGCGCCGCCGTCCGTGGCCTCTGCGTGCGCCGATTCGGCGATCGCGTGGTATCGGCTCAGTGGGCGCATGTGACGCTGAGCGAGAAGGATTTCGCGTTACGGCTGGACCTGGAGGCCTTGTTTGATGCTGGAGAAGTGCGGCGAGCGGTGGCGGTGATCCAGCGGGCGGAGAACATCCGCGATCTCGAATCGCTACCTTTTGCAAAACGGGTCGAGAGCGATTAAGATCCTTTCATGCCTGAAGGAGCCAGAAGATCGCGCCCTCCAGCGCCGCGCTCCGGCGGCGGAGGGGACGGCCCCGATGACGCTCCCACATCTCCGAGGGTGGACAAGCCCGATACCGATGAGTTGCTCAAGCGCATGCGAAAGGTGGATCAGGATCAGGCCAGGCGGTATCGTCAGCGCACGGGCCAGTGAGACGGGATTGAGATGGACGGCGACTTTCTCTCCGGCTGCTTCCCGAGAACCCGTTGAAGCGGCTGGCTGTGGGCGACTCGGCGGGTCTCCAGGGACACCGCCTCGAGGCGACCACGGTGGTCGCCTTTCATTATCGTCAAGGCGTCTTGGTGGCGGGCGATCATCGGGCGACCTCGGACAATTTGATCTATTCCGATCGCGTGGAAAAAATTCTTCCGCTCGACGGCGAGTCGCTCATGGCGATTGCCGGTTCTCCGGCGGTGGCTCTTGAAATGGTGCGCACATTGGAGACGAGTTTTGAGTTCTATCGGAGAAGCCAATTGCAATCGATGAGCTTGCAGGCAAAAACGCGTGCTCTCTCGCGTCTTCTCAAAGAGAATCTTCCGGCCGTGCTCCAGGGCGTGGGAACCGTGTTCCCGATCTTCGCGGGGGTGGACCGTTCGAAGACGAAATCGGAAGCGTCGATATCGTTTTTCGATCCGATGGGGGCGCAGTTCGAGACGGCGAACTTCGCCGCTTCAGGTTCCGGCTCGCTCAACGTGAAGAGCGTGCTCAGTTTTCTGGAGTATTGGGGTTCCCCGCGGCCCTGTGAGATGGATATCAAACAGGCGACGCTTCTCGCCTTGCGCTTGCTGGCGACAGCATCCCGGTTCGACTCGGCGACGGGCGGTGTCGATCCTTCCGGGGGCCGTTTTGCCACGATTTACAGCCTCAAGCCGGGAGAATTGCGTCGGGTGACGGAGTCCGAGAAGGCCGCTTGGTGGGAGCATCCGGAGAAAACTTCGCGCAAGAAAGCGGTCGATTGATGCAGGGAGAACTTTTTCAGTGGCTGGAAGCGGTCAGGGATTGCGGGGAATATGTCAGGGACCAACTCTCTCACGCGACACCGGTTTTTGCGATTTCCCGGCCCGAAGGGGTCCTGCTCGTTGGCGTGGGACTGGGGCAGTCGAAGGTGTTCGAGATCTATGACCACCAGGCCATCGTCGCTCTGGGCAATCCGGTGGACATCGAAAAAATCCGGCAGATGGCCATCGAGGCGGCTCACCTCGAGGGATTCAATCGGTCCCCCGAGGACGTGACCCTGCGCCGTCTGATGAGTTACTCGCTCAGTCCCGCCTTGAAAGACAGTTTTGAGAGCGTGTTCCAGCCTCCTTTGATCGTCGAGGGAGTCTTCGCCGAAGTGGGAGATACTCCGGAAGACGACGTTCTGATAGAGTTCGGATACGACGGGAATTTTGCCTCGGTGAATGACGGCTTGGCCGTGATATCGGCCAACAAGGCGGCCGCCACACAGGCCAAAGAATGGCTGAAGAAGCGGCTTCGTCCTCACAGCAACCGGCTCCGCACGGTGGATTTGTTCCTGACGATGTGGCGAGCGATCAGCGAGGGGCAGCGCATTGGGAACGATTTGAGGGTGATTCGTGCGGCCGACCTCGATCTGCAGGGCCGGGTGATCGAGATGGCCTTGCTCGACCGGCGCGTCGAGGGCCGGGTCAAGTATCGTGCGCTGAACGTCGATGTCTGAATCGCGGCGTCTCGTCGGTTTGGAGACGGAGTATGGCTGCCTCGTGGAGGAGAGTATGTCGGTCTATCAGGTGATCGGACGCCTGCGGGATTGGTTTTTTGAGAACCGTCGCTTTGGGCTGATCGACCAGCATCACCGGGACTTTGATGAGCCGCCGGGCAACGGCGGTTTTTTGTTCAACGGGGGGCGCGTCTACGAGGACATGGGACATCTGGAAATCTGCACCCCGGAGTGCCGCCGCTATTCGGAGGTGGTGCAATATGACCGGGCGGGTGATGCAATGCTCGAAATGGCGCTGGAAGAACTGGGGCTCAAGGGAAGCGTGAGTTTCATTCGCAATAACATTGACCACCACACGGGAGCCACTTTCGGCTGTCACGAAAACTACTCGACCCGAAGGGATATCTCTGTTTCCGAGGAGGCGGTTTACTCCCTGCTCGCCTTCCTGACCTTGAGAAGCCTCTACACGCAGTCAGGGGTGTGGAGTGTTACCTGGTCGAGCACCCTGCTCGCCTTCCTGACCTTGAGAAGCCTCTACACGGGAGCGGGGCGAGTGGGTGGAATGGCCGTGCAGTGTCCGCGCGTGGAAGAGCGGGAACGGAATGGGTTGGAGGGATTTCAGATCACGCAGTGGGCGGACTATGTGGAGAATGATTTTTTTAGCTGGGTGCAGGGAAACCGCGCCATCATCAACACGCGCGATGAACCCCTGGCCGATCCGGCGCGCTTTCGGCGGCTCCATCTCTTGCATGGAGACACGAACGTCCTGCCGTCGGCCACCTTTTTCAAGGTTGGGACCACCGCACTGGTTCTGGATCTGTGGGAGTCCCATGGCCTTCCAGCGTTACGCCTGCGCGATCCCGTGGCGACGATCAAGCGGCTCTCCTACCAGCCGTGTGGGCCCTGGAGGGTGGCGCTGGCATCGTCGGTTGGCGAGGGTGACGCGGTGGAGATCCTGGAGTCGTTCCGGGAGACTGCCGAGCGAGCATTTCGCGGCCGAGGTGAGGAGACGGATGCCGTCTTCGATCTGTGGGAGGAAGTCAACGCCGCCCTCCTGACCGGGAGTGGAGAGGGGCTGGTGGGTTTGCTCGATTGGTGCACGAAGGCCGAGCTTTTTCAGCGATTTTGTCAGTCCGAGGGCCTGACCATGCGAGATCCCTGATTGGAGGCGCAGGATCTTGAGTATCACCAGGTGAGTCGCGACCGAAGTCTGGCTCACGTTCTGGCGAAGGAAGGATTCTGGAGCCGAGCCTTGGAGACGGATCAGAAACATTGCCAGCAGGCGCCTCCGCGAGACACCCGGGCGGCGGCCCGCTCGCGGCTGATGCGTCAGATCGGCGTCGATTGCGATGATTATGTGATCGACTGGGACCGCGTGCGCTGGGGCGATCGGCTGGCTGATCTGTAAGACCCGAGTGAGCTCAACCCGGAGACGGTGAGTGTGGATCGCTCCAGTGAGGCGGCACGAAGCGAGGTTTTCTTTGAAGAAGAGTAGGCTTGGCGCGATCGCCGAGGGTTTGGTGTCAGCGTTTGGAGCCGAATTCCCTGGAGTTGAGGAGGGCAAAGGCGAGGTCTCGCATGGCGGAGAGGTCGGCCGTGGCATCGATGAAGGCGGATTTTTCCTCTGGAGTGGGAGGGCGCGAGAGGATCAGTTCGAAGAGCGCCGAAAGGCGCTGGTGTGGGTCTGGTTCGAACAACGCGAGGCCCTCCAAAGAGTTTCCCAGTTCGTTGAGGGCTGCCTGCCACCGGGCATCGTTGAGGTGTGCCAGTTGACGTGCCAGGGGTGACTCGGCTTCCGGCAGGGACGCCACGGGGATGCCCAGGGCCTGCTGGATGGACGCGGTGCGCTGTCGTGCGGTGAGGGGAACCGCTTCCCGCCGAGCCAGGTATTGCCGGGAAGGATCTTGCGAGAGGGGGCGTTTCGCGGCGGGTTCACTGGTGACTTGATAGAGTCGCGTGGTCACCACGAACCGGACCAATTCTCTCAGGGTGGACCAGGAGCCATCGCTGAGAGCGGTGAGGATGGACACGTGGAGGGCGGGGTTGGTCAGGCGATGGTCGTCCGCGGGATCAACGAGCAGTCGGCCGGTCAACCACCCGAAAACGCGATTGGCGGCGTTGCGTTGAAATGCCGGTCGTCCGGACTGGAGAAGGAAGTCTTGAAGGATTTCGTGAGAGGGACGGTCGAGGGCCCGAAGAGTGTTGGCTTCCTCTTCTTGACTGTGTGAGAGCGGGAGCAGGGCGGGGGAGACGGCGGCGCGGTTTCCGGGAAGGAAGAACTTTCCGCGAATGAGTTTGCCAGGTTCCGTCGGGGATGGCCGGGGAGTGGCGAACCACGCGGAGAAGCGCAGATGATCGTCCTGTTTCCACCGGTCCAGAGGGTGATTGTGACAGCGTGCGCAGCCGATACGGAGGCCGAGGAGAGAGCGCCCGTAGAACTCTGCACGGTCCCTCGGGTCCTCGAGACGATTGAGAAAATCGCCTTCGCCTGGAGTGACGACGATTTCGGCAAGGCGATCGAACGATTGATCGGCCCGGAGCCACTCCTCTAACCGTTCGCGAAGATTCTGATGGGTTTTTCGCCGGGGTCCGTCCTCCGATTCGGGCGCGGGGATTTCGAACCATTCCCACAACCGGGGTGCCATCGCCTCAATGAAACTGGGAGCCTGGAGAAGCTCGTCGACGGTGATGGAAACCCGTCTTGAGTCGGGGTGATCGAGAAAGCGGCTGACCTCGTGGGGAGAGGGGATGCGCCCGGCGAGATCGAGGTAGAGACGGCGCGCCAGGATTCGCGGAGACGCCGGCGGGGCCGGGGAGAGCCCGAGTGGATGAAGGGAGGCGATCCAGGCCTGATCGACGGGGTGTTGGAAAGACGGCTCGGACTCTGTCTCCCCGGTTGGATTTTGAACGGGGAAAATGGCAGGACAATCGGCACCCGCTCCGAGAGGCCCGCGTAACTTGCCGTGATCCAGGCGATTCCCGGATGCACAACGCTCACTTCACCCCACTCGTTGACCGCGGCCGTGAGGGCGTTGGTGCTGGAGAATCGGCTGAGCTGGGTCACGTTCCGGCTGACCTGCCGACCGTCGGGGAAGCGGAAGGTCGCGGTGACCTCGAGTTTGCGCCGGTCGATCCCCTCAATGGCGAGGCTCTCCAATGCGTGCGGCTGACCGCGCTGGTAGGGCGCGCCCTCGCGAATCCACTGCTCGAGCAATTGATAGGCATCGTCCGCTCGCGAGAAGACCTTGCCGCCCTCGTGTTTGAGCTGACGACTGGGCTTCCTCAAGAGAAGACTTTGCGATGGGTCGACCAGTCCACGCGGCGGCCGTCGAGATCCTCGGTGATCGCGCGGTGATCCGCCCTGGCATCGGTGGCAAAGAGCGAGAGCTTGAAGTTTGCTCTTCCGGTGGCCCCGCCGTGGCAGTCTGCCGCCGCGCAGCCGTGCCGCGCCAGGAGCGGCGCGATGTCGTATCGGAATTGGAAATGATGGGGGAGAGAGGCTGCCGGCTCGGCGCGAGCGTGACCGGCAGGGAAGGAGGCAAACAGCCCTCCCAGAGTGAGCGCTAGCACAAGGACCGGCTTCGCCGGGGTCTTTCCGCTACTCTGGAGACGACGACTCGGCATGGTCTTTGAGAAAGGACTCGGCCAACTTCTGCGCGTAGGCCGTTCCGTAGCGGTCGGGAAAACTGAGCATCAGCTTGAACATCTCGACGGCTTCCGATCGGAGTGCCGCCGATTTAGCCGCGCGAGCTTCGATCGATTTCATGATCTCGTCGGCTCGGGCGTCGTCGTTGGTCTTGCGAATGAACTGTTGGAGTGCCTGGTTGAGCTCGGGATCTTCGGGAGGGCGTCCCTCCCTCTGAGGGCGGTCCAGATTCTCGTCGGGAGAGCCTTCGCCTCTCGCCGCATTTCCCCTTTCCGATTGTCCACGGTCTGGCCGATTCTGGCCGGGGCGTTGGCGCATCATGCCCTGGCCCCGACTCATCTCAAGGGTCTCCGCGAGGCGTTGACGCAGCCGGCGGAGTTCCACGGTCTGGTCGACGGCGAGCCAGCGAAGGGCCTGGTGATCCTCCGGAAGGCGATCTTCAATCAGATCTCGCAGGGTAGACTCGTCTTCCGGGATGGATCCGGCAACGCTCTCCACCCAGGCGTGCAGTTTGGGAAAGTCGCCCGGTCCGGTATCCGTGAGCGCGATGGATTCCGTGACTTTCCCCTCCTTGGCGAGAACGAGAGTGAGGGTGCAGCGGCGATTCAGGGCGTAGTCACCGGGACCTTCCAAGCCGTCGAGACTGAGGATCATGGGCCGATGCAGCCTGAGCGAGCCATTGACGCATTTGAGCAGGTTCTCCCCCTCGGTGCGATCGGCATTGAGGATGATGGAAAACCATTCGAAACCCAAGACGGCGTGGTCTTTGCCGAGGCGATCCAGTTCGCGGATGACCGGTGCCGTATTGCGGGAGAGGTCGTGAATGAAGAGGAAGGCGGCGGGCGCATCGCCCACTTTCTCGGCGGCATTGAACTCCTGGCCGGCGAAGGGCCCGCGCTCTGCGTAGACGCTGATCGGGTGGAGAGGAAAGCCGGCGGCCGGACCAGAGACCAAGGCGGGGGCCTCGTCCTGGGCGGAGACCGCCGTGGCGAGTGGGAGAGTCAGAGCCAGGGCTTTGGCCAGAGCAAGCAATGGGAGCGGGCGCATCCTTGCAGCATGCGCCACCATCGCCGCCGGTGCAAGACGACGTCGTGGGTGCCTGTTGCCAAGACGGGATTTCGGAGCGAAAGCGCTTCGCTTCCCGAGCGGGTGGAACAGAGGAAAGCGGACGAAAAAGCCTCGCCTAGCGTTGCTTCCATGCCTTGTGGGGCGCTCCCAGGCGGCGGCGGCGCCAGTTCTGGCGGCGAGCGCTGGTCTGGTTGCGGGGGCTGCACTTCTGCTTCTGCTTGAGACGTGGGTTCTTCTTGCAGATCACATAAAGCACTCCGCGACGCTTCACGATTTGACAGTCGGCGCTCAATCTCTTGACGGAAGCTCTTACTTGCATGACGAAATTCGTTTGAAAATGGCGGTTCCCGAAGCGGTTCGCGGGGATGTGGAGCGCGGAGCATGGACGCAAAGATTCGGACCTGCAAGCACTTTTCCCATGCCGGCGCACTCAACTTTCAGCGACGATCGTCTTGCCGCTCTCGAGAGAGAACTGGTGGCGTCGTTCGAGAGCGGGGGCATGGTGGGCGGCGCGGTCTCGGTTTGGGAAGGGGAGCGCGAACGCTTTCATCTCGCCCTCGGTTCGACGGACCGAGAGGGCCGATCCCCGTGGACCGACGAGACCCTGGCCCCGGTCTTTTCCTGCACGAAAGGTCCGGCAGCGGCTGCCTGCCTGCACGCGCTTCGGCGGGAAGGGATTCCCCTGGAGCGCCCGGTGACCGATGTCTGGCCAGCTTTCGGCTCCGGCGGCAAGGAGGGCGTGACGATTGCCGAAGTGCTCAGTCATCAGGGCGGTTTGGCCGCCCTGGATTTGCCTGCGCGCATGGATGACCACGCTGCCGTGGTGGCGGCCTTGGAGCGGCAGCGTCCCCTCTGGCGACCGGGCGAGGGACATGGTTACCATCCACGGACTTTCGGTTTCCTGGTGGATGAAATCCTGCGCCGGGTGACCGGGGCGTCTTCGCTGGGGAATTACTGGAGGGAGGAGCTGGCGGACCCACTGGGTTGGGATGTGTGGATTGGGCTGCCTGCGGCGGAGGAGGCGCGCGTGGCCACGATCTATCCGGCGCGCATCCCGGAGCGGCAGAGCGTCGAGGAGGCGCCGTTTTACCGGGCCTTGACGAAGGACGGGAGTCTTACGGCGAGAGCCTTTTCCTCTCCTCAGGGCTGGCGGGGCGTGCGAGAGCTCAACCGGCCAGATGCCTGGCGGGTGGGCAATGCGGCGATGGGTGGCTTGGCCTCGGCCCGCGGCTTGGCGGCCTTTTACGCCACCCTGGCGTCGGGGGGGGCGCTGTGCGGGTCTCACCTTCTTTGACAGGGTGACATTGGGAGCCATGGAGACGCCCTTGATCCAGGGATGGGATCGTGTGCTCCTGCGGGAAACGGCATTTGGACCGGGATTCATGAAGGATCCGGTGGATGCATCGGGCAACAAGAAGCGCGCTCTTTTTGGAAAAATGTCAGGGATTTCGGACATCCCGGTGCCGTCGGCAGTCTGGCCTTTGCCGATCCAGATCGAGGAGTGGGTTTTGCCTATGTGATGAACCAGCTCGAGCTGAGTGCCTTCCCGACGGCCAAGGTCTTGGCCGTCGTCGACGCTCTCTATGGCGTGGAGGAAAGCTCCGGGTAGCCGGCAGATCTCAGTGATGACTGATCGAGTGATCAGGGCGTGGACGCATCCGGCCGTCGCAGAAGCACCACCCGATTGGTGTTGGTGCCCTTTGTTTGATTGGAGATGCCCCAGCAGTTGGAGGTTTTGGTGAAGTTTTGATCGTTGATCAAGACGAGCTCGACTTCCAGGCCGGTCTGGACGGCTGCGGGAATCACCAATTCCTCAAGCTTGAGCCGGCCACTGTCGATTTCGCCGACTTCAAACGCGACGTGGCCTTCTGGCCGGAGAATGCGGCGAAGCTCTTGGAAGACCGTCGTCATGCGGGCTTGCCATTGAGCGGGCTTTTGAATCTGCCAGATGGCCACATTCTTGGGATCGATGCTGTTGAACCAGCAGCGCAGCCAGTTGTCGAGTTCGTAGGCGACAATATTGAGAAACGGCGGTGAAGTGACCACCAGACTCACGGAATCATCCGGAATTCCGGGCGTGTCGTCGCAGGAAGCGGTCAGAAGCAAGGCTTTGCCCGAGAGGGCTTTCATTTTCGCGAGAATGTCCTCGTCGATTCCTTTGAGAAGCGAACGGCTTTTCTTGAGGATGATGGCGGCGAAATCTTTGTCAGGAGGCGTTTGAGCGTGTTTCGCGTTGATCTTGATTTGTGATTTGACTGAAACGGCCTGGTTAGGCGGCATCGTGCGCACGGAGAAAAAGCCGGGGGAATGCCCGGTCAGCCGGTTGGTGGCCACCATCTGGATCCACTCATCCACGCGATCGAGTGAACCTGTGCGGCGGCGCTCGGCAAAGTATTGCCGGAGGTTGCAGAGGCGGGTGAGAACAAGGGGATGGTAAAAGTGGAGAGGTTCCTCGGGCATCAAGGCCGGCTGGTCCAGGTCCAAAGTCCGCAGCCGCTCGTCAATGGCTTGGAGGGAGGGGACGTTCAAGCGCCCGGAGGTGAGAATGACGCTCAGCGGATTGATGTCGCAACCCATGGGCACACGGCCCAGCAGCAGGGCCTCCACCGGGGTCGTGCCGCGGCCCATGAATGGATCGTAGACAATCTCTTCGGGCTTGGTGAGGCGCTCGATGAAGAATCGCGGAAGTTGGGGCTTGAAGCAGGCTCGATAGGAAACCTCGTGCAGACTGTTGGCTTGGCGCTGTCCGGCGGTCCAGAACTCGTTGACGAACGCGGGGACACTTCGGCCGCCGACCTGAATGTCGAAGGTGACGGTTTCCTTCCCAAATTCGTTGAACGCGAGCAGTTCTTTGGCCAGGGCGACGCTCGGGCGCGGGGGCGCTTTTTTCCGTCGAAAGGTTTTCTTTTTTGCGGGGATGATTCGGGTGGGAACCACCATGTCGAATTGTTCTTGCTGCCATTGACCCATTGCCGAGCTTGGCATGTTCACTCGATCGGTTCAATGACAGACGACATGCTTCCGCGGCTTCTCTCCATCCGCTTGTCGGGCCCGTAGGCGCGGATGCGATCGCACTTGGCCTGGGCCCGTTTTTTGGAGTCGACGTCGACGATGACTCGCTTTTTGCTGTCGACCTCGCAGGCCATGCGGTAGGCGAGGTCCATGGAATGGCCGAAGATGGCCATGAGCATTTCGATGACGTAGTCGTAGCTGTGGTCATCGTCGTCCAGGAGAACGACCTGCCACATTTTCTCCGTGTCGACGGTGCTTTGCGTGGCGATTTCCGGGAGATCGAGGGGCATGATTGAGGACGCTTTGCGGGTGGAAATACTCTATCGCGGACGGTCGGTGTCCGGCAAATTCGCCGGCCGGGATTCGGGAGAGAGTGCCTGCAGGGCCGACTCCAGAAAGGGGAGCAGGCGCCGCGCAACGGTTTCCACGGTGAAAGTTTCCGAGGAGCCTTCATCTTCCAGCGAGGTCATCGTCACGCCGTCGATGCCGCAGGGGGTGATGGCGGAAAAACCGGCTAGCGCGCGGTTCACGTTCAGCGCCAGCCCGTGCATGGTGATCCAGCGGCGAACCCCGACGCCGATGGAGGCCAACTTGCGGTTTCCGACCCAGATGCCCGTGAGGCCCTCGCGACGATGGGCCGGGATTTCGAGGTCCGCGCAGAGGGCGAGCAGGCCGTTTTCGAGGGCGCGGAGGTAGGCGTGGAGATCTTGGCCGTATTGTCGGAGATCGACGATCGGGTAGACGACGAGTTGCCCGGGGCCGTGATAGGTGGCCTTGCCTCCCCGGTTGATCTCGACGAGCGGGTGGGGGAGTTTCTGCGGATCAAGCGGCAAGCTGGACCGGTCCGGCGTTCGACCGATCGTGTAGACGGGCTCATGTTCGAGAAACAGCAGGGTGTCTTCAATGGATCCTTCTCGTCGGGATTGGACCAGCGATTCCTGGAGCCGGAGAGCGGCGGAATACTCCACGCGGCCTAACCATCGATGTTTCATTTCATTTCGAAATCCATCAGAGGCTGTTTGATGCGGGGCGGAGGGCTCGGCGCGGGTCTTGGGCGTAGAGATGCGCGAGACCGATGGCCAGCGCGTCCGCCGCGTCCGGTTCCGGGGTTTCGGTGAGTTCTAACAAAGCGCGCATCATGTAAGCAACCTGCCGTTTGTCGGCTCCACCCTTGCCCACGACCGCCTGCTTGACTCGGCGGGGGGCGTACTCGGTGATGCTCAGGCCGGCCTCCGCCGCGGCCAGCAGGGCCGCCCCCCGGGCCGCTCCCAGGGTGATGGCGGTCTTGAAGCTTTGCACATAGATCGTGGCCTCGATGGCGCAGCAGTCGGGATGATGCTTCGCGATGACGCCGGAAAGTGTCTCCCGAATCTGAACCAGGCAGAGGGATTGGCGCAGGCGCGCCTGATTCTGGATCACACCGTAGCCGAGCGTCCGGTAGGTCTGTTGGGGGCGTTCCTCCAGGATGGCGTATCCCGTCTTGCGGAGTGCCGGATCGATGGAGAGCACGCGCATGGGCTTCGGTGGCCGGGCGAGAAATTTCCCAGGGGGGAGGGCCGGGCCTAACGGCGCCTTCTTCTTCCTCCGGTGCGCTTCCTTCTCATGCCGAGCCGCTGTCTCAGAGCATCGCCCGTGGGCGTTTCGTTATCCAGCATGGCCGTGTAGATGTAGTCGAAACCCTCTAGCCGACGCCGCTCGATCGGGTGCCCAATGTAGCGTTCGATCGCCTGGGCGTGTTCCAGTTCATCTCCGGCGAGAATGGTGAAGGCGTCTCCCTCCTTCTCGGCGCGTCCGGTGCGCCCGATCCGGTGGACGTAATCCTCCGGGTTCTCGGGAACGCGGTAATTGATCACGTGGGTGACATTGGAAATGTCCAGCCCGCGAGCCGCCAAATCGGTGGCCACGATGACGTCGAAAGTGCCGTCACGAAATCCCTTGAGCGCCTTCGTCCGGTCTTTCTGAGGAATATCCGAGTGCATGGGCGTGACCTTGAACTCACCTTCCTTTTTCATGAGCACGGTGAGCTTGTCGGCTTCCGCCTTGGTGCGCGTGAAGATCATCACACTGTGATAATCGGTCTTGCGAAGCAGAGCCAAGAGAAGGTCGTCCCGCTGCTCGTAAGCCACGGGAAAGAAACCGTGAGTGACGGTTTCAGCCACGGCGGCCCGGCGACCGATGGTGATCTCGGCCGGGTTGGTGAGGGCCCATTTGGCGAAGCTCTCGATGGCAGCCGGCATGGTGGCCGAGAAAAAGAGGGTCTGTCGTTCCTCGCTGCACTGCCTGACGATCCGGCGGACATCAGGCAAAAATCCCATGTCTAACATTCGATCTACCTCGTCCAAGATGAGATAGCGGATGTCGCGAAAGTGCAGCACCTTGCGATCGAACAAATCTAACAAGCGCCCCGGTGTGGCGATGACCACATCAACCCCATTTTTCAGGGCGTCTGTCTGATGTTTGTAGCCCACGCCGCCGCGCAGGAGAACCGTGGAGAGATCCAGGTACTTGCCATAGATTTGGAACTGTTCCTCGACTTGGGCGGCGAGTTCACGCGTCGGCTCAAGGACCAGGCAACGAAACTTGCCGTGCTTCTCCATGTTAGAGAAAACCGGGAGCCCGAAGGCGGCTGTTTTCCCGGTCCCCGTCTGGGAGGCGCCGATCAAATCCCGTCCTTCGAGGACCAAGGGAATGGCCTGGGCTTGGATCGAGGTGGGTTTTTCGAAGCCCAAATCACGCACCGCCTTCATCACCGGCTCTGACAGCCCGAGCGAGTCGAAAGTGATTGGGGTAGCCTCGTTTTCCATTGATTAGGCGAGCTTACGTAGGCCATTCCCGTGCTTCCGTCAACGAGGCGTTTTTACCATCGCCAGAATCCATGTCATGACCCCAGCGCCTCGCCTCCGTGATTTGCTCCTGCTCTGCCTGGCGGTGGTTTCCCTTGCGTCGGCCGTGCTTTTCATCCAGCTCAGCACCGTGCCATCGGCCGTGCTGACGGCCTGGCGCCTGCTTCTGGCGGGCTCGATGCTGCTGCCCTTCGCGTGGAACGAGTGGAGGAGTCACGCCCCGGCCAGGGGAGAGATCCGTTTGACCTTGACCCTGCTGCCAGGGCTGGTCTTCGCCCTCCATTTGGTGAGTTGGGTCGAGGGAGCACGCCGGACGCCCACCGCCAACGCCAGCCTGATCGCCAACATGGCGCCCGTGGTGCTCCCCGTCCTGCTCTACCTCTTGGTGAAGGAAAAAGTGAACCGGCGGGAGTGGTGGGGAACGGGGGTGGCCTTGCTCGGCCTGTTGATTCTGATCGGCGGTGATGTGCGGTTTTCCCCGGCGACGGCCCGGGGCGACCTCATCTGTCTCGGTTCGATGATGTTCCTGTCCCTCTATCTTGCCTTGGCCCGGCAGCGCAGCCGCTGGTTTCCGGGGTTCGCGCTCTACATCGCTCCTCTTTATCTCGTGGGCGCCGCGGTGAGTTTTCTCCTGGTGGCGGTGTTGGGACAGCCATGGCTCCCGGCCGCGGGGCAGTGGGCTTGGGTGCTCGCCCTGGCCGTGATTCCCACGGTGGTTGGCCACGGCTTGCTGAATTTCTCCATGAAGCGGTTGCGAGGCCAGGTCGTCGCGGTGGCCAGCCAGACGCAGTTCGTCTTTGCCGGCACGGCGGCCTATTTTATCTTTGGAACCGTTCCTTCCCTGACGTTTTATCCGGCGTGTCTGTTAGCGCTTGCCGGCCTGGCGTTGATCCTTCGCCCTGCCAAGGGATAGATTGGATTGGCGGTGAGGGGCGACGCAAGTCGATCTTGGTCGCCTCGGTGGCCTGGGAAATGGGTGGTTCGCCATCCATCATGGCTTTGGCGAGACGGGTGAAGTCAATTCGCTCGGTCGGCGAGCATTCTCGGCGGTGGTTGGCACTGTCAAGCAGGTGGCTCCGGCAAGGAAGACGAATGGGAAGAGCGGCGGGTGCATGGACGGGCGCGGTCTGCTTTCTGGAGATGATGTAAGTGCTCGAGAAGGCATGACCGCCGTTTTTCGAAATGGATTCTGGCGATCGATTCGCATTCGCGCGAGGGCTCTCATTGTTGAGCTTTCGAGCGTGTGGGAGGTAGTGGAAATCGTGATACCAGGAGCACGGGGAGATGGCGATCGGCGGTACCTGCGGGCGGTACCGGATGATCGGAGGCCACGCGGACTCGCCGCGGAGTGGATCCAATTCTTCTAAATATTAAAAAAATAATAAAACTGATTATTGTATTTTATTGTAATTTTCATAAGCTGTGGTATTCCTGGATTGCGAATGCCCCATGAACGATAACACGACGCTGTCAGATTCGACCTTTGATGTGCTGGCGGTCGACGACAACGTGGCCAACCTTGACCTACTTGCCAAGCTGCTGGCTTCGACCCGTTACGAGGTGCGCACGGTGCCCTCGGGATCGCAAGCGATCGAAGCGGCGGTTCAGCGCCGGCCGGACATCATCCTGCTCGATATCTGCATGCCGGACATGAATGGCTACGAGGTGTGTCGGCGACTCAATGCACATCCCAAGGTTGAGCAAGTGCCCGTGATCTTCGTGAGTGCCCTGGATCACGATTTCGACAAGGTCAAAGGTTTTCACATCGGTGGTTCCGACTATCTCACCAAGCCCTATCAAATCGACGAGCTTGAATTGAGATTGAACATTCATCTGCTCTTGAGCGAGGTTTGCCGGCAACCCTCCTGGGACGAGCGCGAGAGGGAGCGGATGGAATCCGTTCGCGAGCGACTGGTGCACGCGACGATCGAACAGAGTGCGCCCATGCGGCGGATGATCAATGACATGGTGGACACCAGGCGGCTGGAAGAATGTCGCATGCCGTTTGTGCTTGAAGAATGGGTTTTGCGTCGACTGCTCTCGGAATCGATGGCGCAGATGGGATTGTCCGCAGAGAGGGTCTGGGTGGAAGGTGAGAGGCCGCCGGTTTTGGTGAGTTGCGACCGCGATCTCACCGAGAGGGCGTTGGTTCATCTCTTGCAAAATGCCCTTGAGTATTCGTCGGAGGATTCGCCGGTTCGAGTGACGATGGAGCAACGGGGAGAAGAATGGCGAGTGGCGATCATCGATGAAGGATCGGGTATCGATCCGCGGCACCACGGGGAGATTTTCGAGCCCTACTGGCAGTTGGAGCTGAGCGATGTCGAGAAGCGGCCCGCCTCCTGCGGGATTGGCCTCACATTTTCCAAATTGGCGATCGAGGCGCAGCAGGGGACTGTTTCGATCGACAGCTCGGTTGGCGGCGGGGCTCGTTTTTTTGTGAATCTCCCACAATCACCGAAAATATGATGATTATCATCTCGTCAACGGCCTCGACAGGATTCCGCCCGGGGTCTTCCCGGCAGGGCTGAATTGATCAACGCTGGGGTGGGCGTCGCTATAACACGCGGGGCCGATGATGACCGCCTTTCCCTGGGTTTCCACGCGTTCTGAGGTTTGTCCCGATCGCTGGTGGGATTGAGATGGAGCCTCGCGCCCGTCGCGCGGTCTGGGGGAAGACGACCCCTTCTCCCGCTCACCTGAGATATCGAATCCGGACCTTCCGGTTCCGTGCGATTTGATTTGGTCTCGCCCTTTCGCGCTCGCTGCCCTAGCTTGGCTCGATGTGGAGTCAGCGATTCTCTTTTCCCACTCTCTCGCTTGCGTTCTTGATTTCGATGACCTTGACCGAGCGGACTCTTGGCGAGGCTGTCCTCACGGAGTTCTTGGCTCGAAACGAGAGCACGGTTCGCGACGAGGATGGTGAATTTGCTGATTGGATCGAGATTTCCAATCCGGGCGATGTCGCGGTGGATCTGCAGGGATGGGCGCTGACGGATGCGGAAGACCGTCTGGAGAAATGGCGATTTCCGGACGGGGCGCGTCTGCAGGCCGGGGAGCGTCGTCTCGTTTTCGCGACGGGGTGGGACCGACGGGACATCGACGACGAATGGCACACGAATTTCCGGCTGTCGGCGCCAGGGGAGTTTGTGGCTTTGGTGCGGCCGGATGGGGAAGTGGCCACGGCCTATCAACCGGCGCCACAGTTCGATGATGTGTCCTTCGGGATGGATGAGTCGGGGAGGGTTGGTTATCTCGTCTCTCCAACGCCCGGGGAGGCCAACGCGGCGCTGGCCCTGCCTGGCCCGGTGATTTCGGGCGTCACCCACGCGCCGGCGGAGTCGATCCTGCCCCGTCAGGACGTCACGGTGACCGCTCGCGTGGAGGCTCGGGTTGGTGAGGTGGGAGAGGTGAAATTGCATCACCGGGTCGATCACAATTCGGAGTCTTCCGTGGTGATGGTCGACGATGGTTCGGGCGGGGACGCCGAGGCGGGAGATGGGGTCTACACGGGTGTGGTCAGCGGCAGCACGCTCTTCGGGCCCAGGATCCCGGCGGGTTCGGTGGCGCGCTGGTATGTGACGGCGGAGGACGATGCCGGGAATCCCTCTCGATTTCCTCCCTTCCTCGACCGGGATGGGATTGACCAGTCGGCGGGGTATTTAGGTGCGCAGGTGGAGCCGGAGATCGACACGGATTTGCCGGTCCTCCACTGGTACACCGACGACGAGGGTGGCAGCCGTGCGCGCCGGGGTGCTCGGGCCTCGGTGGTTTACGGTGGACGATTCTACGACAACGTTTTTGTCAGACAACGAGGCGGAGCGACGAACAACGACTCGCAGAAATTCATCTTCAACAAGGCCTACCCGATTTATGTGAACGAAGAGATGCCGGCGGTGAGCGAATTGAACCTCAACGCGCAAGGCTCAGACCCCACTTTTCTCCGGCAATCTCTGGCCTTTGAAACTTATCGCTGGGCGGGGAACGCGTCCTGCTTGTCGTTCCTGACGTTGATGCGTCTCAACGGAGATGAAGATCGCACGGGCGTGTTGATCGAGCAGGTGGATGACGATTTTTTGGAGCGCAACGGCTACGATCCCTTGGGAGACCTCTACAAGCTTGTGCAGCGCTCCAACTTGAACCCGGTTTTCGCCGATGTGACGACGGGAGTGGAGAAAAAGACGGGTGACCAGACGGATTTCTCGAGTCTTCAAGAGTTGGTGGACGGCCTGGCGCTGGAGGGAGCCGAGCGAAGAGCCTACCTGATGGACGCTCTCAATCTGCCACAGGTCATGAATTACCTGGCCGTGCGCTCCATCACCCAGGACGCCGATGACGTGCGCAAGAACTTTTACGTTTATCAGGATACTCTGGGAGATGGTGAGTGGTCGATCTTTCCCTGGGACAAGGACTGGACTTTTGGCGTGACGGGAGATGGGGGGCCGCATTTGAAGCATCCTTTTTTTGGCAGTCAGAAGTATCTGAAGACGAACGCCAATCAATGGAACCGGCTCTACGACGCGCTCTTCAACGAATCGGTGACGCAGCAGATGTATCTGCGGCGCCTGCGCACATTGGCGGAAACATTGTTGCAACCCGAGGAGACGCCCTTGGCAGAACGCCGCTTCGAGAATCGGGTGGACGAAATGTATGCCCAGGCCGAAGGCGACGTTCCCAGCAGCGCTCCCGATGTCGTGAAGCGTTTCTTTCCGGAGCGGCGGGAGGATCTCTTCGTCACCTATTCGGCGGGTGGACGAGAACCGCTCCTGCCGGCGACTCAGGAGGATGCGCCGTCCATCGAGTTTGGTGAGATCGCCTTTTCTCCCGACACGGGAAGCCAGGATCACGAGTACATCCAACTCATCAATCCGAACCGGACAGCGGTCGATGTTTCGGGCTGGACTTTGGAAGGCGGGGTGGATTTTGTTTTTGACGAGGGCACGGTAATCCCTGCGGGAAGTCTCTTCACTCCGGGCGTAAACCGGCTCTATCTTTCACCCAACGTGGTGGCCTTCCGCTCGCGTCCAGTCAGCCCTTCGGGTGGCGAGGGGCACTTCGTGCAGGGAAATTATCGCGGGCATCTCTCCAACTTGGGGGAGACCTTGATTTTGAAAAACCGTCAGGGACAGGTGATCGCCGAAACCGCTTACGAGGGCAATCCCAGTCCCGTGGAAAAGTATCTGGCCATCTCGGAAATCATGTATCATCCGGCGGATGACCGGCCGGATTCCGAGTTCCTCGAGTTGGTCAACTTGAGTGCCGAGGGGACGCTCGATCTCACGGGACTGGTCTTCACGCGAGGGATCGACTTTGCCTTTCCGGATGGTTTCATGCTCCAGCCCGGTGCTGCGGCTCTTCTTGTGGAGGACGAGGCGGCCTTTGTGGCGGTTTATGGCGCCGGGCTTCCCGTGGTGGGAGAGTTTGGCGGCGGGACCCGTCTTGCGAACGGAGGCGAGACTTTGAAGTTGGAAGACGCCGGGCTGAACACGGTTATCGAGCTGCGTTTTGATGACGAGGAAGCAGAGGGATGGCCGGTGGCGGCAGATGGTGAGGGGCGTTCTTTGGAATTGATCGACGTCTCGGCGCGGCCGGATTACGAAGTGGTCGGGATCTGGAGAGTCAGCGCCCGGGAGGGTGGGAGCCCGGGGCTCGTTGACGGGGCCGTGCCTTCGCAGCCGTCCGAGGATTTCGCTGACCGTGATGGCGACGGTGTGGTGGCGTTGTTAGAGGATGCCTTTGGCACGCGCGACGATGATCCGGCCGAGGGCGCGGGCGCTGTCAGGGTTTGGCGGGAAAGCGATGGAGCGATCGTGGTCGAGGCGTCTCTTGGTAGCGAGTCTCTGGTAATCACTCTGGAAGGATCGAGTGACCTGGCCAGTTGGGAACCGGTTGGAGAGGCCTTCGAGCCCGTCGCGGAGCCTGGCACAAGGCGATGGCGGGCGGCGGACCCGGCCGTATCCACCGGCTTTCAAGCCGTCCGGCTGCGCGTTGAGCGATAGCGAAGGGTGGCCCGGAGCGGCCGTCCGACGGCATGGGCGGTTCTTTGGAACTCACATCTGACCGATAATTCGAAGGCTTTACGCTAGTCTATTCCGAGGACTTCAGCGCATTGATCAGATTCAAGTGATCCGGGATCCATATGGAGGGCTCGATTCAGGAAATCTTCCACTTCGCTGTCGATGGCTTCGAGAATGCGGTCGAGAGTTTCTTTCCCAAACGTATCGGCTAGGGCCAATGCCTTTAGGGAAAGATCCAAAATATTTTAGATAAATGTTGCATTTTACCATAATAGTTATAATTGGGGTGGATGCCTCACTCCCATCCCAATCAAGTTAGCGGTTTCCTTGGTCAGTTCGAACATCTTTTCGGATTCGTTCGCGATCGCTTCGAACGCTTGCAGAACCCAGGCCGCGGCCCCAACCCCAAGCTGCCGGCCTGGGATCTTCTCGCCTCCCTGGTCTATCACGTGATCAGTGATGCTGGCCATTTCTCGGCCCATGTGTTCCAGTTGTTCGAGGTGGTGATCAAGGATAGTTCGCTCTCGGAACGGCGCCAGAGGATGGGGCTTGAGCCATTCGCTTGGCTCATGAAGCAGGTGTTAAAGCCCCTCGCCGATGGACGCGTACACAAGGGATGTTTCTACAAGGGGCTGCGCCTGTGCGGGATCGATGGCTCGAAATGGAGCGTCACGAACACGCCGCAGGTTCTGGCTGCCATGAGCAAGGCGGCCTCCAGGAGAATGACCGCCGCCTTTGCGAAAATAGAGATGTGCGCGCTCGTGGAACTTGGCATCCACAACCCGTTGGCGGCGACGGTCGGCCTGAAAGGAGAAGGCGAATGGACCCTGGCCAAAGAACTTCTCGGGAGTCTGCCGAAGAGGAGTCTGCTGATTGTCGACCGGCTTTACGGTTGGGGGAAGTATCTCGACGAACTCGTGAAATCATGCCGGGCGGCACATAGTGAATTGTTGGTGAACCCCATAGTTTCATAAATCGGGGCAAGAATCCCAAGAAAATAGTGGCAGGGGCCTTTGGGATAAGGTTGATTTGGAATCTACCAAAACACCAAACACTTCAACCCAAAAGCCACCTACAGTGAGAGTAGCACGACGTACGATTCATGCAAAGTCCAGAACGATTCCGGCGATCAAATTTGAAGATCAAGAACTGACCTCTTTCGGCGGTCTCGTTATCTTTCAGAAGCTCTTTCAGGAATTGGATCTGGAGGGGAAGCTTCAGCAGTGCTTTGGTCCACTGGATCGGCGCATGTCCCGCTTCTACAAGTTCCACAAGGTTTTCATGTGTCTTATCGTGCATCTTATACTGGGCTACCGGATGCTTCGCGATTTGGACTACTACCGAGATGATCTCCTTGTACGACAGGTTTTGGAGATGCACCAATTGCCCAGTGTCCCAACGATGAGCCGGATGTTGAGAGAGGTCGATTGTCAAAGCCTTGAGAGGATGAGGGAGATGAATCATTTCGTTTGCCTGTCGCGACTTCAGGAGGAGGGAATCAAACGCATCACGCTTGATTTGGACGGAAGCGTGCAGAGCACGAGTCGCCATGCGGAAGGAACGGCTGTGGGATTTAACAAGAAGAAAAAAAGCGAGCGCAGTTATTATCCGCTGCTCGCGACGATCTCCCAAACCGGACAAATCTTCGACTTCCTTCATCGAAGTGGCAACGTCCATGACTCCAATGGCGCGGTGGAGTTCCTCCGTTCCTGCGTGGAGAAGATTCGCAAGGTGCTGCCTGATGTGCAGATCGAGTTGCGCGCCGACAGCGCGTTTTTCAGCGATCAGATGGTTTCAGAGGCAAAGACTCTTGGCCTGGAATATACGTTCTCGGTGCCTTTCGAGCGGCTTGTGGAACTCAAGGGCATCATTGAGAAACGCCGTCGCTGGTCCCGAATCCGAGGCGGAGAGGGAAAAACTCATCACTTCGAAATCCGCTGGAAGCCAAAAAGTTGGGCGCGCAAAGCGCGCAAAGCGCGCATTTTGTGCATTCGAACCATGAGGCGCACTCAGCGCAAAGGACCGCTCCAACTGGATTTTTTCGAACCAGTCGAGGAGAACTATGAATACGAGGCGATCATCACCAACAAGACAAACACGGCCGCTCATGTGGTGAAATTTCATGAAGGGCGTGGCTCTCAGGAGAAGATTTTTGGCGAAGCCAAGAGCCAGGCCCAGATGGACTATATTCCGGTCAAGCGACGTGCCGCCAACGAAGCTTTCCTTTTGGCCAGTATTCTCACTCACAATCTCACACGCGAAATACAGATGCGATCTGCGGAGCGGTCACGCAAATCGTCCCCCCAAAGGGCTGCGGAGTGGATCTTTGAAGGACTCGGCACGATTCGCCGCAAAATCATCCAGCGTGCCGGACGTCTGACTCGCCCTCGAGGTCGACTCACATTGACACTCGGAGGCAATCAGGCCGTCGAAGAAAAAATCGCCTACTACATGATGGCCTGACTGGCCATTTTATGAAACGCTGGGGTGAAGGCACGCGGCAGCAACAAGAGCCATAAGACTGAAAGGCTCTCCGATGGAAGCGCGCTGGTCAGCATCAGGGTGCCCAGAAAGAAGGCTGATGGGCCGCGGGAGAATCAAGGGGAGATCCGTATCCGTGAGATTCGAGGCCGGATCAGGAAGCCGGGGGCACGACAGTGGAGCGAGGAGAGGCTATGGACGACGCTTATTGATGAGCAGGAGTATCCGGCGCAGGAATTGCTGGAGCTCTATGCCCTGCGCTGGGAACACGAGATATTCTACAAGGAACTCAAGCTCCACATGCGCGGGAGTGACGTTCTTCATAGCCATACGCCAGAAACAGCGGCCCAGGAGGTGGCGGCATTGCTCATGGCCTGCTCGATCATCGCGCAGGAGCGATGCGAAGCCGCGAAAAGCGGCAACATCCAGCCGTTGAGCATCAGTTTCCTGAAGACGCTCGACAAAATGAATTCACTATGGGCAGTGTTCGAAGTGTCCGAGGGACTGCTGACCGAAGAGACAAAACAGGAGATGGTAGCGCGAGTCAGAGAATTGATCGTTCGGGAGGCAATACCGAAAAGACGACAAAGGAGTTGCCCGCGCAAAGTCCGCCAACCGGTGACGAGTTGGCCTAGGCTAACAGAAAACGACTCTCGTGAGGGCGAGTTCCTGCTGGAGATTGTTAGCTTTCCCTAAAGGCATTGTCCTTAAGGACCACCCACGCTGCTTTGACGTGCTCACTGCCGATGCGCTCTACCTGCGTCCCTCCGTGATCAATCTTCTTGAAGACCACGGCAAATACCTTGTTGCCGTACTCAAGGATAATCAGCCTGAGCTATTGTCCGAAGCCCGCACGCTCCTGCCCCTTGAGGAGCAAGAGCCAGAATCATTTGAGACTCCGGCTGCACCGGGCAAGCCCGCGCGGCACGTTCATTTACAAGAGGCTGAGGGCTTCTGCACTGAATCCATTCACACTCCTCTTCGCGTTGTTCATTCCCATGAGACTGGCATCCGTCGCGAGCGCGTCGCTGGGGATTGGGTCGAGACTCCCATCGATAGCCACTGGTGGTGGGCGACGACCATGCCCCGCTCAATGGCCGATGCCAAGACCATCTTCCATTTCGGGCACGACCGTTGGAAGGTCGAAAACGAAGGCTTTAACGAACTCTGCTCCCGCTGGCATTCCGGTCATTGCTATCACCATCATCCCAATTCCATTCTCGTTCTGTGGCTGATCATGTTCATGGCCCACGCCGTGTTCCACTGCTTCCACAAGCGCAACTTGAAGCCAGAGATACGCCGTGGACACACGGCCATCTATTTTGCCCGTCAAATCGCCGCCTCCATGCGAGAGGATCGATGGTGGCCGCCACCGGCTCCGGGCTGAGGAACGCCCGCCCCGCGCTCTCGGTAACCTTGGGTTCGCGTCCGCCATCGGAGCGGTCTGGCTTCCTGTTGCCTATTGCCGACAGGGGGATCCATTTCGCGGCTCGAGCCCTCCGAAATTCGCCCGAGAACCGCCACACGAAACTGTTCGCCCTCCTAGCGCCAGCTTCAACACGCTCAACACCCACCAATTCAGGCCATTACGACTCTTTCCGACGCCGTCTTACGGAATCGCTGTCTTACGGAGTCGCTGCTTGACTGGTGTTCTTGGGTATTGTAGAAGTTGCGCATGAAACCGAATTCATGCATCGTTGGCTTGGTCACCATGATGGTGACAGGACTCTTCCTGGCCCCTCAGTCCCTCAAGGCCCAGGAACTCTTACCATACGAGGCTTCCTTCGAGGCTACCGCCGGGTTCCGTACCGGCGACGTGAATGGGCAGCGTGGGTTCACGGTCATTCGAGGTCGTGCGGAGATCACGCAGGGCGCAGGGGTCAAAGGCAGCGCCGGTCTCAGGCTGGAACCCTCCCGTCCCTTCGGCATCGTCCAACTGAACATCGACGCGGGACTCGATGCAGCCGACTCCCCGGATGGTGTCGTTCATACGGAATTCATGATTCGTCCCGGTGCAGGTGATCCTGGAGAGAGAGATCAGTTCGCCGACGTGGAGGGGAGCCTAAGTGGATTCTTCAAGATCGACGACGCAGGGGAACTGTAGTGAGGGTGGATCGTCAGGACGAAGGTGAGCTGCGCACGGAGATTCGGTTTGAGGGAGCCGCCGATCGCTCCTTCGGCACCGAAACGCATACCGTGACCCATCGTTCAGGACTGGTGATGGGAACGAAAGTCACCGACGTGCCTTCGGGCATGGCGACCACCCACGAGAAGATCCTCCAGCACGACGAACGCTTTCGGGCTGTGCTCACGGCCAACGAATTGACCGGCAAACTCAGCGCGGCGGGTTACGATTGCTGTGATCTCGAATGGGAAACCCGGGAAGAGGGCTCGGCCCTGGTGCACAAGCGTGATGCCCTGGGGCGGATCATTGGAACGCAGAACGGGTTCAAGAACCCGCTGGAGCCAGGCAACACGCTGGCGGTGCTAACTTCAGCGCAGCAGTTTCAGTTAGATGGCCTCAATCGCCGTGTTCGCACGCAACACCTCGGGAGCGGGGATGCGCCTCTCACGAGTTCACAACGCTACAATCTCGCCGGGCAGTCCGTGGGTGCGCTCTCATCCAACGGGGTTGAGACCCGGACCAGGACAGTCATGCTGGAAGATGGTGGCCGAATCGAACTCACGAGCCTGCCCAAGAGCGGGCACGATGAACGCCACCGCATCACCTCCCGAACGTACAGCGCCGCTGGCGAACTGATGATCGAGAGAGCCTACGCCTCGAAGAATCCCTTCGCGACGGAGCCCGATCCCGGAACGCAGACGAGGCACCTGGTCTACGAGGAAGGCTACGATGATAGAGGTCGCTACGCCCAGGTGACTGACATCGCCAACCTGTTCGATCGTCGTGTGACGCGAACCTATGTCGATGAACGTGGTCGCCGCTCACGAGTGGTGCACGCTTTGGGCACTTCCCTCGAAGCACATGAAACCTTCGACTACAACGATAGAGACCAGCTCCTGCGTCACGTCGATCCTGACGGAGTGACCACGCGTTATGCCTACAACGAGAAAGGCGAGCGTGTGCTCATGGCCATCGATCTGAAGATCGAGCCTGACGAAGCGGTGGACCACATCGACTTGTCCGTGGATCGCCTCACGCGAAGCACTTCAACATTCGCGGTCAATGCGGAAGGAGTCGAAGTGCGCCGTCAAAAGACGGAAGGCTTCACAGAGAACGGCCCGGTGGTTACCCAGGTGAGCGAGCAATCCCTCGATGGCACTTACAATGCCACGATCCGAAACGGACTGAGGACCACTCAAAAGCGCTTTAACGGTGAGGCTCCAGGAGAGTGGTCCATCGTCGTTACCAAGCCGGACGGAAGTTACCTGGTTCAGGCTTACGAGAACGGGCGTCCCGCTCGAAGCACTCGGCACGCTGCTGATGACGCTGCCGTTTCCTGGACGGCCCAGGCCTACGATGGCCACGGGCGGCTCTTCCAGGTCACCGATAGCCGCACGGGCACGACCACCTACCACTACGATACGTTCGGTCGGAGAGCGAAAGTCAGTGCACCCAACCCGACGACCCGATCGAGCACTGAAGACACGCTGGATACGCTCTATCACTACGACGCCCTTGGTCAGTTGATCGCGACCACCAAGCCTGGTGGTGGGGTTGTTTATCAGGATTACAACGCTAATGGAACGCTCCATGGAACACGCGGGCATCACACCACCGACGTCCATTACCGCTACAACGGTCGGGGTGAGCGCACACACCTGATCACCTACTACGGCCCAGACAACCGACCGGCGGCCACCCGCTGGGCATACAATGCGCGCGGTCAACTTGCCTTCAAACAGGACGCCCACGGGAAACGGGTTCACTACACCTACACCCCAGGCGGCAAACTCAAATCCCGCACCTGGGCGCGTGGCGTGGCGACCACTTACCACTACGACGCAGACAACCACCTTGATCTGCGGTCGATCGATTACAGTGATGCCACCCCGGACGTTCACTTCACCTACACGCGCCTTGGCCAGAAACACACTGTGGAAGATGCCGGAGGCACGACCACTTACACCTACCGAGCCGAGAACCCGACGAAGTTGCTCAGTGAAACCTCGGGAACCGAACCAGAACCGAAGACGCTGACCTATACCGAGGACGATTTCGGGCGTGCGAGCGGGTTTCAGATCGGCACGGCGAATGATCAGGATTACGCCGTGGGCTACGGCTACGATGGCGTGGGTCGACTTGACAATGTGCACGCCCAGGGTTACTGGTTCGATTACGCTTACGAACCGAACTCGACCACCGATCGTGTGAAGACCCTGACGGCTCCCTTCTTGAAGCAAACGGTCTACACCTACGAGCCCGGGCGGGATGCCCTCATCAGCGTGAGTAACCGGGTGGGTTTTCAGTTAGATGAAGAGATCTCACGCTTCACTTACACGAACAACAAAAATGGGCAGCGTATCGCTCGTGAAACCCTGCGGGAGGGGAAAGATGATGATGGCTACGTGGATCGGTTCCTGTATGACTCCGACACCGGCGGCGTGATCGCCTCCGGGCGTGATGAAGTCGATGAAGCTTACACCTACGACAAGATTGGTAATCGGCTGCGAGCTGAAGCCAACGGCGGTGAAAGGCTTTACACGCCTAACGCGCTCAACCAGTATGAACGAGCAGGCAAACACCGTCCGAGCTATGACGCCGACGGGAACTTGATCCAACAGGGAGAACAAACCTACACATGGGATGGCGAGAACCGGCTGGTGGCCATCCACGAGCGGGGGAGCTTCGTTGCCGAATACACTTACGACCATCAGTCGCGACGCATTGCCCGCAGGACGCAAGATGGCGTCGATGAGCGCTACCTGTATCAGGGATGGAACCTGATCGCCGTGTATCAGCCAGGTAAGGCGGAACCCGTGGAAACCTTCACCTGGGGCAAGGATCTCAGTGGCAGCCTCCAGGGAGCCGGGGGCGTCGGAGGACTCCTCTTTGCCAAAAGGCGCAATGCCGAGGGCGACCAACAGGGACAGAGTGCCTGGCTCTATCACTATGACGCAAATGGGAACGTGAAGGAGGTGAGCGACGCGAGAGGCAAGGTGCTGGATCGATACGAGTATGATGCCTTCGGTAATCTATTGGGGAATTCGAGCTTGCCAGAAAACCGGTGGCGGTTCAGCACGAAGCCCTTCGACGAGGAATCGGGATTGTACTATTACGGCTATCGCTACTATAGTCCTGGCTTGGGAAGATGGATAAACCTGGATCCAATTGAAGAAGAAGGCGGCTTAAACTTATATGTCCTTACATATAATGATTCGCTGAACTACTACGATCTGCTGGGGGCTATACCGCAATGGCTTTGTAGTGCATATAGGAATGGTAAAAATGTGACAATTCCTATAAGTTTGTTTGGTGAGATTTCTGTCAAGACTCAATCGAAGAACATACGAGATAACGATACTTCCTTTGATCTGTCTATTAGATTAGAGGGAGCCCTAACGCTGACTGGTAAGATTAAGCCAAACCTACTAAGAGCAATTCGACAGGCCCCCGCCGTTCCATATCGTAGTTGGATTGAGCGTCAGCTAAACCGCATCGAGGCAAATGCTGGGATATCAGGGACGGGGAATTACAAGGTATGTAAGTGCGAGTTCGAAGGAAACTCCGATTTGAAGGCTGCGATTTTTGGGGCCCTCAAGCTGGATGCAACTTGGGAGCGACGGATAGGTCTAGCTGTTCGTGGGAAAATCGATGGAGAAGTTCTATTGAATTTGGCAGAAGTGGCAATTAAGACCTCTTCTAGCAATGAAATATATACAGAGGGGCAGGTTCGGATGGTATTTAGTGGGTTCAGTTGGAATTTCGATTTTCCTAGAGTAAAACTTTGGTGAAATGAGAAAAGGAATAAGCAATAGTGCTTTTGGGCTCTCACTCGTGATTGCCATTCTATGGTGCGTTGTTGGATGGGAACCCAAGTCTGCCGAAGTCGAAATCAGATATAAAGCTAATGACGCCGGTTTTTCGATCAATATAATCGTCCTCGCGAGTGAGAAGTTCTGTAACTGGATCATCATGCGGCGAAGCGTGAACCTTCGGAGCGAGTGAAGTCTATTTTATCAAGGATGAATTTTCGGAACGCTGAACCTTTTCCGCCGTGGTGCAAAAACCCAGGCAGCGTGTTTTTCAAGGCGGCTGAGACAATCATTTCCGAAGGCAGCACGTCTGGGCGGATGGTTCGGATCCAGGTTCCAAAGTGTTTCCAGACCAGACCGTCACATGTCATGGCAAGGTACTGTAACATGCCCTGAGCGATCATGCCGGTCTGCACAAACACATGATATGCGTGCATCTTTCTCTGCACCTGTCTGCGATATTTCTCGGTAGTCCGGTGGAGGTATTGGTTACCATTGCGACGCTTGAGCGGTCGCATAGCGGCCATCCAGAAATGGTATCCGAATGAGCCGACCGAATGCACCGCTTGCTTGAAAGCGACTTCGATCTTGAAACGCAAACTGTAGAGCAAGATGATCTCCTGAGCTTCCATGGTGAGGTCGGTAGACAAGAGGATGATCCGCCCTCTCGTGGGATGATCGACGAGAATGAAGCGGACCATCGCCCCGGCGGGCTTCCACAACAGATCCACCGACTTGAACCGGACAGAGATGTTTCTCTCCCCATATACGGGACTGGGAACGGAACTGAAGCCGCCCGTTCCAAAGACATTCTGGAGCTTCACCGCAGCGCCATACTTTTTCGGTCGTCCGCGTTTGCGTTTGCGTGGCACTGCCGCAGGCCGAAAGCCGGTTGTCGTGCGTCGAACCCTCGTGACCAGCACACCGGAACGCCCCTTGGTGCTCTGGATCACCTTTCCGTTGGCGTAGTAGGCGTCGGCCAGCAAGACGAACTCCTGACCTCTACAGACGGATGCGAGCATCTCGTTGGCCTTGTCGATCAAGGTTCTCCTGTCGCGGTTTGAAGTGACGATACCTTCGTGAATGCGTGCACAGACCGGAACGCAGAAGAAGTATCCGCCAACCTGACAGAGCACGCCGAAGGCCTGAAAGGAATGGCTCATGATGAAGTGAGGCTTGGAATTGGACTCGGACTGTTGATGCAGATACTTCACCGCAGGCATCTTGCGGCCCTCCTTGGACTTCTTGATGCCGTCGAGAACCAGGACGGGGCGACAACCGATCTTGTAGACAGGGAAGTGCTTGATCACGATGGCGAACCAAAGTTCTGCAAGCCGGTCCGTCTTCACGGCATTGCTGTGGAAGAAATGGAGTAAGTGCTCATAGAAGTGTTCTGACAAACCGAGAGCGCGGACGAAACTGGAAACCCCGAGGAGGTCATTGCGCACGGAGAAAGCGGCCAAGACGAGCAGAAACCAGAGAAAGGTGCGGGCTCTCGAGAAAGCGGGTCGCAGAAAACAGACGATATTCCACCAAGAAATCCAGAGATCCATAACAAATGATTTGATTTTCCTAGACATTCGCATATATAAGCTAATGACCATGAAAAAGATCAGATCACTGAAAAAAGAGTCCAGAAACTTGCGGCAAAGTTAGCTGCAATCGGGCCAATGCGGCCTGGGAGCATCAGCAAGCAATACCGAGATCGACAACGCCAGCGCGGCGTGTATTACCAACTGAGCTACACGCATGAGATGAGGAGCCGGACTGAACACGTCTGGCCAGACCACGTGAAGGGACTACGAAAAGAAACAGAGGAGTACAAGAAATTCAAGAAACTGACCACCGAACTGATCGATCTGAGCATTGAACTATCCAAGGCGAAGATCGCTCTATTACGCAGTCAGACAGACACGCCAGGCAAAGAGAAACCGGTCTGAGAACTTCCCACTCACGAGAATCGTCATGTTCTGCAGTATGCTGCTTCTCGACGAATTGCAGTTGCTAATTCTGAAGAAATGACCGGAAGTTGTGGATGAGGGCAGCTACCGGAACACCATTCGAAGTTCGATGATGGGTTAGGCAGCGGCTTGCTGCTCGATGCCGTCCACGAAGATGATTCCTTGCACGACTTTGTCAAGTTGACGATACCCGTTGAGTCGACGCCAGCCTTTCCCGGCTTCCAGCCCGAGCTTGTAGACCATTGAAAGGGTTGCTTTCCTCGATCCACATCCTTTGGTTTGTCGAGTTCGATGGCGTACCGTGGCAAACGTCGACTCTATCGGATTGGTCGTCCGGATGTGTCTCCAGTGTTCTGCTGGAAAGTCGTAGAAGGTCAGTAACGTGTCCTTGTCTTTCTTCAGGCAGGCGCACGCTTTCGGATACTTGGCTTCGTAGAGCGTGAAGAACTCGTCATAGGCCTCCAAGGCGGCCTTCTTTGTTTCCGCCATGTAGATCTCATGGATGCGTTCCTTGGCAAGGGGCGGCACTTTCTTCGGCAGCTTGTCGAGGATGTTGGCTGTCTTGTGCACCCAACATCGTTGCTGTTTGCTTGTCGGGTACTCCTCTTCCAAGGCACTCCAGAACCCGAGAGCTCCATCGGCGATACTCAGTTTCGGAGGGATCTTCAATCCTCGTTTCTTGAGATCTCTGAGCACATTTTTCCAGGACAGTTTGCTCTCTCGTTCTCCATCGCTGATAGTTACCAATTCCTTGGTTCCATCGGGTAAGGAGCCGACAATGACGAGAACACACGGGCGGTCGTCATTGAGCCTGACATGGAAGTAGATCCCGTCGGCCCAGAGATAGACGTATTCCTTGTCGCTGAGGTCACGCTTGCTCCATTGCTCGCGTTCTTTCTCCCATTGCTCGCGTTCTTTCTCCCATCGCTCTTCCTCGTCGAACGATGTTGGCTGCAGAAAGACCCGATGCGTTCTCACCGAGGATCGGCTCTAAGGCCCGACTCATCTCGGAGGTTGAGATTCCTCGCAGGTAGAGTGCTGGGATGAGGTTGTCCAGTGAAGCGACTCGGCGTAGGTAAGGCGGGAGGATGGCGCTAGTGAATCGGTGGCCTGATCGGTGATCATTGATCCTGGGCTGCCGAACAGAAACGTTCCCTATTCCAGTCTGAAGTTGCCGCTTCAGGAAGATGGCCGTTGCGGACGATTTGGCGATGACCCTGGTCATCACGCTGATGTTGATGGGCTTGAATGTAGTCGGAGACTTCGTTGTCGATGGCGGCATGAAGAAGCATTTGGGCTCCTTGTCGCAGGGTGGCCTCAAGGGCGTTCTGGCAGACGGTGCTTGCTCCTTCCTGGCCGAGGATAGATGCGGATTCGGTGGGGTGGTTGGTGGTTTTCATTGGAGTTCAGTTGTTTTGGTAAATGGTTGAACTCTTCATGATGCCCCGACCGCCCTCATCCACAACTTCCGGTCATTTCTCAGGGTACGCTCGCCTGCGATGATTTTGGCAAGCGACTTGAATACGGAACTCGCTCCTCGCAGCGAGAGAGTCGAGAGCACACTCTTGAATGCCACGTAGCTCACATCTGACCGATAAATCAGCTCAGTTTTTTTGCCCAAAGTGTTAGTTTATGTTGCGTTACATGCCGCCTGCCCTTAAGGTCTTGTGTGAAAAAGAAACACAAAAAGACAGGCGGCAAATCCGGCCGAAAAAACGCTTCTCGGAGCTATCAACCGATCTCTCAGGCCCTGAGCGACCCCAGGGTCTTTGCTGATACCGAACTCGGAAATGGTATTCGCGCTCATGGGATGGTCAACCTTTTTCGGGCCGTCTTCGGTAAGGCACGCCGCATCGATGGCGAATGCCCAGGGGCCATCCTCGCCGCCCTGCTGGTATGGCCCATCCTCAAACTCGAGAATTCCAGTATTCATGCTTTCTGTTCGGAGCTTGGCCAGTTCTTGAAGGGCCGCGTAGATGACTGCAAATACAGGGCGAACATTCTTTATCGTGTCATGCGCCGTGAGGACGTCAATTGGCGGACGATGGCCATCGAGCTTTGCAAGAGCATTTTCAACGCCAACTCCGTGGGTCCAGACGATCAGCGAGCGTTCGTCATCGACGACACAATCAAGGTGCGACGGGGCAAGAAGGTCGAGGACTCCTCTTTGCACTGGGACCACACGGAGAACCGCTATGTCACAGATCACCAAGTGGTGGAGCTTGGCATCGCCGGTGAAAAAGGATTCCTTCCGGTTGATCGGCAGATTTTCATGGGCGAAAAGGAAGCGGTGGGAAAAGCGCCTGAGAACGAATTCCGAGATAAGAGATGTGCCGCCGCGAGAGACATGGAGAGGGCAAAAAATGAATCGAAACACACGATGTTTCGAAGGATGCTCAAGTCGGCGCTGGATGTGGGATTTCGAGCGGCCTACGTGCTGGGCGACGCTTGGTTCGGTTGCAAAGAGAACATTCGAGCCTCCCTGGATCTCGGCCTCGTCGCCATTTTCCAGATGAAGCGGGGCAACATTAATTACTGGTTGGCGAATCCGCAAACCAACCGGAAAGCAAAGTGCTATACCGCGCCTCAACTCTTCAACGAATACAAGCGTCAGCTCGAGGCATCGAGCTCCAAGGCGCGCTACCGGACTTATCACGTCAAAGTCCGGATCAACTTGGAGACAGAGGCCAAGCGAGCCCCAAAATGGCAGGAGGTGACACTCATCTTCAGCGCCCCGGTGAATCCCAGTTCTGGAGCATCTCCAGAGAAAGCGTGGGTGGTGTTCCTGACCACGGACATCGAGGCCTCCGTGGAGAAGACGCTTTCAATATATGCCTTGAAATGGTCTGTGGAAGTCTACTTTAAAGAGGCGAAACAGAACTTTGGCCTGCTCGCCGAACAGAGTGGCGCCTATCAGTATGCCTATGCCTCGGTACATCTGGCTGCGATGCGATACGCTCTGATTTTCGAGGCCATGCTTCGGAGTGGTCGCTCGAGCTACGGGGAGGTGCGGGACCGGCAAACTGGGCATCTTCGAGTGCTGTGCTTCGCGGGATTGCTTTGGCAATTGTTTCGCAGCCTCATCGAGGGCGCCCTGGACGCCCTAGCCGCAATGCCTTTAGGGAAAGATCCAAAATATTTTAGATAAATGTTGCATTTTACCATAATAGTTATAATTGGGGTGGATGTCTCACTCCCATCCCAATCAAGTTAGCGGTTTCCTTGGTCAGTTCGAACATCTTTTCGGATTCGTTCGCGATCGCTTCGAACGCTTGCAGAACCCAGGCCGCGGCCCCAACCCCAAGCTGCCGGCCTGGGATCTTCTCGCCTCCCTGGTCTATCACGTGATCAGTGATGCTGGCCATTTCTCGGCCCATGTGTTCCAGTTGTTCGAGGTGGTGATCAAGGATAGTTCGCTCTCGGAACGGCGCCAGAGGATGGGGCTTGAGCCATTCGCTTGGCTCATGAAGCAGGTGTTAAAGCCCCTCGCCGATGGACGCGTACACAAGGGATGTTTCTACAAGGGGCTGCGCCTGTGCGGGATCGATGGCTCGAAATGGAGCGTCACGAACACGCCGCAGGTTCTGGCTGCCATGAGCAAGGCGGCCTCCAGGAGAATGACCGCCGCCTTTGCGAAAATAGAGATGTGCGCGCTCGTGGAACTTGGCATCCACAACCCGTAGGCGGCGACGGTCGGCCTGAAAGGAGAAGGCGAATGGACCCTGGCCAAAGAACTTCTCGGGAGTCTGCCGAAGAGGAGTCTGCTGATTGTCGACCGGCTTTACGGTTGCGGGAAGTATCTCGACGAACTCGTGAAATCATGCCGGGCGGCACATAGTGAATTGTTGGTGAAGGCACGCGGCAGCAACAAGAGCCATAAGACTGAAAGGCTCTCCGATGGAAGCGCGCTGGTCAGCATCAGGGTGCCCAGAAAGAAGGCTGATGGGCCGCGGGAGAATCAAGGGGAGATCCGTATCCGTGAGATTCGAGGCCGGATCAGGAAGCCGGGGGCACGACAGTGGAGCGAGGTGAGGCTATGGACGACGCTTATTGATGAGCAGGAGTATCCGGCGCAGGAATTGCTGGAGCTCTATGCCCTGCGCTGGGAACACGAGATATTCTACAAGGAACTCAAGCTCCACATGCGCGGGAATGACGTTCTTCATAGCCATACGCCAGAAACAGCGGCCCAGGAGGTGGCGGCATTGCTCATGGCCTGCTCGATCATCGCGCAGGAGCGATGCGAAGCCGCGAAAAGCGGCAACATCCAGCCGTTGAGCATCAGTTTCCTGAAGACGCTCGACAAAATGAATTCACTATGGGCAGTGTTCGAAGTGTCCGAGGGACTGCTGACCGAAGAGACAAAACAGGAGATGGTAGCGCGAGTCAGAGAATTGATCGTTCGGGAGGCAATACCGAAAAGACGACAAAGGAGTTGCCCGCGCAAAGTCCGCCAACCGGTGACGAGTTGGCCTAGGCTAACAGAAAACGACTCTCGTGAGGGCGAGTTCCTGCTGGAGATTGTTAGCTTTCCCTAAAGGCATTGTCCTTAAGGACCACCCACGCTGCTTTGACGTGCTCACTGCCGATGCGCTCTACCTGCGTCCCTCCGTGATCAATCTTCTTGAAGACCACGGCAAATACCTTGTTGCCGTACTCAAGGATAATCAGCCTGAGCTATTGTCCGAAGCCCGCACGCTCCTGCCCCTTGAGGAGCAAGAGCCAGAATCATTTGAGACTCCGGCTGCACCGGGCAAGCCCGCGCGGCACGTTCATTTACAAGAGGCTGAGGGCTTCTGCACTGAATCCATTCACACTCCTCTTCGCGTTGTTCATTCCCATGAGACTGGCATCCGTCGCGAGCGCGTCGCTGGGGATTGGGTCGAGACTCCCATCGATAGCCACTGGTGGTGGGCGACGACCATGCCCCGCTCAATGGCCGATGCCAAGACCATCTTCCATTTCGGGCACGACCGTTGGAAGGTCGAAAACGAAGGCTTTAACGAACTCTGCTCCCGCTGGCATTCCGGTCATTGCTATCACCATCATCCCAATTCCATTCTCGTTCTGTGGCTGATCATGTTCATGGCCCACGCCGTGTTCCACTGCTTCCACAAGCGCAACTTGAAGCCAGAGATACGCCGTGGACACACGGCCATCTATTTTGCCCGTCAAATCGCCGCCTCCATGCGAGAGGATCGATGGTGGCCGCCACCGGCTCCGGGCTGAGGAACGCCCGCCCTGCGCTCTCGGTAACCTTGGGTTCACGTCCGCCATCGGAGCGGTCTGGCTTCCTGTTGCCTATTGCCGACAGGGGGATCCATTTCGCGGCTCGAGCCCTCCGAAATTCGCCCGAGAACCGCCACACGAAACTGTTCGCCCTCTTAGCGCCAGCTTCAACACGCTCAACACCCACCAATTCAGGCCATTACGACTCTTTCCGACGCCGTCTTACGGAATCGCTGTCTTACGGACAGCGATTCCGTAAGATAGGCGGCTGAGGCGGCTCAAGCCCTGTATTTTTGGGTAATTCGGATCGGCAGCGCCCATTTTTGACCCCATGGCAAATTCGCATTCGTTATTTCATCTTTTTTAAGCTTGTTTCTGTAATAATCTTATATTACAGTGCGCCGAACGAGCCGACCTTCATGCCAAGCAGAAACTCCCTGCCCCCCACCGAACGCCAGATTCGCAGCCGCCTCCGCCAGCTCCTCGACCAGGCCGAAGGCTTCCTTCACGGCTCGCCCATCGAACTCTCTCGTAAATGCGGCAAGCCCACTTGCCGTTGCGCTTCCGACGACTCCTTGCGCCATCGCTCCTTGGCCATCGGTCAGACTCGCAAGGGCAAGACCACCATGCTGCACGTCCCCAGACCGTTGGAAGCTCAGGCGAGACGCTGGATCGATGATTTCCAGAAAGCGAATGCTCTGCTGGAAGCCCTCGACGAGCAGGGGCGCCTCCGACTCAAGGAGGCAAAAACCAAGGCCAGAGCGGCGAGTAGCTCCGCCAAGAAGAAGGGCAAGACCGGTAAGAAATCAGCCGGCAAAGCCAAGTCCGGGCGCAATTCTCCACCAAAAAAGAAGCGACCATTCTCACGCGACTACTAACTTACTCGGACAAGATTTTCAGCCTCCGCCAACAGTGGAGGCTGCGGGTGCGTGACTCTCGTCCCAAACCACAGATTCCCACTCGAGTTTTCCCGGCAGCATTCTTCGCCATGTTCTGCTGCCGGTTACCAAGCTTCAACGAACTCGAGCAACACCGGAACAAGAGCAGCTGGACCCGTTGGCTCGGTAATCACCGTTTGCCCAGCGCCGACGAACTGGCGTATGTCTCCGAGCGCATCGAGCCTGACAGTGTGCGAGGGTGTCTCGGACACATTTATTTCTGCCTCAAACGCAACAAAATCCTTGCCCCACAGCGCGGTTGGATGCTTGCCGCCGTCGATGGTCACGAAACTCACTGTAGCTACAAACGTTGTTGTCCAAAGTGTCTCCAACGCCGGATCGCCGTCGGAGACGAGGTCAAAACACAGTTCTACCACCGCTTGGTCGCGTTTCAGATTATCTGTGAGGATTTTCAATTGCTTCTCGACGTGGAAATGCTTGAGCCTGGTGAAGACGGAGATCCTGGAGACGACGAAGTCGCTGCGGCTATACGGCTGATAACTCGCGTCCTTAAGGACCACCCACGCTGCTTTGACGTGCTCACTGCCGATGCGCTCTACCTGCGTCCCCCCGTGATCAATCTTCTTGAAGACCACGGCAAATACCTTGTTGCCGTACTCAAGGATAATCAGCCTGAGCGCTGGCATTCCGGTCATTGCTATCACCATCATCCCAATTCCATTCTCGTTCTGTGGCTGATCATGTTCATGGCCCACGCCGTGTTCCACTGCTTCCACAAGCGCAACTTGAAGCCAGAGATACGCCGTGGACACACGGCCATCTATTTTGCCCGTCAAATCGCCGCCTCCATGCGAGAGGATCGATGTTGGCCGCCACCGGCTCCGGGCTGAGGAACGCCCGCCCCGCGCTCTCGGTAACCTTGGGTTCGCGTCCGCCATCGGAGCGGTCTGGCTCCCTGTTGCCTATTGCCGACAGGGGGATCCATTTCGCGGCTCGAGCCCTCCGAAATTCGCCCGAGAACCGCCACACGAAACTGTTCGCCCTCCTAGCGCCAGCTTCAACACGCTCAACACCCACCAATTCAGGCCATTACGACTCTTTCCGACGCCGTCTTACGGAATCGCTGTCTTACGGAGTCGCTGCTTGACTGGTGTTCTTGGGTATTGTAGAAGTTGCGCATGAAACCGAATTCATGCATCGTTGGCTTGGTCACCATGATGGTGACAGGACTCTTCCTGGCCCCTCAGTCCCTCAAGGCCCAGGAACTCTTACCATACGAGGCTTCCTTCGAGGCTACCGCCGGGTTCCGTACCGGCGACGTGAATGGGCAGCGTGGGTTCACGGTCATTCGAGGTCGTGCGGAGATCACGCAGGGCGCAGGGGTCAAAGGCAGCGCCGGTCTCAGGCTGGAACCCTCCCGTCCCTTCGGCATCGTCCAACTGAACATCGACGCGGGACTCGATGCAGCCGACTCCCCGGATGGTGTCGTTCATACGGAATTCATGATTCGTCCCGGTGCAGGTGATCCTGGAGAGAGAGATCAGTTCGCCGACGTGGAGGGGAGCCTAAGTGGATTCTTCAAGATCGACGACGCAGGGGAACTGTATCTCTTCGATGGTGGTGGCGAGGATCAAGGTGGCCAGTGGCTCCCGACGGGAACCCGATTCGAGCTTGATGAAACGGGCCATTCCAGGACGTGGATCACGCTCTCCTTGCGGCAGGATTTCACGTCGGGACTCTGGGACGTGGCCATCAACGGTGCCATCTTCCGGGCCAATCTGGCGATGGCGCAGCCCGAGCCATCCCTCAGGAAAATCGAGTTCATCGGACAGAGCCGACTTCCACTCTACGTCGACAACATTCAAGTAAGGCGGGAAGCCACGGCCTTCGAGGATCAGGATCGCGACGGGCTTCCTGATAGTTGGGAGAGGGCGCATGGACTGAGTTCACTTGACCATGACAGAGATGGCGACCCGGATGGCGATGGCTTGAGTAACATCGAGGAATTGGTGCTTGGCACGCTCGCGTCCGAGGCCGATACGGATGGCGATGGGATCTCCGATGGCGATGAGTATTTGTCGCAATCGGATCCATTGACGGCTTCGGGTCGGGCGGTAGCGGCTTCTTCGCAAATGGCATCCAGTGGATTGATTTTGCATGGTGGATCGTGTGACGAAACGACCATGGATCTCAGTTTGAGTGCCTACGTTTCGGCGAGTCCGGAATGGGTTGTGGAAGTGGGGGCCGCGCAATGGTCCCCCGCTTTGGTGACGTTGTCTGCCAGTGGGTCGGCGTCTGGTCCCTACATTACCATAACTGCTCATCCAACCTATGGTTTTGGAGAAACCGTTCGTGTCGGAATCATTGCAGGAATGTCGGACGGGTCTAGGCTCTACGGGCTTTTCGAGGTTAGCTGTGATTGCGACTGTGGCTGTGTCAGTGTCGATGCCTCGATCAGCAGCGTGGACCTGAAGTTTGGTTTGGGGAAGAACGACTTCGGGAAGTTCGGCCAGAACCTCTTCGTGAAGGAATCGGTCTGGAGTGAGCGGCTGTATAGCAGAGTGTCAGTGCGTTATCCTGGAGCAAATCGACCGGGCCGGGCCGGGCATGTGCTGCGAGAGATCGATGGTCGAGAAGTTTCGCTACTCGACTGGATCAGAACGGACACCCAGTTTACCCGCCTGGTGGATCTCTCGCACGGCTACGCCATCGAGGCTTATTCTCTGGACCAGGTGAATGCGCAGAACCAGGTCAGCGGTGAACCCTTTCGACGGCTTCGCATTGAGAATCCCGATCCCGAAGGCGAGCACGATTATCAGAGCCTGCGAATCACCGAAGAAGGCGGGAGTGTGCGCGAGTATCGCCACCGGATGATCAACGGCGTTGAGGAATGGGAACTCTTTGAGGGAGGCGCCCTGGCCACAAAGACACCCTTGCGTTATCAGAAGGTCACGAAGCTTGGAGAACCGCGTTTGACTACCCGAAAAGGTCCGAAGCGGGTCACTGAATACCGTCAGCAAGGTCACTGGGATTCCGAACGTCAGGAGCTGGTGATCAACCAGGAGAAGGCGATCACCTACCAATTCCTGCCCTATGGGCGCAAACTGGTGAAAGAAGTGTTGGACCCGCAGGGAGAGGCCCTGACCACGAGCTGGGGCTACGTGCAGGACTTCGAGCCCTTTAGTATAGAGGATAACCCGGGCGGTTTCGCCCAGCTTGAGCCCCAGTGGGTGGAGCGAGCAGATGGCGATTGGGAATGGTATGGCTATGATGAACTTGGGCGCCGCAGCCGCATGGTCAGACCGATCGGCAACACGCCCCGGCCCGCTGTCTTACCGGAGAGCCTGGAAGGCTATCGGGTGACCACGATCGAATACGACACTACCGGAGAAGTGAAGACGACCCGCGAGTGGCGCGACGGCCATCTTGAGAAAACCACTCGGGAAACGCGCCGTCGTGAAAAAGGGGGGCTGCGTATGGAAACCCTGGTGGCCTATGGGGAGGGCGACTTTGAGCAACGCACGGAGAAGATCACCGATGACCGTGGGCTCCTCCTCCGCCAGGAAAACCCCGATGGCACCGTTGTGAGGGTGGATCGTCAGGACGAAGGTGAGCTGCGCACGGAGATTCGGTTTGAGGGAGCCGCCGATCGCTCCTTCGGCACCGAAACGCATACCGTGACCCATCGTTCAGGACTGGTGATGGGAACGAAAGTCACCGACGTGCCTTCGGGCATGGCGACCACCCACGAGAAGATCCTCCAGCACGACGAACGCTTTCGGGCTGTGCTCACGGCCAACGAATTGACCGGCAAACTCAGCGCGGCGGGTTACGATTGCTGTGATCTCGAATGGGAAACCCGGGAAGAGGGCTCGGCCCTGGTGCACAAGCGTGATGCCCTGGGGCGGATCATTGGAACGCAGAACGGGTTCAAGAACCCGCTGGAGCCAGGCAACACGCTGGCGGTGCTAACTTCAGCGCAGCAGTTTCAGTTAGATGGCCTCAATCGCCGTGTTCGCACGCAACACCTCGGGAGCGGGGATGCGCCTCTCACGAGTTCACAACGCTACAATCTCGCCGGGCAGTCCGTGGGTGCGCTCTCATCCAACGGGGTTGAGACCCGGACCAGGACAGTCATGCTGGAAGATGGTGGCCGAATCGAACTCACGAGCCTGCCCAAGAGCGGGCACGATGAACGCCACCGCATCACCTCCCGAACGTACAGCGCCGCTGGCGAACTGATGATCGAGAGAGCCTACGCCTCGAAGAATCCCTTCGCAACGGAGCCCGATCCCGGAATGCAGACGAGGCACTTGGTCTACGAGGAGGGCTACGACGGTAGAGGTCGCTACAGCCAGGAGACCGACATCGCCAACATCTTCGATCGTCGCGTGAGGCGAACCTATGTCGATGAACGTGGTCGACGCACCCGAGTGATTCACGCTTTGGGCACTTCCCTCGAAGCACATGAAACCTTCGACTACAACGATAGAGATCAGCTACTGCGTCACATCGATCCTGACGGAGTGACTACGCGTTATGCCTACAACGAGAAAGGCGAGCGTGTGCTCATGGCCATCGATCTGAAGATCGAGCCTGACGAAGCGGTGGACCACATCGACTTGTCCGTGGATCGCCTCACGCGAAGCACTTCAACATTCGCGGTCAATGCGGAAGGCATTGAGGTGCGCCGTCAAAAGAGGGAAGTCTTCACCGAGAATGGGCCTGTGGTTACCCAGGTGAGCGAGCAATCTCTCGATGGCACTTACAATGCCACGATCCGGAACGGACTGAAGACCACGCAAGAGCGCATCGAGGGTGTGGCTCCGGGAGAGTGGTCCATCGCCGTTACCAAGCCGGACGGAAGTTACCTGGTCCAGGCTTACGAGAATGGACGTCTCGCTCGAAGCACCCGGTACGCTGCTGATGGGACTGCCGTTTCCTGGACGGCCCAGGCCTACGATGGCCACGGGCGGCTCTTCCAGGTCACCGATAGCCGCACGGGCACGACCACCTACCACTACGATACGTTCGGTCGGAGAGCGAAAGTCAGTGCACCCAACCCGGCGACCCGATCGAGCACTGAAGACACGCTGGATACGCTCTATCACTACGACGCCCTTGGTCAGTTGATCGCGACCACCAAGCCTGGTGGTGGGGTTGTTTATCAGGATTACAACGCTAATGGAACGCTCCATGGAACACGCGGGCATCACACCACCGACGTCCATTACCGCTACAACGGTCGGGGTGAGCGCACACACCTGATCACCTACTACGGCCCAGACAACCGACCGGCGGCCACCCGCTGGGCATACAATGCGCGCGGTCAACTTGCTTTCAAACAGGACGCCCACGGGAAACGGGTTCACTACACCTACACCCCAGGAGGCAAACTCAAATCCCGCACCTGGGCGCGTGGCGTGGCGACCACTTACCACTACGACGCAGACAACCACCTTGATCTGCGGTCGATCGATTACAGTGATGCCACCCCGGACGTTCACTTCACCTACACGCGCCTTGGCCAGAAGCACACCGTGGAAGATGCCGGAGGCACGACCACTTACACCTACCGAGCCGAGAACCCGACGAAGTTGCTCAGTGAAACCTCGGGAACCGAACCAGAACCGAAGACGCTGACCTATACCGAGGACGATTTCGGGCGTGCGAGCGGGTTTCAGATCGGCACGGCGAATGATCAGGATTACGCCGTGGGCTACGGCTACGATGGCGTGGGTCGACTTGACAATGTACATGCCCAGGGTTATTGGTTCGATTACGCTTACGAACCGAACTCGACCACCGATCGTGTGAAGACCCTGACGGCTCCCTTCTTGAAGCAAACGGTCTACACCTACGAACCCGGGCGGGATGCCCTCATCAGCGTGAGTAACCGGGTGGGTTTTCAGTTAGATGAAGAGATCTCACGCTTCACTTACACGAACAACAAAAATGGGCAGCGTATCGCTCGTGAAACCCTGCGGGAGGGGAAAGATGATGATGGCTACGTGGATCGGTTCCTGTATGACTCCGACACCGGCGGCGTGATCGCCTCCGGGCGTGATGGAGTCGATGAAGCTTACACCTACGACAAGATTGGTAATCGGCTGCGAGCTGAAGCCAACGGCGGTGAAAGGCTTTACACGCCTAACGCGCTCAACCAGTATGAACGAGCAGGCAAACACCGTCCGAGCTATGACGCCGACGGGAACTTGATCCAACAGGGAGAACAAACCTACACATGGGATGGCGAGAACCGGCTGGTGGCCATCCACGAGCGGGGGAGCTTCGTTGCCGAATACACTTACGACCATCAGTCGCGACGCATTGCCCGCAGGACGCAAGATGGCGTCGATGAGCGCTACCTGTATCAGGGATGGAACCTGATCGCCGTGTATCAGCCAGGTAAGGCGGAACCCGTGGAAACCTTCACCTGGGGCAAGGATCTCAGTGGCAGCCTCCAGGGTGCAGGAGGCGTCGGAGGACTCCTCTTTGCCAAAAGGCGCAATGCCGAGGGCGACCAACAGGGACAGAGTGCCTGGCTCTATCACTATGACGCAAATGGGAACGTGAAAGAGGTGAGCGACGCGAGAGGCAAGGTGCTGGATCGATACGAGTATGATGCCTTCGGTAATCTATTGGGGAATTCGAGCTTGCCAGAAAACCGGTGGCGGTTCAGCACGAAGCCCTTCGACGAGGAATCGGGATTGTACTATTACGGCTACAGGTATTTTGATGGGCGAGACGGGCGATGGATTTCTACTGATCCGATTAAGGAGCGGGGAGGACTGAACTTAATGTCGTTTTTGGTGAACAATGGCGTAGATCACGTAGATTATTTAGGACTGGTGCGGGTTACTCAGATTCCAGGGATAATGACTGCAAACGGTTGGAATAACGGCGCATCATTAATGAATTATTGGTTTGCTAGATCAGGAAATGATAACACCGATACAATAACGATGAAGTGGGCTCTTGGTTTCAAGAGAGCAAAAACCGTATACGATGATATAGTAAATAACAAATTATATGTAAATACAGCGGCTCAGGGCGAGATCATTAAGCTCACTAAGAGGCAGAACGTTTATACCGGAGGTGGTGTCTTTGGCAGCGTCAGTGGCAATGTTTCTCAGTTGCATTCAGATCATGTACAGCATCGTAATGTCGGTTCTTGGTTGGATCCGGTCGATGATATGTTTGCGGCGTTGGGGCGATTTTCGTTTCAAGTTCTGGTAGAGGGTCGAGTGGTTCCATTTCCTGGCGGATTGAAGCGAGTATTCTGCATAAAGAAGATCGGAGTCTACATACGTGATAGTTATGATTTTCAAGACAATCAGTTCTTAGGATATTGGAACGCTTCTACAAATTATGGAGGCAAAAACCCTTTCAAGGGTGACAGGGTCACAAATGCTGATTTTCGGGCCCACAGGGGCGGGAGGGATTTTATTGTTTACTCAGATATCCGTGTGATAACACTGCGGCCATTTGCCAAGTTCACTAACCCTTAACCTATGCTATGATGCAAAAATTGACACTTTTGTGGATTATAGGGCTGATGTTTCTAGCCAGTTGCGCCAATGAGAAAACGAAGGAGCCGCCGTATCGACGGTTCGTCAGTCCAACTGGAGATTGGGAGGTGCTTGTGGTTCGTAAAAAACCGATAGTGTCGATGGTGTTTCCTGGGTTTCCTGGGTCGAGTGGTGACTTTCCGGGCATCGTAAAGTTGCGAAACATCGCAACCGATCAGATTGTTGCGTCATGCAAGGTGTCGATGGTGTCAACTGTCAACCAGGTCACGTGGAGCGCTTCGGAGGTTGACATAAAACTCTTAGCTACGTGGTCGCTCAAGTAGGAGTGGAAAGCGGATGTAACTGTCCAAAGGTACCTAAACTCACATCTGACCGATAATTCGAGGGCTTTACGCTAGTCTATTCCGAGGGCTTCAGCGCATTGATCAGATTCAAGTGATCCGGGATCCATATGGAGGGCTCGATTCAGGAAATCTTCCACTTCGCTGTCGATGGCTTCGAGAATGCGGTCGAGAGTTTCTTTCCCAAACGTATCGGCGAGGGCGTCCAGGGCGCCCTCGATGAGGCTGCGAAACAATTGCCAAAGCAATCCCGCGAAGCACAGCACTCGAAGATGCCCAGTTTGCCGGTCCCGCACCTCCCCGTAGCTCGAGCGACCACTCCGAAGCATCATGGCCTCGAAAATCAGAGCGTATCGCATCGCAGCCAGATGCACCGAGGCATAGGCATACTGATAGGCGCCACTCTGTTCGGCGAGCAGGCCAAAGTTCTGTTTCGCCTCTTTAAAGTAGACTTCCACAGACCATCTCAAGGCATATATTGAAAGCGTCTTCTCCACGGAGGCCTCGATGATGTCCGTGGTCAGGAACACCACCCACGCTTTCTCTGGAGAGGCTCCAGAACTGGGATTCACCGGGGCGCTGAAGATGAGTGTCACCTCCTGCCATTTTGGGGCTCGCTTGGCCTCTGTCTCCAAGTTGATCCAGACCTTGACGTGATAAGTCCGGTAGCGCGCCTTGGAGCTCGATGCCTCGAGCTGACGCTTGTATTCGTTGAAGAGTTGAGGCGCGGTATAGCACTTTGCTTTCCGGTTGGTTTGCGGATTCGCCAACCAGTAATTCATGTTGCCCCGCTTCATCTGGAAAATGGCGACGAGGCCGAGATCCAGGGAGGCTCGAATGTTCTCTTTGCAACCGAACCAAGCGTCGCCCAGCACGTAGGCCGCTCGAAATCCCACATCCAGCGCCGACTCGAGCATCCTTCGAAACATCGTGTGTTTCGATTCATTTTTTGCCCTCTCCATGTCTCTCGCGGCGGCACATCTCTTATCTCGGAATTCGTTCTCAGGCGCTTTTCCTACCGCTTCCTTTTCGCCCATGAAAATCTGCCGATCAACCGGAAGGAATCCCTTTTCACCGGCGATGCCGAGCTCCACCACTTGGTGACCTGTGACATAGCGATTCTCCGTGTGGTCCCAGTGCAAAGAGGAGCCCTCGACCTTCTTGCCCCGTCGCACCTTGATTGTGTCGTCGATGACGAACGCTCGCTGATCGTCTGGACCCACGGAGTTGGCGTTGAAAATGCTCTTGCAAAGCTCGATGGCCATCGTCCGCCAATTGACGTCCTCACGGCGCATGACACGATAAAGAATGTTCGCCCTGTATTTGCAGTCATCTACGCGGCTCTTCAAGAACTGGCCAAGCTCCGAACAGAAAGCATGAATACTGGAATTCTCGAGTTTGAGGATGGGCCATACCAGCAGGGCGGCGAGGATGGCCCCTGGGCATTCGCCATCGATGCGGCGTGCCTTACCGAAGACGGCCCGAAAAAGGTTGACCATCCCATGAGCGCGAATACCATTTCCGAGTTCGGTATCAGCAAAGACTCTGGGGTCGCTCAGGGCCTGAGAGATCGGTTGATAGCTCCGAGAAGCGTTTTGTCGGCTGGATTTGCCGCCTGTCTTTTTGTGTTTCTTTTTCACACAAGACCTTAAAGGCAGGCGGCATATAACGCAACATAAACTAACACTTTGGGCAAGAAAACTGAGCTGATTTATCGGTCAGATGTGAGATCAATGGTTAAGATGTCTTAATTATCGAAGCTGTCAAGAGCTTGTTAGATGCGCTAATCAGTTACACTTACTTAGAAGAAGATAGTGATCGGTGGCTTCACTTCAAAAACCAGAACTCAACATTCATCAATCTTCAATCGAGCGCGGGAATTTCCATTGATCAGTTAGGATTCGAAATCTCACTTCCGACGCGGATGGAAAGCACGACGGAACTGGACACGACTTTCTGATCATGGACGATTTCCGGGAACCCATCTTCGGATTTAGGCACTCGCCGAGTCAAAATGACCGAGCGGGGCCAAGGTCTAACGATTCACGTAGTCACGCATCGCCTCGACGATGAAGGTGAACGAGAGCGCTCCCGCGTCGGGGTGGCCAATGGCGTCTTCGCCGAGGGACTTGGCACGGCCGAACTTCGCCACCATGTCCTTGCTAGCCTCCTTGCCGGCCTCCGCCGCCTCGTATACGGATTGCAGGGCTTCGGGAAGGGGCGCTTGACTTACTTCCTGTGCCTTTTCCGCCGCGGGCGCCAGGGCATCCACCACCGTTTTGTCGCCGACCTCGGCTTTTCCGCGCGACTTTACCCCCGCGCAGGCGCCATTCAGCCAGGCTGCCAGGCCCTCGCCGTCAAACGTCGTCTTCCCGGCGAGATCTTTGCCGCCGGCCCGAAAGAGGGTGCCGAAGATGGCTCCCGAGGCGCCGCCCATGCTGCTCATCATGGCCATGCCCACGGCCATGAAGGCCTTGTCGATTCCTTCGATGCCGCCCTCGGCCAGCTTTTCCTTGGCGGCGGTGAGCCCGCGCTGCATGCCCAGGCCATGGTCGCCATCGCCGATGTTCCGATCGGCCTCCGAGAGCAGGGGCTCACTGGCAATGATCTTGTCGGCCACCGCATTGAGCATGGTGAGGACTTCGTCGAGATTCAGTTCTGATTTTGGCATGTCGGGTGAGGATGCTTTGGAGTGAGTGTGAGGTGGCGCCGATCGCAAAGGCAAGCAAGGCTCACGTTTTGGAGAAACCCACTGATTGACAGGGCATGTCCCAGTATTTCTTCAGCTCATCATCGAGCTTCATGAGACTCACGGAGAGTCCCGCCATTTCCTGACAAGTCACGATGTCGCCGATCACCGTGTCGTAGATCTTGATGCCCTTCTCGGCCAGGAGCGGTTTGAGTGCTCGGTTCAGAATGAGCAGCTCCATCTGCGTGGTCGCGCCGAGGCTGTTGACGAAGAGCAGCACCTCATCCCCGGAGGCCAAATCCAGGTCGTCACCCAGGACGATGTCCAGGAGCTGGGGAGCGAGGTCGTCCGCGGAGCAAAGGTCGTCCACGCGAACGCCTTTCTCACCGTGGATGCCCATGCCGACGCCCATTTTCCCTTCCTCGAGTTCAAAGGTTGGTGCGCCGGTGGCGGGAATGGAGCCCGCGGCGACGGCCACACCAACGGAGCGGGTGTTGTCCCGAGCCTTGGTGGTGACCCGCACGAGCTCGTCCAGGCTGTCCACGGTGGCGGCGGCGGCCCCGGCGATTTTGACGATGAGCACCAGGCCCGCGATTCCGCGCCGGTCCTCTTTGCGGTCGGGTGGAGCGGAGGCGACGTCGTCCCAGATGAGCACTGTTTCCACGCGGATGTCCTCGTCCGCAGCGAGCTCGGCGCCCATGTCGAAGTTCATCACATCTCCGGCGTAATTCCCGTAGAGGTAGAGAACGCCCTTGCCGCGGTCCAGCGCTTGGGTGGTTTCAAGGACAATGTCAGGCGGCGGGGCGGCGAAGATGTCGCCGCAGGCGGCCCCGTCAGCCATGTTCTTACCCACCAGGCCGTGGTAGATGGGTTCGTGCCCGCTGCCGCCTCCGACCATGAGAGCGACCTTGCCATCGGGCAAGCCGTTCATCACGATGCCGCCCTTGCCCACCTTCCTGGCCTCGCCGTCGTAGGCTTCGACGAGCCCCTCTAGCAGTTCCGCGGCACAGTTCTTTGGGTCATTGATGATTTTGGGAGTCTTTCTCATGGCGAATGTCTGAAGGATTACGAATGAAAGGAAAGGGTCTCGAGAGGCAAGAAAAAGGGGCGAGTGAAGGGTCTGGAAAGGTTGCGGTGGCGGCTGCGGGTGAAAAGAAGGCGGGGATCCGATTAAATGACGCGATCATTGCCGCCGTCGACGGGAATCTGGGCCCCGATGGTCTTGGCGAAAGCCGCTCCTGCCATGGTGGCGACCATGCGGCCGACGTCGGCCGACTTGATTTCCGTCTTCATCAAATTGCGCTTCTTGTATTCCTCTACCGTGAGGCCGTAGCGTTCGGCCGAGCGCGCCAGGACTTCCGGAGTCCACAGTTTGGTGTCGAACACGGCGTCGGGGTGGACCACATTGACCCGGATGTTTTCGGGAGCCAGCTCGAGAGCGGCCACGCGCACCAACTGAGTGAGCCCGGCCTTGGCGCAGGAATAGGAAGCGGCGCCGGCGCCGGGAGCGTGCACGTTGCGTGAGCCAATGTAGATGGCCGTGGGATCGATGCCGTGGCGTAGGTAGGGCACGCAGTGGTGAAGCAGACGGACGTGGCTCGTCAGATTGACGGCAATGCTCTTGTCCCAGTTGGCGGGCTCCAGTTTTTCCACCGTCGCACCGGCGGTGAAGATGCCCGCGTTGCTCACCAGGATGTCGATGCCGCCAAAACGCTTCACCGTTTCCTCGACGATCCCGCGGGTGGCGTCGTCGTCGGTGAGATTGCAGACCAGCCCGAGCCGATCCGGATCACTCAGTTCCTCGATTTCTGGGTTGAGATCGACCCCGACCACGGCGGCTCCGGCCTCGTGCAAGGCGTCCAGACAGGCTCGTCCGATTCCCGCCGCCGCCCCGGTGATGAGGGCCACCTTGCCCTCCAGGGGACGCCTCGCGGGCGCCTTCTTGAGTTTGGCTTGTTCCAGGTCCCAGTATTCGATTTCAAACAGGGGTGCCTCCGTGAGAGGCGACCAGCCGCCCAGGGCCTCGCCCAACTGAATGGTGTCGCGCGTGGTTTTGACAATGTCAGCAACCACGCGAGCCTGTCTGACATTGCCCCCGAAGGAGACCGTGCCGTTTTCCAGCCACACGGCCCAGCGAGGCGCGGGATCGAGCATGGTGAGGTCGGGCGTGGAAAAGCGCTGGAAGTAGTTGGCGTAGCTCCCGGCATAGCCTTCCACCGCGCCCTCGAGGTCGTCATTGGCGAAAATCAAAGGAACTCGCTTGGTGCACAGCACGTGATCCGGCGTGACCGGCCCGCGTCCCGCGAGTTCGCCTGCATCGCTTCTCTGGGCGAATCCCGCGGCCTCCGGCGAGCCGTCGTAGAGAGCGATCATCGGACGGCCCGCTTGTGCGGACACGTCGCCGCGCAGCTGGGCCAGCTTGACGAGATCGGGTTGTTGGGGGCTGCCGGTGGGAAAGTTGAAACCGGGCGCCTCGGCCTTGAGGTGATCCTCGGCCTCGGACACGAGCCGGATCATGCGTTCGTAGGATTCCCTGGCAGTGTCCGCAAATGAAAAAATGCCGTGATTCATCAGGATCATGCCTTTGATGCCCGTGAGGTCGCGATCTTGAAGGAGTTCGTAGACTTTTCGTGCCAGGATGAAGCCGGGCATGATGTAGGGCACGACCAGGAAACGGTCGCCGTAGACCGATCGCACGCGCTCTTCGGCGCGCTCGTTGTTGGTCAAGGCGAGGATGGCGTTGGCGTGCGTGTGATCCACGAAAGGGAAGGGGAGAACGGCGTGCAGGATGGCCTCGATGGAACCGTTGGGGGCGGTGGGATTCGTCATGCCGGCCCGCATCTGGGCGACCATGTCCCGGTCGGAGAGGGTTTCCAGGGCCGCGAGTTTCACGAGAACGTCCATCCGGATTGGAGAGAAACCTTCCTTCTCGATCGTGGCCAGGTCCCAGCCGGAACCCTTCACGTAGAGGATGTCTTCTTCCTCGCCGAAGAAGGTCTTCTCCCGAATCTTGACCGAGGTGTTGCCGCCGCCGTGCAGAACCAGTTCGGGATTGGCTCCCAGCAGTCGGGAGGTGTAGACGCGTTGGGCCAAGAGATCCCCCTCCATCGCGGCCGCTTCCTGATCATTCCAAAGGTTCTTCATCGTCTCGTGGCCGCCAGCATGGCGAATGTGCGGCCAGATGCCAGCGGAAATCGCTTGCGGGAAGGCTCGAACGTCCCCTCGTGGCGTCCGTTTCTTGTCAGGCCTCGGCGACTCGGGACGAAGGCGGCTACTTGATGAGCTTTTTCCGTTCCTTGAGATAGTCCTTGAGAAGCTCCGTGGGTCGTTCTTCCGAGGAGAGGTAACGCTGCGTGAGCGACTCGACTTGCGAGCCGTGTTCTTCAAGGAGATTGGCGGGAGCCTTCCCAGGATCACCGGGCAAGGCGCTTACAAGGGCGTGGAATTCCTGCACCACTTCGTGACAAGTTTCCGCCGCGATCCATTTGAGACTGTCCGAGAAGGTGCCATAGGCCGCTCCTTTGCCCTTGGCGAGGGGTTCCACCAGGCCCTTGGCCCGGATCCATTTATTGAAGGCCCGCACCACTTTGGCGTCGACCGGATCGTCTTTGGGCACGGCGTCGCCATCGCCTCCGGGAGCGCTACGTATGAGCGCATCGACCGTGGCCTGCGGATCATCAGCGCTCGTGGTCAGCTGAAAACAGGAAACGTCGGCGCCGAGTTCCACCAGGATGGCCACGGTCTCACGGTCGCCAGCGAGGATGGCGGTGATGAGAGGCGAACTCCCCCCGAAATTGATGTCCGCACCTTCGTCGAGGGCTTCCTCGATGGTGGCGCGGCAGCCGACGCGGCAGGCGAGTTCGAGTTGGGCGTTGGCGTAGGAGGTGTACACTTCCGATGCGGGCGGAAAAATGAGGATTCGCCCCAGCCCTAACCGAAGGTCGGCGAGGGAGCAAGTGCTTATCGGAAACCCTTGATGAATGATAGAGAGAGCTGCGAAGGGGTCGATGGCGGCCGGAAAGGTGGTTTCGGCGAGAAGATTCGTGGAATGTTTGGAAAGAGGGTCGGCGATGCGCTGGCGCCGGGTGGGTTCGCTGCCGAGTGGGGTCCGGCGTGCGCACGTGTGGGCCGTTCTTGTCGCGGGCCCAGTGGGAGAGGATTGGGAGGAATGAGAATGCCGTTTGAGAACGGAGCGCTGGCTTTTTCGATTTTGAGCTGGAATAAGATTGCCAGCGACGGTCTCGTAGGAATACCGGGACCCCGCCACAATGCCCATCGAGACCTCTGCCCCTTCGATCCCCGCGTTCTCCCAGACCCTCGCTGACAGGGGGCTCTCCCTTCAACGAGGGGCCACCACGGTGCTCCAGCTCAACTTGGGCAAGCTTTGCAACATCACCTGTTCCCATTGTCACGTGAACGCCGGCCCGGGCCGGAAGGAGATCATGAACCGGGAAACGATCGATCGCGTGCTGGAATGGATTTTGCGCCATCGCCCCGAGACCGTCGATCTCACCGGCGGGGCGCCCGAAATGAATCCGGATTTCCGCCATCTGGTGGGGACGGTTCGCCGTGAGTTACCCGAGACCCGACTGATCGATCGCTGCAATCTGGTGATTCTCAACGAGCCGGGGTTTGAGTGGTCCGGTCGTTTTTTGCGAGATCAGCAGGTCGAGATCATGGCTTCGATGCCTTGTTACTCGGCGGAAAACGTCAACGCCCAGCGGGGCGAGGGCGTTTTCGACCGTAGTATCGCCGCCCTGCAGGAACTCAACGGACTCGGCTATGGCTTGGGCGATCCGCGCTGGCCGCTGCACCTCGTCTACAATCCGGGCGGCGACTGGCTGCCGCCGGATCAGGCCTCCTTGGAAGCTGATTACAAGCGGGAGCTGGCCAAGCATTTCGGGATCCGATTCGATCGCCTCTACGCCCTGACGAATTTGCCGATCTCGCGATTCGCCTCCTGGCTCAAACGTCGAGGTGCCTATCAATCCTACCTGGAACTACTGGCCGGCGCCTTCAATCCACAAACGGTGGATGGCTTGATGTGCCGGGACACCCTCAGCGTGGGCTGGCGCGGCGAGGTCTACGATTGTGATTTCAATCAGATGCTTCACTTGCAGTGGAAGGGAGAAAGCGGTGCCGGACTCTTTCTGTGGGATATCGATCCCCTCGCCGAGAAGGACCGGGCGATCGCCCTGGGAAATCACTGTTATGGTTGCACCGCGGGTGCCGGCTCGAGTTGCGGCGGCACCGTGGTTTCCACCAACTGAATTCATTTTTCAAATCCTATCACCATGTCGGCTTCACTGAACTATCACGACAATGCGCAAGCCTATTACGGCGACGTGCTCAAGGAGAGTGCCGATCTCAAGACATCGGCTTGTTGTTGTGCGGAGGCCCCTCCGCCGTGGCTGCGCGGCGCCATCGCCCGGCTTCCGGAGGAGATCCTGTCGAAATTCTATGGCTGCGGCTCGCCCCTGCCTCTGGCTCTTGAAGGGACCACCGTGCTCGATCTCGGTTGCGGCACGGGAAGGGACGTCTACACCGCAGCGCAGTTCGTCGGGCCGCAGGGCAAGGTCATTGGTGTGGATCTCACCGATTCACAGCTTGAGGTCGCGGAGAAGTATCGCCACGCGCTCTTGCAAACCTTCGATTTGCCGCCGGGAGCGATCCGTTTTGCCAAGGGGCCGCTGGAGGATCTCGCGGCTTTGGGGATCGAAGACGCCTCGGTGGACGTCGTGATTTCCAACTGCGTCCTCAATTTGTGTCCGGACAAACGAAGGGTCCTGGGCGAGATCGTGCGGGTGCTCAAGCCAGGCGGGGAATTGTATTTCTCGGATGTCTTCACTTCGCGCCGCCTGCCGGCCGCGCTTCGGAACGACCCGGTTTTTCACGGGGAGTGTCTCGGAGGCGCCTGGTACTGGCAGGATTTCCGGCGATTGCTGGCGGATCTGGGCATTCCTGACTACCGCGTGATGGGGCAGCAGCCTCTGGAAATCGAGGACGACGCGATGGCCGCCCAAACCGTGGGAATCCGCTTCGACTCGGTGACCATACGGGCTTTCAAGATCGCGTCGCTGGAAGATCGCTGCGAGGACTACGGCCAATCGGTCTGTTACCGGGGAACGCTGGCGGAATGTCCGGGGCTCTTCGAACTCGATCCGGCTCACCGCTTCGAGACCGGCCAGCTCGAGCGCGTGTGTGGAAACTCCGCCGCCATGATCGAGGAGACGCGCTTCGCCCGTCACTTCGAAGTACGGGGCAGCCGGGACCATCATTTTGGCCTGTTTCCCTGCGCCGAGGTCGATCTGCCGGCGACCCGAAGCGTGGGCGGATGCTGCTAGCGAGCGGCATCTGGAAGCGGTGTGGCGGCCCGCGGCGGTCACGTTCGGAGAAGTGAAATTATCGCTTGAATTCCCTTCGCCTCCCGCCACTCTAGCCCACACGCGAGGCAAAAATCCTGCATAGCTCAGCGGTAGAGCGGGTGGCTGTTAACCACTAGGTCGTAGGTTCGAATCCTACTGCAGGAGCCATCGCCGCGGATTTCTCCGAAATCCGAAAGGGCAAGGGGAACTGACCATGGGGGGTCAGCGACGAAAGGAAATCGCAGGATGCCTCGGCTCGATCTCAGCCGTCTTGGTGCGATCCAGGACCGCCTTTCTCGAGAACGACGCAGACCTTGATGCGGCCGTTCGTCACGGGCGGGCAGAAGGTTGCCGCGATGCGGTAGTGTTTGGCGTCCTCATGGCGCACGAGAGCTTTCAACTTGTTCTGGAGATCTCCGTTGAAGTCGTAGGAGATGATCTTGACGTTTCGATTCATGCGAGTGGGCGGTTCGAGTTCACTTGGCGAGTTCCCGGTCCTGAGAGGCTCGGGGTTCAATCAAAGGTCTCGTCGCTGAAAAGTTCATGCGCTTCGTTGGCGTCCTGGATGGCCTGGTCGGTCGGCAGGAGACCTTCCTTGGATTTGGACATCATGACCTTGGCGCCGGTCGAACGCACGGCTTCGCGCCCCACGGCCAGTCGCTGATAAATGCCGGAATTCGACGCCAAAATGTTGGAGTAGTTGAGCTCCATGAGCACGTTGGCCACGTCGCCGTCGAACTCATTCTGGTTGACCAGAGCGACTTCGCCCCGGTTGTAGCCGAGCTTGGCTTGGGGGACCTGATTGGCGGGTGATTGGGAAATCTCGAGGCCGATGTTGGTGCCGGAGGCGGCGACCACCGCACGGGGCAGGGTTTCGCAGCCCGTCAGGCTCAGCACGAGCGCCAGCAAGGGCAGCGCGGTGAGAACGGACGTCCATGGGAGGTCGCACCGATGGCGAAGTTGAGGGAACGTGGATGGAATGCGAAGGCTTCGAGGATTCATTTGGGTCTCGGTTGGGTTAGGTCAGGTTGGATTCGGGTCGGGAGAGGCTGTCATGGCATGGGCTCAGGGAAATTGAGAATCGACAGTGACGGAGAGGTCGCCGAGCGGCTGGTGGGACACCTCGACGAGCACGTTCTCGCTGCTCGGGCTGACCGCGACGCTTTGGGCACTCGCGTAACCGAGGGCGGCGCGCGGGCCGGAAGAAGGATCGTGGACCCAGGAAGCTCCCAGACTGTGATGGGGGGCCGCGACGACCCCAGGGATGTCGTCGTGCAGGGAGACCACGCCCAGCCCGACGATGACGTAGTGCCGGGAGCCATCCTTGGTGGATCGGGGAATGGAAATGGCGCAGCTCGCAAAGAAAAGACAGCAGAGGATGGGTAGGACCCGGTGAATGCGGAAGATCATGATCGAATGCTCACACGCTCTCGTTCCGAGAAAGGGGCGAGAGGTTCCTACGGCCTTCGGCTCACTCATTTCGACGCCTTTCCCTCATGTGATCGCCGTCTGGGGACCCGCATGACGGAAGAACTGAACCAATCGGATTCCAGGACACTTCTATGGGGTGGATCACGCGCTCCAATGCGGCTTTCTGGCAGAGACAGATTCTTTCGCTAGAATTGAAAAGAAAAAGAGGCCAGGCGAACGCTTGGTCGTCGCCTGGCCCCCGGGGGCAAACAGAGTGTTTAATGGGGAGAATCTATTCCGAGACGAGCTTCTTGGCTTCCTCGGGAACGTCGATCTTGGTGCTGCCGACGTCCTTGATCTCCACGGTGGTAGTTCTGCCGAGATCGCGTTCGCTGCCATTGAAACTGATGGATCCCGAGGTCTTGGTCTCGTATTTCGCGAGCATGCCGTCCTTGACCCAGAACTTGGCGGTCGCCTTGACGTCGCTGGGCTCTGGGCGCTCGGAGGCGTCGTCGCCCCCGCGTCCCCGACCGCGTCCTCGGAAGGAGACCATCTCCTTGGCTGCTTCCTCGGTGAGAGCCGCCACGAAGACGTCCCCGTCTTTCTTCACCTCGGCGAGTTTGCCAAGCAATTCCTCGGCCGCCGCCGCGGGGGCCGAGGAATTGCGGGATCCAAACCCGCGTCCACCGCGGCGCCGACCTTGACGGTCGCCATCGCCGTCGCCATCGCCGGATCGTTGTCCGACAGCCGTCCAGCCTTCATCCCGTTTGATGGCGACTTTTTCTCCCTTGTGCGGAGGGACTCGGAGGTGCGCTCGCCAAAGGTTGAGGAGAGGTAGATCAAGCCGCCTGCGGTTTTGCCTTGGGAGGGTCCGCCTCCGAATCAGCGACGTCCCTGATCCTCACCTTCACTCTCGGGGCGCTGAGTGGTGGAGGTCCAGGTGTAGCTCTCGGCTTCGGCGAGTTTCTTGATGGCGGCGGCCAGGTCTTCTTTGTCTCCCGCCTGGACGGAAACCAGAGTTCCAGCGAGGCAGAAGGTTGCGGCGAAAAGCAGGCGTGATCTCATGAGGATCAATGTTGAAGGTATGGTTGGATGGAGTGGGAGGGGGTCGATGCCAGGACATCGCCTCGCTTGATGGATGCGTGAAAGCCGCCGAGAATCCGTAAAATTCTTGGGAATCTGCCCTGCGACATTTCTCCCGCTTCAGAATTAGGCCTCACATCTGACCGATAAATCAGCTCAGTTTTCTTGCCCAAAGTGTTAGTTTATGTTGCGTTATATGCCGCCTGCCCTTAAGCTCGTGAGTGGGAAGTTCTCAGACCGGTTTCTCTTTGCCTGGCGTGTCTGTCTGACTGCGTAATAGAGCGATCTTCGCCTTGGATAGTTCAATGCTCAGATCGATCAGTTCGGTGGTCAGTTTCTTGAATTTCTTGTACTCCTCTGTTTCTTTTCGTAGTCCCTTCACGTGGTCTGGCCAGACGTGTTCAGTCCGGCTCCTCATCTTATGCGTGTAGCTCAGTTGGTAATACACGCCGCGCTGGCGTTGTCGATCTCGGTATTGCTTGCTGATGCTCCCAGGCCGCATTGGCCCGATTGCAGCTAACTTTGCCGCAAGTTTCTGGACTCTTTTTTCAGTGATCTGATCTTTTTCATGGTCATTAGCTTATATATGCGAATGTCTAGGAAAATCAAATCATTTGTTATGGATCTCTGGATTTCTTGGTGGAATATCGTCTGTTTTCTGCGACCCGCTTTCTCGAGAGCCCGCACCTTTCTCTGGTTTCTGCTCGTCTTGGCCGCTTTCTCCGTGCGCAATGACCTCCTCGGGGTTTCCAGTTTCGTCCGCGCTCTCGGTTTGTCAGAACACTTCTATGAGCACTTACTCCATTTCTTCCACAGCAATGCCGTGAAGATGGACCGGCTTGCAGAACTTTGGTTCGCCATCGTGATCAAGCACTTCCCTGTCTACAAGATCGGTTGTCGCCCCGTCCTGGTTCTCGACGGCATCAAGAAGTCCAAGGAGGGCCGCAAGATGCCTGCGGTGAAGTATCTGCATCAACAGTCCGAGTCCAATTCCAAGCCTCACTTCATCATGAGCCATTCCTTTCAGGCCTTCGGCGTGCTCTGTCAGGTTGGCGGATACTTCTTCTGCGTTCCGGTCTGTGCACGCATTCACGAAGGTATCGTCACTTCAAACCGCGACAGGAGAACCTTGATCGACAAGGCCAACGAGATGCTCGCATCCGTCTGTAGAGGTCAGGAGTTCGTCTTGCTGGCCGACGCCTACTACGCCAACGGAAAGGTGATCCGGAGCACCAAGGGGCGTTCCGGTGTGCTGGTCACGAGGGTTCGACGCACGACAACCGGCTTTCGGCCTGCGGCAGTGCCACGCAAACGCAAACGCGGACGACCGAAAAAGTATGGCGCTGCGGTGAAGCTCCAGAATGTCTTTGGAACGGGCGGCTTCAGTTCCGTTCCCAGTCCCGTATATGGGGAGAGAAACATCTCTGTCCGGTTCAAGTCGGTGGATCTGTTGTGGAAGCCCGCCGGGGCGATGGTCCGCTTCATTCTCGTCGATCATCCCACGAGAGGGCGGATCATCCTCTTGTCTACCGACCTCACCATGGAAGCTCAGGAGATCATCTTGCTCTACAGTTTGCGTTTCAAGATCGAAGTCGCTTTCAAGCAAGCGGTGCATTCGGTCGGCTCATTCGGATACCATTTCTGGATGGCCGCTATGCGACCGCTCAAGCGTCGCAATGGTAACCAATACCTCCACCGGACTACCGAGAAATATCGCAGACAGGTGCAGAGAAAGATGCACGCATATCATGTGTTTGTGCAGACCGGCATGATCGCTCAGGGCATGTTACAGTACCTTGCCATGACATGTGACGGTCTGGTCTGGAAACACTTTGGAACCTGGATCCGAACCATCCGCCCAGACGTGCTGCCTTCGGAAATGATTGTCTCAGCCGCCTTGAAAAACACGCTGCCTGGATTTTTGCACCACGGCGGAAAAGGTTCAGCGTTCCGAAAATTCATCCTTGATAAAATAGACTTCACTCGCTCCGAAGGTTCACGCTTCGCCGCATGATGATCCAGTTACAGAACTTCTCACTCGCGAGTTCCTAGACATTCGCATATATAAGGTAATGACCATAAAAAAGATCAGATCACTGAAAAAAGAGTCCAGAAACTTGCGGCAAAGTTAGCTGCAATCGGGCCAATGCGGCCTGGGAGCATCAGCAAGCAATACCGAGATCGACAACGCCAGCGCGGCGTGTATTACCAACTGAGCTACACGCATAAGATGAGGAGCCGGACTGAACACGTCTGGCCAGACCACGTGAAGGGACTACGAAAAGAAACAGAGGAGTACAAGAAATTCAAGAAACTGACCACCGAACTGATCGATCTGAGCATTGAACTATCCAAGGCGAAGATCGCTCTATTACGCAGTCAGACAGACACGCCAGGCAAAGAGAAACCGGTCTGAGAACTTCCCACTCACGAGGTGCTGGGCGACGCTTGGTTCGGTTGCAAAGAGAACATTCGAGCCTCCCTGGATCTCGGCCTCGTCGCCATTTTCCAGATGAAGCGGGGCAACATGAATTACTGGTTGGCGAATCCGCAAACCAACCGGAAAGCAAAGTGCTATACCGCGCCTCAACTCTTCAACGAATACAAGCGTCAGCTCGAGGCATCGAGCTCCAAGGCACGCTACCGGACTTATCACGTCAAAGTCTGGATCAACTTGGAGACAGAGGCCAAGCGAGCCCCAAAATGGCAGGAGGTGACACTCATCTTCAGCGCCCCGGTGAATCCCAGTTCTGGAGCATCTCCAGAGAAAGCGTGGGTGGTGTTCCTGACCACGGACATCGAGGCCTCCGTGGAGAAGACGCTTTCAATATATGCCTTGAAATGGTCTGTGGAAGTCTACTTTAAAGAGGCGAAACAGAACTTTGGCCTGCTCGCCGAACAGAGTGGCGCCTATCAGTATGCCTATGCCTCGGTGCATCTGGCTGCGATGCGATACGCTCTGATTTTCGAGGCCATGCTTCGGAGTGGTCGCTCGAGCTACGGGGAGGTGCGGGACCGGCAAACTGGGCATCTTCGAGTGCTGTGCTTCGCGGGATTGCTTTGGCAATTGTTTCGCAGCCTCATCGAGGGCACCCTGGACGCCCTAGCCGCAATGCCTTTAGGGAAAGATCCAAAATATTTTAGATAAATGTTGCATTTTACCATAATAGTTATAATTGGGGTGGATGCCTCACTCCCATCCCAATCAAGTTAGCGGTTTCCTTGGTCAGTTCGAACATCTTTTCGGATTCGTTCGCGATCGCTTCGAACGCTTGCAGAACCCAGGCCGCGGCCCCAACCCCAAGCTGCCGGCCTGGGATCTTCTCGCCTCCCTGGTCTATCACGTGATCAGTGATGCTGGCCATTTCTCGGCCCATGTGTTCCAGTTGTTCGAGGTGGTGATCAAGGATAGTTCGCTCTCGGAACGGCGCCAGAGGATGGGGCTTGAGCCATTCGCTTGGCTCATGAAGCAGGTGTTAAAGCCCCTCGCCGATGGACGCGTACACAAGGGATGTTTCTACAAGGGGCTGCGCCTGTGCGGGATCGATGGCTCGAAATGGAGCGTCACGAACACGCCGCAGGTTCTGGCTGCCATGAGCAAGGCGGCCTCCAGGAGAATGACCGCCGCCTTTGCGAAAATAGAGATGTGCGCGCTCGTGGAACTTGGCATCCACAACCCGTAGGCGGCGACGGTCGGCCTGAAAGGAGAAGGCGAATGGACCCTGGCCAAAGAACTTCTCGGGAGTCTGCCGAAGAGGAGTCTGCTGATTGTCGACCGGCTTTACGGTTGGGGGAAGTATCTCGACGAACTCGTGAAATCATGCCGGGCGGCACATAGTGAATTGTTGGTGAAGGCACGCGGCAGCAACAAGAGCCATAAGACTGAAAGGCTCTCCGATGGAAGCGCGCTGGTCAGCATCAGGGTGCCCAGAAAGAAGGCTGATGGGCCGCGGGAGAATCAAGGGGAGATCCGTATCCGTGAGATTCGAGGCCGGATCAGGAAGCCGGGGGCACGACAGTGGAGCGAGGTGAGGCTATGGACGACGCTTATTGATGAGCAGGAGTATCCGGCGCAGGAATTGCTGGAGCTCTATGCCCTGCGCTGGGAACACGAGATATTCTACAAGGAACTCAAGCTCCACATGCGCGGGAATGACGTTCTTCATAGCCATACGCCAGAAACAGCGGCCCAGGAGGTGGCGGCATTGCTCATGGCCTGCTCGATCATCGCGCAGGAGCGATGCGAAGCCGCGAAAAGCGGCAACATCCAGCCGTTGAGCATCAGTTTCCTGAAGACGCTCGACAAAATGAATTCACTATGGGCAGTGTTCGAAGTGTCCGAGGGACTGCTGACCGAAGAGACAAAACAGGAGATGGTAGCGCGAGTCAGAGAATTGATCGTTCGGGAGGCAATACCGAAAAGACGACAAAGGAGTTGCCCGCGCAAAGTCCGCCAACCGGTGACGAGTTGGCCTAGGCTAACAGAAAACGACTCTCGTGAGGGCGAGTTCCTGCTGGAGATTGTTAGCTTTCCCTAAAGGCATTGACTTTAAAGAGGCGAAACAGAACTTTGGCCTGCTCGCCGAACAGAGTGGCGCCTATCAGTATGCCTATGCCTCGGTGCATCTGGCTGCGATGCGATACGCTCTGATTTTCGAGGCCATGCTTCGGAGTGATCGCTCGAGCTACGGGGAGGTGCGAGACCGGCAAACTGGGCATCTTCGAGTGCTGTGCTTCGCGGGATTGCTTTGGCAATTGTTTCGCAGCCTCATCGAGGGCGCCCTGGACGCCCTCGCCGATACGTTTGGGAAAGAAACTCTCGACCGCATTCTCGAAGCCATCGACAGCGAAGTGGAAGATTTCCTGAATCGAGCCCTCCATATGGATCCCGGATCACTTGAATCTGATCAATGCGCTGAAGTCCTCGGAATAGACTAGCGTAAAGCCCTCGAATTATCGGTCAGATGTGAGTTGGTAAATGGTTGAACTCTTCATGATGCCCCGACCGCCCTCATCCACAACTTCCGGTCATTTCTCCAAGCAAGCCAGTAGGCGTGGCTTGCCAACAGGGTGAACCAGACTCTCCACCCCGCCTCACGACACGCCACGGCCAGCGCTTGGCCTGACAGACAGCTTTCGAGTCGACCTTCAGAACTCCTGACATAGGGGCTTCGGAGGTTGGCGGTTCTCGCGACACGGAATTGGTGTCTCACGATTATTGTAATCCTTTAATAGTGATACCATTGCCGATTTTTCACCGCGTGTTTGAGTGGCGGTTTTTGTCACAGAATTGAGCCAAAACCCGCCATTCTTTAATTCCATGAGGACCTAGAATTGCTCAAGTTTCCCGAGGGTATGTCAGGAGTTCTGACCTTTCGAATTCGCCGCCTACGGTTCTCCATGCTCGCGACTTCCATTGGACGCCTCCGCTTGGCCGGCTTGGCCGAAGGCGTGTCGTTCCTGTTGCTGCTCTTCGTCGCCATGCCGCTGAAATACCTCGCCGGGCATTCGGAAGCCGTCAGTGTCATCGGCCTGATTCACGGACTCCTCTTCATCGTCTTCGGCATGGTCCTTCTCCAAGCCATGATCGAACACCAATGGCCGATCCACAAAGCAGCACTCCCCTTCCTCGCCGCGCTGGTGCCTTTCGGTCCCTTTCTCATCGACAAACGTCTCCAGACCGAAGAAGACGCCGCGCTCGAGGGCGGGAGAGAGGACAACAAGGGCTCGGAGGAGGGCGGAGGTAAGGCCCCAGGAGGCCTCGTCCGCGTCAAGCGTTCACGCTACCACTCGCCAGGCCGCTCAAAACGCCCGCGACTCGCCTCGCGAAACCGCGCCATGCCCTCATCAAGCTCTCGCAGAATCATTTCCGTGGGTTTGCCCTGAGAATCTCGGGCCACCCCGATGAGATGCTCGCACTCATTGACGTCCATGAAGCGGGCCGCCTCCAGAAGCTCCTTTTCTTCCCCGGACGGAACGGCCAGAAACCCGTGCTTGTCCGCATGAATGAGCTGGCCCGATCGAATGGCCCGACCGAAAACTTCCACCTCGCAGTTCCATCGCACCGGTAGCGCGTGGGCATGACCCACACACAAGCGCCGGGCCAGGGCCTTGAATCCCGCATTCGTCATTTCATCAATATCCCGCACGCCGCCATCCACGATGACCCCCACACAGCCGAGTGCGCGATGCACATTGGCGTTCACTTCCCCCCAGGCGGAACCGTAAGTCATCGGCTTGTTGAGATCTTGCATCACGACGATTTTCGGTCCCGGGAGAGAGGCGACGTAGGCTCGATAGGCTTTCGAGGCATCGGATTGCGCGGTGACGTGTTTCGCCTCACCCGGCTCCACCACACAGGTGACTGCATAACCGACCATCGGGCCCATCTGGGGCATGAAATCGCGCGTTTCCTCCAGATTGAAAGCATCCCGTGCGGGGTTGCCACGAGTGATCTGTTCCCAACCGTTGTAAATCGTCGGCGTGTTCCAGCGTTTCAACTGCAGAAGTTCGGCATAGGGCAAGGGCGGCTTCATGCGGGCCAATGAAGCGAAGTCCCGTTCCCAAGAACAGCCTAAACCATCGGCGACCTGCCCTCTCCCGGCGAGACCGCTTGGTCTCGACCCCGGGACGTGGATCCTTCATGGTGAATCCCCTCATGAACGCTTCGCAGAATTCCCTCGCCCGCCCCGCCGCAGGCTTCCGCCTTCTCGGCCTCTGCCTGTGGGTCTCCATCATCGCCGACCCACACTCGGCGCGGGCCGCCGAGGTTCGCTTCCGCGTGACCGATGGCGATGCCGCGCCTCTGCCCTGCCGGATCTTGCTGATCAACGAAGCCGGACAGGCCTTTCACCCCTCGGCGGCTCCCTTCTGGGAAGGGGGTTTTGTTTGCCAGGGAGAAGCCGAACTGACACTGTCTCCGGGACGCTATCATTACGCGATCGAGCACGGCCCCGAATGGTCCGTTCAATCGGGAACGCTCACCGTCACTGACGGTGAGCCGCCCGCCACGATCGAGGGACAGCCCCGTCGCATTGTCGACCTCAAAGCCGAGGGCTGGCATGGGGGCGATCTGCACGTCCATCGATCGCCCAATGAGTTTCCCTTGCACTTGCACGCCGAAGACCTCTCCCTGGCCAATATCCAGACTTGGTGGAATGCGCGCAACCCGTGGGGCGAGCTCGTTCTCTCCGACCCTGTCAAACACTCCAACGGGCGCGTTTTCGATTTGCTCAGCGGCGAGGACGAACGCGGCGGGGGCGCCCTTCTCTATCATCGCATGAACAAGATCATCGAGATCACTCGAGCCAGACGCGAATTCCCTTCGTCGGCCGCCTACCTGAGAGAGGCCAAAGAAGCCGGTGGCTGGGCCGAGATCGAGAAGCCCTTCTGGTGGGACACCCCGCTTTGGCTCTCGACCGGCCTGATCGATAGCGTGGGCCTGGCGCACAATCACATGCACCACAGCGGCGTCCTGGCCAACGAAGCCTGGGGCCGTCCGCGGTCTCCCGAGGAATTCCCCGGCGTTCTCGGAAATGGATTCTACACCCTGAAACTCTACGATCGGATTCTCAACGCGGGCTTTCGGATACCCCCCTCGGCCGGGAGCGCCAGCGGCGTCCTCGCCAATCCCGTGGGCTACAACCGGGTCTACGTCCACACCGGCGCCCCGCTCCCGCTCGACTGGGATCGCTGGTGGGAGGGGCTTCGCAAGGGCCGCTGCTTCGTCACCAACGGGCCCCTCCTGCGCCTGCAAGCCAATGGCGAGTGGCCCGGCACCGTCTTCCGCCCGGAGAGTGAGTTCGCGGTGACGATCGACGGGCAACTCGATTCACGGGACGCCTGCTGGCCGCTTGAACTGGTCGTCAATGGCGAGGCCCGGCCCATCGAGCTCCCCGCCACCTTCACCATCGAGAAGAGCGGCTGGTTTCTCGTCCGGACGCTGTCCAAAGTCACTCACACTTTCCGATTCGCGTCCACCGCCCCTTGGTATGTGGAGCGGGCCAGACGAGCCATGGCGCACCGTGAAGACGCCACCTCCTTCTTTCTCCAGTGGGCCAAGCAACGCCGTCGCCTCGTCGGGGAAGCCCTGGAAGACCCCGTGGAACGCGATGCCGTCCTGGCGGACCACGAGCAGGCGGTGGCCTTCTGGGAAAAGCGTCTCGCTCAGGCTCGAAACGCGAGTCATGAATGACTGAATGAGAGCCCACTCGCCCGTCGCGGCCAGTCCCGTGAGAGCGCCGTCTCCCGGGACGGAATCCTTTCCACCTGGGACAATTGCTGACTTGCGCCGCCTTTTGAAAGCCCTTTGATGGGGGCATGCATCCCGTCGAAGAGCGTCCTCAACGGTCGGCCGGCTCCAATGGCTGGCTGATCATCCTTTGCCTGATCCTCGGCTTCATGCTAGGGCGCGACTGGTGGCTGGAGCGCCAGGCAAGCCAGCGCAGCCGCGAAATCAGTCCCCGGGGCGATCTCGCCCAGGACGAGCAAAGCACGATCCAACTTTTTCAAGAGGCCTCTCCTTCCGTGGTCTACATCACGAGTCTGGCACTGGAACGGGTGCGTCGCGATCTCTTTACCTTCGATCTGCACAAGATTCCGCGCGGAACCGGCACGGGATTCATCTGGAACAGTCAGGGCCACGTGGTGACCAATTTTCACGTGATTCAGGAAAGCAGCGAGGCCCAGGTGACTCTAGCGGATCAATCGATGTGGGAAGCCAAGGTGGTTGGCTACGAGATTGACAAAGATATCGCCGTCCTCAAGATCGACGCTCCCGAGGGATTGCTTCGTCCCCTGCAAATTGGCGAATCATCGAATCTCCAGGTCGGTCAGAGCGTCTTCGCCATTGGAAATCCCTTCGGGCTGGACCAAACCTTGACCACAGGAGTCATCAGCGGTCTTGGCAGAGAGATCCAATCCGTCACCCAGCGACCCATTCAGGGCGTGATTCAAACCGACGCGGCCATCAATCCGGGCAACTCGGGCGGGCCACTCCTCGACAGCGCCGGACGCCTGATCGGAGTGAACACCGCCATTTTCAGTCCTTCGGGAGCCTACGCCGGCATCGGTTTCGCCGTGCCGGTGGACACGGTCAACCGCATCGTCCCCCAGATCATTCAGTACGGACGCGCCATCAAGCCGGTGCTGGGCATCGAACTCTTCGACGATGCCATCGCACGCCGACTGAACATCGCCGGCGTCATTGTGGCCAAGGTCCGCCCCGGCTCGGGCGCCGCCGAATCCGGGCTCGAAGGGATCCGCTACGATCGCTACGGACGCATTGTGCTGGGCGATATCATCACGGAGATTGAAGACACCGCCATCACCGACCAGAACGGCCTCTACCGGGTGCTGGACCGCTTTGAAGTGGGCGACAAGGTCAATCTCAAAGTGACCCGCCAGGGTGAACGATCGCGTTCGGTTGACGTCACACTCAGCGCCAGCTCGCCGTAGAGGCGGAAAGACTTCCCCAGCGCTGCCTTGCTTCGGCTAGCATGGCAAGGAGAAAGGATGGACTCCATTATAACGGCACTCGCCAATCTTTATTGGATGTTAGAGGCATGACGCAGCGCAAGCGGAAATACAAACGGCTTCAAACGGACCGCATCATCGAGACCGTCGAGAAACTCGATCAACGCATCGCCCGGCGTTTTCCCGCGTCCAGCCTTCGGCAACTCTGCGAGGATCTGGTGATTGTTAGCAAAACGGCGCATCAGCGCGTTGAGGAATTCCGCCACCCTCTCACCGGACTCCGCATCCTCTCTGGCGTTTTCATCGTCGCCATCTTGATCGGGACGATCAGCGTGTTCATATCCCTCAGCAAAAACACCGCCTCCCTGAACGCTGTCGAGTTCATTCAGGTCCTCGAAGCCGGGATTAACGACGTGGTGCTCATCGGCGCGGCCATCTTCTTTCTCGTGACGCTGGAGATCCGCACCAAGAGGCGCCGTGTTCTGGAAGCGATTCACGAGCTGCGCTCCATCGCCCACATCATCGACATGCATCAGCTCACCAAAGACCCCGTCTACGTGGTTAGCGAAGGGCGAGTGGCCGGCATGGCGAGCGAACGCCGCATGACGCCCTTCGAACTGAGCCGCTATCTCGACTACTGCAGTGAAATGCTTTCGCTCTGCGGAAAAGTCGCCGCGGTCTACATCGAAGAGGTCAACGACTCGGTGGTGATCGCCGCCGTGAATGAGATCGAGAATCTGACCACTGGACTCTCCCGAAAAATCTGGCAAAAGATGCTCATTCTCGAACACCAGATCAAACGAGGCGAGCGGACCGACTTGGCCGAGCCTAGATTTGGCGACGAACGGGACACGCTGAGGAACTCCCGCGGCGAACCGGTGTGAGAACCGGGGCGTGCGTCCGAGAAGGTCTCGCCCCGGCGAGGCCGGGCCTCTGCGGAACGAATCGCCTCGAAATCAACGCTTGCTTTCTCCCCGCCCACTCGTTAATCTTCCTTAACAATGAAGGTTTCTAAGGCAATCTTGCTCTCGGCACTCCTGCCAGTGGGCCTCGGTGGCTGCTTTTATAATGATGACTATTATGGTCAGCAGGGCGGCTATAATTATGGCGCGCCTCCTCAAGGGACTTACGGGACTCAGGATCCAAACTACGGGACTCAGGATCCCTACGGAGGATCCACTGCACCCGGCGTCTACGGGAATCCTCAAGGCAATCCCTACGGCTCGGATGTGGTGACGATTCCCGGCGATGGCTCGGGCACCTACGCGCCTTCCGGCGGCAATCCCTCCAACGCCGCACCCGGCGCCGTCTATTCAGGGGCAGGAAACGCCGTACCCGCCGGCCGTATCTATACCGTGCAAAAGGGTGACAATCTCTACCGGCTCGGCAAGAAGCACGGTGTCAGCATGCAGGCGATTATCGAACAAAACGGCCTTCAATCCACGACGATTCACCCCGGCCAACAGCTGATCATTCCCTAGCTTTTCCATCACGTTCTTCTCTGGTGCGTTGAAAAGCGGGGCAGGCGAATGCTTGCCCCGCTTTTTCGCCTTCCCCCCCTCCCTTCTCTCAACCCTCGCACTCCACCATCACCTTGAGGAGTCCGGGACTCCCCTCGAGCCCGGGCAGGCTCTCCGGCACCTCGGCGAGGGCCAGGCGATGGGTGATCCACGGGCGGGAATCGATCCGCCCCGTTTCCAGTTCCCGCAAAACACGGTGAAAGGTGCCGGCGGGCGCATTCCGGCTCGCCAGGACCGAGAGTTCTTTCCGATGAAAATCCGGATCTTGGAAGGCGACCGGTCCCGGCACGATTCCCAGAAACACAATGCGGGCGCCATGCCCCGCCACTCGGAAAGCGTTCTCCATCGAGCCCGCGTGCCCCGTGGCGTCCATTACCACCGTAGGACGCCCACACAGCGCCTCTTCGATCGCGGATGGCTCCGGAGAATTCCCGAAATGCAGGACCTTTTCGATCCCCAGACGTTCCCGGCAGAAGGCGAGACGGTCGGAAGCGATATCGGCCAGCACGACCTTCTCGGTTGCCAATCGCGCAAATAGCGTGGCGCTCAGGCCAATCGGTCCCGCGCCCACCACCAGGACCCGATCCTCCGCGCCAACCTCCCCGCGCTCGCAGCCGTGAGCCCCGATGCAGAGCGTCTCCACCAGAGCCAGGGCGTCGAGGTCCAGCCTTTCCGACCGATGCAACTTGCCCGCCGGAAGCACCAGGTGGGGACACATGCCCCCATCCATGTGCACCCCCAGCACGCGGAGCGATTCACAACAGTTCGTCTTGCCCTGGCGCGAGGCGGGCGAGGCGGGATCATTGAGATAGGGTTCCACCGAGCAACGATCGCCCACCCGCAGGTCGGCCTTTGTTTCCGGTCCAACGGCCGCAACCTCCACCGCCAATTCATGGCCCAGAATTCGCGGATATTCAAAGAAAGGCTGATTTCCCGCAAAGGAATGCCAGTCCGTCCCGCACACGCCGATCCACTTCACGTCGACGCGAACTTCGCCCGGGCCAGGCTCTCCCGGATCGGGGATGTCGACGGCGTGGAGGGAGCGGGGAGACTGGAGTTGAATGGCGATCATTCGTGCTTGATCAAAGGGGCGGGAGCGTGGATGAACAAACAGAAAAAACGCCCGTCTCCTCGCCACCAGGCCGAACGATCCGATGCCCGAACCCTCCGTCCGCAAAGGAAGCCCTGTCATCCAGTTTTCACTGATGCTGGAGAACCAGGCGGGCGCCCTCTCCAGTCTGGTGAACCTGCTGCACGAGTCCCACATCGACGTCCTCGGACTCAGCCTGACGGACTCAGCCGAGGTCACCCTGGCTCGCATCGTGGTGACAGACCCGGATCTGGTCATGCAACTCTTCCTGGAAAAGGGCATTCCCCACGCCATGATCGAGGTCGTCGTCGTGGAACTCCGGCAGGGAGCGGCCGGCCTTCACCACTGTCTCCGCGCCATCTTGGAGACGGACTCTAACATCCACTACAGCTACCCCCTTTTCGTGCAGACCGAGGAAGGATTTCCGCTCCTGGCCTTTTACCTGGACGACTCCGAATACGCCGCCGCTTTGCTCGAGCAGCAAGGATTTCACACCGTCTGCCAAGAAGACCTCAGCCGCTGATCGGGAGATTCCCGACCAGCCCAACCCCTCACTCGAGTCCAGCGATCATGTCGAAGCCCTTCATTCACGACGACTTCATTCTCCAAACCGAGACCGCCAAAGAACTCTATCATCAACACGGAAAAAATCAGCCGATCATCGACTATCACTGCCACCTTCCGCCGAAAGATTTGGCCGAGAACAGGCAGTTCGAAAATCTGACGGAGATCTGGCTGGAAGGCGACCACTACAAGTGGCGCGCCATGCGAGCCAACGGCGTGGCCGAGACTTACTGCACCGGCGAGGCGGATCCTTACGACAAGTTCCTGGCCTGGGCCCGCACGGTTCCTCAGACCGTCCGCAACCCGCTTTATCATTGGACTCACCTGGAACTGAAACGCTACTTCGACATCGATGAGCTGCTCGACGGCGACAGCGCCAAGTCAATCTGGGACGCCGCCAACGAGAAACTGAAAGAGCCCTCGCTGCGCCCTCATGGCATTGTGAAAAAATTCAGGGTCGAGGCCATCGGCACGACGGACGACCCGGCGGATGATCTCGTTCATCACCAGAAGCTGAAATCCCTCGCCCTGGACACCAAAGTCTATCCCGCCTTTCGGCCGGACGCCGCCCTGGCGGCCGATCAAGCGGACGCCTTCAAGGCCTACGCAGACCGCCTGGGCCAGGCGGTCGGTCAAGACACCTCGACCTACCAGGGTTTCTGCGCCGCCATCGAACAGCGCCACGACTTCTTTCACGCCATGGGCTCGCGCTTGAGCGATCACGGTCTCGGTGCCTGCCACGCCACCTTCGCAGACGAGGCCACCGTGAGGGGCATCTTCGACAAGGCCCGTGCGGGCCAGTCGGTTTCTCCCTTGGAGAAGGAGCAGTTCGCCACCGCCATCATGGTGCTCAGCGGCCGACTCGATGCCTCCAAGGGCTGGGTGAAGCAGCTTCATCTCGGAGCCCTGCGCAACACCAACACGCGCAAGTTTGAGGAATTGGGGCGGGACACGGGTTTCGATTCCATCGCCGACACGCCGCAAGCCGATACCCTGCGAGCCTATCTCGATCACCTCGACCGGGACAATGCCCTGCCCAAGACCATCGTTTACAATCTTAACCCAAGGGATAACTACCTGTTCGCCTCCATGATGGGCAACTTCCAGGACGGCGGCGTGGCCGGCAAGATGCAGTTCGGGTCCGGCTGGTGGTACCTCGACCAGAAAGAAGCGATGGAATGGCAGATCAATGCCCTCTCAAACATCGGATTGCTTTCGCGCTTTGTCGGGATGCTCACCGATTCCCGCTCGTTTCTCTCCTACCCGCGCCATGAATACTTCCGGCGCATCCTCTGCAATTTGATCGGGTCCGACGTGGAGCAAGGTCTTGTGCCGCGGGACATGAGCCTGCTCGGCCAGATGGTCGAGAACATCTGTTACCACAACGCCAAGGCCTACTTCGCTTTTCCCGAGTAGTCTTTTCCCCGCGACTCATGCGCCTCGAGCTGAAGGCTCTTGCCAAGCGGTACGGTTCCCAATCCGCGCTCGACGGCCTATCGCTCGATTTGAGAGCCCTCGAAATCTCCTCGCTGGTCCTCATCGGCCCCAGCGGCGGGGGAAAGTCCACCCTGCTTCGCATTCTCGGCGCCCTCGAGAATCCAAGCTCGGGCGCCGCGGTGTTGGACGGCCAGACTAATGAACCCGGCACGTCGGAGAACGCTCTGCGCGAGAGACGGCGCCGGCACGGCCACCTTTTCCAGGCATTCAATCTCTTTCCCCATCTCACGGCCAGGCAGAATCTCACCCTGCCACTGGAAAAGGTCCACGGCCGCTCCTCCCAGGAGGCCACTGCCCGAGCGGAAGAATGTCTCGAGCGCTTCAACCTCGCCGCCCACGCTCACAAGCGGCCAGCCGAACTCTCCGGCGGTCAGCAACAGCGCGTCGGCATCGCCCGCGCGATCGCTCACGAACCCCGCCTCCTCATCCTCGACGAGCCCACCTCGGCTCTCGATCCCGAAATGACCGCCGAGGTGCTCGAAGTGATCCAGCGACTGAGGGAAGCCGGCCAGGAAATCATCCTCTCCACGCACGAAATGGGCTTTGCCCGGGCCGTCGCCGATCACGTCCTCTTCCTCGCCGAGGGAAACATTGCCGAGCACGGCGCCGGCGACGAACTCTTCGCTCATCCCGGCACGCCGGAAGCCAAGCGATTCCTCTCGAAAGTCATGCACTATCGTTAGCCCGGCTTGCAAACCCCTACTGCAAGGGTTCCAGTCTTTCATCCGCATGGCCGCCTCCCTCAAGTTCTTTCGACGGTTCTCCACCATCATCGCCATGGTGGTTTTCGGCGGATTGATCTGGCTCGCCGTCTACGCCTATCAAGAAGGATTCACTAAGAAGTGGAAGCGGCTCATCACTGAGGAGTTCCGGAAACATGACCTTCACATCCGCTTCGACAAACTGACCATCGATCCCTTCCAGGGACTGATCGCCAATCATGTGGTTCTCCTAAAAGCCGACACCAATCAGGAGGTGGCTCGCGTCTCCAAGGCCCGTCTCGACCTCGACCTGGCCAAGTTTTTCCAAAAGGAACCGTTTCTTGAACGGATCAAGCTGGAGTCCGCCGACCTGGCGCTTCCATTCGACTTGAAAAACTCTCCCAGCAAACGCCTGGAGTTGAAAGATCTCAATGCCACCATTATCCTCACCAAGGATCGACTGGAGATCGCCCACGCACGAACCCATTTCTACGGGCTCCAGCTTCAGCTCACGGGCTCCCTGCTTCGTCCCGAAACGCCCACCCCGGGGGCGCCGCTCTTCGATTGGAAAGCGGGCAAACTCAATCGGGCGCGGCCAGTGCTGGAACGCCTCATCACCGAGCTGGACAAGCTCGAAATCCAGGATCAGTCGCCACCGCTTGTCGACCTGACAGTCTCCGGCGATCTATCGCACCCGGAATCCCTCGTCCTCACGGCCCACCTCCAGAGCGGCCCGATCCACTACGAGACCTATGAATGTGAATCCATCGAAGCCGAGGCGGTGGTCACCCACGAGCAGGTCGAGGTCGCCAGCTTGACACTCACCGATTTGCAGGGCCGCTTCAACGCCATCGGAGAATTTCCGCTCGATGACGACCGGCCGGCCCGGGTCTCCGTGGATTCCAGCATCGACCTCGGCCAATTGCTCGCCATCTTGACGCCGGATCTGTTTCTCTGGGACTGGCTGAGCCTTCCCATTCCTCCGACCGTGCGGTTCGAGGGGACCCTGCAACTGGATCAGCCCTTCTCCTGGTCTGCCCCGCCCGTCGATATCGTGGGTCATGCGGGCACCGAAGGTTTGCGGCTCGGTGAGGAATTCTTCCAGCATCTGTCCACAGACTTTCACATTCAGGGACCGCGCCTCTTTCTTCGCAACATGGCTCTGCGCCACCACCAAGGCGAATCGACGGGCAAATGGCTCTACACGCCCGAAGAAGGCATCCGCTACGAGGCCGCGCTGGGGATCGATCCCAGCCTCCTGGCCGACCTGCCCTTGACCGAGCCGCTTCAGCAGTTTCTCGATCACTGGCAATTCGACGAGGAATCCGAGGTTCAGGTGGAGGTATCCGGGCAACGCAAGGGATCCGACACCACGACCTGGGACCACCGCGGGCGCGCCACCTTGAAACAATGTCAGTACCGCAGTGCCGGAATCGACCATCTCTCGGCTGACTTCCAGCTCAATCCGCATGCCTACCATTTTTCCAACGTCGACCTCCAACTCGCCCCCGACGAAGTGCGCGGATACTCGGGAGGTTCCGTGAACGCGCAACGCGTCAGTGTCAGTGTTCGTGAAAGCCTCACCATGCTGACGGATCTGACCGGTCGCGTGGATCCCGGGCAGGTGGTGCGATGCTTCAACGAGAACACCGCCGACGAGCTCGACCGCTTCCGGTTCGACCGTCCGCCCGAGATTCGGATCCCGCGCGGCACCATCGATCCGGAAGGCATCAGCCAAACCAACCTCCAGGTGGAGGTCAAGGCTGCGGGTACCATGACCACCACGGTCTTCGGAAAGCCCCTGCCGCTGGATCATCTCCGTTTCGGCATGCTTTTTCACAAGGAAAACCTCATTGTTCGCGCCGAGCACGCCGGTCTCTTCGGTGGCAGCCTGGCAGGCAATCTCGACATTCGCCACCTCTCGACCTCTCGCGAATACACGGCGGAAATCGATTTGACCGAGGTGGAGTTCAATGGTCTGGGAGCGCTCTATTTTCCGGATCATCGCTGCGACGGCCAGCTAACGGGCGATCTCTCCTGGCGGGGCCAGGACCGGGACCTCGACGCTGTGGTTGGCAAGGGCGTTGTCCACCTGCTCAACAGCCGTGAACTGGAGGTCCCCGTCCTCGGCCCTCTCTCCTCGCTCACCGCACTCGTCGTGGGAAAGACCCAGGTCTCCCACGATCTCGTGGAGGACCTCGGACTGCGATTCTCGGTGGCCTCCTCCCGCCTGAACCTCGAAGCCATCGCCGGCGATCTCGGCGCCTACGCCATCCGGGGCCAGGGCGAAGTCGATCTGGAAACCGAAGCCGTCGATATCAAAGTCTCTCTCATGAGTCAGAGCGCGACCACGGCGGTTCTCGACGTGCTCTACGAAGTCTTCGGTACCTATCGCTGTACCGGCACCCTTGAGCGGCCCCGCTGGCGGCTCGTGCAGCGATTCCGCCCGGCCGACTTGCTCAAGGCCGTCGAGGCCTTGGGCGACTCCACCAAAGTGCTGTCGCTGGAGAGAGAGGACCTTCGCAAACTCGATCCAGGCGGCATCTTGAGCCGACTTTTCTCGCGCGACCGAAGGGCGGAGGAGCCCGTCGAACCCGGCGACACGCGCACTCCCCCCGGTCGAGATCCCTGAGCCCCTTCGGGCGACGCTCTCGTTCTTCCCGCCGCTTGACTTCCCTCGCCATTCCCGGTTCTTCTACGTAACTCATGGAGAAACTCTTGGCGGTTGGTTTCGGCGGGTTCCTGGGAGCCCTCCTGCGCTACGGCATGGTGGTGTGGATGCCACGCGTCCCCGGGGTGGCGGCCGTCACCATCCCCATCCCCACACTCATCGTTAATCTGTCAGGATGCCTGCTGATCGGTTTCTTGCATGCCCTGTTGGACCACACTCAATGGATTTCGCCGACCACCGGGCTCTTCCTTTTCACGGGGGCTCTCGGTTCCTTCACGACCTTTTCGACCTTCGGCTTCGAGAGCTGGGTGCTTCTGGAACAGGGGAAACTGCTCGCCCTGCTGTCCTACGTCCTGCTCAGCGTCGTGGTCGGAATTCTGCTTGTCTGGCTCGGTCACTCGGCTGGCACCCGTCTTCTCCATCATGCCTGAGAGGAAACGATGGGCAGTTTGTTGGTGCCGTGGCGGCACGGCTCGGCACCGTACCGCACCAGCGAACATCCACCCGATGCCCCTGGGGACCCACCAGACGGGCGGGCGGCAGCGCGTCCCGTCCCGTCCGAGACCACGGGGCTCCTCCATCGGACGGCAAACCGCACGGATCGAACCCATTATCTCCAAGGCCGGTCGTCCATCCCACGATCCACGGGAATCACGGTTGATCGAAAGCCGATTCGAAGGTTTGCTTGCCCGCTCGACGCAACCGCTTCACGTTTCCTACCATCATCAGCATCCCATCATGACCTCGCCGACTCTTCATCGCCTGCTCCTCCTTCCCTTCCTCGGATCGCTGGAAATCTCCTGCCAAACCACCGTGGAAGAAGAATACGCCGACTTCAATCCGATCATCCGGAGCCAGAGCGAGTCCCAGGAGTCGAAAGTCATGCGAATGTTTGGCGAATACGACCTCGAAAAGAAGAGCGAGTTCCAGGGGCGAGCCTATGAGTTCGAGGGCCGCGAGGCGAATCTCCGCAAGAGCGTGAAGAAGGAGGCCTACTCCTTCGGCGATCATCCCTACTTCAAGTTTCGCAAAAAAGCCCCCTTCTCGAACGAAGATGTTTTTCGCACGCAGTCCGCCCGGGAGGGCGCGATGGCGTCCCGCTGGCAAGATGAAGAGAATTCCTGGTTCAAACGCCTTTTTTCCCGCAAAGAGGCTCGGCTCAATGGCTCGGAGCTGCCCCGAAAGAGCTTCACCAGCCCCCAAGCACCACGATCGCTCAGTGCGCGCAGCCACTATGAGAAACGAGACTATCCAATCCAGATCGTTGACGACCCTCAGCAGGATAAAAAGATTTCCAGGGAAGGCCTTCGCTCGCTCTTGAACGCCCGCTGATCACCGATCGTCAACGACCACTTCCCAGGACAGGACTCTCGTTCCCGCCTACACCCGCCCTCATGAGCGACGATTTCCAACTTCTTTGCCAGGACGCCGAGCAAATTCACAGCCGGGAAGAACTCGAAGCCAAACTGAAGTCGGGGAAGAAACTGCGGGTCAAGCTGGGCGTGGACCCTACCGCTCCTGACATTCATCTCGGTCACGCCGTCGCCTTGCGCAAGTTGCGCCAATTTCAGGATCTCGGCCATCAAGTCGTTCTCATCATTGGGGATTTCACCGCCATGATTGGCGATCCGTCCGGCCGCTCCATCACGCGGCCCCCGCTGACGCACGAGGAGGTCATGGCCAACGCCAAGACCCTCACCGAACAGGCCTTTCTCGTACTCGACGAATCCAAGACCGAGACCGTCTACAACGGCGACTGGTTCGCGGCCATGCCGTTCCAGGATGTCATCAGACTCAACGCACGCGTGACCATGCAACAGATGTTGCAACGCGAGGATTTCAAGAACCGCCTCGCCGAGGGTCACGAAGTGCGCCTCCACGAAATTCAGTATCCCCTCATGCAGGGCTGGGATTCCGTGGTCATTCGCGCCGATGTGGAAATCGGTGGCACCGATCAGCTCTTCAACATTCTCGTGGGCCGCGACCTTCAGAAATCGGAAAACATGGAGCCTCAGGTCGTCCTCACCCTTCCTCTCCTGGAAGGCTTGGACGGCAAGAAAAAGATGAGCAAGAGCCTGGGCAATTACGTGGGACTCACCGATCCGCCCCAGGAAATGTTCGGGAAAATGATGAGCATCTCCGACGAGATGATGCCTCGCTACCATCGCCTGGTGCTGGGACAGGACTTCGATGCCTCCCAGCATCCCATGGAAGCCAAGAAGGCCCTGGCCGAAAAGACCGTGACGCTCTATCTCGGAGCCGGCGATGCCCGAGCGGCACGCCATGACTTCGAGAACAAGTTCGGCAAGGGCAGCCTCGATGACGCCCAGCTTCCCGAAATCCCCTGCCCGGCGGACCGAAGCCCGCTGATCACTCTCGTCAGCGATGTCTACGCCAATACTTTCCAACAAAAGCGTTCCAACGGCGACATTCGCCGCCTCGTCCAACAAGGCAGCATCCAGTTGAACGGCGAAAAACTCACCGACCCCCGTGCCACCATCACCCTGACGTCAGGCGACGTGCTCAAGCTCGACAAGAAGCGCATGGTGCGCGTGGGATGAACGACGACGAACCGTCGCGTTTCCATCTCGGAGGGGGGGCCCCGCCGATCCGTCGTCTCCGACGGCTTACTCAGGGCTCCACACTAGTGTAGTCCGCCTTACAGATAATTCATTTTAAGCTTGCACCCAAGTCGGAGAGTGTTAGTTTAATGGAAATGAGAACTGCTGTGCCGATCAACCTTGAAGCAGGCCTGCGAAACAAGCTCCTGCGTTTCAGCAAGGCGTCCAACGTTTCTCCGAAATTGAGAGTTCGTTCCAAGATCGTGCTTCTCGCCAGCGAGGGGATGACCAATAAGCGGATTGCGGAAGAACTTGGATTGGACGAACCACAGGTGGGCCGCTGGCGAAAGAGGTTCGCAGAGATGGGGCTGGCGGGAATCGAGAAGGACAAGACCCGGCCTGGACGTATCAAAGCTTTGCCGAAGAGCAAGGAAAGTGAGATCATTCGGATGACGTTGGAGGAGACGCCCAAAGGATGTACTCACTGGAGTCGATCGCTGATGGCCGCTGAAGTTGGCGTCAGTGAGTCCACGGTAGGACGGATCTGGGCACGCAACGGAATCAAGCCACACCGGGTGAGGACGTTTAAGCTTTCGAACGACAAGCTATTTGAAAAGAAGCTCGAAGGACAGGGATTGCCTTGGGATTGTTAAACTTTGGAAGACGGCTGGGTTAAGCTTAGATTGATTCGAAAGTTTGTAAAATGGTTTTTTCGATGTCCATCGTTTTGAGGGAACCCATGCCTTGAAAATCTTTCCAGAGGTCCGCCGTCAGGCGCTGACTTTTTCCCGCTTCAAGGCGGCGTGGAGCTTTCCCATTTCCTGGAAGCCTTTGTTTGATCCGCCGGAAACCTTCCTTTGCCTTCGTTAGCGCGTAGGCCAGCCATT
>CBDBEZ010000067.1:0-32198 GCA_965204485.1 Verrucomicrobiales bacterium
AAACGGTTTCGTTCTCGCTCGCTCCGATCTCAAGGTCGAGGATGACCTTCTGTCCGGATGCCGTGAACCCCAGCGCGACCACGGCCGTGACGGCCGTGAGTTCACCGCTCAACCGGATACCGTCCAACATGAGCGCTACCCATGTCTGCGGTCTCTTTCCCGTGGCTCGGCGAGCAATCGTGCGCCTTCGTGAGCCCAAACTCGGCTGACTTCAGAGGCGCTGGCTCCCTTGGTCCAGTCGATCGTGTCCTGCACCTCATTGGTGGAAACTCCGTGGGTGTAGGGGCGAATGATGGCGTCTCGAATCTTGTTTTTCTCGTAGCCTTTGGCCGCCTCGTAGCTGGCAAGTTTCACCTCGCTCTTCGTGCCGTCAAAGTGCTCGCGGCGGACCCTGGGACGGCTGATCTTCTCTCCCTCGACTCAAGGCTCGACGGAGCGCTGCCGGCCCGACGAGACGGGCTCTCGGTGTCTCGCCCATGCGCGGCTCCACAGAGGCTGGTGACTTCCTCGGCCATGACGCTGACCAGTGATTGGCGGACCGCCCCACGCAGGAATTCGTCGAAGGCTACGGCGGCTTCTCTTGAATCGGTTTGACCGAGTTGATGGATGATCTCAAGGTGTTTCATGGATGGTTGCTGGTTCCTGGTTTTGTATTAATCCGACTTTTCTCACCGAGCGGAGCCGGTAACCATCCACCTAAATTTTAACAAGTCACGGGAAAAGTGTTCCGCCGGACAAAGAGATCCATATTATTTGCGACAACTATACTACACATAAACACGCGAAAGTTCGTGCGTGGATTTCAAGGCGACCACGCATCCGCATCCACTTCACACCTACGAGTGCATCGTGGCTCAACATGGTAGAGCGGTTCTTCCGTGACCTGACTGAAAAGTGTGTGCGGAGAGGCGTGTTCACCAGTGTCGCTGACCTCGAACGGGCGTTGGTAGGCTATATCGAAGCTCACAACGAAAACCCATCTCCCTTCATCTGGACCGCAGCTGCCTCTGATATTCTCGAAAAGGTCAAGCGCGGTAGAGCCAAACTGAATAAACTACAGTCTGCTTGACGGACTACACTAGAAGGAGAACCGATGGAACTCGGCACCCTGTTGATCGTCGATGACGAAAAGCACACCCGCGACGGTTTGCGATTATCGCTGGAGGACGAGTTCGACGTCTACGTCTCCGCCGACATCGCCGGCGCCAAGGAGATTCTCAAGTCGGAGCAGATCGATTTGATGATCACCGATCTCCGTCTCGGAACCGAAAACGGCATGGACCTCATCGAGCACGCCCTAGCGCGCCCCCATCCGCCCATCGCCATCATGATGACGGCCTACGGATCCGTCAACGTGGCGGTCGAGGCCATGAAACGAGGGGCCTACCATTTCGTCACCAAACCCCTCAACCTGGACGAGCTGGAAATCGTCATCAAGCGAGCCCTGCGCGGGCGGGACATGGAGCGCGAGAACGTGGCGCTCAAGGAACAGGTCGACCGGCATTTCGCCATGGACAACGTCGTGGGAAAATCCGCGGCCATGGAGGCCATTTTCGACACCGTGCGGCAAATCGCTCCTTCACGGGCCACGGTCCTGATCGAGGGCGAGCACGGCACCGGCAAGGAACTCATCGCCCACGCCGTGCACAATCTGAGCGGGCGCCCCAAGGGCAAATTGACCATTGTCCACTGCGCCGGGCTCTCTCCCCAGCTGCTGGAGAGCGAGCTGTTCGGTCACGAGAAAGGTGCCTTCACCAATGCCCATGAGAAGCGGATCGGCCGCTTTGAGGCTGCCAGTGGCGGCACTCTGTTCCTCGACGAGATCGGAGAAATCGATCCTTCCACCCAGGTCAAACTGCTTCGCGCTCTCGGTGAGCGGACCATTCAGCGCGTGGGAGGGAATCAAGACATTCAGGTGGACGTGCGCGTCGTCGCCGCGACCAACAAACGTCTTGAGGAGCTGGTCGAGAAAGGGGATTTCCGCGAGGACCTCTACTACCGCTTGAAGACCATCAAGCTGACCATGCCTCCCTTGCGGGATCGAAAAGACGACGTCATTGCCCTGTCTCAGAAATTCCTCACCGATTGCGCTGAGGAGAATGGCAAGCCCGTTCGCGATCTCACCAGCGAGGCCTTGCAGGCCCTGATGGCCTATGAATGGCCGGGCAACGTGCGAGAACTGCGATCCGCCATCGAGCACGGCGTCGTCATGTGCAATGGCAACAAAGTCACGCTCCGGCACTTGCCGATGGAGATTCGGCAGGCGGCCAAGGGCGAGACCGCCGGCACCGGCCCGTCACCCTCTCAAATTGCGCTTGCGCCCCTTGACGATTTCAATTTGCATACGATGGAACAGCGACTCATCGAGCGTGCACTTGAAAAAACGGGGAATAATCGGACGGAGGCCGCGAAGCTTCTCGGCATCAGCCGGCGAACCTTGCAGCGGAAACTGAAAGAAAGCTCCGCAGATTGAGCATCGTCGCAAGGCCGATGGTCCCAGTTCACAAAGCTAGCCCACTCTTTTCTTAAGCAACGATGGCAGAAATCTTCTCTCAGGACGGCGAACTCGACTCGGGTATGATCATCCGTCGCGTCTTGTTCCTCCTCCTCATCATCGGTCTCGGCGTCTACCACCTCTTCTTTCACTTCAACGGTCTAACGACGGCACGAGGGATCGATCAGGCGCAAATCGCGCGCGAAATCGCCAAGAACAAGCAGTTCAACACGAAGTTTCTCCGGCCGCTCTCGATCTATCAAGTCAACAAGCATCGCGAGGACTCCGAGCAGACGGGACTGATGTCGCCCACCAGCTTCACCGATGTCTTCCACGCGCCGCTCAATCCCCTGCTCAATTCCGTCGCTCTGCGGATGTTTGAGGATCAGTGGGAGTATTCGGCCGATAGCAAATCCAGCGTCTTTTTTCTCGACCGGGTGATCGCGGCGGTCTCGGCCGTGCTGTTCCTGCTCTCGATCTTCATTTCCTACCTGCTCGTTTCGCGGATCTTTGACACGAAGATCGCCGGAATCACGGCGCTGGTCGTCCTGCTATCCGCCACCATGTGGAGCTATGCGCAATCTGGGCTTCCCCAGATGTTGATGCTGTTCCTGTTTTCCTATGGTCTCTACTTTCTTTTCAAGGCCATCGAGACCCAGCGAGAGGACACACCGCCCTATGTCTGGATCGCCCTCACGGCGGGCTTCTTTGGTCTGCTGGCCCTGACCCACTGGCTCACCATGTGGCTCTTCTTCGGCCTGCTGCTCTTCGCCGCCTTCTATTTTCGACCGAAGGGAACGATGTCGATCCTGCTGCTGTCCATCTTCACCGTGATCATCGCCGCCTGGGCGTATCGCAACGCACAGGTCTGCGGGGACTTTCTCGGTTCCGGCCGTTTCACGCTTCTCACGGGACTGGCCGAAGGCGATGCCGCAGCCATTTTCCGGACCTATGACCCGGAACAGCAAGGCTTCAACACCGACGGTCTACCCAGCAAGCTGATCGTCAATTCACTCCTACAACTCGAAGACATCTACAAGCACCTCGGGTCGATTCTGGTCGCCCCGCTGTTTTTCCTCAGCTTGCTTCACCCCTTCAAGCGCCCGGAGATTGCCCACTTCCGGTGGTGCATCCTCTCCATGTGGATTTTCGCCGTCATCGGCATGACGATCTACGGCCTTCCCGAGTGGAAGCAAGGCGAGCTCCTCGATCCCAATCAGCTCCACCTTCTCTTCTCTCCGATCATGACAGCCTACGGGCTGGCCTTCCTCACCGTTGTTTGGAACCGGATAGGCTTCGAGACCAACCATCCCTTGGTGACTCAAGGACACCTCGTCATCGTCGCGGTGATCTCGGCCATTCCCTTAATTCTCCCGATGCCCAAGAATCTGCAGTCGGGCATCAGAGCCAAGAAGATGGATCGCGCCAACTGGCCACCCTATTATCCGCCCTTCTACGGCTCGATCAACGAGTGGACGACGGAGCAGGAGATCATCATCAGCGACGTTCCATGGGCAGTGGCCTGGTACGGCAACCGAACCTCGATCTGGCTTCCCAAGAACCGCGAGCAGTTCCGTCAATTGGAAGATTACGTGGAAAGCATGGGGCGGCAATTTGCCGGCCTCTATCTCTCCCCGATCGCCATCGACGGTCACATGGTTTCGGAAGTCTCGCGAGGCGCCTACGCCGATTGGCGGGAAGTGATCATGAACGGCGAGGCCGAGGACATGAACCGAAAACTCTTGCCGGAAGATTTTCCTTTCCAGGAACGGATGATCTTCAATCCGTGGTCCCAGTTCTACTCGGATCGCCAGCGTTGGCAGGACGGTCGCTAGCGGGATCAGCCTGACTCGGAGGTCGACCGCCCTCCGGCGATTATTGCCCGAAGGTGGCGGTTGGCGGGCGACTCATCGGACGGAGCCGTTTCGGGATCCCGCGCTCCTCTCCGGCATTTCGAGGTTGCAATTCCGCGCCATCCCCCAAATGATGAACACTCGGCACGCATGACGGATTCCCCACCTTCCAACTTCGAGGACGCCCTTTCCCAGCTCGACGACATCGTCGAATCGCTCGAAGAGAAAGGCGTTCCGTTGACCGATCTCATCGATCAATACGATCGCGGCATGAAGTTGCTGGAGTCCTGCCAATCGCAGCTCGAGAACGCCCGACAACGCGTGGCCACGATCAGCCAAGCCTATCTGGAAGCCGTGGGCTCGGATGAGGCCGGCGAGGTCGCCGAGCTCCCTTCCGAGAAACTGAATGATGAACTCTTCTGACGACGCCGGCGCCAAGCCGTTCGACCCTGAAATCCGTGGACCCGAAGATGTCAAGGCCCTCCCCGAGGAACGCCTCCCGGAGCTGGCCGAAGCCATCCGGGCCGCACTGATCCACTCTCTTTCCCGAACCGGCGGGCACCTCGGACCCAATCTGGGAGTGGTCGAGTCGACCATCGCCTTGCACCGTGTTTTCAACACACCAAAGGACCGGTTCGTCTTCGATGTGAGCCATCAGGGCTACGTCCACAAGATGCTCACGGGTCGTTGGAACCAGATCCACACCATCCGCCAGTATGGAGGCCTCAACGGCTTCTTGCTGCGCACCGAGAGCGAACACGATTGCTACGGGGCCGGTCACGCCGGGACCGCGGTGAGCGCCGCCCTCGGCATGGCCGTCGGGCGCGACCTCAAAGGAGGCGACGAACACATCGTGGCCTTGGCGGGAGACGCCGCCTTCACCTGCGGCCCCACCTTCGAAGCCCTCAACAACATTGCCTCCAACACCGGTCGATTCATTCTCATTCTCAATGACAATGAATGGTCCATCGACAAGAACGTCGGCGCCATCGCCAGCTACTTCAACAAGCTCGCCACCTCGGACACCTACGCTCACCTCCATGACAAGGCCGCCTCCTTGCTGGAGAGAATCGCGGGCAAATCCGCCCGGCGGCTGGCCCGCAAGGTCGAGGAAGGCGCCAAGAGCCTCCTCCTCCACAATGTGATCTTCGAGGAGTTCGGGGTGCGCTACTACGGTCCGATCGACGGGCACGACATTTCGGCCCTGATCCACACCCTGGAGTTTCTGAAACGTCAGACCGAGCCGGTCGTTCTCCACATCATCACCGAGAAAGGGCGCGGCTACGGACCGGCTCTCAGAAACCCCGGCAAGTTTCACGGACTGGGCAAGTATTCCGTCGAGACGGGTGAGACGCCGGCAGCCGCTCTGCCCACCTATTCCCAGCTCTACGCGCAGTCGCTGGCCAAATTCGCCCAGGCCGATTCCAAGATCACGGCCATCACCGCGGCGATGCCGGGCGGCACGGGGCTCTCTCATTTCCAAAAGGAAATGCCGGATCACTACTTCGACGTGGGCATTGCGGAAGAACACGCCGCCCTTTTCGCCTGCGGCCACGCCACTCAGGGTCTCAAACCCTTCCTCACGATCTATTCCACCTTCATGCAACGTGCCTACGACATGATCATCCATGACATGTCGATCCAAAAACTGCCGGTGCGACTCTGCATGGACCGGGCCGGACTCTCGGGAGACGACGGCCCCACCCACCACGGCCTTTTCGATATCGGTTATCTCCGGCACATCCCGAACCTAGTCCATATGCAACCCAAGGACGAGGACGAGTTCGTCAACATGCTCTGGACCATGACCCACTTGAACGATGGCCCCTCGGCCATTCGCTACCCGCGCGGAGCCGGGGTCGGCGCCAAACCGAAAGAAGCGCCGACGCTCCTCAAGGTCGGAGAAGCCGAGGTGGTCTCTGAGGGGACGGATGTCGCCCTTTTCGGGCTGGGATCCATGTTCGCAATGGCTGAAGAAGCCAAGACACTTCTCGAGTCCAAAGGCTACTCGGTGGCCTTGATCAATCCGCGCTGGATCAAGCCGCTGGACGGGGCCACGCTCGAACGCTTCACCCGCGCCGTGAAGGTCCTCTGCACTTTCGAGGATCACGTCCTGCACAACGGCTTCGGCTGCGCGGTGATCGAACACCTCCACGAGAAGGGCGTCCACACGCCCGTCGAGCGCATCGGCTGGCCGGATGAATTCATCGAGCACGGCTCCATCCCCATCCTTCGAGCCAAGCACGGCTTGACCGCGGAAAATGCCGTTTCGAAAGTCCTTCCCCACCTCGGCAAAACGCCCTCATCCGTGCAACCGGAAGGCTCCTCGGCGTTCAGCGCCGCCATATCCTTATCCTGATCCTGATCCTCTCCCGCCCCATGAACCGTCGTCAGTGGCTCCAACTCGCGCCGATCGGCACCTGCGGCGCCGCCCTCCTCGCCGGCGGCGGCTCGCTCATCACGGTCACCGGTTGCCGTCGGTCTCCCAAGCTCGATTTGGAAACTCACGGGGATGAGATGGCCGCCGCGGTGTTGCAGCACGCCGAGGTGTGTTCGAGTGCCTACCGCATCGTCTGGCAAACCGCCGACAAGCTGCGGGCTCAGATCGATCTTTTTCTCAAACGTCCCACGGCCAAGGGTTTCGCCGACGTGAGGGAGTCCTGGAAGCAGGCTCTCCTGAGCTATGCCGAAACCGAAGGGCTTCGAGGCTTCGGGACGCCCGCCGACGGTTTTCATCCCAGAATCCAGTCCTGGCCCGTCGATCCCTCCCTGCTCGACACCGTGCCTGGCCGGCCGCGAAGTGGCATCGTTCACCAGGCCAGTGAATTCCCCAAGATCACCGACGAGACCCTCCTCGAGGCCCATCAACCCGGTGCCGGCAGGGTTTTCGTCGGGTTTCACGTGCTGGAATTTCTCATCTTCGGCAGTGATCTCTACGACGACGGCGGCGGTTACCGCGCCTACACGGACTACACCAAAGGCATGGGATCGGAGCGGCGCCGGGTGCTCTTGCAGCAACTCGCCGACCTGCTTTCGGACGATCTCAAACACCTGTCAGACGCCTGGCATCCCTCGCAACAAGGCAACTTCCGCTCCCAATTTCTCAACAGCAAGCCCACCCGAGCGCTCGGGATTCTTTTCACCGGCCTCAACGCCGTCTGTGCCAACGGCCTGGATGGAAAACTCACCCGCGCGCTCGAATCCGGCGATCAGAAAGACGAAGTCTGCAATTTCAGTGACCTGAGCCTCGAAGCCATCCGTCATGCCATCATCGGCCTGCAAAAAATGCTTCGAGGGGAGGCGCCCGGGCGCGTCATTGCCGGGGAAGAAAGCCCGCTCCTCGGGTTGATCGCCAAAGCGGACGCGGGCTTGTCGCAGGAAATCGCCTCGGGATTCGAATCGATCCTGAGTCAACTGAACGCCTTCGATCAACCTTTTGATCAACTGATCAAGCCGAAGAACGGCGCCGCCCGGAAATCTCTGGAGAACATCGTCAAGGATCTGGAGAAACAGCACAAACGCCTGGAGACGGCCGAGACGGCCTTGGGCGCGACGCTCAAGAGCACGGCGTAGCCAAGCACCGCCCGCCGGGAAGGTCGCGCTGCGTCGCGACTGAGGTCCTTCCGATTTGGCCATCCGGTCGCACCGCCCGGGGATGGCATCCCCGGCTAGTGTGCCCGGCATGGGCCTTAACTAATGACATGAAACGATGACATCGGAGCTGATGAGAGCAACCGTAGCTGAACCGCAAGGCGACGCCCGCGAGGGTGGAGCTGAAGGAAGCGGCAGGCAAATCCGCGGCCATAGGAACACGAACCGGCAGCGAGGCAGGCTGTGGGCGGCGAGCGTGCTAGTAAACGCGAAGCCCAAAGCTCATCAAGACATAGCAAGTAGAGCCGGATGGGATGCGGAAAAAGTTAAGGACCTTACCCGGGGAGATCTCTCCTGTGAGAGCAGGAGAGAAGTCAGCAGAAGCCATAGTAGCAGAGAGCAGAGCCGGGGGCTGGAAGAAGCCCGTGGAAACTGTGAAACCGGAAAACGCTCTCCTGTGAAGGGCGGAAGGAACCAACAGCAGCGCTCTACGGAGCATTGCACCCCAGGGCAGAATACGCCCCGACGTCAGCAGGACGTACGGACAAAGGATCCCGAATTCCTGCGCGAACCCAAAGAGCCCACGCGATGCAGTCGCGGCAAGCCCTGCGGAGAGAGGAACTCCTGGAGGTGCGCGTGAACCGCGAACGGACAGCAAAGCTGGAGGGACTGATGGAGAAGGCCATCAGGTCGGGAAACTGGGGAGCCGCCCTTTATGCCGTTGAGCGTAATGACGGGGCACCCGGCCCCGACGGCATGAGGGCCGACGAACTCAGAGCACACCTCGCCATCCATGGCGAAGTGATCAAGAAGAGGCTGCTAGAGGGCAGCTACAAGCCCGGCGCTGCAAAGCGTCGAGACATCCCCAAGCCCAGCGGCGGAACCCGCCCGCTGAGCATCCCAAACGTGCAAGATCGCTTCGTGCAGCAACTTCTGCTCGGGGTGCTCCGGCCGGTGTTCGAACCCCGTTTCAGCGAAAGCAGTTACGGATTTCGTCCCGGACGCAGCGCTCACGATGCGGTGGAAGCCGCCCAGAGCTTTGCCCGGGAGGGGTTTACCCACGTCGTCGACATGGACATTACCAAGTTCTTCGACAAGGTGAACCACGACATCCTGATGAGTAAAATTGGGACCGTGATAGGGGACAAAGCCGTGATGAAACTCATCGGCAAATACCTGCGAGCCGGGGTGGTGATGCCCGACGGGTTAAAGGTCAGCAGCGAAGAAGGAACGCCGCAAGGCGGCCCGCTTTCGCCGCTACTGGCCAATATCTACCTCGACGCGCTGGACAAGGAGCTGGAGAAACGCGGACTGCGATTCGCCCGCTACGCCGATGACTGCGACATTTACGTAAAGAGCCAAGCCGCCGCGGAGCGTGTGCTTGCCAGCCTCACTGGCTGGATCAAGCGCCACCCCCGGCTGGAGGTCAGCGAGAGCAAAAGCGGGGTGGGGAGGCCTTGGGAACGGAAGTTCCCGGGGTTCATCATCACCAGCGCGCTGCTCATCGGGATTGCTCCTGCAAGCCTCACCCGGTTTGAAGACCGCGTGAGAGAACTCTGGAACGCCCGGCAACCACTGACCAGCGAGCAACTGCGCGACCAATGGCGAAGTTACGTGAACGGCTGGTGGGGCTACTACCGGCGCTGCGAATGGCGACGGGACATCTACCGGAAAGAACCGTGGATCCGTCGCCACATTCGCAAATGCTTCTGGCAACGTTGGCATAAAAGCAAGGGACGGGAATCCGCCCTGCGCCGACTCGGCCTACCGCCGAGTCGAGCCATCGTCGGGAGGAGCAGTCGTGGAGCGTGGCGCATGGCGGGCAACCCTGTCATGCACGAAGCCCTCAACAACCGAACTCTGAGACGCTACGGGTTCCTGATGCCATCAGACCTCAAGAGTTAAGACCAAATGGATCCAATCGCCGGATGCGGTCCCGCATGTCCGGTGGTGTGGGAGGGGCGGCAGGCGCAATCCTGCCGCCTCGACCCGATCAGCCATCCCTCCCTCGCCCACCGAACCTCGTCTCAAGAACTCGGGGTCCAAGCCTCCCACCGGCCGTTCCAGTCATAGGCTTGGAGGGCACGGAACCGCTTCTTGTAATCGTAAAACGACGCACAGCGATAGCAGTAACCGTGGTAGTAAAATCGCTTCCCCACCGACCGAGCGTGCTCCATTTCCAGCAACATCGTGTAGAGCCCCAGCCCGAATCTCCCGTAGGCGAGGTCATACATGCCGTAAATCGCCGAGATCGCCGCCTCCCCCACATCGAAGAAGCTCACGCCGATCAGACGCCGACCGTCATAGACCACGACCTCACGGCCCTCGCAGGGAACCGAGTCAGGGCACCGCGAAAGAAAGTTGCGCAAGGACTCCGGAACATTTTCCGAGAATTTTCCTTTGTGTTGATGAAAGAGCGCCTCCTTTTCCTCGTCTAACTGCGTAGGTCGAATGTCGACGCGAAATCCCGCCGCCCGATTGTTTCGCCAGGTGCGTCGCTGACTCTTCGAAGGCGTGTAATTCTCTAACTGAATCCTCAAGGGGATCACTTCCGTCAGCGCGCCCTCGTGGATCGCGAAATTGTAGCGATAGAAATGGCATCCCGCATGTCGCCAGCCATCGGCCAGGAGTCGATCCAGTCCCGCGGGCGGCACGTGGTCGCTCTCGAAGTCCTCGAAAATGATGCGGGGCGTTTCCAAGACCCCGGAGACTACGCCTCGGCTGGCGGAGCCGCAACCGGGCGAGCCAATGGCGTGGCAGCCTGGAACGGAACGGCCCCCGAAAAATCGGCGACCCGGAGGTCCGCCCTCCCTCACTGGGGACGACGAGGCACTCAAGGAGAAGTCCTCGCGCCGGTCGTGGTCACATGCTATGGGAGGATTCATCCATGTTCGACAAAGCCACCTCCGCCTTTCTTTACGATCTCCTCAGCACGCCCAGTCCCACCGGATTCGAAGGTCCCGGCCAGCGGAAATGGATCGACCACGTCCGTCCCCACGCAGATCGCGTGGAAAACGACGCCTACGGCACCGCCTGGGCCGTCCTCGATGGGAAGAAGTCGAAGACCGGCAAACCCCTCACGATCATGCTGGAGGCCCACGCCGACGAAATCGGGTTCATGATCAAACACGTGACCAAGGAGGGTTTCCTTCACCTCGACCGCATCGGAGGCTCGGACAGCGCCACCGCCCGTGGACGGCGGATTCTCATCCAGGGCGACAAGGGCCCCGTCCTGGGCGTCATTGGGAACACAGCCATTCACATTCGGGAAAGACCATCGAGCGGCGAGAAGGTCCCCGAAGTCCACCAGCTCTATGTCGATGTGGGGGCTTCCGACCGGGACGGGGTGGAGAAACTGGGCCTCCGCGTGGGTCACCCGGGGGTCTATCAAGACGCCGCGGAGCCGTTTGGAGAGAACCGGATGGTCGGACGAGCCCTCGACAACCGCATCGGAGGATTCATCATCGCCCAGGTTCTCACGCAGTTGCGCAAGCCCCGCAAGAAACTCGCGAGCAACGTCGTCTTCATGAACGCCGTGCAGGAGGAGATCGGCGGGCTCGGCGCCAAGATGGCGACCTACCGTCTGCAGCCCGACGTGGCCATCTGTCTCGACGTCACCCACGCCACCGACACGCCGAAGATTGACCACAGCAAGCATGGCGAGGTCACCTTGGGAGATGGACCCACGGTCACCCACGGAACCTGCAACCATCCTCACGTGGTCCAGCGCCTGATCGACGTCGCGGACAAAGAGGAGATTCCTCTACAGCACGAGTCGTCCTCACGTTTCAGCGGCACGGACACCGATCAGATTTATCATCAACGAAGCGGCATCCCGAGTGCGCTCGTTTCCTTGCCGCTGCGCTACATGCACTCCGTCGTCGAGGTGGCCGACCTCACCGACGTCCAACGAACGATCGATCTTCTTGCGGCCTTCTGCCAATCCGTGACCGCGAGTGACCGGTTCGGGTTTGACTTCACTTCCGATTCGTAAGGCCCTCCCGCTCGCTCGGCCAAATCAGCGGCTCGCCGAAGAGGCGTTCGAGGAGGGGTTGGCACCGCCGCCACGCCCCACACCGTAGGTTTCAAAACCCAGTGCGCGAAGCCGGTCGAGATCGAGGAGGTTGCGGCCATCAAAGACAAAGGCCGGCTTTTTCATCCCCTCGTAAATCTTTTCGAAATCCTGATCGGCGAAGACATCCCACTCCGTGAGAACGACGATCGCGTGCGCTCCCCGAGCAGCCTCTTCGGCGGACGAACAGAACTCGATGGCCGCACCCGATCCCTCATTATCACCCCGGCCGAGTTCATCAAGAATCTGCGTTTCGGGGACCTTGGGATCGTAGATTTTCAGATGAGCGTGTTCGCTCAATAAATCCCGACAAACGCCGATGGCGGGGGATTCACGGGTGTCGTCAGTGTCTTTCTTGAAGGCGAATCCCCAGATAGCGAGGGTTTTGTCAGCCAACGTATTGAACATCGTCCGCACAATCTTGTGAGAAAACCGGCGCTTTTGATAGTCGTTCATCTTGACGACCTGCTCCCAGTACTCGGCCACTTCCGGCAAACCATAGTGCTCACAAAGATACACGAGATTGAGGATGTCTTTCTGAAAACACGATCCACCGAAGCCCACCGAAGCTCGGAGAAACTTGGGACCGAGCCGCCGATCCATCCCGATGGCGTGCGCCACTTCGCCGATCTCGGCGTGGGTGACATCGCAGAGCGCGGAGATGGCGTTGATCGACGAAATGCGCTGCGCGAGGAAGGCGTTCGCGGTTAGTTTGGACAACTCCGAAGACCACAGGTTGGTCGTGATCACCCGTTCCCTCGGGATCCATCGCCCGTAAATCGAGGCCAGGGTCTCCACGGCCTCGGCCGATTCGCCACCGATGAGGATCCGGTCGGGTTCCCAGAGATCCTGGATCGCGGTGCCCTCGGCGAGAAACTCTGGATTGGAGAGAACATGGAATCGGACGTGGGGATTACCTGCGCCGAGGATCCGCTTGAGAGAGGCTGCCGTCCGAACCGGAATGGTCGATTTCTCGACCACGATGGTATCGCTGTCGGCCACTTGAGCAATCCTCCGAGCACAGGTCTCGATGTAGCGCATGTCCGCTGCCCGTCCCGCGCCAATCCCAAAGGTCTTGGTCGGCGTCCCGACACAGATGAAGAGGATGTCGGCCGCCTTGATATTCGCATCGATCTCCGTATCGAAGAACAGATTCCTCCCGCGAGCGAGCTGAACGATCTCATTCAAACCGGGCTCGTGAATGGGAAGCGCGTCCGAGTTCCACGCGTGGATGCGATCGGCGTTCACGTCCACCACCGTGACCTCGATGTCTTCGCACTGATGCGCGATCATCGCCATCGTCGGTCCCCCAACGTAACCCGCGCCGATACAACAGATCTTCATTCCCACAGCCCGTAGCATGAGCCTTTCGAATACCAAGCAGAAAATCCGAACGCATCACACTTCCAGCGGGACCCCGGGTCGTTTCGGCGTCGGTCGGCAACGAACAGCGCCACAAAGCCGGCCAGCCCACGCGACTTCCCCGTTGCAGCGGCTGAAAAGCGGTGTAAATCGTCTAGAGAGAACAGATCACATCACAGGCACCCGAGTCACGACTCACCGCCGGAGGGGTGGCAGAGCGGTTGAATGCACCGGTCTTGAAAACCGGCAGGCCGAAAGGTCTCGTGGGTTCGAATCCCACCCCCTCCGCCACTTTTCATAGGATTGGTGGCCTATTCATAAGGTGGGATTCGAACGCAGTTTCGACCGCCTCGTGAACGAGCCTGCGAGTGAACTCATGATCACACCAAAGGCACTCCGCGGAGGCTGAAGCGCAGCGGAGGCCAATCCCACCCCCTCCGCCATTAGCCGTCCAGAATGCTTCGAAAAGGATTGAGGAACTCCCTTTCGGATAGGTGGGATTCGAACGCAGTTCGACCGCCTCGCGAACGAGCCTGCGAGTGGACTCATTCTTAGACCAAATCAACGCCTCGGCCCTGCTGTCGTCGGGAATGTCATCCCCGAGCGTGTTCTCTGGATTAACCCACCAGAGACGATATGGAACACGGGGACACCCTCCCCGTCTAAAGCGCCTGGCGTCCTCTTATTTGTCGAGACCCACGGCCAAATCAACGCCCCGGCCCTGCTGATCGGGTCGAGGCGGCAGGATTGCGCCTGCCGCCCCTCCCACACCACCGGACATGCGGGACCGCATCCGGCGATTGGATCCATTTGGTCTTAACTCTTGAGGTCTGATGGCATCAGGAACCCGTAGCGTCTCAGAGTTCGGTTGTTGAGGGCTTCGTGCATGACAGGGTTTCCCGCCATGCGCCACGCTCCACGACTGCTCCTCCCGATGATGGCTCGACTCGGCGGTAGGCCGAGTCGGCGCAGGGCGGATTCCCGTCCCTTGCTTTTATGCCAACGTTGCCAGAAGCATTTGCGAATGTGGCGACGGATCCACGGTTCTTTCCGGTAGATGTCCCGTCGCCATTCGCAGCGCCGGTAGTAGCCCCACCAGCCGTTCACGTAACTTCGCCATTGGTCGCGCAGTTGCTCGCTGGTCAGTGGTTGCCGGGCGTTCCAGAGTTCTCTCACGCGGTCTTCAAACCGGGTGAGGCTTGCAGGAGCAATCCCGATGAGCAGCGCGCTGGTGATGATGAACCCCGGGAACTTCCGTTCCCAAGGCCTCCCCACCCCGCTTTTGCTCTCGCTGACCTCCAGCCGGAGGTGGCGCTTGATCCAGCCAGTGAGGCTGGCAAGCACACGCTCCGCGGCGGCTTGGCTCTTTACGTAAATGTTGCAGTCATCGGCGTAGCGGGCGAATCGCAGTCCGCGTTTCTCCAGCTCCTTGTCCAACGCGTCGAGGTAGATATTGGCCAGTAGCGGCGAAAGCGGGCCGCCTTGCGGCGTTCCTTCTTCGCTGCTGACCTTTAACCCGTCGGGCATCACCACCCCGGCTCGCAGGTATTTGCCGATGAGCTTCATCACGGCTTTGTCCCCTATCACAGTCCCAATTTTACTCATCAGGATGTCGTGGTTCACCTTGTCGAAGAACTTGGTAATGTCCATGTCGACGACGTGGGTAAACCCCTCCCGGGCAAAGCTCTGGGCGGCTTCCACCGCATCGTGGGCGCTGCGTCCGGGACGAAATCCATAACTGCTTTCGCTGAAACGGGGTTCGAACACCGGCCGGAGCACCCCGAGCAGAAGTTGCTGCACGAAGCGATCTTGCACGTTTGGGATGCTCAGCGGGCGGGTTCCGCCGCTGAGCTTGGGGATGTCTCGACGCTTTGCAGCGCCGGGCTTGTAGCTGCCCTCTGGCAGCCTCTTCTTGATCACTTCGCCATGGATGGCGAGGTGTGCTCTGAGTTCGTCGACCCTCATGCCGTCGGGGCCGGGTGCCCCGTCATTACGCTCAACGGCGTAAAGGGCGGCTCCCCAGTTTCCCGACCTGATGGCCTTCTCCATCAGTCCCTCCAGCTTTGCTGTCCGTTCGCGGTTCACGCGCACCTCCAGGAGTTCCTCTCTCCGCAGGGCTTGCCGCGACTGCATCGCGTGGGCTCTTTGGGTTCGCCCAGGAATTCGGAATCCTTTGTCCGTACGTCCTGCTGACGTCGGGGCGTATTCTGCCCTGGGGTGCAATGCTCCGTAGAGCGCTGCTGTTGGTTCCTTCCGCCCTTCACAGGAGAGCGTTTTCCGGTTTCACAGTTTCCACGGGCTTCTTCCAGCCCCCGGCTCTGCTCTCTGCTACTATGGCTTCTGCTGACTTCTCTCCTGCTCTCACAGGAGAGATCTCCCCGGGTAAGGTCCTTAACTTTCTCCGCATCCCATCCGGCTCTACTTGCCGTGTCTTGATGAGCTTTGGGCTTCGCGTTTACTAGCACGCTCGCCGCCCACAGCCTGCCTCGCTGCCGGTTCGTGTTCCTATGGCCGCGGATTTGCCTGCCGCTTCCTTCAGCTCCACCCTCGCGGGCGTCGCCTTGCGGTTCAGCTACGGTTGCTCTCATCAGCTCCGATGTCATCGTTTCATGTCATTAGTTAAGGCCCATGCCGGGCACACCAGTCGGGGATGTCATCCCCGAGCGTGTTCTCCGAATTGACCCACCAGAGACGACATTCAGCCTGCGGACGCCTAAACGGAAGCACCTTCCCCTTCCGCGCCGCCGCTTGGGCTTTCGTCTGATCCTTGCCTCGACCGGCTTCTACCACGCCCTCTCTTGCGACCACGAGCCTTGGCTTCCAAGAGCGCGTACTTACCGCCGAGCGCCACGCATGCCGCAAACAAGAGCCCGACCGCCTCACTGGCGAAAGGAAACTCGAAGATGGCCACAAAAAGAATCAGCAACGCGCCCACATAGAGCCAATGCGTCAGAGGATTCGACCTCCCCTTCCGCCAACCATGGACGCACCAGGCAATGGGCGTGGCCAACAATAGAATCAGCCCGACAAAACCGGTTTCCGCCGCATACTGAAGCCAGTCGCAGTGAGCAAACTGGAAGTACCTGGGCACCCACATGAAATCTTCGCCCCCCGGAAAATTGGTCCGGCGCCACAGACGATCGTTTTGATAGCGCAGATACACCTGGGCAAACGTTGCCAATCCCCAGCCGAACCAGGGCTTCTCCTTGGCCATCACCCACGTGTCCTCGATCAACATCATGCGCTCCGTGGGTTCGCCCTCGTCCACCTGTTCGAGCTGGTTCTCGGACTTCGCGATCATGTCCTCGATCTGGGCACCGAGAGTCTGCCACCCAAACCAGCCCAGCACCATAAGGACCAAGCTGGCCAGCACCGGCAACTGCCAACTCCCGCTTCCTCGCGAGCGCGATCCCAACCAATACTTCATCATCACCACCAGCCACCACGCGGCCAGCAAAAACGTGAGAAGCAAACCGGCTCTCGCTTCCGTGACCAAAAAACTGAGCAAAATGAAAGGCGTGGCAAAGGCGTAAAAGGCGGTCGGACTCTTGGCGGCCTTGAGCGAATGACCCGCTCTCCAGCTCCGAAAAGCCAGCGCCACACCCACTGCGGCGCAAAGCACGCCATAAGCCGTCCACAAGTTCTTGTATTGAAAGGTGGCGTAGGGCGACATCTGTGTGGCCTTCACAAAGCCGAGCAAGAGTCCTTCGGCTTTGAAGTGAAAAAACAGGCCCGCCAAGGTCAGAACCAGTCCATTGACAAAAACAATCGTCAGCCACTGACGAATCTCCTTTCGCCGCATCGGGCACAATGCCAGCGCCACTCCCAAGGCCATGATGCCGACGGTGACCATGAGATACAGTGCGCTCCGCCCCGCATCGGATGATGCGGGCAAGGCTTCCAGATGATCGACCGGGACCATGGGATTCGCGTTCCCCGTGGTGTCAAAATCGCCTGTCATGGCGGTTTGGGCGTGCTGGCGCCCCAGTTCGGGATATTGGGGACGATGACTGGGATTCCAAATGCTGATGCCGACCAGTGCGATCCACAACAGCCATGGAAAGATTCGCCACGACCAACATTCCCGAAAAGTGCCACCTTCCGCGCGAAACGCTCGAATCGCCAGCACCAAGCAAATGAGACCGCCCCCGCCTACAATGTACGGACCCCAGGCGACGTCGCCCCCCATCAGCCAGGCGACGGCGAGACACAATAACAAGGAAGCTTTGGCGGCTCGGTTCATGGACGATTCAGGTCAGTGGGCATGGTTCGATCGCCATTGCATATACCAGGCGTCATCCGCTTATTCCAGCACTGAATCTGGGCTCAAAACACCTGGCATGAATCGCTGTTCCACGGCTCTCTGTCATCGTCGTTCTCAACGTCTGGCGATGCCGATCGGGGATGGGGCTGGAGGTAGGCGCCGTCAACTCCGGGAGGACAAGTCTCACCGCCTTGGAGGCGCGGTCGCCGGGGATGATGGCGTCCTATCGAAACGGGGAAATCCTTTCCGCAGTCCACATCACCACCGGGAGGGTCGCGCTGCGTCGCGACCGGGGTCCTTGCGATTTGGCCAAATCGGTCGCACCGCCCGGGGATGGCATCCCTGGCTGCAGCAAGCCTACGGCGGGAACGCGGCCAGCCGGTCGCACCGCAGACGGCGAGGACGCCGTCCCTCCCGGGCCTCATCGAAAATGACGCCCACACCGGGAGGGTCGCGCTGCGTCGCGACTGGGGTCCTGCCGATTCGGCCATCTGGTCGCATCGCCCGGGGATGGCATCCCCGGCTACAGCAGCGCCAGAAGCAGCACTGCCGCCGACGCCCATCGCAGTACGGAATTCCTTTCCGCGTTCCACATCACCGCCGTGAAGGTCGCGCTCTTTCGCGACTGAGGTGAAACTTGGCCGTCAGTACCGAAATGCAAAAAACCCGCTCCCCGAAAGGAGCAGGTTTTCAGCTAAATAAGAATATCGATCCGAGGTCAATTGGTGGCGTTGCCCATGTCCTGCTTCAGATGAAATGAGAGTTTTGGGTGTCGAGTTTAAGGGAATTCTGGTTGGATCTCGCAGCCAACCGAAACCGTGAAAAGTAAGACCCAGAACACCCGGCGGCGGTTCCGTCCCGCTGAAAAATCGATAATCCTCAAGCTCCACCTTGTGGAGGGCCGCCCGATCTCCGAGGTATGCGAGGAACATGACATCACCCCGAGCCAGTTCTATTCCTGGCAGGCGCTGCTCTTCCAGAACGCCGAGAAAGCTTTCGACCGCAATTGCGGCCCGAAGCCTGCTGCCTCGGAGGAAAAGGTGAAGAAATTCGAGGCCAAGATCGGGGAAAAAGACCAAGTCATCGCCGAGCTGATGGTCGAGTACCTCAAGATTAAAAAAAGACTGGGGAAAACTCGTGAACACCCACGTTTCCCAGGACAAGCGGAGGCAGATCGTCGAGATGATCGAAAAGTGGCGGGTCAAGACCGAGATCTCCGCGAAGCAACTCGCCGAGTGGTGCTCGCTGCCCTACACGAAGTTCCTCCGCTGGCGAAAGCGGCTGCTGCAACGCGCGGAGAAACCGGCCAAGCCCATTCCCAAGAGCCATTGGCTGCTTCCGGAGGAGGTCCAGGCCATCGTGACCTACTGCGGGGAAAACCCTGGCCACGGCTACCGGCGCCTGACGTGGATGCTCACCGATTCTGATGTCGCCTACGCCTCGCCCTCGACGGTCTACCGCATCCTCAAGCGGTACGATTTGCTGAAAGTCCAGGAGCGCAAGCCGAGCCGTAAGAGGAAGGGGTTCAAGCAGCCCACCTGCCCGCACCAGCACTGGCACGTGGATTTTTCCTACTTCAAGATCGGATCGGTCTTCTACTACTTCGTGGCCGTGCTCGACGGCTATTCCCGGAAAATCCTGGCTGGGACTTGCGGATGAAGATGGAAGAGCGTGACGCCGAATTGGTGATCCAGCGAGCCAAGGAGCTTTACCCCGAGGCCAAGCCCCGGATCATTTCCGACCAGGGCGGCCAGTTCCGCAGCGACGACTTCCGGCGCTTCGTGACCGATATCGAAGCCACGCGCGTGATGACCTCGCCCTACTACCCGCAGAGCAACGGGAAGCTGGAGCGATTCCACCTGACATTGAAAGAATACGCTCGCCGAAAGTTACCGCTCGACTTGGAAGACGGCAGGAGAATCATCGGGGAGATCATCGCCTACTACAACGATGAACGCCTGCACTCGGCCATCGACTACGTCACACCCAGCCAGTGCCTGGCCGGGCAGCGGGAAGGCATCGTTGCGCAACGCAGGAGCAAACACCGTGAGGCCGCCAAGAGGCGAGCCGAGCACTGGAAAGCAGCGATTCCGTAAGATAGGCGGCTGAGGCGGCTCAAGCCCTGTATTTTTGGGTAATTCGGATCGGCAGCGCCCATTTTTGACCCCATGGCAAATTCGCATTCGTTATTTCATCTTTTTTAAGCTTGTTTCTGTAATAGTCTTATATTACAGTGCGCCGAACGAGCCGACCTTCATGCCAAGCAGAAACTCCCTGCCCCCCACCGAACGCCAGATTCGCAGCCGCCTCCGCCAGCTCCTCGACCAGGCCGAAGGCTTCCTTCACGGCTCGCCCATCGAACTCTCTCGTAAATGCGGCAAGCCCACTTGCCGTTGCGCTTCCGACGACTCCTTGCGCCATCGCTCCTTGGCCATCGGTCAGACTCGCAAGGGCAAGACCACCATGCTGCACGTCCCCAGACCGTTGGAAGCTCAGGCGAGACGAGCAGGGGCGCCTCCGACTCGAGGAGGCAAAAACCAAGGCCAGAGCGGCGAGTAGCTCCGCCAAGAAGAAGGGCAAGACCGGTAAGAAATCAGCCGGCAAAGCCAAGTCCGGGCGCAATTCTCCACCAAAAAAGAAGCGACCATTCTCACGCGACTACTAACTTACGCGGACAAGATTTTCAGCCTCCGCCAACAGTGGAGGCTGCGGGTGCGTGACTCTCGTCCCAAACCACAGATTCCCGCTCGAGTTTTCCCGGCAGCATTCTTCGCCATGTTCTGCTGCCGGTTACCAAGCTTCAACGAACTCGAGCAACACCGGAACAAGAGCAGCTGGACCCGTTGGCTCGGTAATCACCGTTTGCCCAGCGCCGACAAACTGGCGTATGTCTCCGAGCGCATCGAGCCTGACAGTGTGCGAGGGTGTCTCGGACACATTTACTTCTGCCTCGTGAGTGGGAAGTTCTCAGACCGGTTTCTCTTTGCCTGGCGTGTCTGTCTGACTGCGTAATAGAGCGATCTTCGCCTTGGATAGTTCAATGCTCAGATCGATCAGTTCGGTGGTCAGTTTCTTGAATTTCTTGTACTCCTCTGTTTCTTTTCGTAGTCCCTTCACGTGGTCTGGCCAGACGTGTTCAGTCCGGCTCCTCATCTTATGCGTGTAGCTCAGTTGGTAATACACGCCGCGCTGGCGTTGTCGATCTCGGTATTGCTTGCTGATGCTCCCAGGCCGCATTGGCCCGATTGCAGCTAACTTTGCCGCAAGTTTCTGGACTCTTTTTTCAGTGATCTGATCTTTTTCATGGTCATTACCTTATATATGCGAATGTCTAGGAAAATCAAATCATTTGTTATGGATCTCTGGATTTCTTGGTGGAATATCGTCTGTTTTCTGCGACCCGCTTTCTCGAGAGCCCGCACCTTTCTCTGGTTTCTGCTCGTCTTGGCCGCTTTCTCCGTGCGCAATGACCTCCTCGGGGTTTCCAGTTTCGTCCGCGCTCTCGGTTTGTCAGAACACTTCTATGAGCACTTACTCCATTTCTTCCACAGCAATGCCGTGAAGACGGACCGGCTTGCAGAACTTTGGTTCGCCATCGTAATCAAGCACTTCCCTGTCTACAAGATCGGTTGTCGCCCCGTCCTGGTTCTCGACGGCATCAAGAAGTCCAAGGAGGGCCGCAAGATGCCTGCGGTGAAGTATCTGCATCAACAGTCCGAGTCCAATTCCAAGCCTCACTTCATCATGAGCCATTCCTTTCAGGCCTTCGGCGTGCTCTGTCAGGTTGGCGGATACTTCTTCTGCGTTCCGGTCTGTGCACGCATTCACGAAGGTATCGTCACTTCAAACCGCGACAGGAGAACCTTGATCGACAAGGCCAACGAGATGCTCGCATCCGTCTGTAGAGGTCAGGAGTTCGTCTTGCTGGCCGACGCCTACTACGCCAACGGAAAGGTGATCCGGAGCACCAAGGGGCGTTCCGGTGTGCTGGTCACGAGGGTTCGACGCACGACAACCAGCTTTCGGCCTGCGGCAGTGCCACGCAAACGCAAACGCGGACGACCGAAAAAGTATGGCGCTGCGGTGAAGCTCCAGAATGTCTTTGGAACGGGCGGCTTCAGTTCCGTTCCCAGTCCCGTATATGGGGAGAGAAACATCTCTGTCCGGTTCAAGTCGGTGGATCTGTTGTGGAAGCCCGCCGGGGCGATGGTCCGCTTCATTCTCGTCGATCATCCCACGAGAGGGCGGATCATCCTCTTGTCTACCGACCTCACCATGGAAGCTCAGGAGATCATCTTGCTCTACAGTTTGCGTTTCAAGATCGAAGTCGCTTTCAAGCAAGCGGTGCATTCGGTCGGCTCATTCGGATACCATTTCTGGATGGCCGCTATGCGACCGCTCAAGCGTCGCAATGGTAACCAATACCTCCACCGGACTACCGAGAAATATCGCAGACAGGTGCAGAGAAAGATGCACGCATATCATGTGTTTGTGCAGACCGGCATGATCGCTCAGGGCATGTTACAGTACCTTGCCATGACATGTGACGGTCTGGTCTGGAAACACTTTGGAACCTGGATCCGAACCATCCGCCCAGACGTGCTGCCTTCGGAAATGATTGTCTCAGCCGCCTTGAAAAACACGCTGCCTGGATTTTTGCACCACGGCGGAAAAGGTTCAGCGTTCCGAAAATTCATCCTTGATAAAATAGACTTCACTCGCTCCGAAGGTTCACGCTTCGCCGCATGATGATCCAGTTACAGAACTTCTCACTCGCGAGTTCTGCCTCAAACGCAACAAAATCCTTGCCCCACAGCGCGGTTGGATGCTTGCCGCCGTCGATGGTCACGAAACTCACTGTAGCTACAAACGTTGTTGTCCAAAGTGTCTCCAACGCCGGATCGCCGTCGGAGACGAGGTCAAAACACAGTTCTACCACCGCTTGGTCGCGTTTCAGATTATCTGTGAGGATTTTCAATTGCTTCTCGACGTGGAAATGCTTGAGCCTGGTGAAGACGGAGATCCTGGAGACGACGAAGTCGCTGCGGGCTATACGGCTGATAACTCGCGTCCTTAAGGACCACCCACGCTGCTTTGACGTGCTCACTGCCGATGCGCTCTCCCTGCGTCCCTCCGTGATCAATCTTCTTGAAGACCACGGCAAATACCTTGTTGCCGTACTCAAGGATAATCAGCCTGAGCTATTGTCCGAAGTCCGCACGCTCCTGCCCCTTGAGGAGCAAGAGCCAGAATCATTTGAGACTCCGGCTGCACCGGGCAAGCCCGCGCGGCACGTTCATTTACAAGAGGCTGAGGGCTTCTGCACTGAATCCATTCACACTCCTCTTCGCGTTGTTCATTCCCATGAGACTGGCATCCGTCGCGAGCGCGTCGCTGGGGATTGGGTCGAGACTCCATCGATAGCCACTGGTGGTGGGCGACGACCATGCCCCGCTCAATGGCCGATGCCAAGACCATCTTCCATTTCGGGCACGACCGTTGGAAGGTCGAAAACGAAGGCTTTAACGAACTCTGCTCCCGCTGGCATTCCGGTCATTGCTATCACCATCATCCCAATTCCATTCTCGTTCTGTGGCTGATCATGTTCATGGCCCACGCCGTGTTCCACTGCTTCCACAAGCGCAACTTGAAGCCAGAGATACGCCGTGGACACACGGCCATCTATTTTGCCCGTCAAATCGCCGCCTCCATGCGAGAGGATCGATGGTGGCCGCCACCGGCTCCGGGCTGAGGAACGCCCGCCCCGCGCTCTCGGTAACCTTGGGTTCGCGTCCGCCATCGGAGCGGTCTGGCTCCCTGTTGCCTATTGCCGACAGGGGGATCCATTTCGCGGCTCGAGCCCTCCGAAATTCGCCCGAGAACCGCCACACGAAACTGTTCGCCCTCCTAGCGCCAGCTTCAACACGCTCAACACCCACAATTCAGGCCATTACGACTCTTTCCGACGCCGTCTTACGGACTCGCGAGTGAGAAGTTCTGTAACTGGATCATCATGCGGCGAAGCGTGAACCTTCGGAGCGAGTGAAGTCTATTTTATCAAGGATGAATTTTCGGAACGCTGAACCTTTTCCGCCGTGGTGCAAAAATCCAGGCAGCGTGTTTTTCAAGGCGGCTGAGACAATCATTTCCGAAGGCAGCACGTCTGGCGGATGGTTCGGATCCAGGTTCCAAAGTGTTTCCAGACCAGACCGTCACATGTCATGGCAAGGTACTGTAACATGCCCTGAGCGATCATGCCGGTCTGCACAAACACATGATATGCGTGCATCTTTCTCTGCACCTGTCTGCGATATTTCTCGGTAGTCCGGTGGAGGTATTGGTTACCATTGCGACGCTTGAGCGGTCGCATAGCGGCCATCCAGAAATGGTATCCGAATGAGCCGACCGAATGCACCGCTTGCTTGAAAGCGACTTCGATCTTGAAACGCAAACTGTAGAGCAAGATGATCTCCTGAGCTTCCATGGTGAGGTCGGTAGACAAGAGGATGATCCGCCCTCTCGTGGGATGATCGACGAGAATGAAGCGGACCATCGCCCCGGCGGGCTTCCACAACAGATCCACCGACTTGAACCGGACAGAGATGTTTCTCTCCCCATATACGGGACTGGGAACGGAACTGAAGCCGCCCGTTCCAAAGACATTCTGGAGCTTCACCGCAGCGCCATACTTTTTCGGTCGTCGCGTTTGCGTTTGCGTGGCACTGCCGCAGGCCGAAAGCCGGTTGTCGTGCGTCGAACCCTCGTGACCAGCACACCGGAACGCCCCTTGGTGCTCCGGATCACCTTTCCGTTGGCGTAGTAGGCGTCGGCCAGCAAGACGAACTCCTGACCTCTACAGACGGATGCGAGCATCTCGTTGGCCTTGTCGATCAAGGTTCTCCTGTCGCGGTTTGAAGTGACGATACCTTCGTGAATGCGTGCACAGACCGGAACGCAGAAGAAGTATCCGCCAACCTGACAGAGCACGCCGAAGGCCTGAAAGGAATGGCTCATGATGAAGTGAGGCTTGGAATTGGACTCGGACTGTTGATGCAGATACTTCACCGCAGGCATCTTGCGGCCCTCCTTGGACTTCTTGATGCCGTCGAGAACCAGGACGGGGCGACAACCGATCTTGTAGACAGGGAAGTGCTTGATCACGATGGCGAACCAAAGTTCTGCAAGCCGGTCCGTCTTCACGGCATTGCTGTGGAAGAAATGGAGTAAGTGCTCATAGAAGTGTTCTGACAAACCGAGAGCGCGGACGAAACTGGAAACCCCGAGGAGGTCATTGCGCACGGAGAAAGCGGCCAAGACGAGCAGAAACCAGAGAAAGGTGCGGGCTCTCGAGAAAGCGGGTCGCAGAAAACAGACGATATTCCACCAAGAAATCCAGAGATCCATAACAAATGATTTGATTTTCCTAGACATTCGCATATATAAGCTAATGACCATGAAAAAGATCAGATCACTGAAAAAAGAGTCCAGAAACTTGCGGCAAAGATAGCTGCAATCGGGCCAATGCGGCCTGGGAGCATCAGCAAGCAATACCGAGATCGACAACGCCAGCGCGGCGTGTATTACCAACTGAGCTACACGCATAAGATGAGGAGCCGGACTGAACACGTCTGGCCAGACCACGTGAAGGGACTACGAAAAGAAACAGAGGAGTACAAGAAATTCAAGAAACTGACCACCGAACTGATCGATCTGAGCATTGAACTATCCAAGGCGAAGATCGCTCTATTACGCAGTCAGACAGACACGCCAGGCAAAGAGAAACCGGTCTGAGAACTTCCCACTCACGAGTTACGGAATCGTGAGTGAGAAGTTCTGTAACTAGATCATCATGCGGCGAAGCGTGAACCTTCGGAGCGAGTGAAGTCTATTTTATCAAGGATGAATTTTCGGAACGCTGAACCTTTTCCGCCGTGGTGCAAAAATCCAGGCAGCGTGTTTTTCAAGGCGGCTGAGACAATCATTTCCGAAGGCAGCACGTCTGGGCGGATGGTTCGGATCCAGGTTCCAAAGTGTTTCCAGACCAGACCGTCACATGTCATGGCAAGGTACTGTAACATGCCCTGAGCGATCATGCCGGTCTGCACAAACACATGATATGCGTGCATCTTTCTCTGCACCTGTCTGCGATATTTCTCGGTAGTCCGGTGGAGCTCGCGAGTGAGAAGTTCTGTAACTGGATCATCATGCGGCGAAGCGTGAACCTTCGGAGCGAGTGAAGTCTATTTTATCAAGGATGAATTTTCGGAACGCTGAACCTTTTCCGCCGTGGTGCAAAAATCCAGGCAGCGTGTTTTTCAAGGCGGCTGAGACAATCATTTCCGAAGGCAGCACGTCTGGGCGGATGGTTCGGATCCAGGTTCCAAAGTGTTTCCAGACCAGACCGTCACATGTCATGGCAAGGTACTGTAACATGCCCTGAGCGATCATGCCGGTCTGCACAAACACATGATATGCGTGCATCTTTCTCTGCACCTGTCTGCGATATTTCTCGGTAGTCCGGTGGAGGTATTGGTTACCATTGCGACGCTTGAGCGGTCGCATAGCGGCCATCCAGAAATGGTATCCGAATGAGCCGACCGAATGCACCGCTTGCTTGAAAGCGACTTCGATCTTGAAACGCAAACTGTAGAGCAAGATGATCTCCTGAGCTTCCATGGTGAGGTCGGTAGACAAGAGGATGATCCGCCCTCTCGTGGGATGATCGACGAGAATGAAGCGGACCATCGCCCCGGCGGGCTTCCACAACAGATCCACCGACTTGAACCGGACAGAGATGTTTCTCTCCCCATATACGGGACTGGGAACGGAACTGAAGCCGCCCGTTCCAAAGACATTCTGGAGCTTCACCGCAGCGCCATACTTTTTCGGTCGTCCGCGTTTGCGTTTGCGTGGCACTGCCGCAGGCCGAAAGCCGGTTGTCGTGCGTCGAACCCTCGTGACCAGCACACCGGAACGCCCCTTGGTGCTCCGGATCACCTTTCCGTTGGCGTAGTAGGCGTCGGCCAGCAAGACGAACTCCTGACCTCTACAGACGGATGCGAGCATCTCGTTGGCCTTGTCGATCAAGGTTCTCCTGTCGCGGTTTGAAGTGACGATACCTTCGTGAATGCGTGCACAGACCGGAACGCAGAAGAAGTATCCGCCAACCTGACAGAGCACGCCGAAGGCCTGAAAGGAATGGCTCATGATGAAGTGAGGCTTGGAATTGGACTCGGACTGTTGATGCAGATACTTCACCGCAGGCATCTTGCGGCCCTCCTTGGACTTCTTGATGCCGTCGAGAACCAGGACGGGGCGACAACCGATCTTGTAGACAGGGAAGTGCTTGATCACGATGGCGAACCAAAGTTCTGCAAGCCGGTCCGTCTTCACGGCATTGCTGTGGAAGAAATGGAGTAAGTGCTCATAGAAGTGTTCTGACAAACCGAGAGCGCGGACGAAACTGGAAACCCCGAGGAGGTCATTGCGCACGGAGAAAGCGGCCAAGACGAGCAGAAACCAGAGAAAGGTGCGGGCTCTCGAGAAAGCGGGTCGCAGAAAACAGACGATATTCCACCAAGAAATCCAGAGATCCATAACAAATGATTTGATTTTCCTAGACATTCGCATATATAAGGTAATGACCATGAAAAAGATCAGATCACTGAAAAAAGAATCCAGAAACTTGCGGCAAAGTTAGCTGCAATCGGGCCAATGCGGCCTGGGAGCATCAGCAAGCAATACCGAGATCGACAACGCCAGCGCGGCGTGTATTACCAACTGAGCTACACGCATGAGATGAGGAGCCGGACTGAACACGTCTGGCCAGACCACGTGAAGGGACTACGAAAAGAAACAGAGGAGTACAAGAAATTCAAGAAACTGACCACCGAACTGATCGATCTGAGCATTGAACTATCCAAGGCGAAGATCGCTCTATTACGCAGTCAGACAGACACGCCAGGCAAAGAGAAACCGGTCTGAGAACTTCCCACTCACGAGCGGTGGAGGTATTGGTTACCATTGCGACGCTTGAGCGGTCGCATAGCGGCCATCCAGAAATGGTATCCGAATGAGCCGACCGAATGCACCGCTTGCTCGAAAGCGACTTCGATCTTGAAACGCAAACTGTAGAGCAAGATGATCTCCTGAGCTTCCATGGTGAGGTCGGTAGACAAGAGGATGATCCGCCCTCTCGTGGGATGATCGACGAGAATGAAGCGGACCATCGCCCCGGCGGGCTTCCACAACAGATCCACCGACTTGAACCGGACAGAGATGTTTCTCTCCCCATATACGGGACTGGGAACGGAACTGAAGCCGCCCGTTCCAAAGACATTCTGGAGCTTCACCGCAGCGCCATACTTTTTCGGTCGTCCGCGTTTGCGTTTGCGTGGCACTGCCGCAGGCCGAAAGCCGGTTGTCGTGCGTCGAACCCTCGTGACCAGCACACCGGAACGCCCCTTGGTGCTCCGGATCACCTTTCCGTTGGCGTAGTAGGCGTCGGCCAGCAAGACGAACTCCTGACCTCTACAGACGGATGCGAGCATCTCGTTGGCCTTGTCGATCAAGGTTCTCCTGTCGCGGTTTGAAGTGACGATACCTTCGTGAATGCGTGCACAGACCGGAACGCAGAAGAAGTATCCGCCAACCTGACAGAGCACGCCGAAGGCCTGAAAGAAATGGCTCATGATGAAGTGAGGCTTGGAATTGGACTCGGACTGTTGACCCCATAGTTTCATAAATCGGGGCAAGAATCCCAAGAAAATAGTGGCAGGGGCCTTTGGGATAAGGTTGATTTGGAATCTACCAAAACACCAAACACTTCAACCCAAAAGCCACCTACAGTGAGAGTAGCACGACGTACGATTCATGCAAAGTCCAGAACGATTCCGGCGATCAAATTTGAAGATCAAGAACTGACCTCTTTCGGCGGTCTCGTTATCTTTCAGAAGCTCTTTCAGGAATTGGATCTGGAGGGGAAGCTTCAGCAGTGCTTTGGTCCACTGGATCGGCGCATGTCCCGCTTCTACAAGTTCCACAAGGTTTTCATGTGTCTTATCGTGCATCTTATACTGGGCTACCGGATGCTTCGCGATTTGGACTACTACCGAGATGATCCCCTTGTACGACAGGTTTTGGGGATGCACCAATTGCCCAGTGTCCCAACGATGAGCCGGATGTTGGGAGAGGTCGATTGTCAAAGCCTTGAGAGGATGAGGGAGATGAATCATTTCGTTTGCCTGTCGCGACTTCAGGAGGAGGGAATCAAACGCATCACGCTTGATTTGGACGGAAGCGTGCAGAGCACGAGTCGCCATGCGGAAGGGACGGCTGTGGGATTTAACAAGAAGAAAAAAGGCGAGCGCAGTTATTATCCACTGCTCGCGACGATCGCTCAAACCGGACAAATCTTCGACTTCCTTCATCGAAGTGGCAACGTCCATGACTCCAATGGAGCAGTGGAGTTCCTCCGTTCCTGCGTGGAGAAGATTCGCAAGGTGCTGCCTGATGTGCAGATCGAGTTGCGCGCCGACAGCGCGTTTTTCAGCGATCAGATGGTTTCAGAGGCAAAGACCTTGGGCCTGGAATATACGTTCTCGATGCCTTTCGAGCGGCTTGTGGAACTCAAGGGCATCATTGAGAAGCGCCGTCGCTGGTCCCGAACCCGAGGCGGAGAGGGAAAAACTCATCACTTCGAAATCCGCTGGAAGCCAAAAAGTTGGGCGCGCAAAGCGCGCATTTTGTGCATTCGAACCATGAGGCGCACTCAGCGCAAAGGACCGCTCCAACTGGATCTTTTCGAACCAGTCGAGGAGAACTATGAATACAAGGCGATCATCACCAACAAGACAAACACGGCCGCTCATGTGGTGAAATTTCATGAAGGGCGTGGCTCTCAGGAGAAGATTTTTGGCGAAGCCAAGAGCCAGGCCCAGATGGACTATATTCCGGCCAAGCGACGTGCCGCCAACGAAGCTTTCCTTTTGGCCAGTATCCTCACCCACAATCTCACACGCGAAATGCAGATGCGATCTGCGGAGCGGTCACGCAAATCGTCCCCCCAAAGGGCTGCGGAGTGGATCTTTGAAGGACTCGGCACGATTCGCCGCAAAATCATCCAGCGTGCCGGACGTCTGACTCGCTCTCAAGGTCGACTCACATTGACACTCGGAGACAATCAGGCCGTCGAAGAAGAAATCGCCTACTACATGATGGCCTGACTGGCCATTTTATGAAACGCTGAGGTTGATGCAGATACTTCACCGCAGGCATCTTGCGGCCCTCCTTGGACTTCCTTGATGCCGTCGAGAACCAGGACGGGGCGACAACCGATCTTGTAGACAGGGAAGTGCTTGATCACGATGGCGAACCAAAGTTCTGCAAGCCGGTCCGTCTTCACGGCATTGCTGTGGAAGAAATGGAGTAAGTGCTCATAGAAGTGTTCTGACAAACCGAGAGCGCGGACGAAACTGGAAACCCCGAGGAGGTCATTGCGCACGGAGAAAGCGGCCAAGACGAGCAGAAACCAGAGAAAGGTGCGGGCTCTCGAGAAAGCGGGTCGCAGAAGACAGACGATATTCCACCAAGAAATCCAGAGATCCATAACAAATGATTTGATTTTCCTAGACATTCGCATATATAAGCTAATGACCATGAAAAAGATCAGATCACTGAAAAAAGAGTCCAGAAACTTGCGGCAAAGTTAGCTGCAATCGGGCCAATGCGGCCTGGGAGCATCAGCAAGCAATACCGAGATCGACAACGCCAGCGCGGCGTGTATTACCAACTGAGCTACACGCATGAGATGAGGAGCCGGACTGAACACGTCTGGCCAGATCACGTGAAGGGACTACGAAAAGAAACAGAGGAGTACAAGAAATTCAAGAAACTGACCACCGAACTGATCGATCTGAGCATTGAACTATCCAAGGCGAAGATCGCTCTATTACGCAGTCAGACAGACACGCCAGGCAAAGAGAAACCGGTCTGAGAACTTCCCACTCACGAGTTACCTCGTATACCGTATTCTTTAAAACGATATCTAGCTCCGCTTTGACAGTCTTATCGCCACACTTACAGGTCACTCGGATATTCGTGAGAACTTCATCACTTTCAAATATATCTGTGACTCTTCGTTCCCCTTCATTGCCCGGAATAACTAAGGCTATTGCATTTTCAACCAAATCCCAACCGGCTTCGACTGCAAGTTTCGGGTTGTCCGTAACGATGCCTACCACGATTTTACCAGCATCATAGACCACCGATGCAATGTCTCAGAATGTCTCAATGGCAAGTCCAAATTGGTCAAAGCTATTGATCGGGTCGTTGAAACCAAAGGCATACAAATTAAGCCCACCACGTTCTCCGAACGGATCCCTTGAAAGCCATCGCCCAATTGAGGGGTCGTAATGTCGGAATCCATAGTAATACAGGCCAGTCTCCCAGTCGAAAGGCTTCGTGCTGAAATAGAATCTATTAGAATCGTTAGGATCAGGATTGAGAATATTCCCGAAGGGATCGTACTCATAGGATTCTACAACATTCCCATTTGCATCAGTCGTTGCTATGACATTCCCTGTTCCGTCATAGTGGTAGTGACGGCTTTCTCCGTCAATGTTGGCGAAGAGAAGCCCTCCCACTCCGCCTGTAGATTGGATTCCTCCCCGAACATCTTTCCCCCAGGTATACATCTCCACGGGCTTCGGACTGCCTTGTGAATAGACGCATGTGAGATTCCATCCCTGATATAGGTACGACTCGTCGTTCGTGGACGTCCGCTTAGCCACCCTTCTTCCCCGATAATCATAATCATACTTTGCAACGAATGTGCCCATCTTCCGAACCTCAATAATTCGATTCTCACCGTCGCGAACAAAGGAAAGGCGACCGGAAGAAGTTACATTTCCATCTGCATCATAACCGTATCGGAGAGAATCTCGCCCGTTCTCCTGTAAAACCAATTCATTGTTGCTATTGATCTCATAGCTACTGCTAGATTTGTCGGAACGATCAGCGATTCTATTGCCACTTCTATCATAGGAGTAAAGGTATTCATGCGAAAGATCCATTGCTCCGTTCTCATCATAGCGTCGCACCATCGCAAGACCGCCTGATTGTGGATGATACTCGTATCTATCCTTGTACTTCTTCGAACCAAGTTTTGATTCACGAGCTACTTTGCGACCACGAAAGTCATTCGAGTAGTCAAACGAGAATGGAATTTTACCGCGCCCAACACGATTTACTACTGACTTGAGCATGAGAAATGACCGGAAGTTGTGGATGAGGGCAGCTAACGGAACACCATTCGAAGTTCGATGATGGGTTACGCAGCGGCTTGCTTCTCGATGCCGTCCACGAAGATGATTCCTTGCATGACTTTGTCAAGTTGCTGATACCCGTTCAGTCGACGCCAGCCTTTCTCGGCTTCCATGCCCAACTTGTAGACCATTGATAGGGTTGCTTTCCTCGATCCGCACCCTTTGGTTTGTCGAGTCCGATGGCGGACCGTGGCAAACGTCGACTCAATGGGATTTGTCGTTCGAATGTGTCTCCAGC
>CBDBEZ010000068.1:0-5541 GCA_965204485.1 Verrucomicrobiales bacterium
CCGCGACAGGAGAACCTTGATCGACAAGGCCAACGAGATGCTCGCATCCGTCTGTAGAGGTCAGGAGTTCGTCTTGCTGGCCGACGCCTACTACGCCAACGGAAAGGTGATCCAGAGCACCAAGGGGCGTTCCGGTGTGCTGGTCACGAGGGTTCGACGCACGACAACCGGCTTTCGGCCTGCGGCAGTGCCACGCAAACGCAAACGCGGACGACCGAAAAAGTATGGCGCTGCGGTGAAGCTCCAGAATGTCTTTGGAACGGGCGGCTTCAGTTCCGTTCCCAGTCCCGTATATGGGGAGAGAAACATCTCTGTCCGGTTCAAGTCGGTGGATCTGTTGTGGAAGCCCGCCGGGGCGATGGTCCGCTTCATTCTCGTCGATCATCCCACGAGAGAACTGATCCGGCTCGTCCGCGATCTACAGGAGCGGTTTGCTCAGTTGGAGGCGGAGAATCTGAAGCTTCGCGAGGAAAATCGAAGACTGCGCAAAGAATTGGATGAGTTGAAGCGCAAGCAGTAACTGATTAGCGCTCCTAACCAGCAAACGCCACAGGCATCTCATGCAAAGGTACGCTCGCCCGCGATGATTTTGGCAAGCGACTTGAATACGGAATTCGCTCCTCGCAGCGAGAATCGGGTCGAGGCGGCAGGATTGCGCCTGCCGCCCCTCCCACACCACCGGACATGCGGGACCGCATCCGGCGATTGGATCCATTTGGTCTTAACTCTTGAGGTCTGATGGCATCAGGAACCCGTAGCGTCTCAGAGTTCGGTTGTTGAGGGCTTCGTGCATGACAGGGTTTCCCGCCATGCGCCACGCTCCACGACTGCTCCTCCCGACGATGGCTCGACTCGGCGGTAGGCCGAGTCGGCGCAGGGCGGATTCCCGTCCCTTGCTTTTATGCCAACGTTGCCAGAAGCATTTGCGAATGTGGCGACGGATCCACGGTTCTTTCCGGTAGATGTCCCGTCGCCATTCGCAGCGCCGGTAGTAGCCCCACCAGCCGTTCACGTAACTTCGCCATTGGTCGCGCAGTTGCTCGCTGGTCAGTGGTTGCCGGGCGTTCCAGAGTTCTCTCACGCGGTCTTCAAACCGGGTGAGGCTTGCAGGAGCAATCCCGATGAGCAGCGCGCTGGTGATGATGAACCCCAGGAACTTCCGTTCCCAAGGCCTCCCCACCCCGCTTTTGCTCTCGCTGATCTCCAGCCGGAGGTGGCGCTTGATCCAGCCAGTGAGGCTGGCAAGCACACGCTCCGCGGCGGCTTGGCTCTTTACGTAAATGTTGCAGTCATCGGCGTAGCGGGCGAATCGCAGTCCACGTTTCTCCAGCTCCTTGTCCAGCGCGTCGAGGTAGATATTGGCCAGTAGCGGCGAAAGCGGGCCGCCTTGCGGCGTTCCTTCTTCGCTGCTGACCTTTAACCCGTCGGGCATCACCACCCCGGCTCGCAGGTATTTGCCGATGAGTTTCATCACGGCTTTGTCCCCTATCACGGTCCCAATTTTACTCATCAGGATGTCGTGGTTCACCTTGTCGAAGAACTTGGTAATGTCCATGTCGACGACGTGGGTAAACCCCTCCCGGGCAAAGCTCTGGGCGGCTTCCACCGCATCGTGGGCGCTGCGTCCGGGACGAAATCCGTACCTGCTTTCGCTGAAACGGGGTTCGAACACCGGCCGGAGCACCCCGAGCAGAAGTTGCTGCACGAAGCGATCTTGCACGTTTGGGATGCTCAGCGGGCGGGTTCCGCCGCTGGGCTTGGGGATGTCTCGACGCTTTGCAGCGCCGGGCTTGTAGCTGCCCTCTAGCAGCCTCTTCTTGATCACTTCGCCATGGATGGCGAGGTGTGCTCTGAGTTCGTCGGCCCTCATGCCGTCGGGGCCGGGTGCCCCGTCATTACGCTCAACGGCGTAAAGGGCGGCTCCCCAGTTTCCCGACCTGATGGCCTTCTCCATCAGTCCCTCCAGCTTTGCTGTCCGTTCGCGGTTCACGCGCACCTCCAGGAGTTCCTCTCTCCGCAGGGCTTGCCGCGACTGCATCGCGTGGGCTCTTTGGGTTCGCGCAGGAATTCGGGATCCTTTGTCCGTAAGTCCTGCTGACGTCGGGGCGTATTCTGCCCTGGGGTGCAATGCTCCGTAGAGCGCTGCTGTTGGTTCCTTCCGCCCTTCACAGGAGAGAGTTTTCCGGTTTCACAGTTTCCACGGGCTTCTTCCAGCCCCCGGCTCTGCTCTCTGCTACTATGGCTTCTGCTGACTTCTCTCCTGCTCTCACAGGAGAGATCTCCCCGGGTAAGGTCCTTAACTTTCTCCGCATCCCATCCGGCTCTACTTGCTGTGTCTTGATGAGCTTTGGGCTTCGCGTTTACTAGCACGCTCGCCGCCCACAGCCTGCCTCGCTGCCGGTTCGTGTTCCTATGGCCGCGGATTTGCCTGCCGCTTCCTTCAGATCCACCCTCGCGGGCGTCGCCTTGCGGTTCAGCTACGGTTGCTCTCATCAGCTCCGATGTCATCGTTTCATGTCATTAGTTAAGGCCCATGCCGGGCACACGAGTCGAGAGCACACTCTCGAATGCCGCGTAGGCATCGGCTCCCCGCTCCGTCTTGGAACATTGCGATACCTTGCGGGCGACGATCGCCGGCCTGAGCATCCGTTCGGCGATGTTGTTGGTCGGCTCTACCTCCGGATCCTCCAGAAACATCGTTAAATTCCCTTGGTCAAAGTGCCGGCCAAGCTCATTGCGCATGCGTTGGTTGTCGGGATCTTTGAGCGTCCGGTCCCGCAGGTAATGATCGAGTTCATAGATCTTTTTCAAGCTCTCTTCCTCGTATTGGTTTAAAGTCGACTCGCCGTTGTGGTACTGCTGCCAAAGCCTCAGACACTGTCGGAGCGAATTCTTCAGTCCCTCGCAGAAACTTCGTGCCCGCCCTCGCTTCTTCTCCAGAACTTCAGAGAGATTCTTCACAATATGGCTCATGCACTTTTGCATGTCCATCTGCGAAAATCGCTCCGCGTCGTAGCTCCGGAACCGATCGGTTCCAAGCACACACTCACAGGCCGCCGTAATGACTTCGGCCACTTCTTCGGCTCGGTGACGTGATCGAATCTGAAAATACACCGCATTCTCCTGGCGGCTCACGAATCCCATCAGGTAACTCGTCTTGCCCCCCGTTCGCCATCCCGTATCATCCGTGTTGACGTCATCGGATGGCTGGATGGCCGCTTTGATTCGCTCCGCCTCTTGGCTGATCGCTCCATCGCCGTTTCCCAATTTCAGGGCGTCTTGTGTCAGGGCGCTCTGGCTGAGATCAATGCCGCAAATCTCGCGAACAATCGGAGGAACTTTGCGTAGACCCCATGGTTTCATAAATCGGGGCAAGAATCCCAAGAAAATAGTGGCAGGGGCCTTTGGGATAAGGTTAATTTGGAATCTACCAATCAAGAACTGACCTCTTTCGGCGGTCTCGTTATCTTTCAGAAGCTCTTTCAGGAATTGGATCTGGAGGGGAAGCTTCGAGAAATGACCGGAAGTTGTGGATGAGGGCGGTCGGAACACCATTCGAAGTTCGATCATGGGTTAGGCAGCGGTTTGCTGCTCGATGCCGTCCACGAAGATGATTCCTTGCACGACTTTGTCAAGTTGACGATATCCGTTCAGTCGACGCCAGCCTTTCTCGGCTTCCAGGCCGAGCTTGTAGACCATTGAAAGGGTTGCTTTCCTCGATCCGCACCCTTTGGTTTGTCGAGTCCGATGGCGGACCGTGGCAAACGTCGACTCAATCGGGTTTGTCGTCCGGATGTGTCTCCAGTGCTCGGCTGGAAAGTCGTAGAACGTTAGTAAAGTTTCCTTGTCTTTCTTCAGGCAGGCGCACGCTTTCGGATACTTGGCTTCGTAGAGCGTGAAGAACTCGTCATAGGCATCCAAGGCGGCCTTCTTTGTTTCCGCCATGTAGATCTCATGGATGCGTTCCTTGGCAAGGGGCTGCGCTTTCTTCGGCAGCTTGTCGAGGATGTTGGCTGTCTTGTGCACCCAACATCGTTGCTGTTTGCTTGTCGGATATTCCTCTTCCAAGGCGCTCCAGAACCCGAGAGCTCCATCGGCGATACTCAGTTTCGGAGGGATCTTCAATCCTCGTTTCTTGAGGTCTCTGAGCACATTTTTCCAGGACAGTTTGCTCTCTCGTTCTCCATCGCTGATGGTTACCAATTCCTTGGTTCCATCGGGTAAGGAGCCGACGATTACGAGAACACATGGGCGGTCGTCATTGAGCCTGACATGGAAGTAGATCCCGTCGGCCCAGAGATAGACGTATTCCTTGTCGCTGAGGTCACGCTTGCTCCATTGCTCGCGTTCTTTCTCCCATTGCTCTTCCTCGTCGAACGATGTTGGCTGCAGAAAGACCCGATGCGTTCTCACCGAGGATCGGCTCTAAGGCTCGACCCCAGCGTTTCATAAAATGGCCAGTCAGGCCATCATGTAGTAGGCGATTTCTTCTTCGACGGCCTGATTGTCTCCGAGTGTCAATGTGAGTCGACCTTGAGGGCGAGTCAGACGTCCGGCACGCTGGATGATTTTGCGGCGAATCGTGCCGAGTCCTTCAAACATCCACTCCGCAGCCCTTTTGGCGGACGATTTGCGTGACCGCTCCGCAGATCGCATCTGCATTTCGCGTGTGAGATTGTGGGTGAGGATACTGGCCAAAAGGAAAGCTTCGTTGGCGGCACGTCGCTTGGCTGGAATATAGTCCATCTGGGCCTGGCTCTTGGCTTCGCCAAAAATCTTCCCCTGAGAGCCACGCCCTTCATGAAATTTCACCACATGAGCGGCCGTGTTTGTCTTGTTGGTGATGATCGCCTTGTATTCATAGTTCTCCTCGACTGGTTCGAAAAGATCCAGTTGGAGCGGTCCTTTGCGCTGAGTGCGCTTCATGGTTCGAATGCACAAAATGCGCGCTTTGCGCGCCCAACTTTTTGGCTTCCAGCGGATTTCGAAGTGATGAGTTTTTCCCTCTCCGCCTCGGGTTCGGGGCCAGCGACGGCGCTTCTCGATGATGCCCTTGAGTTCCACGAGCCGCTCGAAAGGCGCCGAGAACATATATTCCAGGCCAAGGGTCTTTGCCTCTGAAACCATCTGATCGCTGAAAAACGCGCTGTCGGCGCGCAACTCGATCTGCACATCAGGCAGCACCTTGCGAATCTTCTCCACGCAGGAACGGAGGAACTCCACCGCGCCATTGGAGTCATGGACGTTGCCACTTCGATGAAGGAAGTCGAAGATTTGTCCGGTTTGAGCGATCGTCGCGAGCAGTGGATAATAACTGCTTTTTCTCTGTAAATCCCACCGCCGTCGCCTCCGCATGGCGACTCGTGCTCTGCACGCTTCCATCCAAATCCAGCGTGATGCGTTTGATTCCTTCCTCCTGAAGACGCCACAGGCAAACGAAATAATTCATCTCCCTCATCCTCTCAAGGCTTTGACAGTCGACCTCTCTCAACATCCGGCTCATCGTTGGGACACTGGGCAACTGATGCATCTCAAGAACCT
>CBDBEZ010000069.1:0-128642 GCA_965204485.1 Verrucomicrobiales bacterium
TCCAACGTGTTCCGGCTCCACTATCGCATCCAAACCTTGACCAAAGGCGGGGGCTCGTTCCCCGACGAATTCGATCCCGTCCGCGACACGGTCACCGGAGATCGCCGCGGCAGCAAGGTGATCGAGCGCGTGCTCCAGCCACCGTCGAGCCAACTGCCCGATTATCTGGCGCAAAGAGCCCAGCTCGACGGTTTGCCCCGCCTGGAAGCCTTCTACGATGTCGTCGTTCACGACGAGTAGAAGAAAGGTGTCAGTATTCGATGACGCCCCGCCTATCGGATGCCCCGCCTATCGGCAACCATCCTACCAGACAAATGGTTGCTCGACCTGTCGCAGGACCCGTTCCTCAACGTCTTCCGCCCAGGGGCCGGGAAGCCCGTAATAGACCATGGCACCGCCTCCCTCATAGCCGCCCTCGTCCAGCACCCGCCGGGAAGGAATGTAGGCCATGACGTCATGGCAGTAGCCGGCCACCCAGACCTCCTCAACGCCGGGCGCCACCTTTCTCAATCTGTCAGGAATCATCCGTGCGTAGTCGACCACGACCTCTCCGCCCAGCGCGAGCCAGATCAAGCCTTCGCTGGCAAAATGCCAGACGGACACCGGGTAAGGATATCCGCCTCTTCAGCAGAATCTGTGGGTGCCCAGACGGCGCGATTCACCTAGAATCCTGACCCGCAACAAGTTATATCCAATCTTAATGGGCATCAAAGTTGTGGCAACAAGCCAGCTGCCCATCCAAACCTCGGATTTGCGAGGACAACGCTTGCGCCGGGGCTGCCCCTGGTAGGGCTCAGCCCATGAAACAAGTAGTTTCAGCAGTTCTGGGGTCCAGGGGCAGCGGGACCCGGCGTCCAGCGTTCCCGGAGCAAATCCGGAATTTCACCCACAGATTCTGCTGAAGACCCGGATATCCTTCATGCACAAGCTCCATGAGATCGGGGCGGTCCAGGAGACGCGCGGCCATACGCGCCGTGTAACCATTATCGTCCTGAGCGAGGACTTCGAGTTCCTCCGTGCTCGGCACCTCCGCGAAAGCCAGCGGCATTTCGCTGTAGTGCGTCCCCACTGGGCCATCCAGCGGCGACCACGATGACTGCTCCACCGCCGCACTCACCGCCTCCGCCAGCTGTTCTCCATAATCGCGCGCCAGGTCTTTGCTCCTCCGGGGCAAGGGATTGATATCGGCCCCGCATCCCGCCCAGAACATCGCCACCGTTCCCGGATACCGTTCCTCCAGGGCGGCCTGCGCGAAGCCCGGGTAGTCCCCCGACCATTCGAAACTATCGAGCGTCGTTGTGTGACAGGCATAACCAAAAACCAGCGCCGCCAACCGATCTCCCTGCATCACCTTGAGAACGGGAACCGAGTGGTCCACCGGGCCCTTCAGCGCGTTGGCGGCTCGCAAGGCCGCCACTTCAGACTCGGGGTTGTTTCGGCGGTTGACCGCAAAGGTGGCCTCACCCTTTCCAAAAGCCAGTGTGCACGTCTCGAGGGAATCAAAGGCCTGTGACGCCAGATCGATCACCGTTTCCCTCCACGAGAAATGACCGGAAGTTGTGGATGAGGGCGGTCGGGGCATCATGAAGAGTTCAACCATTTACCAAAACAACTGAACTCCAATGAAAACCACCAACCACCCCACCGAATCCGCATCTATCCTCGGCCAGGAAGGAGCAAGCACCGTCTGCCAGAACGCCCTTGAGGCCACCCTGCGACAAGGAGCCCAAGTGCTTCTTCAGGCCGCCATCGACAACGAAGTCTCCGACTACATTCAAGCCCATCAACATCAGCGTGATGACCAGGGTCATCGCCAAGTCGTTCGCAACGGCCATCTTCCTGAAGCGACAACTTCAGACTGGAATAGGAAACGTTTCTGTTCGGCAGCCCAGGATCAATGATCGCCGATCAGGCCAGCGGTTCACCAGCGCCATCCTTCCGCCGTACCTACGCCGAGTCGCTTCACTGGACAACCTCATCCCGGCACTCTACCTGCGAGGAATCTCAACCTCCGAGATGAGTCGAGCCTTAGAGCCGATCCTCGGTGAGAACGCATCGGGTCTTTCTGCAGCCAACATCGTTCGACGAGGAAGAGCAATGGGAGAAAGAACGCGAGCAATGGAGCAAGCGTGACCTCAGCGACAAGGAATACGTCTATCTCTGGGCCGACGGGATCTACTTCCATGTCAGGCTCAATGACGACCGCCCATGTGTTCTCGTAATCGTCGGCTCCTTACCCGATGGAACCAAGGAATTGGTAACCATCAGCGATGGAGAACGAGAGAGCAAACTGTCCTGGAAAAATATGCTCAGAGACCTCAAGAAACGAGGATTGAAAATCCCTCCGAAACTGAGTATCGCCGATGGAGCTCTCGGGTTCTGGAGCGCCTTGGAAGAGGAATATCCGACAAGCAAACAGCAACGATGTTGGGTGCACAAGACAGCCAACATCCTCGACAAGCTGCCGAAGAAAGCGCAGCCCCTTGCCAAGGAACGCATCCATGAAATCTACATGGCGGAAACAAAGAAGGCCGCCTTGGAGGCCTATGACGAGTTCTTCACGCTCTACGAAGCCAAGTATCCGAAAGCGTGCGCCTGCCTGAAGAAAGACAAGGAAACTCTACTAACGTTCTACGATTTTCCAGCCGAGCACTGGAGACACATCCGGACGACAAACCCGATTGAGTCGACGTTTGCCACGGTCCGCCATCGGACTCGACAAACCAAAGGGTGCGGATCGAGGAAAGCAACCCTTTCAATGGTCTACAAGCTCGGCCTGGAAGCCGAGAAAGGCTGGCGTCGACTGAACGGATATCGTCAACTTGACAAAGTCGTGCAAGGAATCATCTTCGTGGACGGCATCGAGCAGCAAACCGCTGCCTAACCCATGATCGAACTTCGAATGGTGTTCCGACCGCCCTCATCCACAACTTCCGGTCATTTCTCGTTCCTCCACAAAGGCCGTGTACTCGCGAACCTTATCCTCATGGGTCGCGGAGAGTGCATACATCGGCTGGAGATTCTCACCCACCACGGGTCCCGTGTGGGTATGCGAGGTGCTGAGAATGATGCTGGGACGCTCCAGACCGTGCCGCTCGCGGAGAGCGTCCCGAATCCGATTGGAAGATCCTCGGTCGATGCCAATGAGATCCATGGTCACGAGCAGGAGCGGACGCCCCGTGGGATCTTCCAGCGCCAGAGCCTTGGCCCAGAGCGGTGACAGGGTGCCCTCACTGGGGCGATCCCGACTGGCATAGCCGGAGAGCCACATTGGCTCCTCAGGCGTGATCTCCATCGCGGCGACGCCCGCCCGCCAGGTCGGCTCGGCCCGCTCGGGAGTCTCCTCTCCGCGCTGACGCCAGACCATCCAGAAGACGGCGATCGCCAGGATCAGAGCAACGGAGAGGGAAACCTTCTTGGCCATGCCTGAGCAAACCAGGACGAGAAGACAAAGTCGAGCGTCAAGGAACGATGCCGGTCCCTGTCTCCTCCTCCGCCCTGCGCGCCCCGAGCCGATCCTTCCATTGATGCCACGCGGCGCCCGCGCCCAGACCCCCAATGTGGTTCAACAGTTCCTGGCAGCGCGCTTCCCACAAGCCATAATCCGGCGGTCCGAGAGGTAAGTCCCGAGATCCTGGAAAGATCAAGTAAGTCACCGACACATCCGAGACGGGCCGGTAGCGCGGCGTGGCCTTGGGATTGATCGCCTTGGCCAGCCTCAACGAGCCCTCCCCGATCTTGGTCTTCGGCTCGTAGTCGCCACAGACCGCCGGGTAGACCCGATTGCCGTGGATCACCGCCGCGTAATCGCCCATGGCCGGCGTGCGCGCATGATGCCCGATGTAGGGACGCATCGACAGTGGCAGCACGATGAAGGGGTCCTCCGCCGCAATGAGAAAACTCTGCTTGGCCATCCCTTCCAGAGATTGCGTGAGACGCTTCACCTGATACTCCAGCCGGGGCCGTTCCGCGGCACTCGCACCTCCCGCGAGTTGTCGCCGCGCCGTTTCCAGCCGCTGACGCACGTAAGGAATCAAGGGATTCGGCGCCGCCGTTCGTTTGGGCCAGCGGTAACTGGTCTCCGCCTGATAAGTGGGCGAGGAGATCACTGCGGGATCCATCGTCGAAAGTCGATCGCCGTCCGACCCATCGGCCACCACATCCATGTCCGCCTGGACCAACAACACCTTTTGCCGGGTATCCGGATCGACCAGCTCCAGGATGGTCTGGCAATCATAAAAATTGTGCCTGGAAAGAGCGCGATCCAGATTAGTCAGCTGTTTCTTGGTATGCTCCAGCTTGTCCCGGTAGAGCAAATGAAAGAAGCCGGAGACTTTTCCCCGTGGAATGAGGCGGTTCAAGCCGGGCAAGAGCTTGGGTAATCGGGCGTTCACCTCAGCGAGCTCGCCCATCGAATCGCTTGCCTGCGGGACGTTCACCACCACCTGGAAATGCGCCCGGTAACTGTCGTCGCGATCGCGCTCCACCGAGGGCAGCCCTCCCTTGCGCACCGCCACGTCCGTTCGGATTTGAATCTCATTGAACAGGTCCTTCACGTCGACCTGCTTTCTGGGAACCACGGAAAGCGGCAAGGGCGGGGGCAGAGGTTCCGGACCATCGACGTCGATGTCCCGGTAGACGACTTTTTCCTTCACCACCTCGACCGGCACTTCGCGGATCACCTCCACCTCGACGACCGCATCCTCGTCGTCCGGCGCCTCTTCGACTTCCACCACGGGAGCCTCTCTGTCTGCGTTCAGCTCCGTCTCCACCGCCTCCGCATCAGCCTCTTCGGGCAAGGCCTTCGGCACCGGCACTTTCACTTCCCGAATGATCACCTTTTCTTCTTTCCAGTGATCCATCAAATCCTTGGCGCCCTCCCGCAAAGGCCGGATCAAGATCGTCAAGACCGGGACCAATGCGATCGCAACCGCGCCCGTCCAAGCAATCGTTTTCATGACTCTCACTGGCACAGCGTCAGAAACATCAAAACATCAGAGAAGACAGAACAAGACAGCCGGGGCGCCCATCCACCGCTGAAGAGCGCGCGGCGAGCGGCTTCCTCTACGCGAGGATCCCGCGAATCACTTCTCCATGAACATCCGTCAGGCGGTAATCCCGCCCCTGAAAGCGGAAGGTCAATTTTTCGTGATCAAAGCCCAACAGATGCAAAATGGTCGCTTGCAAATCGTGCACGTGAACCTTGTCCTGCGCCACCGAGAATCCCAGCTCATCGGATTCCCCATAGGAAAACCCGCCTTTCAAGCCCGCCCCGGCGAGGACCATGCTGTAACAATCGGGAAAGTGATCCCGGCCGAGCACGTTTCCCTTGGCGGTGCGCCCCTCACGGAACGGCGTCCGGCCGAACTCGCCACCCAGGATGATCAGCGTTTCTTCGAGCAAGCCCCGATGGCGCAAATCACGGATCAGTGCCGCCACCGGCTTCTCCATCGTGGCGCACTTGTTCGTCAGGCCGTCACGGATGTCTTCCTTGGGATTGGTTCCGTGAAAATCCCAGCCCCAATCAAACAACTGCACGTAGCGCACGCCTTGCTCGACGAGACGACGGGCCAGCAAGCAGTTGTTGGCGAAGCTGGAGGCTCCCGGCTGCGCCCCGTAATCCTCCAGCAACCCGGCCGGCTCCTTGGAGATGTCCATCGCCTCCGGCACGGACATCTGCATGCGGAAGGCCAGCTCGTACTGGGCAATCCGCGTGAGCGTCTCCGGATGCCCGAAGTCCTCCACTTGCATCTCGTTCAGCTCTCTCAGAGTATCCAGGCTGCGCCGGCGCAAGGCCCGGTCAAAGCCCTTGGGATCGGAGGCGTAGAGCACCGGATCTCCCTTGGATCGACACTGGACGCCTTGATAGACCGAGGGCAGAAAACCGCTGCCAAACGAATTCTTCCCGCCGTTCGGCTGCACACCGCTGGAGATGAGAACCACAAATCCCGGCAGGTTAGCGTTCTCCGATCCCAATCCATAGGTGACCCAGGATCCCAGCGAGGGCCGGCCGGGACGCGGCGAACCCGTGTAGACGAAGAGTTCGGCCGGAGCGTGGTTGAATTGATCCGTGTTCATCGATTTGATGATGCACAGTTCGTCGGCTTCTCCCTGCAAATGCGGAAGGGCATCGGACATCCACAGCCCGTTCTGCCCGTGACGGGTGAAGGTGCGCCGCGTGCCTAACAAGGTCGGCCGCGACGATGTGAAAGCAAAGCGCTTGCCATTGTAATACTCGTCGGGACAGGGCTGCCCATCACGCTTCACCAGCTCGGGCTTGTAATCCCACAAATCCAGATGCGGAGGCGAACCCGTCAAGTGAAGATAAATCACCCGCTTGGCTTTCCCCTGAAAATGACTTTTCTTGGGCCGCAAGGGATCGGGCGGCGCTTCCAGGCTCGGCGCGGCCAAGCTGTCCTCGCTCAACAGCTGTCCCAGGGCGATGGCTCCCACCCCGGCCGAGGAGTCGCGCAGAAAATGACGCCGGGTCTTGGCTAAAAGGTGTTGGTGTGTCGGATGCATCACAATCACTTTGTCAGGGTTTCAAAAAGAATTCGTCCAAATTGAGAATCACGTTTCCGACCACCGCCCAGGCCGCGAGGTCGGCCAGTTCAACGCCTTCCGGTGCCGGACCCAGCGGGTCGGTCGCCAGGGCCAGCGCCCTCTCCGATTTCTCAGCGAGCGATTGCCTGGTCGAGATGAAGAGTTCTGCCAGAGCCTCCCGTTCTTCGGCCGTGGCGGGCCGGCTGAGGCAGCGCCGGATCGCCGCTTCGGCCGTGGCTTCGACACCCTGATTCAAGGCCACTAGGGAACGGGCCAGTGACTGCGCGGCTTCCATGTAAACGGGATCGTTCAAGGTCACCAGGGCTTGTAAAGGCGTGTTGGTCCCGTCCCGTCGCACCACACAGACTTCGCGATTGGGCGCGTCGAAAGCCGCCATCGAGGGATAGGGATTGGAACGGCGCCAGGTGGTGTAGAGACCTCGACGGTACTGATCCTCGCCCTGACTCGTCTTCCAATCGATCCCGCTCCCGAAGGCCGCGCTCAAACCAATATCGGGCTGGCGCGGCTTGACCGGAGAGCCGAACCGCTTGCGGCTCAAGAGCCCGCTCACCGCCAAGGTCTGATCCCGGATCATCTCGGCACTCAAACGGAAACGCGGTCCACGCGCGAGCAGACGGTTGTCCAGATCGCGCTCCAGCAAGGCCGGCGTCACCTTCGATGTCTGCCGGTAGGCCGCGGAGGTGACCAAGAGCTTGAGGAAAGCCTTCACGTCCCAACCGTTCTCCATGAATTCCAGCGCCAGCCAGTCCAGCATGGCGGGGTGGGATGGCAGCTCTCCCTGCGAACCGAATTCCTCGCTGGTCCGCACCAGCCCAATCCCGAAAATCGCTTCCCAAAAACGATTCACACTCACGCGCGCCGTCAACGGATTCCCAGGATCCATCAGCCAATTGGCCAGGTCCAGCCGGTCGGGCTCCCTCATCGGTTTGGGAAACAGTTCCGTGGGCAAGCCCGCCTCAACGCCTTTCCCCGTGTCCAGATAATTGCCCCTCAGCTGAATGCGCGTCTCCCGACGCTGATCCTCCGGCAATTCCCGCATCACCGGCACGGTGGTCGGCGGCCGCATGGCCTCGAGTTCCTGGCGAAGCCGCGCCAACTCGCTTCGCGTGGCTTCCAGAGTCGGCGTCACGGACGCAAAGTAATGATAGAGTTCTCTCTCCTCGCCCTTCGTTCGCTCGCTGTCTTTTTTGGATAGGATGGCGCGAACGGCCACCGGAAGCTCACCCACCGGCGGGGCGTCCGCGGTTGTCGACAGCCGGAAGCGACGCAGCCCATGTCCTGGGTAAGCCTGTTCAAGGCGCACCGAGACGCGCGAGGCAATCGAAGGCTTTTCTAACTGAAAAACGGCCGCTTGCGGCTCGTCCACCCGGGGCGCCAGCGCCCAGCCGGATTCCTTTTTCCCCTCGCCATCGATGGCTTTTTCCACCTCGAAATGCTGCTGAGAGAAGGTCGCGGAAGCGTGTTCCAGGGGCAACGCACGAACCCCGTCGAGCGCCACCTCAAGACTCACCTCGGGCGCTTTCTCGAATCGCCGCGACCACAACACTTCACGATTCTCGTCGAGCACACTCAATTGAAATCCATCCAAACGCGAGGTCGTGTCGCCGTCCGTGCGATTCCAAACCACGACTTGTTCGATCGCCGTGTCCTCGCCGAGATCCACCTCCCACCAAGGATGTCTCTGGTTCACTGCGGTGTGACTGACCGAGCCGCGATGGTAGTCACCCGCGGTGTTCCCGTCGTTGGCCCGGCTCGCGACGGCATCGGCATCGGCATCGGCGTAGGTGCTGGACTGAGACGCCTTCCCCCGCGGCGCGACGTTCTCCCCTGTCGAGTCTCGGACCTCCACCTCCGCCAGTTGCAGGAGCTTGTTCCGCCCCTTCAAATCGATCCTCACAAACCGACCCTTAATCGGCTCAGCCGCTTGGCTGGCATCGGCCAGCGTGATCTCATTGACAACGACGTTTTGCCCTTCAGGCGCCACCTCGAGCCTCAAGGCCGTGACCGGTCCCGCGTCGGCAGACGGGCTACCCGAGATTTCGTAGACATCCGTCTCCGCCACTTCCCCTGCCACGGTGATCCAACCGTCCTTCCCGCTCTCCTTCAGGACGGTGCCGCGCTTTGAAGAAAGCTCTCTCAGCTCCAGCGGACGCCAGGCGATCGTCCGCTCGCGGGTCCGTTTTTGCCAGTGCTCGTAATCCGCCCGTATCGACGGCGACGGGCGCTCCAGCACCTCGCCCAGTTCGTCGATGGCCTTCTGTTTCGCTCCCCGCTCTCGCGCAAAGGCCTCCGTGACGACCTGCACGGTCGGCGATTCATCTCTCCGATCCGCGTCCGCCGTGTTGTTGAAGATGGCAAAGGCCTTGAAGTAATCCTCGTGAGTGATGGGATCATACTTGTGCGTGTGGCACTGCGCGCACGCCATGGTGGTCCCCATCCACACCGCGAAGGTGGTGTTCACCCGGTCCACCACGGCCACGTTGCGATACTCCTCATCATTGGTGCCGCCTTCGTTGTTGGTCTGGGTGTTGCGATGAAACGCCGTGGCAATCAACTGCTCCTGCCCCGGTTCCGGAAGGAGATCGCCCGCCAATTGTTCGCGGGTGAATTCGTCAAAGGGCTTGTTGGCGTTGAACGCGCCGATCACGTAGTCCCGGTAGGCCCAGATGGTGCGGGGAGGATCGTCGGCGTAACCCGCGGAATCAGCGTACCGGGCCAGGTCGAGCCAGTGTCGCGCCCAGTGCTCTCCGAAAGCGTGGCTGGCGAGGAGGCCATCGACGTAATCCTCGAAGGCCCGCGGATCTTGGCTCTGCACGAAGGCCTCCACGTCCTCCCAGCGAGGCGGGAGTCCCGTGAGATCCAGGGCCACGCGACGCGCCAGCAGGTGGGGATCGGCTTCGGGGGACGGAGACAAGCCCTCCGATTCCAGACGCTGAAGGATGAACCGATCGAAATCCTGCCGCACCCAGGAAGCCCAGGCCTCGGGCACCTCCGGCAGGGCAGGGCGGCGCGGCGGCACGTAGGCCCAGTGCTTGGAGTAAGAGGCACCTTCGCGAATCCACCGCTCGATCACCGCCGCCGCTTCGGAGGAAAGACGCTCAGCCGCCTCGGGGGGAGGCATCAAATCTCCGGCATCGTGCGTGGTGATCCGCCGTAACAACTCACTCTCCTCCGGCTCGCCGGGGACCACCGCAGCGTAGCCCCCGAGATCTTCGAGCGCCCCGTCCCGCGTGTCGAGGCGCAGCCCCGCCTTTCGCTCGGCCTCGTCCGGACCGTGACAGCGGAAACAGTGGTTCGATAAAAGGGGGCGAATCTCCTGGTTGAAATCGACGGGCGCCGCCTCCACAGCGGTGGCCAGCGTCCACAAGCAAAAGAAAAATCCCGGGCGTGTTGGGGTCGACATCTCCCTCGCAGTATAGAGCGCTTCGTTCGGGGAGAAACGAGAAAGTCCCGCCGTGGAGCGCTCCGGGAATCCCCTTGCGCTCCGATAGGCAGGAGGTTAACCATCAGCGCAGGTGAAATTGCGCTTCCCATCTCTTCTCATCCGCCTGGTGCCGCTGGTCTGGACCGGTTCGCTGCTCGCTCAGGATGACGGGGCACCGACGCCTCCGCGAGCCGGCGATGGCCCGAGCCAGGCGGTCAGTGAGAGCCACGACGGGACATCTCTGGCCACCGAATCCGACGGCCAGCCTTCCCTCGCCGGGGAGAACGAACCCGAGCGTGAATCCTCGCCCTCGGCGGCTGCCGAAGCCTTTGTCGTCCCTGCCCAGATGGCGGTCTTTGAGGGTCACGTCGGCGGCTGGAAAGGCATGACCAAGACCCAGGTCACCGAGGACGGAGTGAAGACCCTCACCCGCACCCGGTCGGAGTGGACGGGAGGCTACCTCCTCGGCGGACACGCCTTTGAAATGCGCGGCTACTCCTACGGGGAACTGGGGCGCACTGAATACCGCTGGCAATACACTTACGACGCGCTCAAGGAACGCTACATCGCGGCCTACTACGATTCTCACGGCCGGACCTATTTCTGCGAGGGCAAGATCAACGTGGAGAATACCAAAATCATCTGGCGCCTGCTGGCGCCACCCGGTGACATGACCTGGCACGCGGAGACCGATCTCCATCCCGAGGACGGCCTGGAAACAAACGGCCGCATCGCCAGCGATGAATTCCGCTACGACATGGTCTACTCCTCCGTCTACAAGAAGGCTTCCGAGTGAAGAACCCCGTTCCTCACCATCTCCCGCGGCGCCAAACCATCGCGCTCGGGCTGGACCTATCACCGCAATGGTCTACACTCTCCTCAATCCGAATCCTCACCTGAGCATTTCATGAAACGACTCGTCCTGGCCCTTCTCGGGCTCTTTTCCCTCACGGTCACCAGCCAGGCAGCACCGCCCACGGTCGGCGACGCCGCACCCGACTTTTCCCTGCCGGGAAGCGACGGCAAAACCTACCAGCTGGCCGATTTCAAGGGCAAGCAAGCCGTGGTGGTGGCCTGGTTTCCCAAGGCTTTCACCGGTGGATGAACGAAGGAATGCCAGTCGCTTCGTGAAAGCGGCGATTCCCTCAAGAAGTTCGACGTAATCTATTTCACGGCGAGTTGCGATCCCGCCGAGAAAAACGCCGAATTCGCCAAGAGTCTCGATCTCGACTACCCGATTCTCAGCGACCCGGAAAAGAAGGTCGCCAAGGTCTACAGCGTGGTGACCGAGGAACGCCCCTTTCCCCACCGCTGGACGTTTTACATCGGCAAGGACGGCACGATTCTGCACATTGACAAAGATGTCAGCATCGGCTCACACGGCGAGGACATCGCCAAGAAACTCGCCGAACTCGAGGTCGCCAAGAAGAAGAGCGAGTAATTCTCTGGACGAAGATCTCACTCTCGAAAGGAGTCGCGGACCATCGTCGACGTGGGCGCCGTCAAGAAGTCGTGCCGGCCGCGCCGTCTTGCCCGGTGCCGGTCTGCCTTGAATGACGCCGATGGCCGCACGCACAGGCGGACGAATCCAGGCTCACTTCGTCTGACAAATTCAGAATGGCTATTTTTGGTATGAGCGAGATGATCCCCAAGGAGGTCCGGAATCTACCATAACACCATAATCGAAACGAAATATGAATACGCGAATTTGCTTCCTGCTTTGTGGGATTATCTTGTTGGGCCGTGTCGAAGCTCAACTGGTGAAGCTAAGTGACGAAATCTCGGTGGAACTTAAATTCTCACATCTGACCGATAAATCAGCGCAGTTTTCTTGCCCAAAGTGTTAGTTTATGTTGCGTTATATGCCGCCTGCCCTTAAGGTCTTGTGTGAAAAAAAAACACAAAAAGACAGGCGGCAAATCCGGCCGAAAAAACGCTTCTCGGAGCTATCAACCGATCTCTCAGGCCCTGAGCGACCCCAGAGTCTTTGCTGATACCGAACCCGGAAATGGTATTCGCGCTCATGGGATGGTCAACCTTTTTCGGGCCGTCTTCGGTAAGGCACGCCGCATCGATGGCGAATGCCCAGGGGCCATCCTCGCCGCCCTGCTGGTATGGCCCATCCTCAAACTCGAGAATTCCAGTATTCATGCTTTCTGTTCGGAGCTTGGCCAGTTCTTGAAGGGCCGCGTAGATGACGCAAATACAGGGCGAACATTCTTTATCGTGTCATGCGCCGTGAGGACGTCAATTGGCGGACGATGGCCATCAAGCTTTGCAAGAGCATTTTCAACGCCAACTCCGTGGGTCCAGACGATCAGCGAGCGTTCGTCATCGACGACACAATCAAGGTGCGACGGGGCAAGAAGGTCGAGGGCTCCTCTTTGCACTGGGACCACACGGAGAACCGCTATGTCACAGGTCACCAAGTGGTGGAGCTTGGCATCGCCGGTGAAAAGGAAGCGGTAGGAAAAGCGCCTGAGAACGAATTCCGAGATAAGAGATGTGCCGCCGCGAGAGACATGGAGAGGGCAAAAAATGAATCGAAACACACGATGTTTCGAAGGATGCTCAAGTCGGCGCTGGATGTGGGATTTCGAGCGGCCTACGTGCTGGGCGACGCTTGGTTCGGTTGCAAAGAGAACATTCGAGCCTCCCTGGATCTTGGCCTCGTCGCCATTTTCCAGATGAAGCGGGGCAACATGAATTACTGGTTGGCGAATCCGCAAACCAACTGGAAAGCAAAGTGCTATACCGTGCCTCAACTCTTCAACAAATACAAGCGTCAGCTCGAGGTATCGAGCTCCAAGGCGCGCTACCGGACTTATCACGTCAAGGTCTGGATCAACTTGGAGACAGAGGCCAAGCGAGCCCCAAAATGGCAGGAGGTGACACTCATCTTCAGCGCCCCGGTGAATCCCAGTTCTGGAGCATCTCCAGAGAAAGCGTGGGTGGTGTTCCTGACCACGGACATCGAGGCCTCCGTGGAGAAGACGCTTTCAATATATGCCTTGAGATGGTCTGTGGAAGTCTACTTTAAAGAGGCGAAACAGAACTTTGGCCTGCTCGCCGAACAGAGTGGCGCCTATCAGTATGCCTATGCCTCGGTGCATCTGGCTGCGATGCGACACGCTCTGATTTTCGAGGCCATGCTTCGGAGTGGTCGCTCGAGCTACGGGGAGGTGCGGGACCGGCAAACTGGGCATCTTCGAGTGCTGTGCTTCGCGGGATTGCTTTGGCAATTGTTTCGCAGCCTCATCGAGGGCGCCCTGGACGCCCTAGCCGATACGTTTGGGAAAGAAACTCTCGACCGCATTCTCGAAGCCATCGACAGCGAAGTGGAAGATTTCCTGAATCGAGCCCTCCATATGGATCCCGGATCACTTGAATCTGATCAATGCGCTGAAGCCCTCGGAATAGACTAGCGTGAAGCCCTCGAATTATCGGTCAGATGTGAGTACAGTACCTTGCCATGACATGTGACGGTCTGGTCTGGAAACACTTTGGAACCTGGATCCGAACCATCCGCCCAGACGTGCTGCCTTCGGAAATGAGCCTCTTCAGCAGAATCTGTGGGTGCCCAGGCGGCGCGATTCACCTAGAATCCTGACCAGCAACAAGTTATATCCAATTTTAATGGGCATCAAAGTTGTGGCAACAAGCCAGCTGCCCATCCAAACCTCGGATTTGCGAGGACAACGCTTGCGCCGGGGCTGCCCCTGGTAGGGCTCAGCCCATGAAACAAGTAGTTTCAGCAGTTCTGGGGTCCAGGGGCAGCGGGACCCGGCGTCCAGCGTTCCCGGAGCAAATCCGGAATTTCACCCACAGATTCTGCTGAAGACCCGGAAATGATTGTCTCAGCCGCCTTGAAAAACACGCTGCCTGGATTTTTGCACCACGGCGGAAAAGGTTCAGCGTTCCGAAAATTCATCCTTGATAAAATAGACTTCACTCGCTCCGAAGGTTCACGCTTCGCCGCATGATGATCCAGTTACAGAACTTCTCACTCACGAGGTCTGTGGAAGTCTACTTTAAAGAGGCGAAACAGAACTTTGGCCTGCTCGCCGAACAGAGTGGCGCCTATCAGTATGCCTATGCCTCGGTGCATCTGGCTGCGATGCGATACGCTCTGATTTTCGAGGCCATGCTTCGGAGTGGTCGCTCGAGCTACGGGGAGGTGCGGGACCGGCAAACTGGGCATCTTCAAGTGCTGTGCTTCGCGGGATTGCTTTGGCAATTGTTTCGCAGCCTCATCGAGGGCGCCCTGGACGCCCTCGCCGATACGTTTGGGAAAGAAACTCTCGACCGCATTCTCGAAGCCATCGACAGCGAAGTGGAAGATTTCCTGAATCGAGTCCTCCATATGGATCCCGGATCACTTGAATCTGATCAATGCGCTGAAGTCCTCGGAATAGACTAGCGTAAAGCCCTCGAATTATCGGTCAGATGTGAGTTACAATGCCATCATCGGTCACTACGAAGTCCCTCTCACGCATCCCAAACGCGATCGCTTTCGCGGCCGCATCTGGAAGATCATCCACCGCCCCACTCACGAAGATCCGGGTTCGCCCTCGCCACCGCAGGCCGACCTCGCCAAGAAATCGATCGACGAACTCCTCACCGCGCTGGCGAAGGCACGGCCGACCCGTGCCTCGCTCCTCATCGACACCCTTGCTCTGCGCGACTCGAAAACGGTCGTTCCCGCAGTGCGCCACGCTCTGAAAACGGCGGCACCCGAAACCAAGGGCCGCCTCCTTTGGGTGCTGCTGCGTCAAGGCGGTCTCACCACCGGCGATGTGGCCGCCAATGCCAAGGCCGCTCGGCTTCCGATCCTCCGCCTCACCGCTCAACGCCTTCTCGTCGCGCTTCCCGAACGACCCGCTGAGAGCGATGCCTTGATCATGCAGGGTCTTGGGGACTCTGATCCCATGGTTCGCCGTTTCACCGTCGCGGCAGCCGCCCGTCATCCCTCACCCGTCCTGATCACCCCTCTCCTGGAAGCGTTCGAAGCCACCGCCAAAGAAGATGTCCACGCGCGGCACGCCGTCAGGATCGCCCTCAAACAGCACCTCCAGAACCCTGCCACATTCGCATTCCTTGATGTCGATCACTCGCCGAGAAGGGGTTCACTCCTGGCCGAGATCTGTCTCGCCCTGGAGCATCGCGAGGCCGGTCGCTTCGTGCTCTCACCCGTGGCGGCTCCTGCTGGCCTTCTGCCTACTGGTCACTGGAGCATCGCGAGGCCGGTCGCTTCGTGCTCTCACACTTGGATCTGCTCGCCGGTGATGACCCCGACCAAACCGTCCGCTATCTCCGCCACGCGGCCCGCTCGACCGAGCCGAAAAACGTCGAGCAAGTCGTCGCCCTCAGCCGACGAATCGTCGAGGATCGCCCCGCCCTGCGATGGGAACTCCTCCAGGCCATTCGTGAGGGCCTGGCACAGCAAGGCATCGACGTTTCCCAGGATACATCGGAGATCCGCGCTCTGCGGACCTGGGCTGCCGATACCGCTCGCGACTTGTTAGGCTCTCCCGATGCCAGCCCGGAAACAATCGCCTGGACCGCCTCCGAACCGGAGGCTTCCAATCCTTGGGTGGTGTCTACACGTCGCGCTTCGGCCGACCGACAAAGCCCGACCGCTCTCTGGAGCAGCTTCCCCCGAGGAGAATCGTGCACCGGCCGATTCCGCTCCGCACCCTTCAGCCTTCCGGCTAGCTTCCGTTTCCATGTGGCGGGGCACGACGGCTTCCCGAACAATCCGCCGCAGGGACAGAATGAGATCCTCCTTCGCGATGACACTTCGAACGAGATCTTGTTCCGCGCCGCGCCGCCTCGAAACGACATCGCTCAACCGGTTGTCTGGGACACTTCACCGCACATGGGCAAGCGGGCCTACATCGAACTCATCGACGGCGACGATGGCGACGATGGCGAGGCCTATGCCTGGCTCGCGGCCGGCCGCTTTTCCGTCGAGGGCCTCAACCCGCGCGATCGTCCCGACACACAGCGCCTTGGAGCCGGTATCGTGGAGGAGTTCAGGCTGACACAGTTTCGAGAAGTGCTGCGAGAGTTTCTCCTTCATCATAACTCGTCGCACGGAGCGGTGCCCGCCCTCGCGCGCGCTTACCTTTCTCTGCTGCTCGACCGCGATCCCGATCCTCATCTCGCGGTGTTCGTCGATGCGCTTTCTTTATCAGTCCGCGACCGCTCTCTCAGAGCGGCGACGATCCAGTCACTGATCGACCCGGCGAGCACGCGGAAGGATCACCAGGCGCTTCTCCGCGACTGGATGAACGGTCTTCCCCGTGACGGCCAGCTGCGCCTGGCAGAACGCCTGGCCCGCTCGCCGGAATCCGCATCGTCCTTGCTCTCGCTCGTCGAGCAGGGCCACGCTTCCGCCCGATTGCTCAAGGCTCCGACGGTCGCGCAGCCCCTGACAAGCTCGCTACCCGAGAGTCGTCTACCCCTCCTGAAAACTCTCACCGAAGGGCTTCCGGACGAGAATGAACGCGTGGAGGCCACCATTCGAGAGCGGATCGCTCTTTTCCGGGACCAGCGCGGGGACGCCGCCAAGGGACACCTGATCTTCGCCCAACACTGCGCCTTGTGCCATCAGGTCGCCGGCGCCGGCACGGTCCTTGGTCCCAACCTCGACGGGATCGGCAACCGAGGTCTGGCCTGCCTCACGGAAGACGTGCTCGCCCCCAACCGCAACGTCGACGTGGCCTTCCGGCTGTCCACTCTGGTCACGCAATCGGGAGATCTTCACGTCGGTCTGGTGCGCGGGACGGAGGGGACCCAGATGATCGTGGCCGATCCCACCGGCAAGGAATCGCGGATTCCCGTCGAGAACATCAAAGAACGGACCACCCTGACCCTATCACTGATGCCGACCACTTTTGCGGACGCCTTGACCCCCGACGAGTTCCGCCATCTGCAAGCCTACCTTCTCTCCTTGAGAAACTGACTAGCCCAAGTTCGTCAGTTTAGGAGAAAAATGATGCAATTTTGGGGCGGAGGACCCCCGAATTGCTGATTCTACCGGGGTTTGATTTCCCCCGCCGGTGTAGTAGCGAACCGCACGTTGCGATGGCTGCCGTGGATCGGAAAGTGTGTCATGTTTCTCAAGCGCAATCGACGGAAGGCCAAGGGTGAGACGTATGAATACTGGTCGCTGGTAGAGACCGTGCGCACGGAGCGCGGCCCCCGCCATCGTGTGGCGGCCAATTTGGGGAAGGCGCCGGGTTTGGACTCCAATTCTCGGCACCGTTGGGAAGACATCGGTGAGCTGCTTGAGGGCCGGTCGAATCATGAAGAGCAGCTTCAACTCGACGGACAGGCTTCGCCGGAAGATCAGAAGAGAACTCATCGATCTCAGTGGACAGAGGTCGATATCAGAGGGCTTCGGGTCGAGCGCAGCCGTGAATTTGGCCAAATCTATCTCGCCCTGGCGCTCTGGCACCGTCTTGGGTTGCACCGTATCCTCCAGCAACTCATTGACACCGGCCGGGAGTCGGTGCCTTGGGCAGTGACTGCATGCATTCTGACCATCGCTCGTTTCTGCGGGAACAAGAGCGAGTTGGAGGTGGGCGAACGCTGGTATCAAGACAGTGCATTGCCCGATCTACTTGGGGTGCCCTGGCCGAAGATCAATGATTCGCGCCTTTATCGAGGACCCGATGTCCTCAACAGCCACAAAGACGCCCTCTGCCGACATCTCATGGAGCGTTACCAAAGCTGGTTTGGCGTGGAGTTCGAATTTCTGCTCTATGATGTGACCAGCACTTACTTCGAGGGTGAGGCGAAGTCCAATCGCAGAGCGAAGCGCGGCTATTCTCGAGACGTAACTGATTAGCGATCCTAACCAGCAAACGCCACAGGCATCTCATGCAAGGGTACGCTCGCCTGCGATGATTTTGGCAAGCGACTTGAATACGGAACTCGCTCCTCGCAGCGAGAGAGTCGAGAGCACACTCTCGAATGCCGCGTAGGCATTGGCTCCCCGCTCCGTCTTGGAACATTGCGACACCTTGCGGGCGACGATCGCCGGCCTGAGCATCCGCTCGGCGATGTTGTTGGTCGGCTCTACCTCCGGATCCTCCAGGAACATCGTTAAATTCCCTTGGTCAAAGTGCCGGCCAAGCTCATTGAGCATGCGTTGGTTGTCGGGATCTTTGAGCGTCCGGTCCCGCAGGTAATGATCGAGTTCATAGATCTTTTTCAAGCTCTCTTCCTCGTATTGGTTTAAAGTCGACTCGCCGTTGTGGTACTGCTGCCAAAGCCTCAGACACTGTCGAAGCGAATTCTTCAGTCCCTCGCAGAAACTTCGTGCCCGCCCTCGCTTCTTCTCCAGAACTTCAGAGAGATTCTTCACAATATGGCTCATGCATTTTTGCATGTCCATCTGCGAAAATCGCTCCGCGTCGTAGCTCCGGAACCGATCGGTTCCAAGCACACACTCACAGGCCGCCGTGATGACTTCGGCCACTTCTTCGGCTCGGTGGCGTGATCGAATCTGAAAATACACCGCATTCTCCTGGCGGCTCACGAATCCCATCAGGCAACTCGTCTTGCCCCCGTTCGCCATCCCGTATCATCCGTGTTGACGTCATCGGATTGCTGGATGGCTGCTTTGATTCGCTCCGCCTCTTGGCTGATCGCTCCATCGCCGTTTCCCAATTTCAGGGCGTCTTGTGTCAGGGCGCTCTGGCTGAGATCAATGCCGCAAATCTCGCGAACAATCGGAGGAACTTTGCGTAGAGTCACCCCGAAGTGATAGTGCAGAGCCAGTCCAAACGACCGAACCCTGGGACCCACACGGTGAGCGGTGGCCCCGTGTGGGTCGAGCGGCAAGTCCCGGTGAGTTCCTCGTACGCAGTAGCCACAACTGCATTCTTCGACTTTTACTTTCCAGATCGATATGTCTCGGGCAATTTTTTCCGGCACATCGACCGTGCTTGCCGTCTCCAGACGAGTTCCAAGCCTGCCTCCGCATCGAGGACAATTTGACGACCGCCCCTTGGGCAATCGGGCTTCCATGCTTCGAACATTGTCATCCGGCCCAATCTCCGGTTCCTCCCGCCGCCGGAAGGACCCTTGGCTCGGCTTGCGTCCCGGTCTTTTCGGGTTGGCCTCGGGTTTTCCCTTCGAGAACGGAGCCGCCGATCTGTTCTGCTTGCGCTTCAACTCATCCAATTCCTCGCGAAGCTTGAGATTCTCCGCCTCCAACTGAGCAAACCGCTCCCGTAGATCGCGGACGAGCCGGATCAGTTCTCTCGTGGGGAGCGATTCAAGAGAATCGGACGACATCAATGGTTAAGATGTCTTAATTATCGAAGCTGTCAAGAGCTTGTTAGATGCGCTAATCAGTTACCAGTGGATCAAAGCACTGCTGAAGCTTCCCCTCCAGATCCAATTCCTGAAAGAGCTTCTGAAAGATAATGAGACCGCCGAAAGAGGTCAGTTCTTGATCTTCAAATTTGATCGCCGGAATCGTTCTGGACTTTGCATTAATCGTACGTCGTGCTACTCTCACTGTAGGTGGCTTTTGGGTTGAAGTGTTTGGTGTTTTGGTAGATTCCAAATCAACCTCATCCCAAAGGCCCCTGCCACTATTTTCTTGGGATTCTTGCCCCGATTTATGAAACTATGGGGTACAAGTAAGGTCTCACCGTTATAATCTGCCAGGATAAGTTCAGCTTTTTGCCTCTTCAGCAGAATCTGCTGAAGAGGCTTTTTTAAACAACCCTCCTTCGGGGATGTTGCGATCCCCAGTAAACATAATACTAGATTCGTCCTTATGAATAGCATCCCAAACCATTTGCTTCTGAACTCTCTGAGTAACCGGATTCTTCTTGTTGAGGGTCAGTGTTTTCCCTACATCCACTCTCAATTTAACTCACATCTGACCGATAATTCGAGGGCTTTACGCTAGTCTATTCCGAGGGCTTCAGCGCATTGATCAGATTCAAGTGATCCGGGATCCATATGGAGGGCTCGATTCAGGAAATCTTCCACTTCGCTGTCGATGGCTTCGAGAATGCGGTCGAGAGTTTCTTTCCCAAACGTATCGTCGAGGGCGTCCAGGGCGCCCTCGATGAGGCTGCGAAACAATTGCCAAAGCAATCCCAATTGCCAAAGCAATCCCGCGAAGCACAGCACTTGAAAATGCCCAGTTTGCCGGTCCCGCACCTCCCCGTAGCTCGAGCGACCACTCCGAAGCATGGCCTCGAAAATCAGAGCGTATCGCATCGCAGCCAGATGCACCGAGGCATAGGCATACTGATAGGCGCCACTCTGTTCGGCGAGCAGGCCAAAGTTCTGTTTCGCCTCTTTAAAGTAGACTTCCACAGACCTCGTGGGTGAGAAGTTCTGTAACTGGATCATCATGCGGCGAAGCGTGAACCTTCGGAGCGAGTGAAGTCTATTTTATCAAGGATGAATTTTCGGAACGCTGAACCTTTTCCGCCGTGGTGCAAAAATCCAGGCAGCGTGTTTTTCAAGGCGGCTGAGACAATCATTTCCGAAGGCAGCACGTCTGGGCGGATGGTTCGGATCCAGGTTCCAAAGTGTTTCCAGACCAGACCGTCACATGTCATGGCAAGGTACTGTAACATGCCCTGAGCGATCATGCCGGTCTGCACAAACACATGATATGCGTGCATCTTTCTCTGCACCTGTCTGCGATATTTCTCGGTAGTCCGGTGGAGGTATTGGTTACCATTGCGACGCTTGAGCGGTCGCATAGCGGCCATCCAGAAATGGTATCCGAATGAGCCGACCGAATGCACCGCTTGCTTGAAAGCGACTTCGATCTTGAAACGCAAACTGTAGAGCAAGATGATCTCCTGAGCTTCCATGGTGAGGTCGGTAGACAAGAGGATGATCCGCCCTCTCGTGGGATGATCGACGAGAATGAAGCGGACCATCGCCCCGGCGGGCTTCCACAACAGATCCACCGACTTGAACCGGACAGAGATGTTTCTCTCCCCATATACGGGACTGGGAACGGAACTGAAGCCGCCCGTTCCAAAGACATTCTGGAGCTTCACCGCAGCGCCATACTTTTTCGGTCGTCCGCGTTTGCGTTTGCGTGGCACTGCCGCAGGCCGAAAGCCGGTTGTCGTGCGTCGAACCCTCGTGACCAGCACACCGGAACGCCCCTTGGTGCTCCGGATCACCTTTCCGTTGGCGTAGTAGGCGTTGGCCAGCAAGACGAACTCCTGACCTCTACAGACGGATGCGAGCATCTCGTTGGCCTTGTCGATCAAGGTTCTCCTGTCGCGGTTTGAAGTGACGATACCTTCGTGAATGCGTGCACAGACCGGAACGCAGAAGAAGTATCCGCCAACCTGACAGAGCACGCCGAAGGCCTGAAAGGAATGGCTCATGATGAAGTGAGGCTTGGAATTGGACTCGGACTGTTGATGCAGATACTTCACCGCAGGCATCTTGCGGCTCTCCTTGGACTTCCTTGATGCCGTCGAGAACCAGGACGGGGCGACAACCGATCTTGTAGACAGGGAAGTGCTTGATCACGATGGCGAACCAAAGTTCTGCAAGCCGGTCCGTCTTCACGGCATTGCTGTGGAAGAAATGGAGTAAGTGCTCATAGAAGTGTTCTGACAAACCGAGAGCGCGGACGAAACTGGAAACCCCGAGGAGGTCATTGCGCACGGAGAAAGCGGCCAAGACGAGCAGAAACCAGAGAAAGGTGCGGGCTCTCGAGAAAGCGGGTCGCAGAAGACAGACGATATTCCACCAAGAAATCCAGAGATCCATAACAAATGATTTGATTTTCCTAGACATTCGCATATATAAGGTAATGACCATGAAAAAGATCAGATCACTGAAAAAAGAGTCCAGAAACTCGCGGCAAAGTTAGCTGCAATCGGGCCAATGCGGCCTGGGAGCATCAGCAAGCAATACCGAGATCGACAACGCCAGCGCGGCGTGTATTACCAACTGAGCTACACGCATAAGATGAGGAGCCGGACTGAACACGTCTGGCCAGACCACGTGAAGGGACTACGAAAAGAAACAGAGGAGTACAAGAAATTCAAGAAACTGACCACCGAACTGATCGATCTGAGCATTGAACTATCCAAGGCGAAGATCGCTCTATTACGCAGTCAGACAGACACGCCAGGCAAAGAGAAACCGGTCTGAGAACTTCCCACTCACGAGCACAGACCATCTCAAGGCATATATTGAAAGCGTCTTCTCCACGGATGCCTCGATGTCCGTGGTCAGGAACACCACCCACGCTTTCTCTGGACAGGCTCCAGAACTGAGATTCACCGGGGCGCTGAAGATGAGTGTCACCTCCTGCCATTTTGTTTGGGGCTCGCTTGGCCTCTGTCTCCAAGTTGATCCAGACCTTGACGTGATAAGTCCGGTAGCGCGCCTTGGGGCTCGATGCCTCGAGCTGACGCTTGTATTTGTTGAAGAGTTGAGGCGCGGTATAGCTCTTTGCCTTCCGAGTGATTTTTGGATTCGCCAACCAGTAATTCATGTTGCCCCGCTTCATCTGGAAAATGGCGACGAGGCCAAAATCCAGGGAGGCTCGAATGTTCTCTTTGCAACCGAACCAAGCGTCGCCCAGCACGTAGGCCGCTCGAAATCCCACATCCAGCGCCGACTTGAGCATCCTTCGAAACATCGTGTGTTTCGATTCATTTTTTGCCCTCTCCATGTCTCTCGCGGCGGCACATCTCTTATCTCGGAATTCGTTCTCAGGCGCTTTTCCTACCGCTTCCTTTTCGCCCATGAAAATCTGCCGATCAACCGGAAGGAATCCCTTTTCACCGGCGATGCCGAGCTCCACCACTTGGTGACCTGTGACATAGCGGTTCTCCGTGTGGTCCCAGTGCAAAGAGGAGCCCTCGACCTTCTTGCCCCGTCGCACCTTGATTGTGTCGTCGATGACGAACGCTCGCTGATCGTCTGGACCCACGGAGTTGGCGTTGAAAATGCTCTTGCAAAGCTCGATGGCCATCGTCCGCCAATTGACGTCCTCACGGCGCATGACACGATAAAGAATGTTCGCCCTGTATTTGCAGTCATCTACGCGGCCCTTCAAGAACTGGCCAAGCTCCGAACAGAAAGCATGAATACTGGAATTCTCGAGTTTGAGGATGGGCCATACCAGCAGGGCGGCGAGGATGGCCCCTGGGCATTCGCCATCGATGCGGCGTGCCTTACCGAAGACGGCCCGAAAAAGGTTGACCATCCCATGAGCGCGAATACCATTTCCGAGTTCGGTATCAGCAAAGACTCTGGGGTCGCTCAGGGCCTGAGAGATCGGTTGATAGCTCCGAGAAGCGTTTTTTCGGCCGGATTTGCCGCCTGTCTTTTTGCGTTTATTTTTCACACAAGACCTTAAAGGCAGGCGGCATATAACGCAACATAAACTAACACTTTGGGCAAGAAAAATGAGCTGATTTATCGGTCAGATGTGAGCTCCAATGAAAACCACCAACCACCCCACCGAATCAGCATCTATCCTCGGCCAGGAAGGAGCAAGCACCGTCTGCCAGAACGCCCTTGAGGCCACCCTGCGACAAGGAGCCCAAATGCTTCTTCAGGCCGCCATCGACAACGAAGTCTCCGACTACATTCAAGCCCATCAACATCAGCGTGATGACCAGGGTCATCGCCAAGTCGTCCGCAACGGCCATCTTCCTGAAGCGACAACTTCAGACTGGAATAGGAAACGTTTCTGTTCGGCAGCCCAGGATCAATGATCGCCGATCAGGCCAGCGGTTCACCAGCGCCATCCTTCCGCCGTACCTACGCCGAGTCGCTTCACTGGACAACCTCATCCCAGCACTCTACCTGCGAGGAATCTCAACCTCCGAGATGAGTCGGGCCTTAGAGCCGATCCTCGGTGAAAACGCATCGGGTCTTTCTGCAGCCAACATCGTTCGACGAGGAAGAGCAATGGGAGAAAGAACGCGAGCAATGGAGCAAGCGTGACCTCAGCGACAAGGAATACGTCTATCTCTGGGCCGACGGGATCTACTTCCATGTCAGGCTCAATGACGACCGCCCGTGTGTTCTCGTCATTGTCGGCTCCTTACCCGATGGAACCAAGGAATTGGTAACCATCAGCGATGGAGAACGAGAGAGCAAACTGTCCTGGAAAAATGTGCTCAGAGATCTCGAGAAACGAGGATTGAAGATCCCCCCGAAATTGAGTATCGCCGATGGAGCTCTCGGGTTCTGGAGTGCCTTGGAAGAGGAATATCCGACAAGCAAACAGCAACGATGTTGGGTGCACAAGACAGCCAACATCCTCGACAAGCTGCCGAAGAAAGTGCAGCCCCTTGCCAAGGAACGCATCCATGAGATCTACATGGCGGAAACAAAGAAGGCCGCCTTGGAGGCCTATGACGAGTTCTTCACGCTCTACGAAGCCAAATATCCGAAAGCGTGCGCCTGCCTGAAGAAACCCCATAGTTTCATAAATCGGGGCAAGAATCCCAAGAAAATAGTGGCAGGGGCCTTTGGGATAAGGTTGATTTGGAATCTACCAAAACACCAAACATTTCAACCCAAAAGCCACCTACGGTGAGAGTAGCACGACGTACGATTCATGCAAAGTCCAGAACGATTCCGGCGATCAAATTTGAAGATCAAGAACTGACATCTTTCGGCGGTCTCGTTATCTTTCAGAAGCTCTTTCAGGAATTGGATCTGGAGGGGAAGCTTCAGCAGTGCTTTGATCCACTGGATCGGCGCAGGTCCCGCTTCTACAAGTTCCACAAGGTTTTCATGTGTCTTATCGTGCATCTTATACTGGGCTACCGGATGCTTCGAGATATGGACTACTACCGAGATGATCCCCTTGTACGACAAGTTTTGGGGATGCACCAATTGCCCAGTGTCCCAACGATGAGCCGGATGTTGGTGGGAGAGGTCGATTGTCAAAGCCTTGAGAGGATGAGGGAGATGAATCATTTCGTTTGCCTGTCGCGACTTCAGGAGGAAGGAATCAAACGCATCACGCTTGACTTGGACGGAAACGTGCAGAGCACGAGTCGCCATGCGGAAGGGACGGCTGTGGGATTTAACAAGAAGAAAAAAGGCGAGCGCAGTTATTATCCGCTGCTCGCGACGATCTCCCAAATCGGACAGATTCTCGATTACCTTCATCGAAGCGGCAACGTCCATGACTCCAATGGCGCGGTGGAGTTCCTCCGTTCCTGCGTGGAGAAGATTCGCAAGGTGCTGCCTGATGTGCAGATCGAGTTGCGCGCCGACAGCGCGTTTTTCAGCGATCAGATGGTTTCAGAGGCAAAGACCCTTGGCCTGGAATATACGTTCTCGGTGCCTTTCGAGCGGCTCGTGGAACTCAAGGGCATCATCGAGAAGCGCCGTCGCTGGTCCCGAACCCGAGGCGGAGAAGGAAAAACTCATCACTTCGAAATCCGCTGGAAGCCAAAAAGTTGGGTGCGCAAAGCGCGCATTTTGTGCATTCGAACCATGAGGCGCACTCAGCGCAAAGGACCGCTCCAACTGGATCTTTTCGAACCAGTCGAGGAGAACTATGAATACAAGGCGATCATCACCAACAAGACAAACACGGCCGCTCATGTGGTGAAATTTCATGAAGGGCGTGGCTCTCAGGAGAAGATTTTTGGCGAAGCCAAGAGCCAGGCCCAGATGGACTATATTCCGGCCAAGCGACGTGCCGCCAACGAAGCTTTCCTTTTGGCCAGTATCCTCACCCACAATCTCACACGCGAAATGCAGATGCGATCTGCGGAGCGGTCACGCAAATCGTCCCCCCAAAGGGCTGCGGAGTGGATCTTTGAAGGACTCGGCACGATTCGCCGCAAAATCATCCAACGTGCCGGACGTCTGACTCGCCCTCAAGGTCGACTCACATTGACGCTCGGAGACAATCAGGCCGTCGAAGAAGAAATCGCCTACTACATGATGGCCTGACTGACCATTTTATGAAACGCTGGGGGAAAGACAAGGACACGTTACTGACCTTCTACGACTTTCCAGCAGAACACTGGAGACACATCCGGACGACCAATCCGATAGAGTCGACGTTTGCCACGGTACGCCATCGAACTCGACAAACCAAAGGATGTGGATCGAGGAAAGCAACCCTATCAATGGTCTACAAGCTCGGGCTGGAAGCCGGGAAAGGCTGGCGTCGACTCAACGGGTATCGTCAACTTGACAAAGTCGTGCAAGGAATCATCGTAACTGATTAGCTCTTGACAGCTTCGATAATTAAGACATCTTAATCATTGATGTCGTCCGATTCTCTTGAATCGCTCCCCACGAGAGAACTGATCCGGCTCGTCCGCGATCTACAGGAGCGGTTTGCTCAGTTGGAGGCGGAGAATCTCAAGCTTCGCGAGGAAGATCGAAGACTGCGCAAAGAATTGGATGAGTTGAAGCGCAAGCAGAACAGATCGGCGGCTCCGTTCTCGAAGGGAAAACCCAAGGCCAACCCGAAAAGACCGAGACGCAAGCCGGGCCGAGGGTCCTTCCGGCGGCGGGAGGAACCGGAGATTGGGCCGGATGACAATGTTCGAAGCATGGAAGCCCGATTGCCCAAGGGGCGGTCGTCAAATTGTCCTCGATGCGGAGGCAGGCTTGGAACTCGTCTGGAGACGGCAAGCACGGTCGATGTGCCGGAAAAGATTGCCCGAGACATATCGATCTGGAAAGTGGAAGTCGAAGAATGCAGTTGTGGCCACTGCGCGAGAGGAACTCACCGGGACTTGCCGCTCGGCCAACACGGGGCCACCGCTCACCGTGTGGGTCCCAGGGTTCGGTCGTTTGGACTGGCTCTGCACTATCACTTCGGGGTGACTCTACGCAAAGTTCCTCCGATTGTTCGCGAGATTTGCGGCATTGATCTCAGCCAGAGCGCCCTGACACAAGACGCCCTGAAATTGGGAAACGGCGATGGAGCGATCAGCCAAGAGGCGGAGCGAATCAAAGCAGCCATCCAGCAATCCGATGACGTCAACACGGATGATATGGGATGGCGAACGAGGGGCAAGACGAGTTGCCTGATGGGATTCGTGAGCCGCCAGGAGAATGCGGTGTATTTTCAGATTCGATCACGCCACCGAGCCGAAGAAGTGGCCGAAGTCATTACGGCGGCCTGTGAGTGTGTGCTTGGAACCGATCGGTTCCGGAGCTACGGCGCGGAGCGATTTTCGCAGATGGACATGCAAAAGTGCATGAGCCATATTGTGAAGAATCTCTCTGAAGTTCTGGAGAAGAAGCGAGGGCGGGCACGAAGTTTCTGCGAGGGACTGAAGAATTCGCTCCGACAGTGTCTGAGGCTTTGGCAGCAGTACCACAACGGCGAGTCGACTTTAAACCAATACGAGGAAGAGAGCTTGAAAAAGATCTATGAACTCGATCATTACCTGCGGGACCGGACGCTCAAAGATTCCGACAACCAACGCATGCGCAATGAGCTTGGCCGGCGCTTTGACCAAGGGAATTTAACGATGTTCCTGGAGGATCCAGAGGTAGAGCCGACCAACAACATCGCCGAGCGGATGCTCAGGCCGGCGATCGTCGCCCGCAAGGTGTCGCAATGTTCCAAGACGGAGCGGGGAGCCAATGCCTACGCGGCATTCAAGAGTGTGCTCTCGACTCTCTCGCTGCGAGGAGCGAGTTCCGTATTCAAGTCGCTTGCCAAAATCATCGCAGGCGAGCGTACCCTTGCATGAGATGCCTGTGGCGTTTGCTGGTTAGGAGCGCTAATCAGTTACGAATCATCTTCGTGGACGGCATCGAGCAGCAAGCCGCTGCCTAACCCATCATCGAACTTCGAATGGTCTTCCGGTAGCTGCCCTCATCCACAACTTCCGGTCATTTCTCTCGCAAATAATATGGATCTCTTTGTCCGGCGGAACACTTCCCTCGATGAGCTTAAGGAATTTGAGCCACTCTTCGTGCCGATGTTTCTTCATGTATTTCCCGATGATTTTTCCCGTCAATGTCTCAAGAGCCGCAAATAACGAAGTTGTCCCGTTGCGCTTGTAGTCGTGGGTGAGAGTCTCACATCGACCCTTCTTTAGCGGAAGCCCGGGCTGTGTCCTGTCGAGTGCCTGAATCTGACTCTTCTCGTCGCAACTAAAGACCACTGCGTGCTCTGGCGGCGCCAGGTATAACCCAACGATGTCCTCGAGCTTCTCTTCAAATAGCTTGTCGTTCGAAAGCTTAAACGTCCTCACCCGGTGTGGCTTGATTCCGTTGCGTGCCCAGATCCGTCCTACCGTGGACTCACTGACGCCAACTTCAGCGGCCATCAGCGATCGACTCCAGTGAGTACATCCTTTGGGCGTCTCCTCCAACGTCATCCGAATGATCTCACTTTCCTTGCTCTTCGGCAAAGCTTTGATACGTCCAGGCCGGGTCTTGTCCTTCTCGATTCCCGCCAGCCCCATCTCTGCGAACCTCTTTCGCCAGCGGCCCACCTGTGGTTCGTCCAATCCAAGTTCTTCCGCGATCCGCTTATTGGTCATCCCCTCGCTGGCGAGAAGCACGATCTTGTGGAACGAACTCTCAATTTCGGAGAAACGTTGGACGCCTTGCTGAAACGCAGGAGCTTGTTTCGCAGGCTTGCTTCAAGGTTGATCGGCACAGCAGTTCTCATTTTCATTAAACTAACACTATCCGACTTGAGTGCAAGCTTAAAATGGATTATCTGTAGGGCGGACTAGCGGCCGCAAGGGTGGCGGTCCAGTGCGTGATGAGGGCGGGCGATGGCGATCGTCGCTGATTTCTCCGAAATCAGATGCGGGGCTACGCCGTTGTGCGGGATGAGGTCTGTGTGAGCGAAAGCTCCGTGGAGTGATCGGCGGCGTTGGCGGTGGAGGGGACGGAACGCATCCAACGCGCGCGGAGCGCCCGTTCCACCGGGGAGGGAAGCTCCGTGGAGTGGTCGGCGGCGCGTTCAAGCGTTCGCCACGGTGAACTGGCGCAGCTTGGCGGCCAGTTCCTGGGCGCTTTTCAGGAACTGCTGGGCGACGGGATTGACGTAGGCGCGGTGCAGGCAGCCAATGGTGAGCTCGGGGAAACCGGGGAGCGGAATGCAGCGCACGGATTTGCGGAGGCGGAGGCCGGGAACGTCCGCGTAGACGCCATAACCAAAGCCCTCGGCCACGTAGGATTGGACCAGCTCCAACTGATTGACGACGATCTCGGGTTCCCACTGCAGACGGAGGCGGCTGAGCTGTTTCTGGAAGACCTGGGTGATTCGTTCCTCCGGCGGGAGGGAGACCAGCGGAAAGGGGATGCCCGAGGAGTTGGCGTGTTTGGCGAGGGTATCGAAGTGGGTCCGTTTGGCGTCGCGATGAGCCAAGAGCGTGAGGGGAAGACTCATCAGCTCGATGCTGCGAAGGCCGGCGGCCGGTCGTCCGTGAAGGAGCGAGACGGCCACATCGATCTGCTCGTCTAACAAGAGCTTCTCCGCCTCCGAAGGGCCCACCTGCTTGAGGGTGAGGCGAATGTGGGGATGTTGTTTGCGCAGTGACTTGAGAAGGACGGGCAAGTAATGTGCGAGGACAGTCTGCGAGGCCCCGAGGCGGAGGTGCTGATCTTCCTCGCCGCGAAGTTGGGTGGCGATCTGGGGGAGCTTGGAAAAGAAAGGCTCGATGAATTGATACAGGCGTTGACCGGGCTCGGTGAGGGCGAAGGGCCGACGCTGAAAGAGCTTGACGTTGAGTTCGTCTTCCAGCTTGAGCAGTTGAGCGCTCACCGCTGGTTGCTGGATCCCGTAGGGCATCTTGCGAACGGCCGGAGTGATGCCTTCATGCTTGGCGACGTAGTAAAAGAGTTCCAGATAATGAACGTTCATCGGATCGAGCCGGCACTGTAGCGGGGACGGCCTTCGTCTGTCCATCTCGCATCGCGGGCGGGAGAGGGAATCCCGGGAGGTCTCGTTTCGATGGGGCGGAAACGCCGATGCCAGCGATTCCGTAAGATAGGCGGCTGAGGCGGCTCAAGCCCTGTATTTTTGGGTAATTCGGATCGGCAGCGCCCATTTTTGACCCCATGGCAAATTCGCATTCGTTATTTCATCTTTTTTAAGCTTGTTTCTGTAATAGTCTTATATTACAGTGCGCCGAACGAGCCGACCTTCATGCCAAGCAGAAACTCCCTGCCCCCCACCGAACGCCAGATTCGCAGCCGCCTCCGCCAGCTCCTCGACCAGGCCGAAGGCTTCCTTCACGGCTCGCCCATCGAACTCTCTCGTAAATGCGGCAAGCCCACTTGCCGTTGCGCTTCCGACGACTCCTTGCGCCATCGCTCCTTGGCCATCGGTCAGACTCGCAAGGGCAAGACCACCATGCTGCACGTCCCCAGACCGTTGGAAGCTCAGGCGAGACGCTGGATCGATGATTTCCAGAAGGCGAATGCTCTGCTGGAAGCCCTCGACGAGCAGGGGCGCCTCCGACTCGAGGAGGCAAAAACCAAGGCCAGAGCGGCGAGTAGCTCCGCCAAGAAGAAGGGCAAGACCGGTAAGAAATCAGCCGGCAAAGCCAAGTCCGGGCGCAATTCTCCACCAAAAAAGAAGCGACCATTCTCACGCGACTACTAACTTACGCGGACAAGATTTTCAGCCTCCGCCAACAGTGGAGGCTGCGGGTGCGTGACTCTCGTCCCAAACCACAGATTCCCACTCGAGTTTTCCCGGCAGCATTCTTCGCCATGTTCTGCTGCCGGTTACCAAGCTTCAACGAACTCGAGCAACACCGGAACAAGAGCGGCTGGACCCGTTGGCTCGGTAATCACCGTTTGCCCAGCGCCGACGAACTGGCGTATGTCTCCGAGCGCAGTCTCGGACACATTTACTTCTGCCTCAAACGCAACAAAATCCTTGCCCCACAGCGCGGTTGGATGCTTGCCGCCGTCGATGGTCACGAAACTCACTGTAGCTACAAACGTTGTTGTCCAAAGTGTCTCCAACGCCGGATCGCCGTCGGAGACGAGGTCAAAACACAGTTCTACCACCGCTTGGTCGCGTTTCAGATTATCTGTGAGGATTTTCAATTGCTTCTCGACGTGGAAATGCTTGAGCCTGGTGAAGACGGAGATCCTGGAGACGACGAAGTCGCTGCGGCTATACGGCTGATAACTCGCGTCCTTAAGGACCACCCACGCTGCTTTGACGTGCTCACTGCCGATGCGATCTACCTGCGTCCCTCCGTGATCAATCTTCTTGAAGACCACGGCAAATACCTTGTTGCCGTACTCAAGGATAATCAGCCTGAGCTATTGTCCGAAGCCCGCACGCTCCTGCCCCTTGAGGAGCAAGAGCCAGAATCATTTGAGACTCCGGCTGCACCGGGCAAGCCCGCGCGGCACGTTCATTTACAAGAGGCTGAGGGCTTCTGCACTGAATCCATTCACACTCCTCTTCGCGTTGTTCATTCCCATGAGACTGGCATCCGTCGCGAGCGCGTCGCTGGGGATTGGGTCGAGACTCCCATCGATAGCCACTGGTGGTGGGCGACGACCATGCCCCGCTCAATGGCCGATGCCAAGACCATCTTCCATTTCGGGCACGACCGTTGGAAGGTCGAAAACGAAGGCTTTAACGAACTCTGCTCCCGCTGGCATTCCGGTCATTGCTATCATCATCATCCCAATTCCATTCTCGTTCTGTGGCTGATCATGTTCATGGCCCACGCCGTGTTCCACTGCTTCCACAAGCGCAACTTGAAGCCAGAGATACGCCGTGGACACACGGCCATCTATTTTGCCCGTCAAATCGCCGCCTCCATGCGAGAGGATCGATGGTGGCCGCCACCGGCTCCGGGCTGAGGAACGCCCGCCCTGCGCTCTCGGTAACCTTGGGTTCACGTCCGCCATCGGAGCGGTCTGGCTCCCTGTTGCCTATTGCCGACAGGGGGATCCATTTCGCGGCTCGAGCCCTCCGAAATTCGCCCGAGAACCGCCACACGAAACTGTTCGCCCTCTTAGCGCCAGCTTCAACACGCTCAACACCCACCAATTCAGGCCATTACGACTCTTTCCGACGCCGTCTTACGGAATCGCTGCCTGCCACTATTTTCTTGGGATTCTTGCCCCGATTTATGAAACTATGGGGCACACTCTCGAATGCACGACCATTCGTGCCATGGTGTAGGCCGCCCCGGAGCCGATTTATGAAACTATGGGGCACACTCTCGAATGCCGCGTAGGCATTGGCTCCCCGCTCCGTCTTGGAACATTGCGACACCTTGCGGGCGACGATCGCCGGCCTGAGCATCCGCTCGGCGATGTTGTTGGTCGGCTCTACCTCCGGATCCTCCAGGAACATCGTTAAATTCCCTTGGTCAAAGTGCCGGCCAAGCTCATTGAGCATGCGTTGGTTGTCGGGATCTTTGAGCGTCCGGTCCCGCAGGTAATGATCGAGTTCATAGATCTGGGTCTTCAGCAGAATCTGTGGGTGAAATTCCGGATTTGCTCCGGGAACGCTGGACGCCGGGTCCCGCTGCCCCTGGACCCCAGAACTGCTGAAACTACTTGTTTCATGGGCTGAGCCCTACCAGGGGCAGCCCCGAGAAATGACCGGAAGTTGTGGATGAGGGCGGTGGGGCATCATGAAGAGTTCAACCATTACCAAACAACTGAACTCCAATGAAAACCACCAACCACCCTACCGAATCAGCATCTATCCTTCGCCAGGAAGGAGCAAGCACCGTCTGCCAGAACGCCCTTGAGGCCACCCTGCGACAGGGAGCCCAAGTGCTTCTTCAGGTCGCCATCGACAACGAAGTCTCCGACTACATTCAAGCCCATCAACATCAGCGTGATGACCAGGGTCATCGCCAAGTCGTTCGCAACGGCCATCTTCCTCAGCGACAACTTCAAACTGGAATAGGAAACGTTTCTGTTCGGCAGCCCAGGATCAATGATCACCGATCAGGCCACCGATTCACGAGCGCCATCCTCCCGCCTTACCTCCGCCGAGTCGCTTCGCTGGACAACCTCATCCCGGCACTCTACCTGCGAGGAATCTCAACCTCCGAGATGAGTCGAGCCTTAGAGCCGATCCTCGGTGAGAACGCATCGGGTCTTTCTGCAGCCAACATCGTTCGACGAGGAAGAGCAATGGGAGAAAGAACGCGAGCAATGGAGCAAGCGTGACCTCAGCGACAAGGAATACGTCTATCTCTGGGCCGACGGGATCTACTTCCATGTCAGGCTCAATGACGACCGCCCATGTGTTCTCGTAATCGTCGGCTCCTTACCCGATGGAACCAAGGAATTGGTAACCATCAGCGATGGAGAACGAGAGAGCAAACTGTCCTGGAAAAATGTGCTCAGAGATCTCGAGAAACGAGGATTGAAGATCCCCCGAAATTGAGTATCGCCGATGGAGCTCTCGGGTTCTGGAGTGCCTTGGAAGAGGATTACCCGACAAGCAAACAGCAACGATGTTGGGTGCACAAGACAGCCAACATCCTCGACAAGCTGCCGAAGAAAGCGCAGCCCCTTGCCAAGGAACGTATCCATGAAATCTACATGGCGGAAACAAAGAAAGCCGCCTTGGAAGCCTATGACGAGTTCTTCACGCTCTACGAAGCCAAGTATCCGAAAGCGTGCGCCTGCCTGAAGAAAGACAAGGAAACTCTACTAACGTTCTACGACTTTCCAGCCGAGCACTGGAGACACATCCGGACGACAAACCCGATTGAGTCGACGTTTGCCACGGTCCGCCATCGGACTCGACAAACCAAAGGGTGCGGATCGAGGAAAGCAACCCTATCAATGGTCTACAAGCTCGGCCTGGAAGCCGAGAAAGGCTGGCGTCGACTGAACGGGTATCGTCAACTTGACAAAGTCGTGCAAGGAATCATCTTCGTGGACGGCATCGAGCAGCAAACCGCTGCCTAACCCATGATCGAACTTCGAATGGTGTTCCGACCGCCCTCATCCACAACTTCCGGTCATTTCTCGGCAGCCCCGGCGCAAGCGTTGTCCTCGCAAATCCGAGGTTTGGATGGGCAGCTGGCTTGTTGCCACAACTTTGATGCCCATTAAGATTGGATATAACTTGTTGCTGGTCAGGATTCTAGGTGAATCGCGCCGCCTGGGCACCCACAGATTCTGCTGAAGAGGCTTTTTTTTTGGCTTTTTGCTTCTCACCCTTCCTCCTTGCTGAGAGGCTCTGGTGAGATGATCGGTACAAAGGTGAGTCTCTGTTGGGCTTTTTGGCGGAGAAGAGTGAGAGTCAGTATCACGGTGGGCTGGATGTCCGCGATCCTGACGGTAATCTCAGCGAGTGGTGCGCTCGAAGGGCCGTTTGAAGTTTTTCTCGGCGAGTCTTCGCCCACAACCTCGCGCGTGTTCGATTCCGATCGCTTTCCTAACATCATCGTGGCGATGGATGGATCCGTGCTGGCGTTTTGGAATGGTGTGAAGCTGCGGCGCAGCGAAGACGGTGGGCAGAGCTGGGGTGAGCCGATCGCGGTGGGCGAGGGGTTCATGGGCGGCGGGGTCACGGTGAACGAGGGCAACGGGGAAATCTTCGCCTTTGTGGAAGCGAATCACCCGCCGGCCGATCTTGTGGTTTATCGCAGCCGGGATCATGGCAAGGCCTGGGAGACCTTTGAGACGAAGGTGATGGCGGACAGCCTGGGGCACGTGCCCTCCATGCACATGAACGAGCATGGCATTAGCCTGAGGCATGGTCGACACGCCGGCCGTCTCCTTCGACCAACGCGTTGGTATGCGGGGAAGAACGACCGCACTCGATGGCCGGAGCATTACACCAACGCGATCTACAGTGACGACGGGGGGAAGACTTGGCAGACCAGTGCGCCTTTCCCCGCCAAGGGGACGGGAGAGGCGGCCGTCGCCGAATTGTCGGACGGGATCCTTTATTACAATTCGCGGCGGCACTGGGCGCCGGAAGGGGAAGACCCGCGACGTCGCTGGACGGCTCGAAGCGGTGACGGCGGCAACACCTGGGAAGACTTGCAAATCTGTGAGGTGCTGCCGGACGGGCCTCAAGATACCAACTACGGTTGCATGGCGGGGCTGACGCGCTTGCCGGTCGAGGGACGGGACGTGCTCCTTTACAGCAACGCCGACAGTCCGTCAGGGCGTCGTCATGGCACGGTCTGGGCGAGTTTCGACGGCGGCCGGACTTGGCCGATGAAACGCTTGGTGACTGAGGAGAGCTTTGCCTACTCCTCGATGACGGCCGGGCGACCGGGCACGACGAGCGAGGGCTGGATTTATCTGATGTATGAAAGTGAAGGGGCCAAGGTGGCCCGCTTCAATCTCAGCTGGGTCCTCGAGGGAGAGATGACGGGCGACGGCGCCGTGCCGGAATGGGTTGCACTGTGAGGGAGAATCACAGAATTTCATCAAGCGCGGTGGGACTTCTCTGATAGCCCCAGACCGGAAACGCATTGCTTAGGTGGATCGGCCGCTCCGCGGGCGATGGTGATGGGGCCGCGTATGATGGGTAGCGTCGCCGAAATCACACGCAGGAGCGCACGATCCATCGAGCGTTTTCGTTTTGAGTGGAGGGCGATCTCGAGGCTCACCTCGCTTTGCGCACACTGCTCCAGAACCTCCTGAAAGAGGCTGCGGAAGCTGCGGGCCTGCGCTTGATTTTCGATCTCAGCGGTCGGAGCCCCTGCCGAAATCAATTCCGCAAAGGTGTCATCGAGACGGGACAGAGTTCCATCACGGCGAGGCGCCCTTTGTAACCCGTGTGGAGACAGGAGGGACAGCCCGCCGGTTTGAAGAGGGCTTCGGGTGGCTCGACACCATGTTTCTGAAAAACTTCCCGCTCCTCTCGCGAGGGTGCGGCGGGGTGCTTGCAGTCACAGAGTCGGCGGACGAGGCGCTGGGCCTGGAAAAGGATGAGCGACTCCCCTAGCATCAATGCCTTTAGGGAAAGATCCAAAATATTTTAGATAAATTTTGCATTTTACCATAATAGTTATAATTGGGGTGGATGCCTCACTCCCATCCCAATCAAGTTAGCGGTTTCCTTGGTCAGTCCGAACATCTTTTCGGATTCGTTCGCGATCGCTTCGAACGCTTGCAGAACCCAGGCCGCGGCCCCAACCCCAAGCTGCCGGCCTGGGATCTTCTCGCCTCCCTGGTCTATCACGTGATCAGTGATGCTGGCCATTTCTCGGCCCATGTGTTCCAGTTGTTCGAGGTGGTGATCAAGGATAGTTCGCTCTCGGAACGGCGCCAGAGGATGGGGCTTGAGCCATTCGCTTGGCTCATGAAGCAGGTGTTAAAGCCCCTCGCCGATGGACGCGTACACAAGGGATGTTTCTACAAGGGGCTGCGCCTGTGCGGGATCGATGGCTCGAAATGGAGCGTCACGAACACGCCGCAGGTTCTGGCTGCCATGAGCAAGGCGGCCTCCAGGAGAATGACCGCCGCCTTTGCGAAAATAGAGATGTGCGCGCTCGTGGAACTTGGCATCCACAACCCGTTGGCGGCGACGGTCGGCCTGAAAGGAGAAGGCGAATGGACCCTGGCCAAAGAACTTCTCGGGAGTCTGCCGAAGAGGAGTCTGCTGATTGTCGACCGGCTTTACGGTTGGGGGAAGTGTCTCGACGAACTCGTGAAATCATGCCGGGCGGCACATAGTGAATTGTTGGTGAAGGCACGCGGCAGCAACAAGAGCCATAAGACTGAAAGGCTCTCCGATGGAAGCGCGCTGGTCAGCATCAGGGTGCCCAGAAAGAAGGCTGATGGGCCGCGGGAGAATCAAGGGGAGATCCGTATCCGTGAGATTCGAGGCCGGATCAGGAAGCCGGGGGCACGACAGTGGAGCGAGGTGAGGCTATGGACGACGCTTATTGATGAGCAGGAGTATCCGGCGCAGGAATTGCTGGAGCTCTATGCCCTGCGCTGGGAACACGAGATATTCTACAAGGAACTCAAGCTCCACATGCGCGGGAGTGACGTTCTTCATAGCCATACGCCAGAAACAGCGGCCCAGGAGGTGGCGGCATTGCTCATGGCCTGCTCGATCATCGCGCAGGAGCGATGCGAAGCCGCGAAAAGCGGCAACATCCAGCCGTTGAGCATCAGTTTCCTGAAGACGCTCGATAAAATGAATTCACTATGGGCAGTGTTCGAAGTGTCCGAGGGACTGCTGACCGAAGAGACAAAACAGGAGATGGTAGCGCGAGTCAGAGAATTGATCGTTCGGGAGGCAATACCGAAAAGACGACAAAGGAGTTGCCCGCGCAAAGTCCGCCAACCGGTGACGAGTTGGCCTAGGCTAACAGAAAACGACTCTCGTGAGGGCGAGTTCCTGCTGGAAATTGTTAGCTTTCCCTAAAGGCATTGACTTTAAAGGGTCTTCAGCAGAATCTGTGGGTGAAATTCCGGATTTGCTCCGGGAACGCTGGACGCCGGGTCCCGCTGCCCCTGGACCCCAGAACTGCTGAAACTACTTGTTTCATGGGCTGAGCCCTACCAGGGGCAGCCCCGGCGCAAGCGTTGTCCTCGCAAATCCGAGGTTTGGATGGGCAGCTGGCTTGTTGCCACAACTTTGATGCCCATTAAGATTGGATATAACTTGTTGCTGGTCAGGATTCTAGGTGAATCGCGCCGCCTGGGCACCCACAGATTCTGCTGAAGAGGCCCATTTCCGAGTTCGGTATCAGCAAAGACTCTGGGGTCGCTCAGGGCCTGAGAGATCGGTTGATAGCTCCGAGAAGCGTTTTTTCGGCCGGATTTGCCGCCTGTCTTTTTGCGTTTATTTTTCACACAATGCCTTAAGGGCAGGCGACATATAACGCAACATAAACTAACACTTTGGGCAAGAAAACTGAGCTGATTTATCGGTCAGATGTGAGTTCGAGAATATCAGAGGCAGCCGCGGTCCAGATGAAGGGAGATGGGTTTTCGTTGTGAGCTTCGATATAGCCTACCAACGCCTGTTCGAGGTCAGCGACACTGGTGAACACGCCTCTCCGCACACACTTTTCAGTCAGGTCACGGAAGAACCGCTCTACCATGTTGAGCCACGATGCGCTCGTAGGTGTGAAGTGGATGTGGATGCGTGGTCGCCTTGAAATCCACGCGCGAACTTTCGCGTGTTTATGTGTAGCATAGTTTCATAAATCGGGGCAAGAATCCCAAGAAAATAGTGGCAGGGGCCTTTGGGATAAGGTTAATTTGGAATCTACCAAAACACCAAACACTTCAACCCAAAAGCCACCTACAGTGAGAGTAGCACGACGTACGATTAATGCAAAGTCCAGAACGATTTCGGCGATCAAATTTGAAGATCAAGAACTGACCTCTTTCGGCGGTCTCGTTATCTTTCAGAAGCTCTTTCAGGAATTGGATCTGGAGGGGAAGCTTCAGCAGTGCTTTGATCCACTGGATCGGCGCATGTCTCGCTTCTACAAGTTCCACAAGGTTTTCATGTGTCTTATCGTGCATCTTATACTGGGCTACCGGATGCTTCGCGATTTGGACTACTACCGAGATGATCCCCTTGTACGACAGGTTTTGGGGATGCACCGATTGCCCAGTGTCCCAACGATGAGCCGGATGTTGGGAGAGGTCGATTGTCAAAGCCTTGAGAGGATGAGAGAGATGAATCATTTCGTTTGCCTGTCGCGACTTCAGGAGGAGGGAATCAAACGCATCACGCTTGATTTGGACGGAAGCGTGCAGAGCACGAGTCGCCATGCGGAAGGGACGGCTGTGGGATTTAACAAGAAGAAAAAAGGCGAGCGCAGTTATTATCCGCTGCTCGCGACGATCGCTCAAACCGGACAAATCTTCGACTTCCTTCATCGAAGTGGCAACGTCCATGACTCCAATGGCACGGTGGAGTTCCTCCGTTCCTGCGTGGAGAAGATTCGCAAGGTGCTGCCTGATGTGCAGATCGAGTTGCGCGCCGACAGCGCGTTTTTCAGCAATCAGATGGTTTCAGAGGCAAAGACCCTTGGCCTGGAATATACGTTCTCGGTACCTTTCGAGCGGCTTGTGGAACTCAAGGGCATCATCGAGAAGCGCCGTCGCTGGTCCCGAACCCGAGGCGGAGAGGGAAAAACTCATCACTTCGAAATCCGCTGGAAGCCAAAAAGTTGGGCGCGCATTTTGTGCATTCGAACCATGAGGCGCACTCAGCGCAAAGGACCGCTCCAACTGGATCTTTTCGAACCTGTCGAGGAGAACTATGAATACGAGGCGATCATCACCAACAAGACAAACACGGCCGCTCATGTGGTGAAATTTCATGAAGGGCGTGGCTCTCAGGAGAAGATTTTTGGCGAAGCCAAGAGCCAGGCCCAGATGGACTATATTCCGGTCAAGCGACGTGCCGCCAACGAAGCTTTCCTTTTGGCCAGTATCCTCACCCACAATCTCACACGCGAAATGCAGATGCGATCTGCGGAGCGGTCACGCAAATCGTCCCCCCAAAGGGCTGCGGAGTGGATCTTTGAAGGACTCGGCACGATTCGCCGCAAAATCATCCAGCGTGCCGGACGTCTGACTCGCCCTCGAGGTCGACTCACATTGACACTCGGAGACAATCAGGCCGTCGAAGAAGAAATCGCCTACTACATGATGGCCTGACTGGCCATTTTATGAACTCACATCTGACCGATAAATCAGCTCAGTTTTCTTGCCCAAAGTGTTAGTTTATGTTGCGTTATATGCCGCCTGCCCTTAAGGTCTTGTGTGAAAAAACACAAAAAGACAGGCGGCAAATCCGGCAAAAAAAACGCTTCTCGGAGCTATCAACCGATCTCTCAGGCCCTGAGCGACCCCAGAGTTTTTGCTGATACCGAACCCGGAAATGGTATTCGCGCTCATGGGATGGTCAACCTTTTTCGGGCCGTCTTCGGTAAGGCACGCCGCATCGATGGCGAATGCCCAGGGGCCATCCTCGCCGCCCTGCTGGTATGGCCCATCCTCAAACTCGAGAATTCCAGTATTCATGCTTTCTGTTCGGAGCTTGGCCAGTTCTTGAAGGGCCGCGTAGATGACTGCAAATACAGGGCCAACATTCTTTATCGTGTCATGCGCCGTGAGGACGTCAATTGGCGGACGATGGCCATCGAGCTTTGCAAGAGCATTTTCAACGCCAACTCCGTGGGTCCAGACGATCAGCGAGCGTTCGTCATCGACGACACAATCAAGGTGCGACGGGGCAAGAAGGTCGAGGGCTCCTCTTTGCACTGGGACCACACGGAGAACCGCTATGTCACAGGTCACCAAGTGGTGGAGCTTGGCATCGCCGGTGAAAAGGGATTCCTTCCGGTTGATCGGCAGATTTTCATGGGCGAAAAGGAAGCGGTAGGAAAAGCGCCTGAGAACGAATTCCGAGATAAGAGATGTGCCGCCGCGAGAGACATGGAGAGGGCAAAAAATGAATCGAAACACACGATGTTTCGAAGGATGCTCAAGTCGGCGCTGGATGTGGGATTTCGAGCGGCCTACGTGCTGGGCGACGCTTGGTTCGGTTGCAAAGAGAACATTCGAGCCTCCCTGGATCTCGGCCTCGTCGCCATTTTCCAGATGAAGCGGGGCAACATGAATTACTGGTTGGCGAATCCGCAAACCAACCGGAAAGCAAAGAGCTATACCGCGCCTCAACTCTTCAACAAATACAAGCGTCAGCTCGAGGCATCGAGCTCCAAGGCGCGCTACCGGACTTATCACGTCAAAGTCTGGATCAACTTGGAGACAGAGGCCAAGCGAGCCCCAAAATGGCAGGAGGTGACACTCATCTTCAGCGCCCCGGTGAATCCCAGTTCTGGAGCCTGTCCAGAGAAAGCGTGGGTGGTGTTCCTGACCACGGACATCGAGGCCTCCGTGGAGAAGACGCTTTCAATATATGCCTTGAGATGGTCTGTGGAAGTCTACTTTAAAGAGGCGAAACAGAACTTTGGCCTGCTCGCCGAACAGAGTGGCGCCTATCAGTATGCCTATGCCTCGGTGCATCTGGCTGCGATGCGATACGCTCTGATTTTCGAGGCCATGCTTCGGAGTGGTCGCTCGAGCTACGGGGAGGTGCGGGACCGGCAAACTGGGCATCTTCGAGTGCTGTGCTTCGCGGGATTGCTTTGGCAATTGTGTCGCAGTCTCATCGAGGGCGCCCTGGACGCCCTAGCCGATACGTTTGGGAAAGAAACTCTCGACCGCATTCTCGAAGCCATCGACAGCGAAGTGGAAGATTTCCTGAATCGAGCCCTCCATATGGATCCTGGATCACTTGAATCTGGTCAATGCGCTGAAGTCCTCGGAATAGACTAGCGTAAAGCCCTCGAATTATCGGTCAGATGTGAGTTTGTGAGTGTGGAGGTAGCCGACGATGATTACATGGAGGACGAAGACCTGGTTCTGAGCATCACGGTCGGCAATACGACGCGAGCCTATCACTATCGCATTATCAATTGGCACGAGATCGTCAACGACAAGATCGACGATGTGGCCTTCGCGGTGACCTATTGCCCCCTTTGCGGAACGGGTGTGGCTTTTGACAGGACGATCAATGGCCGCGAGTTGACGTTTGGCGTGTCGGGTCTGCTCTATCTCGACAACGTCCTCATTTACGATCACTAAACGGAGAGCCTGTGGTCGCAACTCCTCTTGAAGGCGGTCACCGGGCCGATGTTCCGCACGCGTCTGGAATGGGTCGAGGGACTTCAATTGACCTGGAAGGCATGGAAAGAAAGTTACCCCGATGGCGACGTGCTGTCGACGGACACCGGTTATTTCCAGCGATTCCGTAAGACGGCGTCGGAAAGAGTCGTAATGGCCTGAATTGGTGGGTGTTGAGCGTGTTGAAGCTGGCGCTAGGAGGGAGAACAGTTTCGTGTGGCGGTTCTCGGGCGAATTTCGGAGGGCTCGAGCCGCGAAATGGATCCCCCTGTCGGCAATAGGCAACAGGGAGCCAGACCGCTCCGATGGCGGACGCGAACCCAAGGTTACCGAGAGCGCGGGGCGGGCGTTCCTCAGCCCGGAGCCGGTGGCGGCCACCATCGATCCTCTCGCATGGAGGCGGCGATTTGACGGGCAAAATAGATGGCCGTGTGTCCACGGCATATCTCTGGCTTCAAGTTGCGCTTGTGGAAGCAGTGGAACACGGCGTGGGCCATGAACATGATCAGCCACAGAACGAGAATGGAATTGGGATGATGGTGATAGCAATGACCGGAATGCCAGCGGGAGCAGAGTTCGTTAAAGCCTTCGTTTTCGACCTTCCAACGGTCGTGCCCGAAATGGAAGATGGTCTTGGCATCGGCCATTGAGCGGGGCATGGTCGTCGCCCACCACCAGTGGCTATCGATGGGAGTCTCGACCCAATCTCCAGCGACGCGCTCGCGACGGATGCCAGTCTCATGGGAATGAACAACGCGAAGAGGAGTGTGAATGGATTCAGTGCAGAAGCCCTCAGCCTCTTGTAAATGAACGTGCCGCGCGGGCTTGCCCGGTGCAACCGGAGTCTCAAATGATTCTGGCTCTTGCTCCTCAAGGGGCAGGAGCGTGCGGGCTTCGGACAATAGCTCAGGCTGATTATCCTTGAGTACGGCAACAAGGTATTTGCCGTGGTCTTCAAGAAGATTGATCACGGAGGGACGCAGGTAGAGCGCATCGGCAGTGAGCACGTCAAAGCAGCGTGGGTGGTCCTTAAGGACGCGAGTTATCAGCCGTATAGCCGCAGCGACTTCGTCGTCTCCAGGATCTCCGTCTTCACCAGGCTCAAGCATTTCCACGTCGAGAAGCAATTGAAAATCCTCACAGATAATCTGAAACGCGACCAAGCGGTGGTAGAACTGTGTTTTGACCTCGTCTCCGACGGCGATCCGGCGTTGGAGACACTTTGGACAACAACGTTTGTAGCTACAGTGAGTTTCGTGACCATCGACGGCGGCAAGCATCCAACCGCGCTGTGGGGCAAGGATTTTGTTGCGTTTGAGGCAGAAGTAAATGTGTCCGAGACACCCTCGCACACTGTCAGGCTCGATGCGCTCGGAGACATACGCCAGTTCGTCGGCGCTGGGCAAACGGTGATTACCGAGCCAACGGGTCCAGCTGCTCTTGTTCCGGTGTTGCTCGAGTTCGTTGAAGCTTGGTAACCGGCAGCAGAACATGGCGAAGAATGCTGCCGGGAAAACTCGAGTGGGAATCTGTGGTTTGGGACGAGAGTCACGCACCCGCAGCCTCCACTGTTGGCGGAGGCTGAAAATCTTGTCCGCGTAAGTTAGTAGTCGCGTGAGAATGGTCGCTTCTTTTTTGGTGGAGAATTGCGCCCGGACTTGGCTTTGCCGGCTGATTTCTTACCGGTCTTGCCCTTCTTCTTGGCGGAGCTACTCGCCGCTCTGGCCTTGGTTTTTGCCTCCTCGAGTCGGAGGCGCCCCTGCTCGTCGAGGGCTTCCAGCAGAGCATTCGCCTTCTGGAAATCATCGATCCAGCGTCTCGCCTGAGCTTCCAACGGTCTGGGGACGTGCAGCATGGTGGTCTTGCCCTTGCGAGTCTGACCGATGGCCAAGGAGCGATGGCGCAAGGAGTCGTCGGAAGCGCAACGGCAAGTGGGCTTGCCGCATTTACGAGAGAGTTCGATGGGCGAGCCGTGAAGGAAGCCTTCGGCCTGGTCGAGGAGCTGGCGGAGGCGGCTGCGAATCTGGCGTTCGGTGGGGGGCAGGGAGTTTCTGCTTGGCATGAAGGTCGGCTCGTTCGGCGCACTGTAATATAAGACTATTACAGAAACAAGCTTAAAAAAGATGAAATAACGAATGCGAATTTGCCATGGGGTCAAAAATGGGCGCTGCCGATCCGAATTACCCAAAAATACAGGGCTTGAGCCGCCTCAGCCGCCTATCTTACGGAATCGCTGGGTTATTTCCGAAACTACGACGTGAATCCCTATCAGGGTTATGAGGATGTCCCCGACATTCTGCGTCCTGTGGGGGACATCCGGGACGACCTCGAAATCAAGGATTGGGTTTACGGGATTCTCATCAACGACAAGGGATTTGCTTTGCCGCGCGACGAGATGCCGGACGGCGGGTCCGTGAGGTTTGGGTTTGAGGGCCGGTCGCTCACGGCGATTTATCGGCGGTCTGACAATTCCATCGAAGTCACGGATGTGGAAACGGGTCGAGCCGTGCCGGGCATCTGGTCTTTCTGGTTCTCGTGGCAGGCCTTTTACCGAGACACAGGCTTGTGGCGGCCGGAGGGTTGAAAATCGGATTGTTTGAGAAACGTGGAACCGAACAGAGCATGCCCATGAAACGAGCCAAAACATTCCAGTCGATTCATCGAAAGGGTTTGTTCGCGGTGCCCCTGTTGTGGATCATGGCCGTCTTGGGAACGTGTCAGGACGAGCAAGACGTTGATCCAGGGAAACCGCCCGCGTTCACTCCGCCGCCCCCGGTCCTCACCACGGTGAAGGGCTTTCCAGGAACTCCGGAGCATCCGGTTGTGCTGCCGAGCGAGAAATGACCGGAAGTTGTGGATGAGGGCGGTCGGAACACCATTCGAAGTTCGATCATGGGTTAGGCAGCGGTTTGCTGCTCGATGCCGTCCACGAAGATGATTCCTTGCACGACTTTGTCAAGTTGACGATATCCGTTCAGTCGACGCCAGCCTTTCTCGGCTTCCAGGCCGAGCTTGTAGACCATTGAAAGGGTTGCTTTCCTCGATCCGCACCCTTTGGTTTGTCGAGTCCGATGGCGGACCGTGGCAAACGTCGACTCAATCGGGTTTGTCGTCCGGATGTGTCTCCAGTGCTCGGCTGGAAAGTCGTAGAACGTTAGTAGAGTTTCCTTGTCTTTCTTCAGGCAGGCGCACGCTTTCGGATACTTGGCTTCGTAGAGCGTGAAGAATTCGTCATAGGCCTCCAAGGCGGCCTTCTTTGTTTCCGCCATGTAGATTTCATGGATGCGTTCCTTGGCAAGGGGCTGCGCTTTCTTCGGCAGCTTGTCGAGGATGTTGGCTGTCTTGTGCACCCAACATCGTTGCTGTTTGCTTGTCGGATATTCCTCTTCCAAGGCGCTCCAGAACCCGAGAGCTCCATCGGCGATACTCAGTTTCGGAGGGATTTTCAATCCTCGTTTCTTGAGGTCTCTGAGCACATTTTTCCAGGACAGTTTGCTCTCTCGTTCTCCATCGCTGATGGTTACCAATTCCTTGGTTCCATCGGGTAAGGAGCCGACGATTACGAGAACACATGGGCGGTCGTCATTGAGCCTGACATGGAAGTAGATCCCGTCGGCCCAGAGATTGACGTATTCCTTGTCGCTGAGGTCACGCTTGCTCCATTGCTCGCGTTCTTTCTCCCATTGCTCTTCCTCGTCGAACGATGTTGGCTGCAGAAAGACCCGATGCGTTCTCACCGAGGATCGGCTCTAAGGCTCGACTCATCTCGGAGGTTGAGATTCCTCGCAGGTAGAGTGCCGGGATGAGGTTGTCCAGTGAAGCGACTCGGCGTAGGTACGGCGGAAGGATGGCGCTGGTGAACCGCTGGCCTGATCGGCGATCATTGATCCTGGGCTGCCGAACAGAAACGTTTCCTATTCCAGTCTGAAGTTGTCGCTTCAGGAAGATGGCCGTTGCGAACGACTTGGCGATGACCCTGGTCATCACGCTGATGTTGATGGGCTTGAATGTAGTCGGAGACTTCGTTGTCGATGGCGGCCTGAAGAAGCACTTGGGCTCCTTGTCGCAGGGTGGCCTCAAGGGCGTTCTGGCAGACGGTGCTTGCTCCTTCCTGGCCGAGGATAGATGCGGATTCGGTGGGGTGGTTGGTGGTTTTCATTGGAGTTCAGTTGTTTTGGTAAATGGTTGAACTCTTCATGATGCCCCGACCGCCCTCATCCACAACTTCCGGTCATTTCTCCTGCCGAGCCATGATGGCCGCTTTCTGCTGGTGGCCACGACGACCGACAATCAGGAAGCCTATCAGTTGCAGGTGTCGCGAGACCTGGAGAACTGGTCGGAGACCGCTCTCGGCGAAGCCTTTCGAGGCAACGATTCCATCCGCAGCTTCATGGTCGATCTGGCCCTGGAGACGGCTTTGTTCGCGCGCATCGCCATCTGGCGATAGACGACCTGGCGGGAGCGCGGGCGGCTCTACCCACAAGGGTGCGGTGACAATCGATTTCTCTTCGCCGACTGATCAGTGATTGAAGAGAAATTCTTTGGTATTGATGAGCGCCCAGATCATGTCCTCGAAGGCCTGCTGCTTGGCCTCCGATCTCTTGCTGTCCTCCTCGATTCCCTCGAGTTTTGTCTCGAGATACTTACCGGCGATGGCGAGTTCCTCGTCGCTTGGCCAGCGTGAAAAGGCACGTAGATAGAGGTCGCGAATCTTGTCCAGGGTGGAACGGGCGCCATCCTTGGCGAGCGCGGCGGCTCGGCCCTCGGTGTGCGCAAGCTTGTCCTGAATGTTCTTGGAATTGAGGAGGTGAAGGCTCTGAGCCAGGTTGGCGTCCTGGGTGCGCTCGCATTCGCAGGCGCTGTCCATCTCGGGGCGGCCGAAGACGGTGAGGAAATAGGATTGAGCGTTGAAACTGTCGTCCGGCAACTGCACGGCTCGCGTGGAGACGGGTTGCCCGGGAAAAGCGGTGGGCACGTTGGTGAGGTTGTCGATGGAGTCCAGGAGGACCTCGGCCGTCAGGCGACGCGGATAGAAGCGGGAATAGTTCTGTTTGTCGTTCTCGTTGTGCTCATTGGGCAGGGCGCTGAGCTGGTAGGTCTGTGATGCACAGATCGTTTGCACGAGTTCTTTCAGATCGAAGCCGCTCTCCACGAAATGGTTCGCCATCGCGTCGAGGAGCTTGGGATTGGTGGCCGGGTTGGTCACCCGCATGTCGTCCTCGGGCTCCACTAGGGCGCGTCCGAAGAAGTGTTTCCAGTAGCGATTGACTAGCATGTGTGCCAGGAACGGGTTGTCCTTGGCCGCCATCCATTTGGCCAGTTCACCGCGGGGATCGTCCTCCGGAGTGAGTTCCAGCGCCGGCGCTCCGAGAGGCGTGGGTCCGATTTTTTCATTGGTCTTGGGATGTTCCGCGAAGGCGTTCCCCGGGCGGTGGAAGACCACCTGCTCGCCGGGTTGCAGCCCGGGTTTCTTCCCGACTTGAGAAAAGAAGGCCGAGAAGCCGTAGTAGTCCTTTTGGCTCCATTTCTCGTAGGGATGGTGGTGGCACTGGGCGCATTGAAGACGGACGCCGAGGAAGACCTGAGCGATGTCCTGAAGCTGCTCCTGACGTTCATCCACGGCGCGGAACCAGGCCACGGCGGGGTTGTGCCCGATCTCACCGCTGGCGGCCACCAGCTCGCCGACGAACTGATCGAAGGGCACGTTCTCGTGGAGGCTTTGCCGGATCCAGGCGTGGAAGGCGTAGTTGCCGCGCTTGTCGGAATCGTTGCGTCGCTTGTTGCGGAGAATGGCGCTCCACTTGTTGGCGAAGTAGTCGGCGTAATCGGTGTCGGAGAGGAGTTCCTCAACCCAGAGGGCGCGCTTGTTAGGCGACTGGCTGGCGAGAAAAGCCCGAGCCTCTTCCGGGTTCGGCAGGCGTCCGGCGATGTCGAGGGTGACGCGGCGCAAGAAGGTCGTGTCGTCGCAGGGTTCCGAAGGCGGCAGACCCAGAGTTTCCAGTTTCTCGTAAACGAGTTCATCGATGAAATTCCGCACCGGCGGCAATGAGTCGATGGGAGCTCCGAGCGGGATGGTGGCCCGGAAGACGTCGACCAGTTCCTGGAAACGGATCATCACGGCGATGTCGCCGGTTTGGCTGCCCATGCTGACGAGACCGCTTTCCGCCACTTCCGCCATGTCCTTCTGATTGGGCTCATACTGGACCACTCGGGTGACATCGCGAGTGGTGCCATCGCTGTAATGCGCGGTCACCTGAAGCTGTTGGGTCGTGTTGGGCTTGACGATCTGGGACTTCGGAAACACCTCGATGCGCTCCACGACGGGATCGTTGTCTTGGCCGTAGGGCATGCCCTGCTCGATCCAGCGCACCAGGGTCTGGTATTCGGGAGATTCCTTGCTGAGTCGACTGCCGCCGCCGTGGGGAAGTTCGCCGACGCCTTTCAGCAGGAGGAGGCTGTGATGCGGAGAGGCGGGAAAGATGCGTCGACCGCGGGCCTCCTTGATGAGGTAATTGTAATCCTCCCAGGGTTCGAAACCTAACAAGGACAATTTAAAGCCGTTCTGTCCGCCGGACTTGCCGTGGCATCCACCCCCGTTGCATCCGAACTTGGTGAAGAGGGGCACGACTTCGTTGGGAAAATTGATCGGCTGGACCGTCTCGACCTGTTCCACGGTCACCTGGGTGGTGGCCTGCAGACCGGCGAGATCGGCGATGATGGTTGTCTGTCCGTTGGCGGCCGGCTTGACCTCTCCCTGGTCGTCGATCATCACGATCCCCCGGGGCTTGGCCGCCAGCGAGACTTCCCGGGTCACGTCCTTCACTTCGCCGTCGTCGGTGACGGCCGTGACGACCAGCTGCTGGCTGGCATCCGGTCCCAGCAGGGTGGCTTGGCGGCCGGTGTGGATATTCAATTCGGCGTAGGGTGCCGCCAGGGTGAGGGAAGCTGTCAGGCCGAGGAGAAGAGAAACGAGGCGAATCATGGTGATGATCAGGGATGGGGAAAAGGCGTCGGAGATGGCAGAGCAAGTGGAATCGGCCGTGAGAGAGGGTCAGATGACTTCGGGGAGAGCCTGGTAACCGTTTTCGACCAGGTAACGCGGTCGACCGGTGAGATCCGGCACCGTGGTTTGGTGAGGGTCGATCTCCATGTTGTGATAGAGAGTGGCGAAGATTTCCTGGAAGTGGACGGGCCGGTCGTGAGCTTCGCCGCCCAGTCGGTCGGTGGCTCCGATGACCTGGCCGGTTTTCATGCCGCCGCAGGCGAGCAATGCGTTGCAGACGCGTGGCCAGTGGTCCCGGCCGCCGCTGGCGTTGATGGTGGGAGTACGGCCGAATTCACCCCAGGCCAGGACCGTGGTGTCGTCCGCCATGCCGCGTTGATGAAGGTCCTCGACCAGGGCGGTGATGGCCTGATTGAAGTCGGGGAAGTTTTCCTTGGCGCGTTTGAAGTTCTGTCCGTGCCAGTCCCAAAAGCTGTAGCTCACGGTGATCACCCGGGCGCCGGCTTCCACCAGACGCCGGGCGATGAGGAATTGTTCGTTCAACCGGGGAGCGGCGTCTCCCCGCTCTTTGGGCGTGCCCTTGCCGTAGCGGGCGCGGATGGCGGGGTCCTCGTTTTTCAGATCCAGCGCCTCCAGCAAGCGATTCGAGGTGAGCACGTCGAAGGCCTGTTGATTGAAGCTGTCCAGCCCCGCCATCATGCCGCTCCCGTCCAGGTCCCGACGAAAACGGTCGAAGCTGCGGAGGAGACCTTGACGGTCTTCCAAACGCTCCAGCGAGATGCCGTTGAGCGTCATGTCATTCTGGATCTCGCCGCTGGGATTGAAGGGTGTGTGGCCCATCCCAAGGAAGCTGTTCTTGCCGAAGTTGTAGGGCGTGTGCCGCATCTTCGGGGAGAGGTTGACATAGGCCGGGGAAACGGCGGTAGGATCGCCCTGGAGCTGGGAGATGGCCGAGCCGATTTTGGGCCAGCCGCCGGGAGGTTGATTGTTAGGAGGTCGCCCGGTCATGCACTGGAATGAGGCGTGCTGACCGACCGAACCGACCAAGGAATTCACGAAGACGCAGCGGTCTGCCACCTTGGCGAGACGCGGGAGGTGTTCGCAAATGCGAATGCCGGGGACGCTGGTGGAGATCGGTTTGAACTCCCCGCGGATCTCGGCCGGAGCGTCCATCTTGAGATCATAAATGTTCTGGTGGGGAGGCCCGCCCGGCAGGTAGATCATGATGATGGCTTTGTGAGAGCCTCCCGGCGAACGGGCTTTCTCGGCTCTCAGGAGCTGTGGAAGAGAGAACCCTCCCATGCCGAGAGCCCCGATCTTGAGGAAATTCCGACGTGAACGCTGATCGCAAAATCGGCCCCGAGATTCTCCAAAGATATTGAGCATGCTGCTGAAGGTGGTGGTGGCGACGGGAGCGAAGGCGGAATCAGACCAACTCAGGCATGGGTTTGAACTCGGGATCCACGAGAAAGTGCGGCCGGCCGGTCAGGTCTTCCACGGTGGCGGAGCCGACGTCGATGCCCGCGCTGTGGTAGAGCGTGGCGAATACCTCCTGAAAATCGACCGGCCGTTCCACGGCCTCGCCGCCCAGACGATCGGTGGCTCCGATGACTTGACCGTGTTTCATGCCGCCGCCGGCCAGGAGAGCCGTGGACACGCGTGGCCAGTGATCGCGCCCGCCGCTGGCGTTGATCTTGGGCGTGCGGCCGAATTCACCCCAGACCACCACCGAGACGTCCTGGTCGAGCCCGCGCCGATGGAGATCCTCGACCAAAGCGCTCACGCCCTGATCCAGCATGGGAAAATCCTGGCGAGCACGGCCGAAATTGTTTCCGTGCCAGTCCCAGCGGCTGAAAGCCAGGGTCACACAACGGACACCCGCCTCGACGAGGCGACGCGCCATGAGGAACTGATCGAGCCGTTTCCAGGGGCCGTCCGCGGTCGGTTTCTCGGTGCCTTTGCCGTAGCGTTCCCGGAGTTTGGGATCTTCCTTCTCGAGATTGAGGGCATCCGCGAGTTTGCTCGAAGTCAGGACGCCGAAGGCCTCCTGGGTGAAGCTGTCCATCCCTTCCATCATGTCCGAGGCGTCCGTCTGGCGTCGGAACTGGTCGAAACTTCTCAGCAGACTCTTGCGGTCGTGCAGCCGCTCCACGGAAATGCCGTTGAGAATCATATCCTCGCTCCCGCCGCCGTTCGGCTGGAAAGGGGCACAGGACGGTCCCAGGAAGCCGGGTTGCCCGGGATCTCCCCACGGTTTGTGCCGTGTCTTTGGGGAAAGACCCACAAAGGAGGGGATCCCTGTGCGGGCATTGCCCTGGAGATTGTTCAGCACGGAGCCGATGGAAGGCCAACCGCCGGGAGGGGCGTTGCGCGGCGAGCGCCCGCTGAAGCATTGATGCGGGTCGTGACCGCCGTGGGCACCGACAATGGAGTGGATGTAAGTCAGTTTGTCGGAAATCTTGGCCAGCTGGGGAAAGAGTTCGCAGATTTCAATGCCCGGGACGTTGGTCTTGATGGGGCGGAATTCCCCTCGAATCTCCGAGGGAGCCTCCATTTTCAAGTCGAACATGTCCTGGTGCGGCGGTCCGCCGGCCAGGAAGATCATGATGACGGACTTCTGGGTCTTGCCGTGTCCGGCCCGGGCTTCGGCGTTGAGCCACTGGGGCATGGCCAGGCCTCCGAGGCCGAGAGACCCGATTCGGAGGAAGCCGCGCCGTGAGATCCCGTCGCAAAAACGCTCCTGGGAATCAGCTTGGATGGTGAGCATGGCGGAAAGGCCTGCCGTGAGGCGGCAGGGAAGGAAGGGTTTGTCTGTGAGTGAGGACGGGCGGGGAGAGCCTAATGGCTCAAGGGGGTGAACATCAAGCCCGACGTAAGGTTGCCAGCGATTCCGTAAGACGGCGTCGGAAAGAGTCGTAATGGCCTGAATTGGTGGGTGTTGAGCGTGTTGAAGCTGGCGCTAGGAGGGCGAACAGTTTCGTGTGGCGGTTCTCGGGCGAATTTCGGAGGGCTCGAGCCGCGAAATGGATCCCCCTGTCGGCAATAGGCAACAGGAAGCCAGACCGCTCCGATGGCGGACGTGAACCCAAGGTTACCGAGAGCGCAGGGCGGGCGTTCCTCAGCCCGGAGCCGGTGGCGGCCACCATCGATCCTCTCGCATGGAGGCGGCGATTTGACGGGCAAAATAGATGGCCGTGTGTCCACGGCGTATCTCTGGCTTCAAGTTGCGCTTGTGGAAGCAGTGGAACACGGCGTGGGCCATGAACATGATCAGCCACAGAACGAGAATGGAATTGGGATGATGATGATAGCAATGACCGGAATGCCAGCGGGAGCAGAGTTCGTTAAAGCCTTCGTTTTCGACCTTCCAACGGTCGTGCCCGAAATGGAAGATGGTCTTGGCATCGGCCATTGAGCGGGGCATGGTCGTCGCCCACCACCAGTGGCTATCGATGGGAGTCTCGACCCAATCCCCAGCGACGCGCTCGCGACGGATGCCAGTCTCATGGGAATGAACAACGCGAAGAGGAGTGTGAATGGATTCAGTGCAGAAGCCCTCAGCCTCTTGTAAATGAACGTGCCGCGCGGGCTTGCCCGGTGCAGCCGGAGTCTCAAATGATTCTGGCTCTTGCTCCTCAAGGGGCAGGAGCGTGCGGGCTTCGGACAATAGCTCAGGCTGATTATCCTTGAGTACGGCAACAAGGTATTTGCCGTGGTCTTCAAGAAGATTGATCACGGAGGGACGCAGGTAGAGCGCATCGGCAGTGAGCACGTCAAAGCAGCGTGGGTGGTCCTTAAGGACGCGAGTTATCAGCCGTATAGCCGCAGCGACTTCGTCGTCTCCAGGATCTCCGTCTTCACCAGGCTCAAGCATTTCCACGTCGAGAAGCAATTGAAAATCCTCACAGATAATCTGAAACGCGACCAAGCGGTGGTAGAACTGTGTTTTGACCTCGTCTCCGACGGCGATCCGGCGTTGGAGACACTTTGGACAACAACGTTTGTAGCTACAGTGAGTTTCGTGACCATCGACGGCGGCAAGCATCCAACCGCGCTGTGGGGCAAGGATTTTGTTGCGTTTGAGGCAGAAGTAAATGTGTCCGAGACACCCTCGCACACTGTCAGGCTCGATGCGCTCGGAGACATACGCCAGTTCGTCGGCGCTGGGCAAACGGTGATTACCGAGCCAACGGGTCCAGCTGCTCTTGTTCCGGTGTTGCTCGAGTTCGTTGAAGCTTGGTAACCGGCAGCAGAACATGGCGAAGAATGCTGCCGGGAAAACTCGAGTGGGAATCTGTGGTTTGGGACGAGAGTCACGCACCCGCAGCCTCCACTGTTGGCGGAGGCTGAAAATCTTGTCCGCGTAAGTTAGTAGTCGCGTGAGAATGGTCGCTTCTTTTTTGGTGGAGAATTGCGCCCGGACTTGGCTTTGCCGGCTGATTTCTTACCGGTCTTGCCCTTCTTCTTGGCGGAGCTACTCGCCGCTCTGGCCTTGGTTTTTGCCTCCTCGAGTCGGAGGCGCCCCTGCTCGTCGAGGGCTTCCAGCAGAGCATTCGCCTTCTGGAAATCATCGATCCAGCGTCTCGCCTGAGCTTCCAACGGTCTGGGGACGTGCAGCATGGTGGTCTTGCCCTTGCGAGTCTGACCGATGGCCAAGGAGCGATGGCGCAAGGAGTCGTCGGAAGCGCAACGGCAAGTGGGCTTGCCGCATTTACGAGAGAGTTCGATGGGCGAGCCGTGAAGGAAGCCTTCGGCCTGGTCGAGGAGCTGGCGGAGGCGGCTGCGAATCTGGCGTTCGGTGGGGGGCAGGGAGTTTCTGCTTGGCATGAAGGTCGGCTCGTTCGGCGCACTGTAATATAAGACTATTACAGAAACAAGCTTAAAAAAGATGAAATAACGAATGCGAATTTGCCATGGGGTCAAAAATGGGCGCTGCCGATCCGAATTACCCAAAAATACAGGGCTTGAGCCGCCTCAGCCGCCTATCTTACGGAATCGCTGAGTGGCAGGGGCCTTTGGGATAAAGTTGATTTGGAATCTACCAAAACACCAAACACTTCAACCCAAAAGCCACCTACAGTGAGAGTAGCACGACGTACGATTAATGCAAAATCCAGAACGATTCCGGCGATCAAATTTGAAGATCAAGAACTGACCTCTTTCGGCAGTCTCGTTATCTTTCAGAAGCTCTTTCAGGAATTGGATCTGGAGGGGAAGCTTCAGCAGTGCTTTGATCCACTGGATCGGCGCAGGTCCCGCTTCTACAAGTTCCACAAGGTTTTCATGTGTCTTATCGTGCATCTTATACTGGGCTACCGGATGCTTCGCGATTTGGACTACTACCGAGATGATCCCCTTGTACGGCAGGTTTTGGGGATGCACCCATTGCCCAGTGTCCCAACGATGAGCCGGATGTTGGGAGAGGTCGATTGTCAAAGCCTTGAGAGGATGAAGGAGTAACTGATTAGCGCTCCTAACCAGCAAACGCCACAGGCATCTCATGCAAGGGTACGCTCGCCTGTGATGATTTTGGCAAGCGACTTGAATACGGAACTCGCTCCTCGCAGCGAGAGAGTCGAAAGCACACTCTTGAATGCCGCGTAGGCATTGGCTCCCCGCTCCGTCTTGGAACATTGCGACACCTTGCGGGCGACGATCGCCGGCCTGAGCATCCGCTCGGCGATGTTGTTGATCGGCTCTACCTCTGGATCCTCCAGGAACATCGTTAAATTCCCTTGGTCAAAGTGCCGGCCAAGCTCATTGAGCATGCGTTGGTTGTCGGAATCTTTGAGCGTCCGGTCCCGCAGGTAATGATCGAGTTCATAGATCTTTTTCAAGCTCTCTTCTTCGTATTGGTTTAAAGTCAACTCGCCGTTGTGGTACTGCCGCCAAAGCCTCAGACACTGTCAGAGCGAATTCTTCAGTCCCTCGCAGAAACTTCGTGCCCGCCCTCGCTTCTTCTCCAGAACTTCAGAGAGATTCTTCACAATATGGCTCATGCACTTTTGCATGTCCATCTGCGAAAATCGCTCCGCGTCGTAGCTCCGGAACCGATCGGTTCCAAGCACACACTCCTCGCGAACAATCGGAGGAACTTTGCGTAGACCCCATAGTTTCATAAATCGGGGCAAGAATCCCAAGAAAATAGTGGCAGGGGCCTTTGGGATAAGGTTAATTTGGAATCTACCAAAACACCAAACACTTCAACCCAAAAGCCACCTACAGTGAGAGTAGCACGACGCACGATTAATGCAAAGTCCAGAACGATTCCGGCGATCAAATTTGAAGATCAAGAACTGACCTCTTTCGGCGGTCTCGTTATCTTTCAGAAGCTCTTTCAGGAATTGGATCTGGAGGGGAAGCTTCAGCAGTGCTTTGATCCACTGGATCGACGCATGTCCCGCTTCTACAAGTTCCACAAGGTTTTCATGTGTCTTATCGTGCATCTTATACTGGGCTACCGGATGCTTCGCGATTTGGACTACTACCGAGATGATCCCCTTGTACGACAGGTTTTGGGGATGCACCAATTGCCCAGTGTCCCAACGATGAGCCGGATGTTGGGAGAGGTCGATTGTCAAAGCCTTGAGAGGATGAGGGAGATGAATCATTTCGTTTGCCTGTCGCGACTTCAGGAGGAGGGAATCAAACGCATCACGCTTGATTTGGACGGAAGCGTGCAGAGCACGAGTCGCCATGCGGAAGGGACGGCTGTGGGATTTAACAAGAAGAAAAAAGGCGAGCGCAGTTATTATCCACTGCTCGCGACGATCGCTCAAACCGGACAAATCTTCGACTTCCTTCATCGAAGTGGCAACGTCCATGACTCCAATGGAGCAGTGGAGTTCCTCCGTTCCTGCGTGGAGAAGATTCGCAAGGTGCTGCCTGATGTGCAGATCGAGTTGCGCGCCGACAGCGCGTTTTTCAGCGATCAAATGGTTTCAGAGGCAAAGACCCTTGGCCTGGAATATACGTTCTCGGTGCCTTTCGAGCGGCTCGTGGAACTCAAGGGCATCATCGAGAAGCGCCGTCGCTGGTCCCGAACCCGAGGCGGAGAGGGAAAAACTCATCACTTCGAAATCCGCTAGAAGCCAAAAAGTTGGGCGCGCAAAGCGCGCATTTTGTGCATTCGAACCATGAGGCGCACTCAGCGCAAAGGACCGCTCCAACTGGATCTTTTCGAACCAGTCGAGGAGAACTATGAATACAGGGCGATCATCACCAACAAGACAAACATGGTCGCTCATGTGGTGAAATTTCATGAAGGGCGTGGCTCTCAGGAGAAGATTTTTGGCGAAGCCAAGAGCCAGGCCCAGATGGACTATATTCCGGCCAAGCGACGTGCCGCCAACGAAGCTTTCCTTTTGGCCAGTATCCTCACCCACAATCCCACACGCGAAATGCAGATGCGATCTGCGGAGCGGTCACGCAAATCGTCCCCCCAAAGGGCTGCGGAGTGGATCTTTGAAGGACTCGGCACGATTCGCCGCAAAATCATCCAGCGTGCCGGACGTCTGACTCGCCCTCAAGGTCGACTCACATTGACACTCGGAGACAATCAGGCCGTCGAAGAAGAAATCGCCTACTACATGATGCTCGTGAGTGGGAAGTTCTCAGACCGGTTTCTCTTTGCCTGGCGTGTCTGTCTGACTGCGTAATAGAGCGATCTTCGCCTTGGATAGTTCAATGCTCAGATCGATCAGTTCGGTGGTCAGTTTCTTGAATTTCTTGTACTCCTCTGTTTCTTTTCATAGTCCCTTCACGTGGTCTGGCCAGACGTGTTCAGTCCGGCTCCTCATCTTATGCGTGTAGCTCAGTTGGTAATACACGCCGCGCTGGCGTTGTCGATCTCGGTATTGCTTGCTGATGCTCCCAGGCCGCATTGGCCCGATTGCAGCTAACTTTGCCGCAAGTTTCTGGACTCTTTTTTCAGTGATCTGATCTTTTTCATGGTCATTACCTTATATATGTGAATGTCTAGGAAAATCAAATCATTTGTTATGGATCTCTGGATTTCTTGGTGGAATATCGTCTGTCTTCTGCGACCCGCTTTCTCGAGAGCCCGCACCTTTCTCTGGTTTCTGCTCGTCTTGGCCGCTTTCTCCGTGCGCAATGACCTCCTCAGGGTTTCCAGTTTCGTCCGCGCTCTCGGTTTGTCAGAACACTCCTATGAGCACTTACTCCATTTCTTCCACAGCAATGCCGTGAAGACGGACCGGCTTGCAGAACTTTGGTTCGCCATCGTGATCAAGCACTTCCCTGTCTACAAGATCGGTTGTCGCCCCGTCCTGGTTCTCGACGGCATCAAGAAGTCCAAGGAGGGCCGCAAGATGCCTGCGGTGAAGTATCTGCATCAACAGTCCGAGTCCAATTCCAAGCCTCACTTCATCATGAGCCATTCCTTTCAGGCCTTCGGCGTGCTCTGTCAGGTTGGCGGATACTTCTTCTGCGTTCCGGTCTGTGCACGCATTCACGAAGGTATCGTCACTTCAAACCGCGACAGGAGAACCTTGATCGACAAGGCCAACGAGATGCTCGCATCCGTCTGTAGAGGTCAGGAGTTCGTCTTGCTGGCCGACGCCTACTACGCCAACGGAAAGGTGATCCGGAGCACCAAGGGGCGTTCCGGTGTGCTGGTCACGAGGGTTCGACGCACGACAACCGGCTTTCGGCCTGCGGCAGTGCCACGCAAACGCAAACGCGGACGACCGAAAAAGTATGGCGCTGCGGTGAAGCTCCAGAATGTCTTTGGAACGGGCGGCTTCAGTTCCGTTCCCAGTCCCGTATATGGGGAGAGAAACATCTCTGTCCGGTTCAAGTCGGTGGATCTGTTGTGGAAGCCCGCCGGGGCGATGGTCCGCTTCATTCTCGTCGATCATCCCACGAGAGGGCGGATCATCCTCTTGTCTACCGACCTCACCATGGAAGCTCAGGAGATCATCTTGCTCTACAGTTTGCGTTTCAAGATCGAAGTCGCCTTCAAGCAAGCGGTGCATTCGGTCGGCTCATTCGGATACCATTTCTGGATGGCCGCTATGCGACCGCTCAAGCGTCGCAATGGTAACCAATACCTCCACCGGACTACCGAGAAATATCGCAGACAGGTGCAGAGAAAGATGCACGCATATCATGTGTTTGTGCAGACCGGCATGATCGCTCAGGGCATGTTACAGTACCTTGCCATGACATGTGACGGTCTGGTCTGGAAACACTTTGGAACCTGGATCCGAACCATCCGCCCAGACGTGCTGCCTTCGGAAATGATTGTCTCAGCCGCCTTGAAAAACACGCTGCCTGGATTTTTGCACCACGGCGGAAAAGGTTCAGCGTTCCGAAAATTCATCCTTGATAAAATAGACTTCACTCGCTCCGAAGGTTCACGCTTCGCCGCATGATGATCCAGTTACAGAACTTCTCACTCGCGAGCATGATGGCCTGACTGGCCATTTTATGAAACGCTGGGGTAGAGTCACCCCGAAGTGATAGTGCAGAGCCAGTCCAAACGACCGAACCCTGGGATCCACACGGTGAGCGGTGGCCCCGTGTTGGCCGAGCGGCAAATCCCGGTGAGTTCCTCTCGCGCAGTAGCCACAACTGCATTCTTCGACTTCCACTTTCCAGATCGATATGTCTCGGGCAATCTTTTCCGGCACATCGACCGTGCTTGCCATCTCCAGACGAGTTCCAAGCCTGCCTCCGCATCGAGGACAATTTGACGACCGCCCCTTGGGCAATCGGGCTTCCATGCTTCGAACATTGTCATCCGGCCCAATCTCCGGTTCCTCCCGCCGCCGGAAGGACCCTTGGCCCGGCTTGCGTCCCGGTCTTTTCGGGTTGGCCTCGGGTTTTCCCTTCGAGAACGGAGCCGCCGATCTGTTCTGCTTGCGCTTCAACTCATCCAATTCCTTGCGCAGTCTTCGATCTTCCTCGCGAAGCTTGAGATTCTCCGCCTCCAACCGAGCAAACCGCTCCCGTAGATCGCGGACGAGCCGGATCAGTTCTCTCGTGGGGAGCGATTCAAGAGAATCGGACGACATTAATGGTTAAGATGTCTTAATTATCGAAGCTGTCAAGAGCTTGTTAGATGCGCTAATCAGTTACGTCCAGGCGATCAGCGAGCGTTCGTCATCGACGACACAATCAAGGTGCGACGGGGCAAGAAGGTCGAGGGCTCCTCTTTGCACTGGGACCACACGGAGAACCGCTATGTCACAGGTCACCAAGTGGTGGAGCTTGGCATCGCCGGTGAAAAGGGATTCCTTCCGGTTGATCGGCAGATTTTCATGGGCGAAAAGGAAGCGGTAGGAAAAGCGCCTGAGAACGAATTCCGAGATAAGAGATGTGCCGCCGCGAGAGACATGGAGAGGGCAAAAAATGAATCGAAACACACGATGTTTCGAAGGATGCTCGAGTCGGCGCTGGATGTGGGATTTCGAGCGGCCTACGTGCTGGGCGACGCTTGGTTCGGTTGCAAAGAGAACATTCGAGCCTCCCTGGATCTCGGCCTCGTCGCCATTTTCCAGATGAAGCGGGGCAACATGAATTACTGGTTGGCGAATCCGCAAACCAACCGGAAAGCAAAGAGCTATACCGCGCCTCAACTCTTCAACAAATACAAGCGTCAGCTCAAGGCATCGAGATCCAAGGCGCGCTACCGGACTTATCACGTCAAAGTCTGGATCAACTTGGAGACAGAGGCCAAGCGAGCCCCAAAATGGCAGGAGGTGACACTCATCTTCAGCGCCCCGGTGAATCCCAGTTCTGGAGCCTGTCCAGAGAAAGCGTGGGTGGTGTTCCTGACCACGGACACGAGGCCTCCGTGGAGAAGACGCTTTCAATATATGCCTTGAGATGGTCTGTGGAAGTCTACTTTAAAGAGGCGAAACAGAACTTTGGCCTGCTCACCGAACAGAGTGGCGCCTATCAGTATGCCTATGCCTCGATGCATCTGGCTGCGATGCGATACGCTCTGATTTTCGAGGCCATGCTTCGGAGTGGTCGCTCGAGCTACGGGGAGGTGCGGGACCGGCAAACTGGGCATCTTCGAGTGCTGTGCTTCGCGGGATTGCTTTGGCAATTGTTTCGCAGCCTCATCGAGGGCGCCCTGGACGCCCTAGCCGATACGTTTGGGAAAGAAACTCTCGACCGCATTCTCGAAGCCATCGACAGCGAAGTGGAAGATTTCCTGAATCGAGCCCTCCATATGGATCCCGGATCACTTGAATCTGATCAATGCGCTGAAGTCCTCGGAATAGACTAGCGTAAAGCCCTCGAATTATCGGTCAGATGTGAGATCAAAGGGATGATCCCCATAGGGCCCCTCAATTTTTTCCCGCGCTCCGCCGCCTCCACCCCTGACGAATTGCTGGTCCTTGAAAATGGCGTAACCGAAGCCGGTGCAGCGCCCTTGCAGGCCCGTCTCAATCCGCGCCGCGAAGGCATCCAGTTTTTCGCTCTCGGTCATCGCGCCTTGCAGTCAAATGGCGGTTAGGCTCCAGAACAGCGCGGCGAGGGGAGCTCTCCGCGGAGAGTGTGAACGGTAGAGATTCAAAGTTTTCATGGCGTCAATGTCATTGGCAGGGTAATCGTTCGACCCGGTTCGACGGGCGGTCCGCCCCTGAAGCCCAGAAAACCGTTTTCAGGTGCCATTCATTTGGGCCCTCGAATGAAAAACTTCCGCCGGGAAAAAACCTGGCACGACGCGAAGCTTAATCGTGCGTTTGGAGCCAGCCGCTCCTGGCGAAACCCGGCCCATCGCCTGCCGCAACTCCAGCCCCGGGTCACCGAAGGCATCCACCCGCCACTACGGTGCCTCGGCCTGCAGCCGCACGCCGACACGATGATAGCGGTGGCGGGGGCGGGAAGCCGGTGTTTGTTCCAATCGCACACGCTCGAATCCCTCTTGCACTTCGATCGTCGTCTCCGGCCAAGCCAAAGAGTCCCACGACACCAGATCTTCCGACCCCTCGATCCAAAAGGCCAGGTCCGCGGCGCCCGCACGGCGGCGGTAGGAGAGGGCGGGAGGATGCCGCTCCCAGACCAAGCCCGCGCTCTCTCCGAAGGCGTACCGATGCAGGTTGGACCGTCCCGACCCAGCCGGATCGGCGTCCCAACCGCTCACCGCCGCGTTTCGTCCATCCGCCTCACTGAATTGCAAGGCCACCCAATCTCCGTAGGTCAAACTGCCGGAACCCTCGTATGCGTGCTCCACCACCAGCCCCCCCTCGTCATCGTGGAGGCGAAGAGTCTCTCCCCGGGATGACAGACGTCCCGAATACCCGCTCACCACAAAACGTCCCTGCCCTCCGCGGGGACTCTCCGCACGGTCTCGAAAGCCCCGCACGCTCTTGGCCACGTAAAGAATGCCGTCATCCGGCCGAAACAAGGTCCCCTTCGCGGGGATCACCGTGCCGGGCGCGAAGGTGTGGCGCACCGCACCGCTCACCGCCCATCCTGACAAATCGATGGCCTCGGCGTGGAGATTGATGATCTGAAAGTATTCGTTGGAGGAGGCTCCTGGAGCCGGGTCGACCTCCCCGATCTCCAGCGCGAGCCCGGCCGTCTGCGTCGTGGGTATGAGATCCTTGCCAAAGGTCTCGAGCAATTCCCGGCGCCGAAGTGCGAAAGCTGTCTCCTTGAGCGTACGCACCCCGGCATCGATGTTTCCCGTCCCCCACTCTCGCCCATCCGCGAGCGCCTCTTCCCGAATCGCGGCCGACCTCCGATCGATCTCCTGGTAAAAATAGCTCGGTGTTTCCGTTAGATACAGATCGATCAAAGTGCGTAGGCGCCGCAGATACATCTGGCGACAGGGCGGATGATCGAGAATGGCATCCAACAAGAAGTTTTGATAGATCGGCTGGCCAGGGGCCTGAGTATGTTGAGAGTCTCCGTAGAGAGGGCTGGCGAAGTTCTCGTTGGCCAATCCAGAGCTGGTGCCGAAAGCCCCATCCATGTCCCAGGGAAAGCGCTGCCACAAATCCGTTTCCGGATCCTTGTACATGTAGTAGTTTTTTGTCAGTCGATCGGCGTTCCGGATGAGCGTTTGAACCGCCATTTCGTTCACCATGGCCGGCAAGTTGACGTTATCCATGAGGTAGGCAAAGCGTTCCGGGCCGTTGATTCCCTCCGTCAAGGCCACCAGATCGTCGTAGGGTTCCTCCTTGCGAGTCTCCTTCTGATAGAGCGCCAGCGTGACCCCCACGGCGAGCGTGGCCGGAAAGCCGTTGGCCTTGTAGAGCGCGCCCGAGGGATCCAGGCCGTGCCGACGCAGGAAATCCTCATCGACCTGCTCGACGAAGGAGAAAAGCCCGTGGAATTCACCGTTCAACATCACCCGCCAATGACGTGTTTCGGAGGCCGGTGTGCCGGTGAGATTGAAAAAGGCAAAGGCCAGATTCTCCCGCATGAAGGAGGGATCAGCGAAATGCGACTGCAGGTTGAACTCCTCCACCCGTCGTCGCCCGGGATCGTAACGGAAGTGATTCCCCGGGTTGAAATCGAACTTCAACTTGGGCTTGTCCCAGTTGATCGCGCCAAATTGCCCACGCCGCCTGACAAAGAGGTTGTCGTAAAAGTGGCCGTCGAAGAAGGCGGAAGCCCGGCTTCCACCGGGCGATGCCGCCCGCTCAGGCGTTTCGGTGAACCAGTGCAACACGGGCAACTTCGAGCTGGCGCCAGGGCTCTCCACCACGGTGCCAAAGTATTCCGGCTGCGCCACCACCCCGTCCTCCAGTTCGGGCAAACGCGAGGTGATTCCCTCCTGATCCGTGGCTTCGAAGGCCCAGCGAATCATTTCCCCCGCGCGATATCGGCTTCCAAAGAGCGTGCGGGCGGCGATGGATCCCGTGTAACGCCCGTCGCCGGCGATCTCATCGGGCGCCTCGCCGTCATCGGCCAGGGGAACGATGCTCTCGACCCAATACATCACCCGCTGTTTGAGGACGACCGAGCGCACAGGTCTTCCATTTTCCAAGACCCTTACCGAAACCACCCAATCGGCACCTTCGCGCGCCATCTGCCCGGCGCTCCTGGGCGCGAACAAGAGCGGGCCGAGAACCGGATCCTCACGGTTTGCCGCCCCCGGTGTCGGCGTTCTCCACGGGCGGTAATCGCGCAGCACCTCATCCCAGCCGAAGCTCTCGTCTTCCTCCATCGCCGGGTAGGCCGGCTCCAGCACCGACACCCCCACGCCGGCGGGATCCGTCAGTTGGAGAAACTCACCGTCCCGATCGAGCTTGAAATCCGTGTGCAATGACTCGCCCTCACGGCGATCTTTTCCCGAGGCCCACACCACCAGGTAGGCCCCGGGTTCCAGGACGACCGGCGGGAAGCGCCAGCGGTCCGGATTTCCGGCGTCGTCGCTCAGGGCCCAACCCGCCAGGCTAACGTTGTCCTCAGCGCGCGGATTGTGAATCTCGATCCAATCCGAGAACTCGCCATCCTCGTCCCGCAAGCCGGTTTCATTGGCAGCCACCCATTCATTGATCCTCGGGGCGGCCGTTCCCGCGAGCGGCCACCACCCAAAGACAAGCCAAGCCCAAAACGGGAAGCACGGATGGCGCGGGAGATCATTGGCACGAAATGAGCTACTTGTTTCTGATGATTGGAAGGCAGTCATCGGCATGAGCGCGGCCTGAAATTCCCGCACCTCAATCCCTCTTGACTTTCCCGACCAACCTTGCTCAGCTTGCCCTGAGTCTCAACTCCCCGATCCTTTTTCCGACACACGCATCATGAAAACCATCATCGATTCCCTCGTCATCTTCTTTCTCCTCGGCATCAGCCTCACGCTTCGAGCAGAGCTGGTGTCTCACTGGACTCTCGACGAAGTGGCCGGTGCCCAGTCCGTCTCCGACAGCATCGGCGGCCACGTCGGGACCGTGGGCGACGGGGTCACCCTCGGCCAGGAAGGCGCCCTGCCCGGGACGGGCACGGCGGCCGAATTCGCCGGTTCGGGAGGCATCCAGGCGGAGTGGGCGGAATCACTCAATCCAGAGAGCTTCACCCTCACGCTTTGGGCCAAGTCCAACGGGGGAGCCGGGGCCTGGAACTCGCCGGTCACCAGCCGGCACGACCAGGTCGCCGAGGGCGAGACCTCACAAGGCTATTTGATCTACGACAGCGAGTCCTCCGGCTCCTGGACCTTTTGGAGCGGGAACGGGGAAGATGCGGGCAACTGGCAGTCCCTCGACGGCCCCGAGGTCAAACTGGGCGAGTGGCAGCACCTGGCCATCACCTACGACGATGATGAAGAGATCAAGCGTCTTTTATGTCGATGGCGAACTCGCGGTGGAATCCAACGACTCCATCACGCCGAACGACACCACGCCGTTCAACATCGGGGCCGGTGAAGATTTCGGGACCGGCTTCTTCTTCGTCGGCTTCATTGATGACGTCGGCTTGTTCGACGAGGCACTTCCCATCGAGACCATCCAGCAGATCATGAACAGCAGGGTGGCCAGTGTCCTCGGAGATCCCGGAATTTCGGGAAAACGGAGCTATGACCTGGATTTCGCCGGGGACGGCGGCTCGATCACCCTTCCCGTGATCAATACGGGATCGACGCAGACGTTGAACCTCACGGAAGTCACTTTGAGTGGAGACAACGCCGCCAATTTCTCCGTGGAAAGTTTTTCCCAATCGCTCGCTCCGGGCGCCGAGGGTGAAATCGAGATCGCCTTCAATCCCAATGGTGAAACCGGCGTCTTCAGCGTCGACGTGCTCGTGGCCAACAACAGCAGCATCGAGCCGGCCTTCGCCATCAGCGCGCAAGGGATCGTCCGCGACCCCTTCCTCGAGGCGCCCGCCGAGATCAATCTCGGTGAGTTCCAGATCAACACCGGTCCCCACGCCGGTCAGATCCCCATTCAAAACAGTGGCTCCACCCAGGAGCTCGTGGTGAGCAGCGTGGCCTTCACCGGCCGGAACGCCGAGCTGTTCAGTGCGGAGGCGCCCGATCCGGCGGCGCCGGGCACGCAGGCGAACGTGGCTCTCACCTTCGCTCCCGAAGGCCTCTTCGGCTCCTTCACCGCCGTGGCCGAGCTGAGCACCAACGATCCGCGAACACCCACCATTCAAGTCCCCCTCAAAGTCAAGGTCATCAATCCGACTCCCCTGGTCGCCTACTGGCCCCTCGATGATGCCTCGGGGACCGACGGGGAGGAGTCCGTCCAGGACGTTTTTGGCAGCTTCCACGGCACGCCTGGCGGAGACGTGGTGTTTGGCGCGGAAGGCGCCACCGCCAGCACCTCGGCGCGCTTCGAAGGCGGAGGCGTCGTCCAGGTACCCCACAATCAAGCCCTCAATCCGGAGAGCTTCACCCTCACGCTGTGGGCCAAATCCGAAGGGGGCGCCGGTGCCTGGAACTCGCCCGTCACCAGCCGTCACGATCTCTTTGGGGAAGGCGAAACTAGCCAGGGCTACCTCATCTACGACAATCAACCGGCGGGAGCCTGGACGTTCTGGAGCGGCAACGGCGACGACCCGGGAAACTGGCAGACCATGGACGGCCCCGAGGTCCTGTTAGGCGAATGGCAACACCTGGCCATCACTTACGACGACGGCGAACAGATCAAGAAGCTTTACGTCGACGGCAAATTGGCCGTCGAATCCAACGACTCCGTCGCGCCCAATGACACCACACCGTTCAACATCGGCGCCGGCCAGGACTTCGGCGACGGATTCTTTTTCATCGGCAATATCGATGATGTCGCCGTCTTCGGCACCGCGCTGACTGCGGAGGAAGTCGTACAAATCATGGAGAACGGCGTGCTCAGCGTCATTGGCGATCCCAACCTCTCCACGGCTTCCGTCCTCGACTTCGGCGCCTTTCCCGGAAATCCGGGCGTGCTCAAGCGGACCCTGACACTCGTCAACAGCGGCACCGACAACGAACTCACCATCACGGGTTCTTCCATCACGGGCGAGAACCGGGATCGTTTCAGCGTCACCGAACTCCCCGCCACACTCGCCCCCGGCGCCTCGGCCGATGTCGAAGTCACCTACATGCCCGCGGGATCCGCCACCGGCACTTTCCGCGCCACGCTCGAGATCGAAAGCAACGACGAGAACGAGGCCGTCACCCACGTGCAGTTTCGGGTCAAGATCGAGAACGCCAACCGCTTGCTGGCCCATTACAAGATGGATGAAACCGAGGGCACGCGCATGGCCGACGCCTCCGGCAATGGATTCCACGGCGAATACCGCCAGAACGGCGGCGGCTCGTTTGCACTCGGTGCCGACGGTCTGGCCAGCGGTACCGCCGTCCAGCTTTCGGACGGCGACGGGGCCGGGGCCGGCTTCGGCATCGTGCCAAAGGAACTGGACCTGCCCTCCTTGGCGGTCGGCAGCTACGCCTTCTGGGTTCAACTCGACGCCGCCGACCAGGGCACCACCTCCGGCCTGTTCGGCCGGGGCGACGAAACGCCCGGAGATCCTTTCGGCGTGGCGCTGGCCGTCACCGGCAACCCCGATCCCGTCCAGTGGATCAGCGACGGCACCAAATCACTCACCTCGGATCGCTTCCTGACGACCGGGGAACCCTTTCACCTCCTGTTCACCTACGCCGACGAAAATGGCAGCGACGACCCTTTGGTCGACCGCATCAAACTCTACGTCAATGGCGAGCTGCTCAGTGAGGCCGAGGGCACCCAGGGTTACGATGTGCGCAAGGGCGGTTCCTTCCAGATCGGCGCGGTCGCCGGATTGCTTGGCCTCACTGGCGTGGTGGATGACTTTCAGATTTACCAAAAGGAGCTGAGCGCCGAGGAGGCGACCTATCTCTTCACCCACCCCGGCGAGCCCTTGCCCGGAGGCCAGGAGCTGGAACAGCCCGTCGATTTCCGCGTGCAGTCCATCTCCCGCGCGGGTGACGAGGTCACCTTATTAGCGTGGCCGAGCGCGGAAGGCTCCACGTTCACCATCCAGACCAGCGTCGATCTGATCGCCTGGGAGGACACGGTGACCGGTCATCCCGCCGACGCCGGCAACGCCACCACTTACACCGACACGCCCGACCTCGACGCCCGCTACTACCGCATCGTCCAGGAGTAAAGGCGCCACTGCGGAATTTCCGCTTCTCCTCTCCTGCCTTGGCGGATGGCTCCTCGCCCCCGGGGCCATCCGCGTCCACGCGAAAGCGGAGCAGAACGTCATGGGGCCACTCATCGCACTTCTCGCCATCGTCATCGTCTCCCTGCTCATTGTGAGGGTGGGCGCCACGGCACTGATGATGACCGGCCTGAGTTGGGACACCGCCAATTTTCAGAGTTATTCCGCGTTTTTCGGCGTCGGGTTCACCACCCGGGAAGCCGAGCACGTCGTCAATCATCCCATCCGGCGACGGATCATTCGGGATCTGATCTTGCTGGGGAACGTGGGCCTCACGTCCGCCCTGGCGACAATCATCATCACTTTCATTGATGCCAAGGACAGCTTCGGCAACTTGATGGGCACTCTCGGCCTGATGACCGGCGGTGTGGTGGCGCTCTTCCTGCTCGCCAAGATCGGCGTGGTGCAGAAGCTCATCGATTTCTCCATCCACCGCGCACTTGAGAGGAGCAACGCGCTCCGGGTCGCCGACTACGATCTGCTCCTCCACGTCCAGGCAGGTTACTGCGTCTCGGAAATCGACATCCTTCCAGACCACCCGCTCGCCGGAAAGGCCCTGGGCGATTCACGCCCCGCCGACCAGGGCTTGCTCGTTCTCGGCATTCATCGGAACGGCCACTTCACCTCCCGGCTCCTGGCGGCATCCGCCTCCGAATAGGCGGCTCGTTCTCGGCATTCATCGGAACGGCCACTTCACCGGGGCGCCCAAACGCAGCGAAGTCGTCCAGGCCGGCGACACTCTCCTCGTATACGGGCTGGAAGAATCCGTCAAACCCTTCTCCAAACGCACCTCGTCCTGGCCAGCTGGAGAGGTTCCGCCAGACGCCCCCGAAAAGCCTCGCGAGTGATTTCCCGTCGACCATCCGGTTGAGCCGGAAGCCACCAGAGAGGAGAGCGCGGCGGCACCTCGAGAATCGGGATTGCCTCCTCCAGGAGCTTCTGAAATGGTCGTTCATCATGCATCGGACCCGACGAGCCGCGTGGTGGCGGACCCTCCCGACGACAGTGATTCTGGGCAGCAGTGTCCACCTGTCCGTGGCGGCTCCCATCGAAAGCACGCCCCTCCCTACACCCTCTCATCAGGTCGAAGCGAAACGATTTCTCGCGATCGATCCGGCCGAGGCGGGCATCGATTTCCAACACCAATGGAGTCCTCCCGCGAAACACCGTGATCAGTTAACCAATGCCTTCTGCGGCGGCGGCGTGGCGATCGGCGACTATGACCAGGACGGCTTCCCGGACGTGTTTCTCTGCGGGCAGAACCAGGGCGGACATCTCTACCGCAACCTCGGTTCCTTCCGTTTCGTGAACGAGTCGGCAATCCTCGTCCCGGCGCCCGCGACAGGCACCTGGGCCACCGGCGCCACCTGGGCGGATGTCGACAATGACGGCTGGCTCGATCTCTACGTCTGCGGTTTTGACTGTCCCAATCGGCTCTACCTCAACCGCGAGAAAGGCGAAACGAGAGTACTCGTGGAGAGCGCCCAGTCACTCGGACTGGATTTCCAGGGCGCCAGTGTCATCGGAAGCTTCTCCGACTACGACCGCGACGGCGATCTCGACCTCTTTGTGCTCACCAATCGCCTCCCGGCCCCCAACTCGCTCCGCAACGAGCCTTTCTCCCTGCAGAAGGGTCCTGACGGGAAGCCCTTGCTTCCGGAAGCCTTCCGCCAATACGCGGATCTCATTGTCCTTCCCGATGGCAGCTTCAAGCGGATCGATGCCGGACAATACGATCATCTCTATCGCAACGAAGGTCCTGGCCGGCCCTTCACCGAAGTGACGGCGGAGGCGGGAATGAGCGGCAATCACTACGGTCTCTCGGCTACCTGGTGGGACTGGAATCGGGACGGCTGGCCGGACCTCTACGTGGCCAACGATTTTTTCGGTCCGGACCAGCTGTGGACCAGCAATGGGCCCGGCCCCGACGGGCGCATCACCTTCACCGACAAGACGCCGGAAGCCCTTCCCCACACACCGTGGTTTTCCATGGGAGCCGACCTCGTCGATATCAACAACGACGGCTTGATGGACCTCTTCGCCACGGACATGGCGGGGAGTACGCACTACAACGAAAAGATGCAAATGGGCAACATGTCAGGCCCTGACAGCGAGGCCTGGTTCCTCGATTTTCCGGTGCCGCCCCAATACATGCGCAACGCTTTTTACCTCAACACCGGCACCCCGCATTTCATGGAGACCGCCCAGCTCATGGGGATCGCCACGACGGACTGGACCTGGTCGGTTAACTTCGGCGATCTCGATCACGACGGAAAGGAAGACCTGTTCGTCACCAACGGAATGAGCCGCGATTGGCTGAACAGCGACCTGAAAAACCGGGCGCCCTCCAAGGAGGGATGGGACCGCTACTACGATTTCTGGTACGCCCAACCCGAACTCCGGCAGACGAATCGCGTTTTCCGCAATCAAGGCAAGCTCTCCATGAAAGAGTGTGGGGCAGCGTGGGGACTTGATGCCAAAACAGTCAGTTTTGGCTCGGTGCTCAGCGACCTCGACCGGGACGGCGATCTCGATCTCGTTGTCAACAACTTCAACGAGGCGCCGCTGCTCTATCAAAACAATGGCCCTGCCGGCCAGCGTCTCTCCTTTCGGCTCGTGGGAACCCGCAGCAATCGATTTGGTCTCGGCGCCACCGTCACCTTGCGCCTCCCCGATGCACGAGAAATCCTCACGCGTCACCTCACCTCTACCTGGGGATTCATGTCGAGTCCCGAACCGCGCATCCACGCGGGTCTGGGACATCACGACAAAGTGGCCGAGCTGACCGTGCGCTGGCCGAGCGGCCAGGAACAGGTTTTTCGAGATCTCGCTGCGGGCTCCCACTACACCATCACCGAACCCGCCAACACCCCTCCAGCCGCGACAACAGAAGCCTCAAGTTCCGGTGACTCTCCCCTCTTCACGGCGAGCAATCACGTCCGCGGAATCCGTCACCGGGAAAGACCTTTCGATGACTTTGCCAGACAACCCCTGCTGCCCAGCAAACACTCCCAGTTGGGACCCGGTCTCGCCGTGGCCGATGTCAACGGGGACGGCCTGGAAGATCTCTATCTTGCCCAGGGCGCCGGTTCGGCCGGGCGTATATTCTATCGATTGAAACGTCCGAGCCCGTCGGGGAGCGCTTTCGGCGTGGTCAAAACGGGGAAACCCTTCGCCCAACACGTCAAATGCGAGGACATCACGCCGCTTTTCTTCGATGCCGATCAGGACGGAGATCAGGATCTCTACGTCGTCAGCGGCGGCGTGGAAGGCGAGCCGGGGGACGCCGTTTTCCAGGACCGCCTCTACCTGAACGACGGCAGCGGGAGATTCACCCACGCCGTGGACGCCTTGCCGGACCGGCCGGATAGCGGCGGGCCGGTCACCGCCGGCGACTTCGATCGCGACGGCGATCTCGACCTCTTCGTCGGCGGTCGCGTGATCCCGGGTCGCTACCCCAAAACGCCCCGGAGTCTCCTGCTGCGCAACGACGGCGTGGCACCGGACGGCGCGCGTCGCTTTGCCGACGTGGCGGCGGAACACGGTCTGGAGCGCGTGGGGATGGTCACCGCCGCGCACTGGCAAGACTTGAACGGCGATCGATGGCCCGAACTGCTGCTCGCCACGGAATGGGGACCGGTGTTGATCTACCACAATCACGAAGGGGCACTCACCAAGAGCGTGGCCGGACCACAGATCGGCTGGTGGAGTGCCCTGGCCATCGCGGACGTGGACGCCGATGGCGATCTCGATCTGGTGGCTGGAAACAACGGCCTCAACAGCAAATACAAGGCCACCACGGACAAGCCCGAGCTGCTCTATTTTGGCGATTTCCACGGCACGGGAACCTCTCAAATCCTCGAAGCCAAGTTCGAAAACGGCATTTGTCTCCCACACCGAGGCTACAGCTGTTCGAGCCACGCCATGCCCTCTCTGCGGGAGAAGCTTCCGACTTTTCACGCCTTCGCCAGCAAGTCCCTGGAGGCCATTTATTCCCAACCGCGCCTCGAGAATGCTCTGCGCCTCGAAGCCGACACGCTGGAATCCGGAGTTTTCCTCAACGAGGGAACCGAGGGTTTCGTTTTCAGACCCTTGCCCCGGCTGGCTCAAACCTTCCCCGTGTTCGCCATCGCTGCCGGCGATTGGACGGAGGACGACCTGCTCGACCTCATCCTCGTGGGCAACTCACACAGCCCTCAACGCGAAACCGGGAACATGGACGGCGGGATCGGCCTCCTGCTCGAAGGCGATGGACGGGGCGGCTTTCAGCCCGTCTGGCCTAACCAGAGCGGCCTGGTGATTCCCGGCGATGCCAAGGGCCTGGCTCTCACGGATCTCAACGGCGACTCCAAACCCGATCTGCTCGTCGGCATCAACGACGATGAATTGCGGGCCTTCCTCGCCCGCTGAAAGGCTATCCTTTCGTTTCGGGGTGTGGTCGCCAGAGAAACCCGAGGCGTGAGGGAAGCAGCGCATGAGGCTGGGGGCAAGCCGTCATGGGAGTGTTGATAACCACGGGCCGCTGTCCGGATTTCGTGGCACGTCAAAAAACCTTGATTGCCACCTTTTGCCGGGAGGGCGGCCTCTCCCCGGCCGCCGTGACTTTTCCGCCTGCCCACCAAGAATTCACGGAAGCGCAGGAGCGCTTCCCTCCCTCGTGTGGATTCGCTGACCCGATCCTCTTGGCGACCCCACGCGCGCGCGTGCCTACAGATCGGGTGCGCTCTATCGAGAATTTTTTCTCATTTTAAACTTGCACGTGCATCCGCTAGGTGAGAAAATTTTGTCGATTGGAATTCCCGTTCCCTATCTCATCAACCGTCATGCCCCACGCCGCCCTCCATCTCAGTCGTCGCGAACGCCAGATCATGGACGCGCTTTTTGCCGCCGGGGAGGCCGACGTGCAGACGATTCAGGAGGCGCTGCCCAACGCGCCCGGCGACATGGCGGTGCGTAAGATGCTTAGCATCCTGGAGAGCAAGGGCTTGGTGACTCGTCGCAAGGAGGGACGCCGCTTCGTCTATAAACCTCGCCAGGGACGGAAGCCGGCCGGCTCCGCCGCCATGCAACACCTGCTCTCCACCTTTTTCGGGGGCTCGGTCGAGGAGGCCTTGGCCTCTCATCTCGGGGATCCCAAGACCAAACTCAGCGACGAGGAACTCCAGCGCATGATCGACATGATCGAGGAGGCCCACCGCGACCACCGCTCTAAGAAAAGCTAACCCACTTCACCGCCCAGACCGATGGATCCCAGCAGCGCATTCAGCCACACACTGATCGAACTCATTGTTAGCCCAAGTTCGTCAATTTAGGAGAAAAATGATGCAATTTTGGGGCGGAGGACCCCCGAATTGCTGATTCTACCGGGGTTTGATTTCCCCGTCGCCGGTGTAGTAGCGAACCGCACGTTGCGATGGCTGCCGTGGATCGGAAAGTGTGTCATGTTTCTCAAGCGCAATCGACGGAAGGCCAAGGGTGAGACGTATGAATACTGGTCGCTGGTAGAGACCGTGCGCACGGAGCGCGGCCCCCGCCATCGTGTGGCGGCCAATTTGGGGAAGGCGCCGGGTTTGGACTCCAATTCTCGGCACCGTTGGGAAGACATCGGTGAGCTGCTTGAGGGCCGGTCGAATCATGAAGAGCAGCTTCAACTCGACGGACAGGCTTCGCCGGAAGATCAGAAGAGAACTCATCGATCTCAGTGGACAGAGGTCGATATCAGAGGGCTTCGGGTCGAGCGCAGCCGTGAATTTGGCCAAATCTATCTCGCCCTGGCGCTCTGGCACCGTCTTGGGTTGCACCGTATCCTCCAGCAACTCATTGACACCGGCCGGGAGTCGGTGCCTTGGGCAGTGACTGCATGCATTCTGACCATCGCTCGTTTCTGCGGGAACAAGAGCGAGTTGGAGGTGGCCGAACGCTGGTATCAAGACAGTGCATTGCCCGATCTACTTGGGGTGCCCTGGCCGAAGATCAATGATTCGCGCCTTTATCGAGGACCCGATGTCCTCAACAGCCACAAAGACGCCCTCTGCCGACATCTCATGGAGCGTTACCAAAGCTGGTTTGGCGTGGAGTTCGAATTTCTGCTCTATCATGTGACCAGCACTTACTTCGAGGGTGAGGCGAAGTCCAATCGTAGAGCGAAGCGCGGCTATTCTCGAGACAAACGGCCTGATTGCAAACAGGTCAACATCGGCTTGGTCGTCACTCCTGAAGGCGGCCTACCGATTGGCTACGAGGTTTTTGATGGGAATCGCGCCGATGTCACCACCGTCGAAGACATGGTGCGATTGATGAAGGAAAAATATGGCAAAGCCAGGCGGATCTGGGTCATGGACCGAGGGATGGTCAGCGAGGATAACATCGAGTTTCTCCGCGAGCGCAAGGCGCAATACATCGTTGGCACCGCAAAAGGGCAGCTTAAACAATTCGAGGCGATCTTCTTGGAAGATGAAGACTGGGCCGAAGTGCGTCCAGGTGTTGAAGTCAAACTTGTAGACCACCCCGATGGCCAGGGGCGAGAGCAATACGTGATGTGTCGCAGCGCAGATCGCCGAAAGAAAGAGTCTGCTATGTTAGAGCAAAAGCGCGCACGGTTGTTAGCAAAGCTTGAGGAGATCAACAAGAGCCTCAAGAAGAATCCCAGAAAGATCGAAGTCGCCGAGCGTCGTGTTGGACGCTGGTTAGGCCGGTATCCCGCAGCAGAGCGGGTTTACGAAGTGACCGTGTTACGCGATGAGAAAACCGGGAAAGCCAACGGTTTGGAGGTCACGCGCAAAGAGGCGCCGTTGACCTGGGCCGAACATGCCCATGGCGCCTACCTCCTCCGGACGAATTGCCTGGAGAGAGATCCGGCCAAGATCTGGAAGTGGTATATGCAACTCGCGCAGGCTGAAGAAGCTTTTCGGATTTCAAAGAGCGAACTCAGTTTGCGGCCGGTCTTTTTCATCAGAAGACCGAGCGAGTCGAGGCCCACATTCTGGTGTGCTGCTTGACTTTGGCGATGTGGCGAACCCTGGAGATGTGGATGCGAGGCAAGGGACTGGGAGATTGCTCCCGGCAGTTGCTCAAGGAGGTGGCCACTGTGAGGAGTATGGATGTCGTGCTCCCAGTCCGGGGCGGGACAGAGATGCGCCTTCGCGTGGTCGCACGGCCCGACCGGCAAGTGGCAGAACTGCTGGCTCACCTGGGGCTGGAATTGCCGACACTTCCAAAACTGATCGAAAATGTAGTCCCGAAAAGCGGAGGTCAGATTCGATGAAATCCTAGAAAACCAGGGATTTAAAGGATTTCGGTCTCCACAGCTGACGAACTTGGGCTAGGAGAATCCTTCTCGGAGATGGAGAAATTGGTTAGGCCGAGGCCGCCAAATCTCGTCCACCCGTCCCGAGGGCCAGCGGATCACCAATCTTTCCGGCTGGAGATCGTTCCCCAGCCGGAAGATTTTGGTGAAACTGTTGGTAATTCCAAAGCTCTCGCCCGCCCTCACTTCGCGGACCTGGCGGCCCCAAGAACCCTCCAGTTCCAAACGAGCGCCGATGCCATTGGCATTCGACCAAGGCTCCCTCCAAACTCACCGCCAAGAAGCCGTTGGCATTGCCCTGATTGATCCAGAGACGATCGGGCTTTGAGGTCGGCGTGTTGTAGAGGCTGGCGTAGCCGGTAAACAGATCGATGAAGCCGTCCCGATTGAGGTCACCCGCCGCGCATGACTCCGGGTGCCCCCCGGTGAGGAGATTCTCGGCCTCGATGAAGGTTTCGTCGCCCCGATTGAGATAGAAACGGCTCAACTCGCCCGTGATCAAGAGGTCCAGCCAGCCGTCGTTGTTGAGATCCCGGAAGAGCGCTTGCATCACCTTGACACCCACACTGATCCCGCGGGCTGAACTCTCTCGCGTGAACCGCCCATCGCCCTGATTGACGAAGAGGTGGCTCAAGTCTCCATGGTTCCCCACGAAGGCATCCAAATCCCCGTCGTTGTCAATGTCCCCGAAATCGCTCGCCCAGGACTGGGCGCTCACGGCCAGGCCCGCTTCCTTGCCCACCTCGAAAAAACCCTCGGTCCCGTCGTTTCGAAACAGCATGTTGATTCGACGAGGATCACTGGGACCCGTCGCCACCTGCCGGCACTTGCTCACGTAGAGTTCGAGATCGCCATCGACGTCCGCCCACACCGAGCCGTAATTACCGGAGTTGTCGCTGGGTTCCCGAGTCTCGGTGCCGATCAGACCGGGAGCAGGAACCAAGACGCCATTCCCGGTGTTCCGATACTTGAGATTGTCGCTCAGATCACTGCAAAAGAAGGCGTCCAGAAGGCCATCGCCATCGATGTCCACCAGATTGCTCCCCTGCAAAAAAAAACGTCCGAGTTCTCCAGGATCGACATCGCGAAGCCACCATTTTGGTTTCCATTCTCACCGAAGTTCAAGAGCCGCACACCTTCACGATAGCCGCCGAACAACAATTCCGGCCGGCCATTGTGGTCGAGGTCGCCCGCCACCACCGACCACACCCGCGATTCGCCAAACGTTCCCAGCACGACGCCGTGGAAAGCTGAATTTTGAGGAATCTGATAGTCGATCATCAACTCGCGGGCCCCGTCGAAATGCACCAGGTCATCATGCCGATCTCCATCCATGTCGACCACCGCCATGGCCACTCCGCTGAAAGTCTCTCCACCATCCAGTCGCCCGCTTTCGTCCGCGAACCGGATCTCGGCGGAGGCCTCTTCGGGTCCAGTGATCACCCGGATGCTCGCCGGCTCGGAGACACGGCCGAGAGCGTCCCGCACCCGGTAGCTGAGAAGATCCGTGCCCGAGTGCCCGGCATCCGGGACATAGGTCATCCGATCTCCCTCCGAGCTCACGGTGACCTCGCCATGAACCGGCGCTGCCACCACGTCGTGAATCGTCAATCCATCCCCGCCATCGTTGGCCATCGGAAAAAACGTTAGGGGCGCCCCATACGAAGTGACTTCCAGATCATCTCTCGCCACCGGCAGCATGGGTTCGCCGGAATCACCAAGCTCGGCAATCCAGGCAGTGGGCGCCTCAACGGCCTCTTCATCCACCTCGTGGCGTCCGAGAGGCGGCATCTGCTCCTGGCCCGAAATCGCCAGACGATGTCGCACGAGGGATCTTTCGGGATGCCCGGGAGCGATCACCCGCGCCCCCGGAATGCCCAACTCATAGAGGACCGGGCCATCGATCATCCCGGTCAGAGAAAGGGGGGTCTGCAGTCGCGCATCGAAGAGCGCCATGCCGTCCCCCGGGTGATGACAATGAGCACAGTTGGCGTCCAGGTAGGACCGTACCCGAAGTTCCAGCGAAGCCTCGCTATCATCGAACGCCACACTCTTTGGCCAGGCATCCCCACTTCCGGACGACAGGGACGGAGAGAAGAAATCCCATTCATTGAGGTTGGCGATCTGATTGCCCGAGATCCCCAGGAGTGGATCGTCGTGACGGCGGTTCAATTGGTGCGTGCGAAACCCCAAAACCACGCCGGCTTCCGGACGGTGGCAAGCCTGACAATCCGCGAGGCTGGGGAAGGTCCACCGCTGGTTTCGCGTGCTCCCGGTCGCATCGATGCGTTCCATCCAGGCCTCTCCGCCCTCGAGAAAGAGATCGGCCTCCGCTCCCTCGGGTCGCCAGCGATAGCAGAAACCGTAAAACGATCCGTCGATTCCTCGAACCAGAAGGCGCGTCTCCAAACGTCGTCAAACCACGTGGTCCAGACGCGCATCGACCCTCCATTCAAAGTGCTTGATGAACACCGTCCCCACGGGGAACTGGTGTGCCCGGCATGGGCCTTAACTAATGACATGAAACGATGACATCGGAGCTGATGAGAGCAACCGTAGCTGAACCGCAAGGCGACGCCCGCGAGGGTGGAGCTGAAGGAAGCGGCAGGCAAATCCGCGGCCATAGGAACACGAACCGGCAGCGAGGCAGGCTGTGGGCGGCGAGCGTGCTAGTAAACGCGAAGCCCAAAGCTCATCAAGACACAGCAAGTAGAGCCGGATGGGATGCGGAGAAAGTTAAGGACCTTACCCGGGGAGATCTCTCCTGTGAGAGCAGGAGAGAAGTCAGCAGAAGCCATAGTAGCAGAGAGCAGAGCCGGGGGCTGGAAGCAGCCCGTGGAAACTGTGAAACCGGAAAACTCTCTCCTGTGAAGGGCGGAAGGAACCAACAGCAGCGCTCTACGGAGCATTGCACCCCAGGGCAGAATACGCCCCGACGTCAGCAGGACTTACGGACAAAGGATCCCGAATTCCTGGGCGAACCCAAAGAGCCCACGCGATGCAGTCGCGGCAAGCCCTGCGGAGAGAGGAACTCCTGGAGGTGCGCGTGAACCGCGAACGGACAGCAAAGCTGGAGGGACTGATGGAGAAGGCCATCAGGTCGGGAAACTGGGGAGCCGCCCTTTACGCCGTTGAGCGTAATGACGGGGCACCCGGCCCCGACGGCATGAGGGCCGACGAACTCAGAGCACACCTCGCCATCCATGGCGAAGTGATCAAGAAGAGGCTGCTAGAGGGCAGCTACAAGCCCGGCGCTGCAAAGCGTCGAGACATCCCCAAGCTCAGCGGCGGAACCCGTCCGCTGAGCATCCCAAACGTGCAAGATCGCTTCGTGCAGCAACTTCTGCTCGGGGTGCTCCGGCCGGTGTTCGAACCCCGTTTCAGCGAAAGCAGTTACGGATTTCGTCCCGGACGCAGCGCCCACGATGCGGTGGAAGCCGCCCAGAGCTTTGCCCGGGAGGGGTTTACCCACGTCGTCGACATGGACATTACCAAGTTCTTCGACAAGGTGAACCACGACATCCTGATGAGTAAAATTGGGACCGTGATAGGGGACAAAGCCGTGATGAAACTCATCGGCAAATACCTGCGAGCCGGGGTGGTGATGCCCGACGGGTTAAAGGTCAGCAGCGAAGAAGGAACGCCGCAAGGCGGCCCGCTTTCGCCGCTACTGGCCAATATCTACCTCGACGCGCTGGACAAGGAGCTGGAGAAACGCGGACTGCGATTCGCCCGCTACGCCGATGACTGCAACATTTACGTAAAGAGCCAAGCCGCCGCGGAGCGTGTGCTTGCCAGCCTCACTGGCTGGATCAAGCGCCACCTCCGGCTGGAGGTCAGCGAGAGCAAAAGCGGGGTGGGGAGGCCTTGGGAACGGAAGTTCCTGGGGTTCATCATCACCAGCGCGCTGCTCATCGGGATTGCTCCTGCAAGCCTCACCCGGTTTGAAGACCGCGTGAGAGAACTCTGGAACGCCCGGCAACCACTGACCAGCGAGCAACTGCGCGACCAATGGCGAAGTTACGTGAACGGCTGGTGGGGCTACTACCGGCGCTGCGAATGGCGACGGGACATCTACCGGAAAGAACCGTGGATCCGTCGCCACATTCGCAAATGCTTCTGGCAACGTTGGCATAAAAGCAAGGGACGGGAATCCGCCCTGCGCCGACTCGGCCTACCGCCGAGTCGAGCCATCGTCGGGAGGAGCAGTCGTGGCGCATGGCGGGAAACCCTGTCATGCACGAAGCCCTCAACAACCGAACTCTGAGACGCTACGGGTTCCTGATGCCATCAGACCTCAAGAGTTAAGACCAAATGGATCCAATCGCCGGATGCGGTCCCGCATGTCCGGTGGTGTGGGAGGGGCGGCAGGCGCAATCCTGCCGCCTCGACCCGATCCAAGGCTCCCAATCGGAGAATTGAATCCGCTCCGCCGCCGAATCCGGTCGACCATCGTTCGGGAGAGCGACCCAGCGCCGTTTGTCCGCCCCGTCCGACCAGAGAGGACTGTTCACCTTACAGGAAAGGAGGCCTTCGCGAACCGCCAGGGAACGGATGTCAGCGAAAACTCCCGCCTTCGACTAGAGCCGCGGCGCCTCGTGGGCGGCCTCCGCCGATTCAGGGAGAAGGCCGTCCAGGAACGGTCCGATGGGGCTGAGAGGAGGAACCGGAGTTGCGGATGCCATGCCGCCGAGGGCGACGCAAAGCAGGAAAAGCGCCAGCCATCGGCGCCGACACCCCCTGGCAAGGGCTCTCGGGACAGGGAAAGCGGGGAGTCGATGAGAGCCCAAGCAAGCCATGGTGAATTGATTTATTTATGGAAAATAGATTCAAACTCACCAATGACAGGAAATGATAACGGATTTTGATATTTATTATCATTTGCGAGACTCTGGTCCTGGTCCCAGACACAAGCAAGGTCGCCCACCGGGCAGTGGGCGGCCTATCAACCCTTGCAATCGTTACAACCCCCAAAGCCAACTCAATGAAAGACCCAGGGTGATGGAGTTACGGGAAGGGGAGCGTCTCGAGGACCGCAGCCCACTGAACACAGCCCTTCACCGAATCTACAATCATACCGATCTCCAGAGGACGCGAGCGGTATCCGCTGGCCGACGGTGAATCCGGCGGTTGATCGGCCGGAAATCGGCACTAGGAGGTGAGGCATGAAACCCATTCGCGTGGCGGTTGTCGGAGCCAGTGGCTATTCTGGAAACGAACTCCTGCGCCTGCTTCTCTTCCACGAGGGCGTCGAGATCGCCTGCCTGACCTCCCGTCAGGCGGCCGGAGAATCGTTGACGGAAGAACAGCCGCGCTTTCGCAGCCTGCCCGGCGCCGAGACCCTCCGTTTCGTCGAGCCGACTTTCGAAAACCTGCAAGATTCGGGCGCCAAGGTGGCCTTCCTCGCGCTTCCGCACGGCGTCGCTCACGAGTTCGCCGAGCCCTTGCTGGAGGCGGGCTGGAGAGTCATCGATCTCAGCGACGATTTCCGGGTGCGTGATCCAGCCGCCTACGCGGCCTTTCGCCAGCACCCGCACCCCGCGCCTCATTTGCTTCCCAGGGCGGTCTACGGCTTGCCCGAAGCCCATCGGGAAGCGATCCGAGATGCCACTCTCGTCGCCTGCCCCGGCTGCTACCCCACGAGCGTGCTCCTGCCTCTGCTTCCTCTGGTGGCTGCCCGTTGCGTCAAGCCCGCGAGCCTCTGCGTGGCCGCGATGAGCGGCGTTTCGGGAGCGGGACGCAAAGCGTCTTTGCCGCTGCTCTTCGTGGAATGCAACGAGAGCGTTCGGGCTTACAACATTCCGCGCCATCGGCACCTCGCGGAGATGGAGCAGGAACTGAGCGCTGCCGCAGGAGAAGCCGTGATCCTCTCATTCACGCCGCATCTGGTGCCCATCACCGCCGGGATCGCCAGCACGATTTTCGCGGACGCCGCCGAGGACGTCACCCCAGACACCGTTCGAGAGATCTACCAGAAGGCCTATGGGAGCGAGCCCTTCGTGCGCCTGCTGGAGGACGGAGCGCTTCCGGACACCAAGAACGTCGTGGGAACCAACTACCTCGATCTCGGCTGGGTGCTCGATCCGCGCACCCATCGGCTGGCGCTTTGCAGCGCCGAAGACAACCTGGGCAAGGGCGCCGCCAGCCAGGCCGTTCAAAACTTCAATCTCATGCATGGCTTGCCCGAAACCACCGGGCTGCGACGCGTCTGACTTCGACCGAGCGCTCCACTCCTTCCTCAGAGATCGGCTCCGAGAAGATTTGGCAAGCCGGTGGCGCCGCCTAGATTGGGCCATTCAATCATCAACGCACATGTGGACACGCTACCCCCGAGGCATCCTCCTGACCGGCCTTCTCTTCGCTTGCGGAATCGCTTCCCTGCAGGGGGACGACGAGGTGGTGGCTTTCAATGAAATCGCCACCGTGCATCGGGACGTGATCGTGCCGATCCCGAGTGAAATCTTCAGCGTCCTGGACGACTTCGAGGTCCAACGTTCCGTATGGCGAGACCAGCTCCAAGTGCCCACGAATCTGCAATGCCAGGACCGCACGCATTTCGCCCTCTTTCTCGGCCATATCGTCGCCGAAGGCTTCCTCGCTGTGGAGGCGCAGGACCGCGAAGCCATTCGCTCCTTGGGCCGCTCCGTCCTCTCGGTGGCGGAGGAGTTGGGCCTTCGCCAGACGATTCTCCGCCATAGCAAAAGCATTATCGAGAAAGCCGAAGACGGTGACTGGGACGCCGTCCGTCAAGAATTCGACGCAACCCGGCATACCGTTCGAGAGACGATGAACCGCCGGCGAGATCAGGATCTGGCGCATTGTGTGAGTGTGGGCGGGTGGATCCGGGGCATGGAAATCGTCACCGCCTTGATGGCGGGCAAATACCGCGCAAAAGCGGCCGAAATCCTCTCGCAACCCGAGCTGATCAGTCATTTCATCGAGACCTTCGAGAGCCACCCACGCTTCGGGAACGAGAACCGCATGCGCTCGGTCATTAAAGGATTGCGAAGCCTTCAGCCCCTCATGACCCGGACAGGTCCGGCGACCCGGCAAGAAGTCAATCAGATCAATGCCATTTGCCAAGGCCTGCGCAAGGAGACCCTCTCACCATGAACCTTGGCAATTTCGGCTTTGCCCTTCGTTGGTGGCTCCTCACGATTCTGGGGATCTGCGTGAGCATCGCCCTGGCGGGCCAGTCCATCGTCGTCGATCCCTTGAGCTTTGCCCTCGAGGGCGCGGCCGACGAAACCAAGCCCGAGGGCGACTACACATTGCGCAAAGATTTCTGGCAGGGCGTATCGCCATCCGGTGAGGGCTACGCCGTCAAACACCATCTCATCGAGGGCAATTCCTATTGGTTCTGGGTCGGTACGGACGCGGAGGAAGTCAAACTCGCCATCGCCATCTACGACAAACGGGGAAAGGTCGCCTTCCAATCGAAAGTGGTCCGGGGCAAGAAATGGATCGGGGCCCGGGTCGAGCCACCCAAGTCAGGCACCTATTTCATCGCCTTCAAGATCACCACCAAAGACGGATCGGAGGCTCACTGGGCCGTGGCCTACGCCTTCAAATAAGGCAAACCAAACCCTCACGGTTTCGCGGGCGACCCGCGAATCGATCCACCGCATTCCCCGGTTCTTCAACCCCGGGGAATGGCCTCGAGCATCTCCGAGGGGAACCAGCAATAGAGCATCAGGTAGACCAGGACACCGGTGATCGAAACGTAGAGCCAAATCGGCAGGGTCCATCGCGCGATGCGGCGGTGACGATCAAAACGCCCGCGAGCGGCCGGGATCACGGTGAGCAGAACCAGCGGCAGGTTCACCGCCGCCAGGATCACGTGAGTGATGAGAATGACAAAGTACAACGGCCGGACCACCGCGCCCTGATGCGTGAAGCGGATGGAGGCGTCCCCGGCATGACGGTGAAGCGCAAAGTGATAGGTGAGATAACACGTGAGGAAAGCCGCCGACACGATCAAGGCGGCGATCATCAATCCCGCGTGAGCACGCTTGCGGTCATTCCTCACACAAATCCAACCAGCCACCAAGAGCACGGTGGCGACACCATTCAAGGTGGCGTTCGTCGGAGGCAGATCGAAAACCCAGGCGGGAACTTGGCTGAAATCAGGGGCGTTCATGGACAAGGGGGAGAATCAGCCAAAGACGCGGCGCGACGACATCGAAAAAAAACCGTGTCCTGCCAGGCGTTCGTCGGCCACGCCGGGAGGTCTCAATCATCCTGTTTGGCGGCCGCACCACTCAAATCGGGACCTTCGTCCAAGAAGCGCCGGATGTCTTCCTTCAGTTTTTTTAATTGCTCCTCGCCGTTCCTGGCATTGAGCACATCGTAATAGTAGCGAATGGCGCCGGCCTGATCGACCAAGACCAGCTTGAACTCGTGCTCCCATTCCCCGTAGACTTTGATCTCTTCGGGGTCCGTGCGCCGGTTCACCATCAGCCGGAAATAGCGCGCCATGTAGGTGCGAATCTTCTTCGGCTCGCCGGTCATGAACCACCAGTCATCGCCGCCCATCTCACGCTCCTCTGCCCAGTTCTTCATCCACTCCGGTGTGTCCTTCTCCGGATCCATGGTGAGCGCGACCAGATGAAAGTCGGGGTGATCCCCGAAAGCCTCCTGCAAATCCTTCATCACACTCATGATACCCGAACAACCCGCCGGACAGCGGGTATAGACGTAGGCCAGCACCCAAACTTTTCCGCGCAGTTGCGAGAAGGACACGGGCTCGCCATGCTGATTCACCCCCTCCAAGGGATTGTCCAGCCGCATGATCACCGGCATGTAATCCTCGTCCTGAGCCTGGCGATCGAGAAAGTTCAGGTAGTTCCAAGCCACCACCAAACCGAGCGCCATGACCACCCCACAAATGGCCAGTGTGAAGCGCATCCGGTCTTTCTGTCGTTTGATCTCTTCGAGCGAGGGTGATGAGGATTCATTCATGGTGTGGAAAATGGGACGATGAATATGAGGATAACGCTAAGGCTGACGGTTGGTCAACGACAATTAAAATTCCCAGCGATTCCGTAAGACGGCGTCGGAAAGAGTCGTAATGGCCTGAATTGGTGGGTGTTGAGCGTGTTGAAGCTGGCGCTAAGAGGGCGAACAGTTTCGTGTGGCGGTTCTCGGGCGAATTTCGGAGGGCTCGAGCCGCGAAATGGATCCCCCTGTCGGCAATAGGCAACAGGAAGCCAGACCGCTCCGATGGCGGACGTGAACCCAAGGTTACCGAGAGCGCAGGGCGGGCGTTCCTCAGCCCGGAGCCGGTGGCGGCCACCATCGATCCTCTCGCATGGAGGCGGCGATTTGACGGGCAAAATAGATGGCCGTGTGTCCACGGCGTATCTCTGGCTTCAAGTTGCGCTTGTGGAAGCAGTGGAACACGGCGTGGGCCATGAACATGATCAGCCACAGAACGAGAATGGAATTGGGATGATGGTGATAGCAATGACCGGAATGCCAGCGGGAGCAGAGTTCGTTAAAGCCTTCGTTTTCGACCTTCCAACGGTCGTGCCCGAAATGGAAGATGGTCTTGGCATCGGCCATTGAGCGGGGCATGGTCGTCGCCCACCACCAGTGGCTATCGATGGGAGTCTCGACCCAATCTCCAGCGACGCGCTCGCGACGGATGCCAGTCTCATGGGAATGAACAACGCGAAGAGGAGTGTGAATGGATTCAGTGCAGAAGCCCTCAGCCTCTTGTAAATGAACGTGCCGCGCGGGCTTGCCCGGTGCAGCCGGAGTCTCAAATGATTCTGGCTCTTGCTCCTCAAGGGGCAGGAGCGTGCGGGCTTCGGACAATAGCTCAGGCTGATTATCCTTGAGTACGCCCCATAGTTTCATAAATCGGGGCAAGAATCCCAAGAAAATAGTGGCAGGGGCCTTTGGGATAAGGTTAATTTGGAATCTACCAAAACACCAAACACTTCAACCCAAAAGCCACCTACAGTGAGAGTAGCACGACGCACGATTAATGCAAAGTCCAGAACGATTCCGGCGATCAAATTTGAAGATCAAGAACTGACCTCTTTCGGCGGTCTCGTTATCTTTCAGAAGCTCTTTCAGGAATTGGATCTGGAGGGGAAGCTTCAGCAGTGCTTTGATCCACTGGATCGACGCATGTCCCGCTTCTACAAGTTCCACAAGGTTTTCATGTGTCTTATCGTGCATCTTATACTGGGCTACCGGATGCTTCGCGATTTGGACTACTACCGAGATGATCCCCTTGTACGACAGGTTTTGGGGATGCACCAATTGCCCAGTGTCCCAACGATGAGCCGGATGTTGGGAGAGATCGATTGTCAAAGCCTTGAGAGGATGAGGGAGATGAATCATTTCGTTTGCCTGTCGCGACTTCAGGAGGAAGGAATCAAACGCATCACGCTTGATTTGGACGGAAGCGTGCAGAGCACGAGTCGCCATGCGGAAGGGACGGCTGTGGGATTTAACAAGAAGAAAAAAGGCGAGCGCAGTTATTATCCGCTGCTCGCGACGATCTCCCAAACCGGACAGATTCTCGATTACCTTCATCGAAGCGGCAACGTCCACGACTCCAATGGCGCGGTGGAATTTCTTCGCTACTGCGTGGAGAAGATTCGCAAGGTGCTGCCTGATGTGCAGATCGAGTTGCGCGCCGACAGCGCGTTTTTCAGCGATCAGATGGTTTCAGAGGCAAAGACCCTGGGCCTGGAATATACGTTCTCGGTGCCTTTCGAGCGGCTTGTGGAACTCAAGGGCATCATCGAGAAGCGCCGTCGCTGGTCCCGAACCCGAGGCGGAGAGGGAAAAACTCATCACTTCGAAATCCGCTGGAAGCCAAAAAGTTGGGCGCGCAAAGCGCGCAAAGCGCGCAAAGCGCGCAAAGCGCGCAAAGCGCGCAAAGCGCGCAAAGCGCGCAAAGCGCGCAAAGCGCGCAAAGCGCGCATTTTGTGCATTCGAACCATGAGGCGCACTCAGCGCAAAGGACCGCTCCAACTGGATCTTTTCGAACCAGTCGAGGAGAACTATGAATACAAGGCGATCATCACCAACAAGACAAACACGGCCGCTCATGTGGTGAAATTTCATGAAGGGCGTGGCTCTCAGGAGAAGATTTTTGGCGAAGCCAAGAGCCAGGCCCAGATGGACTATATTCCGGCCAAGCGACGTGCCGCCAACGAAGCTTTCCTTTTGGCCAGTATCCTCACCCACAATCTCACACGCGAAATGCAGATGCGAGCTGCGGAGCGGTCACGCAAATCGTCCCCCAAAAGGGCTGCGGAGTGGATCTTTGAAGGACTCGGCACGATTCGCCGCAAAATCATCCAGCGTGCCGGACGTCTGACTCGCCCTCAAGGTCGACTCACATTGACACTCGGAGACAATCAGGCCGTCGAAGAAGAAATCGCCTACTACATGATGGCCTGACTGGCCATTTTATGAAACGCTGGGGTACGGCAACAAGGTATTTGCCGTGGGCTTCAAGAAGATTGATCACGGAGGGACGCAGGTAGAGCGCATCACGTCAAAGCAGCGTGGGTGGTCCTTAAGGACGCGAGTTATCAGCCGTATAGCCGCAGCGACTTCGTCGTCTCCAGGATCTCCGTCTTCACCAGGCTCAAGCATTTCCACGTCGAGAAGCAATTGAAAATCCTCACAGATAATCTGAAACGCGACCAAGCGGTGGTAGAACTGTGTTTTGACCTCGTCTCCGACGGCGATCCGGCGTTGGAGACACTTTGGACAACAACGTTTGTAGCTACAGTGAGTTTCGTGACCATCGACGGCGGCAAGCATCCAACCGCGCTGTGGGGCAAGGATTTTGTTGCGTTTGAGGCAGAAGTAAATGTGTCCGAGACACCTTCGCACACTGTCAGGCTCGATGCGCTCGGAGACATACGCCAGTTCGTCGGCGCTGGGCAAACGGTGATTACCGAGCCAACGGGTCCAGCTGCTCTTGTTCCGGTGTTGCTCGAGTTCGTTGAAGCTTGGTAACCGGCAGCAGAACATGGCGAAGAATGCTGCCGGGAAAACTCGAGTGGGAATCTGTGGTTTGGGACGAGAGTCACGCACCCGCAGCCTCCACTGTTGGCGGAGGCTGAAAATCTTGTCCGCGTAAGTTAGTAGTCGCGTGAGAATGGTCGCTTCTTTTTTGGTGGAGAATTGCGCCCGGACTTGGCTTTGCCGGCTGATTTCTTACCGGTCTTGCCCTTCTTCTTGGCGGAGCTACTCGCCGCTCTGGCCTTGGTTTTTGCCTCCTTGAGTCGGAGGCGCCCCTGCTCGTCGAGGGCTTCCAGCAGAGCATTCGCCTTCTGGAAATCATCGATCCAGCGTCTCGCCTGAGCTTCCAACGGTCTGGGGACGTGCAGCATGGTGGTCTTGCCCTTGCGAGTCTGACCGATGGCCAAGGAGCGATGGCGCAAGGAGTCGTCGGAAGCGCAACGGCAAGTGGGCTTGCCGCATTTACGAGAGAGTTCGATGGGCGAGCCGTGAAGGAAGCCTTCGGCCTGGTCGAGGAGCTGGCGGAGGCGGCTGCGAATCTGGCGTTCGGTGGGGGGCAGGGAGTTTCTGCTTGGCATGAAGGTCGGCTCGTTCGGCGCACTGTAATATAAGACTATTACAGAAACAAGCTTAAAAAAGATGAAATAACGAATGCGAATTTGCCATGGGGTCAAAAATGGGCGCTGCCGATCCGAATTACCCAAAAATACAGGGCTTGAGCCGCCTCAGCCGCCTATCTTACGGAATCGCTGAAAATTCCCCATCTGGTGACAACTATAATTCCCCACCCTAGTGGGCGCTGTATTTTTAACGGAATGTGGCGCTGACCTGCCCAACGGTTCTCGATCTACGGGGCTCCTTCCTTGCCGGTGCGCCTCGGTGAGGGGGGCGAAAGGGGAAGGGGGTGCACCCCAACCCTCCCGATGCCAGCGCCAGCCGAACCCGTCGCCTCTTCGGGGAACCCGGAAGATCTCGCAGGCGCCCTTGCGGGAACGCTGGTCATGGGGATCCCCCTGGTAGCCTTGCTGAGGCGGCAGGCAGCTCCCCTCCACCCCCGGCCGCCCTGTCCCGGGGGTCCAGGGGGATCGGGGCCCATGATCCAGCGTTCCCGCAAGGGCGCCGAGGACAGCTTCCCGCCCTGCTTGCACTCTCGGGCGCCACCTCGCGGGAGGCTCGCGGAATCGTGTGCCTTTGATTTGCGGCGCCAGCGACATCGTCCGTCACAGCGCCGCCTTTTCGCTTTTCTCTCCTTTCGTCGCCCGGTAACTCGAGCCACCGAACTCGAACAGTACACTGTGATGCACCAATCGGTCCACTGCCGCCATCGCCGCCATCGCCGTCATCGGATCATGGAAGATCTGGTTCCACTCACTGAACACCCGATTTGAAGAGATCATCACGCTGCCTCTCTCGTATCTCTCCGCGAAGAACGTGAACAGCACCTCCATTTCCTCGCGTGTTTGCTTCACATATCCCAGGTCGTCGAGGATCACGACGTGGTAGCGGTCTAACTTTTTCAGCATTGCCTCGAGATTCAAGGAGGATTTGGCTGCTAACAATTGCTGGACGAGTTTGAATGTCGGGACAAACAGCACGCGATACTGATGACGGATAATCAGCTCGTGAGCCACGGCGCTCAGATAATGGGGCTTTCCTCGTCCCGGTAGTCCGAAAGCAATGACGTTCTCGCGTCTCTCCACGAAACCTCCGTCGATGGGTTGCTTGAGAGTTCTTCGAAGCTTCTGTGAGAGCTTCGTCTCGTCGAGAGTCGCCAAAGTCTTGCCTTCGGGCAACTTCGCCCCTTTCAGCAAACGCTCGAGCTTGCGACCGTGGCGCGCCTCCCATTCCACTTCGCAGAGGCGCCGCAGATATTCCGGGTAGTCCCAGCTCTCTCCACGCGCTTTCTCCGTTATCTCATCCAAGGCTGCTAGAGCATCGAAGTCAAACGAAAACTCCGTAACATTGGTGCCATCGACTTAAGCGTCACTTCTTGTTTCTGTGTCATTGTAACGGTAACGTTAGGCTTTGTCTTCGATGAGAAGATCATCGTAGGCGTTTAGATCCGCCTCCAGAGCGTCAATGCACAACGCTCGATGGCTCGTGCTCTCAGGGGTGCCGAGCTCACGGCGCGCCGCGTCCAGAGTCAGGGCCCCTTGCTGCATCAACCTCGCCACGACCTCTGCCACGCGTTTCTGCTGAGACTCCGGCAGCGCAAAAGCTAACAAACCCAAATAATCGCGTTCGGCTCTCCCCTCGGAGAAGGCCGATTGGAAAGTGTCGTAGGCTTTCCTCCAAATCAGCGAGGGAAAGAACTGCTCGCGGTAGCGACGAAACGCGCCGGGCTTTCTTCGCAGGGCCTCCAGCAGGTGTCGCCAGTTGACGTAGGTGCCGCGGTCTCCGTAGCGCCTTTCGAGAATCTCCACCACCAATCGGCCGTCCAGAAGCTCGATTCGATCCTCATAGAGATGCGCTCGAAGCCGTGCGCCCACCCATCTCGCTGGCACCGAATAGCCGATCTTGGCCACGCGAACCACTCCATCCTTGCTCACCCGGCAATCCGACACCTCGTACTCGGGCAGGGCATGACTCGGCAAGGCGTGCATCTGTTCGAGGGCGAGTGCTTCGCGGCGATTGCCATTGCGTTCTTGGCAATTGCGAGTCAGGAAGGCCTGATAATGTTCCTCGCTCTCGAAGTCGCGGTGACCGCGCAGATCGAGACTGTCATTGATGTAGGATCTCAAATGGCCGTGCGCGCTTTCGCGCGTCACCGTTCTCACGGGGTGAGCCAATGTTGGTTGTCGCCGCCTCCATGTCGTAATGCGCTAACAACAACGAGGCCTCGTTAATGCCTCGCTGCCTCTTGCCTCGACGGAGTTGGTGAGTGGCCGTCGAACTGTTATCCGTCTGACATATCGAAGTCGCTTTGCCTAATTGAAACAAGGTCGCCTGCAAGGTTCGCTTCAGGGAGAGAAACGATTCGCTGCGCGCCGGTATGGCCCACTCCCAGTTCGAGAACGGCAACACTGTGTGGCAGAGCAGATGCACGAAAGGCTCTCCGGCGATGGTGATCCCGAGGGACTTCCCCTCAAACCAATCCAGCTGCAGCCGTTCTCCAGGGCGATGTTCTTGTGGAAAGTAGAGTTCCGGTGTCTCGCCGTGCTGCTGTCGCCATTGCTTGAGTCTTCTTTGGAGGGTCCGCAGCAGACCATCCTCGAAGCGCTCCGGATGGCGTCGCTGCAGTTCGGCAAGCAGGCGCACCGCCTTGATGTTCGGGCACTGCTTGAGTAGGCCCTCGATCTCTTTCCAGACGCCCTCGAAGGGATCCTCTCGCGTCCGCCATGTCCGGGGGCCGCGACGGCCTTGGGGCGGCCCTCCGTGGATACACTTGCGGGCTGTTTTTCGGTCGATGCCCGCCTTGCGGGCGCTTTCACTGAGGTTGTCGGTCTCTCGGTAGACTTTCATCAATTTCCGGTACTGCACGGCGATGATCAGCGCCGTGCACCTCGCCCAGACACCCCAGCGCCGCCCCCCTAATGTGGGGAATCTTAGTTGTCGTTACCGGGGAATTCTAATTGTCGTTCTACAGCCAGCCGGATCGGCAAGCGGGAAGCCTTGATGGCCAAACTCTCCCGCAGTTTCCATTCGTCGTCGTAGTGGGGCATCATGTCGGCGATGGTCCGGTCGATGACCGCCTGCTCGCCCCGCGCCGCATGACAGAGCAGCTTGGCCAGGAGCACCGTGAACACGCTCTTGTGGTTCTTGGTCGGAGACTTGCTCAACACGTCCACCAGCAAGATGTCCGACCGGCGAAGGGCCTCGTCGACCTCTCCAATCTGGACCAGCGCCTTGATCAGCGGATACTGGCAAGCCACGTAATTCTTGTAAGTCTTCTCCCCGGTGAACCGTCGTCCGGAGCGCTCCTCTCCCCGCCCGGAGATGAGAGACATCGCGATGTGCTGCGGCAAGTTTCGGAGTTCCGCCAGTCTCTCATACTCCCCTCGCTCCGCCAGGTGGCTCAGGTGGATACTCCAGGCTCTCAGATTCCCGGGGTACTGCCGAATGACATCTCGCACCAGGCGATCCTCATCGGCCCAGGTCCACGAACGAGCCGCCGACAGGATCACACAGAAGCATGCCAGGGTGCCGAGAATGGCGAGCTTGAGACGCGGCCAGCTGGCCGCCCACCTCTCCCAAAAAAGGATCACTCCCAACGCCATGAGAAGCCCCAACCACGGCATTGCCGGGTAAACCCGGTACTCAACCATCAATTCATCCACGGTGTAAGCATAGCGAATCACCAACTGAAAAAAGGCGATGGCGAACACCGCCGCCAACCAGGAGCGCCACCGAAAAACACCGAAGAGCAGCAGCCCTCCGGTTGCGATTACGTAACTGATTAGCGCTCCTAACCAGCAAACGCCACAGGCATCTCATGCAAGGGTACGCTCGCCTGCGATGATTTTGGCAAGCGACTTGAATACGGAACTCGCTCCTCGCAGCGAGAATCGGGTCGAGGCGGCAGGATTGCGCCTGCCGCCCCTCCCACACCACCGGACATGCGGGACCGCATCCGGCGATTGGATCCATTTGGTCTTAACCCCATAGTTTCATAAATCGGGGCAAGAATCCCAAGAAAATAGTGGCAGGGGCCTTTGGGATAAGGTTGATTTGGAATCTACCAAAACACCAAACACTTCAACCCAAAAGCCACCTACAGTGAGAGTAGCACGACGTACGATTAATGCAAAGTCCAGAACGATTCCGGCGATCAAATTTGAAGATCAAGAACTGACCTTTTTCGGCGGTCTCGTTATCTTTCAGAAGCTCTTTCAGGAATTGGATCTGGAGGGGAAGCTTCAGCAGTGCTTTGGTCCACTGGATCGGCGCATGTCCCGCTTCTACAAGTTCCACAAGGTTTTCATGTGTCTTATCGTGCATCTTATACTGGGCTACCGGATGCTTCGCGATTTGGACTACTACCGAGATGATCCCCTTGTACGACAGGTTTTGGGGATGCACCAATTGCCCAGTGTCCCAACGATGAGCCGGATGTTGGGAGAGGTCGATTGTCAAAGCCTTGAGAGGATGAGGGAGATGAATCATTTCGTTTGCCTGTCGCGACTTCAGAAGGAAGGAATCAAACGCATCACGCTTGATTTGGACGGAAGCGTGCAGAGCACGAGTCGCCATGCGGAAGGGACGGCTGTGGGATTTAACAAGAAGAAAAAAGGCGAGCACAGTTATTATCCGCTGCTCGCGACGATCTCCCAAACCGGACAGATTCTCGATTACCTTCATCGAAGCGGCAACGTCCGTGACTCCAATGGCGCGGTGGAATTTCTTCGCGACTGCGTGGAAAAGATTCGCAAGGTGCTGCCTGATGTGCAGATCGAGTTGCGCGCCGACAGCGCGTTTTTCAGCGATCAGATGGTTTCAGAGGCAAAGACCCTTGGCCTGGAATATACGTTCTCGGTGCCTTTCGAGCGGCTCGTGGAACTCAAGGGCATCATTGAGAAGCGCCGTCGCTGGTCCCGAACCCGAAGCGGAGAGGGAAAAACTCATCACTTCGAAATCCGCTGGAAGCCAAAAAGTTGGGCGCGCAAAGCGCGCATTTTGTGCATTCGAACCATGAGGCGCACTCAGCGCAAAGGACCGCTCCAACTGGATCTTTTCGAACCAGTCGAGGAGAACTATGAATACAAGGCGATCATCACCAACAAGACAAACACGGCCGCTCATGTGGTGAAATTTCATGAAGGGCGTGGCTCTCAGGAGAAGATTTTTGGCGAAGCCAAGAGCCAGGCCCAGATGGACTATATTCCGGCCAAGCGACGTGCCGCCAACGAAGCTTTCCTTTTGGCCAGTATCCTCACCCACAATCTCACACGCGAAATGCAGATGCGAGCTGCGGAGCGGTCACGCAAATCGTCCCCCCAAAGGGCTGCGGAGTGGATCTTTGAAGGACTCGGCACGATTCGCCGCAAAATCATCCAGCGTGCCGGACGTCTGACTCGCCCTCAAGGTCGACTCACATTGACACTCGGAGACAATCAGGCCGTCGAAGAAGAAATCGCCTACTACATGATGGCCTGACTGGCCATTTTATGAAACGCTGGGGTTTCGTCGTTGATCAAGGTTCGGCTATGGCCACCATGAGCACTTTCACTGCGACCATCACCCGCCGAGGGAGGACGAGCCCGTTTTCCAAACACACCATGAGCGAGGCCTTCATCTGGGCCTAAGCCCTCCTTCGGTCCGAGTAGTGACCCTGACAAAGTGACCATCAATGGGCCCAATCATGGGCAAGAGAATCTCTTCATTTTTAAAGAAATGAGCCTCTTCAGCAGAATCTGTGGGTGCCCAGGCGGCGCGATTCACCTAGAATCCTGACCAGCAACAAGTTATATCCAATCTTAATGGGCATCAAAGTTGTGGCAACAAGCCAGCTGCCCATCCAAACCTCGGATTTGCGAGGACAACGCTTGCGCCGGGGCTGCCCCTGGTAGGGCTCAGCCCATGAAACAAGTAGTTTCAGCAGTTCTGGGGTCCAGGGGCAGCGGGATCCGGCGTCCAGCGTTCCCGGAGCAAATCCGGAATTTCACCCACAGATTCTGCTGAAGACCCAGAAATGACAGCGCACGGTACTGACCAAACTGGTGGTCCGGTTTGGATCGATTCCGAACACCGCGCCACGCTGAACAACGGACTCATGACGGTGACCATCCCAACCCGTGGGGATGAACAACTGTTCCGGCTCGAGCTCAATCCCAATGTGCTGTTTTCGTCGTGAACGTCATTCTGTTCAACCAACCCACAAAGCCCATGCGTCGCATCCAATTTCTCTTTTCGCGCAGGTAGTCCCTGAGGATGGTTTTGCCGCCGTCGTAGTTGATTTGGCGCACCGGCGGGCCTGGCTGGCCTCGCGGCAGGCAGTTGCGGAGCCGTAGTGCTGGAGGGCTTTCGGTCTGCGGCAATCGGGGATGAACCATCGGTGGCACTCCACGCATTTACGACGACGACGCAAGAAGGCAGCCATGCCCTCCAGCCGAATCCAGCACCGCGCTCAAGTCACGCCCCGAAGACGCTCCAGGAAGAAGACAAGAAGAGAGATGTGGATAGGAAAGAAGAAAATAGGGGCTAGCGTTCGACCTAATTTCAAACCGTCCGATCAGCCCGAAGGTCAATTGGGCCATGACAACCGGTCTAAGCGCCAGAGGGCTGGCGCTTCAGAAAACGGCTGTTTGCGCGGGAGATGAATCACTGGCTCGCCGAGGGGCCGGGCTTCCATCCTTGTCACTCAAACACCAGTTGTTGCCGGTTCAGTTCGATGACTGCCGCTTGACCGTCTAGCCGAATCACCCGCAGCCGCAGAGGCGTTCCAGCTTCGCCGCGGATGAGGTTGATGGCCTGTTCGAGGCCCTGATCGTCTGGCGAGAGCGACTGAAACGCGCCGTTCCCGGCGTCGACCTGGATGATTCGATCGCCAGACTGCAGTCCGGCGGCGGAGGCGGGCGTGTGGGGCAGGACACTCTGGATGGTCATGGCTCCCTCATCCATCGAGAGCGCCGCGCCGATCCCGCGAGGGGTGGCGACGTAGATGGCTTCGTGAGCAGCGTCCTGTTCGGCGGTCGTGGGTAGGCTGTCCGCCCAATCGAGGCTGGCCCGAGTGCCCTGGGAAGTCGCGAGATGCCCGGCGAGAGCCGCCGACGCGGCGACGCGAGATTCGGGTTCCGTCAGTCTGGCGAAGCCGTCCTGAGCGGCCTCGAGATCGGTCATGGCCCAGCGTTCCAGAGCGGAGGCCATCGCCTCTGGCCGCACTTCCTGGGGATGGTCGGCGAGCCACTGCCAGGCGGCTTCCGAGTCGGCGAGGATCCAGTCTTCGACAAGATTTCCGTAGAACTCTTGCCGTTGCCAGCCGGTAAAGTTTTCGCCCATGGCGAGGGCCTCCGACGGCGAGTCCTGGATGAGGGCTCCGGCCCAGGCGACGGTCATTGCGCCCAGGTGCGAGTGATTTTGATAGGATTGGAGCCAGGCGCGCTTCACTTTCGGCGAGACGTCCTCGTGCGTCAAAAGCCGCCGGTAGATATCTCCGAAGGCCAAGTGCTCGCTCAACTCCGTTCCGGTCCACTGCGAGATGAGGGTTTTGAACCCCTCGACTTCGAGATCCCGGGAAAGGCGTTTCACGCGTTGAATGGCTTCGTAGGGCGGTTTGTCCTCGGCGATTCGGGTGAAGAGGCCCTTCAGGTAGGCATGCTTTCCCGGGCGATCGGCGATCGCGTCCAGCTGCGTGATGGCTAGGTTGGGATCCTGTCCGGCGGCTTCGTAACCGAGTTGAGTCAGTTGGGCGGCGCGGAGGTAGGGTTGATTGGAGTGCCTCAGGTCGTCGAGGCGCTCGGGCAATTTGCTGGCGTCGGGGGCGGGATGGGGGCGGGGGCGTTCTCGTTCTAGGGCATCTGTTAGGGAGGCCGGCGCGGAAGATGGCTGAGCCATGGACGGCTCGCGCTCGGGCGTTCTTGTCAAAGGGACGGTCAAGAGCATCGCCACAGCACCCGCGAGGGAGCCGGTCAGGAAGCCGGGAAGGTGGCGTTTGACGTCCATGGAGACCGTCATCATAGGTGGAGCCATGGGGAGTGCAATGTCGGGAAGGCTCGGCGAATCCGTGGTTTGAATGCCAAGTCCGGCGTGATAGGGTTTGCGGATGATCGTTCTGAAGTTTTTCCTCACCATCGTCGTGGGAGCTTGGCTGACCACCGCGGCGCGGTCGCAGCCGGTGATTACGGAGTTTCTCGCCTCGGCCGGTGAAGGCAGCTTGCGGGATGACGACGGCGATTTGACGGATTGGATCGAGATCCACCATCCCGGTGAGGCGCCGTTGAATCTCGGGGGTTACGGACTGACCGACTCGCCCAGCCAGGTCAAATTCGTCTTCCCGGAAGTGATTCTGGAGCCTGGTGGCTACCTGGTCGTTTTTGCTTCCGGCAAGGATCGAGCGGAATCGGGGGCGCCCTTGCATACCGATTTCGCCATGGATCGGAGCGGCGAGTATCTCGCCCTCTCGGATCTGGACGGCGAGCTTTTGACCGTGTTTGAACCGGAATACCCCGGGCAGCGGGTGGGGGTTACGTACGGTCTGGCGGGCTCGGTGGGAGCGCCGTATGCGGAGTTGCCGTCGCCCACGCCGGGCGCCGCCAACGCGATGCCGCCGCCATTGATTGAGGGAACGGACTTCTTTCCCAAGCCGGCCAATCCCGAGGAGCGGCTGACGGTCACCGCCACCATTCGGGAAACCGCTGCGCCGGTGCGGGAGGTGCGCCTCAAGTCGAGAGTCATGTTTCGCAACGAAGTGGTGACGGTGATGGTGGACGACGGGGTGGCGCCGGACGTCGCGGCGGGGGATGGCATCTACACGGCTCAGATTTCCAACCGCACTTTGTTCGGGGTCACTTTCAAGCCGGGACACGTGGTGCGGTGGGCGGTCGAAGTGGAGGATGAAGGGGGAAACCAGACGCGGTATCCCACTTTCGCCGACGAAGCCTGTGAAGAATACACGGGGACCGTCCTGGCGCAGGATCCGGTCGACACCCACCTGGATGTTTTTCAATGGTTCGTCGAGGATCCAAGATTGGCCGAGCGTGAACTTGGTACGCGGTCGGTCTGTTGGTTTCGCGGGGAGGTGTATGACAACGTCTTCACTCGAATTCGCGGTGGCACCGCCCGCAGTTGGCCCAAGAAGAGTTTCAAGTTTGAGTTTCCGGAAGATCATCATCTCAAGTTCGATCCAGACCTTCCGAGGGTCGACGAGTTCAATCTCAACGCCACCTACACCGACAAGTCTTATGTGAGGGCGATCCTCACCACGGAACTTCACCAGCAATCGGGCACGCCATCGCCGATCACCTTTCCCCTGCGTGTTCACCAAAACGGTGAGTTTTACAGCGTGGCCTTGTTCGTTGAACAATGTGATCGCGATTTCTTGCGGCGCAACGGGCTCGATCCGGACGGCGCCTATTACAAAGCGAATCCGGGGTCGACCTACAACTCCTCGAATTCATTCGAGAAGAAGACGCGGGATCATGAAGGGAAGGAGGACCTGGAGGCTTTCCTGGATGGGCTGCGCCTGGAAGGAGGGGATCTTGAGAAAATCATCATAGACAGTGTCGACATCCCGGCTCAGACGAATTTTCAGGCGGGAATAGCCATCACGCAGAACATCGACAACAGCGACAAGAACCACTTTCTCTACCGGGACTCGGAGGGTTTGGGAGAGTTTTTCATGACGCCCTGGGATTTGGATCTGACCTTCGGTCCGGATGCCTTGAACACGGACCGGATCCTGGCCAACGAGGAGCGGCGGGGAGCCGCCAATCCCAATGCGGTGCATCCTTTCATCGGTAGCCGGAAGTTTCCGCTTCACGTGGGCAAGACCAATGAGTTGTTGGACGCCATGTTCACGACCTCGCGCACGCGGGACATGTTTCTGCGGCGTTTGCGGACGCTGCACGACGTGTATTTGGCGACCGACCACTTCGAGAAGCGGATGGACGAGCTGGTGGCTCTCTTTGAGAAAGACACGGTGGAGGATCGCGAGGAGTGGGGCATTCAGTCGCATTTTTCCGGCAGCCAGGAAGGCATGGCGGAGACGGTGGAGCGCATCAAGACCGAGTATCTCATCGACCGGCGCGATTTTTTCGAGCGCGGGGGCTTGGTCGACATCCCGGACTCCATGCCGATGGAGGCGCCGATGGAGGTTGCGGAGCTCGAGTTTGCGCCCGCGTCTGGAAATCAGGCGGAGGAGTATATCCGCTTGAAAAATCCTAACCGATTTGCGATGGACTTGTCGGGTTGGCGCTTGGAGGGTGCGGTGGAGCACACCTTTCGGCCGGGGACGGTGGTGCCGGCGGGCTCGCTCTTCGCCGTGGGGCGTAACGAGTTTTTTGTGGTGAAGGATGTCGCCGCTTTTCGTCAGCGCTCTGAGGGGCCGACCGGTGGGGAGGGTTTGTTTGTGCAGGGGAACTATCGGGGAAGCCTCTCCAGTCTGGGTGAGGAAATTCGTCTCATGGATCCAGAAGGGAACGTTCAGATGGCCCATGCTTATGAAGGCCGGCCGTCAGCCTGGCAGAAGCAGCTGGTGATCTCGGAGTTCTTGCCGGCGCCGGATGCGTCTGGAGCGGAGTTCATCGAGTTGACGAATCGTGGAGAATCGTCCCTGGACCTCGGTGGGGTTCGTTTCACCGAGGGGATTGACTTCGTGTTTTCGGCGGGCGTCTCCATCGAGGCTGGCGCCCGGGTGCTGCTGGTTCGGGATCTCGTTGCCTTCGAGAGAGCCTACGGTGCGGGCTTGCCGGTGGCGGGCGAATTTGCCAACGGAACCCGTCTGGACAACAACGGGGAGAGAGTCAAGCTGGAGGACCCTGGCAACAACACCGTGTTCGAGTTCCGCTACGAACTCGAGGCACCCTGGCCGATCGTCCAGGCCGGTCACTCCTACGTGTGGGACCTCTCGCGTGGCGCCGGGGATTTCGCGGCGGATGCGTGGGCGTCGAGTGTCGACCCGGGCGGAGCGCCCGATGCGGAAGATCGTTTCGAGCGGACGGGCGAGGGACCGGACGATCGTGAACCGGGCATGTTGACCGAGATATTTGGCAGCGAGCGGCCCTTGGGGACAGTGGAAACGATCGAAATCGATGGGCAGCGCCAGATCCAGATCAGCTATCCGCTGGAACAAACGGAGGTTTCCTTCGAAGCGTCTCTTGAGGAATCCGCCGATCTGCGGGTCTGGACGACGCGCGACGAAGCGCCGGAACCCGGGTTGGAGGGAGTGCTCCGTTTTCGAGTCTCGGAGGGCGTGGCGCCGCGATTTTGGCGAGTTCGTGTCAGGACAGAGGCAGCGCGCTGAGCCGAATGCGAGCCGCCACGGTTTCGAGCGGGAACAAAAGAAGTTGCTCTCGACGCTTTCCCTCGAGATGGTTTTTTGTTCTTGAAAATGTAAATGTTTATGGTTTAAATGATTAACTGATCTAAATGAAAATGCAATCTCTCTCTCGCAACACGTTGATCGCGGTGGTGGGCGCCGGTTTTTTCGGCCTATTACCCGCGGGTTTTGGCCAGGGTTCCGGAACTCCCGGCCAACCTGCTGCTGCCGCCGCTTCGGGGGCTCCGAAGAAGTCACCTCTCTCCGCGTTCCCGCCCGCCTCTGAGGTCTTGGACGGCTACCAGCGCATTGTGTCCACCAAGGACGGGAAGAGTCTCTACAATCTCTACCTGAATCCCAAGACCCATCACATGATGGCGGAGCTGCCCAAAGCATTCGCCAGTCAGAAGCACTTCATCGCCTTGACGGTTTCCAGTGGTGAATCCTATGCCGGGTTGCAGGCCGGAGATCTCTACGTGCAGTGGAAGGTTTACAATCAGGACCGATTGGCTCTGGTGCAGCCCAATCTCGAGATCCGCTCCACGGGAGATGAGGAGTCGAAAAATTCGGTCAAACGCCTCTTCACGGATCGTGTCATTTTGGACATCCCGATCAAGACCTATCAGGTGAAGGGGGGGCCGATCATCGACCTAGATGATCTACTCCTGGGCAAGGCCTCAAGCTTTTTCGGATCCGCGGTGAGCGGAATCAACCCTCGGCTCTTCAAGGCGGTCAAGTACAAGGCGTTCCCCGAGAATATCGAGGTGGCCTTCGAGGTGCCGGTGCGTAACCAGCTGAAAGTCTTGCATTATTCGATCAAGTTGATCACGCCCAACAAGAAATACAAGCCGAGGGCGGCCGACGAACGGGTGGGCTATTTCACCACCAACTACAGCGACTTCGGAAAATTCGAACCTGGAGAGACTCGCACGCGCTACATCAATCGCTGGCATTTGCAGAAGGCGGACGAGCGATTGAAGCTCAGTCCTCCCAAGAAGCCCCTCATTTTTTACATCGAGCACACCACGCCCATCCGGTATCGCCGTTGGGTTGCGGAAGGTATCCTGGCCTGGAACAAGGCCTTTGAGCAGGTCGGATTGGTCAACGCCATTGAGGTGAGGTATCAGGATTCCAAGTCCGGTCAGTACATGGATATCGATCCGGAGGATGCCCGCTACAATTTCGTGCGCTGGTTGAATAACGGGGTGGGCACGGCCATTGGCCCGAGCCGTGTGAACCCGGAAACTGGAGAGATTCTCGACGCGGACATCATTCTCACGGACGGCTGGATTCGCCACTGGTGGACGCAGTACCAGGAGATCCTTCCCAAGATCGCCATGGAAGGCTACGGACCACAGACACTCTCTTGGCTGGAAAAGAACCCGCGCTGGGATCCCCGAGTGCGCCTGGCCAGTCCGGAGAAACGGGAAGAGATCTTGCGTGAGCGCCGTCTCTATGGTGGAGCGGCTCTCGGAGGACATCCCATCGGTGAGGTGGACACCTCTTTGTTGGGAGACCAGGAATACGATGGCCTCTTTGGCAGGGTGAGCCAGGTGAACGGGCTTTGCATGGCGGCCAACTGCAAGACGCATGGCCTGGCGGAGATGCACATGCTCACCCAAATTCTCTCCCACGACGGCGAGGGTGACGACGAAGGTGAGGAGAGCGACGAGGGCGAGGAAGAAGAGAATGAAGAGGAAACGGAGAAGGACGAAGAGGGTGAAAAGGAGCAACTGCTCGACGGCATCCCGGAGTCCTTCATCGGGCCCTTGTTGGTGGATCTGGTGGCGCATGAAGTGGGCCACACCATCGGGCTTCGTCACAACTTCAAGGCCTCCAGCACTTACGAATACGAGGCAATCAATTCGGAGGACTTGAAAGGCAAAAAGCCCTTCGCCAGCTCGGTGATGGATTACATTCCCGTGAACATACGCATGGAGGCGGGCGAAGTGCAGGGCGATTACGCCATGATCGGCGTGGGCCCTTACGACATGTGGGCGATCGAGTACGGCTACAGTTTCGTCGAGGATCTCAAGCCCATTCTCAAGCGTGCGGGCGAGCCCGAGCTTCAGTATGCCACGGACGAGGACACGAGCGGCCCGGATCCTCTGGCGCGGCGCTACGACTTCGCCAAGGATCCGCTCAATTACGTCAACGATCAGATGGCGTTGGTGCGCAAGAATCGCGAGGCGATTCTCGAGAAGTTCGTCAAAGATGGGGATAGTTGGTCAAAGGCTCGCCGTGGTTACCTCCTGACCCTGAGCGCCCAGACACGGGCGGTGAGCATGATGGCCAACTGGGTCGGCGGAGCGCACGTTTACCGGCACAAGAAGGGCGATGCGGATCGGCCGCCCATCGAGGTGGTGCCGGCGGAGAAGCAGCGCGCGGCCTTGAAGTTTGTCATCGATCACGCATTCGATCCTGAGGCGTTCGGACTGACTCTGGAACTGCTGGCGCACATGTCTCTCGACAAGTGGTGGGACGAGGGCAATGCCTTTGATGACGCCACCTGGCCGGTACATGACCGGATTCTCTCGATTCAGGCCAGCGCCCTGACGTCCCTGATGAATCCCACGACCTTGATGAGGATTTACGACAACGAATTCCGCGTGCCCTCCGATCAGGATGCCCTGACCTTGCCTGAATTGATGATGACATTGACGGGCGCGGTCTGGAAGCCGCTGGATCAAATGGACGAGGCTCAACAGTACTCCGCACGCAAGCCTGTGATTGGAAGCATCGAGCGCAATCTCCAGCGGGAATACGTGGAGCGTCTGACGGATTTGATTTCTCCCCAGGCCGGTTATAACGCCGCGCACAAGCCCATTTATGATCTGGCCAGTGAAGAGCTGCGCAAGCTGGGGGTGAAGATCGAGGAGTCGGTGGAACGGGAAAATCTTGACCCTTACACACGGGCTCATCTGACCGAGACTGCTCGCCTGATCGAAAAGAGTTTGGATGCCAGCATCGTTCTCGACGTGAAGAATGGCGGGTTTGGCGGCGGCGGAGGCATCCGGGTGATTCTGGGCGAAGAATCGCAGATCAATCCATGATCGAAGGAGTCTTCAACCCGGCGAGTTGACGACTCGTTGACAATTCCGAGAGAGCGGTGGCGGCGACGTCACCGCTCTTTTCGCTTCGAAGACGGTTGCTCGATCGGAATCGAAAAGGTGGATCAAGGGCATGGCCGCCACGGCTACGCCGGGCTTCGCGCTTGCCATGCGGCGAGGCGATCCTTAGGGTCGTGGGCATGAAATCAGTGCTTTGTGTCCTTCTCGCCTGGGTCGCCGGGGCGGCCTGCTTGATGGCCGCGCCGAAGAACATCGTCTTTTTCGTCGTCGACGACATGAGCCCGGACACGGGTGCCTATGGCAATCCGGTGATCCAAACGCCTCATCTCGATGCCCTGGCGGAGGACGCCACGCTTTTCAGCCATGCCTTCGCCACCACGGCGAGTTGCAGCGCGAGCCGATCGGTGATTTTGACAGGATTGCACAATCATGCCAACGGGCAGTACGGGCACCAGCACGACTTTCACGGGTTCGAGTCCTGGCTCAAGGTGCGAGGCTTGCCCCTGCTCCTGGAAGAGTGCGGCTATCGCACGGCGGAGATCGGAAAATTGCATGTAGCGCCGCAGGAAGTGTATCGATTCCAGGAATACTTGCCGGGGAACTCGCGTCACCCGGTGGCGATGGCCGATCAGTGCCGGGCCTTGATTGAGGCGGACGATGACAGCCCGTTTTTTCTCTACTTTGCCACCTCGGACCCGCATCGGGGCGGTGGATCGGATGAGACGTCTCCCTATCGTCCCGATCGATTCGGGAATTTGCCGGAAGGCAAGGCGCGACCGGGCCTTGAGCGAGTGAACTACGCGGCCGAGGAGGTCATCGTACCGCCTTTCCTTTCGGACACTCCGGAGACCCGGGCGGAGTTATCGCATTACTACACATCGATCTCACGCATCGACCAGGGCGTGGGTCGATTGATCGAGATGCTTCAAAAAGCGGGGAAGTGGGACGACACCCTTTTTGTCTTCACGGCCGATCATGGCATGGCCTTTGCCGGAGCCAAGACCACGGTCTACGAACCGGGCTTGCGAGTTCCTTTCATGGTGCGGAATCCCTATGTGAAGACGCGGCCGGCCTGGAACCATGCCATGATCAGCTTTGTCGACATCGCGCCCACCTTATTGGATTTCGCGGGCGGGTACGACGCTCAGAAGCATTATTCCAAGCATCCGGACTCGCGAGACCTCGGGAAAGTGCGTCCGGGAGAGAATCGCGGTCCGGGTCGCTACGACCGCTTCCACGGCCGGTCCTTTCTTCCGATCCTCGATGAGACGAGTCCAGAAGGCTGGGATGAAATCTCTGCCTCACACACTTTCCACGAGATTCAAATGTATTACCCGATGCGGGTGTTGCGGGACCGCCAGTTCAAGCTCATATGGAACGTGGCGCACGATCAGCCCTACCCCTTTGCCTCGGATTTATGGGCAGCCTCCAGCTGGCAAGCTCAGTGGGAGAAGGGCCTCGACGCTCCCTACGGTGTGAAGACCGTTCGCCAATACATTCAGCGCCCACCGTTCGAGCTTTATCGGGTGGCTTCGGATCCCATCGAGAGTGTCAACCTGGCCGATGATCCTGCCCATGCGTCGGTCCTCGAGGACATGAAGCGTCGGCTGAAAGCCTCTCAGGAGAAGACGGGTGATCCCTGGGTGATGAAATGGGAGTATGAATGATGACGGGGAATGAAGGTTCCGGGCCGCGCTGATGCGCCGGGGCGGGTTGGCATGATCGGGATTTGCTTTGTGGTATTGCAGCGCCTCGTGGCGATTCTTCGTCACGCGTGCCTTCGGGTAAAGTCACGGCGGCCGGGGAGAGGCTGTCTCAAAACCCGGGTTTTCGTGTGACGGCCGGACGAGTGCAATATGATTGCTCTACTCCGTGGAGTTTTTCGAAAAAGTCGTTGGCGCCGCCGCGAGCGTGGGTATTGGTTTCGGTGTGACTCACATTGACGCTGATTTCGATCAACTTCACATCTTACCTCCCAGCATCGAGGACTGGGTCGGCCCGACTCACCCGGCGCGATTCATTCGTTGCTTTGTCGAATCCCTCGATTTGATGGATCTCGGCATTGAAGTGCGGGACTTCGGGACCGCTGGCCGTCCACCCTTCGCCCCGGCCCTGCTTCTGCGACTCTGGCTCTACGGCTATTTCAAGAAGATCCGCAGCTCGCGTAAGTTGGAGGAGGCATGCCGAAACGACTTGGGCTTTATCTGGCTATGCGGCAATCAGGTGCCCGACCACAACACGCTCTGGCGGTTTTAGAGTCAACATCAGAAAGCTATTCGCAACCTGTTCAAGCAAAGCGTGACGACAAGCTGCGAGATGGGGCTCGTAGGGCTGACCTTACAAGCAGTCGACGGAACAAAGATTCAGGCGGCCGCTCATGCCGGGAAGAAGTACGACAAGGAGGACCTGGCCAAGCGAATTGAGCGGCTTGACGAACAAATCAAGGTTTTGGAGGAGGAGATCGAGCGCTCCCAGGCCGGTGATGAGGAGAAATGACCGGAAGTTGTGGATGAGGGCGGTCGGGGCATCATGAAGAGTTCAACCATTTACCAAAACAACTGAACTCCAATGAAAACCACCAACCACCCTACCGAATCAGCATCTATCCTTCGCCAGGAAGGAGCAAGCACCGTCTGCCAGAACGCCCTTGAGGCCACCCTGCGACAAGGAGCCCAAGTGCTTCTTCAGGCCGCCATCGACAACGAAGTCTCCGACTACACCCCAGCGTTTCATAAAATGGCCAGTCAGGCCATCATGTAGCAGCGATTCCGTAAGACGGCGTCGGAAAGAGTCGTAATGGCCTGAATTGGTGGGTGTTGAGCGTGTTGAAGCTGGCGCTAAGAGGGCGAACAGTTTCGTGTGGCGGTTCTCGGGCGAATTTCGGAGGGCTCGAGCCGCGAAATGGATCCCCCTGTCGGCAATAGGCAACAGGGAGCCAGACCGCTCCGATGGCGGACGCGAACCCAAGGTTACCGAGAGCGCGGGGCGGGCGTTCCTCAGCCCGGAGCCGGTGGCGGCCACCATCGATCCTCTCGCATGGAGGCGGCGATTTGACGGGCAAAATAGATGGCCGTGTGTCCACGGCGTATCTCTGGCTTCAAGTTGCGCTTGTGGAAGCAGTGGAACACGGCGTGGGCCATGAACATGATCAGCCACAGAACGAGAATGGAATTGGGATGATGGTGATAGCAATGACCGGAATGCCAGCGGGAGCAGAGTTCGTTAAAGCCTTCGTTTTCGACCTTCCAACGGTCGTGCCCGAAATGGAAGATGGTCTTGGCATCGGCCATTGAGCGGGGCATGGTCGTCGCCCACCACCAGTGGCTATCGATGGGAGTCTCGACCCGATCCCCAGCGACGCGCTCGCGACGGATGCCAGTCTCATGGGAATGAACAACGCGAAGAGGAGTGTGAATGGATTCAGTGCAGAAGCCCTCAGCCTCTTGTAAACGAACGTGCCGCGCGGGCTTGCCCGGTGCAGCTGGAGTCTCAAATGATTCTGGCTCTTGCTCCTCAAGGGGCAGGAGCGTGCGGGCTTCGGACAATAGCTCAGGCTGATTATCCTTGAGTACGGCAACAAGGTATTTGCCGTGGTCTTCAAGAAGATTGATCACGGAGGGACGCAGGTAGAGCGCATCGGCAGTGAGCACGTCAAAGCAGCGTGGGTGGTCCTTAAGGACGCGAGTTATCAGCCGTATAGCCGCAGCGACTTCGTCGTCTCCAGGATCTCCGTCTTCACCAGGCTCAAGCATTTCCACGTCGAGAAGCAATTGAAAATCCTCACAGATAATCTGAAACGCGACCAAGCGGTGGTAGAACTGTGTTTTGACCTCGTCTCCGACGGCGATCCGGCGTTGGAGACACTTTGGACAACAACGTTTGTAGCTACAGTGAGTTTCGTGACCATCGACGGCGGCAAGCATCCAACCGCGCTGTGGGGCAAGGATTTTGTTGCGTTTGAGGCAGAAGTAAATGTGTCCGAGACACCCTCGCACACTGTCAGGCTCGATGCGCTCGGAGACATACGCCAGTTCGTCGGCGCTGGGCAAACGGTGATTACCGAGCCAACGGGTCCAGCTGCTCTTGTTCCGGTGTTGCTCGAGTTCGTTGAAGCTTGGTAACCGGCAGCAGAACATGGCGAAGAATGCTGCCGGGAAAACTCGAGTGGGAATCTGTGGTTTGGGACGAGAGTCACGCACCCGCAGCCTCCACTGTTGGCGGAGGCTGAAAATCTTGTCCGCGTAAGTTAGTAGTCGCGTGAGAATGGTCGCTTCTTTTTTGGTGGAGAATTGCGCCCGGACTTGGCTTTGCCGGCTGATTTCTTACCGGTCTTGCCCTTCTTCTTGGCGGAGCTACTCGCCGCTCTGGCCTTGGTTTTTGCCTCCTCGAGTCGGAGGCGCCCCTGCTCGTCGAGGGCTTCCAGCAGAGCATTCGCCTTCTGGAAATCATCGATCCAGCGTCTCGCCTGAGCTTCCAACGGTCTGGGGACGTGCAGCATGGTGGTCTTGCCCTTGCGAGTCTGACCGATGGCCAAGGAGCGATGGCGCAAGGAGTCGTCGGAAGCGCAACGGCAAGTGGGCTTGCCGCATTTACGAGAGAGTTCGATGGGCGAGCCGTGAAGGAAGCCTTCGGCCTGGTCGAGGAGCTGGCGGAGGCGGCTGCGAATCTGGCGTTCGGTGGGGGGCAGGGAGTTTCTGCTTGGCATGAAGGTCGGCTCGTTCAGCGCACTGTAATATAAGACTATTACAGAAACAAGCTTAAAAAAGATGAAATAACGAATGCGAATTTGCCATGGGGTCAAAAATGGGCGCCGCCGATCCGAATTACCCAAAAATACAGGGCTTGAGCCGCCTCAGCCGCCTATCTTACGGAATCGCTGATCATGTAGTAGGCGATTTCTTCTTCGACGGCCTGATTGTCTCCGAGTGTCAATGTGAGTCGACCTTGAGGGCGAGTCAGACGTCCGGCACGTTGGATGATTTTGCGGCGAATCGTGCCGAGTCCTTCAAACATCCACTCCGCAGCCCTTTGGGGGGACGATTTGCGTGACCGCTCCGCAGATCGCATCTGCATTTCGCGTGTGAGATTGTGGGTGAGGATACTGGCCAAAAGGAAAGCTTCGTTGGCGGCACGTCGCTTGGCCGGAATATAGTCCATCTGGGCCTGGCTCTTGGCTTCGCCAAAAATCTTCTCCTGAGAGCCACGCCCTTCATGAAATTTCACCACATGAGCGGCCGTGTTTGTCTTGTTGGTGATGATCGCCTTGTATTCATAGTTCTCCTCGACTGGTTCGAAAAGATCCAGTTGGAGCGGTCCTTTGCGCTGAGTGCGCCTCATGGTTCGAATGCGCGCTTTGAGCGCCCAACTTTTTGGCTTCCAGCGGATTTCGAAGTGATGAGTTTTTCCCTCTCCGCCTCGGGTTCGGGACCAGCGACGGCGCTTCTCAATGATGCCCTTGAGTTCCACAAGCCGCTCGAAAGGCACCGAGAACGTATATTCCAGGCCCAGGGTCTTTGCCTCTGAAACCATCTGATCGCTGAAAAACGCGCTGTCGGCGCGCAACTCGATCTGCACATCAGGCAGCACCTTGCGAATCTTTTCCACGCAGTCGCGAAGAAATTCCACCGCGCCATTGGAGTCATGGACGTTGCCGCTTCGATGAAGGTAATCGAGAATCTGTCCGATTTGGGAGATCGTCGCGAGCAGCGGATAATAACTGCGCTCGCCTTTTTTCTTCTTGTTAAGTCCCACAGCCGTCCCTTCCGCATGGCGACTCGTGCTCTGCACGCTTCCATCCAAATCCAGCGTGATGAGTTTGATTCCTTCCTCCTGGAGACGCGACAGGCAAACGAAGCGATTCATCTCCCTCATCCTCTCAAGGCTTTGACAGTCGACCTCTCCCAACATCCGGCTCATCGTTGGGACACTGGGCAATTGGTGCATCCCCAAAACCTGCCGTACAAGGGGATCATCTCGGTAGTAGTCCAAATCGCGAAGCATCCAGTAGCCCAGTGCAAGATGCACGATAAGACACATGAAAACCTTGTGGAACTTGTAGAAGCGGGACATGCGCCGATCCAGTGGATCAAAGCACTGCTGAAGCTTCCCCTCCAGATCCAATTCCTGAAAGAGCTTCCGAAAGATAACGAGACCGCCGAAAGAGGTCAGTTCTTGATCTTCAAATTTGATCGCCGGAATCGTTCTGGACTTTGCATGAATCGTACGTCGTGCTACTCTCACTGTAGGTGGCTTTTGGGTTGAAGTGTTTGGTGTTTTGGTAGATTCCAAATCAACCTTATCCCAAAGGCCCCTGCCACTATTTTCTTGGGATTCTTGCCCCGATTTATGAAACTATGGGGTACATTCAAGCCCATCAACATCAGCGTGATGACCAGGGTCATCGCCAAGTCGTTCGCAACGGCCATCTTCCTGAAGCGACAACTTCAGACTGGAATAGGAAACGTTTCTGTTCGGCAGCCCAGGATCAATGATCACCGATCAGGCTACCGATTCACGAGCGCCATCCTCCCGCCTTACTTCCGCCGAGTCGCCTCACTGGACAACCTCATCCCGGCACTCTACCTGCGAGGAATCTCAACCTCCGAGATGAGTCGAGCCTTAGAGCCGATCCTCGGTGAGAACGCATCGGGTCTTTCTGCAGCCAACATCGTTCGACGAGGAAGAGCAATGGGAGAAAGAACGCGAGCAATGGAGCAAGCGTGACCTCAGCGACAAGGAATACGTCTATCTCTGGGCCGACGGGATCTACTTCAATGTCAGGCTCAATGACGACCGCCCATGTGTTCTCGTAATCGTCGGCTCCTTACCCGATGGAACCAAGGAATTGGTAACCATCAGCGATGGAGAACGAGAGAGCAAACTGTCCTGGAAAAATGTGCTCAGAGACCTCAAGAAACGAGGATTGAAGATCCCTCCGAAACTGAGTATCGCCGATGGAGCTCTCGGGTTCTGGAGCGCCTTGGAAGAGGAATATCCGACAAGCAAACAGCAACGATGTTGGGTGCACAAGACAGCCAACATCCTCGACAAGCTGCCGAAGAAAGCGCAGCCCCTTGCCAAGGAACGCATCCATGAAATCTACATGGCGGAAACAAAGAAAGCCGCCTTGGAAGCCTATGACGAGTTTCTCAAGCTCTACGAAGCCAAGTATCCGAAAGCGTGCGCCTGCCTGAAGAAAGACAAGGAAACTCTACTAACGTTCTACGACTTTCCAGCCGAGCACTGGAGACACATCCGGACGACAAACCCGATTGAGTCGACGTTTGCCACGGTCCGCCATCGGACTCGACAAACCGGGTCTTCAGCAGAATCTGTGGGTGAAATTCCGGATTTGCGAGGACAACGCTGGACGCCGGGTCCCGCTGCCCCTGGACCCCAGAACTGCTGAAACTACTTGTTTCATGGGCTGAGCCCCACCAGGGGCAGCCCCGGCGCAAGCGTTGTCCTCGCAAATCCGAGGTTTGGATGGGCAGCTGGCTTGTTGCCACAACTTTGATGCCCATTAAGATTGGATATAACTTGTTGCTGGTCAGGATTCTAGGTGAATCGCGCCGCCTGGGCACCCACAGATTCTGCTGAAGAGGCATTTTATGAGGCGGTCTTGGGCCATTTTGAGACGGCCTCTCCCCAACCGCCGTGGCTTTCCCGCTGGAAAAAACCAACTCACCGCAAGCGGAGAATTCGGCAGCTCGGGAGCGCTGCCCTCCCTCTGTCAGGGAACGCGCGGTGTCCAGAGGGCCATGGCGGGCGCGGGCGGACCTCGGCGCAGCCAATGATTGCACGATTCTTTCGATTTTGCCATATTGTTGGGTTATCCCTTAACCGCACCAACCCCTTGACCGCACTCATCCCATGAAACTTCGCGCCCTCCGCCTGCTCACGTTCGGCCTCATTCCAGGGTTGGCCTCCGCTTCCCCTGTCATTTCGGAGTTCCTGGCATCCAACGCCACCGGTCAGGCGACGCTCCAGGGGGAAAGCGAGGATTGGATCGAGATTCACAATCCCGGCGACAGCCCGGTGAGCCTGGCGGGCTATCACCTGACGGACGACGCGGGCGTTCCAGATCGCTGGGCCTTTCCCGAGGTGGAGCTGGCTGCGGGAGATTATCTGTTGATCTTTGCTTCGGAGGAGAGCCGAAACGATCCCGCCGGCGAACTTCACGCCGATTTTCGCTTGGCAAAGGATGGCGGCTACCTGGCATTGATCGCTCCAGATGGATCGGCGGTCTCGGCTTTCGAAGATTACCCGAAACAACGCGCCGATCTTTCTTACGGTTTCTCGGGTGACGCCATCGGATATTTCAATCAGCCGACGCCGGGTGCCTCGAACGGGTCCAAAGTTTTGTTAGGCTTTGTGGGCGACACGCGCTTCAGCGAGGATCGGAGCTTCCGTGACGCGCCGTTTGAGGTGGAGATCACGACGGCGAAAGAGACGGAGGGAGTGACCATCCTCTACACGACCGACGGCCGTGTTCCGGACAAGGGGAGCGTCTTCACCGGACCGATTGGCGAGGTTTACGACGGTCCCATCACCATCGACCGGACGACGACCCTGCGAGCGGTGGCGATGAAGGGCGGCCTCGTGTCCAACAATGTTGACACGCAGACCTACCTTTTTCTCGACGACGTGATTCGTCAGACGGGAGATCATCTTCCGGAGGAGTGGAACGGCGAGCCGGCCGATTACGAAATGGATCCCCGCGTGGTGGAAGATCCCGCCTACCGGGACACCCTCATCGAGGATTTCAAAACCCTGCCGGCTTTGTCGATCGTGCTGGAGCCGGACGATTTCTTCTCCACGGCAAAGGGAATTTATCCGGGCAAGATTGCCGAGGATGGGATTGACAAACCCTGCTCCGCAGAGCTGATCCATCCCGACGGGACGGAGGGATTTCAAATCGATTGCGCGGTGCGGATTGTCGGTCAGACCAGCCCGCAACGCTGGAAGATCAAGAAACTCTCGATGCGTTTGCGATTCGATCGCGACTTTGGAGGGCCCGGCCGCCTGCGCTACCCGCTCTATGGCGACCCCACGGCCACCGACGAGTTCAACACGCTCACGGTGGACGCCCGGCACAACAACACCTGGGCCTATCAGGGCGGCTCGGAACCGACGGAACAACGGCGACGTGCCCAGTATCTGCGCGATCAGATCGCGGCCGACCTTCATCGAGCCATGGGAGGCATCAGTCCGCACGGTCGCTACGTCCACACCTTTGTGAACGGCGTGTATTGGGGGATATACAACCTGCACGAGCGGCCTGACGAAGACTTCAATGTTTCCTATCGGGGTGGCGAACGCGAAGATTGGATCGACATTCGTCACGGCACGGTGGTGGTGAGCGGCAGTCTCGAACCTTATCGCGACCTGCACTCCTTGGCGCGCGATGCGGACAGCGTCGCGGGCTACGCCGCGGTGGAGGAGATCCTCGAGGTGGACGATTTCATTGCCTATATGCTGGTCAATCTGGGTCTGGGCAACGGGGACTGGGGACCCAAGAATTACTATGTGAGTTACAACCCGAACATTTCCGACGGGAAATGGCGTTATCATTCCTGGGATGCGGAGAAGGTTTTTCAGAGTCTCAACGACGACATCACGGGACGTGATGTCGCCGGCGGGCCGACGGCCTTGCACCATGACTTGATGGCAAACGACGACTATCGCATTCGCTTTGCCGACCACGTCGCCAAGCAGTTCTTCAATGGTGGCGTGATGTCGGTGGAGGGTTTGCAAGGAGCTTACAAGCGGCGGACGGATGAGATCGATCGGGCGATCATTCTGGAATCGGCGCGATGGGGTGACGCTGCCTACGGGGTCAGTCAACCCTACACGAAGGAGGACTGGGACACGCACCGCGACTGGATCATGAACGAGTATTTCCCCCGGCGCGTGGACATTGCGGTCGACCAGTTCGAGAGCCGCGGCTGGCTGGGAGATCTTGATCTGCCGACCTTCACGGATCACGGAGGGTTCTTTGAGGAGGGCTACGCCGTTGAGATCAAGAAGTCGGTTTTTGCCAAGGGTAACATCGTCTACACCCTCGATGATTCGGATCCCGCGCTTACCGGGCGGAGATCTCTCCGAATTGGCCATGGAGTATGACGGGCCGGTGGCGCTCGATGGCAGTGCGACGGTGAGGGCCCGCCTTCATCAGGCGAGTGTTTTCGGACCCAAGGAGTGGTCACCCCTCCTGGAGGCGACCTTCGTCGTTGGAGCGGTTCCGGCGGCCTCTGAAAACCTGACCATCGCGTTGATCAACTATCATCCTCCCGGTGCGAGCGAATCGGAGAAGGCCAAGGGATTCTCGCGCAAGGATTTTGAGTTCATGGGCCTGCAGAACTTTGGCGAACAGACGGTGAGTTTGCGAGGGCTCGAACTGACGGAGGGGATCCGATTCGATTTCGGACAGGCCCTCCCACGAGGAAATCGAGCCGGGTCAGACGGTGTTCTTGGTGAAGAACGCGGCGGCTTTTGAGGCGCGCTATGGCACCGCGCTTGCGGTGATCGGCGAGTATCAGGGAAGTCTTTCGAACGACGGGGAGCGGCTCTTGCTGGTTTCCGGCGAAACCACGGTGGCGGATTTCGCCTTCAACGACAACGACCAGTGGCCGCGCGGGACCGATGGCGAGGGTAACTATTTGGTGCTCGATGACCCCGGGGCGCGGCCCGATTCCAGCAAGGGAGGGAGCTGGCGAGCCCAGCACGCCGGAAGACTCCCCGGCACCTCTGGAAGGTGGAGGTGGTGTGGGTGGCGATCTCACCTACGCCCAGTGGAGCGCGACGGTCTTCCCGGAAGGGGAATTGCGGTCGGCAGCTGGCGAAGACGCGGATGGCGATGATTTTGTCAATTATCTGGAGTTCCTGATGGGGAGCGATCCGCTAGAGGCGGCCTCCAAGCCCCACGTGGCGGTGGAACGCTCGGCCGAGGACCTCCCGATCTTTGAAATGTCTCGCCGGGTGGGCGTGGCGGATGCCCTTGTCGTGGAAACCGGGCGCACCCTGGCCGACTGGAATGCCGTGCCCGATCCGGCGCTGGAGCACCTGGAGACCCGCCCGGGACCGGACGCCGCCACGGAGATCCAACGTTTCCGCGTCCTGCAGCTGACCAAGGATGCGGTCTGGACGGAGCGGTTCCTGCGAGTGCGCACGACGCTTCCTTGAGCCCGAGGCCCTGAGCCTCGGGCAACGCTCGATCGAACTCGAGGTCGCGTGATCGTCGCGGTTCGCTTCCCGCGTGGTGCCCTCGAGCGCCGGCGCCGCCGGCTCGCCGCAAATCTTTTCGCCTCTTCAGCAGAATCTGTGGGTGCCCAGGCGGCGCGATTCACCTAGAATCCTGACCAGCAACAAGTTATATCCAATCTTAATGGGCATCAAAGTTGTGGCAACAAGCCAGCTGCCCATCCAAACCTCGGATTTGCGAGGACAACGCTTGCGCCGGGGCTGCCCCTGGTAGGGCTCAGCCCATGAAACAAGTAGTTTCAGCAGTTCTGGGGTCCAGGGGCAGCGGGACCCGGCGTCCAGCGTTCCCGGAGCAAATCCGGAATTTCACCCACAGATTCTGCTGAAGACCCGACAAACCAAAGGGTGCGGATCGAGGAAAGCAACCCTATCAATGGTCTACAAGCTCGGCCTGGAAGCCGAGAAAGGCTGGCGTCGACTGAACGGATATCGTCAACTTGACAAAGTCGTGCAAGGAATCATCTTCGTGGACGGCATCGAGCAGCAAACCGCTGCCTAACCCATCATCGAACTTCGAATGGTGTTCCGGTAGCTGCCCTCATCCACAACTTCCGGTCATTTCTCATGCTGTCAATGAGGCCACCGATTTGCGGCAACTAACGCCGATGTTGGATCAGGCTGCTGAGAACCTGGCCACTTATCAGCAAGAGCAAGAGAATGATGGCAAGCCGGCCAGCCAACCGGTTTCTCTCGGTGACGCCGGCTACCCGAGCGCTGAACAAATCGGCCTGGCAGAAGAGGCCGGCCATGAGGTGGTGATTGATGCCTCCGCCTCCGCAATCAGTCAACAAGAAGGACGAAGAGTATCACGCATCGAACTTCGTCTATGACGCTGAGGCCGACGTGGTGACATGTCCCCAAGGCCAATCGCTCCCCTTCAGGCGTGAACGAGTCAAAGAAGGTGTTCCGGTGAGTGTCTATCGCGGCGCTCCGTCGACCTGCAAGAATTGCCCCGCCTTTGGAACATGCACGAAGGATCGCCACGGGGCGGACCATCGACATCAGCCCCTGGAATGTGTCGGTGGAGAGGCACAAAGAGAAGATGAACAAGGAAGAAAACAAGGAGCTTCTCAAGCAACGGGCAGGAATCGTGGAGCCAGTATTCGGCCAGATCAAAAAGAACGGAGAGTTCTGGCGCTGGACATTCAAGGGAGGGTCTTCAGCAGAATCTGTGGGTGAAATTCCGGATTTGCTCCGGGAACGCTGGACGCCGGGTCCCGCTGCCCCTGGACCCCAGAACTGCTGAAACTACTTGTTTCATGGGCTGAGCCCTACCAGGGGCAGCCCCGGCGCAAGCGTTGTCCTCGCAAATCCGAGGTTTGGATGGGCAGCTGGCTTGTTGCCACAACTTTGATGCTCATTAAGATTGGATATAACTTGTTGCTGGTCAGGATTCTAGGTGAATCGCGCCGCCTGGGCACCCACAGATTCTGCTGAAGAGGCTCAAGGGATTGGAGAAAGTGAGGACGCAGTGGATGATGCTTTGTACGAGTTGGAACTTGAAAGTGATGTATCGGCACTGGATGGCCGCCCAGAACGCGCCAATCGACGGAACAGGAAAGCAAGCCAAAGCGGCCTGAAGTCGCGCTGGAGCCGAGGTAGCCGAGGTAGATGCGCTATTCGCGCCCTACCGCGTCGCGATAGACGAAGCTCGGTCGAGAGGGCACCGCGGAATTCCGCCGGAATGTGAGATCAACCATCATCGAAACTAAAATTCTCATATTTTGTGAGGCGGTCCTGGGCCATTTTGAGACGGCCTCGGGACGACCGCCCTCCCTTTCAGCAGAACCTGTCGGGCCGCCTGCTCTTGTGTCAGGGCGTGATGGAGTCGGCTTCCCTGTCTCGAATCTCCAGGAGCTGACCGAGGATCGACGGCTCGTCATTCGCCAGGTTGCGCGATTCACTGAGATCGGCGTCGAGATTGACGAGAAACAATCGGTCTCTCTCAGGGTCCAGGGTGCCTTTTTGACTGCGATCTTTTGGGTTGCCTAACAACTTCCAGGGCCCGCGGCGCACGGCCCACTGGGCCTTTTCGCCCTGGCCAAGTTGCCAGTAGAGGTCCTCGTGCGGCGACGGGCTAGAGGCGTCTCGGATGACGGGAACGAGGGATCGTCCATCGAGGTGAACCTCGGGCAAGGGCGTGCCGGTGAGTTCGGCGATGGCGGGAAACCAATCGATTCCGGCGACCATTTGATCCCGCACGGCGCCCTCCGGGAGCGTCCCGGGCCAGGCGACCAGTGAAGGCACGCGCAGACCGCCCTCGAAGAGGCATCCCTTGGCGCCGCGATAGGGACCCGCATGGCCGCCGCCGAAAAAAGCTCGCTCCTCGGTGGAGTGCCCGTGGTCGGACTGGAAGATCACGAGGGTGTCATCCTCGTGCCCCAGTGAACGCAGTTGGCCGAGCACCTCACCGATCATTTCGTCCAGCGTGGAGACAAAGCCAGCGATTCCGTAAGATAGGCGGCTGAGGCGGCTCAAGCCCTGTATTTTTGGGTAATTCGGATCGGCGGCGCCCATTTTTGACCCCATGGCAAATTCGCATTCGTTATTTCATCTTTTTTAAGCTTGTTTCTGTAATAGTATTATATTACAGTGCGCCGAACGAGCCGACCTTCATGCCAAGCAGAAACTCCCTGCCCCCCACCGAACGCCAGATTCGCAGCCGCCTCCGCCAGCTCCTCGACCAGGCCGAAGGCTTCCTTCACGGCTCGCCCATCGAACTCTCTCGTAAATGCGGCAAGCCCACTTGCCGTTGCGCTTCCGACGACTCCTTGCGCCATCGCTCCTTGGCCATCGGTCAGACTCGCAAGGGCAAGACCACCATGCTGCACGTCCCCAGACCGTTGGAAGCTCAGGCGAGACGCTGGATCGATGATTTCCAGAAGGCGAATGCTCTGCTGGAAGCCCTCGACGAGCAGGGGCGCCTCCGACTCGAGGAGGCAAAAACCAAGGCCAGAGCGGCGAGTAGCTCCGCCAAGAAGAAGGGCAAGACCGGTAAGAAATCAGCCGGCAAAGCCAAGTCCGGGCGCAATTCTCCACCAAAAAAGAAGCGACCATTCTCACGCGACTACTAACTTACGCGGACAAGATTTTCAGCCTCCGCCAACAGTGGAGGCTGCGGGTGCGTGACTCTCGTCCCAAACCACAGATTCCCACTCGAGTTTTCCCGGCAGCATTCTTCGCCATGTTCTGCTGCCGGTTACCAAGCTTCAACGAACTCGAGCAACACCGGAACAAGAGCAGCTGGACCCGTTGGCTCGGTAATCACCGTTTGCCCAGCGCCGACGAACTGGCGTATGTCTCCGAGCGCATCGAGCCTGACAGTGTGCGAGGGTGTCTCGGACACATTTACTTCTGCCTCAAACGCAACAAAATCCTTGCCCCACAGCGCGGTTGGATGCTTGCCGCCGTCGATGGTCACGAAACTCACTGTAGCTACAAACGTTGTTGTCCAAAGTGTCTCCAACGCCGGATCGCCGTCGGAGACGAGGTCAAAACACAGTTCTACCACCGCTTGGTCGCGTTTCAGATTATCTGTGAGGATTTTCAATTGCTTCTCGACGTGGAAATGCTTGAGCCTGGTGAAGACGGAGATCCTGGAGACGACGAAGTCGCTGCGGCTATACGGCTGATAACTCGCGTCCTTAAGGACCACCCACGCTGCTTTGACGTGATGCGCTCTACCTGCGTCCCTCCGTGATCAATCTTCTTGAAGACCACGGCAAATACCTTGTTGCCGTACTCAAGGATAATCAGCCTGAGCTATTGTCCGAAGCCCGCACGCTCCTGCCCCTTGAGGAGCAAGAGCCAGAATCATTTGAGACTCCGGCTGCACCGGGCAAGCCCGCGCGGCACGTTCATTTACAAGAGGCTGAGGGCTTCTGCACTGAATCCATTCACACTCCTCTTCGCGTTGTTCATTCCCATGAGACTGGCATCCGTCGCGAGCGCGTCGCTGGAGATTGGGTCGAGACTCCCATCGATAGCCACTGGTGGTGGGCGACGACCATGCCCCGCTCAATGGCCGATGCCAAGACCATCTTCCATTTCGGGCACGACCGTTGGAAGGTCGAAAACGAAGGCTTTAACGAACTCTGCTCCCGCTGGCATTCCGGTCATTGCTATCATCATCATCCCAATTCCATTCTCGTTCTGTGGCTGATCATGTTCATGGCCCACGCCGTGTTCCACTGCTTCCACAAGCGCAACTTGAAGCCAGAGATACGCCGTGGACACACGGCCATCTATTTTGCCCGTCAAATCGCCGCCTCCATGCGAGAGGATCGATGGTGGCCGCCACCGGCTCCGGGCTGAGGAACGCCCGCCCCGCGCTCTCGGTAACCTTGGGTTCGCGTCCGCCATCGGAGCGGTCTGGCTCCCTGTTGCCTATTGCCGACAGGGGGATCCATTTCGCGGCTCGAGCCCTCCGAAATTCGCCCGAGAACCGCCACACGAAACTGTTCGCCCTCTTAGCGCCAGCTTCAACACGCTCAACACCCACCAATTCAGGCCATTACGACTCTTTCCGACGCCGTCTTACGGAATCGCTGGAGACAAAGGCGTTGTGTTGCCGTCGGGGAGAATCGAGATGACGATAGACGGCGCGCCACTTGGCGGTGCCCTGCATGGGGTAGTGAGGAAAGTTGATGGCCCAGTAGAGAAAGAAGGGCTGGGTTCGCTCGCGGGAAAGGAGGCGCTGAACCTCCTTGACCATGAGATTTCCAAAGAACTCGCCGTCTCGCCAGATCTCCTCACCGTTTTGCCAAAGGTCGTGCCGGTTGGGCCCGTTCCAGTAAAAGAAGTGCGAGTAGTTGTCGATGCAGCCGCCCATGTGGCCGAAGGATTCACGGAAGCCCTGGCCGTTGGGCATGGTATCGGGTGTGTAGCCGAGGTGCCATTTGCCTACGTGGCCCGTGTCGTAGTCGGCGTTGGACAAGAGCTCGGCCAGGGTGATCTCCTCCGTCGGCATGCCGGCCTGGCCCTTGGCGGATGAGACGTTGCCGGGGACGCCGGCCCGCGCGGGAAAGCGCCCGGTGAGCAAGCCCGCTCGTGAAGCCGAGCAGATTGCCGAGGGTGCGTACATTTGAGTGAAGCGGACCCCTCTTTTTGCCAGGGCATCGAGGTGCGGCGTGTGGAGGTCGTCCGATCCGTAGCAGCCAAGATCGAGCGTCCCTTGATCGTCGGTGTAGATCAAGAGGATGTTAGGTGGCGAGGAATTGGCGGGCCATTGGCTGGCGAAGGCAGTGAAGGCAGTGAAGGCAAGGAGAACGAGGAGACGTTTCATGAATGATTGATTTCGATTCTTCGACACGCCGCGGATGGGATGGATTCCGGCGGATCAATCGATGTCCACACGGACCCGGAGAAAAGTTTTCGCTTCGTGGTCCTCCGGCGAGAGGTTCCAAACGCGGGTCACGGTGTCGTTCTCGTGAGTCTCCGAGATCTCCGATGGCCCCGTTTCCATGACCTCCCAGTCAGTCAGATTGACGGATTTCTCGACCCACACCCGATCGTGCGAAACTCCGGAGTGATGTCTTTGCAAGAGCTGAAAGGAAGCCTCGTTGGCACGGAGACGCGGCAGGTAGCGGGACTGCGGATCTTTGGGGTCGGAGCCGAAGGCAATCTCGACGCCGTCGGTCACGCCGTCGCGATCGGAATCGGCGTCGGGCTCCGTTGTGCCGGGATCGCCGCCCCCCGAATCGGTCACCGGATGAGTTCCGGGGGTGCCTCCCTCGGCCTCGCTGATGAGCCAGGCTTCGGCTTCGTCCGGGTTGGCATCCACCAAGCCCGCCCAAACCAGCGCAAAGCCGCTGCCATCGGCAGCGATGGGCCACGGATCTTCATCGTCGTAACGGATGGAGAGGAACTCCCCACCCTCGGCGTTCTCCAGCGTCAGGCGTTCCCCGCCATTGTCGAGGCGGCCGAGGTAGGTGCCTCGGATGCGGGTGGGGTCGACGTCGCCGTGACGGCGCTGAAACCCTTCCACATGGTTCACTAACAACACCGAACCGAAGGGCGGGATGAGGCGTTCTCTGGCAGGGAGGAGCGAGAAGTCGAACTGAATCCCTTGCGTGAAGCGGACGCCGCTGAGGTCAATCATGTTCGCAGTGATGTTGGTGAGTTCGAGGTATTCGAAGACGCCGCTGTTGCTGAGGCCGCTGAAGGCTTCGATTCCGGTGGGATCGGCTGGATGATACATGATCTCCGAGATGATCAGGTTCTGAGCCGATGCGGGCGTGACGTCGAGCAGGTAGGTGCCTTGGCTCTTGGGAGACCAGTGACCGTCGTCGAGCAGGCGAGCCTGGACGGTCATAGTGCCGTCGACGCGGACAGGCTCGGAGTAAACCCTGGCCTCAGGGTTCAGGTCGCCGCGGGGAAGGCGAGGATCGGTGCCGTCGGTCGTGTAGTAGAGGGTTTCCTGGGGATACTTGTTGGCATCGAAGAGACCGCCTTTGTGCGGGATGATTTCGAGGTCGATCGCCTCGACGAGGTCGCCGCCGGGATGACTCAAGCGGGGCGCCCGATAGACTTGCGTGCCCTTGGGCATGCTTTGGTCATCGATCCAATCGAGGCGGTCCTTGAACCAGTCGCGCATGTAATCGACTTCTTCCTGCCAGGTGTCAATTTGGGTCTCGGCGGGGGGGTTGGGCCACTGGCGATTGCCCAGGTGAGGGAATTTGCGGAAATGGCGCGTGACGGGATTCTGCACGCTTTCCGGTTCCCGGTTGCCCACGTCTTCCGAGTAGCCGTCCAGCAAGGTGACCATGTGGGTGTCGATGATGGCGTCGACCGCATCGTCGGAGAGCATGCTGTGGCGCATTTGCCAGTAGCGATCCCAGTGCGCCAGGTGGTATTCGGGATCGTCGTGAAGCCGCGGGTACCAGATTTGCCCGTGACCATCCCGATTGTCGTAGAGCCAGCCCTTGGAGCGGTCGCCGGTGGCGTAGTCGGCGTTCCCCAGCGAGATGTTGAAATCCCAGAGGGGACCGGCCCGCAGACGGCCGTTGCGCGGCTTGTGCCAATAGGTGCTGAAAACGTAGCCGTCCACCTGCTTGGTAAACTCCACAAACCATTGTGCATCGATGAAAGTTTCGACATCGATGTACTTCTGATAGCCTTTCGTCGGGTGTGTGAAATCGTCGCCCCGGAGGGCGCTTTCAAAATGATTCATGTAGGCCTTGACGTAGGCCAGCTGCTCCAGATTGAAGCGATCGGGATCGAAACTCTGCAGCGGGATGTTGTAGGTGCCGGTGGACCAGCTGTCCTTGCCGCCGTCGACCTTGTCTTTGCGAATGATGTAGCCGCCCGTGATCATGTCAGGATCCACGGTATACTCGTTGAGGTTTTCGATGGGAACGCGATCCTGGCCTCGTTTGATCTTTTCCATCAGGAGATAGACGCCCTGGTAGGAGTCGTAGCCGAGGGTTTCCGTGCCGCGCTGATTGAGAAACAGCTCGCAGAACTCCGAGCGCATCGAAGTGCCGTCATCGCCTCGCAACTCGCGCATCCAGTCGAAGGTCAACTTGTTTCGCATCAGCGATTTCTCGCTCCAGGGTCCGTAGAGGGCCCAGTCGGAGTCGGCGGGCATGCCTAACAAACTGGCGTCGTGGTCGTCCTCGTCTTCGTCCCGAAGTTCGAGTGAGTAACTCTTCTGACCAAAGCCGGCGGAGCTCTCTCCGCGGAGATGGACGCCGGCGGGTCCTGCGTACTCGGCCGGTTCTCCCAAGACCGTTCGGCCGCTCTCTTCACCGGGTCTCGTGACACTGATCGTGGTTTGTTTGAAGGCTCGGCTGTTATCGACATTCTGCCCCAGGGTATCAATGACGATGACCGGAAGGTTCGAGGAAAAGGTTTCGCCAGTTTCCGAGAACTCGTTGAGATCGCCATCCAGCAGGATGAAGCCGATTCCCTGGAGGCGACTGGGAAGATGATCAGGCAGAAGCGCGCGCGCGAGGATGGTGGTGGTTCTGTCAATCACGACCGGCTGGCCGCTGTAGGTTGGCGTGAACAGCGAGGGCTCTGCCCCGTCGAAAGCATACTGGATCACGGCTTCGGGGTGGCCCGGCACTTCCAGGAGCAATTCGAGGGGACCCTTGATGATGCCGCCCGAATGAGAGAATTCCACGTCGGGCGCGAGCGTGTTTGGGCTCGGCGCGGCCGTGTTTCGTTCGTTCGGCGTGACGGGAAAGAGGTAGCCTTCCACATCGTCTTTCACGCCGTAGCCGACATTCTTGCCCAGTTCGGGGTAGGTGATGGCATGCGTTGAAGTGGAATCCGGCCCGGGTTCTCGCAGACGAAGTTCCTCGCCGTCGTTTGAGAGCGAGAACGCGGTGTGTGGGCGATAGGTTTCGATGGTGTTGCCGCTGCCTGGGCGGTCCTTGCCGGAGGCGAAGAAGAGTCGCACCTCACCGGGTTGGAGAACAAGATGACGGATGATCCAGGGTTGACTGGAGTCCTCAGATACATCGAGTTGCCAGCCGTCAAGATTGACGGCGGCGTCACCGACGTTGTGGAGCTCGAACCAGTCTGGAGTGTCTGTGTCCTCGTCTTCGTAGCGTGTGTTGTCCGTACAGACTTCCGAGATGATGACCTGAGCCTGGCCGAGCGAGAAAGCGCCGGCCAGGCCGATCGCCAACATGACAATGTAAGGGATTTTCATGGGGTTTCAGTGGGAGGTGGGTGGAGCTTCAGTTCTTGAGAGTGGTGAGGATTCGCCAGAAACGAGCCGATTGGCGGTCGAGCGCGTGGATGACGGTTTCCCGGTCGCCGTCGCTTTCCACGGTGGCTGGAGCGGCTGGCAAAGGAACCCATTTCTCGAGATCGTCGGAGATCTGAAGGGCGAAGTCGACGTCGGGGATGGCCTTCGGCCGGGTGAAGCGCCATTCCAGACCGCCGTTGGGCCCGGCTTGAACGGTGGCGAGCGGGCCGTCGGGAGCAAGGGGTTCGCCAAGGAAAGCGTATTCCTGGAGATTGACCCAGCCGTCTCGGTCGGGATCCGCCAGTATTCCGGAAATGAGCGGATCCGCTCGCTGATCCTCGTCGAACCGAGCCGTTTGCCATTCGAGGAAACCGCTCTGGCCTGGCTCAGGGTCGACCACCACCACCACGCCGTCATCCGCCGAGCCGGGGGTGCCTCCGAAGACACTGCCGATCCCCCAACTTCCGGCCGCCGCATGGTCGGTCGGCTGAGTGGTGTCGACGAGTGTCAGGGAGAAACCATCCTCCGGATCGGGCCAGCCTTCACCCGGCTCGTAGGTGAGGTCGCGGATGGCGATGCCCGCGCCGAAAGAGAGCTTGAGGCGCTCGCCGCTGTTGTCGAGCTTGTTCGCCTCGCCATCGCCGTAGCCGCCGATGATGACCGCCCCGGAGGGCCCGTAGCGGCTCTCGAAGGCGGCTCGATTGCGGACGAGGAGCAAGCGTTGACCCGGTTCGAGTTGCTTCACCGAGGCCTCGGTGAAGTCGAAATCGATCCCTTTGGTGAAACGGACAGGAGCGAGATCGAGGGCCGTATCGCCGAGATTGAGCAACTCGATGAATTCAAAATCCTCCGTGGCGAAGCCGGCCTGCAGCTCAGCCTCGGTAGCTTCTGCGGGCGCGAAGAGGATCTCGGAGATCACCAGACCATCGAGATAGGTCTGAATGTTAGGACTGCCGGCCATGAATTGGACGGGACCCGACCAGTGAGACCAGTAGCCGCCGGTGTTCATCATGCGAGCCCGCACGCGGTAAACACGTCCCGGACGGATCTCGGCCGTTGGAAGGGTGATCTCGGGCGTGAACTCCGTGAGGATTTCGCTCTCCCACACGGTGTCGATTTCATACTGATTGGGCGGCTCCGGCGAAAACCCTTCCGCCGTGACGTCGGTCACCTCTGCCAAGCGCCATGTCATGGCCCCGAATTCCTGCGGCGCAAAGATGCTGCCACCCTTGAAGGCGGTGGAAGAGAAGCGGAGGTCGTCCACTCCGTAGCCGTCCTGTCCCAGATACTCGACCGTCGGGGCCTTTGGCATCAGGCCTTCATTGATGAAGCGATTCTTGGCGAAAGCGATGCGGTGGGGGACGTAATCTTTCATTTTCTGAATCATGCCCGCGAAATCCCGCGACGGGGTGGCGCGGTAGTAGCGACCCGTGCCCGATTTGGAAGGGTTGACGAATCGGGAGGTCATGATGGGATTGTAATCCCACATCATACGGTCGGCGTCGACCAGCGAGGGCTCGCCCGGAGTGTAGACGGCGGAGGCCCGCTCGTCGATCAGGAGTCCCGTCTGCTCTTCATTGTAGAGAAGATCCTCCAATTCGACGAGGCGGTTTTGGTAGTCGATCGCGAACTCGTCGATGGCCAGGGCGGTGGTGCTGAAACGGTGCGGACTGCCCGTCGAATACATGCTGTCGTCCCAGGTCAGATCGAGATCCCAGGGAAGGATCTGCCATTGGTCGGCCGTGTAGTCATGATAGTAGTAGTAGTTTTTCCCCGCGCCCGTGTCGTAGTGGTGGATGTACTCGAGGATGGAACGGTAACTGTAGTAGTTCGCGAGGTGCAGATTTGCTTCCCACCATTCGGGATCCTGATAGTTGGCGCGTTGCTCGTAGCCGTCGTTCTTGAAAGCGCGCAAGTCGCTCGAGTCGGAGACGGCGGAGTAGGCACCAAGGTGTTTCAGTTCACCGCCGAGATTGGGAGGATTGCCGGTGTTGTTTTCCATCTTGTAGATGTTGCCGTCTGGCAGGTCGTGGGCGTCGAGGAAGCGGCCGTCGATTTGCTCGATCGCCAAGTAGAGCCCCTGAAAGTCGGTGCCGTATTGGTTGGCGAAGAGGTTGGATTCACCGCGATTCTCCACGATGCGAAAGTGCACGTAGTGGGTTTGCGGGGAGGGCACGCCGGCCATGCGGAAGAGGTCGAAGCCGACGGACTCGAAAAGGCCTTGCTCTCCGCGATGCCCGAAGTTGCCCTGTTGGATGATGGCGGAGAAGTTGAGTCTTCGCCATTTGGTCGGATAAGGCTCGCCCTGTGCGTCGCGGGCCTGGAATTCGTGGCCCCGGTTGAAGAGGAACTTCCACATGTTTTTGCCCATGGCATAGCGCCAGATACCGCCGCGGGCGCGAAAGCTGATGTGATCATAGACGTCGCCGTCGTAGACCAGGGTGCCCCTCCAGAGATACTCCGAGCCGGTGTAGCCGCTTCCCCGGCTGGAACCCGGGATGTGTTGGGACTCGACGTGATTTTCTTTGGTCGTGATCAAGTGATAGACCGGCACGGTCTGGAGGAGTTCGGGTGAAAAGGTGACCGGTTCCGTCTCGCCGGGCTCCATGGCGCCAGTCCAGGCGGGCATCTCTCCATAACAGTAATAGGCGAAATTCGGCTGGCCGTCGTCCGGGTAGGGAACGGTCACGGCGGCGCCCTCCGTGTCGGCGACGGTGATCTGATAGCGCAACAAGTGCCGGTGCTGTTGCAAGCCAGCCGGAAGCACGGCGGTGTAGACGGCGTCTTCCGCGGCTTTGTCGGCGTTCTGGCCATCGTCCAGCATCGGTAGCTCGGTCCACTCGGTGAGGTAGCGAGGATCGTCCAGGGGGAGGTAGCTTCCTGGCTCGACCGCTTGAAAGCGAAGCACGACCGTGGCGACGCCCTGCGGATCGGTGACTTTGGCAGTGACCACCACGTCTTCTCCCGGCAGGGGTTGGTTCGGGGAATGATCGATTTGGCGAATCTGTGGGGGTGCCGTCTCCGAGTAGACCGAATTCCGCTCACCCGGGGTGGGCTCGGCGCTTGATCGCCAGCTGCCGCCGAGGTCGTTGTCCAGTTCGGGGTGAATCAATTCCATGGAAGCGCCCCCGCCACCGGCGGCGACAGGCCAGGGAAAGCGGTCATTGTAGCGGCCCCGGTCCATCACCTCTCCCACGGCATTTTGCAGGACCACGCTTTCACCCGAACCACTCAAGCCGCCACTGGCAAACTCACCATTGGCTTTCTTGCCCCCGACGAAGATGCTGCCGAACGCTTCATTGTACTGAGCCTCGTTCTGGGCGAGAATGAAATAGGCGCTCCCGTCCAATGAGGTGTCGTTGGGAAAGGTGAAATCGAACCCGTCGGTGAACTGCCAGCCACTGAGGTCGATGGGTTCCTCGCCGTGATTGACGAGTTCGATAAACTCGACCGCCTCGTTGTCCGGCCAGGGAGAATAGTGAATTTCGTTGATGACGACTTCGGCCGAGACGGTGCCGAGCGTCGCCAAGGCGATGAGCCAGGCGGAGGGGCGGATCAAGCCGCTGTTGCGCCGGGTGGGGGTAGTGGGTTTCATGGTGTAAAGGAGACTTGGAACGTTAGCACGAGCGCCAAGACAGCGTCAATGCATTGGATTGGCATGACACGCGGTCTTGGCTAGGGTGCGGTCGTGATGAGAAATCGGGCTGATTGTGGCGAGTTTTTGGTGGATCCGGAGCGATTCGGCGTCTCCGTCCTGGGACAGCCTCTGGAGATTTGGATGCCGGCGGAGGGGAGGGTCTGTACCCTGGTGGTGGCAGGAATTCACGGCGAGGAGCCGGAGACCACGGTGGTGCTGTCCCGGGCCTTGCGCGCCCTGGCCCGGCCGTTGGAGAGATGCGCCGTGGTCCTGGCGGCAAATCCTGACGGTTTGCTTCGAGGAACCCGCGGCAACGCTCGTGGGGTCGATCTCAATCGCAATCATCCCGCTCGGAATTGGCGGCGAAGTGAGGTCACGCACCGCTGGGTCATTGAGGAGCCGAGTGAGGTGCGACTGAGCACGGGGAGCTCGCCGGCCTCGAAACCGGAAACGCGCGCTTTGCTGGAGTTGATCGATCGGCTTTCGCCATCCCGGGTGGTGGCTTTGCATGCCCCGCTGGCCCGCATTGACGATCCGAACCACTCGGCGGAGGCGAATTGGTTAGGGGAGATCACCGGTCTGCCAGTGTGCGACGGCGTCGGCTATCCGGCCCCGGGCAGCCTTGGGTCCTGGGGCGCGGACCGGGGATTGCCGATCATTACCTATGAGTTTCCCAAAGCGAGTGTGGAGGACCTGATCACCGGGCATTTCGAGGCTCTGGTTCCCATCCTCAGCGGGACGTGGCCTTTCGAGTGAGAACGGTGTCTCGATCCTGCCACGATTCGATATCCGGGCGAGTGGCGATGTCGGGATAGGTCGGCCAAGCGTGATCATGATCGGCGATTCACCGCCTCGCCGACGCTTCGATTGCGCGACGATTTCTCTGCACACCGCGAACAGAAAGAGGGGATGCGGCAGCGTCGCTTCGCTGGAGAGTTTGGCTTAACCGCGCCGTCGAGCCTGTTCGATCCACTGTTGTTGGTGGATTTGGTGAGGAGGCAGGGCGAGGGCCTCGGCGGCGCGATCGATGTCGGTCGGGCTCCAATGAGCGATGTCGAAAAAGCGTGAGTATCCGAGGGAATGGAGAATGCTCTCCATTCCGGGCGTGATCCCGGTGATTTCGCTCAGTCTGTGGGCCGGCAATTGGGAAGGGGATTCGGGCGTGGCCGTTGCCGTAACCTTGCCCGCGCCCGCGCTGGCCCTCGACGGGAGAGTCGTTTTGCTCGCCTGGGCGACGACACGGTCTCCACGCCGGTCGCTCTGGAGCTTGCGCCGTTGGGAAAGCTTGAGCGGACGTCGCGAACGCGGCGTGCGGGGAATCGGGCTGGCGGATCTGGATCCGAGGGCTCGGCGGCGGGATTGACGGCGTTGGCGGCGGTCTCTGAGTCTGAGGCGAGAGGACATGGAGGAACCATAGCGACCGATGTGCGTGGTCAACGCCGGATTCTGATCTGCCAGGATCTGAGACGGGTGCGGCTGGCGGATCAGGGCACCGCCGTGAGTTCCCGCGCGGGCGCCGTCCCCAATGCAGGGGGAGCCGGGCTGCGGAATTGGATCTCTTCGATCTTGAAATCGACGAGTGCCGTTCCCGGAATGACCGCCTCGGATACCGGCGCGTTCTGAGTGTCGTTCAGATCCCACCGATAACGTTTGCCCTCCGCGAGCCGCCACTCTCGCCGTACTCCGTCATAGCGAAACCAGAGATCGATTCCCGCGTGCTGGTAATCGAGTGCCTGATGATGACGCAGGCCGAAGGTCCCGCCCGGCGTGGGGATCGTCTTCGGCAAGGCGAGCCCTTGAAAGGGGTCCGTCTGGCCCGGCTCGCCCCGGCTCCGGCAGGCGTGGGGCGTGAAGAGAATCGTCTGGAAATCCTCCGACCGGTAGAGCCGGCGAGCCAGCACCAGCCAGCGCAGCGGGTTTCGGCCGGGTTCCTCGGTGACCAGCACGAGGAAATCGCCGTCCGAGGTGTCGGCGTCGTGAGAACCTGCGGTGAGTTCGCCCGTGAGATGATCGAGAAGCTTCCAACCGGGCGGGACGAAATCCTCTGCCGTCTCACCCGAGGTGGGAAATTGGCCGCGAGAACCGGCGATTCGGCGACCCTCGGACACGAAGATGCCCGAGTTGAACTCGACGGTCCCCTGCAACAAGTCTTGATCGGAACTGAAGGCCCATCGAAAGCGTCCGTTGAGCTTCTGGTCCTCGTCCAATCGCTCCTCGAAGCCGCAGACGAGCTGGTCGCCATCGAAATGGCCGCGCAAGCTGATTTCGGGCTGCTCCGAAGGCGGGAGCCGACGGCCCCGGTCCATCACCCGTCGCCCCGTGCCGGAGACCCCGGCGGTCTCGGGCAAGAAGCGGAGGTGATACTCCGTGCCGCCGGGCAATTCATCACAGCGGATTTTCCATTCTCCGGCGATTTCGCCGAAGTGGAGGTCGTGGCGCAGGGGAACATAGAAGGGTCGCAGGCTGCCGCCGCATCGCACGAGATCGCCAGGCTGGAAGGCCTCGACGTCGAGCAGAGTTTCCTGGAGGTAGGGACTGTAGACGAGTCCATTCCAGCGGCTCAGGCGGGCGGTGGGGTAGGCTCGGAGTCGGCCATCGGCCTCCCAGGCCGAGAGCGTGGCGGCCGGAGGGGCAGGTTTCTCCCGCCAGCGCAGCAGGGCCACCTTGGCGACGCTGAGTAGGCAGAGAAGGATGAACAAAAGAACGATGAAACGCATGGCGAGAGCGGCGACGTAGGCGGGGCGGGAGCGTGGGCGGAGGCCTGGGACGGTTCAGTCTATCACGAAGCGAAGAGGTCTCAAGAGGTTGATGGTCAATGGTTCTTACTTTTTTAGTTAGATGGTGACGGCTTCTTGGATAAGCTAATAATTTGGATAGCTTAACTAATAGCCGGGCTGGTTGCGTCTCGCGTCGCTGAAACAGCGTGAATGTGAGTTGCGCGCCGCGGGCGTCGCCGTCAGGATGAGTCATGTCTCTGCGCGTCTATGAGATGGCTCATAGCCCCTACTGCATCCCGATCACGAGAGCCTTGGCCGCTTTTGGGATCCCGTTTGAGCGAGTGCCGGTGCCTAACTGGGACCGGAGCGAAGTGATCCGGGTCACGGGCGGAGCCTATTATCAAGTGCCGGTCCTGCAGCACGGTGAAGCGGTGATCCAAGAGCGGAATGACGACAGTCTCGATGTGGCGCGCTACGTGGATCGTGTGTTCGCAGGAGGACGCCTGTTTCCGGATTGTTTCTCGGGCGTGCACGAGATCTTGATCCGCTATTTCGAGAGCGATCTGGAAGCGATCACCTTCAAGCTCTGTGACGTTCACTACTTGCCGACCATCGAGGATCCCGTGGCGAGGGTGATGGTGATTCGGCACAAAGAGCGCCGATTTGGCCGCGGCTGTGTGGATGTCTGGAAACGCGAGGAAGCGAGTGCGAGGTCGGCGGTCGACAGGGTTCTGGAACGATTCGACACACGATTGAAACACGGGCGCTTTCTCTTGAGCGACTCCGCCCCGATTTATACGGACTATGCCTTGTTAGGGGTGATCGAGAATCTCTGTTATGGAGGACATCACGACCTCTCGCCGGAACACCGGGCGCTGCGTGATTGGCGAGATCGCCTGGTCGCTTTTCGCTTTGAGGTCGACGGCTTTGGAGACGAGAGTTTGGGCTCGCCGACACGGTAGCGGCGGTTTAGCGTGGAGGCGATGAGATTTCTCTGCAGCCAGCGATTCCGTAAGACGGACGTCGGAAAGAGTCGTAATGGCCTGAATTGGTGGGTGTTGAGCGTGTTGAAGCTGGCGCTAAGAGGGCGAACAGTTTCGTGTGGCGGTTCTCGGGCGAATTTCGGAGGGCTCGAGCCGCGAAATGGATCCCCCTGTCGGCAATAGGCAACAGGGAGCCAGACCGCTCCGATGGCGGACGCGAACCCAAGGTTACCGAGAGCGCGGGGCGGGCGTTCCTCAGCCCGGAGCCGGTGGCGGCCACCATCGATCCTCTCGCATGGAGGCGGCGATTTGACGGGCAAAATAGATGGCCGTGTGTCCAC